>NZ_JANUXX010000010.1 GCF_024814375.1 Streptococcus sciuri
CTGGTTCTGGAATATCAATATGGTAAGAACCTAGATTCACTGCACTGGTCGTGCCATCGGTGTAGTCTGTGTAGACATGAACAATGTAGTCATCAGTATTACCAGCGTGGTCTAAAATATTTATCGTTTGATGAACTTGGTTGTTCTTAACTACTGGAGCGTACCATTTGAGATCGTCTTGACCCTTGTCTGCTGACCATACGGCGATATGCGCATCTTTAATCTGTTTCGTTTTTTCGCTACCTCTTACGACAACATCAAAGGTAGGTTTATCTTTGCTATAGTTCTCAACTTTGATTTCTGGTTTTTCTGTAGGTGTCGGAGTAGGTTTAGTAAGAGAGGTTGACGGACGATATTTATCATAGTAAGCTAAAATTCCCTTCGTAACACCCTCAGCTAATTTTTCCTGATAAGCAGCAGTATTAATTTTATTAAATTCTGCTTGATTAGAAATAAAGCCTAACTCTACCAAAACAGCAGGGGCTGTTGTCTCACGTACGACAGCAAAAGTTTCACGTTTGACACCATTATTCTTACTACCTGTTTGAGCAACAACATTTGATTGAATAGCTTGTGCCAACTCACTACTGCGTTTGAGACGCTCTGCATTGTTATGATAAATTTGGTTAATTTTAGAAGGATACTGGCTATCATATTGGTAATAATAAGTCTCAACACCGTTCGCACCTTGAGAGCCAGCATTAAAGTGTAAACTCACAAAAATATCTGCTTGGCTATTATTAGCACGATTTGAGCGGTCTAATAGTTCAACGGTAGCATCAATATTACGACTCGTAATAACATTATAACCCGCCGCTTCTAGTTTTTTCTTGACAAGATTTTGAACAGATAACGTCAAGTTTTTTTCGGATTGTCCAAAATAACTTGCTCCTGGGTCAGAGCCACCATGCCCAGCGTCCAAATAGACAACTCTGTTAATGACATTATACTTCCCTTGTGAAGCTGAATTCCCCAAAGTTTTATCCCTTGGTACATCAAAATGATAGCTTCCCAAGTTGACACCATAAGTTGTGCCGTCTACATAGTCAGTATAGACATGAACAAAGTAATCATCAGTATTACCAGCGTGGTCTAAAATATTTATCGTTTGACGAATTTGATTGTCCTTTGCTACTGGTGCATACCATTTGAGATCGTCTTGACCTTTGTCTGCTGACCATACAGCGATATGGGCACCCTTGATAGCCTTACTACTATCTGTTCCCACAACAGCAACATCAAACGTCGTTTTATTCTTATCGTAATTGATGACACCTACCGCTGGGTTGTCAGTTGCCTCGCTACCCATAGAAGCTGTATCTTCAACTGCTGTGGTTTCTGGAACTGTTTTTTCCGCTACAGCAGTCTGGGAGGAGCTAGTTGCCTCTTGAGTAGTTTCTACTACTGTGTTTGTTTCTGTCTCAGAAGTTTTGACATTCTCTTGGCTCGCTACGGTGTCACCCTCATTTTCGTTAGACGCTGTTACACTAGCTACCTCACTCGTATTTGATACAACGTCCGCTTCTGATGTCTGATTAACGACTGAACTAGATGCTGTAGTGACTTGAGTATCGCTTTCAGCAGATGGTGTAGTATCTTTAGAATCTTCTTGCTGATCAATATTAGCTACTATCGTTTCTGTACCTACTGCAGTAGACTGATTATCTGTTACTTCATCCGCCCGAACACCAGCAGAAAAGAAAACAGCTGTCCCCAACAAAGCAGATACGGCACCTAAAGCAGATACCTTACGAATACCAAAACGCTGTTTCCGAACAACTCTATGTTGATGTAATCTTTCCACACGTGAATAATGCATCCCACAATAACCTCGTTCCTATTTCTCTATGCTCTCATATTAACATGATTCTAAAAGTTTTTCAAGGAATTTTAAGCTTTTTTTAAGCCGAAAACCACTGATTATGTGAGCTTTTATTTTAGCTTATCTTTTTCATAAATATGACTCAATTCCAAATTTGGAAAAGATTGCTGTCGAAGTGCCTCATAAACAATCATACAGACCGTATTTGAAAGATTGAGACTTCTGACGTGCTGATCATTCATAGGGATACGCAAAGCTTTGTTAGCATGTTGACGCATGAAAGCTTCTGGTAACCCTTTATCTTCACGTCCAAACAAGAAGTAATGTGTACACCTATCGTTATAATCTTCCTGCGAATAGACACGACTCGCAAACTTGCTAATCAGGTGAAGCTTACCTTTGCAAACCTCCAAAAACTCCTCCAGACTATCGTAAAAAGTAACATCAAGTTTATCCCAATAGTCAAGCCCAGCTCGTTTCATTTTTTTATCGTCAATAGGAAATCCCATAGGACGAATGATATGGAGAGGACTGTTTGTAGCAGCACAAGTACGAGCGATATTCCCAGTATTTGCAGGAATCTGCGGTTTGAATAAAACGATATGGTTGTAACTACTATCACTACGGTGATTATGTTGGCTGAGTGATTCGATATTCATGCTGACTTCCTCACTTTAATATATAATAAAAACCACATTGCTCGGAGTCTAGCTCAGCAAACAATGTGGTTGTACTTACTCATTATCTTAAATCATAACAGGTTTGATTTAAAACAACGAACTATCATCTTCACCATTATAACATTTATGATTTATCTGTCAATAGCCTTTTTCATTTTTTGAGAAATATTTTTTCAATGAAGGTTCTCTTCTTTTATTAAAAAATTGTTATTTATTACAAAACATAGACAATTCTATGTATTTTATATCTTTTTGGCCATTTATAGTTACTTTTTTTCAAAAAAAGAGTATGATAAAAAGATAGTTCGGAGGTTAATATGAAGATTATTGTTGTCGGTGGCGGTAAAGTGGGTACAGCACTTTGTCGCTCACTTGTCGGCGAAAAACATGATGTTATTCTCATTGAGGAAAAAGAAATTGTCCTCAAACGTGTCAGCAAACGCTATGATATTATGGGCATTGTTGGCAATGGTGCAAACTTTAAGATTTTAGAGCAAGCTGAGGTTAAAAACTGTGATATTTTCATTGCCCTCACCGATAAAGATGAGCTCAATATGATTTCAGCTGTACTGGCTAAGAAAATGGGAGCTAAAGAAACTATTGTACGCGTGCGTAATCCAGAGTATTCAAATGCCTACTTCAAGGAGAGAAATTTTCTAGACTACTCTATGATTGTCAATCCTGAACTACTATCTGCACGTGCAATTGCCAATATTGTAGACTTTCCAAATGCCTTATCTGTAGAGCACTTTGCCAATGGTCGTGTCATGCTAATGGAATTTAAAATTTCTAAAAACAGCAAATTATCTGACTTATCTATGAGCCAATTTCGAAAACGCTTTGGTAAAATCGTCATCTGTGCTATTGAGCGTAATGATCATCTTCTCATTCCAAATGGTGAGGCTACTATCCAAGAAGGAGATACCATTTTTGTTACGGGAAATCGGATTGAAATGGTTCTTTTCCACAACTCCCTCAAATCAAAAATGGTAAACAGCATGATGTTGATTGGAGCTGGCAGAATTGCTTATTATCTGCTCAAACTCCTTAAAAATACACACATCAAAGTAAAGCTTATAGAGATTAATCGTCAGCGTGCCGAACTCTTTAGTCAAGAATTTCCAAATGTCAATGTCGTTCTAGGAGACGGTACAGCAAAACCTATTCTCATGGAAGAAAATGTTACATACTACGATGCTGTAGCAACAATGACAGGGGTAGATGAGGAAAATATTATCACTTCGATGTACTTAGAATCACTTGGTGTTAGTAAAAATATCACCAAAATTAACCGTACCAGCTTACTGGAAATCATCGATCGTAAAGAGTTTTCAACGATTATCACCCCAAAAAATATTGCTGTAGATAGTATTATGCATTTTATCCGTGGACGCTACAATGCCAAAGACTCTAACTTAGAGTCACTCCATCACGTGGCAAATGGACGTATCGAAGCACTAGAGTTTGAGATTACAGAGGCAACAAAAATTGTGGATAAACCGCTCTCTAGCCTCAAACTCAAGTCCGATATTTTAATTGCAGCCATCATTCGACAGGGAAAAGCCATTTATCCAACAGGCGAGGATAGACTACAGTGTAATGATAAAATCGTTGTGATTACACTCAAGCAAAACATCACACAACTTAGTGATTTGATTGCGAGGTAGAGTATGAATCAACATATGGTACGTTATCTTCTCTCAAAGTTACTCTTTATTGAGGCAACTTTATTGATTGTCCCCCTTTTCGTAGCACTCATCTACCACGAGTCTGCCAAAATATTGCTAAGTATTTTGGCAACTATAGCTATCTTGGTCGTACTGGGAACGATTGGAAATTGTTTAAAACCACGTGACCATCACATCTACACCCGTGAGGGAATACTGATTGTTGCGCTTTGCTGGATTTTATGGTCATTCTTTGGAGCTTTGCCTTTTGTCTTTTCAAAGCAGATTCCAGATATGATTGACGCTTTTTTCGAGGTTAGCTCAGGCTTTACAACAACTGGAGCTACGATTTTACCTGATGTCAGCGTGCTATCACATTCACTGCTATTTTGGCGTAGCTTTACCCATCTCATTGGGGGAATGGGAGTATTGGTATTTGCTCTTGCTATTATGGAAAATAGTAAAAGTAATTATCTTGAAATGATGCGTGCGGAGGTTCCTGGACCTGTTTTTGGTAAGGTCGTTTCTAAACTAAAAGAAACCGCACAAATCCTCTACATTCTCTATCTTGTTATGTTTGCTATTTTTACAATTATCCTCATTATTGAGGGAATGCCCATTTTTGATAGTTTTGTGACAGCCATGGGTACAGCTGGAACAGGAGGTTTTGCTGTTTATAACGACAGTATGATTCACTACAACAGTCCGCTTATCACCAATACTGTCTCCATCGGTATGTTGGTATTCGGTGTCAACTTTAACCTCTACTATCTCCTTTTGCTTGGCAAATTCAAATCTTTCTTCAAAGATGAAGAACTAAGAACGTACCTTGGTATTGTCTTTGTAGCGACAGCACTCATTGCACTCAATGTCCTTGGTATGTATGATAACTTCACAGATGGTTTAGAGAAAGTCTTCTTTGAAGTTTCAACCATCATTACAACAACTGGATTTGGAATTACTGATTTGTCTCATTGGCCTTTATTCTCACAGTGCATTTTGTTACTATTGATGTTTATCGGAGGATCAGCAGGATCAACAGCTGGAGGTCTCAAGGTCATGCGTGTATTGATTTCAGCAAAAATCTCACGAAATCATATTCTCTCAAACCTCTATCCCAACCGTGTCCTGTCTCTTCACATCAACGACAGTGTCATTGATAGAGAAACCCAGCGAGGTGTTCTTAAGTACTTGACAATCTATGGGATTATTTTCTTAGTCTTAACCCTTTTTTTAAGCCTTGACACTAACAACTTTATGGTGGTAGTTAGTGCTGTAGCGTCTTGCTTTAATAATATCGGTCCCATGCTAGGAACGACGGATACCTTTGCTATTTTTAGCCCCTTCTCAAAACTTTTATTAGCTTTTGCTATGATTGCAGGACGTCTCGAAATCTATCCTATCATCCTTCTATTGTTACCTAGAACATGGTCTAAACTCTAAAAAATAGCGTGTGTCTCTGACACCGCTATTTTTTAGGTGATCTTCTTAGTGTAAAGTGGTCTGGCACAGGATCTTCTCCCCCCTTAACGAAAGGATGACAACGTAAGAGTCTTGCTATTCCCATCACAACTCCTTTTAGACCATGCTTTTGCAGTGCTTCTATCATATATGATGAGCAAGTAGGGTGGTAACGACAAGTCGCTGGAAAAATTGGTGAAAGGTAGCGCTGGTAGCATCTGACAATCCAAATGAAGAATGCTGATATCATTTACGATTAACGGCTACATTATGTAGCTGACTGACTTCTTTTTTTCTTAGCTTACGGAACTCACCTGGTCGCAATCCTGTCAAATCCAGTGTGCCGAACTGAATTCGTGAAAGTTTATCCACTAAGAGACCAACCTCTTCAAACATTTTTTTGGCTTGATGATTACGCCCTTCATGAATTGTCAACTCAACTACAGAACGATTTTTTTCCTTATCCACCCTGACGATATGATAGTGGGCAGGTTTCGTTTTTTTCCCATCAATCAAAATACCACGCGTCAAGGGACGTAAATTGTCTTTTGTTGCTATCCCTTTGACACGCGCTAAGTAAATTTTATCAATCTCATTACGTGGGTGAATCATTTTATCTGTAAAATCACCATCGTTAGTCAAAATGAGAAGACCTGAAGTATCCCAATCTAGACGCCCAACTGGATAGATACGCTCCTTGACTCCAGAAAGTAAGTCAACAACTGTCTTGCGCCCTTTATCGTCAGAGACACTTGAGATGACTCCACGAGGTTTATTAAGCAGATAATAGACTTTTTCTTCATTGTAGATAGGGTTTGCATCAATCTCAACACGATCACTTGAAGTCACCTGTGTAGCAAGGTTATCAACAACTTTACCATTTATAGTGACATGTCCATTTTTAATCAATTCTTCTGCTTTTCTTCGACTTGCAACACCAGCATGTGCGATGTACTTGTTTATTCTCATTCTTCTTTCCTTTCGTTTTCTTCAAGGTTAAATAAGGTTAACTCTTGGTCAACCAACTGGATATTAGACACATCCATCAGTTCATCAAGATGATTAATTCCCATATAATCTAAAAAATAATCTGTCGTTGCGTAAATCTTTGGACGTCCAACCACCTCTTTTTTCCCTATTTCCTTAATCAATCCAAAAGCTTGAAGTTTGCTGATAGCTCCACTTGAGTTGACTCCACGAATATCATCAATTTCGATGCGCGTAATAGGCTGCTTATAAGCGATGATCGAAAGAACCTCAAGACTAGCTCGCGACAGGCTTTGGTTAATCGGTGATGTCGAAAAAACACGCAATAAATCGGATAGACTGTCTTTTGTTACCAATTTGTAAGTTTGTGATGTTTCTAGCAAACAAAGACTGGAATCCTCATCCTTTTCGTAACGATTTGCTAATTTCTCCAACTGCTGTGTGAGCGCAGTCGGTGATAAGTCTAGTAACTCTACCAATTGACGAAAACTAAGTCCATCCTCACCTGCCACGAAAAGAAGCGCCTCCAGTCGTGCTAAATAATTCATCTTCCTTGTCCTTTTTCTGTTTTATTTTCTTTAGAAAGCGATAGGTAAATTTTACCAAAGTGTTCGAGTTGTCGGACATCTACTCTTTGCAACTTTATCAACTCAAGAGTGGCTAAAAAGAGAGTGAGCATTTCATTTTTTTGATGACATTCTTCAAAAACCTCTTGTAAACAAAGTTTTTTATGACTTTCCATACGCTCAAGTAGGTATTCCATCATGTCTTCAATGCGATAGTCATCTCTCTCAACAACTGTATGTTGTTGCAAAAGTGTCTCTTGGTGATTTGTCATAATTTTTGAAAACGTCAAAAACAAGTCCATGATTGTTTTATCATGTGCTAAAGTCGTCTCTTCAAAAATAAGCTCTTGCTTTGGTTTTGAATAAAATTGAGCTCGCTTATTATGCTGTTTAGCAAGTTCTTCGCTCAGTTCTTTGAACTGACGATACTCCTCAATCTGACTAAGCAATTCCTGCTCCAAATCCTCTTCATCAGGAAGCGAAACAACCATTGTCGGAAGTAACTTTTGACTCTTAATCACCATCAGTTGACTGGCCATGACCATGTATTCGCTCGCAATTTCCAGTCGCATCGCCTTAAGTGTCGCAATGTAAGCAAGATATTGCTCGATAATTTCTACAATGGGAACATCATAAATATCTACTTCATACTTTGAAACAAGATGAAGAAGAAGATCCAGAGGACCTTCAAAATCTTTTAACTTAATATCCATTAAAATATTTCTCCAGTGTCACTGCACTTTTGAGACCTAGCTGCTGTGCAATTTGCTGAGCTGTTTTTCCAGATGCTTTTTCATTCAGAATATACTGTGTGCGAAGTGATTGAGCGGTTTCATTTGCTAGACCAATCCCTTCTAGATAAGTTGTCAATTTATTAAAGTACCATTGTCTCGAATAGGGTTTACCGTTATGAGAAAAAAGATAGCCCTTTTTCATTACCTTTTTTTTGAGCGGTGCCACCAATTGTTTAGGCAAGGTTACAATGCGCAGACAGTTCTTTTTCTCAAGACGTATAACACCAAACTCTAGGTCAATCATCTCATTTTTAAGGTAAGCAATTTCAATAGGTGTAAGCCCCAACTCTACTATTAAAAGAGCTATCAGCTGACCATCTATATCAGCATAATTAGTATACAACAGAGATTTATCGATTAAGTTTGGCTGCTTGACTGGCTGATGTGAGTTCATAGGGGAGGAGATGTGAAACTTATAGGCATAACCAATGACACTTTCTTGATACAAAAACCACAAAAATTGATTAAGCGTGGACTGTTTACGCTTTTTAACCGCCAACGACTTTGTTTGAAGCTTTTGCTCGTAAAGTCGCAACTTATCAAGCGTTAGCTGATTATTCACTTCCTGTAAAAACTGGTTGATGTCATAGCGATAGTTTTTTTGTGAACTTTCTGATAAGTTCTTTTGGGATAAAAAATCGTTTATCAGATTAGTCATGTTCTTTTGGGAGGATGTCATATTCATTTGTAAAATCATGAAGTAAGCTATTAACAGCTTTTAGAATCGATTTGCGTGTAATGATGCCTTGAAAAATAAAGTCGTCATCAACAACAGGTAAGAAAGGATAGTCGACTAACTTATGCATAATCTCAGTTAAACTAGCATTTTCATGCAAAGGTTCAATTTTGGTATTTACCATAGGGGCAATGTCACTACCTGTCACTTCCCAATCTGACAAATAGTGCTTTGCCTTATAACTAAGCATATCTGCAATACTAATCGTTCCTACATACACCTTGTCCTTAGTGATGACTGGAACACGTGACAAGCCATTAGCACTCAGAACGAGCATAACATGATCAGCGTTGTGTGTATCGATAAAAATGGCTAACTCATTCGCAGGAATCAAATAATTCTCTAAGTGTTTTAGTAAAAAATCTTCAAATGGTTTTGCAATCATCGTGTAAACTCCTGTGATAGTCGTGGATAAAGTTCATGGTTACGAGTGTAAAAATCTACTTTTATCGTCTCCGCAGTCACTGTGACTAGGGCATAAAGTTTTTCTGCGACCTCACCTCGTGGCTGAAGGACACTACCTGGATTGATAAAAACAGTTCCTTTCATAGACCAAGCACTCGCTCTATGAAGATGACCATAAAGACAAATATCTGCACGTGCTTCCTGAGCAAATAAATCCAACCTATCCCACATAAAGTTAATCTGATAAAGATGTCCATGCGTCTGAGCAATCGTTACATCATCTATCTTGACAACGTTACTTTCAGAATAACCATCATCATAGTCACAATTGCCACGCACCACATAAATCCCATTCCAAATAGGATCAGAGCTCTTAAGCTCAGAATCTCCATTGTGGAAAATAGCATCTACCTTACCTTGGTATCTTTCTTTGATATCCTTGACAATCTCATAATCACCGTGTGAGTCACTCATTACTACAAATTGTGTTGCCATTGTGGAAATACCTCCATCAGTTTTTGAACAGCTTTTCCTCTATGAGATTGGCTATTTTTTTCTTCAGCAGATAACTCAGCTGCTGTTTTCCCAGTGTTCCCTACCAGAAAGAGTGGGTCATAACCAAAGCCATTTTCTCCTCTTGGTTCAAAGCCAATATAACCTTCCCAGTTTGCCTCAACGACTAGACTATCTTTACCAGGAGCAGCAACGACTAAAGTCGTATGAAATTGAGCTTTCCTATCTTTTAACTCAAAAACCATAGCTAACTCGTGCAGAAGTTTAGCATTATTTTTAACATCATTAGCTTCTGGCCCTGAAAATCGAGCTGACCACACTCCTGGTAGTCCACCTAAGGCGTCCACTTTAAGCCCTGAATCATCTGCTAGTACCATCTTATCCGTTAACTGTGAAATAGTCTCCGCCTTAAGACGAGCATTTTCCTCAAAAGTCATACCTGTTTCCTCAACTTCTGGCAAATCTGGATAATCATTGAGATTTTGAACGGATATACCTAGCTTAGCAAATAACTGACGAAATTCTTTGGTTTTTCCTTCATTGCGAGTTGCAATCAAAATTGTATCACCGAAATCAACTGCATTGCTATCTAAAAAATGCGATAAGCCTACTCCATCTGTCGGAATATGAACAAATAACACTTTTTCCCCTTCAAGGACAAGGACAGAACCTTTATGTGACACAGCACTTAAAGAGCGATTTTCAAGTGTATTGATAAGATTCAAATAAAAACGAATCAAACGAAAAGGCGAGCTATACCTGATAATGCCAAGAGCGATTTTCCCCTTGTTGTTCTCATCCATCAAAAGCGTCTCTAAAGACGTCAAGATAGAATCAATCTCATTAGAGGAGGAAAAGTTAAAACTATCCATTCCAATTTTTCCGACATACCAATCTTTATCATCTTTGTATTCAACTATATTTTCTGTCATAAATCTATATGCTCCACAGTAATTTTTCTTCTCATCCATTGCTCAGCAATTTCTTTAAAGCCTTTGGGACTGGCTGTTGTATAAAAATAATGTTCAACTTGTTTCTCTTTACGGTTACGATTAATCTCAAAATAATTGAGCAAGACTGATACGTCATGTACTGTCTCTGCTCCACTATCAATGAGCTTAACTGAACGTCCCATCACATTTTGAATAATAGGTTTTAATAAAGGATAATGCGTACAGCCAAGAATCAATGTATCCACTTTACCGACCAAGGGTGACAAAGTCTCATAGACTACTTTTTTAGCAACACTTGAAGTCATTTGATTGGACTCAACAATAGGCGCAAACTTAGGACAGGACAGGCTCTCAACCTGCATATCAGGAGCTAAACGCTGAATTTTCTCACGATAAATATCAGATTTAACTGTCATAGGAGTACCAATCACACCAATTTTTCCTAATTGCGTAGATTTAATAGCTGCACTTGCCCCAGGAAGAACGACACCTAAAACAGGTATCGTGAGTTGTTCTTTGATTTCTTTCCAAGCAACAGCAGTTGCAGTATTGCAGGCGATGACAATCATCTTGACATTTTGTGTTAATAAAAAGTTGACCATCTGCCAAGTATAGTCACGAATTTGCTCAGCTGGTCTTGAACCATAAGGAGCACGCGCTTGATCTCCGATAAAAATAATCTCTTCTTCTGGCAATTGCTTAAACATCTCTTTGATAACTGTCAAGCCACCAACACCAGAGTCCAAAAAACCGATTGGACGATTATCCATATCCTCTCCTTCTTTACCTATCTTGTTAAAAAAGAGTTTGAGACATATGCCCCAAACTCTTCCACCATCTAAGCTAAGTCTGACCCAAATTTCTGCTTAGTGGATACTGACTCACTCTTTTGGACAATCTCGTTGACTTTCTATTTTTTTCTTTTATTAGCAGCGGCTTTTGACTGTCTGATAATATTACGATAGGTTTGTTGAATTTTAGCTTCGCTTGGCTTTTGTCCCATTTGGCTCATCATCTCACGAATGGCATCTGGTGTCAAACGAGGATATTCACTGATTTCTTTGGTAAACTGACGGCGAGCAATAAAAATCCCACCAACAGATCCGACAAAAAGCGCAATGATAACCAATAAAATCCAAAGTGCAGTAGTCATTCTAACATTCTCCTCTACAAATTCTCTTAGTTTATTATACCAAAATAAAGCAAGAGAGACAAGAAAACAAGTGCTTCCTCATCCTATTTATCAAAATCAAAACCATATAATGTACTAAAATAATCTTGCGCTGTCTCAGCACGTCTAATCAACCTAGCAGTGCCATCTTCCTGCAATAAAATTTCAGCAGAACGCAAACGCCCATTGTAATTGTAACCCATGGAGAAACCATGCGCTCCTGTATCGTGAATAACAAGTATATCTCCAATTTTTATCTTGGGTAAGGCACGATTTTTAGCAAATTTGTCGTTATTTTCACACAGAGAGCCGACAACATCGATCGTTTCAAGCTCACCATTTGGATTAGAGAGATTTGTGATATGGTGATAAGCATCGTACATCGCAGGACGTAAGAGGTTAACTGCACAAGAATCAACACCAATATAGGTACGATAGGTTTCTTTACGATGTAAAACCTTTGTAATGAGATGACCATGTGGAGCAAGCATATAACGTCCAAGTTCGGTATAAATGCTGATATGACCAAGACCATTCGGTACTAAAATTTTATCGAAATTCTCACGAACACCTTGTCCGATAACTGTAATGTCATTTTGCTGATTGTCAGGGGTATAGTCCACACCAATACCTCCTGATAGGTTGATAAAATCTAACGAAATGTCAAGCTGCTCTTTTAATTCAACAGCAAGTTCAAATAACTGAGCTGCAAGCGTTGGATAATAAGCGTTCGTTACTGTATTTGAAGCCAAGAAAGCATGCAGTCCAAAAGATTGAACACCTTTTTGCTTTAACTCTCTGTATCCTTTAAAAAGCTGTTCTTTGGTCATACCAAACTTGGACTCTTCTGGATGATCCATAATGTCTGTTCCTAGCGCAAAAACACCCCCAGGATTGAAACGAAGTGACAATTTATCTGGTAAGCCACACGTTTCTTCTAAAAAGGCAATATCCTCATAAGCATCAAGATTAATAGTCGCTCCAATCTCACGAGCATAAGCAAATTCTTCTGGTCTAGTGTCATTTGAAGTAAAGCTAATCTCAGAAGCACTAAAACCCACCTTATGACTCATCAATAGTTCTACATCTGTCGCACAATCAACCCCACAACCTTCTTCCTTCAAAATTTTCAAAATTGTGGGATTCGGTGTTGCTTTAACTGCAAAATATTCTTTAAAACCCTCATTCCATGAAAAAGCAGCATTTACAGCACGAGCCGTCTCTCTAATACCTTTCTCATCATAGAGGTGAAATGGGGTTGGAAACTGCTTAGTCATAAAATCAACTTGTTCTCTCGTAACAAATGGTATCTTCATACATTCTGCTCCTTTAGTGTGCTAGTCATATTATAACATAAAAATGATAATTTTGTAGAAAATTCTGACAAGATAAAAAACAAAAAAACCGAGAGAACTCAGTTTTTTTAATCATTGCTACTAAACACACGAATCAGGCTCAAGAAAAGATTGATAAAGTCCAGATAGAGATTTAACGCCATAGAAATCGCCCAACCATCTGTTGTGTGACCACCTGTTGATTGATAGACACGCTTGATGAGTTGGTTATCATAAGCAATCAAACCTGAAAAGATAATCACAGATAAAAGACTAATAATGTAGCTCATCATGCCGTTTGCAAAAAATAAATTCAACACACTTGCGATAATCACACCAATAAGCATAGCCATAGCGGCCTTGGCAATACCTGATAAATCACGTTTGACAAAAACACCGATAAGCGCCATGACAAAAAACAAGACCATAGCAGATAAGAACGCCTGTAAAACAACAGCTTGTGCATAAGTAGCAATGATAAAGCTAAGTGTAAAACCATTTAAAGCTGAATAAAGTAAAAACAAAGGCAAAGCTGCTGGTGTATTTTTACGTGCAGCACTACTTGCAGTAAATACTAAAATAAGTTCTAATATAATCGCTCCGTAGTAAATCATAGGATTAGAATAGCTAGCAATCAAATTATCTGTAAAAACATAGAGCATCAAATAAGACACAAAAGCAGATAGACCAATCCCCATACCAACAAGACCATAAATCTTAGCAAAAAAATGATTGAGTCCAGAATCACTCTGTGTATAAATTACATTATCATTCATATCAATATCCTCTCAACTTGTAATAGTTCTATTCTAACATAAATATATCTTAAACGTCTATTATCTCTTTAAAAACTAAGTAAAACCTATCCTTTAACGATAATAACTGCCTAAAATTTTCTTGCTGTACGCAATTGGTTTTTGAAGCCATTTTTTCAAAGGGCGAGATGCTTCACGAACTGCCCAGTATTTATCAACCATAGTAACAATATAACCTTCTTTGTAGCGTGGCGGTGCAATGGTAGCACCCCACATGTGTTTCAAAATAATATCCTCTTCACGTTTATTGAGCGTAGTAATTTTTTGCGCATTACGCACCGCAATACGGGGATGAACCCAAGCATGCCCTTTATTAAATTTTGTCGTGCGCCAATCATAATAGAAAAAGTCATGCAACAGTCCCCCACGTGCCGTGCTACTAGCATCCCAGCCGAGGCGTTTAGCAATCTTATAACTGGTGTAGCTAACATGTATCGAATGCTCTAATCGAGTAGAGTGGTGATGTTGGACAATGCCATCTAACTTTTGAAAGCGAGGATGGTCAATAAGTGAACCAACAAGAGACATATATTCTTTATCTGTTTTATAAGATTTCATCGCAATCACCTCTAAATGCTATTATACCACCTTGACTTAAATAAGGCTGAAAATCAGAATGCCGGCAGCGACTGCAACATTGAGACTTTCTGCTTGTCCAAGCATATCGATATGTACTAGATAATCTGCACGCTTTGCCATTTCATCTGAGATACCTTTTCCCTCATTTCCCATGACAAGTGCAAAAGAAGAAAGAGGTTTTAGCTGGCGATAATCTATAGAATCTTTTGACAAGGTACTAACCAAAAGAGGAATATGATTTGCCTTCAAATCATCTAATATATCTGACATAGCTAAACGGTAAATAGGCAAATGAAAGTGACTACCTTGCATGGAACGTAGCGTTTTTTGGCTATAAATGTCTGCTGACTTATCAGAGACAATAACTGCATCAAAACCAGCTGCATCAGCTGTTCTAATCATAGTACCAACATTACCAGGATCTTGCACATCCTCTAAAATTAAGAAACGCTTCTTAGCTCCAATAGACCAGTCTTGTTTATCTAGAGCTATCTCAGCCACTACACCCTGTGGCGTTTGTGATTCTGTTAGTTCTTTTAATACATCGTAGGAAACTACACTGATATGCCTTTCCTCTTTTACACGCTCTAAGAAATCCTCCGTCACAAAGACACGTAATATTCCAGCCTTATTTGCTCGAGCTTCTTCAAGTAAATGCCAGCCCTCAATGAGATAAGATGTTTTACGATACTTTTTTTGGAGTAATTTTTTCGTCTTTTTGATGAGATTATTTGTCTTTGAGGTTATAATAGTCATAGGAAGATTATAACACAAATCACGTAACATCGGTAATAAAGGAGGAGAATATGAAAAAAGTACGCATAATTGTATCTGGACGTGTTCAAGGAGTCGGATTTCGTTACGCCACATACGCTCTAGCACTTGACATTGGTGACATCTATGGTCGTGTCTGGAATAATGACGACGGTACCGTTGAAATTCTCGCTCAATCACATGATAATAGCAAAATGGCTTCTTTTATAAAAGGTATCAGACAAGGACCCTCTAAATGGGCAAAAGTCACTTATGTCGACGTCAAAATGGCAAACTTTTCAAATTATCACGATTTTAAAATCGCCAATTAAAGTCTAAAGCTGTGCAATCCCTCTATATAAATCATGATAAATGCCAACTACGAGTACAAAAATCCATCCTAAGAACTATTGTATTCTATCTCAAAAAAAAGTAAAATAGTAAGGTAAAACTAAATTTAGAAAAAGGATTGTATCATTGAAAAAAAATAAGAAGCGTTTTCTCTTTTCAGGATTAGCTCTATCTCTATTAGTGTTGCTCTCTGGATGTGTCAGTGTCAAAAACGGTCATCCAACTGGAACGATTTGGAATATTCTTGGTGTTCCTATGGCAAATCTCATCACTTTCTTTGCCAAAAATCAAGGATTAGGATTTGGGATTGCTATCATTCTTGTAACCATCATTGTTCGCTTGATTATTTTACCACTAGGTCTCTACCAGTCCTATAAGGCAAGCTATCAAGCAGAAAAAATGAATTATCTCAAACCTGTTTTTGAACCAATCAATGAACGCATCCGTAATGCTTCAACTCAGGAAGAGAAAATGGCAGCACAGACTGAACTCATGCAAGCTCAGCGTGAAGCTGGTGTTAGCATATTGGGAGGAGTGGGATGTCTTCCTCTCATCATTCAAATGCCCTTCTTTTCTGCAATATTTGTGGCAACTCGCTACACTGAAGGGGTCTCAGAGGCAACTTTCCTCGGAATGTCACTTGGTAAGCAAAGTATCATCTTAGTGCTTATCATTGCTGCTCTTTATTATGTTCAATCTTGGCTATCCTTGCAGACTGCTCCTGAGGCACAACGTAGTCAAATGAAAACCATGACTTACACCATGCCACTTGTAATGCTCTTTATGTCTATTAGCCTTCCTGCTAGTGTTGCACTTTACTGGTTTGTCGGTGGTATCTTTAGTATCATCCAGCAGTTAATTGCAACTTATATTATTAAACCACGTTTACGTAAACGTGTTGAGGAAGAATACAAGAAAAATCCTCCTCGTGCCATCACACCAAAATACCGTAAAGATGTCACGCAGAAAACTAAAAATACAGCAGCAAAGAGTGCTATTTTACAACCAGCTCAGAAAAAACGTAATATTGGGAAACAAAAGAAACGTAAAAGCTAAATTAAAAGCTCTCAAGTTAAACTTGAGAGCTTTTAATGTAACATTCATCATCTAGTTTGTTTTTTCAACACTGATAATTTCGACAGTATAATCGCCAGCTGGTGACTCAATTACAGCTCTTTCACCTATCTTTTTACCAATGAGTGCTTGAGCAATCGGACTTTCATTTGAAATCTTGCCTGTAAAAATATCAGCACCAGTCGCACCAACGATAACATAAGTATCTTTATCAGTTGTTCCTACTTCTTGGACAACAACTGTTTTTCCGATAGCCACTTCATCTTTAGCAACTGCATCGCTATCAACGATTTCTGCATAACGAATTTTCGTTTCAAGCGTTGAAATTTGCCCTTCAACAAAGGCTTGTTCATCCTTAGCTGCATCGTATTCACTATTTTCAGAAAGGTCTCCATAAGAACGTGCAATCTTGATACGTTCAACAACCTCTGGACGACGAACTAATTTTAATTCTTCTAATTCTTTTTCAAGCTGTTCTTTTTCAGCCTGCGTCATAGGATATGTTTTTTCTGCCATTATTACTTACTCTCTTTTCTAATTTGAAATTTGACTGTTGACATATTTTTCAACATTTTTCTGATGGGTTTCATAGTCATTTGCATAATAGACTTTACCAGTCTTGACATCTGCTACAAAATAATAATAATCGGTGCTTTCAGGATTAAGAACTGCTTTGATAGCTGACAAGCCTGCGCTATCTACAGGTCCAGGCATGAGACCTGTATGAGTGTAATCATTATACGGCGAGTCTATGCTTGTGTCAATATTAGCATCTTCAGAAAGTGTAGTGGTCTCACCAAGTTTTCCCATTGCATATAAAATAGCGATATTACTTTGAAGTGCTTGTCCAGCGTTTAGACGATTATAAAAGACGCTAGCAATCATTCTTCTATCCTCATCTGTCTTTCCTTCTTTTTCGACAAGAGAAGCTAGAGTCAGAACCTGATTTACTGTCATCCCTTTATCTGAAATAGTTGTATAGTAATCAGAAAGTGCCGTATCCATCGTCTGAAGCATACTATCAACTAATTCTTTAAGATTTGTTGCTTTATAATAGTCATAAGTCGCAGGGAAGAGATAGCCCTCAAGCTGATAAATAGCTTCCTCTTTTGATGGCAAATTAGCTAGCAACTTAGGATATTTCTCAACCATTTCTTTGATAAAAGATTCATTTTTCATTAATTTCAAAAAATCACTTGCACTATAGGGTGTCTTGCTTGATTTTTTACTATTGGCATTCACTTCTATAGCTTTTGCAATCTGCTCAATCGTGTCACCTTCTTTGATTAAAATTTTGCCAAGAACAGGACGCGTTGGACTAGTTGTCCCTTCTTTTTGAAGGGCTTTTGCAATTTCATCTAATGACATGCTCTTTTGTAAATTAAAGTAGCCACTCTGATAATTGCTATAATTCTTAAATTTAGAATAATAGTTAAAAATCGTAGCATTCCGAATGAGACCTTTTTTCTCCAAAATTTGTCCAATCATCTTAGTTCCAGAGCCCGTTGGAATCTCAACCTGCACATAATCTGTTGATTTACTATTGACAGGTTTTAAACTACTTGAAACGTAATAAACTCCAAATCCACCGAATGCCAATAGAATAATCAAGGTGAAGGAAATAATATACAAAGCTAACTTTTTAGCGAGATAATCCCATCTCTGGCGCTTTCTTTGTACTGACTTTTTCGTTCTACGCTTTCCCACACTCTCCACCAACTCTTTCACATCTGACTCCGCTACTGCTGCCTCAGAAGTAAAATCATCTGTGACTGCTTGTTTTGTCTCTAACGCACTAGGCAACGGTTCTTCTTTCATAACAAAAGAAGAACCCCCAGATTCATTTTCTATCTCTGGGGTAAAAACTCTCTCCAAGTTATCCAAAACCTGGTGTACTTCTGTACGTCCTGCTGTCACATCAAGAAAGGAAGCATTTTCAAGAGGTGAGTTCTTCTCATCTTCCTTATTTGCAACAGTAGTAAAGGTCACGTGGTCAGAAGCGTTATTCTCAATGTTTTTTTCAGAAACAGTTTCCTGCGTCTCTGACAGGGTTTGTTTTTCTGTCTCTTGAGAATGGACGAACTCTCTTTCCAATGATGCTGTAGTATTGATAACATTAGACTGAGAATTTTTCTTTTCCAATTGTTGTGCTAATAAGCTAGCTTCTTGCTGTATTAGTTGATCTTGGTAAGATTCCTCCTCACGCTTCTGTCTAATACGCACGGCTTCTTCTAGCTCTGCTAGGATACGCTCTTTAAAGCTAACAAACTCCTGATTAGCTCTCTGCTTGTCGTCTTGATTATCCGCCAAAGCACCGTCCTCCTAATAGTAATCAAGTTATTATACCTTAAAAGGCTAGTAAAATCAAGCCTTACAACAATAGCTAGTTTCTCAGCAATACCAAAGCATATTGTACCAAGTAGATTGGCCATGTGATGAGAGCGATTCTCCCTCATTGCAAAAACCATTCATCTCATAATAGGTAATCAACTCCTCGTGACAGGTCAAGGTAATTCCCATGGCTTGTCTTGAAATAGCTACATCTTTTAAAGCTGCCAATAGCGCCGTTCCAAAACCTTGCTTTTTATAAGATTTTGAAACTGATAGACTCATCACCGCAATAAAACTGCCTTGTATAGGATTTTTAATAACCTTTTTGAAAATATCATCATTCAAGTACTTATCTAAAACAGCAGTAGCAACTATGTAGCCTACAACATTTCCCTCCACCTCAGCAACTAAAAAAGTATCATCTAACAACTCTATTCGCTCCCTCATTGCTTGAGGACTAGCTGCCTCAAAGATTGAAAAATTTGACTGCTCTATCTGACAGATTATCTCAAAATCTTCTAATCTTACATTTCTAATCATCATATCATTCTCCTACAAACAAGACTGAGCATTGCAAAGCTCAGTCTTTCTCACCAACCTTAACTTTTAGGAGATTATTGTCTATTTTTAGTTATGCCTGAGAGTAATTCTTCAAAAGAATGTTCGTAGAGTTGAATATCCCCAGCTCCCATAAAGACATAAACCGCACCATCATGATTAAGTAGTGGTGACACATTTTCCACTGCAATCACTTGGGCAGGTTTAATAATTTTAGTAGCCAAGTCTTCTACCTTAACATCTCCATGGTCTACCTCACGGGCTGAACCATAAATTTGCGCTAAATAGACACTATCAGCTTGATTGAGAGCTTCTGCAAACTCATCTAAAAGAGCAATGGTACGTGTAAATGTATGCGGTTGAAAAATGGCTACTATTTCACGAGAGGGGTATTTTTGGCGTGCAGCATCCAACGTCGCAATAATCTCAGTCGGATGATGTGCAAAGTCATCAATAATAATCGTACCATTCACTACCTTTTCGGTAAAGCGACGTTTAACTCCAGAGAAAGTTTTCAAATGTTCTGCTACCAACTCCATATCAATCCCCATCACATACAAGTTTGCAATAACAGATGTTGCATTCAAAATATTATGACGTCCAAAAGCTGGTACATGGAAACTTCCTAAAATAGTTCCATTATGCCTTACCTTGAAATCAGAACCACTTGTTGTACGTGTAATATCAAAAGCGGTAAAATCATCATTATCATTAAAACCATAATAATAAATGGGAGTATCACACTCAATCTTACGCAAGTAAACGTCGTCGCCATAGAGGAACAAACCTTTTTTCACCTGCTTGGCATAGTCATTAAAGGCACTAAAGACATCATCAATGCTTGTGAAATAGTCTGGATGGTCAAAGTCAATGTTGGTAATGATGGAGTATTCTGGATGGTAAGGGATGAAATGACGCTCATACTCATCAGACTCAAAGACAAAGTACTTAGCTTCCTTAGAGCCACGCCCTGTTCCATCACCAATGAGATATGACGTGTCTGTAATATTCTTTAAAACATGTGATAAAAGCCCAGTTGTAGAGGTTTTACCGTGAGCACCTGCCACACCTAAACTTGTAAACTGCTCCATAAAATGCCCTAAAAACTCGTGGTAACGTTTAAAGGGGAGGTTATTTTTGATTGCATAAGCAATCTCTACATTGTTATCTTTGCGAAAAGCATTCCCAGCGATTAATTCCACATTTTCTGTAATATTAGTCTCAGAAAACGGTAAAATGGTAATGTCTGCTTGCTCTAAACTGCGTTGTGTGAAATAATACTTGTCAACATCGCTTCCTTGGACTTTATACCCCATTTGATGAAGCATTAAAGCAAGCGCACTCATTCCTGAGCCTTTTATTCCGATAAAATGATAGACTTTTGACATTTTTCTTCCTCTTTAAGATAACAAATAAACTAACCTTCAAAGCGAGCTAAATTTAACTCTTGAGCCGGCTCATGAAATGTTTGTTTATTTTTGGGGTTGTAGATTTGACTTGTTTTCAAGAAATCATAATTGTTTTTTTGTGATTTCAGATTTAATTTATTCTTAGGTTCTTTATAGACCTTTGGCAATTCCGCTAAAATATAATCAGCCTGTGATAATCTGCCAGAATATTTGGCATAATCACCTTGACGTTTATTTCTGATAGGTGCAGAAACAACTTTTTTAGACAACTCAAAGCCCGTTGTTTTAGTGACATCTTTAGTCAAATAGGTCTGACGCTTCTTTTTGACATCTTCCTTAGCTTGCTGTCTAGCCTGCCTAGCATAAGACTTACCACTGGCAATATCTTTTTGATGGCGCTGAACCTGTCTTTGATTAGGTCGCACAACTCTGTGATTTGATACAATATCATCATAAGATTTTTCATGATAAACCCCATGAATATTGCTAATCAAATCTTCATTATCATACAAAGACATGATAGCCTCTTCTGTACTGACTGGCTCACCATCCGCTACAAGCGGAAAAGATTTTCTGTCTTGATGCATAGCGTCACCCTCTCTAACACAATTTCCTCTAAACAGAGCAGCTACAACGATTTTTTACTACCGTTTTTGTAACTACCTATCACCCTTAGGTGGTAACGTTCCTATTATAAACTAAAATCTATCATTTTTCAAAGTTTAATCGCCATTTTGGAAAAGAGTCTCATCGATACCTAATATTTCTCGAATTTCTTCAGCTGATAAAGCACTTCTGCTTTCACTGCCATCTAGGACGGTTGTTACCAAATGTTCCTTTGTCTTTTGAAGTTTGAGGATTTTTTCTTCTATGGTACCACGTGTGATTAAGCGATAGACTTCAACTGTATCTTTTTGGCCAAGACGGTGTGCACGACTAATAGCTTGCATCTCAACCGCTGGATTCCACCATAAATCAATCAAAATGACAGTATCTGCCCCTGTAAGGTTAAGTCCAACTCCCCCTGCCCTTAAAGAAATGAGAAAAGCGTCTTTAGATCCTTTGTTAAAAGCTTTAGTCATTTCTTGACGATCATTAGACGGTGTTGAACCTGTCAATTTGTAGCTCGCCATTTCCAGATCTTGCAGTTCCTTTTCAGCAATATCTAACATCCCTTTAAATTGCGAGAAGATAAGGACACGATGTCTATTTTCTTTCAACTGAGTGAGTAACAACCTCAAGCTATCCACCTTACCACTTTCTCCGCCATAATTGTCCATAAAAAGGCTAGGTGAATCGCAAATTTGACGTAAACGTGTAATCCCTGATAAAATCTCAATCCTTTGACGACTAATACTAGCATCGCTGGTCCCAGAGATACTTTGTTGCATACGACGTAATTGTGCCAAATACATCACTTTTTGTTCATCTGCTAGCTCGTTCGTATAAGTTATCTCAAGGAGATCTGGCAATTCCGGAAGGACATCTTCTTTTCTACGACGTAAGATGAAGGGTTTAATATAATGCGACACCTGCTCAGAGGTCAACTTGAGAAATTCTCGCTTATTTGGCAATAGACCTGGCATAACAACCGAGAAAATGGACCATATTTCTAATAACTTATTCTCAATCGGCGTTCCTGACAAGGCAAAACAGTGTTTTACTTTAAATTGATGCAAACGTTTTGATGTTTTCGTCTGAGCATTTTTCATCACCTGAGCTTCGTCTAAAATCAAATAGTCATAGGTATAGTTTTGAGAATGATAGATCTCAAAATCCTGACGAAAAGTAGCGTAGCTTGAGATGATAACTTGATGATTTTCAGCAATGATACTGTTTCTTATGGGCTTTAAACCATAAGAAACCGCAACATCTATCTGTGGAGCAAACTTCTTAAATTCATCTTGCCAATTAAAAATTAAGCTAGAGGGCGCCAAAATAACAACATGCGAATCTTTTGTCAAACGTGATGTCAAAAACGTTATCATCTGCAAAGTCTTACCAAGACCCATATCATCTGCTAAAATCCCACCAAAGCCATAGTCAGCAAGCATCGATAGCCATTGAACACCTAAGCGTTGATAATCTCTCAATGTTGCTTGTATGTTCACATCTAGTAGGCGATACTCCTCTGGATATCTCAAGTCATGAACTAATTGTTCGAATTTTTCAGAAAATATTGCTCCACTTTCATAAAAAAATAGCTGAGAAAGCTTGTAAGCTTCCGCTTGATGTGCCTTTAAATGACCATCAGAAAATGTTGCAGTTTGCAGTTTCTGCAAAGTTTGACTAACTTTTTGTGTCCCCTCATCAAAGACCAGTAATTTCCCATCGCCACTGACAAAATAAGGCTGATTGTCAAAAAGAGCATCAAGGGCTTGATTAATATCTTTCTCGTCAAGGCTAGAAAAATCAAACGAAACATCTAAAAAACCACCCTGAAAATCAAGGTAAATCTGCGGTTGCTCCAGAGAACGACGACGTTCTAGACTTTTAGATAAATGCACCACACCGCGCTTTTCAAACTCTGGTATCCATTCCACAAAAAAAGTGTAAAGAGCTTCTGCATTTTTTAAAATGACACTCGTTTGAAAACCTTTACCAAATCCCTTATTTGCTAAAAAGCTAAAAAGTCGCTCTTGATGGCGATAATGACTAGTAAAAGGCAAATCAAGCAAGTCCTTTTGATTATCTACTAACAGACTGTCACCATAATCAAAAACAAGTTTCAAAACAATGCGGTCATCATCTGACATGTCAAAGTAAAAATGCGTCGTAAAATCCCTAATTTGATAATTTTTAGGTGCATTAACCATACCTAAGAGCTGAAAATCAATCAAACTCATAGCTACAGATGGCTGGTCATCGTGTGTAAAGAAAAGATGACGTTTATCATATGTATCTAGCGGTAAGCTACGAATAGCTTGAAGAATTTTAAATTGCTTTGGGTTTAAAAGATAAAAAGTATTCGTACGACGCAAGATACGACTGTTGCATAAATCATAAAAATCCTGTTCAGCGATTGTTAGAGTAACACTATGACGTTCAACGAGTACTGTAAAAGTAAAAAGATTATCCTGACTTTCTAACATCTTGGTGATAATCTTTGAATAAGTTTTATTATCTGCATCAAAACTAAAATCATAAAGAGCTTGTAAATATTCGACACCTTCAGCGAAAAAGCCACTAGTAAAAAAGAGGTAGCGCCCATTGCAACGCAGAAAATTTTCTGCCCCAAACTGATCAGAATCAGGAAGCAATTTGCTTAAAAAGTAAAGCAATTTTTGACTATTCTCATCAAACCGCTCATAAGATAATGACTCAAAATAGTGCTTTCCAATTTGATAAAAACCTTCTTTTTGCACCGTCATCAAGAAAGCTCGAATATCTCTAATAACATAACTTTTACTTTCGAATAAACGATTTAGCTTTAGCGTCCACCATACCTCATGGCTATTAGTATTTATTTCACCATGTGCACAGAGAC
This sequence comes from Streptococcus sciuri, assembly GCF_024814375.1. GTDB lineage: Bacteria > Bacillota > Bacilli > Lactobacillales > Streptococcaceae > Streptococcus > Streptococcus sciuri. Next base: position 24,447 of record NZ_JANUXX010000010.1, read on the forward strand.
GGTAGCGCATCGTATCATCATTACTACCTAATAAACTATCTAAAAAAAGGGTACTAAAAGAGGATTCCTTGGGGAGTTTTACTGCTTCTTTAGGAGATGTTAAGCTATCAACAAGCACTTTCCCATTTGGAGAGTTCTTGAGATAATACTCTAAAGCTGCTAAATGCTCACAATAACCCTTATTTCTAAAGAGCGCACACGTGCAATCAGCAACATCTCCATCTAAAGTATATTGTAATTTTTCATTTTGAATATTAGCGACAATTATCTCGTTTTGTTTGGAAACAGATGCAATTAGACCATCGTCATAAAGAGCAATTCCCTGATTACGAATACGCCCTGGAATCATTCTCCCCACTTTTAGCTACCACCTTTCCTTCGTTTTATCATTATATCAAATTTACTACTCTTTAGCTCATAAAAATAGAGTTTTTTGATTTTAAAGGGCATTTTATCCGTTTAAAAACACCCAAAAGGTGTTTTTAAAGTATTATTTACGTTTGCGTGCAATCAAATTAATCGGAGTCCCCTCAAAGCCAAAAGCAGCACGAATTTGATTTTCTAAAAAGCGCAAGTAGGAGAAATGCATCAATTCTTCCTCATTGACAAAGATGACAAAAGTCGGTGGTTTGACAGTGACTTGTGTGCCATAGAAAATCTTCAAGCGTTTACCTTTATCTGTTGGTGTTGGGTTGGTTGCAATAGCATCCATGATAACATCGTTAAGGACAGATGATGGGATACGTTTGTTTTGACTTTCGCTGATTGCTTTTATCATATCAGGCAATTTACTAAGACGTTGCTTGGTCAAGGCAGACACAAATATAATGGGGGCATAACTGATATACTGGAAATTATCACGGATATCAGCTTCCCACTCTTTCACCGTTTGGTTGTTCTTAGTAACAGTATCCCATTTATTAACAACGACGATAATCCCTTTTCCAGCTTCATGAGCAAACCCTGCAATACGTTTATCATACTCACGAATTCCTTCTTCGGCATTGATAACCATAAGGACGATGTCTGAACGATCAATGGCGCGCATTGATCGCATGACTGAGTATTTTTCCGTTTTTTCATAAACTTTACCAGATTTACGCATACCTGCAGTGTCAATCATTGTGTATTCTTGACCAGAACTATCCGTAAAATGCGTATCAATCGCATCACGTGTTGTCCCTGCAATTGGACTTGCAATCACACGTTCCTCACCTAAAATAGCATTGATGAGGCTTGATTTTCCGACATTTGGGCGACCAATCAAACTGAATTTGATAATATCTGGATTTTCGTTTTCTTCTTCAATAGGCAGATTTTCAACGATAGCATCCAAGACATCTCCTGTACCAATCCCATGAACAGATGACACTGGATACGGATCCCCAAGACCAAGTGAATAAAAGTCGTAAATATCACTACGCATCTCAGGATTATCCACTTTATTGACCACTAAAATCACTGGTTTATTAGTGCGATAGAGGATTTTTGAAACATACTCATCAGCATCTGTAACGCCCTCTTTTCCTGAAACCACAAACACGATAACATCTGCTTCAGTCATCGCAATATCAGCTTGATGTTTAATCTGTTCCATAAATGGTGCATCGACATCATCAATACCACCAGTATCAATCAATGAAAACTTACGGTTAAGCCATTCACCTATTGTGTAAATACGGTCGCGTGTAACGCCTTCAATATCTTCTACAATTGAAATGCGCTCACCTGCGATACGGTTAAACAAAGTCGATTTTCCAACATTTGGACGTCCGACAATAGCAACTGTAGGTAAAGCCATAAAAACCTTCTTTCTTTTTTGATTGGTTAACTCTATTTTTATTTGTCATCGTGACGGCGATTAGCACCTTCTAAATGAAATTCATTGGCAAGATAACGTACACGCTCTAGGACACGTTTTGCTTGCCAGGTCTCGTCATTACCCTTAACATTCGCCCACTTTGCCTCTAAATCTGAAAAGGCATAATTAGAAGTAAAAAAAGTCGGCAACACTTCAGACATACGATATTGTAAAATGACTTGCAAAATTTCATCACGTACCCAAGAAGTTGCTTGCTCTGCACCAATATCATCTAAAATCAAAATAGGCGCTGTCTTAACCCTATCTACCATCTCTTTCACAGCACCAATCGAAATAGCATTTTTGACATCAAGGACATAACTCGGAAAATGCACCATAGTCGTAAGCACTCCCCTAATAGACATCTCATGAGCTAATGCTGCCATAAAATAAGACTTTCCGATTCCCATATCACCATAGAGATAAAGCCCTTTTTGATTAGCGCTAGGATACTGCTCAACAAAATCCACCAAAATATTGAGAACGGCTAACTTAGATTCAGTTGGATAAATATCTTTAAACATAATATTTTTATAAGATTTAGGTAAATTAAGCAGATTGATATTATTGATAATAGATTGAGATTTTTGCGCCTCAATTAGCTCTTTTGTTTCTTGATAAGTGACATCTGCATAGCCCTCATTCATGACCAATATTGGTCGATAACCCTTGGCATAATAGGTTACATCATTTGTCTCATATTTCTTACGCTCAAGTAAAAATTGATTAAATTTTGACAAGCTAATGTTGATTTCGTGCTGAGTTAGCTGATGGTTCGTAATGAATTCTGCCACCTGAGGATCTGACAAAATTGCCTGTTCCCAGTCAGCATCAACTTGACGGTTAAGCTCTTTCATAGACTCTCTGATAGACTTCATCTACTCACCAGCCTTTCTCAATTTCTCTAATAATCCTTGCTTTTGACTATCAAGCTCAGCTCGCATCTCGGGTGTTGTTTTTTCTTTAAAGTCAGGATTGCTCCAAGTAGGAACATTCGTTTTAACTTTTGTTTTTTGTTTTTTAGAGTTCGTCTTCTTGTAATTTGTAAAGCTACGCATCTTTAGAACCGCTTCTTCTGCTGTTGTGATTTTCTGATAGGAAAAATCATTTGCCACTTTCATCAAGTAAGGTTTGTTAAGGTTTGCAGACTTTGTTTTATTGAGCGTATAAAGAGTCATGACGTTGATAACCTCATCCAAAAAATTCATAGTCGCTAACTCATTAAGTAACTGTTTCTCACTGGACGTCACAACAGCGCGTCTTGTTTGTTTGATTTTTTCTAAAAATGGCAAAGCAGCACTAGATTTTGCTTCTCGGATAAGAGTTTGTTCACTGTCTGTAAAATTGGTCTCATTCGTTTTTAGAGACCCTTTTTGACAATCTTTCTCCATTCTTTTAGGAGCAATCTCGCCATCAATTGCCGTTTTTTTTGCCAATTGGTAAGTATCAAACCAGTTAAGTTGATAGCGTTCAGAAATCGAATACAAAGTTACCACATCTGTTTGCTCAGACTGGAAATACAACCCATCGCGTTGCATTAGTCGTTTGAAACTTTCCAAGTCAAATTGCACAGTAGAGCGTACCAAAGGTTTAGCGGACGCACTTTTTTCCACATGCCCAAAAATATCTGAAAAACGCTTTGAACGATTGAGCGCATCTTTAGGCAAAACATATTCTAACTCTTTGACAGCTAGCTCACCAATACGATCTTCTAACAGCTTGCGGTAAACGGCATGTGCCAAAAATCGCTCTCTATCAAGAGGCGAACACAGCTTAACCAAATAGACACCTTCCACAGTTTGATAAAGCTCAACTAGGCTCATAGCCATCAAAAAATCTAAAGCTTCATTCAAGCGAGGAATCCCAAACTGTAGATGATTTAAAATATCTGTTATTTTGTGATCATAATCACCATTATCAAAAAAACTTTGAAAATAGAGATACAAAACTTGGGCATCATTCCCAATAATCGGTTGATAAAGCTGGGTCAGATTGTCTAAATCTCTACTGGTTTGATTATTTTTGACATAGCGAAAGGTATCAATTGGCATCATCTTTTACTTCTGCCTTCTTTTTCTTGCTGTGAACACGTTTAGTAATTTGTTGTAATAAGTCCTCAATCTCATCGACATCCTTAAAAGACTTGTAGACACTAGCGAAACGTACATACGTAATCTCATCAAGCTCTGCTAATTCGTCCATAACAAGATTGCCAATCACAGTACTAGGCACCTCATTTTCATAGTCTGCCCTAACTTGCTGTTCAATCCTACTAATAACAGACTCTATATCATCACTAGATACAGGGCGTTTTTGAGCCGATTGGACAATTCCATTTAAGATTTTATCACGTAAAAACTGCTCCCTTGTCCCATCTTTTTTGACAACCAGCAAAGGCAATAACTCTATACGTTCAAAAGTCGTAAACCGACAATGACAACTCTCACACTCTCTACGACGCCTAATAGTTGCTCCCTCTTCGGCTTGACGGCTATCAATAACACTTGATTTATTAAAATGACATTTTGGACAACGCATATCAAGACCTCCATAGATACTAATAAATAGGCAGTACAAACTAGTTTATCACAATAGCGTATTATACCATATTTTACTTAAAAATAAAACTGAGAAACAAAGCAGGCTGACCCCTTTCGTCAACCTGCTCCTATTGCTAATTGTCACGGATGATGTAGCCCACACCACGTACTGTCTGAATCAAGGAATCTTTACCCGGAACATCAATTTTACCACGTAAATAACGCACATAGACATCCACAACGTTGGTCTTAGCACCTAGATCATATTGCCAAACACCTTCAAGTAAACTTTCACGACTCATAGCTTGTCCTACATTTTGTAGCAAAATACTCAATAAATCGAATTCGCGCTTCGTCAAAGGAATTTCCCTATTACCACGTCTCACAGAGCGATTTTGTTTGTTTAACACCAAATCGTGAGCAATAACTTTTGTTTCAATCGAGCTATCTTGATTAATCTTATTTTGCCTGCGGAAAATAGCGTGAACATGTGCCATTAATTCTCCAATAGCAAATGGTCTGGTAACATAAGCATCCGCACCATCTTCAAGAACCGAAACAGCATTCAGAGCGGAATCACGTGACATAATTATAATAATATGACCCGATTGCTTTTCTTGCAATTGGTGTATCAAAGTCTTATCACTTTCATTTGATACGCCAAGGTCTAGTAAAATCAAATTATACTCTTTTTCTAGTGCACGCTTCAAGCCTGACTGTGCACTATGTGCTATCTCTGCTATGTGACCTTCATTCATCAGTTCCAAAGATAACAGGCGTGCCAAACTTTTTTCTGCCTCAATAATCAGTACCTTTTTTTTCATATGTCCCAACACCCCCAACCTGTTAAACTATTGCCTATTAACTTTTTAATATTTAAGTCTATCATGAGAAAATCGCTCTCTAACAGTTACAATCTAGTCCTCAAAAAGACCAGCTAAATTCGAAAAGGGATTTGTTTCGTTTCGTTTTTTAGCCTGCAATGAACGGTATTGCTCCTCAGTCATAACTGTCCAATTTTGACCAGAAGGCATACTTTCTTCTGTAACTTCCTCATCAGTCAAAATACGCAATGGAATGGCAAGCAAAATATTATCCACAACACTCTCTTTCAAATCAATACTATCACTTTCAAGCACTAAAGCTAAGTTTTGTTCAACAAACTCTTTTTTAGAGGTGAGATGACTTTTCTCGATAAACACCTCATCAACCACCTCTTTTTCTACAAGAGTAACAGGTTGCATTGAACGACTGGACGGCAAAACAATGCGATAAGTCAACTGATAATGTAACAAGTAAAGTCCATCATCATAAGTGGCAAGACCCACAGCACGAATATCATCTACTGCAATAATATCTGTGTTACGTTGTTTTAAAACATCACTCAAATCTAAGGTAACATCAAAAGTTAATCCTGCAACTTGCTTGCGTATTTCTGCTAATGCGAGCATCATTTCTCCTTATTTTGTTTTAGAAGTCAGCAACATCCCATACTATTATTATAACATATTTCACTAAAATGAACTAACAATTATTTGTTTTATCCATCTAATTATCTTAATTATTCACAAGCTAATAAAACTAGATATGTCTTAATCGCTCAATTCTCTCCTCAATTGGAGGATGTGTATAAAAGAGTGATTTGATACCCTCTTTTTTTCTAGGATTGTTGATAAATAAAGCAGCACTTGCAGAATCAACAGGCTGTTGCATAGGCTGAGAGTGTTCTAATTTTTCCAAAGCCCTAATTAACCCTTGAGGATTTCTGGTTAACTCCACTGAGCTGGCATCTGCTAGATATTCCCTTTGCCGTGAAATGGCTAGTTGAACCAATGTAGCGGCTAATGGTGCTAATATCAAAGAAAAAATTGAAAAGATGAAAATGATAATTCCCACTCCACTTTCTACACGCTCATTGTCACGACGCCTAGATCCACCATACCACATCATGCGACTACTAAAACTAGATAAAAACGTAATGGCGCTAACTAAAGCAACAGCAATGGTGGAGATACGAATATCATAGTTGCGGATATGACTAATTTCATGCCCAATCACACCTTCTATCTCTTCTCTATTCATCACATCAAGAAGACCACTTGTTACAGCAACAGCAGCGTTTTGCGGATTGGAGCCTGTTGCAAAAGCATTCAAAGATAAATCATCAATGATAAAGACACGTGGCATAGGGATTTTAGCAACCATTGCCATATCCTCAACGATATGATACAAATCTGGGGCTTGCTGCTCTGTCACCTCATGCGCGTGATTCATAGACATGACAATACTGGTTGACTGAAAAACCATCGAAAACGCATAGATAAAGCCAATAACTAATGCAATTATCACTCCACCTAGGGCATTATCTAACCAGAGATAACCAACTGTTGCACCAATCAAGCCTGTCAGCAAAAAGAAGAAAAAGAGCAAGAAAACAGTACGTCTTTTATTTTGAGCGATTTGATTGTAAAGCATAGCTCCCCCTTCCTTACATTCAGCTGTATTTTCTTAAAAATCAAATGATACTTTCGGAGCGGTTTTTTCTCCCTCTGGGATTTCCAAAAATTGACCCGCTTTAAACCCAAAGAGATTACCTACGATATTAGATGGAAATGTTTCCAGTTTAACATTATAGTTAGCCGTTGTTGTGTTATATAACTGGCGTGAATAAGAAATCTTATTTTCCGTGTTTGTCAGTTCTTCTTGCAATTTGATAAAGCTAGCATTTGCTTTCAAGTCAGGATAATTTTCAGCAACTGCAAAAAGACCTGTCACCTGACGACTAAGCTCATTGCTAGCAGCCATAGTATCTACAGGATTTTGCGCTTTAGCCACTTGGGCACGCAAAGTGGTGATTTTCTCTAATGTTTTTTCTTCGTAGCTTGAGTAACCTTTAACAGTCTCAATCACATTTGGGATAAGATCATTACGACGTTTGAGTTGCACATCAATTTGACTCCATGCTTCTTGTGTGTGCATACGACTTCTCACAAGACCGTTATAGCTTATGACTAACCATAATACAACAATCACAATAATAGCTAAAATAATCCACGTCATGGTGAAATCTCCATTCTCTATTTTGTTATATTATAACAATTTTTCAGATAAACACAAAATAAAGGTATTTTTTATGATATATTTTTCGTCCGCATTTTGGTACAATAAAAATCTACAAGCCTAAAGGAGGACACATGACACCTGAAGATTTTTATCAACGATTAGCACAGCAAAATATCTGTTTATCACAAGAGAAAAAAGAGCAATTTGAGCGCTACTTTGAGCTTTTAATTGAGTGGAATCAAAAGATAAATTTGACAGCTATCACAGAAAAAAGCGACGTCTATCTCAAGCACTTCTACGACTCTATTAGCCCTATCTTGTTTGGGAATGTTAAGAACAGCCCTCTCAAGTTACTTGATATTGGTGCAGGCGCTGGCTTTCCAAGCTTACCCATGAAAATTATTTTCCCACATTTAAATGTAACGATTATCGACTCTCTCAATAAACGCATCACCTTTCTAAAACATTTAGCAACTGAACTGCAGCTTGAAAATGTTCATTTTTACCATGGGCGCGCTGAAGATTTTGGACATGATAAAACTTTTCGTGGACAATTTGACATCGTGACAGCACGCGCTGTAGCTAGAATGCAAGTATTATCAGAACTAACAATTCCTTTTTTAAAAATCAAAGGACAACTCATCGCTCTAAAAGCTTCTTCGATTAATAGTGAGCTGGATGAGGCTAAAGCAGCTTTAACATTGCTTTTTGCTACCGTAATCACCAGCCACAATTACCAGTTACCAAATGGTGATAAGCGCAATCTGACAATCGTTGAAAAAAGAAAAGAAACCCCCAACAAATATCCTAGACGTGCTGGGGTTCCTGCTAAGAAACCACTTTAGTGAGGTCTGTTATGTTTTCGATTTTTAATCGCCATCAGCTATCAATCACTAAACAACTGAGTGTTAGTTTCTTGCTAGTTATCTTTGTAGGTAGTTTTTTGCTTTCTCTGCCTATTATGCACTATCCAAATGCCCCTGCTACGACTTACCTCGATCATCTCTTTACCGCTATTTCCATGGTCTGTGTAACAGGACTCTCTGTGTTTCCAATTGCCCATGTGTATAATGGCTTTGGGCAGCTAATTGCTCTGCTATTGATACAAATTGGCGGATTGGGGCTTGTCACTTTGATTTCTGTTTCTTATTTTGTGCTCAATCGCAAATTATCATTGCGAGATCAACATTTACTACAAAGTGCTATTACCTATGATAGCGCAAATAATCTAAAAAATTATCTTTTTACGATTTACCGTGTAACTTTGATCATAGAGAGTGTTTGCTCATGTCTCTTAATGATTGATTTCATTCCACGTTATGGTCTTGGAAATGGTATATTTAACAGTCTTTTTCTTTCTGTTTCAGCATTCTGTAACGCTGGTTTTGACAACTTAGGTGCGAGTAGTCTCCAAGGTTTCAAAACAAATACATTGGTTAATCTGATCATAGCTTTTCTCATCATCTCTGGTGGTCTAGGCTTTATGGTGTGGGGAAACCTCTATCACGCTACAAAACACTTCATCACGAGCAGACCCAAACATTTGCGATCTTTTACAAAGCAACTCAATAGTCACACACTACTTGTTTTAGAGACAACAGTTGCGCTTCTCATCCTAGGAACTACCCTCTCTTGGTTATTAGAAAGCTCCAACGTCAGAACGATTGGTCAGCTTTCTTTTACTAAGCAAGGACTTGTGAGCTTTTTCCAAAGCGTCACCATGAGAACAGCTGGCTTTTCTACCATTGACTATGCTCACTCCAAAAATGCTACTAATCTCATCTATATCATTCAGATGATGATTGGAGGTGCCCCAGGAGGAACTGCCGGTGGACTAAAAGTCACGGTCGTGGCAGTCTTATTCCTCCTCTTAAAATCTGAAGCAAGAGGACAAACTCAGGTTACCTATCACTTTCGAACTATTCCTCAAAAGATTACACGACAAACCCTTGTCATTCTTATTTTCTTCTTTAGCACCCTATTGGCAGCTTACCTCTTGCTATTAGAGTTTGAGCCTCATCTCAGCCCATTTTCACTCTTTTTTGAAGCAAGTAGTGCTCTTGCAACGGTCGGCGTTTCTATGGACATTACAACAAAACTATCAACAGCAGGACGCATTATTATTATGCTTTTGATGTTTATCGGACGTGTCGGACCTATCACTGTTCTCATGGCACTTCTGCAAAATCATCAAAAAGAAGTGTCTTATGCAAAAACAGATATTATTCTCGGCTAGATATAGAAAGGTTACTATGAAACCAAAAATTTTTGGCGTTTTAGGCTTAGGCATTTTCGGTCAAACCGTTGCCCAAGACCTCAGCAAATTTGAACAAGACGTTATTGCTTGCGATACGCATTCTGAAAAAGTTCAAGCAGTAGCAGATTATGTGACAAAGGCAACAATCGGCGATATTACAGATTTAGACTTTCTTAAACGCATCGGCATTGCTAATTGTGATTGTGTTGTTATCGCAACTGGGAATAGCTTGGAAAGCTCTGTTTTAGCGATTATGCACTGTAAAAAATTAGGCGTTCCTAAAATTATTGCTAAAGCACGAAGTACTCTTTTTCAAGAAGTTCTCTACGAAATTGGAGCTGACACAGTCATCTCACCCGAACGCGAATCTGGGAGCTACCTTGCCTCTCAATTGTTACGCCATCGTATTACAGACGTATTTGAGATTGAATCAGATGTCAAAGTGATTGAATTTACCGTTCCTAAAAATTGGTCAGGAAAAACAGTAGTAGAGCTTGATGTCCGTAAACGATACAATCTTAATCTGATTGGCATTAGACGTTCTAAAACTAACAAACTACAAACCGATACAGCCCTTCAAGAACCCCTCAAAGAGGGAGAAATCATTGTAGCTATCGCTAATAACAACACTTTCGAAAAATTCGATTACTTGGGGTATTTTGATTAAACGAATAGACTAGCAATGCTTGCTAGTCTATTCGTTTATGTTTCTAAAACACATCAGTACAGTTCTTTTTTCTTTCCCCAGACGGATTTTTCAGCAATAGCCGTGAAAAGTACATCTGTTGATGAATTGAGCGCTGTCTCACAAGAATCCTGCACAACACCTACAATAAATCCAACCCCAACAACTTGCATCGCTAAATCATTTGAAATACCAAATAAACTACACGCAACAGGAATCAAAAGAAGCGACCCCCCAGCAACACCTGAAGCACCACAAGCTGACACAGCCGCAACAACACTCAATAATAGTGCTGTTGGAAAATCAACTGAAATACCTAAGGTATTGACTGCAGCAAGTGTTAAAACATTGATCGTTACTGCTGCTCCTGCCATATTAATTGTAGCTCCCAGTGGGATAGACACTGAATAAGTATCCTTATCTAGACCTAAATCTTCACAAAGTTTCATATTAACTGGGATATTAGCTGCTGAACTTCTGGTGAAAAATGCAGTAACTCCTGACTCTTTCAAACAACGAAAAACGAGTGGATATGGATTTTCACGAGTCACGACAAATGCAATAAGCGGATTGATGACCAGCGCCACAAAAAGCATCGTTCCAACCAAGGTCAAAATAAGGATACCGTACTTCGCCAAGATACCAATTCCATTATCAGAAATTGTTGTAAAAACAAGTCCCATGATACCAAATGGTGCGAGATTGATAATCCAACGTACAACTTTTGAAGTGACCTCTGCCATTGTTTGCATCAAATCTTTAGTATGTTGACTAACAGTACGCATAGCTAAGCCAAAGACAACTGCCCAAGCCAACACACTGATGTAGTTAGCTGTAGCAAGTGCATTGAATGGATTGTCCACCACTTTGAGCAATAAATCGTGAAAAACTTCTCCTACTCCCTGCGGTGCAGATAAATTGGACTTAGGGGATTTAGCCAAAACAAGAGTCAATGGAAAAATGTAATTAACCAAAACTGCCACTAAAGCCGCTGAAAATGTCCCAAAAATATAGAGAAAAATAACTGTTGTCATATTGGTTTTTTGACCAGATTGATGCTGTGATAGAGCACTAGCCACTAAGGTAAAAACAAGAAGTGGTGCAATAGCTTTTAGTCCACCAACAAAAAGATCACCCAAAATACCTATAACACTCACCTTTGGTAGCAATAAGCCCAATAAAAGTCCGACAAGAACGCCTATTGTAATACGTTTGATTAGGCTTGTTTTGTTCCATGTTTGAATAATATGCTTCATAGCGTCTCCTAACTAATTCAATACTGCTATGATAACACAAGCAAGGGAACTCGTCAATCTTATCAAAATTTTCTGATTATTTTTATTTTAATGGGTTCCTATATTATCTCATGAAATATCACCATTTTTTGATATAATAGAACTATCAAAAAGTAAAGGAAACGATTGGTATGAACGCACTACCAGCTCACCAGCTCACCAGCTCACCAGCTCACCAGCTCACCAGCTCACCAGCTCACCAGCTCACGCTGATTATGTAATCGGACGTGTTTTTTGTCAAGCACTAAAACAGGCTTTTTCACATTTTTGTGAGAAAGCCTATTATGTTACCCATGAAAGTGGGGTGGCATAATGGCTGGCTCACTTCATAACGCTAAAAAAGCTAAAAATGATGAGTTTTATACTCGTTATAAAGACATCGCTGAGGAGATGGGGCACTATCGCGACCATTTCAAAGGGAAGATTGTTTATTGTAACTGTGACGACCCTACACAATCTAATTTTTGGAGATATTTTCATAATAACTTTGCTAGCTTAGGTCTTAAAAAATTGATAGCAACACATTTTCAAGAGGATAGTGAACCTTCTTATGCTTTGATTTATGAAGGCGGTGACGATTTCAATATGGATGCTGGTGAAATTGTAACCATTTATGGTGATGAAAATTATACAGCCGGAGATTTCCGTAGTCAGGATAGTATAAAATATCTTAAGGAAGCCGATATCATTGTTACAAATCCACCGTTCAGTTTATTTAGAGAATACATAGCTCAAATAATGGAACATCAGAAAAAATTTATCGTTATTGGAAATAAAAACTCTGTAACATATAAGGAAATTTTTCCGCTCATACAGAACAACCAAATTTGGATTGGTGCAAGAAGTATGAACTCTGACTTTTGGTTGTACGTTCCAGAGGGAGCTGATTATGAAAAATTGGATGAAGATGGAAAAAAAGTAAAGCACATCATGGGGTGCTGGTTTACTAACTTAGATTTACAGAAAAGACACGATGGATTATGGCATGTAGGCGATGTATTTGATCAGACAAAAGCTCATAGATATTATGAAGGATTTGAGGAAAAGTATCCTAAATACGATAACTACGATGCAATAAATGTAGACAATGTGAAAGATATTCCAATTGATTACAATGGTGCTATGGGGGTTCCAATAACATTTATCAATTATTTCAACCCTAAAGAATTTGAAATTATAAAATTCAGAAAAGGAGATGATGATAAAGATTTGACTATTAAGGGTAAAGCACCTTATTTTAGGATATTGGTGAAAAATCTAAATCCAATCAGTCGTTCTGAAGACAAAGGTTATTAACAAAGGAGATAATACAATGAAAGTAACTAGACTGAGAGACATACTCGATAGACCATTCACTATTCGCGATTTAGCTAATGGTTATACTAATAATGATGATGGTGCTACCACAGATGCTGTGAAAGGATATAATGGAAATTTGAACATTCGTCCCTCATATCAAAGAAACAGCGTCTATGACGACAACAAAAAACAAGCAGTCATTCAAACTATTCTAGAGGAATGCCCTCTAGGTATAATGTACTGGGTTGATTTAGGAAACGGACAATATGAAGTCCTTGATGGACAACAGCGTATTTTAGCGATATGTAATTATGTTATGGGTAATTACTCTGTAAAATCAAGTCAATTTCCATCCAGTGCACCTCAACAAGACTTTCCAAATCTTCAGATGAATCTAACTGACTTAGCAGACCAAATTCTTGATTATGAGTTAGACGTATATGTTTGTAAAGGAACGGCTTCCGAAAAAATGAAATGGTTTCATGTTATCAATACAGCAGGCGAGCCATTAAACGAGCAAGAATTACGAAATTCCGCTTATACCGGTACTTGGCTTTCTGATGCCAAACAGAGATTTTCAACAAAAAGTGGACGTGGAGTCGTTCTTGCAGACGAAAATCCGAATAATGATAAGGCAGAACCACTCTTAAATGGTAATTGGAATAGACAAGAATATCTACAAACCGCTATTAAATGGGCTACACAAAACGACAATGACGACAGTACAAATACAATCGAAGATTATATGTTGAAGCATCAGGGAGATGCTGACGCGTCTGAATTGTGGCAAAACTTCTCAGCTATTTTGGAGTGGGTACGTGGAAAATTTGTAAGCTATCATAACAGCCTAAAAGGAATGGATTGGGGAACGATTTATAAAGAATATCAATCAGGAAAATTAGATGATAATATTATCAAAGAAAGTGCTTCTATCATAAATGAAAAAATAGCAGACTTAGTAAATGATGAGGAAGTCACTGCCAAAATGAAAGGTATTTACCAATATATCATCTACGGTGATGTCAAATATCTTCAACTTAGACTTTTTGACGATAAGACGATTAAGCAAAAATATGAGGAACAAAATCATCATTGTATCTATTGCGTAGACGAAGGTAATAATAGAGAGTATGCTCTTAAAGAGTTGGCAGGCGACCACATCATTCCTTGGAGTAAAGGCGGCAAAACCGTACCTGAGAATTGTCAATTACTATGTAAAAAACACAATTCTTCAAAAGGGAACAATTATTAAATATAAAAAGGCGTTTCAAATTTGTAAAATGCCTTTTTTGATGTCGTCAGAAAAACTATATCTTGTGACTGTGTAAACTAGTATCTATTCCCCCAACAATAAAAAACCATACTGCCTAATAAGTACAAACCTTTTTGACTAAAGAGAAATCTCAAAATCATTCAAACATTTATTCACCAAATATAATCTACTCTCTACCATTTGTAAGAACACCTCGTTCACTTATGATATTTGTAATGGTTGTTTTTTTGTATCCTTTCGCTAAACATAATGTCATAGTAACTTTGATAATCACATTTTTCGTTCCTTTTGTAAGCAATGATATAATTGCTATATCTTGCAACATTGTACCACAATCGTCACTCATCACCCTTGATATCAGCTCACTCCTACAATACACTCACCTGTTTTCTTTGCATATACAAAAAAAGACAAGTTACTCTTGTCTCTTTATTTATGACTCAATCTGTGGGTCAGGAAATCTCCTAAAAACTGAATAAAGAAAATCAAAAACATGATTAATAATGTTGCTACCAATGTAATATCTTGCCTAGAATAGTTGTAACCTTTTGCAATAGCGACAGAACCTAAACCACCACCACCGATAGCACCAGCCATCGCTGTTTCACCAACCAGTGAAATCAAAGTCACCGTTGAAACACGAATAAGATCAGGTAGACCCTCTCTTAGATAGACGAGGATAATATCCCATAGTGTAGCGCCAGAAGCCTGCGCTGCCTCTATAACTCCTCCGTCAAGCTCAGATAAAACGACTTGAACTTGACGAGCAAAAAATGGAAATACTGCCAAAGATAAAGGCACAAGCGCCGCATCAGAACCTAGTGTCGTTCCCACAATAGATCTCGTCACAGGTGAGATAAAGGCTAATAAAATTACAAAGGGAAATGCCCTAAATACAGAAACAACTTTGTCCAAAATGCTAAAAATAAAACGATTTTCAATCACACCACGTGGTCCCATCAATACGAGAAATAAACCACCAGCTAATCCCATAAAACCACCGATAATAAAAGACCAAAAAGTCATATATAGTGTCTGTGTGATAGCTGTCTGCCAACCATAAGGTCCACTCCAGCCCATTTGATAAACATAGGGTAAATGTGTCTGAATCCATTCAATCATGCGCTTTCCCCTCTTTCAATACTGTGATATGTACATTTGCTTCTTCAATAGCAGCACATGCAGCCTCTACATTGTCTCTTTCACCTGATAAAACCACAATCATTTCACCCACAGGAACATTATCTAAAATTTCAATATTACCATAGAGAATATTGGTCTCAACATTGAAGCGTTTGTAGATACCGTTTAATAACGGCTCATCTGTACTGCTTCCTGCATATTTGAGTAGGACAAGACGACTATTAGCTGATAAGTTTTTGATAATAGATTGTTGTGTAATTTTTGCCAGCGCTTCGTCAATACCTGTCGCTGTTTTGATAAAGTCTTGTGTTAATTCTTCTCTTGGATTAGTGAAAATGTCAAGAACACTCCCCTCCTCAATCAAATGACCGTTTTGCATGACAGCTACACGATTTGCGATGTCTTTTACGATTTGCATCTCGTGTGTGATGAGGACAATGGTCAAGTCTAACTTTTCATTAAGTTCTTTTAGTAAAGCTAAAATCTGCTTGGTCGTTTTAGGGTCAAGCGCTGATGTTGATTCATCAGAAATGAGGATTTTAGGATCATTAGCTAGAGCACGCGCAATGGCGACACGTTGTTTTTGACCACCTGATAATTGTGAAGGATAGTTTTGGGTACGTTCAGACAACCCAACCAAATTTAAAAGACGAGCTACTTTTTCTTTCTTTTCAGCTTTTGATAAACCTGAATGTTTCAACGCAAAAGCAACATTTTGCTCTGCTGTCAGCTGACTCATCAAGTTAAAGTGTTGAAAAATCATTCCAATATCACGACGTTTCTGACGTAGCTCGCTACCACTTAGCTTGATCTTATTGTTATAAATAACCTGTTTATCAATGGTAATAGTACCATGACTTGGCTCTTGCAGCAAATTCACCACACGAACCAACGTTGATTTTCCAGCTCCTGAATAACCAACAATTCCGTAAATATCTCCTTTATTGATTTGCAAACTCACATCTTTAACCGCCTCAATCGTGCGTTTTTTCTGATGAAAGATCACATCAATATGATTTAAATCAATCATTACTTCATTTCTCATAAGATTCTATCAAAGCCTCCACTAATTCAATATGCGTATAATAATCTGCGATGCTCACATTTTCATCTCCACCGTGATCACGACTATTCACATTGCCGATTCCAAAAGCTGCTATAGGAGCACCTAAAGCTTGATAAACAGTGTGCATAGGTCCAGTTCCCGCTGAAGTTGGCAGAACCGAGACTCCCTTTGGATAAAATTGTTTTGCCAACTCAATCACATTTAAAACGGAAGGAGCAGACATATCACTGCGATAACTCATCTCACCCAGAGTAAACTCCAACTGAACAGCAGAAAAACCTTTTTTATCCAAGTGTGTCCGAATAGCTTCTAAGACACCTTCTGGTGTCAAACCAGGGACAAGGCGAACCTCTGCTTTACAAAAAGCGTACGCAGGAAGGATGGTCTTAACCCCTTCACCTTGATAGCCTGTCGTTATTCCCTCAATTGTCAACGAGGGCTCAAAAAAGAAATAGTGCAACAGCTCCTCTTTGTCCGTCTTAAGCACAGGAAGTTGTAAATCGTATATTTTCGTTAAAGAAGACGCTGAACGGTTCGCATAACGTCTGACCAAAGACAGCTCACGCTCATTTGGTGGAATGACCTGATCATAGATACCATCTACTAAAATCTTACCTTTATCATCTCGCAAGCTCGCTAATGCTCTCACCAAATACCAAGCGGCTGAATCAATCACTCCCCCAAAAGAGGAGTGAATATCCACATCAGCAGAGTTCACAGAGAGATTAAACGTCACAATTCCTTTGTTACCACCTAAAATCTCAAGCTGATCTTCCTTATTTTTAGAACCATCTTCCCAGACAAGTAAGTCCACACCTTGAAAACGTTTTTTATACTTAGCCAGATAATCCTCCAAATTCATTGAGGCAGACTCTTCGGCACCTTCTACGATAAAGGTGATATTAACAGGTAAATTCTTATGAGAACGCATGTACCTTCTCACTGCAGACAAGCGAGCTGTGATATTTCCTTTGTCATCATTAACACCACGTCCATACATCATACCGTAATGAACAGACAAGGTAAACGGATCATCCGTCCAAGGCTGATCATTATCAGCCGGTACAGTGTCATAATGATTGTAAAAAATAATAGTTTTAGCATCTTTACGTGATGATTTAAACTCTGCAATAACAAAAGGTGCTGTATAGCTATCGTCTACAATAACATGAGCTCCTGCAGCTGTAAAGACCTCCCCAAGATAGGTCGCTACATCTTTTAAACCTATATTTTGGGCAAAGATAGACTTTTTTGAAATTAACGTTCTTAATACTTCAAAATAGTGCTGACTAATCTCATCTTGCTGAAATTTAGCTAGTTGTTCTTTTTCAGTGGAAAATGACATGCTGTTCTCCTCAATCGATGTAAAGAAGTTGAAACCACAGTCTCAACTTCTTCTATTTATAGTGTATAACAAATCATTCTTACCATTGTGGAATATCTGATGAAGTATCTTTGATTACTTTTTTCACTTCATCTGTATGATAAGCAGCGATAATCGCTTTAATAGCAGCTGCATTCTTTTGTTTTTTCCAGTTTTTACGTGCTGCAATGAGATTAACCCATTGTTTAGAGTTTTTATCTGACTTTTCAACGAAGATAGCATCATTTGTTGTCAGACCCGCTTGCTCAACATAAGTGTTATTAATAACCGCTGCATCAACATCTTTTAGGGAGCGAGCAGTTTGGCTAGCATCCAATTCTTTGATGTTTATGTTTTTAGGATTCTTAGCGATATTAGCAGTTGTTGCAATTTTTGTTCCTGAAACATTTAGCTTAATCAATCCTGCTGACTGCAAGAGATAAAGCGCACGACTTTCATTGGTTGCATCATTTGGAACAGAGATAGTAGCATTTTTAGGGATATCTTTTACCTTTTTCACTTTATCTGAGTACAAACGGATTGGAGCGAGATAGGTGTCTGCAATAGCTACCAAATTTTGCTTGTTTTCTTTATTCCAGTTTTTCAAGAAATTATAGTGTTGGAAAGCGTTGATATCAACATCTTTATTAGCTACTGCTTCATTTGGCTGTGTGTAGTCGGTAAACTCTGTAAACTCAATGTTTGCTTTATCACCAACAAGCTCTTTGATTTTATCCCAACGTGCTTTTTCAGTATCGGAGAAAGTCATGACACCTACTTTAACCGTCTTACTACTTGATTTACTAGCAGCCGATGCACTGTGTGTGGTATAAGCAGCTAATGATAATGCCGCCGCTGTCACTAGGGCAATTTTTGTGATAATTTTATTAAACTTCATAGGGATTCCTCTTTTCTCTCTTCTTGATATGCGCTTATTATCGCATAGATTATTTCATCTTTCAAATTGTTATTTCAAAGAGTTTGATATAGTTAAAAACTATACCTAGCTTGTTCTATTCTATAAAAACACCTCAAAAATCACTTATGAGATGTTTTTTTATAGCTTAACTTGCTGATGGAATTTTCAACTCATCAGCGCTTGGCGCATAGTCACCACCTAAATATTCTTTAGAGAGTTTAGTGAGTGTACCATCTTTTTGAAGTTCTTTCAAACGTTTATTAACAAAAGTTTGTAAATCTTTTTGATCTTTGCCAAAAATAAAGTAGATATATGGTTTTTCATCCGATGGCAATTCAATAGTTTTGAGATTTGTCAATCCTTGCTCTTTAATAATTGAGTTTACAGATGGCGCATCAAAAATCTTGAAGTCGTATTTACCACTGTTTAGGTTTCCAAGAATCTGGCTGATGGTTTCTTCTGTATAGTTAATTTTGACTGGGTCACTG
Organism: Streptococcus sciuri; assembly: GCF_024814375.1. Taxonomy (GTDB): domain Bacteria; phylum Bacillota; class Bacilli; order Lactobacillales; family Streptococcaceae; genus Streptococcus; species Streptococcus sciuri. The sequence goes on from NZ_JANUXX010000010.1 coordinate 43,699, forward strand.
CTGTGATCTTTGTTAAAGTTCTCCAACTGTGTTGCTGTTGAAGTTCCTTGAACAACTTGCGTTGAATGCCCTGCAATGTCATCATAGGACTTGATATTGCTATTTTTTGGCACAACTAGAACTGCTGGTGTTGAAGCAGTCGGCGTTGAGAAGAGGTACTTACTTGCACGCTCTGTTGAAAAGCTGATGTTATTACCTCCTATTTGATATTTACCAGCATCGATACCTGTAAAGACAGAAGACCATTCGGTTTTCTTAAAGGTTACAGAGTATTTATCCGAACCCTTAAAGACAGCTTTTGCAACCTCAACGTCGTATCCTGTTAATTTGCCACTATTTTCGTATGAGAATGGCTTTGTCGTACCAACAGTTGCAAAGGTAACTTCTGTTTTACTTTTGCTAGTAGATGAACTACTATCAGACTTTGAGCTACAAGCTGCTAAAAACGCTCCAGCAACTAGTGTCAGACCTGCAATACCCAATAATTTCTTCATTTTCATGAGATTATCTCCTTTTTCTGAAATTGATATGCTTATATGATAGCATGTTTGCGCCTATAACACTAATATAAAATTACTATCATAGTGATAATAAATAGTTATCACTTCTATTTTACCCCTTTGCTCTCAATGCTCTATTGCCTTTTACGGTATTTTCTTATAAAATAGAGGTTGTATTTTATTTTACAGGAGTTATGTCATGAAGAAACTTTTTATAAGTATCACAGCAGCTCTTTTTCTTCTCTTTTTTGGGGTATCGACAGCTCAAGCTAACGACTACCTCCGTGTAGGAATGGAAGCGGCTTATGCACCTTTTAACTGGACACAAAATGATAACAGTAATGGCGCTGTCAAGATTGAAGGGACCAATCAATACGCTAACGGTTACGATGTGCAAATTGCTAAAAAAATCGCTAGCGCTCTTAATAAGAAAGTCCTAGTTGTCAAAACCAAATGGGAGGGGTTAGTTCCTGCCCTTACTTCTGGTAAGATTGATATGATTATCGCTGGAATGAGTCCTACCGAGGAACGTAAAAAAGAAATTGCTTTCTCAAATGCTTACTATATCTCAAAGCCTACTTTAGTGGTCAATAGCAAAGGCAAATATGCTAACGCTACTAAACTAAGTGATTTTAAAGGAGCCAAGGTATCTGCTCAACAAGGTGTTTACCTCTACAATCTCATCTCCCAAATCAACGGTGTGCAAAAAGAAGTTGCTATGGGAGATTTCACACAGCTACGCCAAGCAGTCGAATCTGGTGTCATTGACGCTTATGTCTCTGAACGTCCAGATGCCTTATCAGCACAAAATGCTAATCCTAATCTCAAGATGATTACGCTCAAAGATGGCTTTAAAACATCTGAGTCTGATACAAACATTGCGGTTGGACTCCGTAAAAATGATCCAATCATCACAGAGGTCAATAAAGTGCTTGATGATATATCAAAAAAAGAACAAGTTAGTCTGATGGATAATATGATTTCACATCAGCCGGCAACTAATACAGACAATGAAAAATCCTCTTTCTTTAAACAAGTCATCACGATTTTTAAAGAAAATTGGCAACAATTTCTACGAGGAACAGGAATCACCTTACTCATCTCTATCATTGGGACAGTCGTTGGGCTTTTAATCGGACTTTTAATCGGAGTCTATCGTACTGCTCCTATCGCAACTAATAAAATCCTTGCTGTTCTTCAAAAAGCTTTTGGTTGGCTACTTAATATCTACATTGAAATTTTCCGAGGAACACCAATGATTGTTCAAGCTATGGTTATCTACTACGGAACAGCTCAAGCTTTTGGTATCTCGATTAATCGAACTTTAGCTGCAATTTTCATCGTCTCTATCAATACAGGTGCTTATATGAGTGAAATTGTTCGTGGTGGTATTTTCGCTGTTGATAAAGGACAATTTGAAGCCGCTAATGCTCTTGGATTTACCCATAATCAGACCATGCGTAAAATCGTCCTACCGCAAGTCATTCGTAATATCCTACCAGCCACTGGCAATGAGTTTGTTATCAACATAAAGGATACCTCTGTTTTAAATGTTATCTCCGTTGTCGAGCTCTATTTCTCTGGAAATACCGTAGCAACACAAACCTACCAGTACTTCCAAACTTTCTTTATCATAGCTGTCATCTACTTCGTCTTAACCTTTACAGTAACTCGCATCCTTCGCTATATTGAACATCGTTTTGACTCAGATGATTATACAACCGGTGCAAACCAAATGCAAACAAAGGTGGTACACTAATGACACAAACAATTCTTGAGATTAAACATCTAAAAAAATCTTTTGGAGCAAATGAAGTTTTAAAGGACATTTCTCTATCTGTCAATAAAGGCGAGGTCATCTCCATTATCGGTTCGTCTGGTTCAGGAAAATCAACCTTTTTACGTTCTATCAATCTCTTAGAACAACCAACAGCTGGTGATATTCTTTTTCATGGTCAGAATGTCTTAGAAAAAGGGTACGATTTGACCTCTTATCGTGAAAAACTAGGTATGGTGTTCCAATCCTTTAATCTTTTTGAAAATCTCAACGTTCTTGATAATGCTATCGTCGCTCAAACCACTGTCCTAAAGCGTAGTTACGAGGTAGCAAAAGAGATTGCTCAAAATAATCTTAATACTGTCGGTATGACCGAGCAATATTGGAAAGCCAAACCCAAACAACTATCTGGTGGGCAAAAACAACGTGTCGCCATCGCACGCGCTCTATCTGTTAATCCAGAAGCTATGCTCTTTGATGAACCAACTTCTGCTCTGGATCCTGAAATGGTTGGTGAAGTACTCAAAACAATGAAAGAACTTGCCCAATCAGGACTTACAATGATTATTGTAACACATGAAATGGAGTTTGCACGCGAGGTTTCTGACCGTGTCATTTTCATGGATAAAGGGGTTATTGCCGAACAAGGTACACCCCAACAACTCTTTGAAAATCCACATGAAAAACGTACCAAAGAATTCTTAAAACGCTTCTTAAGCTAATTCAAAAAAGAGGAGGGCAACAATTCGCCACTCTTTTTTACTTTTTTTAAGATTATTGACAAGTTTACACAAGCTTGATTATAATAATGACATACCATCGTACATCTTTAGGAGGTTATATGAAACGTAAATCAACTTACTGGATTGTTGGTCTTATGCTATTTGCACTCTTTTTTGGAGCTGCTAATCTTATCTACCCAGCACTCCTTGGTATTTACTCAGGTAAAAACCTTTGGCAATCCATCTTAGGTTTTATCATCACAGGTGTCACCTTACCATTACTAGGTGTCGTCGCTGTCGCTTATTCTGGTAAACATGATATTGAAAGTATTACCCAACCAGCTTCAAAAGCTTACGCACGTTTTTTTGCTATCGCTCTCTACCTATCTATCGGACCTTTCTTTGCAATTCCTAGAACAGGAGCAACTTCCTATTCTGTAGGAATTGCGCCTATCTTTGGAAACGGTTTGACTATTAAAATTATCTATGGACTCTTTTTCTTTGGATTATCCTATATTTTAGCCATTCGCCCTAGTAAAATTGCCGATCGTATTGGTAAATATTTGACACCTACACTACTACTTATCCTTGCCATATTAATTATTGCCTCCTTCATCTCTCCAGCAGGACACCTCGGTCAAGCATATAATGCTAGCGCTAATGTCAGTGATAGTTTTCAGAAGTTTCCCTTTGTCGCTGGACTAATACAAGGTTATGGAACTATGGATGCCCTTGCAGCACTGGCTTTTGCGATTTTAGTTATCAAATCAGCCCAAGGCTACGGAGCGAAAACACCTAAAGATATCGCACAGCTAACTTTAAAATCTGGTATAATAGCTGCTCTTTTATTGGCATCTATCTATATCTTCATTGCACGTATAGGTGCAACCTCTCAGTCTCTCTTTACGTTCTCAAATGGAGCTTTCCAACTCCATAGCACACCTATCGATGGTGGAAATGTCCTCAGCCAATCAGCTGCTTACTACATGAGAAGTATCGGTCGATCTATCTTAGCTATGGCTATTTTCCTAGCTTGCCTAACAACCTCAACAGGGCTTATCACTGCCTGTGCTGAATATTTTCACAAAACTTTTCCAAAACTCTCTCACATCACATGGGCCACTCTCTTTACTCTTATTGCAACCGTTTTTTATTTCGGTGGATTATCGGAGTTAATAAAATGGTCACTTCCTGTCCTCTATCTTCTTTACCCGTTGACTATGGTGATTATTATTCTAGTTTTCTTAAAACCTTTTATAGCAGAAAGTCAACTGGTCTATAAAACGACAATAACCTTTACAGCTATGCCAGCTCTTTACGACGCCATTAGCACTCTAGCAAGTCAAACACAACTCTTTACTATTCCCAAATCTATATCTCATTTCTTTACTCATATCGTACCTCTTGGTAATTACAATATGGGCTATATCTGCTTTGCCTTGATAGGTTTTGCCATTAGTTTTAGTCTTTATAAAATCTCACCTCAAAAATCTTAATACTTCCTTTAAGAAAGACCAAAAAAATCCGTATCAGATTTGATACGGATTTTTATACTAAGATTTGACTTTTAGAGCAGATAAAACTTGAGTTCGAATATCTTCGACACCTTCTGGATTGTTAGGCAAGAAAATAGCCTGATTACCACTATTAGCAAAATTATTCAGTGTATCCAAATATTGATTCGTTAATAAAATTGCCATAATTTGTTCTTCTGCTAAAGTAACATTTGCTTCTTTTAACTCCTGAATGGACTCTGCTAAACCATCAACAATAGCCTTACGTTGCTGAGCTATCCCCACACCATGCAATCGATCTTTTTCAGCTTCTGCCTCAGCTGCAGTGACAATCTTAATTTTATCTGCTTCTGCAAGTTCTTGTGCAGCAACACGTTTACGTTGAGCAGCATTAATTTCATTCATTGATTGCTTAACATCAGCATCTGGCTCTACTTTCGTAATCAGAGTTTTAACAATGATATATCCATATGTTGACATTTCTTCAGCTACTTGATGTTGCACTTCAAGAGCTATCTCATCTTTTTTCTCAAACAACTCATCAAGTGTAAGCTTTGGCACAGATGAACGTAGCGCATCCTCAATATAAGACTTGATTTGAGCTTCAGGTTTCATCAATTTATAGTAAGCATCAGTGACATTTTCCTCGTTAACACGGTACTGAGTTGCTATATTTAGCGTCACAAAAACATTATCCTTAGTCTTAGTTTCAACAACAATCTCACTTTGCAACAGCCGCAATTGTACACGAGCAGCAACCTTATCGATTCCTAAAGGTAAACGTAAATGAATACCACTTGAAGCTGTCTGATGATATTTCCCAAAGCGCTCAACAATAGCGACTGATTGCTGCCTGACAACATACAAACTACCTGTCACCACACTTAAAGCTATCACTATCAAAAAACATAAAATAAACAGTGTTACGATAATCATAGACCTCTCCTCTCAAACTTTTTTATGTGATAAAATCGCTATCAATCAAGACAGAATTCTCAAACAAGCATGTTGTAAAGACTTTCATTCCCATGTAAATTGATATAATTTGGATCAAACTGTCTTAAACGGTCTAATAAACCAGCGTAATCATCTTTATTATCTAGCGTAATACCTATCAAAACAGGTCCTTTACCTTTGTTGGCACGTTTGATGTACTCAAAACGTGTAATATCATCTTTTGGTCCTAAAATATCATTTACAAATTCTCTAAGAGCTCCTGGACGTTGTGGAAAATTCACAACAAAGTAATGTTTAACACCATCATAAATAAGCGCACGCTCTTCCATCTCTTGCATGCGGTTGATGTCGTTGTTGCCACCTGAGATAATGCAAACAACAGTTTTCCCTTTAATATCTTCTTTCATCATCTCAAGCGCTGCAATTGAGGCTGCTCCTGCAGGTTCTGCAATGATTCCCTGTTTAGAGTACATATCGATCAGAGTTTCAGAAATCAAACCTTCATCAACACCAATAAGGCTATCCACATACTTTCTGGCCACTTCATAAGTATGTTGGCCAACTTTTTGAACGGCTATACCATCTGCAAATTTATCAATATTCTCCAATTTGACAGGATAACCTTTATCAAAAGCAGCTCGCATGCTACGAGCACCACTCGCTTCGACACCGATAACTTCAATTTCTGGTGACACATCCTTAATGTAGGTGGCAACGCCAGAAATTAAACCACCACCTCCTACAGGAACAAAAATTTGATCAAAAGAAACTCCCTCTTCTTGCGCTTGCTCATAAATCTCGTAGGCTACTGTTCCTTGACCTGCCTGAACATTATCATCATCAAAAGGATCGATAAATGTCATACCCTCTGCTTTTGTAAAATCCTGTGCTGCTTGAGCGGAAGCATCAAAGGTATCCCCCACCAATTGAATGCTGACAAAGGAACCTCCAAAAAACTGAACTTGTCCAATTTTTTGTTGCGGAGTTGTCACTGGCATAAAAATAGTTGCAGGAATTTGCATTTCATTACAAGTATAAGCTACACCCTGTGCATGATTTCCTGCACTTGCGCAGACAACACCTCGTTTTTTTTCATCATCTGATAACTGTGAAATAGCATAATAAGCCCCACGAATTTTAAAAGAGCGTACTTTTTGCATATTTTCGCGTTTTAAATAGATGGTTGCTCCATACTTTTCTGATAAATAGCGGTCAAAATCAAGTGGTGTCTTTTCAACAACTGATTTCAAAACCTTATAAGCTTCAACAATATTTTTAGCTGTTATCATTTTTCCCCTTTTTTAAATTTATCTATAGTCTATCTTATTTCTAAAAGAAAAGAGCCAGCAGGCTCTTTTCTACCAATCCGTAAATTAGTTATAAATCTTGAAAGCATCGTCATCATTTTGATTAACAAATGGCATTGCCTTACGCAATTCTGCCCCAATCTTTTCAATTTCAAGATTTTCAGCTTCCTTGCGGTAAGCTTTCAAACGTGGGAAACCGGCATCATGATCTTCAACAAACTCTTTTGCAAATTTTCCAGATTGAATATCTTTAAGAGCTGCCTTCATGTTTTCCTTAACTTCTGGTCCGATGATGCGTGGACCAGTCACAAAGTCTCCAAATTCAGCAGTATTCGAACATGATTGACGCATTTTCTTGAAACCACCTTCATAAATGAGATCAACAATCAATTTCATTTCATGAAGAACTTCAAAATAAGCTAATTGAGGTGCATAGCCTGCTTCGGTCAACACTTCAAAGCCCGCCTCAATCAAGTGAGTCAAACCACCCATAAGAACTGTTTGTTCACCAAAGAGATCTTCTTCAGTCTCTTCTTTGAAGCTTGTAGTCAAAAGACCAACACGAGCAGATCCGATTCCTTTAGCCCATGACATAGCAATTTCTTGTGCATGCCCAGTTGGATTTTGATAAACAGCATAAAGAGCTGGAACTCCAAAACCTTCTGTAAAAGTACGACGAACTAAATGACCTGGTCCCTTAGGAGCAACCATAAAGACATCAACATCTTCTGGAGCTTTGATATAACCAAAATGAATGTTAAAACCATGAGCAAAACCAATAGCATTACCAGCATCTAGATTTGGTGCAATTTCGTTAGCATAAATATCTTTTTGGATTTCATCTGGTGCCAAAACCATGATGATGTCAGCTAGTTTAGTTGCCTCTCCTACTTCATAAACATCAAAGCCATCTTCCTTAGCTTTATCAAATGATTTCCCATGACGCACACCGATGATAACATCATAACCTGAATCACGTAAGTTTTGCGCATGAGCATGTCCTTGTGAACCATACCCAATAACAGCAATTTTCTTACCGTCAAGAGCTGCTACTTTTACATCATTTTCATATTCCATTTTTACTGTCATTTTCTATTCTCTTTTCTAAATTATTTTATACTAAATTGAAAGATTTTTAGGAAAAATCTCTTGAAAAACCAGTTGCACCTGTTCGTGCAATATTTTGAATCCCATATGGTCGAATAACACGCAACAGAGCTTTAATTTTCTCACTATCACCAGACATCTGAACGGTAATCGATTTAGGGGCGACATCAACTACACTTGCTCTAAAAGGCTGTATGATTGCTAATATCTCCGCTCGCTTAGCTGGTGGAGCAGAGAGTTTCACGAGAAGAACCTCACGCTCCAGATGAGGGATATCCGTAATATCTCGCACACGGACAACATCAATCAGTCGATTGAGTTGTTTGATGATAAGCTCTGACTCTTTCAAAGTTTCGACATCAATAATAATAGTAATGCGAGAAATTTCAGGTTCATCTGTATGCCCAACTGAAATTGACTCAATATTGACCTGACGTCGCGACAGAACACCAGTGAAACGATTGAGGACGCCCGTCGAATTTTTGAGCTTTGCGGTTAACATTCTACGCATTAAACACCACCCCCAACATCTCACTGTTACTCTTTCCTGTAGGAACCATAGGATAAACATGCTCACGATTTGAGATGTTCACCTCAATGAGCATTGGTCGATTTTCAGTAATCACTTCCAAATCTTTTTCTAAAGTGTTTGGATTAGAAAACTTATAATGCGCAATACCATAAGCTTCCGCTAATAGTTGAAAATTAGGTTCATCATCAAAAGTTGACTCACTACGATGTTCATCATAGAAAGACTCTTGCCACTGGCGCACCATTCCTAACGAATGGTTATTGATAAGTACCACCTTTATCGGAACACCATAACCATTTAAAATAGCTAATTCTTGATTGGTCATCTGAAAACCACCATCACCGACAAACAGGATAACCTCTTTATCTGGATTAGCTAGCTTTGCTCCAATAGCTGCTGGAATACCAAATCCCATCGTTCCAAGGCCACCAGAAGTGATAAGCTGACGTTCGTTTTTAAAAGGATAAAACTGGGCTGTCCACATCTGATGTTGCCCAACATCTGTCACAACGATGGCATCTCCATCAGTCAGTTTTCCGATAGTCTCTACAACATGCTGTGGCTTGATAATACTCTCATCAAACTTATAGCTAAATGGTGCTCTCGCTTTATTATCCAACACTTTTTTTGTCCAGATACTAAAATTCGTCTCAACCGTGTCAGCCTCTAGCAAAATCTGCAAAGCTCTCTTGGCATCTCCAACAATCGGAATCTGTGTAGAAACAACTTTCCCAATTTCGGCTGGATCAATATCAATATGAGCAACAACCGCTTTTTTAGCAAAAGTCGCAGGATTACCTGTCAGGCGATCAGCAAAGCGAGAACCAAAGTTAATCATAAAATCACACTGAGACAGAGCCATATTGGAAGCATAAGAACCATGCATTCCTCCCATACCAAGCGACAGAGGATGCTCTATTGGCATAACACCCAAACTTAATAATGTTGATACAACAGGAATCTGATAACGCTCGGCAAATGCAACTAATTCATTAGCACCCTTAGCGTAATTGACACCACCACCAGCAATAATCAACGGTTTTTTAGACTTTTCAAGTTGTTCCAATATTTTCTTAACTTGTAGACCATTTGGTTCGACAGTAGGTTGATAACTAGGAAGATGAACAGCCGAATCATAATAAAAATCTGTCTCAGTTTCTGAGATATCTTTTGGGACATCAATAACAACAGGACCAGGTCTTCCGGTTGTTGCTATATGAACCGCTTCTATTATAATTCGAGGAATATCCGCTACATCACGCACTTGATAATTATACTTGGTGATTGGCATCGTTATTCCGATAATATCCGCCTCTTGAAAGGCATCCTTACCAATACCACCTGTTCCAACTTGTCCTGTAAATATCAACATTGGAACACTATCGCTCATACCATCTGCTATACCTGTAATAGCATTTGTTGCTCCAGGTCCACTGGTGACTATCGCCACACCTAATTGCCCAGTTGATTTTGCAAAACCTTCTGCTGCATGGAGGGCTCCTTGCTCGTGTCTTGCTAAAATATGACGAATACCATCAAAGTTGTAAATAGCATCATATAAAGGTAATACCGCACCGCCAGGGTACCCAAAAATAGTCTCAACACCTAGACTTAACAAAGTTTCAAGAATGAGTTCTGAACCTTTTTTACGCTTTTCTAGTTTGAGCTTTTTCACAAGTTCCTCCTTTAACATTTTCTTATCCGAATTTTCTAAAAATTCAAAGTCCTATATGTCATTGTAACACTTTATTTAAAAAATTCAAGTCCCACAAGCTATTTAAAAAATTTTTTATAAAACTTCTACCAACTCCTTAAAGATATCTCTACAAAAACTTAAAGATTTATCTAATTAGCACACTTTAAATAGTAACATTTTTACGACAATTGTCAACAATTATCTGAAAATTTTGTAAGCTATTTAAAAAATGACACTCATTCTTTAAGCAGAACAAATGTCATATATATTATTCAACGCTCATCAAATAAGGATAGACTGGCTGTTTACCATTGTGAATTTCAACCTCTACATCTCCATAAATATCTTCTAATTCATCAGCCAATGTTTCGGCAAGAGCAAAATCTCCATCTTCACCAACAAAAATAGTAATGATTTCACTATCTTCATCAATCATTTGAGCAAATGTCTCTTTTAATGTTTGTTTGATATCTGGTTTAGAAACGACGATTTTTCCGTCTACCATACCAAGATAATCATTTTTATGAATAGCTAAACCATCAATAGTCGTATCACGAACCGCTAAGGTAATGCTTCCACTAACAACTTCAGAAAGACTTGATGACATTGCTTTTTTATTTTCCTCTAAAGTCTTAGTGGTATCGAAAGCCAATAACGACGTTAAACCTTGTGGAGCTGTTCGTGTTTCAATGACTGCTACGGACTTGGCAACAACTTGAGCAGCACTCTGAGCAGCCATAAATATATTTTTGTTGTTTGGTAAGATAATAACATTTTTAGCATTAACAGACTCAATAGCTTTAACTATATCTTCTGTTGATGGATTCATTGTCTGACCGCCTGAGATGATATAATCAGCTCCTTGTGCTTTAAAAATGTCTGCCAAACCATCACCTGCAACAACTGCAATAATACCAAACTCTTTTTGCTCTTGGTTTGTTTCTGCAACATATTCTTTTTTCACTTGTGCTTCATGCTGATTACGCATATTATCTACTTTAATTTTAACAAGCGAACCATATTTAAGACCTTCTTGAAGTACCAAACCTGGATCTTCCGTATGCACATGGACTTTGACAATCTCATCATCATTGACAACTAAAAGAGAATCTCCCAAATTGCTCAAATATCCCTGAAATTCGTCGTAATTAAACTCTTTGACATAAGTAGGACCTTGTTTAAGAGAAACCATAATTTCAGTACAATAGCCATAGGTAATATCATCAGTCGCCACATGACTAGCAACAGATTTATGATGTTCTGCGTTAATCATCTCACTCATTGTGGCAGGAGTAGCTCTGAATTCCTCAGATGAAATATATTCGCCAGTCAAAGATGCTAGAAATCCTTCATAAATAAAAACTAAACCTTGTCCGCCAGAATCAACAACACCAACTTCTTTTAGCACAGGCAACATTTCTGGTGTCTTTATCAAGGCATTTTTAGCACCTTCTAGGGCTGCACGCATGACCTCAACAGCATCATCCGTCTCTTCCGCTCGTTTCAGCGCCGCAATAGCTGCACCGCGTGAAACTGTCAAAATTGTCCCTTCAACAGGCTTCATAACAGCTTTATAGGCAACTTCTACCCCAGCTTGAAAAGCATGAGCCAATTCAATACCGTCAAGTTCTTTTTTATCTTTGATACTTTGGCTAAAGCCACGAAAAAGTTGTGAAGTAATGACACCAGAGTTCCCTCTAGCACCCATCAATAGACCTTTCGCTAGAATTTGTCCAACCTCACCAACAGTTACAGCCGGCTTATCTGAAACTTCCTTAGCTCCATTACCCATTGTCATACTCATATTCGTTCCCGTATCACCATCTGGAACAGGAAAAACATTGAGAGAATTCACGTATTCTGCTTGACTTGCAAGTCTGGTACTCCCTGACTGAACCATTTCTTGGAATAAACTTGTTGTAATCTTTGACACTAACCTTCTCCTACGACTTTGATATTTTGCACATAGACAGTAACTAAATCAACACTTAGACCCAATTGTTGTTCTAAACTAAACTTGACACGCTCCTGAATGTTTTTAGAAACTTCGCTAATCTTAACACCATAACTCATTACTGTGTAAACATCAACGGTAATACCCACTTCTGTTGATTTGACAACCACACCTTTAGCAAAGTTTTCACGACGTAGTAAAGCTTGAAAATTATCCTTAAAAGCGCTCTTGCTAGCCATACCTACAACACCAAATATCTCAGTTGCAGCACCACCAACAACCGTAGCGATTACATCATCAGATAGCTCAATTTGCCCATCTTTTGTATTAATTTTTACAGTCATATTATTACCTCAAAAGTTTCTATCGCTTTATTTTACCATAGTTTAAGTCACTTGTAAAAACTTAGATGTGAGAACTAAGTATAGCTAGCAATCAAAAAAGCTCCAAAGGAGCTTTCGCATTAAACACGCTCAACTTTACCTGATTTAAGTGCGCGAGCTGAAACCCAAACTTTTTTAGGTTTCCCATCAATAAGCACTGTAACTTTTTGGAGGTTAGGTTTAACGCTACGTTTTGTTTTATTCATCGCATGTGAACGGTTGTTTCCTGAAACCGTCTTACGACCTGTAAAATAGCAAACTTTAGCCATGATTCTCCTTCCCTTTTGATTTATTACGGATGTGCTAGCACCACACACATTCATTATAACATAGACCATCCATTGTTGCAATACTTATAACTCAAAAAGGTTACTAAAGGACAAAACATTTCGCAACAACATTAGAAGTTTGAGAAAATCAAAGAATAGGATAAGCTATAAGCTAGAACATTCTTAATCTCTCCTGGATGTTTAAAAAGTCCGATAAATTTTTATATCACTACGTCTATCTATTTTTAACAAATCCTGTAAACTGTACGTAACAACAAAATAAAAAATACTAGTCACTAAACTAATACTCTTTACTTCACCGCCTTATCGCTAATTAACATATAAACCCTTCTAAGCTATACCTTTACAAAAAATACAACACTCTCTATTACAACACTTTTTGCTATTTAAAATATGCTTATGAGCATTAACTTATGCCGATTGCAGGATTCGAACCTGTGACCTACGCGTTACGAGTGCGTTGCTCTACCAGCTGAGCTAAATCGGCTCCTTTTTTCTTAGTTATTTTATCATAAATAACATAATACCGTCAAGTTATACTTATCAAGATTTTAATAAGACAGTTATTTACGAGTATAGATTGCAACACTTCTTTAGAAAAATTAAAATAATACAAAAAATCCTTAAATAACAAAAAGACTAGAATTTTTTTTAAATTGTGATATAATTTACTGTGTAAGAGGGAAAATTTCCCCAAAAAATAATTAGGAGGCCTTAAAATGGCAATCGTTTCAGCGGAAAAATTTGTTCAAGCTGCTCGTGATAACGGCTACGCAGTTGGTGGATTTAACACAAACAACCTTGAATGGACTCAAGCAATTTTGCGTGCTGCAGAAGCTAAAAAAGCTCCTGTACTTATCCAAACTTCAATGGGAGCTGCTAAATACATGGGTGGATACAAACTTTGTAAAACGCTTATTGAAAACTTAGTAGAATCAATGGGAATCACTGTTCCTATTGCCATTCACCTTGATCACGGTCATTTTGAAGATGCATTGGAATGTATTGAAGTAGGTTATACTTCTGTTATGTTTGATGGTTCACACCTTCCAATTGAGGAAAATCTTGAAAAAGCTAAAATTGTTGTTGAAAAGGCACATGCTAAAGGTGTTTCTGTCGAAGCCGAAGTTGGTACTATCGGTGGTGAAGAAGACGGAATTATCGGTGACGGTGAATTGGCACCAATTGAAGATGCTAAAGCAATGGTTGCTACTGGTGTAGACTTCTTGGCTGCAGGAATTGGAAACATCCACGGTCCTTATCCTGCAAACTGGAAAGGTCTTCACCTCGATCACCTTGAAAAATTAGTTGCGGCTGTTCCTAACTTCCCAATTGTCTTACACGGAGGTTCTGGTATACCAGACGATCAAATTCAAGCAGCTATTAAACTTGGTGTTGCTAAGGTTAACGTCAATACAGAGTGCCAAATTGCATTTGCCAACGCTACACGTCAATTTGTTCGTGACTACGATGCTAACGAAGCAGAATACGATAAGAAAAAACTCTTCGACCCTCGTAAATTCTTAAAACCAGGATTTGAAGCTATCACTACAGCAGTTGAAGAACGTATCGATGTTTTCGGTTCAGCTAACAAAGCCTAATATCTATAAAAGACAATAAAAAGATACCCTAAGGATTTAGGGTATCTTTTTATACCTTAAATTATAAAATGAAATCTGATACAACGACACACATCATTATCTTCCTAGACTAAACTGATAGGCTTCTCAAACAGTCATCTAATATTCATACACTAACAACATTCAAACTTTTAAAGGTTATCTTGATTACTCTCCTTAACATTGAGAGCCCACATATAATGACGATAAAAGGTTTCCCTCTCCTCTAACAACTCTGGATGTTGCTGCATTAAACGATAAAATAACAACCTGCTCTCCCACATAATCTTCTCCCTTCTTTTCTCATCATATCCCATCTGTAGCTGATAAATAAAAGGTTTGACAATGAGAAACAGATATTCAAAATCTAAGTTCTTCATGAAGGACTCCTTGGCTTTCTTTGATAACTCTATTATAATACGTATCTCTAAAAAGGAACATGACAAAAATGTCATGTTCCTTTTTAAAAAAATAGTGTAAAGCTATAAGCAAAAATAAAAGAGAGACAATAATCTCCCTACTCACTAATAAACTCCGCCAGTAGGACTCGAACCTACGACATCATGATTAACAGTCATGCGCTACTACCAGCTGAGCTATGGCGGATAAAAGCCAAGCGACTACCCTATCTAACAGGGGGCAACCCCCAACTACTTCAGGCGTGCTAGGACTTAACTGCTGTGTTCGGCATGGGTACAGGTGTATCTCCTAGGCTATCGTCACTTAACTGCTGAATAG
>NZ_JANUXX010000011.1 GCF_024814375.1 Streptococcus sciuri
GACGATAAACCAGAAACGAAGCAAACTCACAGTGACGAGATTCCGAAAAAAGAAGTCACAACAGCACCACGTTCTCAAACTCCTAAGACAGTAGCAAAACAAGCGGTATTGCCATCTACAGGGGAAGAACACGATTCTGAAGTGGCAACTATCAGCGGTCTAGCACTTTTACTCAGTGCAATTGGACTAGCAGGTAAACGTCGTCGCAACGATTAGGAGTACGCACGCTAGGTGTACGGCTTAAATAGCTTGAAAAATAAAAAGAGAAGATTTTCTAATCTTCTCTTTTTTTGATGTATAGAGTAAAGAATAAGGTATGTAACATAAACATCACATACTTATATTAAAAAGCTATTGACAAATATTTTAAAACTTGGTAATATTTAGGGCAGTTGTTTTCTTAAAGAAAGTTTAAAATGATATGCCTAGGCTATCTATGAATGTAGGAATAAGTGTTTATGGATGAGAAAGAATTAAAACATCTAAAAAAAAGAGAATTGTACGAAGTTTTATTAGCTCAAAGTCGAGAGATTGATAGACTAAGACAAGAGCTATCTGATATTCGTAGTCAGTTAGAGGATAAAAAGGTGGTCATTAAGGAGGCTGGGTCTTTAGCAGAAGCCTCTTTACGTCTGACCGCTGTTTTTGAAGAAGCGCAAAAGGCGGCTACGATTTACTTGGATAATCTTAGAGAGCAGGTAGGACAAAATGAGAAATAAGCAACACCTGTCCTCTCTTCCAGAAACATCAGTTATTGAGAATGTTTATAAAGATCTCTATTATCGCAAAAGATTTCTAGATGCTGTGAGAAGCACGGTTTTTATGTTAATTGTCGTTGCAGCGTTCTCAGTACTGGTTTCGATGCTATTTTTACCTATTTTGCGTATCTATGGAAAATCCATGAAAGGCACTCTAAATAGTGGAGAGGTTGTAATGGCTGTAAAAACCAACAAGCTCCACATAGGAGATGTCGTTGCTTTTTATTATAATAACAACATTTTAGTCAAGCGTGTTATTGCGACATCTGGTGATTGGGTTGATATTGATCATGATGGGAACGTCTATGTAAATGAAAAAAAAATCAAGGAAGCCCCTCACGTTAAGAAAGCGTATGGAAAAACCAATATCAAGTTACCCTATCAAGTTCCTGAAGACCGTATTTTTGTAATGGGAGATAATCGAAAGGTATCTATCGACTCACGTAATAAATCGGTGGGGACAGTAGCAACCGATCAGATTGTTGGTCGATTGTCACTTAAGGTTTGGCCTCTATCAAAAATAGGAACTGTACAATAATGGAAAGAAGTAAAAGATATTTAGGAGATTATTCTTTATGAAAAAGTTTCATAAATTCCGATGGCGATTGAACAAGACGGCTCGTAAAAAGGTACTTGGTCTAATGGGAGTAGCAGTTGCCCTGTTTGTTTTGTATAGTCTTGTTTTACCAGCTTTGACACTGGATAGCCAAACGGCTAATCAGACATCAGGAGTTCATGTGGAATCACAAACGAGTGCATCCACTAGTGCATCAGATTCATCTAATATACCAACTAGCACAAACCTTGCTCCAGAGGACAATTCTCTCGCGCAAACGGATACTGAAAAAGGAGAGACAAAGGAAGAAGAAAAACTTCTAACTGCCCCCACTACTCTAAAAGCTGAGGAAAATGGGCTTTTAGTAACGGCTCAAGTCACAGCAGAGGATAAGCTTCCTGAAGGAGTCAGCCTTAAGGTAAAAGAAATCAAAGAGGATACCGAAGATTATCAGCAATCTGTCAAAAAAGCACAGGAAAAACTATCACTAAAAAATGCACCTAGTGTTCATGTTTATGATATTTCTTTCATCAAGGATAACCAAGAGCTTGAGCCAGAGTCAAAGGTTTCTGTGACCATCACACCTAAAGATGCTCTTGAGACGAGTAAAGATGATTTGAAAGTTTTACATGTCAAAGATGATGGAGAAGTGGAGCTTGTCAACTCAGAAAACACTGGAGATGAACATAAGACTACAGAGGTTAAGTTTGAAAGTGATAGCTTTTCAAATTTTCTCCTAGTAGACCCAAGCGAACCAAAGACAGATTCTACCCCCGTTACAGGTGAAGATAGGGATGCTTCAGGGAACGAAGAGAACCAAGACAACAACTCTAGCTCTAATGATAATCCAGAGGCTAATACTTTCAAAGTTCGCTTTATCAGTGATGACAAAGAAGTCACCCAAACTGCTGTCATTGCAAATACACGGATTGAAATGCTTCCTGAAAATCCTTTTAAGGCAGGCTATCGCTTTGACCATTGGGAAGATGTTCGCACCCATGATACAGTGACAGCTGACACGATAGTCACAGAGGATATGACCGTTCAAGCCGTGTATACTAAAGTTAGTATTTACACGGTTACGGTGAACTATTATTACTACAATAACAGCTCTAAAAAAGATGTGACTTTTTATACCCACATCTTCCAGCTTGAAGATAGAGATACTCCTTATCAGATTACCCCTCCAGCCTCTACTAAGGTACTTAAGCGAGAGGACTCAACTCTAGCTTCTGATGCCACTTACTATCCTAAAAATCCCCTGATTGATATTAAAAAGGGTGATTTGGAAAGCAAGGACGCAGCGGATGGTAAAATCGATGGTAATGTGACCATGACATTACAGTATGTCCCTTACAGTGCTGAGTATACCGTCCACTATATGCTAAAAGATCTGACAGGAAATGGTTATTCAGAAATTCAAAAAGTCACTGCACGAGGCGTTATTGACTCAACGGTAAGTCCGCAAATTTTATCCTATGATTATGCGACCTTTGAGAAGACAAAAGCTGTCGAGTTGACCAAGGCTAAAGGACAAGACCTCTATGTCTACTACACACGAAACAGGTTCAATCTTTATTATGACACGAGAGGTGCTAGAGACTATATCGCTCCAGATTCAGCTCTCTATGGTTCTCCTCTGTCTATAACACAGACCAAGCCTGTACGAAGAGGCTACACTTTTGTAGGTTGGCATGAAAAAGAAGATTTATCAGATCCAGCAAAGACTATTGGAATGATCGTCTTAGACAAGAATAAGACTCTCTACGCTGAGTGGAAAGCTGACGATGTTGATTATCGTATCAACTACTACAAAGAAGTTTATGATAATGGGACAAATACGACTCACTATGTCTATGATAGTACTGTAGTTAAAAAAGCGAAGACTGGTACTACTCTACATGCCAAAGATGCACCAGATTTGGCTTCTGTCCCTGATGGATATGAGCGTGAAAGTGCCCCAAATGGTCCAAACGCTACATCTAGTGTGACAGTCGATGCGAAAGGAACTTCTATCCTCAAAGTCTACTATAGTTTAGTTCACTATACGATTCGGTTTGACCTTGATCATAGCGATGCACTGTCTGGTTATGGTAAAGGTCAAGGTGAGATGACAGTTGGTGATAAGACCTACACCTATACTGAAGCACCTTATCAGATCACTGATGTCGTCTTAGGGCAAAACATTCATGCCAACTGGCCTAAAGTAAATAATATCCGATATATTATAGTAGGATCTGACAAGACTCAGAAAGCATTTGCTGGATGGGATCCAAATGGTCTTGTCGCCAACCCTACAAATGATAAGAAACCAGTTGATGAGAGAGCTAAGTTAAAGATAAAGAGCAGAGAGGTTACAACGGACATTATCAAATACGCTGATAGTAACCATGTCGTTACCTACAAGGCTTACTGGCAACCACAATTGGTGAGTAAAACAACCGAAAGATATCTACAGTCGGCTGACAACCCTAATCTGTATGAAAAGAGTGACGAGTACAGCGGTGTCTATAATTCTCGGGCAGGAAGTAAAATCTATGGTGGAGCTGTCAACGGTTTTATACTAAGATCAGATGTTCCAGCTGGCTATCCACCAGCAGAGGAGAAAGATAGTAACGGTGTAACCACTACGTATCGTTTTTACTACACACGAAACAACTATAGTATTGACTACTATATCGGTTCACGTAAGCTGAAAACCTTGTCTAATATCCCATTTGATGCAAATATCAATACAGAGACTTACAATGCGATGCCTGAGCGACCAAAGAGTGGTGCAACCACTGACTACTCAGACTATACTTGGGGTGGATGGTATACAGATGCTGAGTTCAACACACCTTATACCTTTGACAAGATGCCCTCGCACAACCTTGTGCTCTATGCGAGATGGGTGCCACCAACCTTCAAAGTGACTTTTGACCTTAATGGTGGTGAGGGGCAAGCACCACCGACTCAAGAAGTGTCTAAATATCAAACAGCAGAAGAGGTTGATAATCCCACCCGCTCCTCATATATCTTTGATGGTTGGTACACTGCCCCAGAAGGCGGAGACCTTTATGACTGGGATATGCCGATTACTCAGGATACCACCCTCTATGCCCACTGGAGGTTAAAACCTCTGACCTATAAAGTGCGCTACCTCGATGCTGATAACGATAATCCCCTTGCTGCTGAAAAAGTAGTGACCAGCCCAGCCTTTTCTTATCATCAAGAGATAGAGGAAAAACCTCTTGCTATTACAGGGTATCTTCCAAAGGACAGTCATCAAACGGTGACTTTAGACTATGATACCAATCAAAATGTCATCACCTTCTACTATACGAAAAAAGCAGCAAAGATTAAGTATACAGTCCGATACCTCCTTAAGGATGACCCAACTAAGCAAGTAGCTCCACCAGTTGAGAGAACGGTAGATGGTAATACCATCGTTGCAAAAGAAAGTGCAGCAGCCGTTGATAAGAGCTACTTGGCTGGGCAATTAGGCCAAAGCGCTGATAATATGGAAGACTACTATCCATTGACAGACGCTGAAAGTATCGTTCTGACATCTAATCAAACCAATAACGATATCATCTTTTACTATGTGGCTTATGATACTGCTCATCTAACGATTAATTACTTGGATATGGATGGCAAGCCCCTCCAAGGTGTGTCTCCTGATACAGTGATGCTTAGAAAACCTAGTCAATATCATGTAGATCATAAAGCCATTACAGGTTATACCTATGCCAAATCAGAAGATAGCAAGGGCGATAAAAATAAAGAGATTTATAAGATTGCTAAGGGAGATAAGATCACGATCAATCTCTACTATCAAAAGAACATCACCCTTACTGCTGCGACAAAGAATAAAGACTACGATGCAAAACCATTGACTTTACACAATAACGACTTGAATGACCTAGCAACTGGGTATGAGCAGTCTCTAGAGACTGGAGACCGCCTCACTGCTATCAGTTATAGCGGTAGTCAGACAGATGCTGGCTCAAGCAAGGTCTTACCAAGTGAAGCTAAAATTGTTGATGCCACAGGAAAATCACGCAATTATTATTACGCTATCAAGTATGGAGCAGGTGCATTGACGGTGAATAAACGGCATTTTACGATGATTGTCACTGGTGATCGTCTGGAGACGACCTATGATGGGACTGAAAAGGTCATCTCAGGGCGCATGACAACTGTCGGAGATGATGACCTGTACAAGAAAACGGACATGACCTACTCTGGTCCTCGCTATGTCCGAGAAAAAGATGCAGGCACCTATCCTCTTAACCTGACAGGGAAATTTGAAAACATTAATAATAACTTTGATGTCGTATGGCAGTGTCATGATGGAGAGTTAGTGATTAAGCGTCGTCCAGTATCTCTCACCTCTGCTAGTGCTGAGAGAGGATTTGATGGGACGGCGTTGACAGCTAGAACAGTTACTGCAAGCACACCGACTGCTACGACAGGTTTTGTCCTAGACGAGGGAGTGACTTACAATGTGACGGGTTCACAGACTAGAGCAGGTTCTACGCCCAATAGCTTCACCTACGCCCCTAAATTAAATACCAAGCTAACCAATTATGATATCAGTACTACTACAGGACGTCTTCGTGTAACGCCACGGGTCAATCTACAAAAGACCAAGGCGGATTGGACAGCCTTAGCAGGTGGGAAGTTCCAGATTAGTCGTTTGGAAAATGGTGTCTGGACAGCGGTCGATGGCATGAGTGATTTAACCATCACTTCAACCAACGGCATCACGCTTCCAGATGGCTTGAAAGCAGGTCGCTATCGATTGACTGAAACGCAAGCGCCAGATGGTTATGTGATACTAGATAAGTCTATCTACCTAACTGTTGTGGAGCATCCAGATGTCAATAACCGCACCTACTTTACTTCACACTTTACTGATGAGTCGGGAACCTCTACTCAACCTAGAGAGGCGAGGTTCGTTCGTGGATCTGGTAATTATAATGACCGCATCCAGATTGTTAATATCCCAGGAAGAGCACTTCCACATACAGGAGGTATTGGAACGACTCTCTACATCGTTATTGGTGGAGCATTGGTAGCTTTGTCTACAGTCTTGCAGCTGTACTATTGGTATCACAAACACCGTGAAAGGAGTGATGACACTTCGCAAACATTCTAACTTTATTTATCTGTCGTCAGCTATTTAGCTATCAACTTCTATGCTTGTAAGAGCATATGTTTAGGAAAAAGGAAAAAGAGTTTATGAAGATTTTAAAACACATTTTAGCCACCATTTTAACCACCTTTATCGTGGTTTTTGTAGGTGGAACAGCTCATGCTCAAAGTGTTGATTCTCAACAAAGTGGAGCAGCTACGATTACGATTAACAACGCCTCTCAAGGGCAAACTTATACAGTATACAAACTGTTTGATGCAACTGTGGATGGTAAGGGAGCTATCTCTTATCGTCTTCCAAGTGGAAAAACTGACCTTGGTAATGGTACAACTTGGTTTGACCTAGATGCTAAAGGAAATATCACTGCAAAAGAGGGTGCAGATGTTTCAACAGATGACTTTAAAACTTGGGCTGCTGGCTATGGTACACAAGTAGCTATAGCAAAAGCTACTGATAACACACTTGTCTTTACAGGATTAGCTTATGGTTTCTACTATATCAAATCTTCTCTTGGTGCTACTATCACTGTAGATAGTACCAATCCAAACGCTACTATCCGTGATAAAAATACTACAGGTCCTAGCATCCCTGATAAAAATGAAGGTGGCGGAAAACACATCTTGGTGAATGGTTCGACTGTAGATGAAACAACAGCTAAAGTCGGTGATACCGTTAAGTATCAAATCAAGTTTGTCGCAACTAACTTCCTCACAACAGAGACTGACTCAAAACGTATTACCAACTATACAGTTGTCGATACACCAACAAACTTGAGCATTGATCAAGATTCTGTAGAGGTTAAGGTCGGCAATCAAACGATTACAGGTGCTAATGTCGCAACTACTTTTGATGACACTGGTAAAATGACAATCAAACTGAACTGGCAAAATGGTACTCAAACGATTTATGACTCTCCATCAGACGTTGTTATCACTTATAGTGCAACTGTAAAAAAAGGTGCTGCTGATGCAGACGCTACCAACTCAGCTACAATAACTTACGATCTTGAAGATGGAACAACTGATAAACCTATCAAAGAAGATCCACAAAATCCAAATCAACCAGAACCTGAACAAACAACTGTTAAAACGCATAGATTTACATTGAAAAAGGTGAACTCTGAAGGGACTACCTTGTCAGGCGCACACTTCAAACTCTACGATGCAGCAAACAACGGAAAAGAAATCCATGTTATCAAAGAGGGTGACCATTATCGTGTTGCAGAAGACAATGAACAATACGAGGAAATTGAAGCAGGTGAAGTTACCATCAAGGGTCTTAAAGGTGATGATACCACTTACTATCTTGACGAAGTTAAAGCTCCAGATGGATACAATATCTTGGATGACCGTCAAGCAGTAACCGTAAAATCTGATGACAGTGCAAGTATCGACGTTGTCAATGAAAAAGGTGCTAAATTGCCTTCAACCGGTTCATTTGGTACTAAGATGCTCTACTTACTTGGTTCTCTATTTGTTGTCGGTGCATTGATTGTTATGGTATCAAAACGCCGTACTAACAACATGTAAGTTCAATAAAAGGTTATCTTCGAAAAATAGTGTTCTGATTATTTTCGAAGATTTTCTTTTTAAGGCTAGTTGTCCTATAGAACTAGCCTTAAAAAGAAAAATGTTTTGATGAGAGAGGAAGATTTCATGGATTGGTTAAGGCAAAGAGTCACAAAACTCGCTTTGCCACTTATTTTTATCATTGGCTTAGGACTTCTAACCTATCCTTCCATTAGCGATTATTGGAATTCTTTTCACCAGTCGCAGGCTATCATGTCCTATGCTAAAAGTGTGGCAAAAATGTCATCAAAAGAATATGATAAAATCTTAGATAGCGCTAGGCAATATAATGCTCAGCACAGCATAAACTGGAATTTTTCCAGTTCTGATAGGGCTGCCTATGAAAAAGAACTCAACTTTAACCACGATGGCTCTATGGGTTATATTGTCATTTCTAAAATCAATGTCAAGTTGACGATTTTTCACGGTACGGACGAATCCGTTCTTCAAACCTCAATTGGTCACTTAGAGGGGACGTCCTTACCAATTGGTGGTAAGGGAACGCATTGTGTCCTTTCTGGGCATAGAGGTCTTCCTTCAGCTAGGCTCTTCTCAGACCTTGATAAATTAAGAGAGGGGGATACTTTCACCCTCCACGTCCTCAATGAAACGATGACCTATGAAGTGGATCAAATTCGTGTGGTAGACCCCACAGACCTCTCAAGTCTTACGATAGATCCTGAACAGGACTATGTTACTCTTGTCACCTGTACACCTTATGGAATCAATACCCATCGCCTCCTTGTGCGTGGGCACCGCGTGGCCAATGCTGACGGTGATGCAAATGTTATCTCTGAAGCTTTCCAAATTCGACCTATTTACATTGCACCTTTTATTGCTGTACCTATCTGTCTTATTTTGATTGGATATGTTTTGATTGTCACAAGTCAGTCTTATCAAGATAAACATTACAATATAGCAAAACGCTACTTGAGTGAGAAAGGCTTACTCTCACCCTCTATCAAGGAGTCAAAGGTTACAAAATAGTCTTTTGGTAAAAATGATTTTGAAAGAAATGGCAGTATTTTAGAAAGTTCGAAAATACAACAATTTTCTGATAATTATTTGCGATTTATGCTTTCTTTTGGTATAATCACGGTGACGATAATATAATCAAAAGGAATGAATAGATAATGGCACATTTACTACAAAAAACACGAAAAATTACCTCTATTTTGCAAAGCTCTGTAGAGAGTTTGGGGGACAACTTACCTTACAATACTATTGCGACACAGTTATCGGATATTATTGACTGTAACGCTTGTATAATGAATGCTGATGGTAGCCTCTTAGGCTATGCTATGAAATATAAGGTCAACAACGACCGTGTTGAAGATTTCTTTGAGGCAAAGCAATTTCCAGACTACTATGTTAAGGCAGCTAGCCGAGTCTACGATACAGAGGAGAACTTACCGATTGATAGTGACTTGTCTGTCTTCCCAGTGGAGTCAAAAGACCTCTATCCTGATGGTTTGACGACCATTTCTCCGATTTACGGTGGTGGTATGCGTCTTGGTTCTCTCATCATTTGGCGTAATGACAAAGCCTTTAGCGATGATGATTTAATTTTGGCAGAGCTTGCAAGTACTGTCGTTGGAATTCAATTGCTTAATTTACAAACAGAAACCCTTGAGGAGACTGTTCGCCAGCAGACAGCAGTCAAAATAGCGATGAATACTCTTTCTTACTCTGAGATGAAGGCTGTTGCAGCTATTTTAGCTGAGCTGGATGGGCGTGAAGGCCGTTTGACAGCGTCTGTCATTGCAGATCGTATCGGGATCACCCGTTCTGTGATTGTTAATGCCCTGCGTAAGCTTGAGAGTGCTGGTATCATCGAGTCACGATCTTTAGGAATGAAAGGAACTTACCTCAAAGTGATTAACGAAGGGATTTACGACAAGATTAAGGATTATCAATAATGACCAAAGCACTGATTTCGATTGACTACACCTATGATTTTGTAGCCGATGATGGTAAGCTCACAGCAGGAAAACCTGCTCAAGCAATTGAGTCTGCCTTGGTGGATACGACTAGGAAAGCTTACGAGGCTGGGGATTACATCTTTTTTGCTATTGATGCACATGATGAGAAGGATTCTTTTCATCCAGAAAGTAAGCTCTTTCCTCCTCATAATATCAGGGGGACGAGAGGACGTCATCTCTACGGTGAGTTAGCTTCTTTTTACGACGCTATCAAGGATGACAGTCGTGTCTTTTGGATAGATAAGCGCCATTACTCAGCGTTTTCAGGGACTGACCTTGACATCCGATTGCGTGAGAGAAAGGTGGATACTGTCGTTTTGACAGGCGTGCTGTCTGATATTTGTGTCTTGCACACGGCTATTTACGCTTATAATCTAGGATATGAGATTGAAATTGTTAAAAGCGCTATTGCTGCTCTAACAGACGAGGCGCATCAGTTTGCCCTCAATCATTTTCGACATGTCCTTGGCGCAAAGATTATATAAAAGAGTGGGACAAAAATAGGTGATTTCGTAAAAATGTGATTTTCCTCGCCTGTGCATGAGAAGCTAGAATGTTTTATTTTAGCTTCTTTTTTTACCTAGTGTGATTCAAGAGAGATTTTCACAATAAGCTAAAATATGATAAAATAAAAGAGACTAACATAGAGGAGAACAAACATGAAAATCTCAGAAGCAGAAGTACGTCATGTTGCCAATCTGTCTAAGTTGTCTTTTTCAGAGGAAGAGACAAAGGAGTTTGCAACGACTCTCTCAAAGATTGTAGACATGGTGGAGCTTTTAAATGAAGTTGATACTGAAGGTGTGCCAGTGACCACGACTATGGCAGATCAAAAGACTATTATGCGTGCGGACATTGCACAAAAGGGAGCAAATCGTAATCAGCTCTTTAAAAATGTCCCTGAACAGGAAAACTACTATATCAAAGTACCAGCCATTTTAGAGGACGGAGGTGATGCGTGATGAGTTTGTCGCACAAGTCAATTGATGAATTACATAAGCTTTTGGTTGATAAAGACATCTCGGTGGTGGAGTTAACCAGAGACACGCTTGAGAATATCGCAGCACGTGAGGATAAAGTGGACTCTTTTATCACGATTGCAGAGGATACTGCGCTTAGGCAAGCACAAACACTTGATGAGCGTGGGGTTGATGTGTCAAATCCTTTGAGCGGTATTCCTCTTGCGGTTAAAGATAATATTTCAACAAAAGGTATTCTCACCACAGCAGCGTCCAAAATGCTTTACAACTATGAACCAATTTTTGATGCGACAGCAGTTGAAAAGGTGTATAGCAAGGATATGATTGTCATCGGAAAGACCAATATGGATGAGTTTGCTATGGGTGGATCTACTGAGACATCTTATTTCAAAAAAACCAAGAATGCTTGGGATTACAGCAAGGTACCTGGTGGTTCATCTGGCGGTTCAGCGACGGCGGTCGCCTCAGGTCAGGTACGCCTATCTCTTGGTTCTGACACGGGTGGTTCTATTCGTCAGCCAGCCTCCTTTAATGGTGTTGTTGGCTTAAAGCCAACTTACGGTCGTGTCTCTCGCTTTGGTCTTATCGCTTTTGGATCATCACTCGACCAGATTGGACCTCTCTCACAAACGGTTAAGGAAAATGCGCAACTGCTCACTGCTATCTCTGGGCATGATATCAAGGACTCAACATCAGCTAACTGTGACTTTGAAGACTTCACAGCTAAGATTGGTCAAGACATCAAGGGTATGAAGATTGCCTTGCCAAAAGAATATCTGGGAGAAGGTATCGATCCAGAAGTTAAAGCAACAATTCTTGAGGCAGCTAAACATTTTGAAAGCTTGGGTGTTATCATTGAGGAAGTATCTCTGCCTCACTCTAAGTACGGTGTCGCCGTTTACTATATTATCGCTTCTTCTGAAGCTTCTTCAAACTTGCAACGTTTTGATGGGATTCGTTACGGTTATCGTACGGATAATTATCAAAATCTCGAGGATATCTATGTTAATACGCGTTCAGAAGGCTTTGGTGATGAAGTGAAGCGTCGCATTATGCTAGGGACTTTCAGCCTGTCATCTGGTTATTATGATGCTTACTTCAAAAAAGCAGGGCAAGTGCGTACGCTCATCATCCAAGATTTTGAGAAAGTCTTTGCAGATTACGACTTGATTTTAGGACCAACAGCGCCGAGTGTAGCTTATGATCTTGACTCGCTCAATCATGATCCAGTGGCTATGTACTTGGCAGATATTTTGACTATTCCTGTCAATCTAGCTGGGCTTCCTGGCATTTCTATCCCAGCAGGCTTTGTGGAAGGCTTGCCAGTTGGTTTACAATTGATTGGTCCAAAATATTCAGAAAGCACGATTTACCAAGTAGCTAGCGCTTTTGAAGCAACAACGGATTATCACAAGCGGCAACCGATTATTTTTGGAGGTGAGAAGTAATGAATTTTGAAACGATTATTGGACTGGAAGTCCATGTGGAATTAAATACAGCATCAAAAATTTTTTCACCTTCTTCAACTCACTTTGGAGAAAACCCCAATGCTAATACCAATGTCATCGACTGGTCATTTCCTGGGGTGCTTCCTGTGATGAACAAGGGTGTCATCGATTACGGTATCAAAGCAGCGCTAGCGCTTAATATGGATATTCACCAGCACATGCACTTTGACCGCAAGAACTATTTCTACCCAGATAATCCAAAAGCTTATCAAATTTCGCAGTTTGATGAGCCGATTGGCTACAATGGCTGGATTGAGATTGAGCTAGAGGATGGCACGACCAAAAAAATCCGTATTGAGCGAGCTCATTTGGAGGAGGACGCTGGGAAGAATACCCACGGAAAGGATGGATATTCTTATGTTGACCTCAATCGTCAGGGCGTGCCTTTGATTGAGATTGTGTCTGAGGCGGACATGAGAAGCCCTGAGGAAGCCTATGCTTATCTGACAGCCCTCAAGGAGATTATCCAGTACACGGGTATTTCTGATGTCAAGATGGAAGAGGGGTCTATGCGGGTGGATGCTAACATTTCTCTACGCCCTTACGGTCAAAAAAACTTTGGTGTTAAGACGGAACTTAAAAATCTCAATTCCTTTAATAATGTCCGTAAAGGTCTAGCTTACGAGGTAGAGCGTCAAGCGAAAATCTTGCGTAGCGGTGGGCAAATCCGCCAAGAAACACGTCGCTATGATGAGGCAAATAAAGCCACTATCCTCATGCGTGTCAAAGAAGGTGCAGCTGATTACCGCTACTTCCCAGAGCCAGACCTTCCACTTTTTGAGACTTCAAATGAGTGGATTGACGAGGTTCAAAAGACCTTGCCAGAGTTCCCAAAGGAGCGTCGCGCCAAGTACGTGTCTGCTTATGGTCTCAGTGCATATGATGCAGCGCAATTAACAGCGACTAAGGCGACATCTGATTTCTTTGAAAAAGCAGTGGCACTTGGTGGTGATGCCAAGCAAATCTCCAATTGGCTACAAGGTGAGGTTGCCCAATACCTTAATGCACAGACTAAGGCTTTGTCAGACATTGCTCTCACCCCAGATAATTTAGTTGAGATGATTGGTTTGATTGAGGATGGCACGATTTCATCTAAGATTGCTAAGAAAGTTTTTGTTCATTTAGCAAAAAATGGCGGTTCTGCGCGTGATTATGTTGAGTCAGCAGGCTTAATACAGATTTCAGATCCAGCAGTTTTGCTTCCTATCATTCACCAAGTTTTTGAGGATAACGAGGCAGCGGTAGCAGACTTTAAGTCAGGCAAGCGTAACGCCGATAAAGCCTTTACAGGTTTTCTTATGAAAGCTACCAAGGGGCAAGCCAATCCCCAAGTCGCTCTCAAACTCTTAGCCCAAGAACTGGCAAAATTAAAAGAAAACTAATTTCTCAAGCTTAGCAATAAAGAGATCTCAACGTCAAAATACTTCATTGCTTTTTATGAGATTAAAGTTATTAGAAAAAATAGCAGTTAAGAGATCTGTTTAAATCGAAAGGCTGTAGCATATTTTGAGATTTAGCAGATGTTTTTATAAATTTTCCCAAAAATACTCAAAGGACTTGACTTACTGGGGCTATTTTTGATATTATAATAGGCGGTATTGTTTACCCCATTTGTAAGGCCCCGGAACCTTTCAAATACTTCGTGGACAGGAACATCCACCTCTGTAAGCAAAAACGAATTCGTATAGGAGAAATCATGAACAAAACAACATACATGGCTAAGCCAGGTGAAGTTGAACGTAAATGGTACGTTGTTGACGCAACTGATGTACCTCTTGGACGTCTTTCAGCAGTAGTTGCAAGTGTACTTCGTGGTAAAAACAAACCAACTTTTACACCACATACTGATACAGGTGACTTTGTCATCGTTATCAATGCTGAAAAAGTGAAATTGACTGGTAAAAAAGCAACAGATAAAATTTACTACACTCACTCAATGTATCCAGGTGGATTGAAATCCATCACCGCTGGTGAACTTCGTTCTAAAAATGCAGTTCGCTTGATTGAAAAGTCTGTAAAAGGCATGCTCCCACACAATACTCTTGGACGTGCACAAGGCATGAAATTGAAAGTATTTGTTGGTAGCGAACATACACATGCTGCACAACAACCAGAAGTTCTTGATATTTCAGGACTTATCTAAGAGAGAAAGGAGTATATAAATGGCACAAGCTCAATACACAGGTACTGGTCGCCGTAAAAACGCTGTTGCACGCGTTCGCCTTGTCCCAGGAACTGGTAAAATTACTGTTAATAAAAAAGATGTAGAAGAATATATCCCACATGCTGACCTTCGTTTGGTTATTAACCAACCATTTGCAGTAACATCGACTGTTGGTTCATATGATGTTTTTGTAAATGTTATCGGTGGTGGTTATGCGGGTCAATCAGGTGCTATCCGTCACGGTATCGCTCGCGCTCTTCTTCAAGTAGACCCAGACTTCCGTGATTCTTTGAAACGCGCAGGACTTCTTACCCGTGATGCTCGTATGGTAGAACGTAAGAAACCAGGTCTCAAAAAAGCCCGCAAGGCTTCACAATTCTCAAAACGTTAATATCCAGTTATATCAACGTTTCAGAGCACTTTGCGAAGATTTCGCAAGGTGCTTTTTGTTGAAAAAAGCGCTTTGGTAATCTGTTAAGACCTAGTTTTAAGAGCGATTAAGCTAGAATGGCTATTTTGCTTTATTGAGGTAATCTGCAAACTTTTTAATGGATTGTTTTTCCCCTGATTTTGTAGCACGGCTATAAGTATCTAAAGTCATCCAGTTATTTTGATGACATCATATAGTCGTGAAAAATCCTTGTACGGACAATACTCGCTACCGTATGAAATATGGAGATGGTATAAAAAGAAGGAGAGGTCTTTGCGAGCTCAGATAGTGTATACACACTGTCCAAAAATTAAAACATCAGTAAAGGTCAGACTGACGCTTTTTAGCTGATGTTTTGTTTATTTTTGGGAGAATCCCCAACCCCCTGAATTAAGATTAAGTATAAACTTCTATTTATGACCACAATATGGTAAAATAGAACTGTAAATTTTAAATAAAAATCGAGGCTAGCCTCCTTTGTTATATTCATAACAAAGGAGGCTAGCCTCCTTTGTTATATTCATAACAAAGGAATCCTAAAGGTCTCTCTTCATGAGGAAAACTATGGATAATAACAGACAAAAAGAGCTTCTAGAACTTTTGGCTCAAGCACAGGAAGAAGTTTTGAATGGTAATGAAGTTTCAACAGAGTTTGCACGCGTACTTTTTCCACCAGCACGAAAAGAATATGAATTGACCTACTATGGTAAAGAGAGTGAGCAAGCTGTTATTAGTCAAGCTTTTGCAGTTCCTTTGCAAGAAAATCGAAGATTTGGTGATGCTACTGAAAATGATTGGTTAAATAAAATTATTTTTGGTGATAACCTTCAAGTATTAAAAACTCTTGTAGAGATGAAGCATCGAGGCGAATTGAAGAATGCTGACGGTACAGATGGTGTCCGCTTAATTTATATTGACCCACCATTTGCAACCAAGCAAGACTTTTCAAATAAAGATTCTAAGGCTTACTCTGATAAATTGGCTGGTGCTGAGTTTCTAGAGTGGTTGCGGAAACGACTGATTCTTTTGCGTGAAGTTTTATCTGATGATGGTTCTATTTATGTTCACTTAGACTGGCGTAAGTCACACTATATCAAAATACTCATGGATGAAGTGTTTGGAGAAGGCAATTTTAAAAATGAAATTATTTGGCATTATCAGACTTACCAAGGCCAAGTAAAAAAGTATTTTCCAAGAAAGCATGATAATATATTTATTTATGGAAAAACGAAGACGACAACATTTGAATTATTAAAAGATAATAAACCTGAAGGAACAATTGATGCTGAGAGATGGAAAGATTATTATGTTGATGGGTGGAAAATTAAAGGGGATAATTATCCAAAAGATGATTCTAGATTTAATGGGTATTTAGAAAGATTTAAAAAAGAATATGAAAGAGAACCTAAAGATGATGATATTGTGTATATAAACAAGGGAAAAACAATAGATGATGTTTGGGATATAAAAGCTGTTGATCCTAAAAATAAAAACGAAAGAGTTAATTATCCAACACAGAAACCTGAGGAGCTATTGGAAAGAATAATTACGGCATCTTCTAACTATGGTGATCTTGTCCTTGATTGTTTTGCTGGTTCTGGCACGACTGCTGCTGTAGCAGAAAAGTTAAATAGAAGATGGATAACTGTTGATACTGGAAAGTTAGCAATCTACACCATTCAAAAAAGAATATTAGGGATTGAAAACCATAAACCTTTTGCAGTTTATGATGCAGGCCTTTATGATAATGAAAAGTTGAATGCTTTTGATAGCACTCAATGGAAACAGTTTGCCATGGCTTTATATAATGTCCAACCTTCTTATCAGTCAATTAGAGGCTTATCTTTTGACGGGATGAGAGATGGTTCATTGGTTAAAGTATACTCCCCTGATGAGTTAAATGAAATGAGAGCAAAAATATCAGAAGATACTTTAGAACAAATCTATTCTCGTTTAGGTTCCGCTTCCCCTAGTGAAGTATTTATTATTGCTCCACAAGGAAAATTTACTTTTGCGGTAGATGAATATGATAATAATGGAGAATGGAACACTATTTTTAACATTTTACGTGTTCCCTATTCAATGTACCAAAAGTTTACTGAAAATTTCAAAGGTACAATACAAGCAGATGATACTGATTCAGTTAATGTGGTTGTTGATGCGTATGGATTTGATTTCATGAGGAAACCAAATGTTGATTTTGAAATTGCTAGGGAAGAATTGAGAATTAATACATTTGAGTCGTTCTCTAGATTAAAGGGTAAAGAAAATGTGAGTGGATTTGAAGCCTTTTCGATGCTTTTAATTGATTTATCATATGATAGTCATGCTTTCAATGTGGATAAAGTTTATTATCATAAAGATTTCGATGAAAATAAATCTATAATATTTGATGAAAATGATATTGATGGTCAAGCTATGTTTATCTTTGTGGATAAATTTGGGAATGAGTTTATAACAACGAGAGGAGAGATGGCATATTGATGTACAAAGACAGTGATTTAGTCTTAGAAGTTAGTAAAAATGTGAATCCTACTGTATGGGATGAGGGATTTTTTCAAAATTTTTTTGAATTATTATTTGGGAAAAGAAATTATCAGAAGGAAGCGGCAGAAATTGCCTTACGATTCCTCAACTCGGGTGAATACCAAAACATAACTGCATTAGCAAAAGAAAATTTTGAAAAAAATGAGATCATAAGAGCTAGGTGGAATAATGATTTCTCCACCATGCAAAGTGACTTAGACCTATCTGACAAACTTTCAGCAACTTTAGATTTGGCAACAGGAACAGGGAAATCATACGTTATGTTTGCGATAGCTCTGGTCATGCTTGCAGCAAAAAAAGTTTCTCGAGTTCTCATATTAGTGCCAAGTGTAACCATCGAAAACGAGTTGACTCAAAAATTTAAAGATCTTCTAGGAAATCAGCAGCTTCTTAGGACTCTAGGAGATAACTTTGTACCACCTCAAATTTTAAATGGAGATAGTACACTCGTAGAAAATTCTATTGCGATTGAAAACCGAGATGCTATTTATAAAACTCAGTCCTCTAGAAATTCGATAGTTGATAGCTTGAAATGCAATGGTGAAAAAACACTTGTACTGAATGATGAAGTTCATCATGTTTATTATTCTGAATCAAATGAGTGGAAAAATTTTATTGAGGATGAAAGAAACAACGGTATTAATTTTAAATATGTTATTGGAGTAACTGGTACCGCTTATAAAGGAAAAAGTAAAAATGAAAATGATTATTTTTCAAATGTCATATATCGATTTTCTTTACGAGATGCTATAGAGCAAGGATTTGTTAAGGACATAGAATATATTTCTAAAGAAGATATACCAAATGATAGAGATGAACGTTGGCAGGTTATCTTAAATTCGCATAATCATATTGCAGAACAGTTACCCAAAGAGTTGAGTATTAAGCCGATCACTATTATTGTGACATCAAAACAAAATCTTGCTGATAGTAAGGCTAAGGCATTTAAAAATTTTTTGAAGGCACAAAGGAACTTAACTGATTCAGAAGTTGATAATATAGTACTTTCTGTCCATAGTGGACAAAAGGCAGCTGTCGATAGAATAAAGTTATCTAGAGTAAATGATATTGGCAATTCAGTAGAATTTATTTTTAGCGTATCAATGCTAACTGAGGGATGGGATGTTAAACGAGTATTCCAAATTGTTCCAGATGACGAGAGAGCATTTAACTCAAAACTTTTGATTGCTCAAGTTCTCGGTAGAGGTTTACGTGTTCCAGATGGTTGGGATACAGCGAAGTGGGGAACCCCAACAGTAACTGTATTTAACCATGAAAAATGGTCTTCAAATGTGGAGACGCTCGTGAATGAAGTTCTAGAAATACGGCAAAGAATCACCTTAGCAGTTAATGGAGAATCAGATTATAATTTTAGTTTAACTAATGTAAAGTATTCTTCAAAAGCTGATACTAAGGATTATCCTAAAATGGGCACATATAATCTTTGGGAAAATGGAGTTAATTTGCCTACAGATGATAGAATTGGTAAGAGTACTATTACACTCACTGATATTAAGAATAAGTCAGATAGGAAATTTCAAGCAACATTTGAGCATGAGCAAGTGACTGTGCAAGAAATGGCAAATATTTTATATAGTCGTTTTGAGGATTTAGAAGATAGAGAATATGTTAAAGAATATCAAAACCTATGGCCAGTTGCTAAAATACATGATATGGTTGAAAAATCATTGAAAAACAGTGGAAATACCTATATCACAAAAAGTCTTAAGAATAAGTTCTTATCATCTATGAATGTTATTTTCAGAAATGCGTCAAAGGTAGTTACTTACGATACTGAGCCGAAAGAGTATTTCACTGTGTCAACCGCAAAATTACCTAAAAATACTTCGGATTTAAGTGGATTTAAGGCGAGTAAAGTACTTTTTTACAGCTCTGATTTGGAAGGAATACTTTCAACGGATAAAGCTAGTTTAGAAACTTTTAAGGAATTAATAGATTCTTCAAACGGCTATAAATATAAGTTTATTGATAATAAGTATAATTTTAAAACACCTCAATTTGGCGTTGTAACAACCGGTAATCCGGAAAAAGAATTCATAATTAAGCTTACTACTGATGTGGAAGTTATTAAAAATGTTGATTCATTTATAAAATCAGATGATATGAATTTTTATAGTATTGACTATTCTTGGCAAAAAGGAACACATCATAAGAACGGGCAATTCAATCCAGATTGGTTTATTAAACAAGGTGATAGCATCATTGTAGTAGAAGTTAAGGATGATTCACAAATATCGGCTCCTGACGCAGAAAATATTGGAAAAAATAAGGCGGCTATTAAACATTTTGAGCTACTTAATGAGTATTCTGCTAAAAATGATAGCTTGACAAAATATAAATTCACTTTTTTAACACCAAAAGATTATGATATCTTTTTTAAAAAATTAGTTGAAAAAGATATTATGAATTTTAAGAGCCAATTAGATGTTAAGTTGGATGAAATGAAATAAAATTATTGTGAGGGAGCAGATAGTTTTATTTGATACTAGTTTCATTTTATTTTCTTAACTAGATAGGAATATAGATGATTCTCTAATGTGTTATAATGTAAAAAGAATATGACTCAGGAGAAATACATGATTCAAGAATATCCTACTACCAATCCTCATTAGAAAGCTAATACTTAGATAGAAAATCTGCACGTAAAAAACCGTCAGAACTGCTCAAGCATTTAATTGCTTTTGCCAATGCTGATGGTGGTCAGTTGGTTATTGGTATTGAGGATGAGAAACAAGGAAATATCATAACAGGTTTCAAGGACGCTAGAGCTTATCCGATTGATGATTTTAAGAAAATTGACCGTGAGATGCGTGAGACTCCGCTGGATTTATCATTTGAGGAAATCCCTGTGGTTAATCACAAGGGAGAAGCTGATCTCATTCTGATTATCTCTGTTGAATTATCTTCCAATCGTGTCATTGCTGCACCGAATGATGATGTTTATCTTCGTCAAGGTGATGAGTCAATAAAGTTAAGTTATGAGCAATGAACACAGCTTAGCTATGACAAAGGGCAACGCTTTTTTGAAGATGAAGTTGTTTTGGATGCGACCTTGGAAGATATTGACGAAAATATCGTTCAGGATTTCAAAAGTCACTTTGATTTATCAGATTGTTCCACGGAGGAAGTTCTTAAAGCAAGACGATTCTTGGTTAATGGTAAATTGACTAAAGCAGCAATTTTACTTTTTGGGAAGTATCCTTCTGCTTTTTTCCCTCAAGCACGTGTTCGTTTCCAACGATTTGATGGGACGGATATGGGAACAGGAAGTAGCTTTAATGTTATCAAGGAAGTGACTTTTGATGATGCTTTGCCAGTTCTGATTACCAAGGTTAGGGACTTTATCCGTACACAGCTTCGAGAATTCTAGTATCTAGATGACAATGGTCAGTTTCAAATTTTGTCTGAGTATCCTGATTTTGCTTGGTTTGAAGGTATTGTTAATGCCGTCACTCACCGTGATTATTCTGTCTATGGAGATCATATTCGTGTTTTAATGTTCGATGATCGCTTAGAGATTCACAGTCCAGGTAAGTTACCAAATATTGTAACGGTTGAGAATATCAAACATGAACGTTTTTCAAGAAATCCTAGGATTGCGAGAACCCTGACTGAATTTGGTTGGGTTCGTGAAATGAACGAGGGTGTTAAGCGTATCTATTCTGAGATGGAATCAGCTTTTCTTCATGAGCCCAAGTATTCAGAACCAGGTAATAAGGTAGTGTTAACGTTAGAGAATAGCATAACCAGTCGAACATTACGTACAAGGGATTCTTTAGAGAATAAAGTTGAAGATTATAGCAAATTAAGCGTAGATGAGAAATTATTACTCCAGTATATGTATAACACTGGTGAACAGATGACCACAAAAAAAGCCTCAGAATTATTGGGGCGAAGTGTATCATATTCGTCAAAATTACTAAAAGGGTTGCGTGACAAGAAGATTTTAACTTGGTATGGAACTAGTACAAGGGATCGTAGTCAGTACTATAAATTAGAAATGAAGTAAAAACGAAGAAAAACGAAGAAATTTTAAATGGACAATTTCCTTAATTACATAAGCTCCGAAAACAGATTTTTGGTAATCCTTTTGGTAATCTTTCGAGACTTGGTTTTTGAGTAATTATGAAGTTGAACAATAAATCTACTTCATTTAGCATTGTCAAGATATTCTGCAAACTTTTTAATGGATTGCTTTTCACCTGATTTTATAGCCTGACTATAAGTATCTAAAGTCATCCAGTCATTTTGATGACATCATATAGTCGTGAAAAATCCTTGTACGGCACCGTATAAAGTATGGCAATGCCCTTAAAATGTCAAAAGGACTTTGCGAGCTCCGACAGTGTATACGCACTGTCCAAAAATAAAAACATCAGCGAAGGTCAAAGTGACGCTTTTTAGCTGATGCTTTAATTTTATTTTGGGGAACATCCCACCCCCCTTATCTAAAAACCTTCTTTAGGGTTAAACTAATTTTTTATCTCAATACAATTTAATTCAAAATTGGCAAATCTTTCAGACAACTTATTACAAATTTCTTGACCGATTTTTGAAGAGGTGACATTACCAAAAATAATATTATAATTATTTTTTATTAAATACTCATATTCCTTTACACTATTGCGACCAATTTTGAAGTTAAAAATATCATCTTTGTTAATGTCATTATTTTTGACCCTGTTTATGTAGTTATGACTATCAAATATTAGATGACATTTTTCAAATTCAGATTTATTTCTGTAGTTTTCAAAGTTTTCAAAAGGTTGTTCTAAGTAAACTTTAGTATCAGGAAATTGACTTTGGATTTGTGCTACGTCTCTACTTAAGTTATCAAGATTACTAGAATTATTGTAATCAATAATAAGTGTTTGAGGTATGGTGTCCAATTTGAAAATCCATTTTGGAGCACTTTTATAAGCCTTTATTCTTAAAAAATCGACTTTTGGCATCAAGGTAATTTGCTTTGTTAAATCTATCTCAATACCTGAAAGACGAATCTTCTTTTTGGTAACATTTCTTCTTGAAATTAAAAAATCTCTCCATGAAATATGATTTATAATAATAGGGTTAGAGGTATGCATACTATCCATATATTTTAATAAACTTTTTTCTAATTTACTGGAATCAGTTCCCATGGAAGGGCTATATGTTACCTCCCAAAATGAGTAGGGACGTTTATCATCAAAATCAATAAAAAAGATTTGTTTTTGGAATATTGTTCCGCTTGCACTGCCAAAACCATTTGGAATATTTAAAGTATCTGTTTTAAATTTCATTTCTATAACCTTCAATAAATATTATAAAGGGGAACTTCATTTTTAATAGACGAAAATATTTGATGTAGTCTTTAAATCCATCCTCTATTTCGTTGAGTAAAATTTTATGAGGCTTAGTCTCAGTTATTAATTTTTCTATTATGGATAATTCAATATCATAAGATAAGGTTATTGTTAGCCATGTATTCGATAGTTTCCCATAAAGTTCCCAATTTTCTAACCAAATTTTTTGTAAATCAGTGGAGTCATTTCTTAATAGTACGTCTGTTCCAATGTTTATACCCAAATAGTTAGATGCATTTGATAGTATATTATGAATTGAGGCTATTCTAATGTGTCCTCCTGTTGCTAATCTAAAATATGAATTTTTTGATTGGAGTTGATGTATGACACTCTTTAGATGTAGAGGATCTTCCAGAGGCTCTCCGCCTGTAATGATATAGATTTCTTTATCATTTATTTCAGGATTTTTAATCTTAGTACCTGTTTTATTAAATGGACAATGATTACATCCGGCACTACAATAAGTGTTAATGATTAATGGTATTGCCAAATTTTTTTACCTCCATTAATAAGGCTAGATATTCATCCTTAAGATCTTTGGTGTATTTTGAAGTGGAATTCCAATTAGAAATCTCTTTAATTTTATTATCTAAATATGCTTCCACAAATTCAGTATTTTTGTATAAACTTAATTTGATTGGGCAAACATCCGAATGATACTGAGCTATATCAGCGAGATATTTAAATCTTTCATTAAGTGTCAGATGAAGTTTGGGATGAAATAAAAGAGAGATTTCATCGGTTATTTTATAACCCATGCCAGAAAAATCCCAGTCAATGACTTTATATTGTTTGTTTGATACTAAGATATTTCCTGGATGTAAGTCTTCATGGCTTAATGTAATACAACTACAAGGATATTGAGTGGTAGTATCCTCTATTTCTCTAGTTTTTAGTCGTTCAACAAGATTAGTTATTATATCCTGTTGTTGATCAGAATCTAAATGTTCTAACTTAATCCCAGAGAAATACTGATAAGTCAATGAATTATCGTCATTATTAATAATTTTTGCAACTGGTAGTGTAGTTGTTTCTTGTATCTCTTTTATCTCTGATACACTATTATATAAGGCATGTTGTATGGGATAGGATTGCCGTATATTTAACTTTGATTTAATTAAATCAATTATTAATGTAGTAGTTTTATTTGATAGTGAGCTTGAGTCATGGTAGTCAAGTTCAAGTTTTTTGGTTTGCCAAATAACAAGAGAAACGACAATTCCAGTTCCCAAAATTAGTAATGCCCATAAAAGCTCTAGTAATTGTAATTGGCTACTGAATTGCGTAAAAAAGAAATTTGTTACTATCAAAATGATGCCAC
Source organism: Streptococcus sciuri (assembly GCF_024814375.1). Lineage (GTDB taxonomy): Bacteria > Bacillota > Bacilli > Lactobacillales > Streptococcaceae > Streptococcus > Streptococcus sciuri. The sequence continues at coordinate 24,318 of NZ_JANUXX010000011.1, forward strand.
TACCTACGGAAAGAAAGCTAAACCAGCTAGCTTTCCATTTTTGCTTAGGTTGAAGATTGCTGTAAAGTTCGCTCATAATTGGTCTATATATTCCTTTTATTAAAGATATGACGATGTATCCTATGATGATAGAAATTAATTTATTTAAGGAAAGTAAAGATAATGAGATAGCGAAGAAGAGAGTAATTATAGTAATTTTGAAGGGTGTGGTACGATTGTTAATGAAATTATAAACTCGCCTTCCTAATCCCACTGATGATATTATATTCCCCGAGGCAAATAAGCATGATAGTATAAGTAAATTATCGGATAAAAGTAACTGTATGCTTCTATTTTGAAATTGTACGGCGCCATCAAAAACAGAATAAATAAAAATAGTTGAGCAAAGAATAATAAAGTATTTTGGAGTAGTTTTCAATGACCAGCCTTCATATGTCTGAACCTCTGGTATTGAATCATCTATAATCTTAATTTGTAATACATTTATTGCTGATAGAAAGATGGTGATACATTGAATAATTAATGGAAGTAAAGTATTAAATTGATAGGCTACTACACTTATAAAGAAGAGAGGGATTGTAAACAAGTAGAATGATTGGGATAATTTTGAATAATATTCGGAAAAACCACTACCTGAGATACTTTTAATAATTGCAATCTCGACACCATTTATCAGGCTGTCTGCTAGTACTGATAGAATAGTAAAAACAATATATGATGCTAGACCAGAGAGCAATAGAGGAGTCAAAAATGAAATGGAGAAGATAATTAAGCCAATAAAATATGATATTTTCAATCCAACTTTGTCTGAGATAAATGAAAATGGGATATCTAAAATTAGAGATATTATTGGTACTATAGCTGCAATTGTTAGATAAGGTTGTAATGGTATTTTTTGTATATTTACCCACCAAATAGGTAGAATAAGCATAGACATAGCGGTGCTTCTTAAAATATAAGATAATTGAAAAATGTTTTTATCCACAGAAAACTTTCCCCCTACATCCTTTGCATATCCCAGTATTGCGGAGATGTTCCTTTATTTTTGCTAAGTCCCATGTGTCATTTGGAAAATCTTTTAAAGTTGAAAATGCAGGAGCATAAAAGCAAGGTTTAATAGTTTGATCATAGTCAACTACTAGTGAATAATTTGGAAAATGACAAGGTTCTGATGAATTAAGCGTTTCTTTTGATGTTAATATTCCTTTATAGTAATTTGCACATTTTTTAAACTGTGAAACATTCCAAGAAAATAATGATTTTGAGCTGGCTTCCTCAATGATTTTATAATTGTCTGATTCAGTGTTTTCCAAGGAAGCTATAAAATCATTGAGATAATCTAAATCGGGAAATAGTCTGTTTCTTAATAGCATAGAACGCTCGAAATTCATATTTCTAGAAAAGCTAGATGATGTAACATCAATAGGATTGAACCCGACACTATCAATGTCTAACTTTTTACATAAATCAATTAACTTATCTAACTGATTTAATGTATACTTTGTTAAAGTAACACGAATTCCTACGATAGTTTCTGGTGAATACTTTTTGAATTCAATAATATTATGACAAACCGTTTCAAATTTGTTAATACCTCGAATTTGTTTATATTCTTCAGGAGAGAAACCATCTACAGAGACGATTAATGCCTCTATATTTTTTTGATATAAATATGTGTTTCGAGATAATAGGGTTCCGTTAGTATTTAATTCTACTCCCATACCTAGAGAATGAATATCATCAATAATTTGCTCTAGTTCAGGATTTAGTGTAGGTTCACCTCCAGATACCATTATGGAACTTGCGCCATATTCTGACATTTTCTTGAATGATGGATAAAGCTCTTCTGCAGTACGAATGTTTCTTTCTCTGGTTTTCCAACAATCACAAATTGTACATGGGCTATTACAATTTTGAATAATATGAACTATTGGTGTGTTTAATCTAAATGTATCCTCAGTCCATAATTGTAGCTCATCTAGATGGATACAATTCTCTTGTAAAGCTTTTTGAATAATTTGTAGTGATTCATTTTTTGATTCAGGTAAGTTACCTTTTAAATAAGAGTGTAGTATATTTGCAGAGTCTGGATCTACCTCATAGATTTCCAAAGTTTCTAAGTCTGTTATTTCTCTACTTTCAAATTTAAATAGAAACATTATTGTTAACCTCCAATTTCTCTCAAAACTACATAGTGATAATGATTAAAATATTTGCTAGGACGATAAGGGACTGTGACAATAACGTCATTTTCATTTTAGATTCTCCTCTTGTTTGATTTTTTATTTTGTATTATTATATAATATGAGTCACATACCTATATTTTTGTAACGGATATACAACATATGAAAAATTTAACAGGAAAAGTTTTTAAAATAATAAGAAATTCAAAACAAGTGTCACTTAGACAGGCCGCTGGTAAATGTATTTCTGCGGGGCAACTTTCAAGATTTGAGAGAAATGAATCTCATTTAACAGTAGATGTTTTTTTGAATTCCTTAAAAAGAATGAATGTCTCTCTTGAAGAGTTTCAGTACCTTTATAATAGTTATTATCAAATAAATGATGTTCGTTTATCAGAAGAATTATCTGAAGCTTATGTGTCTAAGAATATGGCAAAATTGAATAAGATGTTAGCCTGTAGTCGAAAGCTTATGGATGAAGCGTCAGATTCACTAGAATTACGAACGCATACTCTAAATTGTATTGTTATTAAAACTATAATGGCTTACTGTAATAGTGATACAACAGTGACAGAGCATGAAATAACATATCTTATGGAATATCTATTTTCGGTTGAGGAATGGGGAAGGTATGAGTTATGGCTATTTACAAATACTGCTGGTGTTTTATCTATTGAAACTCTGGATACTTTTTCTTCGGAGATGTTAAAGCGAACACAGCTGTATTACAGTAATTCAAACAATAGAAGAAAAATACATCAAATGCTTTTAAATGTTATTAATCTTTCAATTTCTCGTGGAAGAAATGATATTGCAATAAAATATATTGCACATTTAGATAAATTAAATATTTTAGATACTGACATGTATGAAAAACTTCTTTTGAAATATAATAAAGCTTATTATAGTTATAGTAATGGCAATAACAAAGCCCTAGATGTTATGAAACGGTGTGCTGAGTTCCTGGATTTTATTGATTGTGAAGATCTTTATTTGCGTTTAAAAGATGAAATAATCACTCTAGAATCTTGATGTTATGGATATGATACGTTTTTATAGTAATTTAGCAAAAGATGGTAGAATACCTGTAGTTAATAGGAAAGGAGAATTGTTATGGCTAAACCTACTATTCGTAAGGTGTCAAGCAGTAGAACAACTTGCTTTGTATCACCAAAACAATTGAAAAAAGATAAGAAGAAATAATGCATCTTTTTCATCGAAAATACTGCAGTATGTATAAAATATTGGTAGTATGATTGAAGAGACAAATTGTTTTTATATCCAATGAGTTCTCACAGGTTGTGGGAACTCATTTTCTATTATTTGTTAAGCTTTCTTTAGTTTATTGATGACACTATTTTGTACTGTTGGAAACCACGATAAATAAGCTTCTAGAACTTCTTTTTTGATAATTAGATGTTCTAGAAGATATGTGATTATTTTTAGGGGTAAGCTAGTGAGCTTAAGTAAAGTCTCAGTCAAGCTTATAATGATAGCTGTAGCTTAATATCCTCAAAAATGAAACTGATGAAAAGGTTTTGAAAAAATGTTCGACGCAATAAATACAAAATTTCTAAGTTTAAAAAGTCAAACGTTCTTTTCGATTATTAGAGATAAATTGAAATATGTTGATTCGAAAGTTAATCAGGTTAACATAGAACCCCCATTATTAAAGCGTGAATATTATAGCGATCTGTCTAAAGAAATGATATAAGTTAGAATAAAAAGTATACTTACTAAAACAAGTAGACTACAAAAAAGCGGTCTTCAACGAAAAGTTGACAACCGCTTTTTAATTATAATTTAGTTATATTTCCATCTTGTTTGAGAAAATGAATCATTGTTTCCTTTAATTCTTCGAAGTCCCCCTGAAATGTAGCAATTTCAATTGTCTTTTCCAAACCATCACTTAGTGAGAGATGGGATTGATAGCCATTCATTGCCAGAAACATATGCAATGCAAGAACAGCAGTTCGTTTATTGGCGTTGTAAAAAGGATGTTTCTTAATCAAATTTATCCAAATAATGGTAGCCTTGCTGTAAATATCTGGATAGAGCGTTTTTCCAAAAATCTCTTGTTTAGGCTGTTCAACAATCATCTGCAAGCTATTAAGGTCAGCTATTCCAACGGGTTCTTTGGGAGAATATTTGCCAATAACCATGACATTGATTTTGATAATATCTTCAGCAGTTAGATATTTCATCTATCTACCAATTCTTTCAAGAGTTCATCGTATTGGTTCATTGCTTTTTCTAGTTCTCTGTCGAAATCAAATTTTGGTTCGGCTTTACGAATGATGACATTATTCCCCGAAGTGATAAATTCGATTTCTTCACCAATTTCTGCTCCGAGTGTCTCTTTAATTTTATTGGGAATGGTGATGACAGTGCTATTTCCAGTTTTTCTCAAGATAACATTCATGGTTCTACCTCCTTTTGTATATACATTATAAAATGAACTTACAAAAAAGTAAAGTAAATACATGATTTTCTCAACCACATAAGCTCCGAAAACAGATTTTGGGTAATCTAATGGTAATCTGTTAAGACCTAGTTTTAAGAGCGATTAAGCTAGAATGGCTATTTTGCTTTATTGAGGTAATCTGCAAACTTTTTAATGGATTGTTTTTCCCCTGATTTTGTAGCACGGCTATAAGTATCTAAAGTCATCCAGTCATTTTGATGACATCATGTAGTCATTAAAAATCCTTGTACGGACAATGTCAGCCACCGTGTCTGATACGGGAAATCTAGAGTTCATCTAAGAATATAATACTAGGACTTTGCGAGCTCAGACAGTGCATACACACTATCGTAAAAATAGAACTATCAGCAAAGGTCAAACTGACACTTTTGAACTGATGTTTTGGTTTAATTTTGGGGAGAATCCCCAAACTCCTGTGCATCTTATATGTTGATTTTTGCAACTTATAGACCAAATGAACATAAATTTTATTGATGGAGTTATACTAATAATATCAAACGTGACAACAGAAGACTTCATAAAGTTTAAAATTTTGAACCCACTCATATACTTACAGGAACTTGTGAAAATTATTGCTTCTGACTTATGGTTTTCAGAAGATTCATATTATTTTGCTTTGTCAGAAATAAAACAAGAGAATGCTTTAATTAGCTCTAACATCAGTCATTTGTTGAACAAAATTATTTGTACAAACTATAAACGAGGAGGGAATGTTCCATTTGAAAGTTATAAAGAGTGGTTTTATAAAGTATTATCTTCAATGAGTTGTATGACAATCTCTAATCAAATTGAAAAAAGTGAAGATTTCTCTAGAAATTGTGCAGATTTCTCTGAATTAACAAGTAGTTCAAGTGGCGGAGTTCTTAGCTATAATGATGTCGATTTCTTCTATTCATATATCAAGTTAGCACTTTCAGATATTCCCAACTTTTCTAGTTTTTATTTCTTACAAAATTTTTCGAATCATATTAATAAAAGATTGAAGAAGTTGAGGAATTCGGGTATTTATTATACATTTTGCTTTTGTAAATATCATAGAGAATATGTAGAGTTTTTTTATCGTTATCTCCATAAATGAAACAGTTCCAAATTGTTATGACTATATTATTGATGAACTAACTGCTATTTACAGAGCTTATGATTATTGTGAAAATCATGATACTGGAGTGCGAGAATTTAAAGAAGATTTGTGCGCAATATATTTGACAGACGCATTTATTGAGAGTAATATTCCCGAATTTACTTCTGCTCAAAGAGATTTTGTTAATAAAATAATTTTGATGTTAGGTGGTGATTAAAGTGAATAATGTTTTTGAAATATCAAATATTACCAAATCATTCAAAAATAAACAAATATTAAAAGGTGTTGACTTGGTTGTGAACAAGGGTGATATCATTGGACTTTTGGGTTTGAACGGTGAAGGAAAGTCCACTTTAATAAAAATAATTTTAGGTATACTTTCTCAAGATTGGGGAGGTTAAGAGGAATTTCGAGATTAAATCTGATGTTGGGGTTATGTTACAGGAAATTTCTATGCCTGAGAAGATGAAGGTCTACGAATGGTTAGATATGGTGAAGCGCTTTTCAACCAATTCCAAATCAGTCGAAAGTGTTTTAGATAGTGTTAACTTAAGAACAGTAAAGAATAAATATTGTGACTCTTTATCAGGTGGACAACAAAGACGAGTTCAATTTGCTACTGCGATAATTAATAATCCTAAAGTGCTTATATTGGATGAACCAACAGTAGGGATGGATGTCGTATCAAAAAAAGCATTTTGGGAGACGTTAAACACGTTTTCGTTCAGTAAAGATTTGACAATAATCTTAATTAGTCATGATATGGAGGAAGTTTCTGAATTCTGTAACAGAGTACTTATTTTGTCAAAGGGGCTATTAGTTTTAGATAGTAAAATGACTAATGTTCAGGGTAAAATCGAAAAACGTTCATCATATTCAGTAGATAAGAGTCAAATAACTCAAAAACAATTAGAAGAAATTAAAAAATTTAGTTTTGAAGAGACTGATTCTGAAATAAAATTTAAGTATCAAATGATAGATGAAGTAGTATCTGTAGGGAAAATTCCTATTTCGATTATAAAAAAGAATCAAAGTAAGCTACGTCAATATTTTATGGAGGTATTAGAAAATGTTCCAATCGAGTAGACTTTTCTTCTTAATATGGTTAGATATAAAAAGGGTTTTTAGAGATACCAAATATGTATTATTCATCATTGCTTTGCCTGTTATTTTTTATATTATATATACAGCGATTTTTCCTAAGAATGCTAATGTTAACGGTGTACCGTGGTCAGAGTATTGTTTAATTTCTATGATTGCTTTTGGTATTATGGGGAATGCAATCAATCTCCTTGGTACTAAAATTGCAGATGAACGAAAGAAAAAATGGTATACTTATTTGAAAGTATCTCCAGTTAATTCTATTTATTATGTAATTAGTCATGTATTTTCATATTTGTTGATCTCGGTTGCTTTTACATTCCTTATGTTTGTAATTGCCTACCTTTATAAAGGAATCAATTTAGGAGTACTTGAAACGATTAATATAGGAATTACATTAAATACTGGAAGTGTTGTGTTTTTAATTATGGCCTTGCTAATCGGTAGATTAGATAGTTTGTCTCAACCAATCGGAACCATAACATATTTAGTACTTTCTTTTTTAGGTGGTTTATGGATGCCAGTGGCAGCTATGCCCAAATTTCTTTCTCAGATTGCAACTTTCTTGCCATCATATAACTACGCTCGCCTGGGGTGGCGATTGTTAGAAAATAAAGGTATTGATGTTAGATCTGAAACTATTCTCTTTATTTATATGATATGCTTCTTGGGAATCTATATCTTATTACAGAAAAAGGAGCAGGCTAATTAGGAGGCTTTTTTGAAAATAAACGAGTACTTTGGAAATATATCTAAATTAGAGAAAATGTTGTCCAATTGGATTGATTTACCAGTCTCTTTAAACGTACGATCAGCAGAGGCGAAAAATATAACATTTCTTTTTGAAAATTTTAGTGAGGAAGAGATCGTTAGTTTCTTTAAAGATAATATTCAACAGACTGAACATGTCGTTGTTGGTTATCGACAAAATGACATTTATGGAGATATATTAGGGAAATGCGACTATCAGGATGTGCTGTATTTTGAAGGTATTGGTGATAAGGTATTTGCTTATGCTGACAATCTCACTTTGCGTCTAAAAAATAAGTTGTATGAGATAGAAGAGTTCAGCAAATTATATGTGAGAATTAGTAAATCTTTTATTGTTAATATATTAGTTGTAGAAAAAATTTATCCTTCTCTGAATGGAAAATTTATCATCGAATTAACAGATGGTCAAAACTTAACGGTTTCTCGAAAATATAAAAAACAATTTTTAGAGTACTTGGAGGGTTAGTGGTGAAATACTTAAAAAAACTTCTACTCTTGCTTTGCATTGGTGCAATCTATAATCTATATTTTACTCTTATAAATTCAAGTTTAACGTCTTGGATCAATATGATTGTATTCATAGTATTCGGATATGTAGAGGTGCTTGCTTTAGAGTTATTATTTAAATACTCCATTAAATTTCAAAAAAACATCTATATCCAAATACTTACTATATTTTTAATATCTAGTATAGTTGAAATAGCATATATGCTGGTTACTGGTTTGAGTTTTACTATAGCAGTCCATTTTGTTTTGCTAGGAATACCTATTACAATCATTGGTTTATTGTATTGGAAATATTATGTTGATAAAATTGAAAAATTATTAAGAGACAAAAAATCTAATCTATCGAATTGATTTTCATCATTAACATTGCTATTCTAGTTTCTCAATAACATAAACTCCGAAAACGAGTTTTTGGTAATCTAATGGTAATCCATTGTTTGTAAGATTAGATTATAAGTACCTATATTCAATGAAAACGAATTTTGAAAGCTTGGTTTAATAGGCTTTTACAGATATTTGATTTTTGTTACCCATAAAAAGATAAAAAAACCTAAAATCACTTGACAAAATCGGGGGGGGGGGGGGTAAAATGTAGTTAGAAATATCCAAAAGGAGAAAAACACAACTATGAACAAAACACTCAAATCCCTTGCAGCAACTACTGCACTCGCGATCGCAGCGGTTGGTGCACCAGCTTTTGCTGATGAAGCAACACAAGCAAAAGCTGATACGCCTGATAAACCAGTTGTCACAACTGAAGCACCAAAGACTGAAACAGCGCAATCATCTGATGCTGCTAAACCAGCTCTTGATGCACAAAGTCAAGTGGTATCTGATGCTAAAACACAAGTAGCTACTGCACAAGACACAGCAAATCAAGCTGATGAAGCCGTAACAACTGCTCAAGCTAACGTAGATACCGCAAAAGCAGCTGTTAAAGATGTTGCAACAACAGCTGACCAAGCAACAAATCTTTCAGAACAAAAAGCAAATGAGACAGAAACAAAGGCTGTTAATGATAAAATCGCTGATCAAACAGCAACTGCCGCAACTGCTAAACCAGCTGTTGACACGGCACAAAGTGAAAAAGATGCAGCAGATGCTGACGTTGCAACAAAAGAAGCAACCGTTCAATCAGCCCAAGCTGCTGTTGATGGTACAGGTAAGACTGAAACCCCTACTGCTTCAACTGATGACAAAGCAACTAAGGCAAAAGAACTCGACTTGTTGAAAACCATCCTAGCGACTAGTAATGATATCATGCTAAATGAGATACAAACATCTGATGAACAAGTATACTTTCTCGGTATGCCAACTGAAGAACAAAGTAAGAAGTTACATCAAGCCCTTGATGATTACAGTAAACTAACAGGTAAAACTGAATTGGCCATCAATGG
>NZ_JANUXX010000012.1 GCF_024814375.1 Streptococcus sciuri
CTCATAACCCGAAGGTCGTAGGTTCAAATCCTGCTCCCGCAATAAGAGATTGGCTCGGTAGCTCAGTTGGTAGAGCAATGGATTGAAGCTCCATGTGTCGGCGGTTCGATTCCGTCTCGCGCCATTTGTTAGTTTGGAAGGGTAGCGAAGAGGCTAAACGCGGCGGACTGTAAATCCGCTCCTTCGGGTTCGGGGGTTCGAATCCCTCCCCTTCCATATTACGGGCATAGTTTAAAGGTAGAACTAAGGTCTCCAAAACCTTCAGTGTGGGTTCAATTCCTACTGCCCGTGTTCTATTATGGCGAATGTGGTGAAGTGGTTAACACACCAGATTGTGGCTCTGGCATTCGTGGGTTCGATTCCCATCATTCGCCCTATGATTGGGGTATAGCCAAGCGGTAAGGCAAGGGACTTTGACTCCCTCATGCGTTGGTTCGAATCCAGCTACCCCAGTTTATTTGCCGGCGTGGCGGAATTGGCAGACGCGCTGGACTCAAAATCCAGTGTCCTCACGGACGTGCCGGTTCGACCCCGGCCGCCGGTATAGTTTAAGGTCTCTAAATGTTGATTTAGAGGCTTTTTTGCTTGAAATGTTCAAAATTTATTCAAAGTATACTTTACTCACTTAAAGACTTATAGAAATCACGTATTTTATTATCTTCTTGGGCAGATTTTTCTTGGATTAAATGTCTGTAGGTTTTGCTTATTTGCAGAATATCTTTATAACCCATTAGCTTTGATAAGCTTGAATATATACACCGATGGTTAACATTGCAATATGTACATAGTAAACCTAGACTTGTCATATTTTGTGGAAAGATGTGTAATGTTTTTAAGATTTGTTTTAAGTGTTTGTTGATACCTGCATTAGTTGCCGTATTATGATGTAAGTCAACAAAAATCATGTTTTCACTATTTGTAATTACACCATTTTCAATAATACATCTTACTCTTATTTAAGGTTTTCAAGAATTCAGTGAGTCTGCATCGGTGGGGATTGTTCGAATTGAACCTTCTGTTTTAGTTTTTGACCAGCGATGGCGAATGGTGTCACATCGGCGATATGTTTTGATTTCTAATGTGTCCCATAAGATACAATCCCTGCAACTTCACCTGCTCATGGTTCAGTTTTTAGCTTAATCAATGGTAAATGAAAGACAATAGATATAAGTAAGTCTAAATTTTCTTCTAAGTAACGGTTTATCTTTTGATAGTCTTGGAAACTATGTCTATATTTATCTTCTTTACGTTTCTTAGGAGGGCAACCAGATAAAATAACACTTCTCTAAAAGCGATAACTAAGATATTATCTTGGTTGTCATATCATAATCAAAAACTTCTTCAAAATATTCTTTGGCTCTACTTGCTAAAAAATAGTAACGTCCGCCTTGATTTTGAGTATATCTCACAAATCCATCTTTGTTTTTGTTAATATCAATTTTTGAGCGAATATTTGGCTTGTATAGAACGTTTTCTAATGACCAAGGTTGAGGACTAAAAGCACTTTAAAAACTTCATTTAAGGATAAATAACGTCTTTATGTGGCTTCCTCTGTTAAATTCATCATCATTTTTAGAAATGATGATGTGGTTTTCAGGGAGTTGTACAGTAATAGATCTTAGGTTCAATTCAAGTTGAATGCTCATAGACTTATTTCCTTTCACTTGTTGGATTATATCGATATGGGATGTTGAAATATTCATGACAAAATCCGTTAGATGGTTCATTAACCACTTCGGAGTGTCCTTTTGAGAATTCAAACATTCTAAAACTTGTTAAGAGTTCGTCATAAGAATGTCGATTAAAAAATAGTTATATGAGTTGAACCCTGTTTCGTATAATGTTGTTTCAATGTGTTCGATTTCTAGTAATAGGCAAATCAATTTATCTGTTGTTATTTTTATTATTTTTTCTTTATCTCACTAAGATGTTATGGGATAATCAAGTAAGGAGTTAACTTACTCGACTAATCTTTTAAATTTTTTAGCTTGTCGTTTGAATCGCTTTGATCGGTGTATGAAACGGTAGCTTTTTTATTTGATAAGAGCTGGTTTGGTTATTTTGAATTTCAATTAATAATTTTTGTGTCATCTTTGTCAAATCTGATTCAGAATCTTTAGTGATGCTATCTAATTTCTATTCTTTAGTTTTTTGAATTGTAATTTTACTTTTTCTTTTAAATCACGGCTTGGCAATACCATAATTGAATGCTGAACTTGTTGTGGTCGTTATAATATACTTTTACGATATAGCGAATACGACGCTTCAACCTAATTCCAATAATTTTCATAATCTGTAATAATGGTCATGTTGAATGATATATGCATCTTTGAAACGAAATCTGAGTTGATTGGTTGAATCAGGTTTTAAAATTTGAAAGAGCTCACGATAATCCGTGTCGCATGACGTATCAAATTCATTGGTCATCGTTTTCTGTCCTTTGTACCTCGAATCTAAATCAAAGCGTTTTTTATTCACTTATGGGTGTGTGTCCTATTCAATCATGCTGTTTAGCAATCAATCGAGCAAGAAATAATTTTCCACTATTGCCTGCTCCCTGTATGTAAATAGCGTTATGATGACACTCTCCATGGGTCATCCGCTCAAATTCTTTTTGAATGTATTCTTGACGATTTTCTTCAAAGATACGTTTGTTAGTCTTCCATGTTTTTTGAGCGGTTCGTTGAGTGAATTGTTCAAACAAAACTTTTTTTGATTCTAATGGTAGTAAACCTTCTAACGAAATTTGCTAACTTAGTTCTAAACAGTATTCATCAATTTCTAGGTCGTTCTCAGACTTTTTTGTATCATGATTTTTGACTTCATCCATGATTGCCTTGATGTCATTGCCATTAGATGATTGAAGATCTCATCGACATTATAGGGAAATCTCCCCTCAGCCATGTTTTTATCATTGCGGTGGGTTAAGTACCTACAGGCTTTAATGGAATTTTAAACAATCTCTAAGTTTTGTGGACGATAAATATTTAATGCCTTGAAAACAGTAGAAACTCTTACTGCTCCAGTTGATGATAAATCAACCAAAGCAAAAGAACTCTACTTGTTGAAAACTATTTTAGCGATTAATAAAGACATCAAACTATCTGAAATGACACCAGATGTTGATGGACAAGTAGGTTTTATTGGTATGCCAACTGAAGAACAAGCTAACAAGTTACATCAAGTCCTTGAGGATTACAGTAAACTAACAGGTAAAACTGAATTTACCATCAATGGACAACAATATTCTGACTACCATCTTAGCGCTATTTTAGGTCTTCCCTATAGGTAGTTCATAGAAATTTATACCTAAAGTGTAGAGGATTTTTGTTGATTTTATGCGATTTTATTATCTTTATATTTTTAAAGAATTTATGTTTCGCAACAAAAATTCTACACTATTTTAGTTATCAGTAAGGACTATATGCCAATTGTCTTTGAAGAATATTTTTCCTTTATCCGTAATTTTTATTGCTCTTGACCCAGAGTTACGTATTATGTATTTGTTTTCAATTAAGAAATCTAAAATTGCCTTTGCTAATGCTCCAGCAATGTGATTTTTTCGTTCGCTCCAGTCTAAGCAATTAATGCAGAACTTTCGTTTTTTATTTTTTAAATCAGTAACATTAATATTGAGTTCTTCTTTAAGAAATACTTCACCTGATGTAGTCACAATATAGTTGTTACTATTGATTTTGTTTTCTGCAATGATATTTTCAGAGGTAAGAAAATCTTTGATTTTAACCCCTAATTCTCCAGCAAGGTGGTCGTAACAAGTTCTAGCTTGCTTTAACTCTTTTTTTGCAAAATGCTGATTATAGCTTTTTGTAGGTTCAAGTGGTGAGTAGTTACTTAGAATTTCAAACAGCTCAGGTGTTATTGTATCTGAGATAGAGTAGTACCTAAATTTACCATATTGTGTAACAGTTGTAAGGTTAGCTTCTGTTAATAATTTTAAGTGGTAGCTGACAGTATGTTGCTTCAATTTTGTAAAAGATGTAATTTCATTTACAGTATAAGCGCGACCATCCATTAAAATATCTAAAATATTAACTCTAGATTTATCAGATAAAAGTCGTAAAATAGTTGTAACGTCTGGTGAATTCATAAAAAACCTCCCTGAAATTCCATATATCGATGAATTTCTATTAATTATTATAATATAATTTATCTACACAGTAAATAAAGAATGATTATTCAGAAAATTACCACAATATCTAAATAAAATTCTTTACGTTATTGTGAATATTTTATGGAGGTAACTGGTATGTCAATCAAAAAAATTGCTACTCCAGCAACAGTTGTTGAAGGACGCTAAGTCCAGTTGGGTGTATTCTCCTAATTGGAGATACCGAAACTTTCTTTAAAGGATAGGACTTTGGTTCATCCTTTTTTCTTAATTAAGAATGGAGATAAATATGAGATTGCCAAAGATAAAAGACATTCACAGCGTACTTTTTTTAAAAGACGCTATTAGAGTTGGTACAGGAAATGATTATGGCATACAGATTGATAATCCGAATGGAAAATATACCGAATTAATAAAATCCTTAGACGGAAATAATACTGTATCAGATATAGTTGAAAAATGTAAAAACTTGAGTGAATCAGAAATCAAAGAATCTATTGATTTGTTAAATGGTATGGGGTATATAGAAGATGCTTATATAGAAATTCCAACCGATTTGTCTAGTGAAGAGCTTGAACATTATTCAGTGAATCTTAATTTCTTTAACACTCTAGCAGATAATGCAAAAAATAAATATGATTATCAAATTCTTTTAAAAAATACTCATGTTTTATTGTTAGGTTTAGGCGGTATCGGTTCAAATATTTGTCTTTCGTTATCTGAACTTGGTATTGGAAAGATAACAGCCGTTGATTTTGATAAAGTTGAAAGAAGTAATTTAAATAGACAAGTTTTATATAATAGCGATGATATTGGTGAACTGAAAACAAAAGCAGCAAAGAATTTTATTAATAAGTTTAATCCTAATGTTGATTTTACAACTATAACGCAAGAAATTTCTTCGGCAGAAGATGTGGAAAAATTAATCCTTACTACTGATTGTGATATTGTTGTTAATGTTGCCGATTATCCGACTGGTTATATTGATTTTTGGGTAAATCAAGCCTGTGTAAAGTATAATAAGGTATGTTTTTCTGCTTTGGTCGGAAAAAAGAATGGACGAGTTTATTCTATTATCCCGCATCAATCAGCTTGTTTTTATTGTCAGTATATGAATGATATTGAAAAAATTCCTGAATATGAAGAAGAATTAAAAACTATCAGAGATATTCGGACAGAAAAAGAGCTATCAATGTATAGGACACCTAATGGGGCTTTAGGGATATCTTGTTTCATGGATATTTTATTGCTGCCGAAATTATGCGATATGTATTTTGGGGTACTGATAAACTTCTAACATATAATAAGGCGTTTAGTATTGATTTCTTGATATTTGAGCAAAAGTTTACTAAATTACATAAATATGATGATTGTCCAGTATGTGGAAAGGATTTAGAGAAACATGGAAACGCTAAGAGTTGATGGCTTGTCAAAAAATTATGGAAACTATACGGCTGTTAAAGATATAAACTTTACTGTAACATCAGGTGAATGTTTAGGTATTTTAGGCATTAATGGTGCTGGGAAAACGACGACCTTAAAGATGATTTACTCAGCTAATAAAATAACAAGTGGTGATGTATATATATTGGGAAAAAATATTAAATCTTTAAGTGATAGAGGAAAATCAAAGTTAGGGATTGTGGCACAAGAGGATATGCTTGATACTACACTAACCGTATTTGAAAATTTGATTGCCCACGGTATTTGTTATGGTATAAATTCCAAAGAACTACAGAAACGAGCCAAGGAACTCTTAGAGTTTGTCCAACTTGATAATCATGCTAATAAAATGATTAGTGAGTTATCAGGAGGTATGAGGAGGCGAGTTGTTCTTGCACGAGCTTTAATAAATAATCCTGAAATAATCATATTAGATGAACCGACTGTTGGACTTGATATTCAATCTCGTAATATAATCTGGAATAAGTTAGAGGTGCTAAAACAACAGGGAGTATCTATAATTATTACTTCTCATTATATGAATGAAATTGAATTTCTCGCTGATAGAATAGCTATTATTGATTCAGGAGTAATAAAAGATGAGGGAACAATTGATAGTTTGTTAAATAAGTATCATGAAAAGGATATTGAAGAATTATTCCTTAAATTGACAAGTTCAAGTAAAGGGGGAGAAAGTGTTTAAAGTTTCGTTTAAATCAATTTATTATGTCGTTGTTAGAAACTATATGAGTTTTAAGTCCTTGTTTAAAATTGCTATAGTTCCTAATTTAATTGACCCTCTATTTTATCTATTGGCAATGGGATTTGGTGTAGGTTCTTATTTAACTAATATTAATGGAATGACTTATACTACTTTTGTTATCACAGGGCTAATTGGAGCGACTGCAATGACCGCTTCTACTTCAGAGGCAACTGTAAATGCTTTTATTCAATACAAAATTGAAAAAACGTATGATGCTATGTTGATGACACCAATTAATTTACAAGATATTGTAATTGGTCAGGCTATTTGGTCTGGAGCTAGAGCTGTTATTTTTGGCGGTATATTTTGGATTGTCTCTGTTTTCATAAGTCAGACATTTAACCTTTACATGTTGCTTATTATTCCACTTCTCTTTTTGATTGGTCTAGTTTTTGGACTTATTGGTTTGACATTTACTTATCTTGCTCCTTCAAGAGAGTTTCTGAATTATTACAATACACTAATCATTAGACCGTTATATATGTTTTCCGATACATTTTTCCCAATTGATTCTATTCCAGAATCTTTTCAAAAACTAACATGGATTTCGCCATTGTATCATGCTACAAGTATTGTAAGGGCTATTTGGTTAGAAAATTTTACTGCGGTACCTCAACACCTGCTTTGGCTGATTGGCTGTACAGTAATATTTTATTTTATTCCTATTTTCGTTATTTACAAAAAATACTATAAATGAGCATTAATTATCATAAAAACGACTTGGTTTCATAAGTCGTTTTTATGTTATTTAAATAATTTTGTAGCTAGTTTTCATTGATTGCTTTTAGACCGTTATCATTTTTTATTTGCTTCCCACCACCGTAACTGACGTTCGTTACTATCGATCATTTCCACAATAAAATAGAGTTCATCTTTTATTGATTGAGGAAGTTCTACTGCTTGTACGGCTTTTTCAATTGTATGAATTGAAACATGGTTTTTTAAGGTTACATATATAATCAAATATATTGAATCTTTGTTCTCTAAGCCCTTTATTAGTGACTCCTTTTCATCAGATGTTCCAAGTAGATAATTAACATTTACATCAAAATAACTTATTATTAAACAATTAATTGCAAGTTGTGTTACCAACTTTTTATTGTTTTTATTTAAAGAGGAATATATATATATAATTTCTTAGCATCTCCCTTGTTAGTAAAATCAAAAATGAGTAATCTATAGTGGGTGCACAATTTCCTAATAGGATAATTTCATAATATCCCCAAAATTCAACTTTAAAAAGATAGTCAGTTAGTTCAAGTAATTCTTCTTGGAGAGATTTTATCATTGTCTTATCCAATTTACTTAACTGAAAATTATTTTGAGTATTTAGTAGATTCATTAAAGTATCAACCTCTTGCTCAGAATAAGCTTTACGAATGTATTCAAGCAAGTCGATAAAAGACGGATTTTTTTATTATCATTATTATATAAAATCATGAATTCATCTAAAGTAACATTCATTTTATCTAATATATTAATGAGACGAATACCGGATATTTCAGATTCTCCTCTTTCGAATCTTGCGATTTGAGATTTTGAAAGATGATTTCATATAAATTCCCACTTTCACAACAAAAATTAAGTTGCTTTGAATTTATTATACAATAATCGGAAATAAGAAATATTATGAACACATTTTTTCGAATAGTAACGATAATTGTGGGAATAATTATTATTGTCGGCGGCGGATAATATATACTATAATAGTAGTTATATGTTATATAGTTTGTATAGATATTTTAGATAATGAAAATTGTAAATTTGTACTATCTTTTATGCTATCCAAAGATAAGTGGCATGAAATTTGTAAACAAGATAGTGAAGTGATGAGAAAAGAGTATGAAAGGTACTATAATTTACTTAAAAAATTGGATGAAGCTAATTTATAACAACGTTTATTAAGAGTAAAATATTATTTGTTACATATGGCTCCGATAATTTATTATGTAGGAGCATCGTGCTATTCAAATTTTGATTATCTTAATAATTTAAGTAGCAAAACTAAAGAAGTTAACAGAAGTTGCTTACTAGAATATTGGCTTGAAACTCCATTGGAAAAGTGGGAAGAAAACGACTACATATTTGTATGTTTTACGGATTATATACTGAATTCTGGAATACAGACACGCTTAGAAGAATTTAATGGAAAGCAAATCTCCTTAGGTAATTTAGAAGAGTATCTAGAATTTAAGTATTATCAATACAAACGACTTCTTGGAGATACGGATGTAGAATCTTTAGGGAATTTTTCAGAACTTGAATTAGATAATAAAGTACAAAAACTAAAGGAGGAGTGGGAGAAAATATTGAAAACAACTGTTATTTATAGAGAAATTAATGGTTTATCTCTACAAAAGTCAGAAGAGTTTATTCAAAACGAAGAACTCAAATCTAAATTCGTTTTCGATTTAGATTTGAGTAGCAAATTGTATGATACATTTGGAGTGAAATCTAACAGTTTAGAAGAATTTCAAACAAGTATTAAAGAATATTTTCAAAGAGATTTATCCCATCTTGAAGAGCGTTTTCTAGATTTATTAAATTTTATTTTTCTACGTTTATCCGATGTTACTCACAGTGATATTGCATTTTCAAGATATTTTGGTAATGTTGGCTTATTAATAAAATTAGATTCAGAAAAAATTATCAAAATATTATCTCTCTTAGTCCTAAAAATTATTATTGTCTTGTTACCCCAAGTAAAAATATGTTAGAGAATGTTCCAGTAGATGTACTTTCAAAAATTGGAATGGCAATAAATTCACGTATGCTGTACAATGGATGGCACTATATGCCGGGGAATTTTATTAATTGTGAGCAGATTGATTTTAGTGAACGGGACTTTTATTTTTCAGCAGTTTTGTCTGATGTTACGAATAAAGATAAGTATCATCATGTTGGTCACGTCAAATTGGATATTAATAATTGTATAAGAGTTCCTTTAACTATGACTATTAATGGTAGAGAATACAAAGCATTAATGGATGTGAGAACTTTTAGAAGAGGAGATAATGAATATTCAATAAGCGACCTAGAAAATGTAATAATATATTCTAAGTATGTTAAAGTCATTGGACAAGCAATTTTTGATATAATTACAGATAAGAAGGACTTTTCTTTTGCGTTACAACAAGTAAATAGAGATAATTATACTAAAAATTTAGCTGAATTGAAGAAAAAGGAGTATTAAAGTGAAAAGAATTTTATTCATTAATTTGCGTTCACATTATGTTGAACGTATGGAGCCATTGTATGCAGCAAAAAAATTAGGGGTTGAAGTTGTACTTCTTGCAGATATAAAGCCACAAATTGATGACGGATACATATCAGAAGATAATTTTATTATTACAGATACATATGATATGGCTAATGCAGTTCAAAAAGTTATAGAGTTTGCTAAAGAGAAGCCCATTGATGGTGTCCTAACTTGGTCAGATAAAGATGTCGAGTTAGTCTCACTGATTGCCGAAAAGTTAGATATACCTGCTCCAAGTATTGAAGCAAGTAAGAATGCTAGGAATAAGTTTTTGATGCGGAAAGCTATTTCAGAAGAAAATCCAGAACTATGCCCTAAATTCTCGAGAGTTACAAATTTTAGTGAATTCAAAGAAGCAGTTGATGTAATAGGTACTCCAGGGGTATTAAAACCAGTAGGAGCTTCCGGTAGTAAAACGATTGTAAAAATATATTCGGAAACTGATTTGGAAAGTGTATTTGAACGAGTAAGGTCAGAAACTAGAATTTCAAGGGATAAAGTTTATAAATACTTTCCTGATGAATATATTTATGAAGAATTACTTTCTGGTGATGAAATGTCAGTAGAAGGTTTTGTTTCATCAGTAACCGGAGAAGTAGTGATAGCAGGTATGACTGATAAATATGTCACGGATGAGTATTCAACAGAATATAAAGAAATAGAACCATCTCAAAAATCTCCTAAATTTCTTAAACTATACAGCGAAAAGGTAAAGTCTGCAGTAAAATCACTAGGGATTACAGCCTGTTCTTTTCATGCTGAAGTAAAAGTAGTCGGTGAGGCTTTAAAAGTTATTGAGATAGCTGCACGACCAGGAGGCGGCTTTATAACAACACATTTAGTAAAATTGGCATCAGGAGTTTCATTTATTGAAGAAACCATAAAGAATGCTTTGAATCAGCCAATCGATAAAAAAAATCTTTTTTGAAAGTTGGTCTCAATCTCCTAAGTATGTTGTTGGGCAAGAAGATTTTATGTCTGAAAAAGAGGGTGAGGTATCTAGAGTAGGAGGTCTACCAGAAATCTTTGAAGATTCTAATGTTAGATTGTTTATTCCTTTGAAAGAGGTTGGAGATAAAGTTCTTCTTCCTCCTAAAAATTACGGCTCACTTTACACAGGTAGAGTAATTGTAGCTGCTTCAAATATAAAAGAAGTTGAAAAGTCACTATTAAGAGCGAAAAGTAAATATAGATTTGAAGTAAAGTAAATATGTAATTAAAATTGACCTTAATAAGGGGATACTATGAATTTTTTTAATAAAAAACTTTTCTCCTACTCAACGTCTGTAAAATTTTATTTAATAGGAACTTTCATATCTAGTATAGGTGATGGAATGTTTTCCTTAGCTGTTAGTAAGTTAGCTTTTGATAAAACTGGTACAGTAGCTGGAGTTGGTGGTGTGATTATCATTCAGTCTATAACAATGTTTTCGCTTAACCTACTTGCGGGCTATGTTGCTGATGCATATGATTCCAAAAAGATTTCAATTTATTCAGATTTAATACAAGCAATATTAATAATATTGTATGCTTTCTCATTAATTTATCTTAACGGTGGAAGTTTGCTTTTATTTTTATTAACGACTGTTATTAGTTGTATATCTCCTTTTTTTAGAGCTGCAAATTTTAAGCTTCTTCCAGAGATTGATAGAAAAGATTTAAGTTTGGTTAAATTAAATGGGCTAAGAAGTTCTGTTAAACAAGGAGGTTTACTGCTTGGCTCTACTCTCATTGCACCTTTTATTTTTTTAAATTTGCTTTCACTTACTTTTCTATTAAATGGCATTAGTTTTCTTATATCTTGCTTATGTACATATCGGATAATTCTTACAAGCACTACTAAAGAAGGAAGAATAGAGCCTTTATCGAAGATTTCAGAAATCTATAAAAGTTGGTTTTCATTAGTAAAGGAGCTATTTCTTAATCATAAGGTATTTTTCCTTGTTTTATTTTCAACTTTTGATTATTTGACAATAAATTTTATTAATTTAATAGGTGTAAAATATGCTGAAACAGTATTGCATAATTCAGCCTTTATTTCTCTCATTGATGGTGGCTATGCTGCAGGTGCAATTATTTCGTTTTTGGTCATTAACATAGTCTTTTCAAAGTGTGACTTTAATTACATTTCATGGGTAGGACTGTTTGTTCAAGGAATAATGATTATTTTAATGAACTATTTTTCAACGGCGTATAGTACATTTATTCTAATATTTATTATAGGAGTTTTTACAGGTACCTCTATTTCCCTTTTTCAAACAATTCTGCATAAGGGAATATCTCAGAAATTTCATGGAAAGATATCAAGTTTTAGGGATATGATGGTTTCCGGTGAAACACTTTGCATTATTCCAATATTTTCTTATATTATAAATTTTGATTTTAAAAGGGGAATTTTGATTTTTGGAATTCTTATACTAACACTGTCGTCTATTTTAGCTTGGTTAGGTCTGATTAAATATTTTCCAAGTATAAAACTCAGAGAAAATGGAGAATAAAATGAAAAAAAGAATATGTGTTATAAATACTGTGACTTGGCTTAGAGCACCTATTTCAAATTGGCTTAATGATAATCTTGATACTACCTTAATCTCGAGTTATCAAGTTGATAAATCATTGCTTAAAGATATTAATCAATTTATATATTTTGAAAAATATAATGATGATGAGGAGCTTGGGAATTTAGTTATTAGACTTCACCAACAGAAGAAATTTGATTTACTTATTGCTCTCTCTGAAAGGGATATTTTGCGAGTAGCAAAGTTGAGAGAGCTTTTGGGAATACAAGGGCAAAATTATTTTTCAGCACTTCTTTATAGGGACAAATACATCATGAAGCAATTTGCTAAAATAATCGGATTAAATGTTCCAGAATTCAGCACTTTTTCGAAGCCTTGTGAGTTGATGGAAAAAGTTTCAAAAATTGGTTTTCCTATCTTAATCAAACCTTTATCAAAATCGGGTTCTAAGGGAGTTCAGGTTCTAAAAAATAAAGAGGAGTATGATGACTACTTAGAAAAGAAGAGTTTCTGGGAAGAAAATTATGATGTAGAACAGTTTATTTTAGGTGATATGTATCATGTTGATGGAATTGTTGAAAATAATAAGCTTAAATTTATATCAGTTTCTAAATACTGGAATAGTCTAGGAAAAAGTACAACATTAATGGAAAATACGCAAAATACAACAATAACTTTTGCAGACTTTACAATAAATAAATCAGATTGGGAGTTTTTACTATTAAAAGGGGAAACTAAAAAATTTGTGGAAAAATCTAATTTTAATAATGGTACTATCCACGCAGAGTTTATAATTTCAGAGAAAGATAAAACGCCTTATTTTATAGAAATAGCAAGCCGTACAGGTGGTTTAATGATAAGCAATACGATTGAAAAAAATATGGCATTATCATGAATGAAGTTTCCTTTTATTTACAAGTTGGACAGAAAGTGACTTATCCTTTAAAAAATGAGCCAGAAAATTTTGGTTTTTTAACAGTTTTTCCACAGAATAAAAAATTAATTGAATTTGACGTAAGTAAAATTAAGCAAGATTTAAATGTCATTGATTTTTATGAAAATCATAAAATAGGTAAGCACTACAAATCTACGGAATATATGAATCATATAGGTATTATTTTATTTAAAGGTACCAGTCAGGAGGATATGAAACAAAAAATACATTATTTAACACGACTTATTGATTCAAATATAAAATGGGAATAGCCTATTTGTCATTAAAGCTAACTCTACCTTACTTATCCTAATTAAGAATTTCTTAAAATATAAAAGCGAACAACATTGGTTAGAATTCCAATTTGTTCGCTTTTATTTATGATTAGTAATTGCTAAACTAGTTGCTTTGCAGCATTTTGTTGTGTTTTTATAAATTTCTAGTTGCTAAAAATAGTGCTATTTTATATTGGATAATTTTTGATTACTACCAGAAAATTTAGATAGCTTTACAAAACAATCCGCAAAAGTGAAGCGTGAGCAATCAGACGAAAGTTTAGATATGATTTTTCAAGAAATTATAAAGGGAGAGCTAACCGAAGATGCTATTTTTGTTGATGAAAAATTAATATTTTTGTGGGCTTATAATCAACAAAAATTTGACGAAGCCTTTAAAGCATATGGAAAAATATCAGCTAAAACGACTTTACGCCAGTTAGAAAGTGGTGAATTTAAACCAACAATAGTATATATTCATGGTCAATCTGGTATTGAAAAGACTAGTCTTGCCTATGATTTGGTTGCAGAGATAGTTTCACAATATGATAAAGGAATTACAAAGACTGTAGATTTGTAGTTTTTTATTTTTGAGAACTCTATATCTCTTCATACCAACTACAAGTTCTTTAAGAGCACACTCCTTATTATTTTTTCCATCTACGCAATAGACACAGCGATGGTTCTGTTATTGGTACTCTTTATAGTGCTCCTCAATTCATTCCTTTTAAACTATTTTGATAGCTCACAAATTTTCCACGAATCTAATATAAATTTCAATACCATTCGTCTTTTCAACATTGTCTTTAGTCGTTGAAGGGTTCTCAGATGTATTGATAACATGCAACTATTTCATTTTTCTACTTTATCAATAACCTATATGTCATAAATCATCATGTCTCTTCTGTAAATCTAAATTAGTATACCAACAAGCTATGGTGTAGATACTTTTTATGAAAGAAGTTAAAAAATCACTAAAATTATTGCTCGTGTAGGGCAATACTTTAATGTGAATGCTGACAAAGAATGGTGACACAATAATGTGGCAAATCAAATAGAAAAGACACTTTTCGTTTGGAAGATGTCTATTTGTAATACTATATTGTAATTGATTTAAGCAGGCAATATCCTTATTTTTTAGTTTAGTTTTTTATATATGAAATTAGGTCTTTTATGTTGCAACCAATGTCTATTTCATATCATGAAAAAGATTACTTGCTCTATTGGTAAAAAGCGAACAATTGTATCATTACTGTCTTAATCATTTGCTTTTAAGATAAGAATGAGTATAATAATGAGCAGGAGAATCAATTATGCCAGTTTATAGAGATACGCTAATCCATTATAATGAGCCTATTTATTTTGATGATATTCAGAATGCATGGATAGTCACTGAAAAGCACTATTTTGAGGCTATCGTCCAAAATCCTAACTTTTCATCTGATAGATTAGGTGTCAAGCTAAGAAATAGTTTCATTGATGATGCATTAGCTCATCGACTAAAAGTGTTTTATGATGACTGGATAATGTATCAAGACAGTGACAAAAATAAACTGAGTCGATGTTTATCTTCTACCCTTTTGAATAGCATGAACAAATTGCTCTCAATTTCAGATGTACAAAAGATAATACGTGAAGAAGTTGAGCTATCTACGAGTAAAATTGATTTTGCTATGATGATTGAAAAAGCTTGTGAGCGTATTATAACTCAACTATATGATTTACCTGTTGAGCGATACAGAACTATTTTAAAGTTATCTAGACCGATAACAAATATTCTGTATACTAATTCTATTGAGTTAAAAGATGCTCAAGAAGCTGCGCATGCTATTGAAAAAGTCGAGGAATATGTTTTACGTGATTGTCAAAAAATGCACAATCATTCTTTAGTAGCTCACTTGGTAAAGCAATCTCAAGTTCCGATTTCTTTAGTCATTAATTTATTAGTTGATGGTCAAGACCTATTAGAATCTTTTTTAAAAACCGTTGTGTATTTATGGGCAAGTAAAGGGCTATCTGATTATAAGAACGATATAAGTTATATTCAAAAATATTTTCCGCCGTTTACCTCTTTATCTAGGATATGTCTTAGAGATACAACTGTTGGAAAATGCACCATCAGAGAAGGTGAAAGAGTTTTGTGTATTCTTTCTTCCCCAGAAGATGCTTCAGTTATGGCTTTTGGTGTGGCTGGACATCGATGTCTCGGTGAAGATATTGCGATGAAAATAGCTCGTCAACTGTACCTTTATTTGAAACAGTTAGGAAAAGCAGAACTATGCTCCTGTAAAACAAATAAATCTTTTGGCTATTTTACCTTTACAGAATTGATGATTAGGAAGAGAAAAAAGTTTATTTTTGATCTGGATGGTACTATTGTTTTTAATGGACGCTTTATAGCGCCTGAATTGAAAACCGCCTTGCGAAGGTTAAATGATAAATATGAATTGTTGTTTGCTTCTGCAAGACCTATTAGGGATATGCTACCATTGCTTCGTGATTTTAAAGATAATGATTTAATTGGTGCTAATGGAGCTATGGTACGTCAAAATGGGACTATCAAGTTAATCCGTTATATTGATAGTCAAGTCGTTTCTGATATAATGACTGTTGTATTTGAAGACAAACTAGATTTTATCATAGACTACGAATGGCATTATACGGCTTCTATTTCTGAAAGCAATCATCCAATACTTGTTAAGTTGGATTCTGGAAATTTAGCAAACAACGTGCCTGTTTCTTATAGGAATGTTGGAAAAATTATTATCTTAGGAATCAATTCCAAAATAATAAATTGTATCCAAAATATAAAGGGCATAGAATATGTGATTCATAATGATGACAGAGAAATTGTCATTACATCCGAAGGTATCAACAAATATACAGCTATCAAGTATCTCATTAATGATAACAAATATATTGCCTTTGGAAATGATAAGAATGATATAGAAATGCTAAATTATTCTGAGAAGGGTTATTTATTAAATGAAAAGATTAAAATAGGTCGTCATGTTACAAAGATTTCAAAAAAGGATATAGAAAGAGTGATTAGTAGTTATGTATAGCCCTTTTTAGCTATTGAAACTTTCCGCATAGTGAAGGTTTTATTTGGCTTATAAAAAGATTAGAATCAACATTGCTAATCACTTATTTTTGTGATATAATTAACTGGTTAACTAAAAGGAGGTTTTTATGGCAATAAAAGATGAATTGGATCGCCTTATCAACCAAATTGTAATGAAGTCTGAAAATCAGCATGAGTTTTTATTAGGAGCTTGTCAAAGTGGTGTTGAATTGACAAATACACAAGAGCATATTCTTATGCTACTGCTTGATGGTGGTCGTATGACTAACTCAATCTTGTCCAAAAAACTAATAGTTAGTCAAGCAGCAGTCACAAAAGCGGTCAAACAATTGTTACACAAACAGTTGATTGAATCGGTGAAAGATGAACATGATGGGCGTATTGTTTTTTTTGAGTTGACAAAAGCAGGAGTTCCAATTGCAAAAGAGCACCGTCATCATCATGACTTGACTTTGATGGCTTACGACAAACTATTTAGTGATTTCTCAGAAGATGAACAAGCGGTAATTGAACGCTTCATGGAACGGGTATCTGATATAATTAAGGAGTGAGTATGCGCTATATTACAGTGGAAAATCTGAGTTTTCAATATGATAATGAGCCTGTTTTAGAGGGAATCAATTACTACGTTGATAGCGGTGAGTTTGTCACTTTAACAGGGGAAAATGGTGCTGCAAAATCAACGCTCATCAAAGCAACATTAGGTATTTTGAAACCTAAGATTGGTTCTGTGATGATTAGTGAGGTTAATAAAGATGGCAAGAAACTGCGTCTTGCTTATCTTCCACAGCAGATTGCAAGTTTTAATGCTGGATTTCCTTCTACCGTTTATGAGTTTGTCAAATCAGGGCGTTATCCTAGAAACGGATGGTTTAGACGTTTAGATAAACACGATGAAGAACATGTGAAAATTAGTTTAGAATCTGTTGGCATGTGGGATTATCGTTATCATCGTATTGGGAGTCTATCAGGTGGGCAAAAGCAGCGGACAGTTATCGCTCGGATGTTTGCATCTGATCCCGATATTTTCGTGCTGGATGAGCCGACAACAGGTATGGATAGCGGAACGACAAAAACATTTTATGAGTTGATGCATCACAGTGCCCACCGTCATGGCAAGGCGGTTCTTATGATTACACATGACCCTGAAGAGGTCAAGGAGTTTGTAGACCGCAATATCCACCTCGTGCGTAATAATAGCCTTCCTTGGAGATGCTTTAATGTTCATGATAGTGATGAGAAGGAGAATTTGTGATGTTTGAGATTTTATCTTATACGTTTATGCAACGTGCCTTACTTGCTGTGATTTGCATTAGTATTTTTGCTCCTATTTTAGGGATATTTCTCATTTTACGTCGGCAGAGTCTGATGAGTGACACACTTAGTCATGTTTCTTTAGCAGGTGTTGCTTTTGGTTTATTGTTAGGTGTTTCGACGACTTGGTCGACAATTATTATTGTAGTAATAGCTGCCATTTTATTGGAGTATCTACGGATAGTTTATAGACATTATATGGAAATTGCGACAGCTATTATCATGTCCTTTGGGCTAGCAATTTCCTTAATTGTGATGAGTAAAGCAAAAGCTGGTAGCATGAGCCTAGAACAATATCTGTTTGGCTCTATTATTACTATTAGTAGCAGTCAGGTTATCTTTTTAGCAATTATTGCTACGGTTGTCTTGTTACTAACGCTTTTATTTATACGTCCTATGTATGTTTTGACTTTTGATGAGGATACGGCTTTTGTTGATGGTTTACCAGTTAGAGTCATGTCTATTTTGTTTAATATCGTTACTGGTATCGCTATAGCACTAACAATTCCAGCAGCGGGAGCTTTACTGGTATCAACGATTATGGTTTTGCCAGCAAGTATTGCTATGCGTGTTGGACGAAACTTTACATCTGTCGTCTGGTTAGGTATGTTTATTGGTTTTATCGGTATGGTTTTCGGAATTTTTCTTTCTTATTATTGGGAAACACCAGCCAGCGCTACTATTACCATTATCTTTATAGGTATGTTTATACTAGTTAGTCTCATTGGAATTGTTCGAAAATCTATTTAAAAAGCGCCTCCATATTGAAGCGCTTTTTAAATAGCTCTGTTAGATATACTATTACATAGTATCAATGTCAGTTTTCCATTCTTGACACAATTGATTTTCGAGGTAATCATCACCGATAAGCTTAGCAAATAAAATAGCATTTTGATAGGATTGTGTAGCTGATTCGATATTGTGCTTGACGTGAAGTTGGTACTTCCACTCGATGAGACTGAGTATAGGACGTTTTTGAAAGTCGTGAATGTCTGTCATCAACTGATTACTCTTTGTGACGACTTGTTCGATAATATCCCATTTTTTAAGATCAAAAGCTAACTTGATATTGTTGAGCAAGACATTGTTCAATTGAAATTTCTCCTCTGCCAGAGGTGGATTGGAGTTTAACAATTTTGTCATGACTTTATCGTATTGTTGTTCTTCATAAAAGGGTTCTTGATTTTTTTTGTAGGCAAAACAAACAAGATATAAATCAAAAAAAACGAAGTCATTAACTGTATAAGTTGTTTTTTTGAAAGTTTGTTCAAAGTAATCTTGTAAGATTCCTAGTCCAAAACTATCATTATCACTAAAGTGCACATCAAGTTTTGATTGTAAACAATCGATAATAAGTTGCTCATCTTCAGGAAGTTTATCATAAAAATTTTCGTAAATAGCAGTGAAATATTGTTCACGCTCCTCAAGTCTAACCTGATCTCCGTAAGTAGGAATACGAAGTAGCTTTTGTTTTAATTCCAAATAGTCAGCAGATAGGCTAAAATCTTGATCATCAACTAACTCTCCAACAGTCATGCCCAGACGATTGGCAATATATCTTATACTGACTACATTGGGGTTATTGTTTCCATTTTCAATACGAGCTAATTGCCTAATAGAAAGTTCAGATTCATTTCCACAGAATTCCTCTCGTGTTAGACCTTTGTTTTCTCGAAGTTGTCTCACTTTTATACCTAACTCATTCATTCAATACCACCTTAATGCATTATCATAAAATAATTTGTTATGAAACGTTATAGTATATTTTTTAAACTTATTTGTCAATATATAGGTGTTTTAAGACAGTTTAGAGATGAGAACAAAAAAGTGCCATAAAGAACAGGACAAAAATGTCCTGTTCTTTATTATTTTGATAGAGTATACTAGATACATCAAAATTAAGGAGAAGAAATATGAAAAAACTTCAAATCATTAACTTAGTGATGGCTATTATTGCAACAGGTTTAGGTTGGTGGGGATTATAAAGTTATCCTTATAACTGACAAAGTGGTCTGAAAATAGTAAAATGTCTATATGACAAGATTTTTAGATGGTGATGTAGTGGGAGAAGAGGAGTTTGTTGAACCTACGCTTCGTCCTCAATTGTTAAGGGAATATATTGGTCAAAATAAGATTAAAGAGCAATTAAAAATCTTTATAGAGGCTGCCAAGTTGCGTGATGAATCACTTGATCATGTGCTATTGTTTGGTCCTCCAGGGCTTGGTAAGACGACCATGGCTTTTGTTATTGCTAACGAACTTGGTGTTAATCTCAAACAAACTTCTGGTCCTGCTATTGAAAAGGCGGGGGATTTGGTTGCTATCTTAAATGACCTTGATCCTGGAGATGTTTTGTTTATTGATGAAATTCATCGCATGCCTATGGCAGTTGAAGAGGTTCTCTACAGTGCGATGGAGGATTTTTATATTGATATTATGATTGGTTCAGGTGATTCTAGTCGTAGTGTTCATTTAGAATTGCCTCCTTTTACGCTGATAGGAGCAACGACACGAGCGGGAATGTTGTCTAATCCTTTGAGGGCTCGTTTTGGTATTACAGGGCATATGGAGTACTATGAGGTTGCTGATTTGTGTGATATTGTCAAGCGTACAGGTGCTATTTTTGATATGGCAATTACGCATGAGGCAGCAATTGAGTTAGCTCGTCGTAGTCGTGGGACGCCTCGGATTGCTAATCGTTTACTGAAACGTGTTCGTGACTATGCTCAAATTATGGGAAATGGTATCATTGATGAGTTGATGACAGATAAAGCGTTAGCTATGTTAGATGTTGATAGTGAAGGACTTGATTATATTGATCAGAAGATTTTACGGACGATGATTGAGATGTATCAAGGCGGTCCTGTTGGATTGGGAACTTTATCTGTTAATATCGCTGAAGAACGTGAGACAGTGGAGGATATGTATGAACCATATCTCATCCAAAAAGGCTTTATCATGCGTACTCGAAGCGGAAGAGTAGCGACTCCTAAAGCTTATGAACATTTGCATTATCCTCTTTCTAGCGATAAGCAATAAAAAGACTAGAATTTTCTAGTCTTTTTATTGCTTATTTTCTTAAACATAGCAAAAACAAAACGAACGTGGTATAATGGACAGGATAGTAGTGTAGAGGAAAGTCAATATGAAAAGGATTTGTTTTGTTTGTTTAGGCAATATCTGCCGAAGTCCAATGGCAGAATTTGTGATGAAAAAGTTGGATAAAAAACATCAGTTAGAGGTAAAAAGCCGAGCAACTTCCAATTGGGAACATGGCAATCCGATTCATAAAGGAACAAAGGCTATTTTTGATAAATATGCGATTGCTTATGATTATAATAAACGCTCGCAGATGATTAGCAAAGAAGATTTGGAGAAGTTTGATTTTATCATTGGCATGGATAAACAAAATGTTTCTGATTTGCTTAATTTATCGAATGGTCATTTTGATGATAAGATTGCTTTATTTAGGGCAGGGGGTGTTCCTGATCCTTGGTACACTGGGGATTTTGAAGAAACCTACGCTTTGATTAAGAACGGATGTTTAGATTGGTTGAATAAGTTAGGATAATAACATGAAAACACAAATGCAAAAACAAAGGTGGCGGTTTCCTAGCCTATCACGAAGTAAGTGGGAATTGCTTGTGGTGTTCCTTATTCTCATCTGTGGCTTTACAGTTTTTAGTGTCATCTGGCAGTCAAAAGGAACCTTAGTTTATAACAGTACAAATGGTCAGATAACCTATACAGGAATAATTGTTAATCACAGAATAAATGGTCAAGGGCAGCTCACTTATCCGAATGGTGATATCTATAAAGGTCATTTTGCTAATGGTATATTTAACGGTCAAGGGACTTTTATAGCTAAAAGTGGCTGGTCTTATACTGGCGAATTTAGCAATGGGAAACCTGATGGTCAAGGGACGCTAAAGGCTAAGGATGGCAAAGTTTATAAAGGAAAATTTAAACAGGGAATTTATCAAAGATGAGGATAAAATGGTTTTCACTGGTACGAATTACGGGATTATTACTCGTTTTACTCTACCATTTTTTCAAGAACATCTATCCAGGTGGATTTATTGGAGTTGATGTCTTTTTTACTTTTTCAGGCTATTTGATTACAGCCCTACTGATAGATGAATATGCTAGAAATAAGAAGATTAACTTGATAGGCTTTTATAAACGACGGTTTTATCGTATAGTTCCACCGCTTGTATTGATGATTTTAGTCAGTGTTCCATTTGTCTTTTTGGTACGCAGTGATTTTAGAGCAGGTATCAGTCAGCAAATTCTAGCAGCTATTGGTTTCACGACAAATCTTTACGAGATTTTAACGGGTAGTAGTTATGAATCACAATTTATTCCTCATCTTTTTGTACATACATGGAGTTTAGCTATTGAGGTGCATTTTTATTTATTATGGGGATTTTGTGTCTGGTGTTTAGCGCAAAAATCACGTAATCAACAAGGCTTACGTGTACAGATTTTTCTCATTTCTTTAGGGATTTTCTTGGTGAGCTATCTGAGTATGTTTATCCGTTCTTTTTTCGTTGGCAATTTATCAAGTATTTATTTTTCAACGTTATCTCACATTTATCCGTTCTTTTTTGGAGCTATTTTGGCTACTTTCTCAGGGGTGAGAGAAACAATGGGACGGTTTAGACGCACTGTCAATAAGTGGAGCTTGCGACGTGCTTTAATTACTCTACTTTTAGGATTTTTAGGACTTTTATTGCTGACGTTTTGGCTTAATTTTGAAAGTCGTCTGACCTATCTTTTTGGCTTTTTGTTGGCTAGTATTTTTGCTTCTGTGATGATTTATGCAGCGCGTGTTTTACATGAAAAGACACCGACAATTGTCGAGCCAGCAATAGTAACTTATATCGCAGATATTAGTTATAGCTTGTATTTATTTCATTGGCCATTTTATATTATCTTTAGCCAAATGGTTGCTAATTGGGCAGCGGTTCTGTTGACACTTCTCTTTTCAATAATTTTTGCGACACTGTCCTTTTATATCATCGAGCCATATATTGCAGGAAAAGCAGTGAAGATTTTATCTGTTGAGCTTGATTTATCCTCCTATCGAAGATGGTTTATGGGAGGTGTGACTGTACTTGGTCTTATTACTCTTATTACCATGACGACAGCTCCATCAGTAGGCCGTTTTGAGTCGGGATTACAATCCAATGCCTTAACGCAGGCACAAAGCTCACTCAATAGGACACATACTTTACTAGCAGGAGATGCCAATGCTTTAAGTGATATTGCGATTATCGGAGACTCTGTTGCTCTTAGATCAAGTGCAGCTTTTTCTGAGGAGATGCCAGAAGCTCAATTGGATGCAGCTGTTAGTCGAAATTTTGAGGGAGCTTATGATATTTTTGACAATAGCATCAAAAATAACAGTTTATCGAAGATTGTCGTTCTTGCAGTAGGCGTTAATTCTCTAGACAATTATCAAGCAGAGTTGCAAAGGTTTATCAATGCTCTTCCAAAAGGACATCGTCTTGTTTTTGTGACACCCTATAACGGCAAAAATATCACCGAGGTCAAAGAAGTTCGTGATTATGAGGTTCAACTGACTAAAAAATACAGCTATCTAGCTGTTGCAGACTGGTATCAAACAGCTGTGGATAATCCTGATATTTGGGTGGGAACTGATGGTGTTCACTATAGTGATGCGACTACCACTGGAGCAACACTCTACGTACAAACGATTAAAAAGGCTGTGCAAGAAGTCGCTAAAGGTACAGCTAAGTCTTAATCTAAATCTACAAGAAAAGAAGCTAGTCTAAACTGCACCCCAAAAGTTGGACACGAAAAAACCCAATTTTTTGGGGTCAGCACAGTACAAACGTGGCTTTTTTCTTTTTAAAAAAGAAAAAATAGGCTCAAATTTTCTGAAAATTGTGCTATAATGTTGCTTATAGACTATCTTTATGAGCGAGGAAAGACAATGACACTACTCTATCAATCAACACGAGATGCACAAAATAAAGTGACAGCTAGTCAAGCGATTCTACAAGGTTTAGCGACTGATGGCGGGCTGTTTACTCCATTAGAATTTCCAGAGGTTAATCTTGATTTTACCCAACTGAAAGATGCTAGCTATCAAGAAGTGGCAAAATTGGTGTTAGCAGCTTTTCTGGATGACTTTACTGCAGAAGAACTGGATTACTGCATTAGTCATGCTTATGATGAAAAGTTTGATACTGAGATTATTGCACCGCTGATAGCATTAGGCGATCAGTATAATTTGGAACTTTTTCATGGTTCAACTATAGCCTTTAAGGATATGGCGTTATCTATCCTCCCCTATTTACTGACAATATCTGCTAAGAAGCAAGGTGTAGATAACAAGATTGTTATCTTGACAGCGACTTCTGGAGATACTGGAAAGGCTGCTATGGCTGGTTTTGCAGATATAGAAGGTACTGAGATTATCGTTTTCTACCCCAAAGATGGTGTCAGCAAAATTCAAGAGTTACAAATGATTACTCAAGAAGGTAGCAATACTCACGTTGTTGCTATTGATGGCAATTTTGATGATGCTCAAACAAATGTCAAAGCCATGTTTAATGATGTAGACTTGCGTCAGCGTTTGTTGTTGAAAAAGACACAATTTTCTTCAGCAAATTCCATGAATATTGGACGTCTCGTACCACAAATTGTCTATTATGTGTATGCTTATGCGCAGTTGGTTAAAACGCATCAAATCACTGCTGGTGATAAGGTTAACTTTACGGTGCCAACAGGTAATTTTGGTAATATACTTGCAGCTTACTATGCTAGTCAGATTGGTGTTCCTGTTGGTAAGCTAGTCTGTGCTTCTAATGAAAATAACGTCCTGACAGATTTCTTTACGACAAAGACGTATGATAAAGTGCGTCCATTTAAAGTGACAACAAGCCCATCCATGGATATTCTGGTATCTTCTAATTTAGAGCGTCTGATTTTTCACCTTGTTGGCAATGATGCCGAAAAAACGAAAGTCTTGATGACAGCTCTGGCTACTGATGGTCATTACACGCTTGAGGATGTTAATCCTGACATTTTTGAGATGTTTGCAGCAGGTTTTGCAACTGAAGCTGAAACTGAAGCTGAGATTAAGCGTGTTTATGAAGAAAATAACTATATTGAAGATCCTCATACAGCTGTGGCTTCCAGTGTTTATCAGCGCTATAGAGAGCAAACTAAAGATACAAGACCAACTGTTATTGCCTCTACAGCCAGTCCCTACAAATTTCCACGTGTAGCAGTTAGAGCTGTCAATAATCGTGATAGTGGAGATGATTTTAAGGCAGTCGCTGATTTATATAAATTATCAAAAGTTGCTATTCCAAAGGCGATTGCTGATTTAGATAAAGCAATAATCAAGCATAACAAAGTAGTTGCTAGCCAAGACATGCAAAAGGTAGTAGAATCTTATCTAGGACTCTAGTCTGACTACACAAGAAGGTTGAGATAAGTTCTCAGCCTTTTATGGTACAATAGAAACATGACACAAAGAGAATCCTATAATTATAGAAAACAATTGTTTCATCTGGCTATTCCAGCGATGGCAGAAAATATCTTGCAGATTTTGATGGGGATTACAGACAGTTATTTAGTAGCTCATCTTGGTCTTATTGCTATTTCAAGTGTTTCAGTTGCTAATAACATCATCACTGTCTACCAAGCGATTTTTATCGCCCTTGGATCCGCTGTTTCCAGTCTTGTTGCTAAGTATTGTAAACAGCGTTATTACACAAAAAAATTGCAATTACAAGCAGATAGCTTAGTACTCACGTTCTTGATAAGTTTGATTTTGGGCTTACTATCTATTTTTGGAGGACGTTTTTTTCTAACAACTTTAGGGACAACAAAAGAGGTTAGCCAACTTGGTTGGCTTTATCTTTCTGTGGTAGGTGGTGGTATCTTTAGCTTAGGTTTATTGACGACTCTAGGTGCTATCCATAGAGCACAAGACCGACCACGTATTCCTATGTATGTGAGTGTCTTGACTAATGTTTTAAATGCAGTTCTTTCCGCACTTGCTATAACAGTTTTTGATTTTGGTTTGGTAGGAATTGCTTTATCAACGGTACTTTCTCGCTTAGTCGGTGTGATTATCTTAGCAAATATGCTAGATCTGATGCCTATCTTAAAGTATGTGCGTTGGTCTATTAGCAAAACTCTTGTCACCATGACACTTCCTATTGCTGGTGAGCGTTTGATGATGAGAATTGGAGATGTGGCTATCATTGCTATCGTTGTTAGCTTTGGAGTCAAGGTAGTTGCGGGAAATGCTATTGGTGAGACGATAACACAGTTTAACTATATGCCAGGAATGGGGATGGCAACGGCAGTTTTAATTTTAGTGGCACAAGCATTTAGTGAAAAAGATTTTGATACCATTCATAAAATTCTACGAAAATCTTATATTTACTCGGCTATGATGATGCTTTTTGTAGGTGGCTGTGTGTATTTGTTATCACCTTATCTGCTTTCTTTTTTCACCAATGATTTAACGGCTAAAAAAGCAAGTATTCTTGTTGCGTTGTTGTCATTTTTAGGTGAACCGGCTACTGCTGGAACTTTGATTTTCACTGCACTTTGGCAAGGTCTAGGAAAACCTAAATTTCCTTTTTATGCAACAACTATTGGAATGTGGGGGATACGTATCTTTTTAGGATACGTTTTGGGTGTATTACTAAGCTTAGGACTTGCTGGTGTTTGGTTAGCAACCATCGCAGATAATCTCTTTCGCTGGGTAATTTTGAGCTGGAGGTATCATGTTTATCAAAAAAGATGAGAAGAGTCTCTCATCTTTTTATCATACTGCGGAGAAAGGGATTTGAACCCTCACGCCCTAAAGGGCACATGCGCCTGAAGCATGCGTGTCTGCCGTTCCACCATCTCCGCTAACTATTCCATTATAACGCTTTTTTTACGGAAAGAAAAGAACAAGACAATATTTTTAAGAACAGTAGCACATATTATCTGAATGAACTTTCATGTAAGCCTTTTTATAAAATTTTATGGTATAATAAAATTATTCACAAAACTAAGAAGGAGTTCATTTGCGAGGAAGAATCATAAAATCGCTAGCAGGCTTTTACTATGTGGAGTCTCAGGGAAAAGTGTATCAAACACGTGCGCGTGGTAATTTTAGACGAAGAGGTGAAACTCCGTATGTGGGAGACTGGGTTGACTTTAGTGCCGAAGAGCAATCAGAGGGGTATATCCTTGCTATTGATGAACGCAAAAATGGCTTAGTACGTCCGCCGATTGTTAACATTGACCAAGCGGTTGTTATTATGTCTGCTAAGGAGCCAGATTTTAATATCAATTTGTTGGATCGTTTTTTGATTTTGTTAGAGCATAAAGAGATTAAGCCTATTATCTATATCTCTAAGATGGATTTATTAACAAATAGGGTAGATATGTTATCGTTAAGAGGGAATTATCAAACGATTGGTTATGATTTTTGCTTAGATTTATCAGATTTATTACCTCTGTTGGCAAAAACAGTGACGGTCTTTATGGGACAGACGGGTGTTGGTAAGTCAACGTTGCTAAATAAAATCGCTCCCGAGCTTAGTCTAGAGACTTCCTCTATTTCAGAAAGTTTAGGAAGAGGGCGTCACACGACACGAGCTGTTAGTCTTTATGATGTCGCAGGTGGTAAAATTGCAGATACACCGGGATTTTCTTCTCTAGATTATGAGGTGAACTCCGCTCAAGATTTAAGTGAAGCTTTCCCTGAGATGCAGCATTTTAGTCATAACTGCAAATTTCGCTCTTGCACACATACCCATGAACCTCATTGCGCAGTCAAGTCAGCACTAGAATCTGGTGACATTATGCACTCTCGATATGACAATTACCTTCAGTTTCTTAGTGAGATTGAAAATCGTCGTGAAACTTATAAAAAAACACTAAAAAGAAAGTAGGAAAAGTTTATGTATCCAGTCAAAATCGCCCCATCGATTCTCGCTGCAGATTATGCTAATTTTGCTGGCGAATTAAAACGCATTGAAGAGACAGGAGCCGAATATGTACACATAGACATTATGGATGGTCAGTTTGTACCAAATATCAGCTTTGGAGCGGATGTTGTGGCGAGCATGCGTAAACACAGTAAACTTGTTTTTGATTGTCATCTCATGGTGATTAACCCAGAGCGCTACATAGATGCTTTTGCACAGGCCGGTGCTGATATTATGACCATTCATGTGGAGGCAACCAAGCATATCCATGGTGCTCTTCAAAAAATTAAAACTGCAGGTATGAAAGCAAGTGTCGTTATCAATCCTGGAACACCTCTTAAAGCTCTTTTACCAGTTTTAAGTTTAGTTGATCAAGTTTTGATTATGACAGTCAATCCTGGTTTTGGAGGTCAGGCATTTATCCCAGAAATGTTAGATAAAGTAGCAGCTTTAGCACATATCCGCAGAGAAAAAGACTATCACTTTGATATCGAAGTGGATGGTGGTATCGACAACACAACGATAAAGGCAGCAGCTAAAGCAGGAGCAAACGTTTTTGTGGCTGGTTCATACCTTTTTAAAGCAGAAGATTTGGTTGCCCAAGTAGCTACTTTGCGTACCGCACTCAATGACTAGTGTAGCCATTTTAACTGGAGGGACACCTAGCTTTATTCCTAAAGTCTATGATTATTATGTCGGAGTAGATAGAGGTGCTTTTCGTCTCTTAAAAGAACATTATCCACTACATCTTGCTATTGGGGATTTTGACTCGGTTACACCTGCAGAGCTGGATTATCTCAAAAGCAAAGCGAAATTTTTGGTGCAAGCGCCAAAGGAAAAAGATGATACAGATACTGAAGTCGCTCTCAGAGAGGTTTTTTCACGCCATCCAGAGGCTCAGGTTACGGTGTATGGCGCTTTTGGTGGAAGAATTGATCATTTTTTGAGTAATGTCTTTTTGCCTAGTCATCCTGAGTTAAGAGACTTTATGAGACAGATAAGACTATGTGATTCGTGCAACCTTCTGCGTTATTATCCTGCTGGGACACATACCATATTTCCTTCTTGTGATAAAGATTATCTTGCTTTCGTAGTGGAGGGAGATGGGAAACTTACTATTTGTGGTGCGAAGTACGAGCTAAAAGACCACAATTATTTTAGTCAAAAAGTGTATACAAGCAACGAATTTATTAACCAGCCTGTCACATTCACTTTAGATAAGGGCTATGTTATAGTGATTGAAACTAGAGATTGGAGGTAATATGTCTATTTTTATTTTTTTGATTGCCTTAGTGACTTTAGTGACTGTTTTATTCTTGTTGAAAAAAATAGAAATTCTACAAAGTCGGTTTCAAAAAAATCTGGAAAACTACGCTGATAATCTCTCAGAACAATTATCGTATCAGGCGAATTTAGCTCAGAAAGAACAGCTCTTGGCACTCAATCAGCAGCTTAGTCAGGTTCAAAATGAAATTTATGCTCAATTGGCGGATATTCGAGATGTTTTGCACCGAAATCTTCTTGAGAATCGTGATCGTACGGATAAACGTTTGCAAGATATGACGGACAATCTCAACCGTTCTGTTAAGAATATGCAACTCTCAAACGAAGATCGTCTTGAGCAAATGCGACAAACTGTGGAAGAAAAATTGGAAAAGACCTTGCAAACTCGTTTACAAGTCTCTTTTGAGACCGTTTCAAAACAGCTTGAAAGTGTCAATCAGGGTCTTGGTGAAATGAAATCAGTTGCAAAAGATGTTGGCAGTCTCAATAAAGTCCTGTCCAGTACCAAAACAAGAGGTATCATGGGAGAACTACAGCTTGGGCAAATTATCGAAGATATTCTGACAGAAAGTCAGTACGAAAGAGAGTTCTCAACAGTTAAAGGTTCAAGTGAACGTGTGGAGTACGCAATCAAGCTTCCTGGGGCTCAAAATCATCATGTTTATCTCCCAATTGACTCTAAATTTCCTCTTGAGGACTACTATCGCCTAGAGGATGCTTATGAGTTAGGAGATAAGGAAATTATTGAGAAACATCGCAAAGCACTGCTTTCTAATATCAAACGCTTTGCTAAGGATATACATAAAAAATACTTACATCCACCAGAAACGACCAATTTTGGGATTTTATTTTTACCGACTGAAGGACTTTATGCTGAGGTGGTACGTAATGCAACGTTCTTTGATCGACTTCGTCGTGATGAAAACATCATTGTAGCAGGTCCTACGACGTTATCAGCTCTGCTTAATTCGCTTCAAGTCGGTTTCAAAACGCTCACCATTCAAAAAAATGCCGATGATATTAGCAAAGTTCTTGGCAATGTGAAAGTCGAATTTGGAAAGTTCAGTGCAATGTTGCAAAAGGCACAAAAACAGCTTAATACAGCTAGCAAAAGTATTGATAGTTTGCTGACGACACGAACGGATGCTATTACACGGGCTCTTCATACTATTGAAAATTACCAAGATCAAGATACCCAGCGTTTGTTGGCAATTTCACCATTACAAGAGGAACAAAATGAAGATTAAAGACATGAAAAAAGATGAACCCTTTGAAGGTTTTTATCTGATTAAAAGAGCTGAAATGCGGAAAACACGTGCAGGAAAAGACTATATTTCTCTGACCTTTCAGGATGATAGTGGTGAGATTTCAGGTAATCTTTGGGATGCGCAACCACATAATGCCAAAGAATTTGTTACAGGTCAGGTTGTTTATATGATGGGTAGACGTGAGGTTTATAACGGTATGCCTCAGGTCAATCAACTTACTTTGCGCTTACCTAGAGAGGGCGAGCCAAATAACCCAAGAGATTTTAAAGAAAAATCTCCTGTTAATATCATAGAAATCCGAGATTACCTAGAACAGATTATGTTTCGCATTGAAAATGCGACTTGGCAGCGATTGGTCAGAAATCTTTACCGCAAGTATGATAAGGAATTTTATCATTATCCTGCAGCAAAAAGTAATCATCATGCATTTGAGTCTGGCCTTGCCTATCATACAGCTACTATGGTACAGCTAGCTGATAGTATTAGTGATATTTATCCTCAGCTCAATAAAAGTTTGCTCTTTGCTGGAATCATGTTGCATGATCTCGCCAAGGTTATTGAGTTATCAGGACCTGACAGCACTGAGTATACTGTTCGAGGAAATCTTATTGGTCACATTGCTTTGATTGATGAGGAAATCACAAAAACCTTGGTAGAACTTGGCATTGATGATAGCAGGGAGGATGCCATTGTCCTCCGTCATGTTATCCTTAGCCATCATGGTTTGTTAGAGTATGGAAGTCCTGTTCGTCCTCGTATTATGGAAGCTGAGATTATCCATATCATTGACAATCTGGATGCCAATATGATGATGATGTCTACAGCTCTTAGTCGCATTGATAGTGGAGAGATGACCTCACGTATTTTTGCTATGGACAATCGCAGTTTTTATAAACCAAAACTTTAAAAAAGCCAATCAAAGTGGACATTTTTACTAGGAATGTTCGCTTTTTGTGAAATATGATATAATAAAAACAAAAATGATAAGAAATGGAGGCTTCTCAGATGAAATTAAGACGTAGCGAACGTATGGTTGTCATCTCTAATTATCTGATTAACAACCCCTATCAACTCACGAGCCTAAATACATTTGCCACTCAATATGAAGCCGCTAAATCTTCTATTTCAGAGGATATTGCTATTATAAAAAAAGCTTTTGAAGAGGCTGGCATTGGACATATAGATACCTTAACGGGTGCTAGTGGTGGTGCTATTTTTACACCTAGCATTGACTTGGATGAAGCAAAGACTATTATTGAGGAATTGCGTAGTCGCTTATCTGAAAGCGATCGCATCTTGCCTGGGGGCTATATCTATTTGTCAGATTTATTGAGTACACCTTATATTTTAAAAAATGTGGGTCGCATTATCGCAAGTCAATTTAAGAATCAAAAAATAGATGCTGTCATGACGGTTGCTACCAAAGGAGTGCCTCTAGCTAATGCTGTTGCTAATGTCTTAAATGTTCCCTTTGTCATTGTACGCCGTGATTTGAAAATCACAGAAGGATCAACCGTGTCTGTCAATTATGTATCCGGATCAAGTAACCGTATTGAAAAGATGTTTCTTTCAAAACGTAGTCTGCAACCGCACAGCCGAGTTTTGATTGTTGATGACTTTTTAAAGGGCGGAGGGACAATATCGGGAATGATTAGCCTTTTGAAAGAGTTTGAAAGCGATTTGGCAGGTGTTGCTGTTTTTGCAGAAAATGCTCAGGAACAGCGTGAGTGTCTCTTCTCTTATACTTCTTTATTAAAAGTTAATAGTATTGATGTCACTAATAATACAATTCAAGTTGCTACTGGAAATATTTTTGATATTTAACTCAACTTTTTTCAAAGTTGTTTTTTTTTGCACAGATTACGAATAGAGAAAGTAAGGAGGAAGAAGGAGCTTATGCGAATTTCTGAAACAAAACACTTACTAGCTACCTTATTCATAAGTATTACCTTATCAGCCGCCCCTGGACAA
>NZ_JANUXX010000013.1 GCF_024814375.1 Streptococcus sciuri
TATTGCTTTTTACGGAACGTAAGTTCCGCCGTAAGTTCCGCCGTAAGTTCCGTAACATATTCTGTGAATTTGTCAAGTATTTTGACGATTTCTTTTTGGATTTCAAGAGGGGGAAGGGGGATTTTAAGTCTTGTTAACTTATCGGCTTTTAATGCTGGAATTCCTGCACCATGTTGAAACTCCATTAAATAATTTTGTTTCATCTTAATAAAATGATATAAATAACGATTCTCTACTTTCGATAAATTTGGGAGTAAATAATAGCAATGAGCATTAGCCCAAAATCGAGTATCTATAAAATTTACAAACCCTGCTGATGCCCCTCCTTGACTGACGATTATAGTATTAGCCTCCACATTATAACTATCCGTCCTGCCTGAATAAGATTTTCCGCCGTTATAAGCTGGATACTCCCCATTTTCTGTAAGAAAAGATTTATTTAGTTGTTTTCCTTTTTGAACCGTACAAATCTCCCTCAACTCTTTCCATTCAACACCATCAGGACATTGCTCTTTCAGTAACTCATCTATGTAGGACATCTCTTCCCTCATCTCTCATCTATCTTTACTACTATCCTCATTATACCAAACAAGACTCAAAAAGCACAGAAAAATAAGGACAAGCTGTATCTTGTCCTTATTAGGAGATTTTATGAAAAAAGTTTTAGGATAAATGCAGTATAGCCTTGCAGGCTTAAAAAAAGCTAAAAATACAAAAATAAATCAAAAAACACTCGACTTTGTCGAGTGTTCGTAGGAGTTTATGAAAAAGAAAGTTTATTTAGGATTGACTATAGTATAGAGTACCTAGCTTAATCAAAACTAAAAATTTCCTTACACAAACCTTAATCTGTTTTAATGTCTGAAATGACGCACATCGGTGAAAAGCATCGTCAAGCCATGCTTATCCGCTGCTTCGATAGACTCTTGGTCACGCACAGATCCACCTGGCTGGATGATAGCTTTGATACCACTGGCAGCGATTTCTTCGATATTATCCGCAAATGGAAAGAAAGCATCAGAAGCTAGCGCTGCACCTTCTAGGCGATCCTTGGCTTGGTCAATAGCAATCTTAACAGATGCCACACGATTGGTCTGACCGGGACCTACTCCTAGAACCATGTGATCATTGGTGATGATGATACCATTTGATTTGACGTACTTGACAGACTTCCAAGCAAACTCGAGCGCTTCTTTTTCTTTTTGGGTTGGTTGGCGCTTGGTCACGACTTTCCAGTCAGCTGGATGTTCTGCGATGGTGTCCTGATTTTGCACCAAAAGACCACCAACGACCCCTGTGTATTCTGACTCGATTTCGCTTTCAGCCTGTTTGTCAAAAGGCAACTGCAAGATGCGCAAGTTTTTCTTTTTATGAGTCAAGATAGCTAGTGCTTCATCTGTATAGCTTGGAGCGATGATGATTTCAAGAAAAATACTGTGCATCTTCTTAGCTGTCGCCGCATCTACCTCACGATTAAGAACGATAATCCCTCCAAATATAGAGACAGGATCAGACGCATAAGCATAGTCCCATGCTGTCTCAATCGTATCTGCCTGACCAATACCACAAGGATTCATGTGTTTAAGGGCTACAACCGTTGGCTTATCCTTAAAATCACGAATAATACGAATAGCAGCATCTGCATCGCGAATGTTATTGAAAGAAAGTTCCTTACCATTCAACTGCTCAGCCGATGAGATAGCGTAGGCTGTTGGTAAGGCAGACTGATAAAAGTCAGCATTTTGCTGAGGATTTTCACCGTAGCGCATAGGCTGTTTGAGGTCGTAGGTGATTGTCAACTTTTCAGGCTTTTTTTCACCCACTTGCTTGGTGAAGTAGTCCGCAATCAAAGCATCGTAAGATGCTGTGTGTCGGAACACTTTAGCTGCTAAGCGTTTACGTGTCTCAAGCGTGGTTTCGCCTGCATTTTTCAACTCATCTAAGACCACAGCATAGTCAGCTGGGTCAACAATCACCGTCACACTGGCATGATTTTTAGCAGCCGAACGAAGCATCGATGGACCACCAATATCAATATTTTCCACAGCATCTGCATAGGTCACATCAGGTTTGAGAATCGTTTCCTTAAACGGATAAAGATTGACCACCACAAGGTCAATAAGGTCAATCTTGTGCTCTTTGGCAGCATCCAAGTGGCTATCAAGATCACGACGTGCCAAAAGACCTCCATGAATCTTTGGATGAAGCGTCTTGACACGACCGTCCATCATCTCTGGAAATCCCGTCACATCGTCAATAGCAATGGTCTCAACCCCTGCCTTATCAAGGGCAGTCTTGGTGCCTCCAGTCGAGATAATCTCCCAACCCAACTCACGCAATCGTTGCGCAAATGCGATAATGCCAGCTTTATCTGACACACTAATCAGTGCTTTTTTTGTCATGATGTCTCCTGTATGTAATAATCTATTTATCAGCTAGAAAAAGTGACTTGCTCTCCTTTGTCAAGCAAATAAACGACAGCAAGCTTTTCTCTTAACGTCGTCTCTCCACACCCAAGCTCTCCAAAACCTCTGGGTACAAGCGATATTCCATAGCATGGATGCGCTCTTCAAAAGTGTCAATGGTGTCACTCTCTAAGCGTGGAACACGCTCTTGGCGAATGATTTTCCCACTGTCAACACCTGAATCCACCCAATGAATAGTCACTCCGCTCTCTTCTACACCTGCATACCAAGCATCCTCAATGCCATGTGCACCTGGAAATTCTGGCAAGTAAGCTGGATGAATGTTAATCATACGCCCCTCATATCGAGCCAGTAAGGGGCTTGCCACAATTTTCATGTAACCAGCCAGCACCACAAGGTCAATCTCATGTTTGTCTAGCAAGTCTATGATAGCCTCTTCATAAGCAGTTTTATTGTCAAACTCTTTGAGTTCAAAAGCGTAACTAGGCACACCTAGCTTTTTGGCACG
The DNA here is from genome assembly GCF_024814375.1 of Streptococcus sciuri. GTDB lineage: Bacteria > Bacillota > Bacilli > Lactobacillales > Streptococcaceae > Streptococcus > Streptococcus sciuri. The sequence goes on from NZ_JANUXX010000013.1 coordinate 2,935, forward strand.
CTCAAGCACATAAGCATCACGGTGATCTGAAAAAACAAAGGCAACTGGAAATTGCTCAGCGATGACTTGAAAATTAGAGCCATTACCCGAAGCAAATACTGCTATTCTTTTGGTCATTTGATGATTACACTCTTATCTTCTTTTTCCACGATACGTCCGACTTGGTAAACTTCTTCGTCTAGTAGGCTTTTAACTTTCTCGACTTTATCAGGAGAAACCGCCAAAATCATGCCAAGTCCCATGTTGAAGATTTCAAACATTTCCTCGTGCTTAATCTCACCGTATTTTTCCAAGGCTGTAAAAATCGGAAGCACTGGAATCTTATCCTCCTCAATCTCAGCAGCTAAGCCATCAGCAAACATACGAGGGATATTTTCCACGAAACCACCACCTGTGATGTGGGCAATACCATTGACAAGATTTTCCTTAATGAGTGGCAAAAGTGCCTTAACATAGATGCGTGTTGGTGTAAGCAATACATCCTTGAGCGCTTTCCCCTCAAGTTCTGGCAAAATAGCATCTCCATCAAAATCTGCAAAGACACGACGCACCAACGAATACCCATTGGAGTGAATACCACTTGAAGCCAATCCCAAAAGGATATCACCAGACTTGACCTTGCTACCGTCTATAATTTGAGATTTCTCTGCCACACCAACAGCAAAACCAGCCAAATCATAATCGTCCTCGCCATACATTCCTGGCATTTCAGCAGTTTCGCCACCAATCAAGCCAGCACCAGCCTCCATGCAACCATCCGCAACACCCTTAACTACCTGCTCCAGCTTAGCCGGTTCATTCTTTCCAGTTGCGATATAGTCGAGAAAATAGAGAGGCTCTGCGCCTGCTGCTATGATATCATTGACACACATAGCGACACAATCTTGACCGATAGTATCATGCTTATCGTACTGAATGGCTAGCATAAGTTTGGTTCCCACACCATCTGTTCCAGAGATAAGTACAGGCTCCTTAACATCAAGCGCTGTCAAATCAAACATTCCACCAAAACCGCCGAGTGCACCCATGACCCCCAGACGCTCTGTCTTTGCTACATGCTTTTTGATACGTTCAACAACTTCATAGCCCGCTTCCACGTCAACACCTGACTGGGCATAAGCGTTTTTAGACATAATTGTCTCCTTATTTTTTGTCTTTGGAAAATAGCAGAACAGATAAGTTGCTATTTCTATAAAAGTTTTTTACAGATATTATTTAGGACTTATTATGAGTTTATAGGAATCGTCTTTATCCAAGTACGACATCTCCTAATAAAAACTCATCTTTTCCTCTAAACTTTGCAGATAACGCTCCTCGTAGTCATAGAGTGGTGTTGGGTATTTCCCATCAAAATAAGCCACACAAAGCCCACCATTTGGCGCATCTGTCTCTAAGCCAACCGACTCAATCAATCCCTCAATGGATAGATAAGTCAAACTATCAGCTCCAATAATCTCACAAATTTCATCAACACTATGATTTGCTGCAATTAATTCACGGCGTGTCTGAATATCAATGCCGTAAAAGCATGGGTATTTGAGAGGAGGGCTAGCAATTGCTACGTGTACCTCAGATGCTCCTGCCTCACGTAAGAGTTGTACGATACGGCGACTGGTTGTCCCCCGAACGATGGAGTCATCCACCATGACCACACGTTTGCCCTTGACGATACTGGACACTGCTGATAACTTCATGCGAACACCCTGCTCACGTAATTCTTGCGTTGGTTGGATAAAAGTGCGTTGCGTGTATTGATTTTTAATCAAGCCCATCTCATTTGGTAAACCTGATTCTTCTGAAAATCCTGACGCAGCTGACAAAGATGAATTAGGTACACCAACTACAATATCCGCTTCATGTTTAAATTCTTGAGCGAGACGACGTCCTGTATTTTTACGAGCAGTGTGAACATTGACTCCGTTAATGACAGAGTCAGGACGTGCAAAATAGATATACTCCATAGAGCAAATAGCAAGTTGAGTATCCGTGGTATAGCTATCATAGCGGATGCCAGCATCATCAATGATAACAATCTCTCCTGGTTTAACATCACGCACCCACTCAGCTCCAACTACCTCAAAAGCACACGTTTCACTAGAGATGACCCAAGCACCATTCTTCATCTTGCCAACAGAAAGAGGTCTAAAGCCATTGGGATCAAGCGCTGCAATAATCTTATCCTCTAGCATCAAAAGGTAAGCAAAGCCTCCTTTGACCGTATTGAGTGCCTCTTTGAGTCTCTCTATAAACTCTGGATGGTGACTACGACGGATTAAATGTGCCAAAATTTCTGTATCCGAAGAACTGGAAAAAATGGCTCCCTGACTTTCCAGAGCTTTTTTTAAGCTTTTTGTATTGGTCAGATTACCATTGTGTGCCAAGCCAAACTGCGTATCTGAAAATTTAAAATGAAAGGGCTGGATATTGTCAATAGAGGCCTCACCTGTTGTTGCATAGCGCACATGTCCAATGGCAGCTTGTCCTGTTAATTTCTCCAAGTCACTTGGATCGTGAAAGACCTCCGAAACAAGTCCTGTATCACGATGACGCAATAGCTTACCGTTGTCATTAGAGATAATGCCTGCTCCCTCTTGACCGCGATGTTGAAGACTATGAAGACCAAAATAAGTCACTTGAGCAGCTTGGGGATGTCCCCAAATGCCAAAAATACCACACTCTTCATTTAAAGATTTTACTTCGTATGTCATATTTAAGTTACCTTTATGAAATAGCAAGGTCTTAGCTTCTAAGCCTTACAATTGTAAATGATAGGAGAGAACCTCTTTATTTTCCAGTGAAATACTTAACTGCACTTTCAAAGAGGTGTTGATCTTTATCTCCTGGAATATTTTGGAAAAGACCTGATTCCCAGCGTTCGGAGTGTCCCATTTTACCTATGATTTGCCCATTTTTGCTGGTAATTCCTTCGATAGCGTGGCAAGATCCATTTGGATTGTAACAACTATCCATGCTCGGTTTACCGTCAAAGTCCACGTATTGGCTCCAGATTTGACCATTATCACGCAATTCGGCAAACTCTTCATCTGTCACGACAAATTTCCCTTCGCCGTGTGAGACTGCAATAGCATGTATATCACCAACTGCAAGAGCTGACAGCCATGGTGAATTGGTATTTGCGATACGTGTTTCTACCATTTTTGCCACGTGCTGGTTTGCATCATTGTAGAAAAGAGTCGGACTGGTTTTTCTTGAGCTTTCAAAATTTCCGTATGGCAAAAGCCCCGATTTGACAAGAGCCTGAAAACCATTACAAATGCCGATAATCAAGCCGCCTCGTTCGATAAAGGCATCAATAGCGGTGCGCACCTGCGCATTTTTTAAGATGTTAACGATAAATTTAGCAGAACCATCTGGCTCATCTGCTGCTGAAAAACCACCAGCAAAAAAGAGAATCTGAGCCTCTTTTATATTGGCTACCATGTCAGCAATTGATTTTTCGATATTCAGCGTTGCAAATGGCACGATTTTCGTTTTAGCACCAGCAGCTTCAAAGGCTTTAGCAGAGTCGTACTCTGAGTTTGTACCTGGAAAAGCCGGCAAATAAACTAACGGTTGCTCAACTAGATGATCGACCACCTTTGCAAAATCTGTCTCAACAGCTGGTACATCAGACAATTTCTCTGACTGCACAAAAGTAGTTGGGTAAACTCCCTCAAGTGTCCCTTCAAAGGCTGAGATAAGGGAGATGCCATCAATAGCTAGACCATTGATAGCTAAAGTAAACCCTGCTGTCGTTGTTCCAATCTTCTCAACACCTGCAATCTCCTCTGGTGAAGTAAAGACAAAACCACCGAGCTGTGCTGTCAGGCTAGTCTCAAAATGAGGTAGAGTCACATCAACACCGATATGATTACCAAAGCTCATGAGGGCTAGACTCTCAGCTACACCACCATATTTAACCGCCGAAGCAGCTGTAATATTGTGGCGTTCTTGAATAACTGCAAATTGCTCAAAATTCTTCTTGATTGTCACAAAGTCAATGTTGTCTGACAAATTGCATCCTGCAATATAGTAAATATTTTCCCCAGTGTTTTTGAATTCTGGTGAGAGAATGCGATTCGCTGTCGATGTTGTCACCCCAAAAGCGACCAAGGTTGGAGGAACAGTCAATTCCTCAAAGGTGCCACTCATTGAATCTTTTCCACCAATAGAAGGTAAACCAAGCTGAATTTGCGCTTCAATAGAACCTAACAACGCTGCTACAGGTTGACCAAAACGATCTGCCTGCTTGTCCATTCGCTCAAAATACTCTTGATAAGAAAAGCGTGCCTTGTCCCAGTTAGAGCCTGTTGCCACTAAGCGTGCTGTCGCTTCGATGATAGCATATGCCGCTCCATGATAAGGTGACCAAGCTGCTAGATAGGGATGATACCCCTGCGCCATAACAGAAACGGTCTCTGTAACACCATGCTCTACTGGCAATTTCTGCACAGAACTTTCTGTCGGTGTCATCTGATAACGCCCACCGATAGGATGGTTGACCGTTGAGCGTCCAACAGAAGAGTCAAAGAGAGTTTGCAAACCCTTTTGGCTCGCATGATTAAGATCAGCAAGTACAGCTTTTAAGTCTCTTTCAAAATGCTTTTCATCTGTTGTGATTTGACCTGGTAACTCATCTTTACTGTCAACGACTTTTGCATCCACCTCAACACGCACACCGTTGGTATCAAGAAAACTGCGCTCAATATCTACAATCGTTTGATTGTTCCAAGTCATGACAAGATTGGCTTTTTCTGTCACGACTGCTACAGCAACCGCCTCAATATTTTCCTCAGCAGAAAGAGCGATAAAAGTATCAACATCTTCATTACGTACGACAACGGCCATTCGTTCTTGACTCTCAGAGATAGCAATTTCAGTTCCGTTAAGACCAGCATACTTGAGTGGAATTTTATTGAGGTCAATTTCAAGACCATCTGCCAACTCACCAATAGCCACACAAACGCCACCGGCACCAAAATCATTGGATTTCTTAATGAGACGGGTTACTTCTTTCTTTCTAAATAGTCGCTGAATTTTCCGTTCTTCAATAGCATTTCCCTTTTGAACTTCAGCACCAGCTGTTTCGACAGATTCGACCGTTTGAACCTTAGATGAACCCGTTGCCCCACCGACACCGTCGCGACCCGTTCTGCCACCGAGGAGAATGATAACATCTCCTGCTACAGGTTTTTCACGAATTACATTTTCCTTTGGAGCTGCTCCGACCACTGCTCCTAACTCCATGCGTTTTGCAACAAATCCAGGATGGAAATATTCTCGAACATAAGTCGTTGCAAGACCGATTTGGTTACCGTAAGAAGAATAACCGTGTGCTGCTGTTTTAGAAATGACTTGTTGCGGTAATTTCCCAGATCGTGTAGTAGACAAAGGTTGAGTAATATCTCCCGCACCTGAAATACGCATAGCTTGATAAACGTAAGAACGACCAGAAAGCGGATCACGAATGGCTCCACCAATACAAGTCGCAGCACCACCAAAAGGTTCAATTTCCGTTGGATGATTGTGAGTTTCGTTTTTGAACATGAGAAGCCAAGGCTCCTTGATACCGTTGACATCAACTTCAATCTCAACAGAACAGGCATTGATCTCATCTGATACTTCCATATCATCTAAACGACCATTTGCACGCTCATAACGCCCAAAAATCGTTGCCATATCCATGAGAGTCTGAGGTTTTTCAGTACGTCCTAACGCATCACGCATTGCGATATACTTATCATAAGTCTCTTGCAATTGTTTTTGGAACTTAGACGCCGAGAAATCAATGGTTCTGAGTTCTGTCTCGAAGGTTGTATGACGACAATGATCACTCCAATAAGTATCAAGCACACGCAGTTCAGTCTCTGTTGGCACCCGCCCAATTGACTTAAAATAGTCTTGAATATAAAGCAAATCAGCCACTTCCATTGCAAGATTTTGCTCCTCTTTATAGACGATAAAATCCTCTTTTGTATAAGTTTCAAAGATATCAAGACTTGGTATTTCTGCCTTAGATGTCGAAAATTCCTCAAAAACAAGTGGCAAGGTCATATCTTTAAAGCGAGAATCAACTGGATTGAGCAAATACTTCTTGATGGCGTTGAGTTCTTCTTGTGGTAAATCCTTATTGACCAAGTATAAGCGACTAGAGCGGACAGTGACACCTTCTTTAGCACCGAGCAAATACAAGGCTTCTATAGCTGATGCTGATCGTTGATCAAATTGCCCAGGCAAAGCCTCAATAGCAAAGAAAGCATAATGAGATAAAGCTTGATCAACATCCTCTACCGACAAGAGTTTATCTGTCACCATCTCAGAAAAAACATGAGTTTCCGCTCTGTCAAACAAAGCTTCCTCCAAGCCAAAAACCTCGTAAACTTCAATTAAGCGGACAGTCGTCAAAGCTTTTAACTGTAAATGATGAATCAACTCTTTCTTTAGCGCTTCAGCCTTAATTCCAAAACTCGATTTCTTCTCAACAAAAATACGTTTATTCATTTTACCTACCTGCTACACTCTGCAATTTTTCAAGAACCACTTCGTAAACAGAAGTTAACTCGCCAAGGTCACGACGAAAGACGTCCTTATCCATATGATTACCTTCCTTATCCCACAAGCGACAGTTATCAGGTGAAAACTCATCTGCTAAGATAATCTTACCATCCTTATCAAAACCAAACTCCAGCTTGTAATCAATAAGCGTCAAATCAATTTCAGCAAAAATAACTTGTAAGATACTATTGATACGGCGACACTCAGCTTTAAGATAAGCAATCTCCTCATCCGTCGCAATCTTTAAAAATTTTACATGCTCATCATTGATGAATGGATCATCGAGCTCATCGTTCTTGTAATAAAATTCAACGATAGGTGTTTCAAGTTTAATTCCTTCCTTCACACCGAAACGCTTAGAAAAAGAACCAGCTGTATAATTGCGCAAAACCACCTCAAGCGGAATAATCTTTACTTTTTTATTTAGTTGCTCAGTATCAGAGAGTTTTTTAATAAAGTGAGTTGCTACACCTTCTTTATTTAAACGCTCAAAAATAAGCGATGAAATCTGATTGTTCAAGCGCCCCTTACCCGCTATAATTTCCTTTCTAGCACCATTTAACATAGTTGCTTGATCCTTATAAACTGAAACAATCTCATTTGCATCGCTTGTCGCATAAACATCCTTTGCCTTACCGCTATAAATCAAATCTGTTTTCATGATTTTATTCGCCTTTCGCTCCTTTATATTGATAATTCTACCACAAATAAAAATATAACTCAATATTTTACGGATTTTGAAATATTAATTAAATAAAATGTTCGTATTTCATAATAAAAAACACAAAATATAAGCACCTGACCCACTCAGATGCTTATAGTAACCCTATATTGAACCGTATGACCAAATAACCGAGCAATTCGCTCATAAATAATATGCTGAAATTCATCTGCTAAACTGATGATACATTCGACCAAGATAATAGAATCCACACCTAATGCGCTTGCTCTTTTATAATGACCATCATTCTTTCAAAAATATCATTCCTTGTCATCTAGCAACTTCTCATCTGCTTTTTCAGCCTTAGTAAAAGCAGCTACTGACCGATCTATAACCTTAGTTTCTAACATCATACGTACCTGTTTGATTGTACTGTAAACAGCTAATGCATCACTAGATCCATGGCATTTCACAACAGGAGCCTTGAGCCCAAAGAAAACAGCACCTCCTGCATCTGAGTAATCCATAATGTCTTTTAGATTATAGAGCGTCGGTTTCAAAAGCAAAGCTCCCATTTTAGCTCGAATGCCACCTGATGTAACACTAGATTTCAAAGCAGATAAAATACTAAGTCCTGTACCTTCCATGGTTTTTAAAACAGCATTTCCAGTAAAGCCATCTGTCACGACAACATCTGCAACACCTACCATTAAATCACGCGCTTCAACATTACCAATAAAATTTAGACTAGTATCAGAAGCAAGCAACTCGTAAGTTTCCTTGTGAATAGGATCACCCTTAGTCGCCTCTGTTCCATTATTCAAGAGCCCAATACGGGGATTAATGATATTACGGACATTTTGAGCATAAAAAGATCCCAAAATGGCAAACTGGTGTAAATGATGTGCTGAATTTTCAGCGTTAGCACCAAGATCTAGCATATCATACCCTTTGCCATCTAGAGTCGGCAACGTAGAGAGTAACCCTGGACGATCCACCCCTTTAATACGCCCAACAACAAACAAACCAGCTGCTAAAAGTGCACCTGTATTGCCAGCAGAGATAACAGCATCTGCCTTTTTCTCTCTGACAGCTTGCGCACCAAGCACCATTGATGCCTTCTTCTTGCGGCGAATTGCCTTTGCAGGTTCATCATCCGAATTAATTTTCTCATCAGTGTGAATAATCTCCACCCGATCTGTCGCTGTCAAATAGGACTTGATTTTATTCTCATCACCATACAATTGGACGGCAATATCGGGAAATGCAGCTAAGGCTTGATTCACTCCTTCTACTACAGCCTTAGGAGCATTGTCACCTCCCATGGCATCCACAGCAATTGTCTTCATGATTAGTCACCTCAAGTTTAAAATAATAGAAACATTATACCACGATTTTACCCTTTTTAATACAAAGTTAAATCAAAACACAAAAAGACTAGCCCCATCTAATCTCTTTGCGTTTTCATAATATCGCCCCAAGTCTCTAAGTCATCAATGAATTTCTTACTTTTTAGATGAATACCAACATAATCATCATACAGACTGTCCAAAAATTGCCTAATTTTAGCTTTCATCTCAGGTTTTAATGAAATAGTCCTCACATCATCGATAGGCACTTGTTGGAAACAATCTAACAAGTAGAGCACATTAGAATCAATGTGGGTTCGATGTTCATCTCTATCATAATGTTTGGGACAGAGAACCCCTGAATAACGATAGGAAAAATCAAAAGGTAAACCTGCTCTATGACACACACAACAGTTATGAAAATTAAGCAATACTCCAAAGCGATCTAAAATCTGCACCTCAAAAATATTAGTCAAAATCTCGTAATCCAGCCCTTCTTCCATCAAATCTAGAACTTTTTTTAAAAAGACAAATAAGTTTGGATCTTGCACATTATCCTCTATAGCAGCATCCGCTAGAGCAAGAATATAACTAGCATAAGCCAACCTAAACAAATCAGCTGTAATCTTAGAATAGTGAGTCACCTTTTTATAGTCAACGATATAAGAAAGCCCATTATCATTGATACGGAGAATAAAATCAGCCACCACCAGTGGCTGAATGACAGGATTGAGAGCAGAACGACTCGCATGTTTCACGAAAAACATACGTTTACCGCTCATTTCTGTGAAAATTTTAACCAATTTATCGTCCTCACGATAATCGCGATTAAATAGAATCAGCCCTTTTGTTTCTCTAACGTCCATAAGATGCCAAGAATAGTTCTAAGCGCGCCATCGCAGCACTAATCGTTTCCATACTAGCCGCATAAGATAAACGGACATAACCCTCGCCGTATTTTCCAAAGGCAATTCCAGGAATAATAGCTACCGCCTGCTCTCTCGCAAAATCTTGGCAAAAACGAAAAGAATCTTGACAATAGTTCTTTGGAATTTTTGCAAAGATATAAAAAGCACCAGTTGGCTTGATAATATCAAAACCAAGAGCAGTCATTTTATCAATGATATAATCACGACGTTTGATATATTCCTCACACATAGGAAGCGCATCATTTTTTCCTTTAGTCAAAGCTTCAACCGCCGCAAACTGCGAAATCGTGCTGGAAGCCGTCACTAAATATTGGTGACTCTTGATAAGCTCTGCACATAAAGCAGCTTTTGCAAATATAAAACCTAGACGCCAACCAGTCATAGCGTGTGATTTTGATAACCCATTGACTAAAATAGTTTGCTCAGGTAGATATTCTGCAATAGAGACGTGCCGTTCCTCAGTGTAGCACAACTCAGAGTAAATCTCATCACTCACCACAAAGACAGGGTATTTCTTCAAAACATTCGCAAATGCCTTGACTTGTTCTCTACTGTAGGTCACACCCGTTGGATTGGTAGGATAATTAAGTAAAACTGCTTTGAGTTTATCACCTTGCGCTAAGATTGCATCCTCCAACATTTCAGGGGTCAAGATAAAATCATTTGATCGTGTATCAATTTCGACAATTTTCGCCCCAACCAGATTAGCAATAGGCTCATAACCAGGATAAGCAGGAGCTGGAAGAAGCACCGTATCCCCTGGTTCTAAAATGGCTGTCAAAGTTGCTGATAAAGCTTCTGTTGCACCGATAGTCACTAAAATTTCATTATCTGAACAATAGTCTAAATTGTACTTCTCCTTGACGAAATCGCTAGCCGCTTGACGTAACTCTAAAAGACCACTCATACCTGTATAATGCGTTTGATTAGCATCAATAGCTGCTTTTGCTGCCTCTTTGACATGTTCTGGTGTTGTAAAGTCAGGCTCACCTAACGTTAATTTTAAGACTCCGGGTATATCCGAGATAGACTGATCAAATTGACGAATCAAAGATACCTCAATCTTATCCAAATTTTTATTAAAACGTTTTAAAAGCTCCATAATCAACCCTCCTTAACTTTTTTCTATTATACTAGAATTTTACAGAGAATGCACCCTAAAATAACTTATCCACATGTGAATAAGATAAAAGACTAGGTTTTTCCTAGCCTTTTACTTTAGCAATGGCGTTGTGCCATCTCAAAAAGAGGTGACAACGGACGCTTCTCATGAATGCGAATAATGGCTTCGGCAATCAATTCTGCAATTGAAATTTGTTCAATCTTACCAATCAAACGCTCTTCTGGAAGAAAAATCGTATCTAATACAACCAATTTTTCAATAGCAGATTTCTCAATATTATCAAGCGCAGGTCCAGATAAGACAGGATGCGTACAAGATGCATAAACAGCAGTTGCTCCAGCTGCTGCCAAAGCATCCGCCGCATGACAAATAGTACCTGCTGTATCAATCATATCATCGATCAAAATACACTTCTTACCCTTAACGTTACCGATAATATGCATCACTTCACTGGTATTCATCTTCGTTACACTACGACGTTTATCTATAATAGCAATTGGTGTCTTAAGGCTCTGTGCTAATTTACGAGCACGTGTCACACCACCATGGTCAGGACTTACCACCACGACATCGTCGCCAACCAAACCATTACGATCAAAATACTCAGCAATTAAAGGTGCTCCCATCAAATGATCAACAGGAATATCAAAAAATCCTTGGATTTGTGCTGCATGGAGATCAACTGTCAATAGACGATCAACACCTGCAACTTCAAGCATATTTGCCACAAGTTTAGATGTAATAGGTTCACGCGAACGCGCCTTGCGATCTTGTCGCGCATAACCATAATAAGGCATTACAACACTTACAGTCTCTGCACTAGCCCGTTTCAAAGCATCTACCATAATCAAAATTTCCATCAAATTGTTATTTACAGGCGAGCTAGTTGACTGCAGGATAAAAACATGATGCCCACGAATAGATTCTTCAATGTTTACTTGAATTTCACCATCAGAGAATTGACGCACGCTTGACTTTCCCAAAGGAATGCCAATAATATCTGCAACCTTTTGAGCCAGCTCCTGATTCGATGAAAGCGCAAACAACTTCAAATTAGAATAAGACATGATTTCCTCCAAAGATTTTCTCCTCTATCATTGTAACGTTTTTTTGATAAATTTTCAATCTTATTAGAAAAGAGCTCGAAGAAAGCTCCGAACTCTGATTATTTATCTTATTGATAGATGTAATAAACTGCACTTCCACTCCAAGTGTGAGTTGGGTCAAATGTTCCGCGATAATTACCAATACTCATATTACCACTGTAATTTGATTCCATAACTTGGATAGATGTAGCGCTATTTACAGCTGTTACATAAGCAACATGTCCATAGCCACCAGCATCACTAGGCCATACAGCAACGGCACCAACAGCTGGTGTTGTCCCTACAGAGTGACCTGCAGCTTGAGCACTTGCAATCCAATCACGAGCATTCCCCCAATTGTTACCAACCCATGATGCCATTGATTTAACTCCCCAAGTACATTGACCCACTGGATAAGTATTGGCAGTTGATGTAGTCGTTGAAACTTTATTTACAGCTGTTGAAGCTGAAGTAGATGTGCTTGTTGAAACAGCTGATTGAGTAGCAACAGGTGTTGCTTGCACGGTGGTAGCTTGTGTAGTTGATGCTGACTGCGCAGGGGCTGATGGTGTCACCGCTGTTGATTGTTCTGAAGTTTTAGATTCAGAAGATGTTACTGGGGCAGATTGTTGCGTTGCAATTTCTTCTTGAGCTTGAGACTGAGCACTAGCTTGCGCCTCCGCCTGAGCTTTAGCCTCTGCTTCTGCTTGTGCTTTAGCTGCCGCTTCTGCTTGTGCAGCTTGACGAGCAGCTTCTTCGGCAGCTGCTTTTTGAGCTTGAAGTTCAGCTTTTTCATTTTGAGCAGTTGTCAATTGTTCTGACAATTCCAATTGTGCTACTTCAAGTTGTGCCTGTTGTGTTGCTAAACTGTTTTTATTTTCTTCAAGAGTGGCTTTATTAGCTGTTACAGTATTAATAGCTTCTTGGTTTTCTGCCTGCTTAGACTCAAGAGTAGCTTTATCATTCTCTTGTTGCTCTAATAGTTTTTCATTAGCTGAAACCACTTTATTGATAGCAACAAGACGTGTGATAGCTTCAGAAACAGACTTAGAATTTAGAATAGAACCAAGGTAACTTGAAACTCCACTTTGTTTCTGAGCATTACGAGCTTGCTTCTTAATCGCTTCATTGCGTGCAACAATTTTTGTTGATAGCTCTTGAATTTCACCACTCAATTGTTGAGATACGGCTTCTAAACGTGTGTTTTCACTTTCAAGATTTGCTTGTTGAGCTTGCAAAGAACTCACTTGTTCTTGAATAGCAGAAACTTTACTCTGGGCAGCTGCTTGCTCACTTGTTAAATTATTAATAACTGCATCTTTAGCAGCAATTTGGGAATCATAATCATCCGCATTAGCATTTACAGTAGCAGTACCAAGCGTTACACCACTAACAAGTACTGCAGATAAAATTCTTTTTTTCATATTGATACAATAACTCCTCTTTTGATAAGACATCTTTATTTTACCAAAAAAATACCTGTTATATGTTACGTCTTAATTACAATTTCATTTGATTTGTAGAAAATAGAGTTCATATCCTCTACTAACTCAAAATATGTTGACTGAATTCCTTAAAATTAACACGCAATTCCCGTATAAACTTAGCTTTTCCACTAAAACGTTGACCTGCAATCACTTTTGATAGCTTGTCTTTATCTTCCTTTGACAAACTTTTCTCTACTTTTTCTAGCAGCTCCTTATAAGCTATATAATCATCCAAAATAAGACCTCTATCCTTAATAGCATGTCCAAACTCACTCACTTCTTCATATACCATTTTATCAAAACGTCGTTTTTGACTCTCTTGTTTTCGTATCACATCTTTCAAATGATTTGAAAATTTTGTTTTAAAATAGCGATAAAAAGTCAACTGGTCATTTACTAAATCAGGATTATCCTGCAATAAATGGTATAAGATAACTCTCCCCTCTTGCAACCAGTCATCTTTGTCCCACAATTTAATATAATAGGTTCGTTGTAATTTAAAAATAATTGGCTTTACTGAAATAAATATCGTCTCAAAATGTACTGAGTTTTTCATAAAAATCTCTCCTTTAACAATATTAATACTAAATATTGATATTATTATAGTAAAGAATATAAAAAAACAACATGACAAAAATGTCCTGTTCAAAAAACAAAAAATAGTTATCTTAAATCATTTTTAAATACAAATGACCTAAGGATAATATCAAAAAATCGAAAACTACAAAATATTGACAAACAAACTAATATATAACGAAATAACACTCATATAGTAAATCTTTTATATTAGACTTAGACACAAAAAAGCGGCTCTATAATTTCTGTAGTGGGTAACTCCCACAGAAGGACTTATAATGAAAAGCAACCAAACCATCATTAAAAAATAGCTTATGGAATACATTAAGCATCAAAGCTACTCTGAATTACCTACCTCCTATGGGTTCTCATTGTAAAGGCGAGATGATCAGATATGACTTCCAACGAGTGTCCACCATTCCATTCCTAGACCTTCAAGCTATGCCTACTGTCGTGAAATGACGTAAAGGTCGACTCCACTGTAAACTGTACCGGCGTGTCACTGTGGCTGAAACACCCCCTGGTGAGAAAGAATCACTGGCGAATACTCCACAAAGACAGCCGTAAGCTCTCTGATAAACGCTTTTATTCACGAACACTACGTGAAACTAGAACGCCGAAAAAATCGTTGATATCGCACTATCTTTCTCAGACGAACTGAGATACTACTATGACCTTTACCAAATCCTCTTATTCCATTTTCAAGAAAAGAACACTGAGCATTTCTTCGCACTGATGGAAGATAACATAACGATCGTTAAGCCAGCTTTCAAGAAAGTATTCAAAATTTTTCTACTCTACAAGAACTATATTAGGAACGCTTTAGAGCTTCCCTATTCTAATGCTAAGCTAGAAGCTACCAACAAACTCATCAAAGACATCAAACGACAAGCTTTTGGTTTTAGAAACTTTACTAACTTCAAAACTAAAATTCTCATCACATGAAACATCAAAAAAGAGAGGAAAAATAACATCCTCTCTTGGGTTTAGCTTCTCATCTTCCCGCTACAGTTGACAAAGTGACGAATTAATCACTAGCGACACAACGGAGAATGGGGGATTCGAACCCCCGCGCCAGTTACCCGACCTAACGATTTAGCAAACCGTCCTCTTCAGCCTCTTGAGTAATTCTCCAATGGGCACAAGTGGACTCGAACCACCGACCTCACGCTTATCAGGCGTGCGCTCTAACCAGCTGAGCTATGCGCCCAGATTACAGAAAACCTGAATCCTATAAAGCGGGTGACGAGAATCGAACTCGCGACAACAGCTTGGAAGGCTGTAGTTTTACCACTAAACTACACCCGCATTAAAAATGGCGCGAGACGGAATCGAACCGCCGACACATGGAGCTTCAATCCATTGCTCTACCAACTGAGCTACCGAGCCAATCTCTTATTGCGGGAGCAGGATTTGAACCTACGACCTTCGGGTTATGAGCCCGACGAGCTACCTAACTGCTCCATCCCGCGATATTAGTAAGGAGGATGTGGGATTCGAACCCACGCACGCTTTTAAACGCCTGACGGTTTTCAAGACCGTTCCCTTCAGCCAGACTTGGGTAATCCTCCCAAAAATGGACCTTGTAGGACTCGAACCTACGACCGCTCGGTTATGAGCCGAGTGCTCTAACCAGTTGAGCTAAAGGTCCCAAGTCATCCATAATCATAACATAGCGGCGAAGGGAATCGAACCCCCGACCTCTCGGGTATGAACCGAACGCTCTAGCCAGCTGAGCTACACCGCCATCTACATCGGGAAGACAGGATTCGAACCTGCGACACCTTGGTCCCAAACCAAGTACTCTACCAAGCTGAGCTACTTCCCGTATTCATTCTATGCACCCTAGAGGATTCGAACCTCTAACCGCCTGATTCGTAGTCAGGTACTCTATCCAGTTGAGCCAAGGGTGCTCATCATTATATGCCGAGAACCGGAATCGAACCGGTACGATGTTAACCATCGCAGGATTTTAAGTCCTGTGCGTCTGCCAGTTCCGCCACCCCGGCCTCTTAAATTAAAGTTGAAGCGAACGACGGGGTTCGAACCCGCGACCCCCACCTTGGCAAGGTGATGTTCTACCACTGAACTACGTTCGCAATGCCGGCTACATGACTTGAACACGCGACCCTCTGATTACAAATCAGATGCTCTACCAACTG
>NZ_JANUXX010000014.1 GCF_024814375.1 Streptococcus sciuri
CTCAGCTTGGTAGAGTACTTGGTTTGGGACCAAGGTGTCGCAGGTTCGAATCCTGTCTTCCCGATGTAGATGGCGGTGTAGCTCAGCTGGCTAGAGCGTTCGGTTCATACCCGAGAGGTCGGGGGTTTACTAGTGAGTAGGGAGATTATCGTCTCTCTTTTATTTTTGCTTATAGCTTTACACTATTTTTTAAAAAAGGAACATGACAAAAATGTCATGTTCCTTTTTAGAGATACGTATTATAATAGAGTTATCAAAGAAAGCTAAGGAGTACTTCATGAAGAATTTAGATTTTGAATATCTGTTTCTCATTGTCAAACCTTTTATTTATCAGCTACAGATGGGATATGATGAGAAAAGAAGAGAGAAGATTATGTGGGAGAGTAGGTTGTTATTTTATCGTTTAATGCAACAACATCCAGAGTTGTTAGAGGAGAGGGAGAGCTTTTATCGTCATTATATGTGGGCTCTCAATGTGGATAGGGAGAATGGGGTATTTAATTGATATTTTATCGGAAATAACGGTATAAAATAGATGCTTAGATTAAATTTGTTCGGATATAATGGCAATTTTTTAGTATTTATGGTAAACTAGACAAAAAGATTTTTGGAGGCATATGATGAAAGCGATTATCACAGTTGTTGGCAAAGATAAGTCTGGAATTGTTGCAGCCGTTTCGACAAAAGTGGCGGAATTGGGCTTGAATATTGATGATATTACACAGACTATTTTGGATGATTACTTTACGATGATGGCGGTGGTGTCTAGTGACGATAAGCAAGATTTCTCCTATTTGCGGAATCAGCTAGAAGTTTTGGGGAAAGAGCTGAAAGTGAAAATCAATATTCAAAGTTCGGCTATTTTTGATGCGATGCACAATATATAGGGAGAAAAATGATGGATATTAAGCAGGTTCAAGAAACAATAAATATGATTGAGGAGCAAAATTTTGATATTAGAACCATTACGATGGGAATTTCGCTTCTTGATTGTGTCGATACAGATATTAATCGTTTAACGACTAAAATATACGACAAAGTTGTTTCCAAAGCAAGCAAACTTGTTGAGGTGGGAGATGAGATTGCAAGTGAGCTAGGTATTCCTATTGTTAATAAGCGTGTATCTGTGACTCCGATTTCATTGATTGGTGCAGCAACTGAGGCGACTGATTATGTGTCAATTGCTAAGGTGTTAGATAAGGCAGCGCATGAAATTGGTGTTGATTTTATAGGTGGCTTCTCTGCTTTAGTTCAAAAGGGTTATCAAAAAGGTGATGAAGTTTTGATCAACTCTATTCCTCGTGCTTTGGCAGAAACTAATAAAGTGTGTTCTTCTGTGAATATTGGTTCTACAAGGTCAGGAATTAATATGACAGCTGTTCGTGATATGGGTCGGATTATCAAGGAAACAGCAAAGCTCTCTGACATGGGTGCAGCGAAGTTAGTTGTTTTTGCAAATGCGGTTGAAGATAATCCTTTTATGGCAGGGGCTTTTCATGGTGTTGGCGAAGCGGATGTTGTCATCAATGTCGGTGTGTCTGGACCAGGTGTTGTTAAGCGTGCTTTAGAAAAAGTACGTGGTGAAAGTTTTGATGTGGTGGCTGAAACGGTTAAGAAAACAGCTTTCAAAATCACTCGTATCGGTCAATTAGTTGGGCAAATGGCAAGTGAGAGATTGGGTGTGAAGTTTGGTATTGTTGACTTATCTTTGGCACCAACACCTGCTGTTGGAGATTCCGTTGCTCGTGTATTGGAAGAAATGGGGCTTGAAACAGTGGGAACACATGGAACAACCGCTGCTCTTGCTCTCTTAAACGATCAAGTCAAGAAAGGTGGAGTCATGGCTTGTAATCAAGTTGGAGGCTTGTCTGGTGCTTTTATTCCTGTGTCTGAAGATGAAGGGATGATTGCCGCAGTGCAATCTGGTTCTCTGAATCTTGAAAAATTAGAAGCTATGACTGCTATTTGTTCAGTTGGACTTGATATGATTGCTATTCCAGAAGATACACCGGCAGAAACAATTGCTGCTATGATTGCTGATGAGGCAGCGATTGGAGTTATCAATCAAAAAACTACAGCTGTGCGGATTATTCCCAAAGGGAAAGAAGGCGATATGATTACATTTGGAGGCTTACTAGGAACAGCACCAGTTATGTCGGTCAATAAACACTCTTCAGCAGACTTTATTGCACGTGGTGGTCAAATCCCAGCCCCTATCCACAGTTTTAAAAACTAATTCAAACTCCATGACTCTGGAGTTTTTTAAGTATTTTATATGAAAGCCTTTTAGAATTTGTTATAATGAAAGAAAAGCTTTTGGAGGTAGGAAATATGGCTAAGACACGTCTATACATTGTACGCCACGGAAAGACAATGTTTAATACGATTGGTCGAGCACAGGGCTGGAGCGATACACCTTTGACGAAGGAAGGAGAGCGTGGTATTTACGAATTAGGAATTGGTCTGAAACAAGTGGGTATTTCTTTTAAGAAAGCTTTTTCAAGTGATAGTGGTAGAACTATACAAACGTTAGAAATTATTTTAGCGGCTTGTCAGCAAGACTTTATTCCTTATACACGTGATAAGCGCATTCGTGAATGGTGTTTTGGTAGTCTTGATGGCGCTTATAATGGTGAGTTGTTTGGCGGAGTCTTACCACGAATTTTTAATAAAGATATTAAAAACCTGACTTATCAAGAAATTGCAGAAGGTATCCAACAAGTAGATACTGCAGGATGGGCTGAAAGTTGGGAGAGCCTCAAAAATCGTATTTGGTTAGGATTTGTAGCAATCGCTGATGAGATAGAAAGTGATGGCGGCGGAAATGCTATTATTGTCAGTCATGGAATGACCATTGCAACCTTGATGTGGTTGATTGACTCTAAAATACCTAGAGGTTTGGAATTGGATAATGGTAGTGTGTCTGTTGTAACTTATGAAGATGGAATATTTTGTATTGAAAAAATAGGGGATATGTCTTATCGTGAAAAGGGACGTCGTCTATTAGAAGAGGAGAAAAATGAAAACTAGTTTTGTAAAGCGTTTATTGTTCGGCATTGTTGTTATTGTATTTATTTTAGCAATAATCTATTTTGTGGGAGGTAAGAGAGATACTAAGCAACCTATATCTACGACTAAGACTAGCCAATCAACCGCCTCATCCAATAAAAAGACAAGCTCACTTCCTAATGTTTCAGTTAGTGATTGGGAGTTAGTTTTGGTTAATCGTGATCATATTACAAAGGAAATGAATCCAGAGTTAGCAACAGTCAACGGTATATCAGTCGATGCACGTATAGCTGCTAATGTTGAATCATTCCTCAGTGCCGCACAAGCAATCGATTCAAGTGAACATCTTATCTCAGGCTATCGTAGTGTGAGCTATCAAGAAGGATTGTTTAACAGTTATGTTCAGCAGGAAATGGCAGCTAATCCAAGTTTATCAGAATCTGATGCTGAAACGTTGGTAAAGACCTACTCGCAACCAGCAGGAGCTAGTGAACATCAAACGGGGTTAGCTATTGATATGAGTACAGTAGATGCATTGAACCAAAGTGATATAACGGTTGCTAAGCAGGTACAAGCATTGGCACCTCAATATGGTTTTGTTTTGCGTTTTCCAAAAGGAAAATCGTCAAGTACAGGTGTTGATTATGAGGACTGGCACTTCCGTTATGTGGGTAAAAAGTCCGCAGAATATATGACAAAGCATAATCTCACTTTAGAAGAATATGTGTCATTGCTGGAGGAAAGAGATGCGTAAGCGCTTTTCGTTGATACAAGCTGTGATTAGCTTACTAGTTTTTATTTTTATTTTTGTATTGCCTTTACTTATGCATTCTAGAGGATTATTTGCTTATGAAAAATCAATGACTTCACAAACAAAAACTGCATTTGTCAAAGTTATCGCTCCTATTAGTCAGAAGTTAGCACATGCTTATGGGGTACGACCTTCCATTATTATTGCTCAGGCGAGCTTTGAGTCAGATTTTGGTAGGACTTTATTGGCGAGACGTTATAATAATCTTTTTAATAGTCAAGTAACCCCTGAGCGTCATGCTATTTGGCTACGCAACACGAAAGGACAATTGGTTTGCTATGCACGTTACAAGTCCTATCAAGAGAGTATTAGTGCTTACCTTATGCAATTGAAAGCAGGACAAATTGGTAGCTCAAAAAGTTATGAGGCATTTGTTGCTACTAAAAATGTTGATACCTTAGCTGAATTTTTACAGCATTCTGGATTTTCTAGGAGTAAGGACTATGCTAGAAAAATAAAAGCCATTATAAAAGTTTATCGATTAAAGGCTTATGATAAGTGATTAGCACTTTAAAAAAAGAGTGCTAATTTTTTGGCTTTTTTTCTTGACATTCTTTTGGAAAGAGGTATAATAGAAACATAAATTAGCAGTCTTAATATCAGAGTGCTAAAAAGAAAGGGTGAATGAGATGATTACACAACGTCAAAATGATATTTTGAATTTGATTGTCGAGATGTTCACTCAGACGCATGAGCCTATTGGTTCTAAGACGCTAAAGGATGTGATTGCTTCAAGTAGTGCTACTATTCGGAATGATATGGCAAAACTTGAAAAATTAGGTCTTTTGGAGAAAGCACATACGTCTAGCGGTCGTATGCCAAGTGCAGCAGGATTTAGATACTTCGTAGAACATTCCTTAACAGAAAGTGCTGACGAGGCTGATGTCTATCAAGTAGTTAAAGCCTTTGATTTTGAGGCTTATAGGTTTGAAGATATTCTAAAGCAAGCTGCAAATCTTTTGAGTGATTTGACGGAATATACCGCCATTGTTTTGGATGTTGAGCCAAGCAATCAACGGTTGACAAGTTTTGATATTGTGCAGTTGAGTAGCCACGATGCACTTGCTGTTATGACGCTTGATGAGTCAAAATCTTTGACTGTTCAATTTGCGATTCCAAAGAGTTTTTTGGTACGTGATTTGATGATACTGAAACGACTCGTAGCAGAGCGTTTGCTAGGTAATACACTGATGGCTATTCATTACAAGCTAAGAACGGAGATTCCTCAAATTATCCAACATTATTTTAAAACAGTTGATGGCGTTTTGGCGCTGATTGATTATCTTTTTCAGAGTTTGTTTGATGAAACGGTCTTTATCTCTGGTAAGGTACACTCGCTTAACTATGCTACGCTTGGGACTTATCAGTTTTTAAATGACGAACAAGCTGTTGCAAGGGTCTTAAGGGATAGTGTGGCAGATGGGCATATTACATCTGTTCAAGTTGCTGATAGCAAAGTAGCTGCACTTAGTGACTTGACTGTTCTTAGTCGCAAATTTTTGATTCCTTATCGGGGAATTGGAAGTTTAGCTTTGATTGGTCCAGTTGATATGGATTATAAGCGTTCGACTAGTTTGGTTAATATTGTTAGTCGTGTTTTGGTAGCAAAATTAACCGATTACTATCGTTATCTCAATAGCAATCACTATGAAGTTCATTAAATCAAGAAGAATATGAGATAAAAACATTAGAGGAGGCGATTTAGTGGCAGAAGAAGCAAAAGAAGAAATCAAAAATGAAAACATTGAAGCTAAGGAAGAGGTAGAGGAGACAGTTGTTGAGGAATTGGCTGAGGAGAAAACTCCTAAAAAAACAGAATTAGAGTTGGCACAGGAAAAAGCTGAGGAATTTGAAAACAAATACCTTCGTGCGCATGCTGAAATGCAAAACGTTCAGCGCCGTGCCAATGAAGAACGTCAGCAATTGCAAAAATATCGTTCACAAGATTTAGCCAAAGCAATCTTACCAAGTTTGGATAATTTAGAAAGAGCACTTGCTGTTGAAGGGTTGACAGATGATGTGAAAAAAGGTCTTGAAATGACACGTGACAGCTTGATTCGTGCGCTTAATGAAGAGGGTGTTGAAGAAGTGGTTGTTGAGAGCTTTGACCACAACTTGCATATGGCAGTTCAAACTCTTCCAGCTGATGAAGAGCACCCTGCAGATAGCATTGCTCAAGTGCTTCAAAAGGGTTACAAACTTCACGAACGCTTGTTGCGTCCAGCTATGGTTGTTGTTTATAGCTAATTATTAGCAAACGATTTGACCGCAATGTCATAAAACTACAACTGAAAGTAAAAAAGATAAATTATAATAAAAGAGGAATAACATATGTCTAAAATTATTGGTATTGACTTAGGTACAACAAATTCAGCCGTTGCAGTTCTTGAAGGAACTGAATCAAAAATTATCGCAAACCCAGAAGGTAACCGTACGACTCCTTCAGTTGTTTCATTCAAGAATGGTGAAATCATTGTTGGTGATGCTGCTAAACGTCAAGCAGTGACTAACCCAGATACAGTTATCTCTATCAAATCTAAAATGGGGACTTCTGAAAAAGTTTCTGCAAATGGTAAAGAATACACTCCACAAGAAATCTCAGCAATGATTCTTCAATACCTTAAAGGTTATGCTGAAGATTATCTTGGTGAAAAAGTAACAAAAGCTGTTATTACAGTTCCTGCCTACTTCAACGATGCTCAACGTCAGGCAACAAAAGATGCTGGTAAAATCGCTGGTCTTGAAGTAGAACGTATCGTTAACGAACCAACTGCAGCCGCTCTTGCATATGGTCTTGATAAAACTGATAAAGATGAAAAAATCTTAGTATTTGACCTTGGTGGTGGTACCTTTGACGTTTCTATCCTTGAACTTGGTGATGGTGTCTTTGACGTACTTGCTACAGCAGGTGATAACAAACTTGGTGGTGACGACTTCGACCAAAAAATTATCGATTGGTTAGTTGCTGACTTCAAGAACGAAAATGGAATTGACCTTAGCCAAGATAAAATGGCTCTTCAACGTTTGAAAGATGCTGCTGAAAAAGCTAAAAAAGATCTTTCAGGTGTTACTCAAACACAGATCTCACTTCCATTCATTACTGCTGGTAGCGCTGGACCTCTTCACTTGGAAACAAGTCTTACACGTGCTAAATTTGATGATTTGACGCGTGACCTCGTTGAACGTACCAAAACTCCAGTTCGTCAGGCTTTGTCAGATGCGGGTCTTTCAATCTCTGAAATTGATGAAGTTATCCTTGTGGGTGGTTCAACACGTATTCCAGCGGTTGTTGAAGCAGTTAAGGCTGAAACTGGTAAAGAACCAAACAAATCTGTTAACCCTGACGAAGTGGTAGCTATGGGTGCTGCTATCCAAGGTGGTGTGATTACTGGTGATGTGAAAGATGTCGTTCTTCTTGATGTCACACCATTATCACTTGGTATTGAAACAATGGGTGGTGTCTTTACAAAATTGATTGACCGTAACACAACTATCCCAACCTCTAAATCACAAGTTTTCTCAACAGCAGCAGACAACCAACCAGCCGTAGATATTCACGTTCTTCAAGGTGAGCGCCCAATGGCAGCAGATAACAAGACGCTTGGACGTTTCCAATTGACTGATATTCCAGCTGCACCTCGTGGTATCCCTCAAATCGAAGTAACCTTTGATATTGATAAAAACGGTATCGTATCAGTTAAAGCTAAAGACCTTGGTACGCAAAAAGAACAACATATTGTCATTCAATCTAACTCCGGTTTGACTGATGAAGAAATCGAAAAAATGATGAAAGATGCAGAAGCTAATGCAGAAGCTGATGCTAAGCGTAAAGAAGAAGTTGATCTTAAAAACGAAGTTGATCAAGCAATCTTTGCAACTGAAAAAACAATCAAAGAAACAGAAGGCAAAGGTTTTGATACAGAACGTGATGCAGCTCAAGCAGCTCTTGATGAGTTGAAAGCCGCTCAAGAGTCTGGTAACCTTGATGATATGAAAGCAAAACTTGAAGCCCTTAATGAAAAAGCTCAAGGCTTGGCTGTTAAAATGTATGAACAAGCCGCTGCAGCTCAACAAGCACAAGCAAGTGCTGACGGTGCACAATCTACTGATTCAGCAAACAATGGCGATGACGTTGTTGATGGTGATTTTACAGAAAAGTAAAAGAAGTCCACTAATCTATATGTGATAAAAATGCATTTTAGGCGGGGCGCCTCGCTCCGCCTGTTTTATTGTAAAAAGAGAAAATGTAGAAAGGAAAAGCGTTCGTTACTGAACGTGGGCTAGAGACGGAATCAAAAAGATAGTTGTAACCGTTTAAAGCCTTTTGTATCTCATATGAATAATCAAGAATATTATGATCGTCTGGGGGTGTCTAAGGATGCTAGCCAAGATGAAATAAAAAAAGCTTATCGTAAAATGTCTAAAAAATATCATCCAGACATCAATAAATCTCCTGGAGCTGAGGAGAAGTATAAGGAAGTTCAGGAAGCTTATGATACTCTAGGAGATGAGCAAAAGCGTGCTGCTTATGATCAATATGGACCATCAGGTGCTAATGGTTTTAACGGTGGCTCAGGTGGCTTCGGTGGGTTTGATGGAACAGCTGGCTTTGGTGGTTTTGAAGATATTTTCTCTAGTTTCTTTGGTGGTGCTGCGCAACGTAATCCCAATGCACCACGTCAAGGGGACGACCTTCAATACCGTGTTCAACTCAAGTTTGAAGAGGCTATCTTTGGTACTGAAAAAGAGGTCACTTATAACCGTGAAGCGACCTGTCATACTTGTGGTGGCTCAGGTTCTAAGCCAGGCACGGCTCCTGTGAGCTGTCACAAGTGTCATGGTCAAGGAGTGGTTACTGTTGATATGCAAACCCCTCTTGGAACTATGCGTCGTCAAGTGACGTGTGATATTTGTCATGGAACAGGTCAAGAAATTAAAAATCCATGTCTAACTTGTCACGGTACTGGTCACGAAAAGGAGAAACATACGGTTTCTGTCAAAATTCCAGCAGGTGTTGAGTCAGGTCAACAAGTCCGCCTCACAGGTCAAGGGGAGGCAGGTTTTAATGGTGGTCCTTACGGTGATTTGTTTGTCATGATTACAGTTCAGCCAAGTGATAAATTTGAACGAGATGGATCAACCATTTACTACACACTAAATTTGAGTATTGTTCAAGCGGCACTTGGTGATGTTGTTGATGTTCCAACAGTTCATGGTGATGTAGAGCTTTCTATCCCAGCAGGTACACAAACAGGTAAGACGTTCCGTCTAAGAGGTAAAGGAGCGCCTAAACTGCGTGGTGGTGGACAAGGTGATGAGCATGTGACCGTTAAAGTTATTACTCCAACTAAGCTCAATAATGCGCAAAAAGAAGCCCTTCGTGCCTTTGCTGAAGCCAGTGATGACAGTATCTCAAAACCTAAGAAAAAAGGATTTTTCGATAAGGTTAAAGACGCTTTTGAGGGAGAATGATCTAAAAAATGCTCTGTTTTTTCAGAGTATTTTTTAGATTGTCCCCAGACAGATGAGATTTTACAGGCTTGAGAGCGGTTAGACAAGAGTGGTATAATCTATAAAAAAATATGGAGGTTTTTGATGAGCTCTAATATCTTAGCAATTTCAGGAAATGATATTTTTAGTGGAGGCGGTTTACATGCTGATTTGACAACTTTTGCAGTTAATAAGCTACATGGTTTCTTGACAGTATCTTGTCTCACAGCTCTTACGTCCAATGGTTTTGAGGTTATTCCTATTGAGGCGACCGTGGTTAAACAGCAGCTTGATAGTTTGGTAAATGTTGACTTTGCAGCAATCAAGATAGGGCTTTTACCAAATGTTGATGTAGCAGAGCAAGCGCTACATTTTGTCCAAAATCATAAGACGACGCCTGTTGTGTTAGATCCTGTCTTGGTTTGCAAAGAAAAGCATGATTTAGAAGTCAGCTCGCTACGAGATGAGTTGGTTAAGTTTTTCCCTTATGTGACCATTGTAACTCCCAATCTAGTAGAAGCACAATTGTTAGCTCAAATAGAGATTAAGACAACTAACGATATAAAAGTAGCTGCACAGCATCTACATGAGCTCGGTGCTCACAATATCATTATCAAAGGCGGTAATCGTTTTGATGACAAAGAAGCTATTGATCTCTTTTATGATGGAAGAGAGTTTACATTTTTATCTGCTCCTCTCCTTGATGGTAACAATGTTGGTGCGGGTTGTACTTTTGCTTCAAGCATAGCTAGCCAACTGGCTCAAGGGAAATCTATCAAAGAAGCTGTTCGTTTGTCTAAGGACTTTGTTTGTGTAGCGATTGCACACGCAGATGACTACGGTGTTAATCAACTTTTTTAATTAGTAAAAAGCCCTTTTGCAAATCTCTCTGGGAGGTTTGTCATCTAGTATTTTCTTTGGACAGTTAGTGATTCAGTTTTCAATAAATGCGACTTGTTGAGTCGCATTTTTGTTTCCCTTAGGTAACCAACATCTG
>NZ_JANUXX010000015.1 GCF_024814375.1 Streptococcus sciuri
GCCAAGCGACTACCCTATCTAACAGGGGGCAACCCCCAACTACTTCAGGCGTGCTAGGACTTAACTGCTGTGTTCGGCATGGGTACAGGTGTATCTCCTAGGCTATCGTCACTTAACTGCTGAATAGAAAGTCTTATCTACTCAAAATTGAATAACTTATCGTAACAACTTCACCTTACGCTGCATTATCGAGTTTCTTTTTTAATGGTATTCGAACTAAAAAGCTAGTGATTTAGATAAATCATACGCTTTTTTTACGTTCTCATTACTTATCTTGGATAAGTCCTCGAGCTATTAGTATTAGTCCGCTACATTGCTCACACAACTTCCACTCCTAACCTATCTACCTGTTCTTCTCTCAGGGCTCTTACTGATATAAAATCATGGGAAATCTCATCTTGAGGGGGGCTTCACACTTAGATGCTTTCAGCGTTTATCCCTGCCCTACATAGCTACCCAGCGATGCCTCTGGCGAGACAACTGGTACACCAGCGGTAAGTCCACTCTGGTCCTCTCGTACTAGGAGCAGATCCTCTCAAATTTCCTTCGCCCGCGACGGATAGGGACCGAACTGTCTCACGACGTTCTGAACCCAGCTCGCGTGCCGCTTTAATGGGCGAACAGCCCAACCCTTGGAACCGACTACAGCCCCAGGATGCGACGAGCCGACATCGAGGTGCCAAACCTCCCCGTCGATGTGAACTCTTGGGGGAGATAAGCCTGTTATCCCCAGGGTAGCTTTTATCCGTTGAGCGATGGCCCTTCCATGCGGAACCACCGGATCACTAAGCCCGACTTTCGTCCCTGCTCGAGTTGTGACTCTCGCAGTCAAGCTCCCTTATACCTTTACACTCTGCGATTGATTTCCAACCAATCTGAGGGAACCTTTGGGCGCCTCCGTTACCTTTTAGGAGGCGACCGCCCCAGTCAAACTGCCCGTCAGACACTGTCTCCGATAGGGATAACCTATCTAGGTTAGAGTAGCCATAACACAAGGGTAGTATCCCAACATCGCCTCCTTTGAGACTGGCGTCCCAATTTCTTTGGCTCCTACCTATCCTGTACATGTGGTACAGATACTCAATATCAAACTGCAGTAAAGCTCCATGGGGTCTTTCCGTCCTGTCGCGGGTAACCTGCATCTTCACAGGTACTAAAATTTCACCGAGTCTCTCGTTGAGACAGTGCCCAAATCATTACGCCTTTCGTGCGGGTCGGAACTTACCCGACAAGGAATTTCGCTACCTTAGGACCGTTATAGTTACGGCCGCCGTTTACTGGGGCTTCAATTCACACCTTCGCTTACGCTAAGCACTCCTCTTAACCTTCCAGCACCGGGCAGGCGTCACCCCCTATACATCATCTTACGATTTAGCAGAGAGCTGTGTTTTTGATAAACAGTTGCTTGGGCCTATTCACTGCGGCTGACTTAAAGCCAGCGCCCCTTCTCCCGAAGTTACGGGGCCATTTTGCCGAGTTCCTTAACGAGAGTTCTCTCGCTCACCTGAGGCTACTCGCCTCGACTACCTGTGTCGGTTTGCGGTACGGGTAGTGTATGATACATCGCTAGAAGCTTTTCTTGGCAGTGTGACATCACTCACTTCGCTACTAAACTTCGCTACCCATCACAGCTTAACGTTATAGATATAAGCATTTAACTCATACCACGCCTCACTGTTTAGCCTAGCACTTCCAATCGCTAGGACAAGCTAGCCTACTGCGTCCCTCCATCACTTCATACACTAGTACAGGAATATCAACCTGTTCTCCATCGGATACACCTTTCGGTCTCTCCTTAGGTCCCGACTAACCCAGGGAGGACGAGCCTTCCCCTGGAAACCTTAGTCTTACGGTGGATGGGATTCTCACCCATCTTTCGCTACTCATACCGGCATTCTCACTTCTATGCACTCCAGCGCTCCTTACGGTACACCTTCTTCACACATAGAACGCTCTCCTACCATACCCATATAGGTATCCACAGCTTCGGTAAATTGTTTTAGCCCCGGTACATTTTCGGCGCAGGGTCACTCGACTAGTGAGCTATTACGCACTCTTTGAATGAATAGCTGCTTCTAAGCTAACATCCTAGTTGTCTGTGCAACCCCACATCCTTTTCCACTTAACAATTATTTGGGGACCTTAGCTGGTGGTCTGGGCTGTTTCCCTTTCGACTACGGATCTTAGCACTCGCAGTCTGACTGCCGATTATATCTCATTGGCATTCGGAGTTTATCTGAGATTGGTAATTCGGGATGAACCCCTCACCCAAACAGTGCTCTACCTCCAAGAGACTTAACATCGACGCTAGCCCTAAAGCTATTTCGGAGAGAACCAGCTATCTCCAAGTTCGTTTGGAATTTCTCCGCTACCCACAAGTCATCCAAGCACTTTTCAACGTGCCCTGGTTCGGGCCTCCAGTGCGTTTTACCGCACCTTCACCCTGCTCATGGGTAGGTCACATGGTTTCGGGTCTACATCCACGTACTAAAGCGCCCTATTAAGACTCGGTTTCCCTACGGCTCCGTCTCTTCAACTTAACCTCGCACGTAAACGTAACTCGCCGGTTCATTCTACAAAAGGCACGCTCTCACCCATTAACGGGCTCGAACTTCTTGTAGGCACACGGTTTCAGGTTCTTTTTCACTCCCCTTCCGGGGTACTTTTCACCTTTCCCTCACGGTACTGGTTCACTATCGGTCACTAGAGAGTATTTAGGGTTAGGAGATGGTCCTCCCAGATTCCAACGGGATTCCTCGTGTCCCGCCGTACTCAGGATACTGCTAGCTATAATCATTATTTCGACTACGAGGCTTTTACTCTCTTTGGCTCATCTTCCCAGATGATTCGTCTATAATCATTAAGTGCATCGTGCAGTCCTACAACCCCAAAGAGTAAACTCTTTGGTTTGCCCTCTTACCTTTTCGCTCGCCGCTACTCAGGCAATCGCTTTTGCTTTCTCTTCCTGCAGCTACTTAGATGTTTCAGTTCACTGCGTCTTCCCTCCTCTACCCTTAACAGGTAGGGATACTAACCATTAGTTAGTGGGTTCCCCCATTCGGACATCCCTGGATCAATGCTTACTTACAGCTACCCAAGGCATTTCGTCGTTAGTCACGTCCTTCTTCGGCTTCTAGTGCCAAGGCATCCACCGTGCGCCCTTATTAACTTAACCTTATTTTGGTCTCTTGACCTTAAACTCATTAAATCACAGCGTTTCGGTTTATTTCTTGTTACTTTTGTTAGTTATTCAATTTTCAATGGACAAGATTAAGATACTAAGACCGTCCCAACTTGTTGGGCATTTTTATAGAAAAATAGGAAATCGACGATGTGTGCTTGCACACAAGGAGATTTATCTTTTTTCCTAAAAAATGAGGTCGTGTTCAATTACTTGAACTATATCTTTTATATCTTAGAATACAGAAAATTAGGTAACCCAAACTTCTCTTTGTATCCTAGATAATGGAGCCTAGCGGGATCGAACCGCTGACCTCCTGCGTGCAAAGCAGGCGCTCTCCCAGCTGAGCTAAGGCCCCACAAGACCTCTCAAAACTAAACAAGACAATGTACAGTTCTGCTTTTTTCCTTAGAAAGGAGGTGATCCAGCCGCACCTTCCGATACGGCTACCTTGTTACGACTTCACCCCAATCATCTATCCCACCTTAGGCGGCTGGCTCCTAATTGGTTACCTCACCGACTTCGGGTGTTACAAACTCTCGTGGTGTGACGGGCGGTGTGTACAAGGCCCGGGAACGTATTCACCGCGGCGTGCTGATCCGCGATTACTAGCGATTCCGACTTCATGTAGGCGAGTTGCAGCCTACAATCCGAACTGAGACTGGCTTTAAGAGATTAGCTTGCCGTCACCGACTTGCAACTCGTTGTACCAGCCATTGTAGCACGTGTGTAGCCCAGGTCATAAGGGGCATGATGATTTGACGTCATCCCCACCTTCCTCCGGTTTATTACCGGCAGTCTCGCTAGAGTGCCCAACTTAATGATGGCAACTAACAATAAGGGTTGCGCTCGTTGCGGGACTTAACCCAACATCTCACGACACGAGCTGACGACAACCATGCACCACCTGTCTCCGATGTTCCGAAGAAACTTCCTATCTCTAGAAATAGCATCGGGATGTCAAGACCTGGTAAGGTTCTTCGCGTTGCTTCGAATTAAACCACATGCTCCACCGCTTGTGCGGGCCCCCGTCAATTCCTTTGAGTTTCAACCTTGCGGTCGTACTCCCCAGGCGGAGTGCTTAATGCGTTAGCTCCGGCACTGAGTTCTATAAAAAAACCCAACACCTAGCACTCATCGTTTACGGCGTGGACTACCAGGGTATCTAATCCTGTTCGCTCCCCACGCTTTCGAGCCTCAGCGTCAGTTACAGACCAGAGAGCCGCTTTCGCCACCGGTGTTCCTCCATATATCTACGCATTTCACCGCTACACATGGAATTCCACTCTCCCCTTCTGCACTCAAGTCTCACAGTTTCCAAAGCCTACAATGGTTAAGCCACTGCCTTTAACTTCAGACTTATGAAACCGCCTGCGCTCGCTTTACGCCCAATAAATCCGGACAACGCTCGGGACCTACGTATTACCGCGGCTGCTGGCACGTAGTTAGCCGTCCCTTTCTGGTAAGATACCGTCACGTTATGGACTTTCCACTCCCATAACCATTCTTCTCTTACAACAGAGCTTTACGATCCGAAAACCTTCTTCACTCACGCGGCGTTGCTCGGTCAGGGTTGCCCCCATTGCCGAAGATTCCCTACTGCTGCCTCCCGTAGGAGTCTGGGCCGTGTCTCAGTCCCAGTGTGGCCGATCACCCTCTCAGGTCGGCTATGTATCGTCGCCTAGGTAGGCCTTTACCCCACCTACTAGCTAATACAACGCAGGTCCATCTGATAGGGATACATTTGTATCTTTCAAGTCCTTACCATGCGACAAGGACTGTTATGCGGTATTAGCTATCGTTTCCAATAGTTATCCCCCACTACCAGGCAGGTTACCTACGCGTTACTCACCCGTTCGCAACTCTTTGAGAAAAAGCAAGCTCCTCCTCTCAGCGTTCTACTTGCATGTATTAGGCACGCCGCCAGCGTTCGTCCTGAGCCAGGATCAAACTCTCATTTATAAAAAGTTTGAGCGTTAACTCATTCTGTTCTCTGACAGATTTATTCTTCTTGACTTCTTTCTAGAAGCCCTGCACATCGTCTTGTTCAGTTCTCAAAGGTCTTTGTCTCTCATCTCGAGACAACTCCTATATTCTATCAAACTACCTAAGCCTTGTCAACCCTTTTTTGAAACTTTTTCCAAAAAAAGTAACAAAATACAGGACGTCCGACAGCTCCATTAGTCTATCAAATTTTGATA
>NZ_JANUXX010000016.1 GCF_024814375.1 Streptococcus sciuri
TATTGCTTTTTACGGAACGTAAGTTCCGCCGTAAGTTCCGCCGTAAGTTCCGTAACATATTCTGTGAATTTGTCAAGTATTTTGACGATTTCTTTTTGGATTTCAAGAGGGGGAAGGGGGATTTTAACCTTTCTGAACCCTGTCATGTCAACAGACGCAAAACTAGACAGTGAAACATTATGTTTACACCATTCATCTAAAAGAAAACAGTAGTAATACATAAATTTCATATTAACATTATCTTCTAAGTTTTCTTTGAGAGTTAATACTGTAAATCTTTGATTGGATAAGAACGGCACTGTTATCAGAGCATGTTCCCCTATAGTTGCTGATGTGGCAACTATTATAGAATTTTCCTTAAATAGTTTCCCTCCTTTAACAGCAGTTTGTGAAACGTATTGTATAGATTTATCTAAAATTCTACCGTTCTCTCTTATATCTTCCATTCTAAACCACGGAACTGTTCCATTTTCCCAAAATTCAGATTTTGATTTCGATGGTGTATATCCATTTTTTGTATCAAACACTTCCCCCAACGTCTTCCACTCTACACCATTAGGACAGAGATCCTTTAGCAATTCTTCGATTTTAGTCATTGATTTTCCCTCCTTTCTTTGCGATTTCTTCAATGCTCTAGATTGTAGTAAGCTAGTTGTCGTTGGATGCTTCTACCACCTTCATTTTGAACTGTCAACTTATAGTTGACAGTTGCCTCCTTAGTTAGCTCTCCATCATCAAAAATCGCCTTGATGTGCTTACTGATGTTCTGCTTTGAGGTTTGAAATAATTCTGCAAGTTCGGTCTGCGTTAGCCATACTGTACCATTATCTAAATGCAATTCAATTTTGGCTTTACCATCGTCTGTATTGTAGATAATCACATGATTGCTCATCAACTCAATTCCTCCACAATGGCATCAATCTCTGCCCGCAATTGGTCGATTTTTTTGACGGTTTCTGCAATTTCTTTATTTAGCACACCAATATCTATTTTCTCTCTGGTATCTTCTTTTTCCACATAAGTCGATACAGACAGATTATAGTCGTTGTCTACAATTTTTTCATAAGGTGTCCGTGATACAAAGTATTCTTTCTCTTCACCTGCCAAAAAGCCATCCAAAATGGTTTGGATATTTTTTTCCGTTAATAGATTGTTATTGGTTTCTTTCTTAAATTCCTTACTTGCATCAATAAAGAGAACATCTGTACTAGTCTTACTTTTAGCGAGTATGAGGATACAAGTGGCAATAGACGTCCCAAAGAAAAGATTATCTGGCAATTGAATGACAGCTTCCACAAAGTTATTATCCACCAGATACTTACGAATTTTTTGCTCGGCTCCACCACGGTAAAAAATACCAGGAAAAGTCACAATAGCTGCCCGTCCCTTGCTTGAAAGATAAGACAGACTATGCATAATAAAAGCAAAATCAGCTTTTGACTTTGGCGCCAATACCCCTGCTGGAGCAAAACGATCATCGTTAATCAAAATTGGATCATCTTTTCCAATCCATTTGATAGAATAAGGAGGATTTGAGACAATCGCATCAAAAGGCTTATCATTCCCATGCTTTGGATCTAGTAAAGTATTCCCACGCTCAATACTGAACTTATCATAATTGATATTATGAAGAAACATATTCATCCGTGCCAAGTTATAGGTCGTCATATTAATTTCCTGCCCATAAAAGCCATCTTCAATGATATGTTCGTCAAACTGTTTCTTAGCTTGGAGAAGAAGAGAGCCCGAACCACAGGCTGGATCGTAGATCTTGTTTATTTTATTCTTCTCATCTTTGCCTAGCATAACAATTTTAGCTAAGAGCCTAGAAACACTTTGTGGTGTGAAAAATTCACCACCAGATTTCCCAGCATTTGAGGCATAATTTGAAATCAAAAATTCATAGGCATCTCCAAAAAGATCAATATGATTATCCTCAAAATTTCCAAAATCTAAGCTAGCAATCCCTTCCAGAATATCTGCCAAACGTTGATTCCTCTCAAGAACCGTACTGCCCAAGCGATTACTCCTGGTATCAACATCATCAAAAAGTCCCTTGATATCACTCTCACTGGCATAGCCGACCGCACTCGCTTCAATGGCATCAAAAATTTCTTTCAGTTCAGTGTTCAAATTCTCATTAGTAGGTGCCGTTTTAACGACATTAGAAAATAACTGAGCTGGCATGATGAAATAACCTTTGGTCTTGATAGCATTATCTTTAATCTCTGGCGTGATCAACTCTTCTGGCACTTCCTCGTAGTTGATAGACTCATCACCACCCTCGATATAAGTCTTGAAATTTTCACTGATAAAACGGTAAAAAAGAATTCCTAAGACATATTGCTTAAAATCCCAACCATCCACCGCACCACGGACATTGTCTGCAATAGCCCAAATGTTACGGTGAAGTTCCTGTCTTTGTGCTTGTTCTGACATTTTGGTACTCCTCGTTCTATTTAATACTTTCATTGTATCAGATTTTTAAACCCATTAAAATACTTTTCTAGCTACAATTATCAGATATACAAAAAACACTCCAAATGACGGACCATGTAAAACGGTCATTCTTTCGAATTACCATTTTGAAATCTAGTTAGGTATTGCTTATTTCAACAGTTTTACCTATTCTTATCTCATATGAACTCCAATTAATACAAAGTTAGTTGAACGTACTGGCTTGACTGATGTTCGTTTTTTGGGTCAAAAGGAGTTTTTACGGCAATCATCGTCTCATTTTGTCTTACACGGAGGTTCTGGTATACCAGACGATCAAATTCAAGCAGCTATTAAACTTGGTGTTGCTAAGGTTAACGTCAATACAGAGTGCCAAATTGCATTTGCCAACGCTACACGTCAATTTGT
>NZ_JANUXX010000017.1 GCF_024814375.1 Streptococcus sciuri
TTAAAATCCCCCTTCCCCCTCTTGAAATCCAAAAAGAAATCGTCAAAATACTTGACAAATTCACAGAATATGTTACGGAACTTACGGCGGAACTTACGGCGGAACTTACGTTCCGTAAAAAGCAATATTCTTACTATCGGGATAAATTGCTCTCCTTTGAAGATGACGTTTATCAAGTGGAGTGGAAAAAACTATCTGATATTGCTACGATTAAGGCAAGAATTGGCTGGCAAGGTCTGACTAGAAAAGAATATCTTGATAGCGGTAAATATTATTTGATTACAGGAACAGACTTTATTAATGGTACAATCAATTTTAATACTTGCCATTTTGTTGATGAACAACGTTTTACACAAGACCCTAATATTCAACTAAAAGATGAAGATGTTTTAGTGACTAAAGATGGAACTTTAGGAAAAGTAGCGTACGTTGATAATATTCCTGGTCCAGCGACACTTAACAGCGGTGTATTTGTAGTCAGAAAAAAAGATAATAGGATATTGAGTCGGTATTTGTATCACTATCTTAATTCTCCCTATTTAATGAATTTTGCTAAGTCTAGACTAACCGGAGGAACAATTAAACACTTAAATCAAAGTGTAATGGTGGAATTACCAATACCACTACCTAACAAAAAAATCCAATCCCGCATTGTCCAAGTTTTAGACCACTTTGATACGGTCTGTCATGACCTCAACATCGGACTACCCAAAGAGATAGAACTTCGTCAAAAACAATACGAATATTTTAGAGAAAAACTCTTGACATTCACCGCCGAAGGCGTGTATGCTAAGAGTAGAGTAGAGGAGTTGGAGCAATCCGCCCTTATCAAGCTCTTGCAGTGGGTGTTTGGTACGATACGTGTGTCTTTGGGAACGATTTGCACCTTTACGCGAGGAAATGGTCTTCAAAAGAAAGATTTTACCGAATCAGGCTATCCAGTCATCCATTATGGACAAATTTATACTCGATACGGTTTTTCAACTCAAGAAACTGTGTCCTTTGCAGATAAGGTTATTTTTGATAAGTTGAAAAAGGCTCAGCCGCAAGACATTATAATGGCAACAACTTCTGAGAACATGGAAGATGTTGGAAAAGCATTGGTCTGGGAGGGACAGACTGAGGTTGGAATTGGTGGACACTCATGTGTTTTACATACTGAACAAAATAGCAGATACTTAGTATATTATTTCACAACAAATAAATTTCAAATTCAAAAAGAAAAATTAGTTGTTGGAACAAAAGTCATTGAATTTTATCCTAAGAATATTGAAAAAATGATAGTCACTCTCCCACCTCTCAACACCCAATCCCACATCGTTTCTATTCTCGACAAATTTGACACCCTGACTTCCAATTTATCACAGGGCTTACCAAAAGAAATTGAACAAAGACAGAAGCAGTATGAGTATTTTAGAGAAAAACTCTTGACCTTTTAGTGCCCACCAGCGACTTTCGCTTGGTGGGTTTTTT
>NZ_JANUXX010000018.1 GCF_024814375.1 Streptococcus sciuri
GACGATAAACCAGAAACGAAGCAAACTCACAGTGACGAGATTCCGAAAAAAGAAGTCACAACAGCACCACGTTCTCAAACTCCTAAGACAGTAGCAAAACAAGCGGTATTGCCATCTACAGGGGAAGGGAAAACAGATAATACAATAGCCTTAACTGGTTTAGTAGCTCTCTTAGCAGGTGGCTTTGGATTATCTCAGAAACGACGTACAAAAAAAGAAGATTAAGGGAGTAGAAAACCTCAACTTATAGAGAGTAGTCACTATAAGTCGATATCATCAAATTTAGCGAGAACACATGTTGTTCTCGCTTTTTGGTGCGTAAATTATGATGAAGGAATATCAGTAAATCAATCAAAAAGGGGGGATGAGCAAAATCTGTAAAATCTAACCCTTCAACCTCTACAATTATGCGAAAACTCAATGCGCTTAAGTTTAAAACTTCTTGGAATACACTTTTCTCGAAAAGTATGCTTTCAAGAATTAAGAAAGGAAAAATAAACTTTATTGTATTGTTCAAACGCTTGAATATAGTACGACTCAATGTTGCACTAGGAATTCGCATTCAAATTCAGTGATAAACGATTTTATCGCTCTATTTTCGAATATACTTGATTAACAAAAAGGATTAAATGAAATGCCTTTGAATACAGAATTTTTTAAAAAAACAAAGTTTGATTGTCGTAAGTATCAAAAAAGAGAAGACCAATTTGGTCTTCTCTAAATGGTTAAGATGTTAGTTTTTTCGCAATCCACTATAGTCGGTAATGGGAAAATCTATTTGACCCATACCTAATAAGTCAGTTACTTTACCTGTATCTAGTATTTTTTATCCTAACCATATTTAATTTTTACGACGACGTTTACCTGCTAGTCCAAGTGCACCAAGTAAGAGTGCTAGACCGCCAACAGTAGCTGTTGTCGAATCCTCTTCCCCTGTAGATGGCAGAACAGACTGCTTATTCACTGTGCTAGGAGCTTTAGCTTTTGGACTTTGCATATCAGAATCATCTTCAACTGGTGTATTATCCTTATGAGGTGTCATTTTAGAATCCTTATTAGGTTTTTCAGGATTTGGTTTATTCTCATTATTAGGAACTCCTGGTTGTTTTTTGACTTCCTTATAAACGTAGGTCACATCGGTGTTGCCTGGAACAACTGTGCCGGTTTCTTGTCCGCTTGTCAACTCTGGGACAAGTTCGTAGGTCTTACCATCTGCTGTCGTGATGGTTGCTGGC
>NZ_JANUXX010000019.1 GCF_024814375.1 Streptococcus sciuri
GAAAAGTTCAACAATGGAGTTAGCCACTTGATGGTACCCATAGCAACAAGAGAAAAACGCCAAGAGGCAAGACTATTTCCCAAAAGGAAGACACTCCATTAACAACGAAGTGAAGTAAGGATAAGTCAGATAACACATCCGTAAGGAAAAGTATGAGCTTATTTACTCAGCCGACTTTGCTCAAGAAGTCTGTGTCAATCGTAAACGTTCTGCTAAACCCTCTCTAAACAATACCTTAAAAACACTATAGCAAACAGAGATACTCTCCTGAAATGATGGGCAAAGCTAAAGAAAGTACTGCTCATCTCAACCATTACTGCTGGATTCACCATGGGCGATTAGGAGTACCCAAAGCCAACAGGATTTATCCTCGCAAAGGAAAAACAGGCTAGTGCTAATGTTAAGCCTGATGGAAAGACCATTAAAACGCCCTGAAAGCATGCATAAGCATGACAATAGCGATGATTTTGAGATGGATGCGGTTATTCAGATACGAGCAAAATGGAGTGTTGACTAGCCCTAACGGACAGAAAGAACCACTATCAAATCCGACTCATTACTGATAAATCAGCTACTTCGCTTCATCAATCCCTGAAAAACATCTGACAAAAAGCAGATTAACTTCATCACAGCAGATAACGGAACAGAGTTTAACTACTCATCAGATGTTGGTTACCTAAGGGAAACAAAAATGCGACTCAACAAGTCGCATTTATTGAAAACTGAATCACTAACTGTCCAAAGAAAATACTAGATGACAAACCTCCCAGAGAGATTTGCAAAAGGGCT
>NZ_JANUXX010000001.1 GCF_024814375.1 Streptococcus sciuri
CATGTGTCGCTACCTGTCACCTCATCGTGCTTACCACTAAAGCTGTAGTCATTTTGCGTGTCGGTTGCTGGGGTCGCATCGCCTGCTCCCTCAAAGGTGACCGTTTGACTGGTTGGAACCGTCTTGTCAGTTATGATTGGAGTGTATAAAAAATTCACAACCGTGTTAGCCAGTTTCCATCCGTTACCGTAAGAGCCCCATACTGGATCTGTTTTCAATACTGGTGTTTCAGTCGGTGTATCAGGTAATGAGCGTTTGTTCCGTGTGGAGCCTGTTGAGGTACTTTTGGTTACATCAAAAGCAGGAATGTAAAAACTAGCATACTCCCCTGGTTTGACATTCTTAATGACAAATTTGTCTGTACCTCTGGTAGGATTTTGAGCAACTTCTGATAGTCGTACTGTCTTTCCGTTAAATGTTGCTGTTGCTTGAAAATCAGCGGTTCCCTTATCATCAGTAAAGGTTATTGTATAGTCAACTTGAACACCATTTTTGGTTTTTGTGTGGTGAAATTGCTGTTCTCCTTTTTTAGCGGAGCGGGAGATATTAGCAATCCCCTTAGCATTTTCAGGAATCTGAACACTGTATCCTTTCTTCTCAAAGGGGGTAATGTTGTATTCCTGACCTACTACGACCTTTCTTTTGATGGTTGGAAAAACCTTTTTGCCCTTGGGATCTACGAAATTGATTTCTTGAGTGAAGATTTCAGGAATACTCATCCTCACAATACTTGTGGGCTTAGAAACATCACCAGTCATTTTCTTTTTAGTAATAAAATGATAGTCAAAACTTAGATTACCAGAAGTACTATTAACAACGAACTGATCTTTTTCGTTAATGTTGACAGAAACTGATTCTAAGTTGGTTTTTTCGCCATTTTTCTCAATAGGCTGGTAAACAGGAGTGGGTTCGGTATCTCGATCAGTAACTGCTTTGTGAATCGCAGCATACGTTTCTCCTTCAGGTATATTTTGGGAAACAACAAGTGTATCTGTTTTGCTGATTTTCACATTGGCAAAGGTATAGTGATCTGCGTTAGGGTCTTTTACGATGTTGTCTGGTGTCTCAGGTAACTTAAGAGTCCAACCTTGAGGCAAATCCTTGGGGTCGACATCTACATTACCGTCAGAATCGGATTTCTTATCCGCAAAGTAAGAAGCATCTGAGTAAACAATAGGTTTTGCAGGTTCACTTACTTGGCTAGTGTTGGGACTTTTGGGATCCTCCTTAGACGTTTGGTCTGTGGAAATTGGTGCGCTTGTCCTATCTTCTACAAGCGCTTTGTGTGGAGCAACATCGTTAGTAGGAGCACTTTGAGTAGCTTGCTCAGCAGTTTTCGGTGCTGTTTCAGCTTTTGGCTCTTGAGTGGTAGTAGTAACGACAGTACTATTTGATGTGCTTTCTTGATTTGTTGTCGAAACAGTGGGTGTTTTGGCACTGTCAGGCGCATTTGAAGGAGCAGTGATAGTGACTGTAGCAGAGGTCTTATCCTGCTGTTCCGCAGACACTTGTGTAGGTGTTACAAAAGCAAAAGCGAGACCTAGCAGAACACTAGCTGCTCCAAAATGGTATTTTCGAATGGAAAATACCTGTTTCGTTTTAAATTTTTTCAAAATTAAAAATCTCCTTTAAGCAACAAAAATTGTAGCCATTATACACCTACTAAAATCGCTTGTAAAGGGTTTTCTTAAACTTTTTGTTATAAAATATTCTTATGAAATAGATGGCGCAATCAGTTGCATAAGCCAGTATAAAAGCTACAAAGACTGCTAATAGTGCACCTATTAAATTATAAAAAATATTTATATGTAATCCATTGAACTAAAAAATAAATATTATATAAAATCAATTCTCATTTCTTTTCAAAGATGAAAATCAGAGAAAACCTTTTCTCATTTTAGAATCTTTTACTAAAATATGAGAAAAAATGATGTAACTCAATAAAAAGATGAATTGTTTATTTTCTGATTGATGGTGTGTTAGTCTGTCAATGGAAAAAAGGGCATTTTTCATGAAGATGCTTGGTCTGGTGCGGTGTTTACAATAGTCAGTTACTTTATTAATTCATCGATTTTCTACTATTATATAGTCGAGCTATTGATGAAAAAATAGTTTTAAAAAATAACAATGAAACCCTTTACAAGAATTCTGTGATATGATATAGTGTTGGAGATTAAGAAAGGAGGGTTTTAAAAGATGTCTGTAATCGCAATTTTGAAAGTGGTATTTGGCGCTTTGGGTGCTTTGTTGACTTGGCTTTCTGGTCATCTTAGCTAATCCTAGAGATTTTCCATTCAAACCATTTGGTTTTCCAGCTATTTAGCTGGGGAAATACCTAGACAGTTGTTTAGGTATTTTTTATTACCCTAATAGAAAAAATAAATAGAAGATACTAAAATGTAAATTGTACAATTAGCTGAAATTCCTACTTCATCTGTTTTTTAGATTTTAAAAAGGAAAAAGTCTTTTGGAAAATCAACTTTCTAGCTTTGTTTATCAGTGAGTCTAAGACTTTGCTACTGGATAAGATTACAATTTTCACGATAGGAAAACCGCTGAATTCTGTGGAAAATTTTTGGCTAATTTCTCAGTTCTATTGGTTTTTGTCGACAACGATTATCACTTTATAGGGCATGTGGAAAATCGTGTCTTAGCTATCCAAATATGACAACAGGAAATGAATACTAAAAAAATTTATCTTTTTGCTATCAATGCTTGAAATTCCTAAAAATCATGTTATAATTAACCAGTAAACAATTAACTAGTTAAGTATATACTTGACTTGATGAGGAAAGGAAAATGATGAGAAGAAAATTAGTATGTCTATTGACTGCTGTGGCATTAGTTCTTGGAGTATCGCTTGCCTTTAGCAAAACAGGCTATGCAGAAGATAAGATAAAGGTAGTGACCACCTTTTATCCTGTCTACGAATTTACCAAGGAAGTCATGGGGGATGAGGGAGATGTTTCACTTTTAATTAAGGCGGGAACTGAACCGCATGATTTTGAGCCTTCTACAAAGGATGTTGCTAAGATTCAAAAGGCAGACAGCTTTGTCTACATGAATGATAGCATGGAGACTTGGGTCAGCTCTATCAAGAAAACAATCGGAGACAGCTCTAAGTTTATCAACGGTACAGGTGATATGCTGCTTCTAGCTGGTAGTGAAGAAGAGCACGAAGAAAGTGGCAAAAGTCATAGCCACACCTACGATCCACATGTTTGGTTATCTCCAAAACGAGCCAAAACTGTTGTCGAAAATATCCGTGATGGCTTGATAAAAGCTTATCCAGACAAGAAAGAAACCTTTACTAAAAATGCTACCGATTACATCACTAAGCTAGAAGCATTGGATAAGAGCTATGAAGCGACGCTCTCAAAAGCTAAACAAAAGAGCTTTGTCACACAGCACGCAGCCTTTTCTTACCTTGCCCTTGATTATGGACTCAATCAAATTGCTATCACAGGTGTTAGTCCTGAGATTGAGCCAACCGCAAAACGTCTAGCTGAACTTGCAAAATATATCAAAAAATACGATATCAAGTATATTTACTTTGAGGAAACAGCCTCAAGTAAAGTAGCAGAAACGCTAGCTAATGAAGCTGGTGTTAAAGCAGCAGTGCTCAGCCCAATTGAGAGCCTAACCAGCAAGCAAGAAAAAGCTGGTGAGTCTTACATCTCTATCATGAAATCAAATCTCAAAGCCTTACAAAAAACAACCTCTGTCAAGGGTAGAGAGATTAAGGCAGAGTTTGGTGCAAGTGAAAAAACGGTTGAAAACGGTTATTTCAAGACAAGTGCTGTCAAAAACCGCACCTTGTCTGATTGGAGTGGCAATTGGCAGTCTGTTTACCCTTATCTTGTAGACGGTACGTTTGACCAAGTGTGGGATTACAAGGCAAGACTCAACAAAGATAAAACTGCAGAAGAGTACAAAGCCTACTACACAACAGGTTACAAGACAGACGTTACAAATATCAGTATTGACGGTAGCAAAAACACTATTACCTTTACACAAAATGGTGAAAAGAAATCTTTTACCTATAAATATGTCGGCTACAAAATCTTGAAGTACAAAAAGGGCAATCGTGGGGTTCGCTACCTCTTTGAAACAGAGGACAAAGATGCAGGCGAGTTCAAGTATGTCCAGTTCAGCGATCATGGTATCAAACCACAAACAGCTTCGCATTTCCACCTCTTCTGGGGGAAGACAAGCCAAGACGATATCCTAAAAGAAATGAACAACTGGCCAACTTACTATCCTGAAAAACTCTCAGGACACGAAATCGCTCAAGAAATGGTAGCTCATTAAGAAAATAGGAAAGGCTAGATTAAATGTTTCTAGTCTTCTATTTTTAACTTTTAACACTAAAAAACCATTTCCAATAATTTGGAAATGGTTTTTTAGTGTTAAATGACAAGTATGGTTTACTTGAGACCGTATTTTTTGTTGAAACGATCCACACGTCCGTCTGCTTGAGTGAATTTTTGACGACCTGTGTAGAATGGGTGTGAATCTGATGAAATTTCAACACGGATAAGTGGGTACTCAGCACCTTCAAATTCAACTGTTTCTTTAGAAGACTTTGTTGAACCACTAAGGAACTTGTAGCCAGTAGTAGTATCCATAAAAACTACTTGACGATATTCTGGATGGATATCTTTTTTCATGTTTAACAATTTTCCTTTCTGCCATAGCTTCTTGTGAGCCATAGTTTATTAACCATTATAGTTTATCAAAACCTGTCTAACTTGGCAAGCTTTTTTTGATTGATTCGCAAAAAAGATTTTTAAAACAGTTAAGTAATTGTCGTTATTAGACTTTAAGACTTAGAAAAATTAAAGAAATAGTTCTTTTAATTCTTGGAAAATTTGGGCGTTTTCTGCCGCGCTGTAGGAGTTGGCACCGCTAGCTAGAGGATGCCCTCCTCCATCATGACGTTTAGCTATGGCATTGATAACCTTGTCTTTACTGCGTAAACGTACACGGTAATGCTTGTCAGCTTGCTCGACAAAAATCGCCCAAGCTTTGATACTATCAATTTTTCCAGGACTTCCAACAATAGCGGCAGTTTCGGCATCAGTCACATCAAATTTTTTGAGTATCTCTTGTGTCAGTAGAACACAAGCTGCACCAGTCGGATCAATCTCAAGATGTTCGAAAACATAACCTTGCAACTTAGCGATTTTTAATGGGAAAGAATCCATTTGACGTGATAGAGCTGAAAAGTCAAATGGAAACTGTCGGAGATAACTTGCAATAGCTAGCGTTTTACTGCTAGTTGCTGGATAGAGAAAACGTCCAGTATCGCCGATAATACCGATGTAAAGCAAGCGAGCCGCTTCATCTGAGAGAGAAAGTCCAACAGTCTGTGCAAAATCGCAGATAATCTCGCTAGTACTAGAAGCTGTAGTATCTACATAGCAAATATCACCATAGCTATCATCGTTTGGATGGTGATCTATCTTAATTAAAAAAGCTCCACTAGCATAGCGTTTATCATCAATACGAGGTGTGTTGGCTGTATCTGTAACAATGACGAGAGCGTCTTGATAGTCGCTATCTGTCACTTCATCCATGTGTGTTATCCAATCTAAAGTTGGTTCATTATGACCTGTTACAAGGACACGTTTATCTGGAAAATTATGCGTGATAATTTTTTTCAGTCCGACTTGACTACCTAAAGCATCTGGGTCTGGCTTCATATGGCGATGAATGATAATGGTGTGATAATATTCTATTTTAGCTAAAATCTCTCGAAACATGTTATTCTCTTTTCTAGTAAAAGTTTTTTCCATTATAACATAAATCTCCACAGGTATTCATAAGAGATGATTTTAAATGCTATTTACCATTTCTTTTAAAGCAAAAAATTAAGAAAATAATCAGTCTTTTTGACAATAACCTATCAAATAAACTAAAATTATGCTAGAATGGATAATAGGAGGAATATATGGCTTTAGCAAAAATTATTTATGCTAGTATGACTGGTAATACAGAAGAAATCGCAGATATCGTTGGACAGAAGTTAGAAGAATTAGGTCATGATGTGGAGATTGACGAATGCACAACTGTTGATGCTAGTGATTTTGAGGGTGCAGATATCGCAATTGTCGCAACTTACACATATGGTGATGGTGATTTACCCGATGAGATTGTAGACTTTTACGAAGATTTAGCAGACCTTGATTTGTCTGGTAAAATTTACGGTGTGATAGGTTCTGGAGATACTTTCTACGACTATTTCTGTAAAGCTGTCGATGATTTCGAAGAGCAGTTTGCACAAACGGGTGCTGAAAAAGGTGCTGAGAGTGTCAAGGTTGATTTGGCAGCTGAGGATGAAGATATTAAAAAATTAGAGGCTTTTGCAGAGACACTGTCTGCTAAGTTAGGATAGACACATAAAACGATGAGTTATCGAGCTTAGGACGAAAGCTCATGGTTTTTATGTACTATAAAAAAGTTTCTATCTCTATTGGTCTAGTTTTGATAGGCTTGATATTTTTCAGAAAGGATATCATAAATATGAATCTAGTAGATATACGTAAAGCCATTGATACACTTGATAAAGATCTGGTTACTTTATTAGAGAAGCGTATTCAACTTGTTTCTGAAGTTGTCGCTTATAAAAAAGCAACAGAAACCGCTATTTTTGATAAAGAGCGTGAGAAAGCCATTCTCGATAAAGTTGCTTTCTGTGTGATTAATAAAGAATTTGAGGAAACAATTGTAGCGATATTTGCTGATATTATGAAACAATCACGCCTTTATCAGGAAAAACAAATGCATGACTAGTCTAAGAGAAAGCGTGATTATTTTTATTGGCGCCCTTTTTGGTGGTTTATCACGCTATTTATTTGGTCTTTTATTTCCAACTTTATATGGTTTATCTATTGATACG
Source organism: Streptococcus sciuri (assembly GCF_024814375.1). Classification (GTDB taxonomy): domain Bacteria; phylum Bacillota; class Bacilli; order Lactobacillales; family Streptococcaceae; genus Streptococcus; species Streptococcus sciuri. Next base: position 6,902 of record NZ_JANUXX010000001.1, read on the forward strand.
CTTATTATAAATTATTTAGGGACTTTTCTACTTGTCTTTTGTATTAAAGGTTATTTGAGTCGAAAAGGTCTATCGTCTGCCTGGCAACTAGCTTTAGGGACAGGATTTTGTGGTAGTTTTACGACTTTTTCGAGTGCGATGTTGGATTTATTCAAATTCGTTGAAACTGGTCGTTACCTTGTTTTTTTCTGCTATAGTGTCTTGTTAGTTTTTGGCGGATTAGGTGTTGCCTACTTATCTTATTATCTGTTAGAAAAATTGGAGAAGTAGGGAATGACTATCATTTACATGTTGCTTTGTTGTGGTGTTGGGGCTCTTCTACGTTTTTATCTTTCACGATGGAATGTTGCGCCAGCTTATTTGGGAACTTTTTTTGCAAATATTCTGGGTTGCTTTTGTCTCGGACTGTCCTATCATTATTGTCAGGATAGTTCAGTTTATCTCCTACTTGCAACAGGATTTTGTGGAGGGTTGACTACTTATTCTACTTTTCAAACGGAGTTGTTATCACTTTTGCGAACTCCAAAATATCTAGTGGTCTATGTCATTTCAACCTATAGTCTAGGATTTTTGGCGATTTGTGTAGGTTATTTTATTTAATCCTCTTTACAGAAGTGGATGAGTATGATATACTTTTAAGAGTGTGTGATGGACACACAAAAAACGGCTAATCCGCTGGGACAAGAACTTTATGATTAGTAAGAGAAGGAGAAAAATAAATGAATCCATTAATTCAGAGTTTGACAGAAAGTCAACTTCGTACTGATATCCCATCGTTCCGCCCAGGTGATACTGTGCGTGTACATGCTAAAGTTGTCGAAGGAACGCGTGAACGTATTCAGATTTTTGAAGGTGTCGTTATTTCTCGCAAAGGACAAGGCATTTCAGAGATGTATACTGTTCGTAAAATCTCTAGCGGTATCGGTGTGGAACGAACTTTCCCAGTACACACACCACGTGTTGAAAAAATCGAAGTTGTTCGTTACGGTAAAGTGCGTCGTGCGAAACTTTACTACTTGCGTGCATTGCAAGGTAAAGCAGCTCGTATCAAAGCAGTTCGTAAATAATTCTGATACAGTTGTATCAAGTCTGCCAAAAGGCAGATTTTTTACTTGACCTCTTAGTTAAATGGATATAACAACTCCCTCCTAAGGAGTAGTTGCTGGTTCGATTCCGGCAGGGGTTATTGACTAAAGTGATAAAGACAAAATACAAACGAGTTTTTGAGTGCTTTTATAGTGATATTACCGCACTATCTGAAGCTTCCAATAAAATTATAAAAAATAATTATAAAAAGCTTGACAAGTAAAAAAAAACACGGTACAATAAGAAAGGTTTTGGATGAAACTGACCTAAGACAGTAGGGGAGCGGTGCTCATAATAGTCCTACCGAGGCACAAAACGTGATTTGAAAATAACGGTTTTGTACTTTCGTGTCTAGGTGTAGATGCGTTTTTTTTGTATCTATCCCAAAAATAAAAACGGAGGTAAAACTAATGAGTGAAGCAATTATTGCTAAAAAGGCTGAACAAGTCGAACTTGTTGCTGAAAAGATGAAAGCAGCGACCAGTATCGTCGTTGTAGACTCTCGAGGTCTTACAGTTGAGCAAGACACAGTTCTTCGTCGTAATCTTCGCGAAAACGGTGTTGAGTTTAAAGTGATTAAAAACTCTATCTTGACTCGTGCAGCTGAAAAAGCAGGTCTTGACGAGCTGAAAGACATCTTTGTTGGACCATCTGCAGTAGCGTTTTCGAATGAAGATGTTATTGCACCAGCAAAGGTTCTTAGCGAATTTGCTGCTAATGCTGAGGCGCTTGAGATTAAAGGTGGAACAATTGAAGGTGCAGTTTCTACTAAAGAAGAGATTGATGCACTTGCTAAATTGCCAAACCGCGAAGGTATGCTTTCTATGCTCCTTTCAGTGCTTCAAGCTCCTGTTCGAAACGTTGCATATGCTGTCAAAGCAGTTGCAGAAGCAAAAGAAGAAGCTTGATGCTTCAAGTAGCTTGAGCTACGAATCTATTTTATTATTTAACTATTTTGGAGGAAACGACAATGGCATTGAACATTGAAAACATTATTGCTGAAATTAAAGAAGCTTCAATCCTTGAGCTTAATGATCTTGTAAAAGCTATCGAAGAAGAATTTGGTGTGACTGCGGCTGCTCCTGTAGCAGTTGCAGCCGATGGTGCTGCGGATGCAGGTGCTACTAAAGATTCATTTGATGTTGAATTGACTGCTGGTGGTGACAAGAAAGTTGCTGTTATTAAAGTCGTTCGTGAAATCACTGGTGAAGGTCTTAAAGAAGCTAAAGCACTTGTTGATAACGCACCATCTGTTCTTAAAGAAGGTGTTGTAGCAGCTGAAGCTGAAGAACTTAAAGCTAAACTGGAAGAAGCTGGAGCTTCAGTTACTCTTAAATAAAAAGCATATAGCAATTTAAAAGCGGAATCCCGATTTACCAGTCTTTTATAGCTTATAGCGATTTAAGGAAACTGATAAATCGATTTGGTTTTCTGCCAAAAATCCTGTCAACAAATATTTGACAGGATTTTTGTTTTTATAGGAAAAGTGTAAGAGAAAAAAGAGACTCATTCTAAAGAGTCTCTTTTTTCTAAATTGAAATTAGTTTAGCTCCATTTCTAAATTGTCATTCTTCATTTATCGTTACAGTCGATAAAGAGTGGGAAATCTACTCCTTTTTGAGGGAATCCCTAGCAATATTATAAAAATGGTAAGAGAAACAATGGTAAAAATAAAGTAAGAGTAACTAATCTTTTCAACATAGTAAAACCTCCTTTTTATCATTATAACTAGTAATATTTGGTAAAAAGATAATTCGCAAATATGAAAAAAAAAGAAAAAGAAAAATCATATTTGCGAATTGACAAAAAAGAGTTAAAAAAATGATACACTATGTTCGTAAATTATTTGATCAAATTTTTTATGCTGTTTATATCATTAGGAGGTGTCTTACCATGGAAAAATTAAATCATAATGCAGTAACTTCTTTGAATGAAGTCTCAGATTCTGAATTAGATACTATTTTAGGTGGTAGCCGTTGGTGGCAAGGAGTTTTGCCAACAATTTCACACGAATGTCGTATGAATTCATTTCAACATGTTTTTACCTGTTGTTAAGAAGTTAAAATAACAGCGCCCTTTTTTGGGGGTGCTGTTTTAAAAGAGGATAAATTTATGAACAATCCGTTATTTCCTGAATTCTTATCGTACATAAAGAAAAATGATGACACTGTAAAAAAATCGTTATCCCTTTATAGCGAGGACTTTATTGATTTATATATTTTCAAATTATTCGCTAAGGCTCTTGTCTACTTAATTAATGAAAAGAGAGAAAAGAAGTCTTTGCTTGGTTTAAACACAGAGGAAAGATATGATTATTTTACCAAACACTATGTGCTTACAGGGAAAATATTAGATGAAATCCGAACTAAGTTTCCCAATATTAATCATTCATTTTATAATTATTTCACCTCTTTAAATATGCTGGGAACTCAAGTAACATCTGATTACGTGAATGATCAATCGGATCTTATTAATCTTGGTTTAGCAAATAAATCAGATAAGATAGTCAATCTTCAAGTGGTAGGCGATATGCACAATGTAGCAGCGGTCGTTAAAGTTAATCTTACAGGTAGATCCCTGTATTATAAACCACATTTAGATAACTACATCGTTTTCAATGAAATTCTTCAATTATTAGTGTGTTTTCTTTTGTGATACTTTCGATATATTTATATGCAGTTTCGCAATTACTTACTTTCCTGTCAGTATTACTACTAGCCTTTTATGCTATTATTAACTTTTTGATATACAGAAAAATTCTTAATGCTAATTTGAAATATGTTCAGCAAACTATCACTGTTTCTGATAAGATTCAAGAGGGTTTAGCGCAAATTGATCATATTAAAGCTCAAGGAATAGAAGAGACTTGGGAAAAGAGTGGGTAAATGCTAGCATGAGTAGTCAAGAACTTTATAATGATATTTTATCACTTCAGAGTTTAATTAATATGATTAATCAATTATTCACTATTTCTAGTGTTGTCATACTAATTTATTCAGGAATGACTTTAGTATCTCTTCATAGAATTAACATGGGAGACTTGGTTCTATTTCAGACAATTTTTGTTTCTCTGCTATCTTCAGTAACACAATTTCAAACGAGTCTCTTAGAGTTGTCCAACTTAAATGTTTATTCAAAGAAGATTCAAAGTTTATTTATAAAATATAAACGAAAGCCAGATCAGATTATTCCAAATAATCACTACATCCTTAAAGCAAAGAATGTTTCATTTAGTTATTACGGAAATAAGCAAGTCATTAAAGATTTTAATTTAACTATCCGTCCAGGTGAAAAAATTGTTATTTTGGGCGAATCAGGGTCGGGTAAGACCACCTTGCTTAATGTTCTTTTAGGATTGTACAAATACCAAGGAAATATTTATTATGGGGTCGAAGATTTTAGAAAAAAGATAGGTGTCGTTACTCAAAATATGACTTTAACTAGTGGTCCGCTTATTAACAATTTAATTGGCAACTTGATTATCACACCAGAAATTTTGAATGAGGTGAACGATGCAATAAACGCCGTTAATATGATGGAGACTATCGATCAATTACCCAAGAAAATTTTTTCAAATCTTTTCCAAAATGGCAAAAATCTCTCAGGTGGACAAATTCAGAGATTGCTAGTTGCTAAATCACTTCTCAATGATAGTAAATTTCTAGTCTGGGATGAACCATTCAGTAATTTAGATAATCTCAATAGGGAAAAAATTTACAATAATATCTTAAATTCGATACAATATAACGATAAGACCTTAATTTTATCTAGCCACCATACAGATTGTGTGCAATTTATGGATCGGATTATCTTCATTAATTCAAATGGTCAAGTAGATATTGGAAGTGATGAAGAATTAAGATACAATAATTTTGAATATAGACAATTTATTGGTATGAATAAAGGAGAAAAAGATGACTAAACCAATACTTTCAATTAAAAATTTGTCCAAATCATTTGGTGAGCAAAAGGTTTTGGACAATCTTAATATGGAGATTAAGCCAGGTGAAATTTACGGTTTCTTAGGGGTTAATGGAGCAGGTAAATCGACTACTATGAAGATTATTTTAGGGCTACTTTCTAAAGATAGGGGCGAAATTATTGCTCTGGGTCATTCTTTACCTAAGTATCGCAATCAGGTCTTATCAGAGATTGGTGCTTTGATTGAGGAGCCTTCCTTTTACCCTAATCTAACTGGTTTTGAAAACTTGCAGCTGATTCAAGAATTAGCTCATTTACCAAAAGAAAATATTAAAGTTGCTATGGAAGCTACTGGTATTTACTATGCTAAGGATAAATTAGTACGTAACTATTCTTTAGGAATGAAACAACGGCTTGGTATTTCAATGGCTTTGATTAAGTTTCCTAAATTTTTGATTTTAGATGAACCGACAAATGGTTTGGATCCTGATGGCATTCATCAAATGCGACAATTAATTCGCTCCTTACCGCAAAAGTTTAATATGACGGTCTTAATTTCAAGCCATATTCTTTCAGAAATTGAAAATCTTGCTGATACTGTTGGGATAATTAAAGATGGGCACCTTATTTATGAAGGTAGTATTAATCGTTTACTTAACCAGGAGAAGAAATATCGATTAAAGGTTAACAATCTGGAAAAAGCGATTCAGATTATTCAACATTTTGATAGTAATATTACTGTTACAAAAGATAATGATACCCTTTTACTATCATTACCTGACCATGCGTTTGTTCCTGACTTAATTACCCAACTAGTCCATAACGAACTCCAAATTTATGAAATTTATGGAGTTAAAAAGACTTTAGAATCAGTCTTTCTAGACCTAACTAAGGAGTGATGAATCATGAAACAACTATGCAGTGAAATTAAAAAGTATAATCGAAATCGCCTTTGGCTACCAATTTTAGGTTTATTTTTATTTTCAATCTACTGGTGTTCTGTTAGTAATAATATTCAAATTAACAAAAATTCATCTAATATTTTCCAGACCCTAGTCTTTAACCTATATACTATTAATAATCTAATCATTCCCTTTAGTGTAGCCTTACTTGCTTCTAGAATGGTAATGATTGATAGAAAAAACCGCATGTTTAGCGTTTTATTTACCAATGGTGGAAATGAGATTGGCTTATTTCTAAGTAAATATATCCTTGGGCTCTTAATCCTTTTTATCGGATTTGCTTGCCAACTCATTTTTACAATTTTCTCTAGCAAGTACTATCATACGAGCGTTAATCATAATGAACTAATCCTATTTGTTGTTGCTATGCTGTTAGGAAGCGGAACAATGTTACTGATACAGCTGTTGTTTTCCTTTGTCATTGAGTCTCCAATTATACCGATTGTTATTGGACTTGCTGGAAGCTTCTTAAGTATGTTAACTTCAGGGCTATTGTCAAAGCAGATTACTATTTTTATTCCTTGGGAATATCTTTCAACTTTAAACCCTTATACTATTAATGATAGTGGGATACACCCTTTAACTAATTATCAACTTTATTTCAGTTTAGTGCTCATTATTCATCTACTACTTCTAATTATTTCAATCTGGTTAGTGTTTAAAGAAAGGATTATTCATGAATAGTCGGTTAATTAAATGGGAGCTCAAAAAGCAACAACATACTTATCTCCCAATTATCTTATGTTGCTTTATTATTGTTGCTATTTTTCTTGGATCTTTTCTATATTTCATGAATCAGCAAGTGTTTAGTAAAGACCAGACACAATGGCTAGCTTTGTGGGGTGAGATTGGCTTATTTTATGCTCAGTTATTTTTCCCATTATTGATTGCTATTATTGTCAATGCTGTTTGGTATCAGGAGTTGGAACAAAATAGTTGGCATCTGTCATCGCTACTTCCAATAAAGGGAAGTAGGCTTCTCATTGCTAAAGTTGTTACTGCTTCTTTTTATTCACTGCTGAGTCAAATTATATTGATTATCTTATATTACTTAATTGCTTGCTTAGCTCATTTTCCAATATCTCATGTAAATCCCTTTACTTTTATTTGGTGGGGCTTACTAGGGTGGGGAGGTAGTCTTTCTATTATTGCTCTACAATTCTTCGTGTCTATTAGGTTTAGTCGATTTACATCACTAATTTTTGCATTAATTTTAGGATTGGGTAACTTTGTAGCTCTGTTAATGGGACCTGGGATTTTTAATCTATATCCTTACTCACAGATTGCTGTTGGAATGAGGGTGCGTGCATATGAAAACATGTCCTTTTCTGAATTTGTTTTTTTCCTGATTACTAATCTGGTGTGGATGGTAATTGGATTTTTCCTTTCTAGAATTACAATGAAAAGGAAGTATCATTTTTAGTGGATTGATAGGGGCCTCTTTTTAAAGTTTTCAGGAGTTCTTTGTATTAAGCTTTTTCTTGCTTATTGTGTCAGGGTATAACATCAGTATTTTCTTACGCTAGTTCACATACACTATGTATCAGATATAGAAGAGGGTTTTAGAAGCAACGACAAATCTAGAAAAGTTCTGAGTTTTATGTTATTATCATAGTATAAAAGTAAAGATGAGGACTTCTGTATGCTAAAAAAATCGTTAGAGCTAGGGGGAACTTTTCAAGGAGTTAAGGCTTGCACGTGGTCTGAAATTAAAAGACGTAGCGAGAGAAAATTTATCAGTTTCACAATTATCAAAATTTGAAAATGGACAAACGATGCTAGCTGCTGATAAATTACTTATTGCCATCCAAGGGATTCACATGACTTTTTCAGAGTTTGGTTATGCATTAACACAATATCAAGAACCTGATTTATTTAAAATTGGGAATCAACTAGTAAACTTTCAAGCAAAAAGGGACGTTGAAGGTTTGAAGGAGCTTTTGAAGAACTATCAATCTCGAGAGACTTATGAAGTTTATCACCAGTTAAATAAACTAGTGCTTAAATCTGCAATACATTCATTGGAGCCGAGTTTTGAAATTACGAATGAAGAAAGGGAGTTCCTGACTTCCTATCTCTATGCGATTGAAGAGTGGACTGAGTATGAGCTCTATCTTTTTGGAAATACTTTATTTATTTTATCTGATGAGGACTTGATTTTTTTGGGCAAGGCTTTTATGGAGCGAGATAAATTATATAAGGAACTTTCAGAACATAAAAAACGGGCTGAGTTAGTTTTAATAAATTTAATTTTGGTGTTAGTTGAACATCAAGACTTTTACTATGCTTCCTATTTCATTAATAGCCTTGAGAAAATGTTAACTTATCAAGATATGTTTGCTAGAGTTGTTTTAAACTTTTTAAAGAAAGTTATTCGTTATATAGAAGATGGGGCAGCAGATTTATCTGATGTTGAAGATTATATTCATTTAATTGAACAGCTGGATAACCCTACTTTAGTGATGTTTTTAAGAACTAACTTAGAACAGATTATTAACGATCAATGAATTGACATCTTAATGATGAGCCAGCCCCAGTTTATGATGGTATAGAGATTGTCCATTTAGCAAATTCAATCTATAAAGTCGTCAAGATGAAAAGGAGATTAAAAGAGGTGAGTTGGTCTCTCCTCTTTTTTCTGTATTTTGTGTGGAATTTGGTATAATAAAAGCATGAATGAAGTGATTAAGCATAAATTAGAGCTTTTACCAGATAGTCCAGGTTGTTATCTTCATAAGGATAAAAATGGAACGATTATTTATGTTGGCAAGGCTAAAAATTTAAAAAATCGTGTACGCTCTTATTTTCATGGTAGTCATAATACTAAGACCGAGCTCTTGGTGTCTGAAATTGAGGATTTTGAGTATATTGTCACAGGTTCCAATACGGAGGCATTGTTACTGGAGATTAATCTCATTCAGGAAAATATGCCAAAGTATAACATTAAACTTAAAGATGATAAGTCCTATCCTTATATCAAGATTACAAATGAGGTATATCCAAGACTACTCATTACACGTCAGGTTAAGAAAAATGATGGGCTTTATTTTGGGCCCTACCCCGACTCAGGTGCAGCAACGGAAATTAAGCGTTTGTTAGACCGTCTCTTTCCCTTTAAAAAATGTACGAATCCGGCCAATAAAGTTTGCTTTTATTATCATCTAGGGCAGTGTCATGCTCATACTATCTGCCATACGGATAAGGCTTATTGGGATGGCTTAAAAGAAGACGTTAAATATTTCCTTAATGGAAAAGATAATAAAATTGTGGATGGTTTACGCGACAAAATGCAATCGGCAGCCACTCAGATGCAATTTGAGCGTGCAGCGGAATATCGAGATTTGATAGAAGCTATTGGCGTTTTGCGAACCAAGCAACGTGTTATTCACCAAGATATGAAAGACCGTGATATTTTCGGTTATGCTGTGGACAAGGGGTGGATGTGTGTGCAGGTTTTCTTTGTGCGAAACGGGAAGCTCATTCAGCGTGATGTGAATATGTTTCCCTATTACAATGAACCTGAGGAGGACTTTTTGACCTATATTGGTCAATTTTATCAGGATAAAAAACACCTCTTGCCAAAGGAAGTTTTCATTCCAAGGGATATCGATCTAGACTTGGTACAGGTTTTGGTCAATAGTAAGGTCATCAAGCCTCAGCGTGGCGAGAAAAAGCAACTGGTTAATCTAGCAGCTAAGAATGCTAGGGTCAGCCTCCAGCAAAAGTTTGATTTGTTGGAAAAAGATATCCGCAAAACCCATGGCGCTATAGAAAATCTGGGTCATTTACTTGATATTCCAACGCCTATTCGCATTGAGGCTTTTGATAATTCTAATATCCAAGGGACCAGTCCAGTTTCTGCTATGGTCGTTTTTGTAAACGGTAAGCCGAGTAAAAAAGACTATCGTAAGTTTAAGATTAAGACGGTGGTAGGATCAGACGATTATGCTAGCATGCGTGAGGTCATTTATCGCAGATACAGTCGTGTTATCAAAGATGGATTAACACCGCCAGATTTTATCGTGATTGATGGTGGACAAGGGCAGGTCAATGTTGCAAAAGAAGTGATTGAAAAACAACTTGGTTTAGCTATTCCTATTGCTGGTTTGCAAAAAAATGATAAGCACCAAACGCATGAGTTGCTTTTTGGGAATCCTTTGCAAGTTGTATCTTTACCAAGGCAGTCTGAGGAATTTTTTTTATTGCAACGTATCCAAGATGAGGTTCATCGCTTTGCTATTACTTTTCACCGTCAAGTACGTTCTAAAAATTCCTTTTCATCCAAGCTAGATGGTATCATAGGACTTGGACCTAAGCGTAAACAACTATTAATGAAGCATTTCAAAAATCTAACCAATATCCAAAAGGCGAGTATTGATGAGATTATCAATTGTGGTATTCCACGCACTGTTGCTGAAAATATCCTTACTACCTTATGTTCAAAAGAATAGTCATTGTTTTATAAATGATAGACTAATAAATAAAAACCGCTCTAGAGCGGTTTTTATTTATTAGTGAGCTATACGTTTACGAGCTGCCTTTTTACGATTTTCTTCAATGAAAGCTGCTTTTTCCTCTTCAGGTTCGATGATTGCTTTTTTGACAGCATAGATAGCTCCTGCAACGGTGGCAGCAGTAGCAGCAACACCTGTAATAACACCCTTAGCAAATGCAAATTTTTTAGCCATAATCATTCTCCTTCAAGTTATTGGTGCAGAAAGGTTTTCCTCTCAGCTTCTATGTTATAATATATAGTAACCTATGCTTGTAAAAATAGCAAGTAAAAAATGAAAAAGGACGGAAGTTATGTCTCAAAAATTAATTTGTGTTGTAGGACCGACGGCTGTGGGTAAGACGGCGCTCGGTGTGGAGTTGGCACAGATATTTGATGGTGAGATTATTAGCGGAGATAGTCAGCAAGTTTATAGACAGCTTGATATTGGAACGGCAAAAGCGAGTGAAATGGAGCGTGCTTTAGCTATTCATCACTTGATTGATGTTAGAGAGGTCTTTGAGACTTATTCTGCTTTTGATTTTGTTAAAGAAGCAACAAAGGCTATTACGGATATTGCGAATCGTGGTCGTGTGCCAATTATTGTTGGTGGAACAGGTCTGTATCTGCAGAGTCTGCTTGAAGGTTATCACTTGGGTGGAAAAGGAGATCAAAAAGCGATACTTGCATACCGAAGAGAGCTAGAAAAACTGTCAAATTTGCTTTTGAAAAAGGAAATGAATGTTTACGGTATTTCTCTACCGTTGTCAAATCGTAGACGTGTCATACGTGCTTTGGAACTTGCTCGCTTTGGAATGGATATGGAAAATCAAACGCCAGATTATGATGTCCTTATTATTGGATTAAATGACGAACGTGAGAAACTTTACAAACGCATCAACAATCGAGTAGACCAAATGGTTAAAGATGGTCTGGTAGAGGAAGCTAGATGGCTCTATCAGACTTATCCTCATGTTCAAGCTAGTCGTGCTATTGGTTATAAGGAATTGTTCCCTTATTTTGAGGGAGTTGTCAGCTGGGACGAAGCGCTTGATAAGCTAAAGCAAAATACACGCCGTTTTGCTAAACGTCAGCTGACTTGGTTTCGTAATCGGATGGCGGTAGATTTCTATAATATCAGTGATGATGAAACGCATGAAGCTATTTTAAATGCTGTGCATGGTTTTTTAGAAAACTAATATTGAACTAACTTAAATAGTTGAAATATGCTATAATGAAAGGTACATGGGGAGGTGAGGCTATGTTTGAGACACAAGAAGAACAAGAACGAGTGTTATTGTTAGGTGTTACATTACCTGAACAAGAAAGCAGTGAGATGTCAATGGATGAGTTGGCTAGTCTTGCAACGACTGCAGGTGCAAAAGTCATTGCTAGTTTTGTTCAAAAACGGGATTGCTACGATAGCAAAAGCTTTATCGGTTCGGGAAAGCTTCAAGAAGTTTCCGAGATGGTTGAGAGAGAATCCATTGACACTGTGGTTGTTAATAATCGTCTAACACCACGACAAAATAGTAATCTCGAACAAGTACTTGGTATCAAAGTAATTGACCGTATGCAATTGATTTTAGACATTTTTGCTATGCGAGCTCGTAGTCACGAGGGAAAGTTACAGGTTCATTTAGCACAGTTGAAGTACATGCTTCCTAGGCTGGTGGGTCAAGGTATTATGCTAAGTCGTCAAGCAGGTGGTATTGGCAGTCGTGGTCCTGGTGAAAGTCAGCTTGAGCTCAATCGTCGCTCCATTCATCATCAAATTGTAGATATTGAGCGTCAACTCAGGCAAGTAGCTAAAAATCGTGAAACTAGTCGTGAAAAACGTTTGGATGATGAGGTTTTTAAGATTGGTTTGATTGGTTATACCAATGCTGGAAAATCTACTATTATGAATGTGTTAACGGATAATCAGCAATATGAAGCTGACGTGCTTTTTGCCACTCTTGACGCGACAACAAAACAGATCTATCTAGCAGAACATTTTCAAGCAACACTAACTGATACAGTTGGCTTTATTCAAGATTTGCCAACAGAGCTGGTAGCTGCTTTTAAGTCAACGTTGGAAGAAAGTAGGCATGTGGATTTGCTGTTACATGTGATTGATGCAAGTGATAGCAATCATGCTGAGCAGGAAAAGGTCGTTTGCAATCTCCTTGATGAGTTAGGAATGTCGAACATTCCTCGTCTAGCCATTTACAATAAAATGGATATAGCAGACAGCTTAAACGCAACGGCTTTTCCAAATATTCGTCTGTCTGCTAAAGCTAAGGATAGTAAGCATGTGTTGCGTCGATTGATTGTAGACCAAATCCGTGAACAATTTGAGCCTTTTGCTATCAAAGTCAAATCAAGTGAACTCCATAAATTGTATTCGCTACAAAAGGTAGCGTTGATCGATTCTTTTGATATGGCACAAGATGTTGGGGAACTCTCGGGTTACATTGCTCCCAAAAACAAATGGAGGTTGGAGAGATTTTATGGTTGATTATATTGATTTGGCACTACGTTATGGAGGTTTTACTAGCCTAGATAGGGTTTATTTAACAAACTGTTTGGAACGTTTATCAGATGATGATAAACTAACGTTAATCACCCCTCCACCAAGCGTGATTAATGCTTACTTTGCAGAGATTTACCAAAAGCAATCACCAAAGGCGGCAACAAATTACTATTTTGAGTTATCAAAGGCGTTTCACCTTTTTATTGAGCAGCCCAGTTTTTTAGAGGTAAAACCCTTTGTGCGTCTGAATCTATCTGGAAAGTCCTATGGTTTTGCCTATATGTCAGATAAAGAGCTAGCACAAGTATTTTCAGAAACCGATGAGCCAATTTCAACGTCTGTTTTATTAGAGATAGCGCATCTCTTTCCACACTATGTGGTTTATACGGTAGAGAATAAAATTATGATGCGAGAGAAAACTTTTTCTGAACGTATCTTATTAGATGAAACCCCAAAAGACTGTCTTTTGGGGCAAGTATCACGCTTAGAGAATGATGTGATAAGAATCACAAGCTTTAATCACGAAGAACTTTTGGATTTGGCAAAAGTTTATGAAGGTCAACGCTACTATCAGTCAGACGGTAAACAAGCTACACTTTATATTGAAAATAGAAAGGATTGAACATGGAAATCCAATTTTTGGGAACAGGGGCAGGGCAGCCCTCTAAGTCTCGTAATGTCTCGAGCTTAGTACTTAAGCTTCAGGACGAAATCAATGAAATTTGGATGTTTGATTGTGGCGAAGGGACGCAACATCAGATTTTAGAGACAACTATCAAGCCACGCAAGATTCGCAAGATTTTCATTACGCATTTACACGGGGATCATATCTTTGGTTTACCCGGCTTTTTGTCTAGCAGAGCTTTTCAAGCAAATGAAGAGCAGACAGATATCGATATTTATGGACCAGCAGGGATTAAAAATTATGTTCTTACCAGTTTGCGTCAGTCAGGAGTGCGATTGCCGTATCATATTCATTTTTATGAATTGACCCAAGATAGATTGGGCAAAATTTTAGAAACAGAGAAATTTACTGTTTATAGTGAGAAACTTGATCATACCATTTTTTGTATCGGTTACCGTATCGTACAAAAAGATTTAGAAGGAACTTTAGATGCTGAGGCATTAAAAGCAGCTGGTGTACCGTTTGGTCCTTTATTTGGTAAAATCAAAAATGGTGAAAATATAACATTAGAGGATGGTCGTCCTATTATCGCTAAAGACTATATCTCTGAACCGCGTAAAGGTAAGGTCATTACTATTTTAGGAGATACTAGAAAGACTGATGCCAGCGTGCGTCTAGCTTTGGGAGCAGATGTTTTGGTTCATGAGTCCACTTATGGAAAGGGTGATGAAAAAATAGCGAAAGCACATGGACATTCAACTGTCATTCAAGCAGCAGAAGTCGCTAAACTAGCATCGGCCAAACGCTTACTTTTAAATCACATCAGCGCTCGCTTTTTGGGACGAGATTGTAGACAGTTAGAAATAGCTGCTAAGACTATTTTTTCACAAGCACATATTGTTAAAGATTTGGAGGAGGTTACGATTTAATGACCGAAAGAGTGATTCTGATAACAGGCGCTAGCGGTGGCTTAGCACAGGCTATAGTTTCTCAGCTTTCTAGCAGTGATCAATTGATTTTATTAGGAAGAGACCGTAAAAAATTAGAAAAACTCTATGGTAAGAGACAACAGACAGTATTTTATACGTGTGATATCACAGATGAAAAAGAAGTAGCACAGCTTATAGAGAAAATCTATCAGCGCTTTGGGCATATTGATATTCTTATCAATAACGCTGGTTTTGGCTCTTTTAAGTCTTATGATACTTATACCGATGCTGAGATTCGAGATATGTTTGCGGTCAATACTTTTGCTGTTATGCTCTTTTCTCGTCTTGTTGGTGAGAGAATGGCAAAGGCTGGACATGGTCATATTGTCAATGTCGCTAGCATGTCAGGATTGATAGCAACGAGTAAAACTTCGATTTATTCAGCGAGTAAGTTTGCTGTGATTGGTTTTTCAAATAGTTTACGACTAGAGTTAGCGGATAAACAGGTTTATGTGACAACAGTCAATCCGGGTCCCATACGCACAGACTTTTTTGATACAGCAGATCCGTCAGGTCATTATCTGAAGAGTGTTGAACGATTTGTGCTTAGCCCTGAGATGGTGGCAACTAAGATTATTTCTATCCTTGGCAAAAATAAGCGTGAGGTTAACTTGCCTTTGTTACTTAACTTTGCATATAAGGCTTACACACTCTTTCCTAAAACAGCTGATTTTTTAAGTAGAAA
This sequence comes from Streptococcus sciuri, assembly GCF_024814375.1. Lineage (GTDB taxonomy): Bacteria > Bacillota > Bacilli > Lactobacillales > Streptococcaceae > Streptococcus > Streptococcus sciuri. The sequence continues at coordinate 22,177 of NZ_JANUXX010000001.1, forward strand.
GGTCTTTAATTTCAAATGATTTCAGCAACATACGAGTGGACTTTTAACCCTCAAGTGCCTGATGAAGCATTTTTAGAATTAGCAAAAGCGCATAATCTTGACGGTATGACCAGCCAGTTTCTCTACAATCGTGGGATTGATACTGAGGAAAAATTGCTCAATTTTTTAACATATGATATTTCAAAACTGCACGATCCCTATCTCCTTCATGACATGGATAAGGCAGTGAGCCGTTTGCGTTTAGCTATTGAAAGTGGAGAGCAGATTCTCGTTTATGGTGATTATGACGCTGATGGGATGACATCGGCTTCTATTGCTAAAGAAGCACTTGAAATGCTGGGTGCTGAGGTGCAGGTGTATTTGCCAAATCGTTTTACAGATGGTTATGGACCTAATCAGAGTGTTTATCAGTATTTCATTGAACAACAGAGTGTTTCGCTTATCTTGACAGTTGATAATGGTGTCGCTGGACATGAGGCTATTTCTTATGCCAATGAACAAGGCGTAGATGTGATTGTCACAGATCACCATAGCTTACCAGAAGAGTTACCTGATGCGTACGCTATTGTCCACCCTGAACATCCAGATAGCAATTATCCGTTTCCTTATCTAGCGGGGTGTGGGGTTGCTTTTAAGCTTGCATGCGCTCTTTTAGAGATGGTGCCAGAAGAGTTGTTAGATCTGGTTGCGATAGGAACGATTGCAGATATGGTGAGTTTAACTGATGAAAATCGTCAGTTGGTTGCTATGGGCTTACAAGTGATGAAAACAACTGAACGTATTGGATTACAAGAACTTCTAAGGCAGTCTTCTATTGATTTAGGGGAGGTAGATGAAGAGACTATTGGTTTTCAAATTGCACCACAATTGAACGCTTTAGGGCGTCTTGACGATCCAAATCCTGCTATCGCTCTTTTGACTAGCTTTGATGACGAAGAAGTTGTTGCTATCGCCGAAATGGTTCACGCTAAAAATGAAGAACGAAAAGCGCTTGTGCAGAGAATATACGATGAAGCGATGGACATGGTGGATTTGTCAAAACCTGTTCAAATATTGGCTAAAGAAGATTGGCATCCAGGTGTTTTGGGTATCGTTGCGGGGCGTATTTTAGAAAAAATCGCACAGCCTGTTATTGTTCTTGCTATTGATGACGGTAGAGCTAAGGGAAGCGCTAGAAGTGTTGAGGCACTGGATATTTTTTCAGCTCTTAATAGTCACCGCGATCTTTTTCTTGCATTTGGTGGTCATAGTGGAGCTGCTGGGATGACACTGGAAGTTGATAAGCTAAATTCTCTAGAAGAAGAATTGATTGACTATATCTCATCTCATCATCTGGACATGTCTCATAAAAAAAACTTGCAGTTAGATGTTAATCTTCGCTTAGGAGAACTTAACTTAGAGCTTCTCCGCAATATCAATACCCTCGCTCCTTTTGGAATGGACAATCCCAAACCAATCTTTTGGTTAAAGGATATAGCGGTAGAGCAGGCAAGAACGATGGGGCAAAACAATGCACACCTCAAGATGAAACTCTCTCAAGATGGTGTGTCTTATGACCTTATTGCCTTTCATCAAGGCGGACATCTGCTTGATTTTCAGCAGGCACAAGGGCTCGAGTTGGCAGTGACACTAGCTATCAATGAATGGAATGGCAAGACCACTCTCCAACTTATGTTGGTGGATGCTCGTGTCAGAGGTCTTCAATTGATTGATTGTAGATCAAAGACTGCTTTGATTCCAGAGGAAATCCCAGATATTTTTGACAATCCCAATAGCCTACTCGTTGCAGTGAAAACAGTGCCAGAGACTGAAGAGAAATTGCGCCAGCTATTGTGTCAACATCGCTTTGAAGCGATTTATTTTAAAAATGCTATTGCTAAGCCTTACTATCTAACAGGATTTGGTACACGTGATCAGTTTGCAAAACTTTATAAGACCGTTTATCAATTCCCTGAGTTTGATGTGCGCTATAAGCTTGATGAACTCAGTCGTTATCTCAATATTCCAGAGATTTTACTCATTAAAATGATTCAAATCTTCGAGGAATTACAGTTTGTGACGATTACTGATGGTGTGATGATGCTCAACAAAGAAGCTCAAAATCGTGATATTTCAGAGAGTGTTATTTATCAAAATTTAAAAAAACAAGTTATCTTTCAAGAAATGATGGCGCTTGCAACTCCAAAGGAAATTTACGATTATTTGACAAGTGATACAGAGAAAAAAACAGAATAATACCTGAATGAGAAAAGTATTCAATTAGTGATAGAAATATATTTTTCATGTACGAATGCCTCAGTTTATGATATAATAAAGAGCAAAAATATTTTGGTAAAAGCCTAGAAAGCAAGGAAATGGATTTAAAAAATTACATTGCCTCTATTGAGGACTATCCTCAAAAAGGGATTGTATTTCGAGATATTAGCCCATTGATGGCTGATGGAAACGCTTATAGCTACGCTGTTCGTGAGATTGTGCAATATGCAACAGATAAAGAGATTGATATGATTGTAGGTCCTGAAGCTCGTGGTTTTATTATTGGCTGTCCTGTCGCCTATGAACTTGGTGTTGGTTTTGCTCCAGTGCGTAAACCTGGTAAATTGCCACGTAAAGTTATCTCAGCTGACTACGAAAAAGAGTACGGTATGGATACACTGACGATACATGCTGATGCTATCAAAGTTGGTCAGCGTGTGCTCATCGTGGATGATCTTTTAGCGACTGGAGGTACGGTCAAGGCAACGATTGAGATGATTGAGCGCTTGGGTGGAGTTGTTGCAGGTTGTGCCTTTCTTATCGAACTAGATGATCTCAAAGGACGTGACGCTATTGGCGACTACGATTGTAAAGTCTTGTTGCACTATTGATAGGTATAGAATATAACTATATCTAATTCAAGAAAATATATAATTGAAACCTATATCTTCATATTCTATAATAGAGGGTAACGATATTACAGAAGTGGAGATGTTTTCATGCCAATCAAAATTGATAATGCACTACCTGCTCTAGATATTTTACGTTCTGAGAATGTTTTCATGATGGATGATAAACGTGCTAATCATCAAGATATTCGCCCATTAGAGGTATTGATTTTAAATCTCATGCCTACAAAAGAAGCAACGGAGACACAATTGTTGCGTCTACTATCTAATACCCCACTGCAAATCAATATTGATTTGCTCTACATGTCCTCACATACCTCTAAAAATACTAAAGCAGAGCATCTAGAAACGTTTTATAAGACTTTTGATAATATCAAAAGTCGTTATTATGATGGATTGATTATCACTGGTGCACCTGTTGAGACGTTAGCGTTTGAGGAGGTTGACTATTGGCAAGAGCTTTGTCAGGTTTTCCAATGGAGTAAAAAACATGTTTTCTCAACTCTTCATCTTTGTTGGGGAGCGCAGGCTGGTCTTTATTATAATTATGGTATTGACAAGGTTTTGATGTCTCAAAAACTATCAGGTATCTATAATCAAGATGTTTTAGATCGTCTTAATCCTTTGATGCGTGGGTTTGATGATTGCTTTAATTCTCCACATTCAAGATATACTGAGGTGGTCACAGAGAGTGTCAAAAAACTGTCTCAACTTGATATTTTGGCTGCAGGAGATGAGGTAGGATTGTCTATTTTAGCGACAAAAGATTTGCGAGAGGTCTATAGCTTTGGGCATTTGGAGTATGATCGTGATACCTTGAAAAAAGAGTATCTGCGTGATCTTAAATCTCATAAAAAAATACAGTTACCTAAGCATTATTTTCCAAATGATGATCCAAATCAAGTGCCAAAGTTGTGCTGGAATCTGCCAGCTACCACTTTTTTTAGTAATTGGATTAATTATGCGGTTTATCAAGAAACCCCTTATCGTTTAGAAGAGTTAAACAATGATTATACTTATTATGCGTGTTTATAGAGAGGATTTATGAGTTATTTAGAGCATTTTCGCTATGGTAACCTTATTTTACCGAGTGGTTTACTGTTTCACTATAGTGAACTTTTCACCTCAAGCGAGGAATTTTTAGTTTGGCAATTCTTTTTTTTGCAAAATACAACTAAGCGAGATGATTTGGCACCAAGTCAGATTGCGAGTGCTCTTGGTAAATCTTTGAGCGATGTCAATCGCATGATTAGCAACCTCACTACTCAAGGGTTATTAGATACCAAAACAATCGATATGGCTGGGGAGATTGAAGTGATTTTTGATGCTAGCCCTGCCCTTGAGAAGTTAGATACCCTCACAAAAAGGGACACAGCGGCAGATGAGGGTCTACCTCAAACACCTAGCAATGCCTTTAAAGATTTGGTTAAAGACTTTGAACGCGAACTTGGACGTTTTTTGAGTCCTTTTGAGATTGAAGAGTTACAAAAGACGATTGATGAGGACAATACTGACCCTGAAGTTATACGCTTAGCGCTACGTGAGGCTGTGCTTAACGGTAAAATTAATTTTAAATACATCAATGCCATCTTACGCAATTGGCGACATGATAACCTGAGAACTGTACGCCAAGTCAAAGAACGCTTAGATGAGCGTAATCATAAACAAACCAAAGAAGTGCCTATATCAGATGACTTTTTATCTGCTATTAACAACCTCTGGATGGATGACTGAAAGCATTTGGAAAATCCAGATGCTTTTAAGTATAGTATCGTTTAGACAGGTAGTCCTTGCTAGGAGGTTTTCAAAGAGGAAAGTTCCACAACAGTGTATAAATGTGTGGTGCTAGAAAAGATAGACCTTTATTTTTTGTGTATTTGATGATAAAATGAGGTCATCACATTAAAGGAAAAACGATGAAAGTACAATTATCTGATAGATTACAAATGATAGCGAATCTCGTTCCTAAAAAGGTTCATCTCTTAGATATTGGTAGTGATCATGCGTATTTGCCGATTGCACTTATCAAAGAGAAAAAAATTGATTTTGCTGTCGCAGGTGAGGTAGTCAAAGGTCCTTATGAATCCGCTCTCTCCAATGTTTACCATCACCGACTTCAATCTCATATCGCCGTTCGTCTAGCTGATGGTTTTGATGCGCTTGGGTCTTCTGATGAGGTGGATTGCGTCACGATTTGTGGTATGGGTGGACGTTTGATTGTTGAGATTTTAGAAAAGGGAAAAGAGAAGCTAGTTAATGTTGATTGTTTGATTTTACAGCCTAACAATTGTGAGGACGATGTTCGTGCTTGGTTATCTGCCAATCATTTTATGATTTGTATAGAGACTATTGTTCAAGACAAAGGAAAATTTTACGAAATTATTAAGGCACAAAAAGGAACGATGCATTTATCAGAACGTCAGTTGCGCTTTGGTCCTTATCTTCTACAAGAGCATTCTGCTATTTTTTATGAAAAATGGCGTTTGGAGTGTACTAAGTTAGAAAAGGCTCTTAATCGTGTGCCGCTAGATAAGTCTAAAGAACGCCAGCAGCTTGTGAAGAGAATCAAGATGATTAAGGAGGTTTTGGAGTGAAAGCTAGTCAAGTTATTGAGAAATACGAGACTTACTGCCCACAAGAGTTATCTATGAAAGGAGATATTTCAGGACTCCAGATAGGAACTTTAGATAAAGATGTCAAGACTGTCATGGTGGCACTTGATATTAGAGAAGAGACAGTCGCAGAAGCTATTGCCAAGCAGGTCGATCTCATTATCGTTAAACATGCACCGATTTTTCGTCCATTAAAAAATCTTGTGGTTGGTCCACAAAATCAGATGTTTCTGGATTTGATTAAGCATGACATTGCAGTGTATGTTAGCCACACTAATATTGACATTGTGCCAGATGGACTCAATGATTGGTTTTGTGATTTACTTGATATTAGAGATACGAGTCCCCTTAGTCCGACTGAGGAAGGTTTTGGTATTGGGCGTGTAGGAACAGTAGAGGCTCAAGACTTACAAACGCTCGCTAGAAAGGTCAAGGCGGTTTTCAAACTAGATAGTGTCCGCTTGGTAGCTTACCACCCTAGCACAACGCTGATTCGTCGAGTTGCTATTTGTGGTGGTAGTGGGCAACATTTTTATAAAGATGCTCTTTCTGCTGGTGCGGATGTCTTTATTACAGGAGATATTTATTATCATACAGCTCAAGAAATGTTGACAGATGGGCTTTTAGCCATTGATCCTGGTCATCATATCGAGGTGCTTTTCATTGCCAAGATAGCTGAAAAACTGCGTCGGTGGCAGGTAGAATCAGGTTGGAATTTGACAGTTTTAGAAAGTACTTCCCATACGAATCCTTTCTTCCACTTGTGAGGAGGTACTATGCGAGTTGTAATAGTCGCATTAGGTGCTGTTTGAGTGACGACACCTACCATTTTTCAAAAGTAGCAGATATTGAGGTGCTTGTTTTTGATGAGAACATTGGCCAAGCAACTAGAACTACAACGGAAATTATCAGTCCTTAGTTTTCAAAATGGAATGAAGCATTAGAAATATGAGAACGTATCGGTATTAAAGCATATACAAGCGTTTTTTCGTCTTTTTGGAGAGTTTTCCCATCCATATGGTATGGTCAGTGATTTAGGTTCAACAGGTCTAACTATAGCTCCTTTGTCTGGCCATCAGTTAGCTAAGATTACAAGATTAAGGGTGACAGCGTCTTTAAAAAATGATAAAATAAAGAGGACGAATAAGAAAGGAAAAATCCTATGAAAGGTATTATTTTAGCAGGAGGATCTGGAACGCGTCTCTACCCTTTGACTCGTGCAGCCTCTAAACAGCTCATGCCTGTCTATGACAAGCCAATGATTTACTATCCACTATCTACTTTGATGTTGGCAGGTATCAAAGACATTTTGATTATCTCAACCCCTCAGGATTTGCCACGCTTTGAAGATCTTCTTGGTGATGGATCTGAGTTTGGAATTTCTCTGTCTTATGCAGAGCAACCTAGTCCAGATGGTTTGGCACAAGCCTTTATCATCGGTGAAGAGTTTATTGGGGATGATAGCGTTGCCCTTATCTTAGGGGATAATATCTACCACGGACCAGGACTTTCAAAAATGCTTCAACGTGCTGAAAGTAAGAAAAAAGGCGCAACTGTCTTTGGTTATCAAGTTAAGGATCCAGAGCGCTTTGGTGTCGTTGAGTTTGATGAAAATATGAATGCCATCTCTATCGAAGAAAAACCAGAACAACCAAAGTCAAACTATGCAGTGACAGGTCTTTATTTCTATGATAATGATGTGGTTGAAATTGCCAAAAATATCAAGCCAAGTCCTCGTGGTGAGCTTGAAATCACAGATGTCAATAAGGTTTATCTAGAGCGTGGTGATTTGTCCGTAGAGCTGATGGGGCGTGGCTTTGCGTGGTTGGATACTGGTACACATGAGAGCTTGCTTGAAGCAGCTCAATATATTGAAACAGTCCAACGTATGCAAAATGTTCAGGTGGCTAACTTAGAGGAAATTGCCTATCGTATGGGCTATATCACTAAGGAGCAGATGTTTGAGTTAGCTCAACCCCTGAAGAAGAATGAATATGGACAATATTTGCTTCGTTTGATTGGAGAAGATAAATGACAGATCAATTTTTCGGTAAGTCTCTTGCTGTTAAAAAAATAGAAGCTGTTCCTGGTATGTTGGAGTTTGATATTCCTGTTCATGGAGATAACCGTGGTTGGTTCAAAGAAAATTTCCAAAAGGAAAAAATGCTACCGCTAGGTTTTCCAGAGTCTTTCTTTGCCGAAGGCAAATTGCAAAACAATGTCAGCTTTTCACGTAAAAATGTACTACGTGGACTTCATGCTGAACCTTGGGATAAGTACATCTCTGTCGCAGATGAAGGTAAGGTTCTAGGGACTTGGGTAGACTTGCGTGAGGGAGGCACTTTTGGACATACCTACCAAACTATTATTGATGCCAGTAAAGGGATTTTTGTCCCTCGTGGTGTGGCAAATGGTTTTCAAGTGCTCTCTGACAAAGTAGCTTATAGCTATCTGGTTAATGACTACTGGGCGCTTGAGCTTAAGCCTAAGTATGCTTTTGTTAATTATGCAGATCCAAGTCTAGATATTAAATGGAGCAATCTTGAAGAAGCAGAGGTATCAGAAGCAGATAAAAAACATCCTTTACTGAAAGATGTTAAACCTTTACGTAAAGAAGATTTGTAAAATGACCTTGATATACGTCATTTTAAGACGAATATGATATATAAAATACAACAGGAGTAATCATGTCAGACTACAAAAATATTATCGTGACAGGTGGTGCGGGCTTTATTGGCTCAAATTTTGTCCACTATGTTTATAATAATCATCCCAATGTCCATGTGACGGTCTTAGATAAGCTCACCTATGCTGGAAATCGAGCAAATATTGCAGATATCTTAGGTGATCGTGTGGAGTTAGTTGTAGGCGATATTGCTGATAGTGAGTTGGTGGATAGATTAGCTGCTAGGGCAGATGCTATCGTTCACTATGCTGCTGAGAGCCATAATGACAATTCATTAAATGATCCAAGTCCTTTTATCTATACCAATTTTGTGGGAACGTACACTCTTTTGGAGGCGGCACGTAAGTATGATATTCGTTTCCATCATGTTTCTACAGATGAGGTTTACGGTGATTTGCCACTACGTGAAGACTTGCCAGGTCATGGTGAAGGTCTAGGTGAAAAATTTACAGCAGAAACTAAGTACAATCCAAGTTCTCCTTATTCATCAACTAAGGCAGCATCAGACTTGATTGTCAAGGCATGGGTTCGTTCATTTGGTGTTAAGGCTACCATTTCCAATTGTTCAAATAACTACGGTCCTTACCAGCATATTGAAAAATTCATTCCACGTCAGATAACTAACATATTGAGTGGTATCAAGCCAAAACTCTACGGTGAAGGTAAAAATGTGCGTGACTGGATTCATACAAACGATCATTCATCAGGCGTTTGGGCGATTTTGACCAAGGGGCGTATCGGTGAAACTTATCTCATTGGAGCAGATGGTGAAAAGAATAACAAAGAAGTGCTTGAACTTATTCTTGAGAAAATGGGACAGCCAAAGAATGCTTACGATCATGTGACAGACCGTGCTGGTCATGATTTACGTTATGCCATCGATTCGACTAAGTTACGTGAGGAACTTGGTTGGAAGCCAGAGTTTACAAACTTTGAGCAAGGGCTTGAGAAAACCATCAAATGGTACACAGATCATAAAGACTGGTGGCAATCTGAGAAAGAAACAGTCGAGGCTAACTACGCTAAGACACAAAAAATTATTAAGTAATAAAAAATCTATCATGTGTTTTCATGATAGATTTTTTGTTATTAGTCTGTTTAGTGTTTATCTTTTAAAAGCTGTTTAGCAAGAGATAAATTCATAGTAGGTTGTTTGAGTAGTTCTTTGACAAGTGATGTGACTTGACTTTCTTTCGCACCAGCAAGGAGCGCCAGCGATTTTGCTTGAAGTTTCATATGACCTGCTTGGATACCTGTGCCAGTAAGTGCTTTTAGCGCGGCGAAATTTTGTGCTAAACCGATAGAAGTGGTGATAGCTGCCAAAATCTTAGCTTGGGGATTTCCTAGTAAATCATGAGCTAGTCTTGTACTAGGATTGAGTCCAATAGATCCTCCCTTGGTAGCGATAGGCATAGGCAGAGTTATTGTTCCATCAATCGTTTTGGTGGAGGAATTGTATCTCCAAGAAGATAATCCTTGGTAATTTCCTTTGTGGCTAGCGTAGGTGTGTCCAGCTGCTTCAATAGCACGCCAATCATTTCCAGTAGCTAATACAACAGCATCGATACCGTTAAAAATACCTTTATTGTGTGTACTTGCTCGGTAAGGGTCAACTTGTGCTAGTTGGCTAGCGAGTGTTATTTTTTGTGCGAAAACAAGTGCTTCTTCAGGATGACGACTGAGGCAACGAAGAGGGATTTGACACGTACTTGTCACAAGAGAGTGTGTTGCGTAGTTAGAGAGAATAGCCATGAGTGCTTTGCCATTGCTAAGCTCTTTAAGTGTAGGAACAAGTGCTTCCATCATGGTATTGACCATGTTGGCTCCCATAGCTTCTTTAGTATCAATAAAGAGGTAGACAATGAGAAAATCGCCCTTTTCTTCTACAGTCAAATCGCAAGCTCCACCTCCACGCTTGACAATGGACGGATAAGCACTATTGGCTAAATCTAGGATCTTTTTCTTTTTATCAAGAATAGCTCTTGTCGCTTGTTCTTTGTCACCAACTTCATATAGTGCGACCTGTCCAATCATCTGCCGTTTTTCTTGATAGGTTTTAAAGCCTCCAGAGCGCTTAATAATCTTGTTTGCAAAGCTAGCTGCAGCGACGACAGAGGGTTCCTCGGTGACAAAGGGAACACGATAAACAGTTCCATCTACTAAAACATCAGGAACCACGGAAAAAGGCAGAGCTTGCCTTGCAATGACATTTTCTACCATTTGATTGGCAATATCAAGAGAAAGCATTTTTTGAAGTTTTAAAGTTGTTAGACTGTCTTCGGATAAATTTAGGTTTTCCAAAAAGTGGAGACGTTCTTTTGGTGTTTTTTTGGCAAATTCACCCCAGTTAATTCTTGTTTTATCCATGTTTTGCCTCGTAAATACGTTGGTGTTCTTTGATGGCAGAAAGATAGAAGTCATTTGTTGCGTAATTAGCAAAGTTGGCATTTCCAAAAGCATCAAGAGTTGCTTCTTCAAAGAAAAGTTTTTCATAATCAGCTACAGAGATGCTTTGTCTCTGATTTAGTTGTTCTTTGCGATTGGTTTGTAGCTGTTTTTTAAAATCACTGACAAGGGTAGCGCTAAATATTTCAGCAACTGCTCCACTTCCATAACTAAAGAGAGCAATTTGTTCACCACCTTGTAAAGAGTTACTATTTTCTAAAAGTGAGAGTAAGCCTAGAAAGAGAGAACCAGTATAGATATTACCGATTTGGCGACTATAGATGATGGAAGCGTCAAAGTTGGCTTTTAAAGTCTCTTTTTTACGGTCAGGTAGCCGTTTGTCCATGATTTTATGGAGTCCTTTGAGAGCTAATTTTGGAAAAGGAAGATGAAAGCAAAACGCACTAAAATCAGCTAAAGTTTTGCCAGAACGTTTTTGGTATTCTGCCCAAGTCGTTTTCAACATATCGAGGTATTGCTTGGTTGAGTACATGCCATCAACAAAAGGTGTCGTACTGTAATTTGGACGCCAAAAATCCATAATATCACGTGTCTGTGCGACATTGTCATCATGAATCTCTAAAAGGCGTGGATTTTGGCTGACAAGCATGGCAACACTACCTGATCCCTGTGTAGGTTCGCCAGGTGTATTAATACCATATTTAGCAATATCTGAAGCAATCACCAATACTTTTGCTTTTTTGTGTTTTTCCACATGCAGTTTAGCATAATTGAGAGCCGCTGTCGCACTATAGCAAGCTTCCTTGAACTCAAGGCTACGGGCAAAAGGCTGAATGCCTAGCAGTTTGTGAATATAAACAGCAGCTGCTTTACTTTGGTCAATGCTAGATTCTGTTGCAACAATAATCATATCAATCATAGCCTTGTCATCTTCAGTTAAAATACTGTTTGCAGCGCTAGCACCTAATGTGACAATATCATCTGTGATGGGTGTGATACTCAAGGCATCAAGGAGTAACCCTTTGCTAAATTTATCAGCATCCACCCCACGACTTTGAGCTAAATTTTCCATATCAAGGCGATAGCGACCGGTTGCAAAACCGATTTTATCAATTCCGATAGTCATAGTGTTCCCTTTCTTACAAGTAATGTTATCGTTCCATTCAACATTTTAACATAAAACCGACTATAAGTCGTACTTTAAAAAATAGCAAACTTTTGAAGATGAGTTTTATAGTAGCGGTAAAAGCTCTTTTTTGGTAGAATGAACTTTTGGAGGAATACCATGACAAAAGCGGATAAGATTTTTAAAGAGAATATTAGAACTATTATGGAGGAAGGAGTGTTTTCTGAAAAAGCTCGTCCTGTCTACCAATCTGGAGGACAAGCAAATTCAAAATATATTACAGGTAGCTTTGCAGAATACGATTTGAGTAAGGGAGAATTTCCCATTACAACACTTCGCCCTATCCCTATAAAAAATGCTATTCGTGAGATTTTTTGGATTTATCAAGACCAGTCAAATGACTTGGCCTTGTTAAACGATAAGTACAACGTTAAATATTGGAACGAGTGGGAAGTTGCTAATACTGGTACTATTGGTCAACGGTATGGTGCTGTTGTTAAAAAACACGATATTATCAGAAAAATTCTCAAGCAGTTGGATGATAATCCGTGGAATCGTCGCAATGTCATCTCTCTCTGGGATTACGAAGCCTTTGAGGAGACAGAAGGATTGTTACCTTGTGCATTTCAGACCATGTATGATGTTCGGCGTGTCAATGGTGATATTTACTTGGATGCGACTCTGACCCAGCGCTCAAATGACATGCTAGTCTCTCACCATATCAATGCCATGCAGTATGTCGCCCTTCAAATGATGATTGCTAAACACTTTGGCTGGAAAGTTGGTAAGTTCTTTTACTTTGTGAATAATCTGCATATCTATGATAATCAATTTGAACAGGCTAAGGAGCTTTTACGTAGAAAGCCAAGTCACTGTCAGCCACATTTAATATTAAATATTCCTGATGGGACTGACTTTTTTAAAATCAGACCAGAAGATTTTGAGTTGGTGGATTATGCACCTGTTAAGCCACAGCTATATTTTGATTTAGCAATCTAAAGGTAAATAAAGCGTCTACCTTTATCTCAGCATTTTTTGGCGCTTTTTGTTACAATGATGGAGGATGAGGAGGAGACGAGATGACACGCAATATAGTGGCTTTATGGGCTGAGGATGAGCATGGTCTCATCGGAAATGACGGTAAATTGCCATGGCATTTGCCCAAAGAGCTCAACCATTTTAAGAAAACAACTTTAGATGGAGCATTGCTTATGGGACGTGTGACTTTTGAGGGAATGAAGAAACGCCCTCTTCCTGGACGTGAGACGTTAGTTTTAACGACTGACTCTACCTATACGGCTAAGGGGGTTACTGTTGTCCACAGTGTAGAAGAGGCGCTTACTTGGTTTCATAATCAAAATAAGCCTCTTTATATCATAGGTGGAGCTAAAGTCTATGCTTCCTTTGATGGTCATTATGCTAAAATCATCAAAACAGTTGTTCATGGTAACTTTACAGGAGACACTTACTTTCCAGACTTGTCACAGCGTTCTTTTGTGAAAACTGCAACGAAAACCTTTGATAAAGATGAGAAAAATGCCTATGCTTTTACGATAGAATATTATGATAGTAAAGATGAGAGGTAACTATGGAGAAAAGTGTACTAGGCTTGTTGAGCGCTCTTTTAGCTGTGATATGCTTAGTTTTAGCAATTCCTGCTTTTAAGAAAAGACGTTATGGTTTGGGGATTATTTTTTTGTTAAATACCTTTACCAACCTTGTTAATACGATACATGCCTTTTCTGGGACTTTATTTTAGAGGCTATTTTTAGCTAAAAACATATAATAAAAACAAACATTTAGGAGAACTAATGGCTGGACGAAATAACGATGCAAAAGTTTACTGCTCATTCTGTGGAAAAAGTCAGGATGAGGTCAAGAAAATGATTGCAGGAAATAATGTATTTATCTGCAATGAATGTGTAGATCTTTCTCAGGAAATTATCCGTGAAGAACTAGCAGAAGAGGTGTTAGAGGATTTAGCAGAGGTTCCAAAACCAAAAGAACTTTTGGATATTTTAAACCAATATGTTGTTGGTCAAGACCGTTCTAAACGTGCCCTTGCCGTTGCTGTTTACAATCATTATAAGCGTATCAGCTTTACAGAAAGTCGTAATGACGAAGATGTTGATTTGCAAAAGTCAAATATCCTTATGATTGGACCAACTGGGTCAGGAAAGACCTTTTTAGCCCAAACTTTGGCTAAAAGTCTCAACGTACCTTTTGCGATTGCAGATGCCACTTCGCTAACTGAGGCTGGTTATGTAGGTGAAGATGTGGAAAATATCCTCTTAAAACTTATTCAAGCAGCTGACTTTAATGTTGAACGTGCTGAACGTGGGATTATCTATGTTGATGAGATTGATAAAATCGCTAAAAAAGGGGAAAATGTCTCTATTACCAGAGATGTCTCAGGTGAGGGCGTCCAACAGGCACTGTTAAAAATCATTGAAGGTACCGTAGCTAGTGTACCACCACAAGGCGGACGCAAACATCCTAATCAGGAGATGATTCAGATTGATACCAAAAATATCCTCTTTATCGTTGGTGGTGCTTTTGATGGGATTGAGGACATTGTTAAGCAACGTCTTGGTGAAAAAGTAATCGGTTTTGGACAAACAAGTCGCAAGATTGACGATGACAGTTCGTATATGCAAGAAATTATTTCTGAAGATATTCAAAAGTTTGGACTTATTCCAGAATTTATTGGGCGTTTGCCAGTAGTGGCTGCACTTGAGCGTTTGAACGCTGAGGATTTAGTCCGTATCTTGACAGAGCCACGCAATGCCTTGGTCAAACAATATCAAACCCTCCTATCCTATGATGGGGTAGAGCTTAACTTTGATGAGGATGCTTTAAAAGCTATAGCGGATAAGGCTATCGCACGTAAGACAGGTGCGCGTGGGCTTCGCTCTATCATTGAAGAGACGATGCTTGATGTCATGTTTGAAGTACCAAGTGAAGAAGGCGTGGTAAAGGTTAGGATTACTAAAGCAGCCGTTGAAGGTACAGATAAACCTATCCTTGAGACTGCCTAGTAAGGAGGTATCATGGCTGAAGAATATCTCAATACACACAATGCTTCGATTTTGTTAAGTGCTGCCAATCAGTCTCATTATCCAAAGGATAATCTCCCAGAAGTGGCGCTTGCAGGACGCTCCAACGTTGGCAAATCTAGTTTTATCAATACATTGTTGGGACGTAAAAATTTAGCTCGTACTTCTAGTAAACCTGGAAAAACACAATTGCTTAATTTTTATAATATTGATGATAAACTGCGTTTTGTCGATGTTCCAGGTTATGGTTATGCTAAAGTGTCTAAAAAAGAGCGAGCGAGATGGGGAAAGATGATTGAAGAATATCTCGTAACACGTGAAAATCTGCGTATGGTAGTGAGTCTTATTGATTTTCGTCATGAGCCAAGTAGTGACGATAAACAGATGTATGAGTTTCTGAAATATTACGATATTTCGGTCATCGTCGTTGCAACTAAGGCTGATAAGGTTCCACGTGGAAAGTGGAACAAGCATGAAAGCATCATCAAAAATAGTATAGGTTTTGATGCTAGTGATGCCTTTCTTATCTTTTCGTCTGTTGAGCGTATCGGTATTGATGAGGCTTGGGACACTATTTTAGAAAATATATGAGTAGTAGGTTATGAAGCTCATTGTTTTTAGCTTCGTTGTCTATAGATTTAAGGAACGATAATAAAAGATTGGGCAATCCCAATCTTTTTAAATATTGCTATATTTGAGCTTGTAGCGAATAACGATGCTAGTATAGTGATAGCAAACACACGCTAGACTAAGTGTAACTAGCCACAATGCTTTTTCATGAAGAACATTATTCACTAAAGAAACGCTAATAGCACCGAGAACAAAGCTTGAGACTACAAGACTATAATTCGTTGCTTGTCTTTTGAGCTCTGGTGTTTTGTCTCGAGTGGTTAGATACTGATACCAGCTGCTTAGCATTTTCCGATAATTACCAGATGTCATCAAAATGGTATAGGCATGTGATTCAATATGACTATCTGTAAAGGTAAGGGTCAATATACCAGTAGTTGTCGCAAGTAGTATAATCCAGAAGATTGGCACTTTTGGAAAAAAGGGCAAGACAGCAGAACTCATGAGTAAAGGCAAAATACAATAAGTGCGCCAATAAGCAGTTTTAGCCCTTTTTTTGATGATGGTAGCAAGGATAAAACCAATGGAAAAAAAGAAAATAGAAAGCAAACGTAGAATACTTTGTGATAAGGAGCTATCATCCCAATCTGCAACAAGTAGCAAAATATTTCCGGTCTGTGTAGCTACTAGAGAGTCAAATTGCATGTGACAGTAAACATCTAAAGCTCCACCCATAAATCCGAGTAAAATAGCATTAAAACGATTGTGCTGAGGCATGTATTTGAGATTCAGCATGATTCTCCTCCTTTGGACATTCATTATTGTACCACTTTTTGATAAATGACACAGATAAAAAATAAGAGATTATTTTTAGAAAATTCGAAAAAACTCTTGACAAATTAAAAAGACTTTTTGTATAATGATGGCAATCAGAAAAGTAAGTTAGAGTTGTTTTAAGGGAGCCTGTGGTGACTGCAAACAGGTAACAGCTTTAGGTGAACATTGGACTGATGTTATAGTGAATTTGAAACCATAATAATTCGGTGGGCACTCCTTATCGTGCGACTCGTTGTTTGACGAGTGTGAGAGGTACTTAGAGTACTTAATATTGAGGTGGCACCGTGTTAGTAATAACGCCCTCGCACAGAGTTTTTCTGTGCGAGGTTTTTTGTTTAGAAATGGAGGATAAGATGGAAAAGATTTTGGCAGCTGATAGTTTGACGCCTATTTTAGCTTATAAGCGTCTAAAGGGGGATTATAAGGTCATTTTGGAGAGTATCCCTCGTGAAAAAGAAAATGCTAGATATTCTATTATTGCTTACAATCCTGTCTATGAAATCATTTACCAAGAGGGTGTGCTAACGCAAAATGGGCAGGTTGTTACACAAGATCCGCTTGATTATCTGAATACTCTTGTTGTCACAGCAAAGGAAATGGATGAGATTCCCTTTGCTGGTGGAGCGTTGGGCTATGTAGGCTATGATATGCTTCATCTTTATGAAACGTTAGGTAGCATCCCAAAAGACACTATAAAGGTACCAGATATGCACTTTTTTGTTTACGAGTCTTATCTTATTTTTGACCATAAAAAAGAGCTTGTCCGTGTGGTTGAGGATAATATTTATAGTCAGCGTGATAAATCGGAAATGAAAGTAGCGCTAGATGCAGTTTTAGTTCAGTTACAAAGCATGAGTGAAGATGAGTTGGCACCAAAGGTAATTACACCACTGCAGTTTAGTAGCCATCTGGAAAAGGATGGTTTTGTATCTATGGTTAATCAAGCAAAACGGCTTATTCGGCAGGGAGATATGTTTCAATGTGTGCTCAGTCAGCGATTTTCTGCTGATTTACAAGGTAATCCGTTTGATTATTATCGTAATCTACGTATCGTCAATCCATCTAATTATCTCTATTTCTTTGATTTCGGTACTTATCAGGTGATTGGAGCTAGCCCAGAGAGTCTCGTATCGGTCAAAGGAAAAATGGTTATCACCAATCCCATTGCAGGAACACGTCCAAGAGGTAAAACAGAAGAAGAGGATGTCAGACTTGCTAGAGAACTTTTGTCAGATGTTAAGGAGACAGCAGAGCATCGTATGTTAGTTGATTTAGGGCGTAACGACATTGGACGTATTGCTAAAACAGATACCGTTCAGGTTAGCAAATATATGGAAGTTGAGTATTTCCGATATGTTATGCACCTTACTAGTGTTGTCAAAGGTGAGTTACGCAAAGATATGACTGCTATGGATGCGCTCAAAGCAACTCTGCCAGCAGGTACCGTCTCAGGAGCACCCAAATTGCGTGCTATGCAACGCATCTATGAACTTGAGCAGGAAAAAAGAGGTATCTATGCAGGTGCTATTGGGTATCTCTCGGCTACAGGTGATATGGATTTTGCTATTGCTATTCGAACTATGATTGTGAAAAATAGTAGAGCTTATGTTCAAGCAGGAGCAGGTATAGTGTATGACAGTGTAGCCGAAAATGAATATTACGAAACTCTCAATAAAGCTAAAGCGATGACGAATATTGGAGATTTAGAATGATTTTATTGGTGGATAATTATGACTCCTTTACATTTAACCTCATGCAGTACATCAGTCGTTTTGCAGAAGTTGATGTCATAAGAAATGATGATAGACAGCTTTATGACTATGCTAAAAAAGCAGATGGTATCGTTTTATCACCAGGTCCTGGTTGGCCTAGCGATGCAGGGCAAATGGAGTCTTTAATCAGAGATTTTGCTGGTCAAAAGCCTATTTTAGGCATTTGTCTTGGGCATCAAGCTATTGCTGAAACTTTTGGAGGAAAGCTAGATTTGGCAAAGCAGGTTATGCATGGTAAACAGAGCCAAATAGCAATTGAACAAGCCTCTCCTATCTTTATAGGTGTCTCAAAAAAAACATCAGTCATGCGTTATCATTCTATTGTCGTATCTCAATTGCCCAAAGGTTTTGAGGTGATTGCTAAAACAACAGATGATTATGAGATTATGGCTATCCAAAATAACGCTTTACAGCTTTACGGTTTACAATATCATCCTGAGTCTATAGGGACGGATGAGGGGATGAAAATGATTGAAAATTTTGTTGCTATCGTGAAAAATGTGCACTAGGATTTTCATTGAAAGAGAGGAAGAAAAATGAAAACTATATTTGCAAAGTTGGTTGCAAAAGAGGATTTGAGTACACAGGAGATGACAGAGGTTGCTGAACGTCTTTTTTCTGGTCAGTTGTCCGATGCTCAAACAACAGCTTTTTTGCTTGGTTTGACGGAAAAAGGAGAGAGTTTTGATGAGATTGCAAGTCTCATTGCTGTTATTCGCAGTTATGCAAAGAAAGTTCCGGGAAAATTTCATGATGTGATGGATAATTGTGGAACTGGTGGAGATTGCTCTTTTAGTTTTAACATCTCAACAACTACTAGCTTTTTATTAGCTGCTGGTGGCATCAAGCTCGCTAAACATGGAAACCGCTCCATTTCTTCAAAATCAGGATCGGCAGATGTCTTAGAAAACCTAGGCATCAAGATAGATGCTAGTCCAGAAGTGATTAAAAAAGCTTTGGAGGAGGTTGGTCTAGCATTCTTGTTTGCTCAATCAATGCATCCTGTAATGCGTCATGTGGGACCTGCCAGACAGATTTTGGGAATTCCTACAATTATGAATATCATAGGTCCACTGAACCATCCTATGGATTTGGATTATCAGCTTATGGGATTGTATAGAGAGGATTTACAAGAGACTTGCGCTAAGTTACTACATCATCTGGGACGTAAACGAGCAATAATTATTACAGGACCTGATAATATGGATGAAGCTGCTCTCTATGGTGTTAATCACTATACGTTGCTAGATTATGGCAAAATAACAAAAGGACAGTTTAGCTATGCTGATTTAGGGATGAAAGAGATACCTCTTGCAGCCATTAAAGGAGGCAATGCTAAGGAGAATGCCGATATTCTAGTGAGTGTTCTCAAAAATGAACCAAGTCCATATCGAGAAACAACTATTGTCAATGCTGCGCTCGGTTTTTTTGCAGCGGGTAAAGTTGCAACGCTACAAGAAGGTGTAAATCTGGCTCGTCAAGTACTTGCTTCAGGAAAAGCACTTGATGTTTTAAACAAGCTTAAGGAGGTGCAGGTATGAGTGATGGGGCATTTTTAGAGAGAATATTGGCAATCAAAGAACAAGAAAATGCTCAACTCGTTGTCGAAAAGGTCAAACCATTGCGTAAGACTTATTCTTTTTACGATTATGTCAAAACACACAATGATAGGATACACATTATTGCCGAAGTAAAAAAAGCCAGTCCTAGTCTAGGAGCAATCAATATGGATGTGGATTTGCTAGATCAAGCGAGATGTTATGAGACGGCTGGTGCTAGTATGATTTCCGTGTTGACGGATGAGCCTTTTTTCAAGGGGCACATAGACTATCTGCGTATGATTTCAGAGAGTGTTGCCATTCCAACTTTACAGAAGGATTTTATCATTGATGAAAAGCAGATTATTAGAGGAGCTAATGCTGGCGCAACAGTGATTTTGCTGATTGTTGCTGCACTTAGTAAGAAGCGTTTGTGTGAGTTGTTTGATTTTGCGACTTCCTTAGGGATGGAGGTTCTAGTGGAGACGCATAATCTTATTGAGCTTGAGATAGCTCACCAAATAGGTGCTAAGATTATTGGGATTAATAATCGTGATTTGACAACGTTTAAGACTGATTTGCAGACAAGTATAGATTTGATACCTTATCTAAGGAGCAATCCTGTTTATATCTCGGAGTCGGCGATTGTTACAAGAGAGGATGTCAAACGATTGGTTCCTTCTTATGATGGTATCTTATGCGGAACAACTCTGATGCAGTCTGATACTGTTGCTGCTAAGATAAAGGAGCTTGCTATTGACAAAGGTTAAGATATGTGGCATAACAACGTCAGAGGCGATGCAAGCAGCAGTCGATGCGGGAGCGGACTATGTTGGATTTGTTTTTGCAACAAGCAAGCGCCAAGTGACTCCAAAAAAAGCACGTACACTTGCACAGTGGGTATCTCCAGAGGTTCAAAAAGTTGGTGTTTTTGTTAATCCCAGCATAAATGAGGTGCAGGAGGTTTTGAAAGATGTTCGACTTGACCTCATTCAGATTCATGGGGACTATGATGAGGCTCTAAAAACTTTGGATATACCTATTATCAGTGCAGTAGCGGTTGGCAAAGAGCAACTGATAGTTAGAGAGTCAGCAGACTACTATCTCTTTGATGCACCTATAGCAGGTAGTGGCAAAACGTTTGATTGGGAGATGCTTGATAGAACAAACATGACTAAGCCCTATTTTATAGCGGGTGGTTTGACACTAGAAAATGTCAGTGACTGTATCGCACATTTTCACCCCTATGCTGTTGATGTATCTTCTGGAGTGGAGACAAATGGTAAAAAGGATGTGGAGAAGATAAAAGCATTTATAAAAGGAGTAAAATATGACTTATAAACAACCAGATGAAAAGGGATTTTTTGGAAAGTTTGGAGGACGTTTTATCCCAGAGACACTGATGACAGCAGTTTTAGAACTGGAAACTGCTTATCGTAAAGCAAAAGCGGATTCAACATTTCAAGAAGAACTTGAACAATTGTTGACCTATTATGTTGGTCGGCAGAATCCACTGTATTTTGCACAGCGTTTGAGTGATTATGCAGGTGGTGCAAAGATTTATCTCAAGCGTGAAGATCTCAATCATACGGGTGCGCACAAGATCAATAATGCTCTAGGACAAGCCCTTCTAGCCAAGCGGATGGGTAAAACCAAGATTATTGCAGAGACTGGCGCAGGTCAGCACGGTGTAGCGACAGCGACAGCAGCAGCACTTTTTGACATGGAGTGTACCATTTACATGGGAGAAGAGGATGTGAAACGTCAAGCTCTCAATGTATTTCGTATGGAGTTGTTAGGGGCTAAGGTAGTGGCAGTTACAGACGGTTCACGTGTACTTAAAGACGCTGTTAATGCCGCTCTTCGTTCATGGGTAGCTAACGTAGAGGACACACATTACATTATGGGTTCTGTGCTTGGTCCAGCACCATTTCCAGAGATTGTGAGGGATTTTCAGTCGGTTATTGGTCGTGAAGCTAAAGAACAGTTTAGTCAATTAACAGGACAGGATTTACCAGATGCCCTAGTGGCTTGTGTTGGTGGAGGTTCAAATGCCATGGGACTTTTTTATCCTTTTGTTAACGATAAGTCTGTGGAAATGTATGGCGTCGAAGCAGCAGGACGTGGTCTAGAGACAAAAGACCACGCAGCCACATTAACTAAAGGTAGAGCAGGTGTTTTACATGGTTCTCTGATGGACGTTTTGCAAGATGAAGAAGGGCAAATTTTGGAGGCATTTTCAATTTCGGCAGGATTGGACTATCCAGGTGTAGGTCCGGAGCATTCGCATTTTAATGCGATCGGTAGAGCCCACTATGTGCCAATCACAGATGAGGAAGCGCTTGAGGGATTCAAGCTACTGTCACGTCTTGAGGGAATTATCCCTGCCTTAGAGTCCAGTCATGCTATTGCCTACGTTATTAAGCTAGCCAAGGAACTCGGTAAGGACAAGTCCATTGTCGTCTGCCTGTCAGGACGAGGAGACAAGGATGTGATGCAAGTCAAAGAACGTTTAGAGAAAGAGCAAAAAGGAGTCTAGGATGGAAAAAACACTAACGCACTTTTTACAGGCAAAAAAAGAAACAGGTAATGGCATTTTTATTCCTTACATCATGGCAGGTGATCACGATAAAGGGATTGATGGATTAGCTGAGACGATTGCATTTTTAGAAAAATTAGGAGTGTCTGCTGTTGAGATTGGAATTCCTTTTTCAGATCCTGTTGCAGATGGTCCAGTCATTGAGCTTGCTGGTAATCGTAGTCTGAAAAATGGCACAACTCCTCATACGATTGTACGTACGCTAAAGGCGATTAAGACAGAGTTACCATTGATTATCATGACCTATTTTAATCCGATTTTTCAGTACGGTTTGGATCAGTTTATCACTGACTTAGCGGACACGCCTGTCAAGGGACTTATTATTCCGGACTTGCCACACGAGCAAGATTATTTTATCAAACCACTGCTTGAGGAAGCAGACATTGCCCTTGTACCACTGGTGAGTCTCACCACAGGACTTAATCGTCAAAAAATGCTGGTCGAAGACGCTGAGGGTTTCATTTACGCTGTTGCTGTCAATGGAGTGACCGGTAAGACAAGCAGTTACCGCAACGACTTGGACGGTCACCTCTCACGTTTACGAGACCTAGCCTCTATCCCAGTTTTGACAGGATTTGGCATTTCGACGCACGAGGATGTCGAGCGTTTCAATCAAGTCTCAGACGGTGTTATTGTTGGCTCTAAAATTGTTCAAGCCCTAGCTGAACACAAAGAAGAGGAAATAGCTAGCTTTATTAGAGAAAGCTTGGGGTAAATGGCACAAGGAGCTATCTCTATGAAATATAATATTTATAATTTTTCTATCCCCAAATTGGTATTTATATAACGATGTGATACACTCAATGTAAGCACAGCCTATCTGTAGTATAAGAATAGTTAGGAGAAATATTATGATAAAAATCAATTTTAAACAGCTATCTTCCAAGTTATTGAAAATTAAAGTTGTAACCAGCGGTTGTGGAACTAGGCGGACACACCAAACTAAAAGGTTACTCTAAATTATTATTTTTAGAGTATTTTATTAGATAACACATTTAAAAGTTTAGGTATTACTACAGGTAGGTTATCGCTTTTGGGGAGAGGTTAAAATGGAACTCAAATTACAGAGAAATTATTATTATCATTATTTTGGCAATGAATTGTTTGTTATTGGAAGCAATGAGAATTATTTGTTAAATGAGTATCAAACTTTATTGATTGAAGTTATAAATAACGATGGTCATTTGCGTAATTTAGTTCACCATTTTTTAGATGTTGTATTAGATGTAGAAGAAGCTTAAATAGTTGACTTGCTAGAGAGCCCTTAAAAATATGCTTAAAAAGGGTCTAATTATTGAATCTCCGACAAAATCTGACTCACTTAGCATTTACGGTGAAGTCGGAAAATTTTTTCCTAAAAAATAGTCATAGAGCTAACAAATAAGTGCCATTTAAACTGTATTCATTGCTATAAACAATCTAGTCCTTTAAAAAGGCAGTTTTTAAATTTTAATGATTTAGTTACATTTTTAGATAAAATGAAGGGAAGTGTATATGAGATTCAATTGATAAGAGGTGAGCTGATGGTTCATCCAAAATTTAATGAAATCGCAAAATATGTGACCAATAACTTTGAATTTGTCACAATGACAACTACAGGGCATTTCATTAATTCTAGAAATATTGAATTAATAAAAAGATTTTCTTTTATCCAAGTGTCATTGTATCACTATAAATCTGAGATAAATGATAAGATTACAAAGAAAAAACAGTCATTGAGGAAAACTCTTAAAGGGATTGAATATCTTATAAAGTCAGTAAGATTTGGATTGTTTAGTCATTTAGGGAGAGGGACTTTTATTCAAGCGGACTGGGTTCTTAGTAAGCAACGAGTGGAAAACGTTTCTGATTTATTGTCTGAAGTTTTAACAGGTGATAGTGGGTTATCAGGTGGGCAAAAGCAGAGATTCTTGTTAGTTCGAGTCTTACTGCAGGATAAAGAAATGTTATTGTTGATTGAGAGTTTATCTGCTTTAGTTCAAGCAACTTTTGATAGACTAGAAGCCTACCTAACATCTCTAAAAGGTAAAATGCTTATCCATATTTCACACCGCTATTCAGAGGTGTCAGCTTCTCTATATAATGAGGTTATAAAGATTGAGAACTGAGGGTCCCCTATTGTATAATGGTGTAAGATAGTTTAAGCTCATATCTAAATAAAATGACAGTAAAGGAGATTAAAAGACATGACAAATCCTTGGAAGGAAATACCTTTATCAGATTACGAAAATCATATGCAATTGGATTCGGTTATGCAGTTACAAACGATGAACCAAATGATGAAGGAACAATTTAATACCTATCCCGTCCATTCAACGATTATTTTAGGTGTTGCAGGCGGTAATGGTCTAGAACACATTGATAAAAATAAATACAAAAAGGTGTATGGTATTGATATTAACAAAGCCTACCTAAAAGCAGTGACAAAAAGATATTCAGCCCTTTCTGATAGATTAGAATGTATTGCATTAAATCTAATTGAAGAAACAGATAAACTACCTCAAGCAGAATTATTAGTTGCCAATTTACTCATTGAATATATTGGGTATGATTGTTTCAAAAAGGCGGTTGAACAGATACAACCCTTGTATGTTTCCTGCATTATCCAAATCAATATAGATGACACATGGGTGTCTAATTCTCCTTATCTTCATGTTTTTGATAATCTTGATAAAGTACATCATCAGATGGAGGAAAGTTTAGTGATTCAAACGTTAGAAGAAATCGGATACCATCTCATCAAGCAGATTGAAACTCCTTTACCAAATGGAAAACAATTCGTTCGATTAGAATTTAAACAGTAGTTTTTAATAGAGTTATGCCTTATATTTTTGAGATAAGTATAAAAAATAGCTCTTTATTATTAAAGTATCTCGAAAATTTGGTATAATAGAAACAGTTAGTACCTTTTAAGAAGTGTGCACAGAAAAAAGGAGGATCTATGACGATTAAAATTGGATTATTAGGATTTGGGACAGTTGCTAGCGGAATTCCATATTTATTTCAGGAAAACGGACAAAAAATTGAAGAAGCTGCTAAAGATAGATTAAAAATTGCCAAAGTCTTGGTTAAAGACGATGCTGAAAAAGAACGACTTGTCGCCGCTGGACATGCCTACAACTTTGTGACGGATGTAGATGCGATTTTGAGTGACGACGATATTCAAATTGTCGTTGAGTTGATGGGGCGTATTGAGCCAGCAAGAACCTTTATCACAAAAGCGATAGAAGCTGGTAAGCACGTGGTGTCAGCCAATAAAGATTTGATTGCAACACATGGGAGAGATTTGATTGCTCTTGCACAAAGAAAGGGTGTTGCTTTCTATTATGAAGCTGCTGTTGCAGGTGGTATCCCTATCTTACGTACATTAGCTAATTCGCTCACTTCTGACAAGGTGACACGTATCTTAGGTGTCTTAAATGGAACATCTAACTTTATGATGACAAAGATGGTGGATGAGGGTTGGACATATGATGCAGCACTTGCGCAAGCACAGCATCTAGGCTATGCAGAAAGTGACCCAACAAATGATGTTGAGGGAATTGATGCTGCCTATAAAGCAGTTATTTTGAGTCAGTTTGGTTTTGGGATAACCATTGATTTTGACCAAGTAGACCATCAAGGTATCTCAACTATCACACCTGATGATGTGGCAGTTGCACAAGAGTTAGGCTATGTTATCAAGTTAGTTGGTGACATACGTGAGACTACCTCTGGTATATCTGCTGAAGTTTCACCAACTTTTTTACCTAAAGAGCATCCACTAGCCAATGTCAATAACGTGATGAATGCTGTCTTTGTTGAATCTATCGGTATTGGTGAGTCCATGTATTATGGACCAGGAGCTGGTCAAAAACCGACAGCAACATCAGTGGTAGCGGATATTGTGCGCATTTCACGACGTTTGTCAGATAATACAGTTGGTAAACCCTTCAATGAATTTAGAAGAGAAACACGCATAGCAGATGCTAGTGATGTCAAAAGTCATTACTATTTTGCCATTACAACACCAGATGAAAAAGGTCAGCTTCTTCGTCTTGCTGACTTGTTCAACGCTGAGGACATCTCATTTGAGCAAGTTTTGCAACAAAAAGCAAGCAATAACCACGCACGTGTCGTCATTATCACACATAGTATGAGTAAGACACAACTCGTACATATCACTGAAAAATTATCATCTATTAGTGATATGACTCTACTCAATACATTTAAGGTCTTAGGGGAATGAGTATGAAAATCACAATTCCGGCAACGAGTGCTAATATTGGTCCAGGTTTTGACTCAGTGGGAGTTGCTGTTAGCAAATACCTTACGATTACCATCTTAGCTCCATCTACGAAGTGGGAAGTGCACCATAATTTGGAGAATATTCCAAGGGATGAACGTAATCTTCTCATCAAAACTGCACTTAAGGTTAAGCCTGATTTGTTGCCACATAAGATTGATATGGTTTCTGATATTCCTTTGGCGCGTGGTTTGGGATCATCAAGTTCTGTTATTGTCGCAGGGATTGAGTTGGCTAACCAGCTAGGCAACTTAGGTCTCAGCAACCAGGACAAGCTTGATTTAGCAACACAAATAGAGGGACATCCTGATAATGTCGCCCCAGCTCTTTTTGGAAATCTCGTTGTGGCTAGTTACACAGGTGAGCAAGTAACGAGTGTTGTTGTGCCTTTCCCAGAGTGCGCTTTTGTAGCTTTTATTCCAAATTATGAGTTGAAAACGAGTGACAGTCGTCATGTTTTGCCAGCCACTTTTGATTACAGCGAAGCAGTTAAAGCGAGTAGTATCGCTAATCTAGCAGTTTCTGCTCTTTTGGTGGGGGATTTGACAAAGGCTGGACGAGCGATAGAAGCTGATTTATTTCATGAGCGTTTTCGTCAACAGTTAGTGGCCGAATTTGCTCCTATTAAGGCTGAAGCGCACAAGATTGGTGCTTATGCAACTTATCTCTCAGGAGCAGGACCTACCGTCATGACTCTGATAGCAAAAGATTATGTTGTACCTTTTGTAGAGAGATTATCGCAGCTACATCTTGACGGAGAAATAGAAGTTTTAAATCTTGATACCAAAGGCTTAGTAGTGACTCGATAGCAAATAGGATAAAATGGCTAACCATAAAGCCATTTTTACTTTAGAGAAGAAAGGAACATTATGACGTATCAAGAAGCTCTAGAGTGGATACATAGTAAGCTTGTTTTTGGGATAAAACCAGGTCTTGAGCGTATGGATTGGCTGCTTGGGCAGCTAGGGCATCCTGAGCAAAATCTATCAGCTGTTCATATCGTTGGTACAAATGGTAAAGGATCTACAACGAGTTATTTGCAACATATTTTTAGTTTAGCAGGTTATGAGGTAGGAACTTTTACATCGCCTTATATCTTGGATTTTAGAGAGCGTATTAGTATTGATGGTGAGATGATATCAAAAGCTGATTTTATGCAGGTTGTTGAGCGTATAAAACCTGTTGTTGAGCGTCTTCCTCTAGAAACTGATTTAGAACCTGCGACAGAGTTTGAAGTGATTACGCTCCTAATGTTTGAGTACTTTGGACACGTTCATCCTGTGGATATTGCCTTTATCGAGGCTGGTATGGGTGGGCTTTATGACTCGACGAATGTCTTTAAAGCTTTAGCTGTCGTTTGTCCCTCAATTGGGCTTGACCACCAAGCAGTACTCGGTGAGACACATAGGGAAATTGCTCAACAAAAGGTTGGAGTTTTAGATGATAAAGTGCCTCTGATTTATGCTAGTAGCAGAGCTGATGTTGAGCAAGTTTTCCAAGAAAAAGCAAGGAAGACTAGCAGTCCAACTTATCGCCTAGGCCGTGCGTTTACTATAACTATTACAGGTGATACATTCACCTATCGAAAAGATACGCATGTGATTTCTGATATTCATTTGCACCTTCTTGGGAAACACCAGATGGCAAATGCTAGCCTAGCTATTACAACGAGTTTCTTATTAAAAAACACTTACCCTAGCGTGACAGATAGTATCATCAAAAAGGGATTAGAGAGTACGCAATGGGCAGGACGCACAGAGCTTATAATGCCAAATCTTATGATTGATGGTGCTCACAACAAAGAAAGCATAGCAGCATTGGTCGCTGTGATGCAAACTTATACTGATAAACCTATCAAGATTCTTGCATCTGCTATTAATACTAAGCCTGTAGAGGCTATGTTAGAGCAGCTAGAAACTTTAGGTGAAGTTAGTGTGACCACTTTTGACTACCCACGAGCGATTGCCTTGCAAGCTTATCCCAAAAAGTATTCTCGAGTGAGTTCTTGGCAAGATTGGGTTGATGGTGCGGATAATCCTGATATTTTTTATCTCATTACAGGGTCTTTGTACTTTATTGCACAAGTTAGACAGTATCTTACAAAGGAGAAATCATGAATATAGGAGCTTATCAAGTAGACGGTAGCGTAGCTATCATGGGAATTTTAAACGTGACACCAGATTCTTTTTCAGATGGTGGTAGGTATGATAGTGTGGATCGTGCATTGGAGCAAGCGAAATGTCTTATAAAAGATGGTGCTAGTATTATTGATATTGGTGGAGAGTCTACAAGACCAGGTGCTAGCTTTGTTTGTGAAGAGGAGGAAATCAAACGTGTAGTTCCAGTTATAAAGGCAGTTCGAAAAGCTTTTCCAGACATTCTCATCTCTATAGATACGTATAAAACGTCGGTCGCTAGAGCAGCACTGGATGCTGGTGCTCATATTTTGAATGATGTCTGGGCAGGACTTTATGATGGTGGTATGCTTGCATTAGCTGCTCAAAAAAATGCTCCTAT
Source organism: Streptococcus sciuri (assembly GCF_024814375.1). Lineage (GTDB taxonomy): Bacteria > Bacillota > Bacilli > Lactobacillales > Streptococcaceae > Streptococcus > Streptococcus sciuri. Next base: position 51,066 of record NZ_JANUXX010000001.1, read on the forward strand.
CATTCTTATGCATAATCAACAAGAAGAAAACTATCATGATGTGACACAAGATGTCTGTAATTTTTTGAGCAAGCGAGCACAGGCTGCAAGAAAAGCAGGTGTGCCTAGAGAAAATATTTGGATTGATCCAGGATTTGGTTTTGCCAAAAATGAAAAGCAGAACGTCGAGTTGTTAAAAGGGTTAGAGCGTGTAACTTGTCTAGGTTATCCTGTACTTTTTGGAATTTCACGCAAGCGTACAGTGAATTATCTGCTTGGTGGTCAGCGCAACATGCTAGAGCGTGACGAGGGAACAGCAGCTCTATCTGCTTGGGCTCTGATGAAAGGTTGTCGCATCGTGCGAGTACACAACGTTAAAGCTAACAGGGATATTGTCCATGTCGTTGGACAGTTGGTGAAATAGATGGATAAGATATATTTAGAAAATTGTCGTTTTTATGGCTATCATGGAGCGTTTTCAGAGGAGCAGATTTTAGGCCAAATTTTCAGAGTGGATTGTATCTTGTCTGTTGATTTGACTGTGGCTTCACAGACGGATAAGTTAGAAGATACAGTACATTATGGTCAGGTTTTTGACCATATCAGGACACATGTTGAAACAAAACGTTATGCCCTGATTGAGCGTCTAGCAGGTGTGATTTGTGATGATTTACTGGACACATTTCCTAAAATTACTAAAATTACCCTCAAAATAACTAAAGAAAATCCTCCCATCAATGGTCACTATGACGCTGTAGGGGTTGAACTGGAGCGTGAACGTCATGAGTAAAGTTTATCTTAGCCTTGGCAGTAATATGGGAAATCGCAAAGCTTACCTTGAGGAAGCAGTTTTAGCAATCAGTCAGTTAAAGGATACAAAGTTGGTAGCGGTATCTTCCGTCTATGAGACAGCTGCTTGGGGCAATACAAATCAAGCTGATTTTTTGAATCTTTGCTGTTTGCTTGAGACAAGCTTATTACCAAATATTTTGTTAGAAAAAACACAAGCTATTGAGAATCAACTGGGGCGTATGCGCCATGTGCATTGGGGACCAAGAACCATTGATATTGATCTTCTTCTTTATGATGACCAGACAGTAAATAGCAAGCTTCTTATCATTCCTCATCCTTATATGTGCGAACGTGCCTTTGTATTAAAACCTTTGTTAGACCTTGAGGCGACATTATCTCTGCCAAACGGTGATAAACTAGCTGATTATCTAGACAGACTTGATACAACTGATATTCACTATCACAGCGATTTGAGTTTGCCAAGCAGTGCTCTAAAACAGTAAAATGACAGATTTGGGTGTTTCAAACTTAGAAAACTTGATACAAAAAGGTCAATGTAAGAAAAATAGATTGGATTATCCAATCTATTTTTCTATGAAATAAAAGCTTTGGTTCTTTAAACCAATCTCTTGAACGGAAATGTATTTTTTGAGTTGTTTGAGTTCTGCTTTGTTTGTGACAAGAGTGATGACGACTCCTTTGTGTTGCATGCGTCCTGTCCGTCCTGCACGGTGTATATAATTATCTTTATCGTGGGGTAGCTCTGCGTTAATCACATAATCTAATCCTTCAATATCCAGACCCCGAGCTACTAAATCAGTAGCTAGTAGAAGGGAAAATGCCCCTTGTTTAAACTTATCTAGTATGATTTTTCGGAATTTAACATTGATGTCGCTAGCAAGAGAGATGGCAGATGTCTGATGAAACTGCAAACGTTCTTCGCAAGCTCCAAGCTCAGATAAGCTATTGAAAAAAACTAGTGCTTTCAAATGTGGAATGTTTGATAACTTGCGTAAAAAAGTTGTTTTATATCGCTTATCCAGCATGACATAGTAGTGCTGGATAGGCGTAGTCATCGTATCAGATAAGTCAATGGTTACAGTATCATCTGCTAAAGCCTCTCGTGTAATCTTTGGTGTAGCTGAGATGTAAACCATCTGATGCTCACGTGGCACGTAGTGACAGATTTTACTAACAAAGCTATACTGAGAATCATTCAGTAGATCATCAAATTCATCTAGGACAATGGTCTCCACTTTCATCATTTTGATTTTTTTGAGTTTGACCAGATCAAAAATCCGTCCAGACGTTCCGATGAGAATTTCGGGTTCTTTTTTTAAACGTTCCATTTGGCGTTTCTGACTAGAACCTGATAAAAAGAGTTGTGCTTGTAAGCCAAGGGGATTAGACCATGTTTTGCACACTTCAAACAACTGTCCTGCTAATTCTGAGTTGGGTGCTAAAATCAGCAGCTGTTGCGCTTTTTTAGGTTGTAGTTTAAGGAGCAAGGGAAAAAGATAAGCTAAGGTTTTTCCTGTTCCTGTCGGGCTTATACCAAGGACGTTTTGTCCTTTGGAGATAGGATTAAAAAGTGCTTCTTGGATAGGGGTCAGTGTCGTAATCCTTTTTTCCTCAAACAGTATATTCCAACTATCAGGGAAACGCTTCATACATAGTTCCTCGTTTTCTTTTGTTTTTACTATTACAATTATATCAAAAAACTTAGGAGAAAGAAGTGTTCTAAAGTGTGGATTTTATTTAAATTGTTATTTTTAGCTTTTCAAATAGGAAATATGTAGTAAAATAGATAAAGAAGCTTTTTATGAACGGAGTAACTATGCGTAAAAAACCAATTATCATCGGTGTAACTGGTGGATCTGGTGGTGGTAAGACCAGTGTTTCAAGAGCTATTTTGTCTCATTTTCCAGATGAAAATATAGCTATGATTGAGCATGATTCTTACTATAAAGATCAGAGTCATTTGACTTTTGAGGAGCGTGTCGTAACGAACTACGACCATCCGTTAGCATTTGATACAGACTTGATGATTGAGCATTTAAATGAGTTGATTGCAGGACGCTCAGTAGATATTCCTGTTTATGATTATACACAGCATACACGTAGTAGCAAGACATATCGCCAAGAACCTCAGGATGTCTTTATTGTAGAAGGTATTTTAGTCCTTGAGGATAAACGTTTGCGTGATTTGATGGATATCAAAGTCTTTGTTGATACAGATGATGATATTCGTATCATTCGTCGAATAAAGCGTGATATGGAAGAGCGTGGGCGTAGTTTAGATAGCATTATCGAACAGTACACTAGTGTGGTCAAGCCAATGTATCATCAGTTTATTGAGCCAACAAAGCGTTATGCCGATGTGGTTATTCCTGAGGGAGTCAGCAATGTTGTAGCGATTGATTTGATTAATACTAAAGTGGCAAGTATTTTGAGTGCATCAACATCAGACTAATCTTTGAGGACTTGGAGATACCCAAGTCTTTTTAACAAAAAAATCAAAAAAGTTTTACAATTGTTATTGACAAAATAATCTGAAAAATATATACTGGTGCTAACAACATTCAAGGAGAAGTCAAATGCGTACAGTTTCAATCGTTTTGCTATTGAGGTGTCTGGGCTAGTGCAGAAGCATTAGTCCTGTTTGGCTTAGTTACCAAGCGGGAAAAACATCTCGCTTGGTAGTGGGATGTTTTTTAGTATATTAGAAAAGGTGATGACAATGCAAACAGTTGAATTTCTTGATACCACACTTCGTGATGGTGAGCAGACACCAGGGGTTAATTTTTCAATCAAAGAAAAGGTTGCAATTGCGAAACAGCTTGAAAAATGGGGTATTTCTGCCATTGAGGCAGGATTTCCAGCAGCGAGTCCTGATTCTTTTGAAGCGGTCAAACAAATCGCTAATACAATGACAACAACGGCAGTAACAGGTTTGGCACGTTCGGTTAAGTCAGATATTGATGCTTGTTACGAAGCGCTAAAAGATGCCAAATATCCGCAATGCCATGTTTTTATTGCAACTAGCCCAATTCATCGTGAGTTTAAACTCAAAAAATCAAAAACAGAGATTTTAGAACTTATCAAAGAGCAGGTTAGTTATGCTCGTAAATATTTTGATGTAGTTGAGTTTTCACCCGAAGATGCCACACGTACGGAACGAGATTATCTCTTGGAAGTTTGTCAAGTAGCTGTGGATGCAGGAGCAACTTATATCAATATCCCTGATACAGTTGGTTTTACAACACCAAAAGAGTATGGTGCTATTTTTAAGTATCTCATTGAAAATGTCAAATCAGAACGTGAGATTATCTTTAGCCCACATTGTCACAATGACCTTGGTATGGCAGTGGCAAATACTCTAGCTGCTATCAAAAATGGTGCTGGTCGTATTGAAGGAACTGTTAACGGTATTGGTGAGCGTGCTGGAAATGCAGCACTTGAAGAAGTAGCTGTAGCGCTCAATATCCGAGAAGACTTTTATCAAGCTAAAAGTTCTATTAAGCTTGATGAGACGCTCAATACTGCTGATTTGGTATCACGTTTTTCAGGAATTGCTATTCCAAAGAATAAAGCAGTTGTTGGTGGTAATGCCTTTTCACACGAGTCTGGTATTCACCAAGATGGTGTGTTGAAAAATCCATTGACCTATGAAATCATTACACCAGAGCTTGTCGGTGTAAAGAAAAACTCGTTGCCGCTTGGTAAATTATCTGGGCGTCATGCTTTCATTGAAAAGCTAAAAGAACTTGAATTGGATTTTGACGAGACGGAGATTAAGAGTTTATTTGCTAAATTTAAAAAATTGGCGGATAAAAAACATGAGATTACAGATGCTGATATTATTGCTCTTGTTTCAGGAATTGAAATTGAAAATCCAGAAGGTTTCCACTTTAGTAATTTAACCCTCACCTCAAATAGCGATGAGACCAATACAGCGGAAGTCTTTATGACCAATACAGATGGTGAAGAAGTAGCTATATTAGCTAATGGGAAAGGATCTGTTGAGGCGATTTACAATGCTATCGACAAATTTTTCAACCAGACGGTTAAGCTCCTTAGCTATACCATTGATGCTGTGACTGATGGGATTGATGCGCAAGCGCATGTATCAGTGTCTATTGAAAACGTGGACACAGGTACTATTTTCAATGCTTCTGGTATTGACTTTGACGTTTTAAAAGCAGGAGCTATAGCTTATGTCAATGCGAATGCTCTTGCACAAAAAGAAAACGCTGGTGAAATGAAGAAAAAACTGTCCGAAAAAGAGTTCTAAAGAGGTATCTATGACAAAGAAAATTGTAACGTTAGCAGGAGATGGAATTGGTCCTGAAATCATGGTTGCGGGTTTAGAGGTTTTAGCTGCCGTTGCAAGTAAGGAAGGTTTTTGCTATGAAATTGATGAGAGAGTCTTTGGTGGTGCAGCGATTGATGCTGTTGGCACTCCTTTACCTAAAGATACACTAGAAGCGGCTAAGTCATCAGATGCTATTTTATTAGCAGCTATTGGAAGCCCTCGGTATGATACAGCTCCGATTAGACCAGAGCAAGGCTTACTTGCCATTCGCAAAGAACTAAAGCTTTTTGCGAATATTCGTCCTGTGCAGATTTTCAAAGCGCTTAGACACTTATCGCCACTTAAAGAAGATTTTATTAGGGACGTTGATTTTGTTGTTGTTCGTGAATTAACAGGTGGCATCTATTTTGGTGAACACCATCTCAAAAGAGATAGTGCACAGGATATCAATGCTTATACTACTTTTGAAATTGAGCGTATCTTACGAAAAGCTTTCGAATTAGCAAGAAGTCGTAAAAAAAGAGTGACAAGCATTGATAAACAAAATGTTCTTGCCACCTCAAAACTGTGGCGGAAAGTTGCTAATCAAGTTGCAAAAGATTATCCAGAAGTAACACTAGAACATCAACTAGTGGATAGCGCTGCCATGATGATGATTACAAATCCTAGTCGATTTGATGTCATCGTGACAGAAAATCTTTTCGGTGATATTTTATCTGATGAATCAAGTGTTTTATCTGGAACGCTTGGTGTTATGCCATCAGCCAGTCATTCCGTTGATGGACCTAGTCTTTATGAACCCATTCACGGATCAGCACCAGATATTGCAGGTCAAAACCTTGCCAATCCTATCAGCATGATTTTATCAGTTGCTATGATGTTACGCGAGAGTTTTGCAGAAAAAACAGCTGCGCTTATGATTGAAAAGGCAGTTGAAAAAACGCTATCAGAAGGTACACTAACAGCCGATCTTGGTGGAAATGCAACAACAAGCGAAATGACACAAGCGATTGTTAGCAATCTGTGACATGGTACGGTTTATGATTGCTAGTGTGACATGGTGTAGTGGTTTGCCTGTTCTTTCTTGTCAGCTATTACCTTTGGAGGATGATAAATGAGTGGAAAATCCATTTTTGATAAATTATGGGAACGTCATGTGATTACAGGTGAAGAAGGGGAACCCCAGCTCATGTATGTTGACCAGCACTATATCCATGAAGTGACCAGTCCGCAAGCCTTTGATGGTTTGAGAGAGTCAGGGCGCAAAGTGCGTCGTCCTGATCTTACTTTTGGAACGTTTGACCATAACGTTCCTACCGTCAATATTTATGATATTCGTGATGTTATCTCCAAAGCGCAGATGGATGCTCTTGCTCGGAATGTCAAGGAATTTGATATTCCTCATGCTGATCATGGTTCAGAGCTACAAGGTATCGTCCATATGGTGGGACCAGAGACAGGACGTACACAGCCAGGTAAGTTTATTGTCTGTGGCGATAGCCATACGGCAACACACGGTGCCTTTGGTGCGATTGCCTTTGGTATTGGAACAACAGAAGTAGAGCATGTTTTTGCAACTCAAACGCTTTGGCAGGTTAAACCCAAGAAACTCTTGGTACGCTTCATTGGACATCCTCAAAAGGGTGTCTATGCCAAAGATTATATCCTTGCTTTGATTGCTAACTATGGTGTAGCAGTTGGTGTTGGTTATGTTGTGGAGTACCAAGGTGAAGCAATTGATCATCTTAGCATGGAGGAGCGGATGACCATTTGCAATATGTCCATTGAGTTTGGTGCTAAGATGGGTATTATGAATCCTGATCAGATTACCTATGATTATCTAAAAGACAAGCCTCATCGTCCCAAGCGCTTTGACGAAGCAGTCTCTGACTGGAAGACGCTGGTGTCCGATGAGGATGCGACTTATGATAAGATTATCACACTTGATGTATCAGAGCTAGCACCGATGGTAACTTGGGGAACCAATCCTTCCATGGGAGTTGCTTATGGTGAAGCTTTCCCAGAGAGTCGTGATCTTAATGATGATAGGGCTTATGCTTATATGGATTTAAAACCTGGGCAAACAGTTAGCGATATTGAGCTGGGTTATGTCTTTTTAGGCTCTTGCACAAATGCTCGTTTGAGTGATTTGCAGGTAGCTGCTCGCTTTGTCAAAGGTAAACATGTTGCTCCTTGTGTGACAGCTATTGTTGTTCCAGGGAGTCGTCCTGTCAAAAGAGCAGCTGAAAAACTGGGACTTGATAAAATCTTTAAAGAGGCAGGATTTGAATGGCGTGATCCAGGTTGTTCCATGTGTTTGGGGATGAATCCCGACAAGGTACCAACAGGTGTCCACGTTGCTTCCACGAGCAATCGCAATTTTGAGGATAGACAAGGTGTCGGTGCTAGAACACACCTTTGCAGTCCTGCTATGGCAGCGGCAGCAGCTATTTTTGGACGTTTTGTCGATGTAAGAGAACTAGAGGATGTGACTTAGCAAGGAGAAGTATGGAAAAATTTACCGTCTATACAGGAACGACTGTTCCTTTGATGAATGACAATATCGACACTGACCAGATTTTGCCCAAGCAATTTTTAAAGTTGATTGATAAAAAAGGATTTGGCAAGTATCTCATGTATGAATGGCGATACTTAGATCATCACTATACGGAAAATCCAGACTTTATCTTTAATCAAGCACCTTATAAAAAAGCAGGTATTCTCATCACAGGTGACAACTTTGGGGCAGGATCTTCACGTGAACATGCTGCGTGGGCGCTAGCGGACTATGGCTTTAGAGTAGTGATTGCGGGATCTTTCGGTGATATTCATTACAATAATGAACTCAACAATGGAATTTTACCTATTGTTCAGCCAAGGGAGGTGCGCAATCGTCTTGCAAAACTCTCTCCTCAAGAGACTCTAACGGTTAATCTTGAAAAGCAGTTGCTCATCACGCCTATAGGTGATTTTCATTTTGATATTGATGGAGAATGGAAACATAAACTCCTGAATGGTTTAGATGATATTGGCATCACACTGCAGTATGAGGATTTAATCACAGCTTATGAAAAGCAACGACCAGTTTATTGGCGAGATGAAGAAAAATAATTTTTGAACATTTTGAAAAAAACTTGAAAAGTTAGATTTTACATGATAGACTATATCTTGTGAGCCATTTATTTGTCAAATTAATGATGATAACATTAAAAAGTAGAAAGTAATATAGGAGAGGAAACTGAGATGACAAAACATATTCAATGGGATGGTAATCTTTCGCAGGAAGGATTTGAGATTATGCGAGGCGAAGGTGGTGTTATTGTTTGCCCAACGAAGGTTGGCTACATTATCATGACAGCTGATAAAAAAGGGTTGGAGCGTAAGTTTGCAGCCAAAGAACGCAAACGAAATAAACCAGGTGTTGTGCTTTGTGGTTCGCTTGAGGAGCTTCGTAGTTTAGCACAGCTAACGCCAGAAATTGATAGTTTTTACCAAAAACATTGGGATGAGGATATTTTGCTTGGTTGTATTCTTCCTTGGCGCAAAGATGCTTATGAGAAACTCGTTGCTATCGGTGATGGTCGTGAAGAATTGATGACAGACAGTCGTGGTACTTCATGCTTTGTCATTAAGTTTGGTAAAGCGGGTGAGCAACTGGCTAAGGAAATGTGGGAAAAAGAAGGTCGTATGGTTTATGCGTCATCGGCTAACCCATCTGGTAAAGGAAATCGTGGTAAGGTTGAGGGAATTGGTGAGCGAATTGAGTCTATGGTTGACCTTGTGATTGAGGCAGACGATTATGTAGCATCTATCCAGCCAGACAAAACTGTCGAGACACGCTATGAGCAAGGCGTTATGGTATCTATGGTGGATAAGGATGGTAAGCTTATTCCTGAGCAAGGTGCAAGCAGTCGTTCGGTTACACCTTGCCCAGTCGTTATCCGTAAAGGGCTTGACATTGATAAAATCATGATGCATCTGTCAGATACATTTAACTCTTGGGACTATCGCCAAGGTGAATATTATTAAAAACAATAAATATATATAAAACAATTGGTATTACTTACCAATTGTTTTATTTTATTAATGATAAAAATAGAAATGCAGTATTTTTGTTATCACATTTTAGTATGAGTAATGATATAATGGGAAGATAGAAGTTTTGTTATGAGAATCAATGATAGTTATCAAATAGAAGTAAAGAAAAACAATTAGGGAGTAAAGATTGAAGTCAATAGAATTATTTGCAGGTGCTGGAGGTTTAGCACTAGGTATCGAAAAAGCAGGTTTTGAGACAATTGGACTGGTAGAGTTTGATAGTGCGGCTGCTGAAACATTGAAATATAATCGACCGAATTGGAATGTGATTCATGATGATGTGGCGAATATTTCAAAACTAGATTTGGAAGATTATTTTTCAATCAGAAAAGGGGAATTAGATTTGTTAAGCGGAGGTGCACCCTGTCAATCTTTTTCTTATGCAGGAAAACGATTAGGATTGGAAGATACACGAGGAACATTGTTCTATCACTACGCTGTTTTCTTGGAAAAGCTGCAACCGAAAATGTTTCTTTTTGAAAACGTCAAAGGCTTGACTAGTCATGACAAGGGAAAAACTTACGAAACAATTTTGAATGTTTTTGAATCGGAAGGCTATACGGTACAAACAAAAGTTCTGAATGCTTGGGATTATGGTGTTGCGCAAAAACGAGAACGAATGATTATGGTTGGGATACGTAATGATTTAGCAAATAAAACTTCTTTTGAATATCCAGAGGCACATAATTATAAACCTGTATTACGAGATATTTTGATGGATTGTCCACCAAGTCAAGGAATGCAGTATTCGGAGTATAAGCGAAAAATATTTGAATTAGTACCTCCTAGTGGCTATTGGAGAGATATTCCCGAGGACATTGCAAAAGAGTATATGAAGTCGACTTGGGATATGGGAGGAGGTCGTACAGGCATTTTACGACGCATGAGCCTTGACGAACCATCGTTGACTGTCTTAACATCTCCAACTCAAAAGCAGACTGAACGTTGCCATCCTTTGGAAGCACGCCCATTTACCGTTCGTGAGAATGCACGTATTCAAAGTTTTCCAGATGATTGGGAATTTCAAGGAAGTGTAGGAAACCAATACAAACAGGTGGGAAATGCTGTTCCTGTAAATCTAGCTTATGAAGTAGGATTGAAAATAAAAGAGAGTTTGGAAGCGTTATAAATGTGGAATTTATCATTTATTAGTGAGGACGATTTTTATAATCATGTTCAATTGACGATAGATAAATACGGAGAGAAATTATAATCCTTTGATTTGAAACGATTTAATAAAAATATTGTTGATCCGATAAAATTGATTTTTGATAAGTCTGTCTATAGAAGTTCGTGGGAACAAATTATAAGTAATGAAATTTTTAGACAACGTGATAAATCAAATAATAATGATATTGGTTATTTTCATCAAACTATTTTCAAATAGATTAAACATTGTAGAGTTCCAAATAATGGAGAAGAAGGTGGCTGGGATGTCATTTTTGAAAATCCAGTGGGGATAACCATGCCAGACGGTTCTCGAGTTAGTCGTGTCTATGTGGAAATGAAAAATAAACATAACACAATGAATTCTGCTTCTTCTGGAAAAACGTTCATCAAGATGCAAAACCAATTGCTACAAGATGATGATTGTGCTTGTTTTTTAGTTGAAGCAATCGCAAAAAATTCTCAGAATATTAAATGGGAGCCAAAAGTTGATGGGCAAAAAATGGGACATAAATATATTAGACGTGTTAGCTTAGATCGATTTTATGCACTTGTGACAGGTCAAAAAGATGCCTTTTATAAGATGTGCATGGTTTTACCAGAAGTTATCAATAAGGTTGTATCAGAATTAGATTCTTCAACTATTCCAAATGATACAGTATGTGATGAAATTAGAGAAATTGCTGCTCAACAAAACTATAATTCTGAAGATTTATCTATTGTAATGGCTATCTATTTTCTAGGATTTACTAGTTATTTAGGGTTTGAACAGTCATGATAAAAAGGAATCGTTATTTTTGAGGAAAAATGTTATAATGAAAAACATGTCAGAAAAGAAAGGAAAGTGTAATGAAAAAAGCAATATTTGTCAGAGAAGGTCAAATGGCTATTCAAGATGTTGCCGTGCCAGAAATCATAGAGCAGGATGATGTAATTATCCGAGTGGTTCGGACCTGTGTTTGTGGTTCTGATTTGTGGGCTTACAGAGGAGATGATACCAAGGAAGAGGGTTCTGATAATTCAGGGCATGAAATCATTGGCATTATCGAGAAAGTAGGATCAGCTATCAATACAGTTAAGGTGGGTGATTTTGTTATCGCACCTTTCACGCATGGCTGTGGGCACTGTGCTGCTTGTCGTGCTGGATTTGAAGGAGGTTGCCAAAGTCACTCAGCTACAACCAACTTTTCACATGGGTACCAAGCAGAGTATGTGCGCTATACGCATGCAGATTGGTCACTTGTTAAAATTCCAGGGCAACCAGAAGACTACAGAGAGGGTATGTTAAAATCTTTCCTAGCACTAGCAGATGTGATGCCAACGGGCTACCACGCTGCACGTGTGGCAAATGTTAAAGTAGGTGATACGGTTGCTATTGTAGGAGATGGTGCAGTCGGTCTATGTGCAGTTATTGCAGCTAAACTGCACGGTGCAAAGCGTATTATCATTATGAGTCGTCACAAAGATCGTCAACAATTAGCACTTGAGTTTGGAGCGACAGATATAGTTGCTGAGCGTGGTGAAGAGGGAATTGCCAAAGTCTTAGAATTGACAAACGGTGATGGTGTAGATGCAGCACTTGAGTGCGTAGGAACACACTTGTCTACCGAGACTGCCATTGCTATTACTAGACCTGGAGCTGTAGTTGGTCGGGTAGGCGTTCCTCATACAGAGGACATCAATATTGGAGATTACTTCATGAAAAATACTATCTTTGCAGGTGGTCCAGCTTCTGTGACGACTTACGATAAAGCTGTGCTTTTAAAAGCTGTGCTTGATGGTGTTATCAATCCAGGAAAAGTTTTCACACAGACTTACAGACTCTCTGAAATTAACCAAGCTTACAAAGATATGCAGGAGAGAAAAACGATAAAAGCAATAATGACTATTGATTAATATTAGGAGAAGGCAGGGTGAGATTAGAATCCTGCCTTTATGAACACTTTCTCTAGGCAGTGATGAGTGAAATATGCTATAATAAAAAATATGGAAAAAGCACAGAAAAAAGAAAATTATCAACTCATGATAGCACAGGCAAAAGCACTATTTGATGATGAAAGAAATGCCCTTGCAAATCTCTCCAATGCTTCAGCTCTTTTAAAACAATCGTTGCCAGACAGCGTTTTTGCAGGTTTTTATCTCTACGATGGCTATGAACTTGTTTTAGGACCTTTCCAAGGACAGGTCTCTTGTGTTAGAATTGCGCTGGGTAAGGGTGTCTGTGGGGAAGTGGCTCAATCACACCAAGCTATGATTGTTGATGATGTGATGAAACATGCCAATTATATCGCTTGTGACTCGGCGGCAAGAAGCGAGATAGTTATCCCTATGATAAAGGAAAATCGTTTGATTGGTGTTTTAGATTTGGATTCTGGGAAAACAGCGGATTATGATACTGTTGACTTAGAATTTTTACAAAATTTTCTCTCTATTTTACTAGCCAAAACAGATTGGAACTTCTCGATGTTTGAGGTGAGAACGTAATGTATCAGGCATTGTACCGTAAATACCGTAGCCAGACGTTTGATGAGATGGTGGGACAGTCTGTCATTTCGACAACACTCAAGCAGGCGGTGGCTTCTGGTACGTTTAGCCATGCTTATCTCTTTTCAGGTCCACGAGGAACAGGAAAAACAAGTGCAGCCAAGATTTTTGCAAAAGCAATGAATTGCCCTAACCAAGTAAATGGTGAGCCTTGTAACCATTGTGATATTTGCTTAGATACTACAAATGGTGTCCTTGAGGATGTAATTGAAATTGATGCAGCATCAAACAACGGTGTTGATGAAATCCGTGATATTAGAGATAAATCAACTTATGCACCGAGTCGTGCTACTTATAAAGTTTATATCATTGACGAAGTACATATGTTATCGACGGGTGCTTTTAATGCACTTTTAAAAACGCTCGAAGAGCCGACAGAAAACGTTGTCTTTATTCTGGCGACGACAGAATTGCATAAGATTCCAGCGACTATCCTCTCTCGTGTGCAACGTTTTGAGTTTAAGGCGATTAGGCAGCAGGCGATAGAAAATCATCTAATATCTATTTTGGCTCGAGAAGACGCTTCCTATGAGTCTGAGGCGATAACGCTTATTGCTAGACGAGCAGAAGGCGGAATGCGGGATGCTCTATCTATTCTTGATCAAGCATTGAGTCTTAGCAAAGACCACCATGTGACACTAGCTATTGCTGAAGAGATAACAGGCAGTATCTCTCTACAGGCTTTGGATGATTATGTCTATCATATCGCTCAAAAGGATGCTCAGGCAGCTCTAAAAAACTTGACGATAATTTTTGAAAGTGGCAAAAGTATCAGCCGTTTTGCAATAGATTTGTTGGTTTATCTGCGAGATTTACTGGTAGCTAAAGCAGGCGGAACTTTCTCTCATCAGACTGAAACATTTAAGGATAACATGTCCTTGGAGAATGGTATTCTGTTTGATATGATTGATAAGGTCACGTATCAACTGAATGTCATCAAGTCAACTAGTCAACCAAAGATTTATGCTGAAATGATGACCATTCAATTAGTTGAGCTAGTAGAGACTACCTCCTCTTTTTTACCAGAAAATGTAGAAGCTGAGCTTGCTGATTTACGCACTGAGCTTGCTGATTTGAAAAAAGAGTTGGAGAACTTTCACATACAAGCATCTAAAAGTAAAACAGTTCCTGCTAGGACTAAGAATCCGTTCACTTATAAGGTGGATAGAGTAAAGATTTTGACTATTATGGAGGAAACAATGGTTGATAGTCAAAAATCACGTGAGTATCTGGATGCTCTAAAAGGTGCTTGGAATGAAATTTTAGAGAGTTTGTCCGTTCAGGATAGGGCGCTTCTTCGTGGTTCTGAACCGGTACTGGCTAATAGTGAAAATGCCATTTTAGCATTTGATGCTGCTTTCAATGCTGAGCAGGCGATGAAACGTTCAGATCTCAATGCCATCTTTGGCAATATTATGAGTAAGGTTGCGGGTTTTTCTCCTAACATCCTTGCTGTGGGGCGTTCAGACTTTAACAGCATTCGTGGTGAGTTTGCACAACAAAGGAGAAATCAACAGTCGGATATATCAACTAAGGACAACAAGTTTGCTTTACATGTTCCAGATACTTTTCATTTTTTAGAGGAAAAGATTGAACTTGTGGATGATTAGTAGATAAAAAAGAGACTGAAGTAGTCTCTTTTTTATGATTTAAAAATAATGGTATTATAAGTTCGACCAAGAACTGAGACTAATCTCTCCACTGGAGAGGTATTTCACTTTGTCATTATTCAGTTTCACAACAAGTGTCCCTGAGTTTAAAATATCTAAAGCTTCTCCTGTAAATACAGTCCCATTTTCGTTAAAACAAATCCTTCTCCCAAGCACTAGCGATTTTTCCTTATAAACCTTGATGAGATCATGTTCTGGAACGCTTAAAAAAAGATGCCAAATTTCTTTGATAAGGGCATTTCGGCTGATAGTAGGTGTCCCCTCAAAAAGGTTGCCTGCTTTATGTTCTAGTTCTTTTGGAAAGGTTGTAATAGCAAAATTTATTCCAACTCCGATAATTACACCATCTCTTTGTCCTGTTTTAGGGTGGGTTGTTGTTTCTGTTAAAATGCCTGCTATTTTTTTGCCGTCACGATAAATGTCATTGACCCATTTAATTTGTGTGTCAATCTGAGTGAGACGCCAGATTGCTTTGACAATACTAGAGGCTACCATAAGCGTGTAAGTAGGAAGCTTTTTTTGAGTTTTGACAGGTAGATACAAAGACATGTAGATGCCTTGGTTATTGCTCGCAAAAAAAGGACGTGAAAATCGTCCGACAGCCGCTGTTTGGTTGTTGGCTAGAAAAAGATGGGGAGAATTGAGCTCTCCCTTTTCTTTGGCTCGTTTGGTATCTTGTTGGGTGGACTGGCTCTTTTCTATTAAGGTGACAGCAAAACCAAGCTGTTCTTGTAACCAAAGTGGATCTAGCTTGTCTGTACATAGGGTATTTCTTTTTGTCATGAGACTATTATACAATAGTTTTCAGGAGATAGGGAGTTTAATTATTGTTGTTTATCTATTTAGGTAAAATTTATTTCTTTTTATATCATGTTTAATTTAAGAACAAGTATGCTATATCCTGAACACAGATTTAAGGAGCGCGTATTATAAAAATTTCGAGTCATGCAACTAAGGAAATCATCAGGAGATTGTCAGAATTATCCTTCTATCTTGTTGGCGCTTGAGACTTAGTTATTGAGGTACTTAATGTTCAAGAAGTCATAGCAAAATCAGGTTTGTTTTTCTTTACAATGATGTCACAAATGTGCTGACTGCTGGTTTCTTGCCATGAGTATTTGATAATGAAAATTATTTACAAGTTGAATTGAAGTATGCTTTGCATTGACAATGAAAAATAACTGATGTTTGCAGTCTTGGTTACATGATTGAGGTTCTTGCGTAAACTGTAGTTTCTTGATATCAATATCATTATAGCTGTCTTAGCCATTTCAAAAATATTGATATAAATTTTTTATCAAAAATCTCTTTCTATAAGAGTCAAAAAGTGATATACTTAAACGGTTATTAAGTCCCGATAAGATGATCAACTGGTCAGTACTTTGTAACTTTTTAACACAGGTGAGCGATTTTTAAAGGCTCAGAAACATTTATTAAAAGGGGGACAGTTCATGTCAGAACGTAAATTATTTACTTCGGAGTCTGTATCTGAAGGACATCCAGACAAGATTGCCGATCAGATTTCCGATGCTATTTTGGATGCGATTTTAGCCCAAGATCCTGAGGCTCATGTGGCGGCTGAAACGGTGGTCTATACTGGTTCGGTTCATGTTTTTGGAGAAATTTCGACTAGTGCCTATGTCGATATTAACCGTGTGGTGCGAGATACTATTGCCGATATCGGCTACACCAATGCTGAATACGGCTTTGCGGCTGAATCTGTTGGAGTACATCCGTCTTTGGTAGAGCAGTCACCAGATATTGCTCAAGGGGTCAACGAAGCCTTAGAAGTGAGAGGCAATCAGGAACAGGATCCTCTTGATTTGATTGGGGCAGGCGACCAAGGGCTAATGTTTGGTTTTGCGGTAGACGAAACACCAGAACTCATGCCACTACCTATCTCACTCAGCCATAAACTAGTTAAAAAATTAGCAGATTTGCGCAAAACAGGCAGACTTTCCTATCTCCGTCCAGATGCTAAGAGTCAGGTGACGGTGGAATACGATGAAAACGACCAGCCTTTACGGGTTGAAACGGTGGTGATTTCAACTCAACATGATCCCGAAGTGGGACAGGACATCATTCGTAAAGATATGATTAATCGGGTGATTAAAGAGGTTATTCCAGCCAATTACTTGGATGACCAAACTAAGTATTTTATCAATCCGACAGGGCGGTTTGTCATCGGTGGTCCACAAGGGGATTCTGGATTGACCGGACGCAAGATTATCGTTGACACTTACGGCGGTTATGCCCGTCATGGAGGAGGTGCTTTCTCTGGTAAGGATGCTACCAAGGTGGATCGTTCAGCATCTTATGCAGCTCGCTATATTGCTAAAAATATTGTGGCAGCAGGATTGGCTAAGAAAGCAGAGGTTCAGCTGGCCTATGCTATTGGGGTGGCTCAGCCTGTGTCTGTCCGAATTGATACTTTCGGTACTAGTACAGTGGCAGAAAGTCAGCTAGAAAAAGCTGTGCGTCAGATTTTTGATCTCCGCCCAGCTGGGATTATTCAAATGCTGGACTTGAAACGGCCGATTTACCGTCAAACAGCAGCTTATGGACACATGGGAAGGACTGATATTGACCTGCCTTGGGAACGTTTGGATAAGGTCAATGCACTTAAAGCAGCAGTGAGTTAGCAAGCTTTTTTCTAGCTGTTTAGTATGAAGAAAAAGTAAGATTGAAAAAGCTGTGTATTCAGCTTTTTTGCTTTAAATGAACATAGGAATTAAGGATAAGTGATTGCTAAAGGTCTAGGCTTGTGGTAAAATAAAAAGGTTGAATTCAAGTATAAGAAAGATAAAATGGTATGCGAAAAATTGTAATTGAAGGTGGCAAGCCTCTAAAAGGCGAAGTGGTGGTTTCTGGTGCAAAAAATAGTATCGTTGCCCTTATGCCTGCTGCTATCCTAACAGATGATATTGTGACATTAGATGGTGTACCTGAGATTTCAGATGTGGAAAATCTCATCAGTATCTTGAAAGAGATGGGTGTTCGTGTCGAGCGCTGTGGTAGCAGTCTGACGATTGATTCGAGAGGTCTTAAAGATATGCCTCTTCCCTTTTCAAAAATGACTAACCTCAGGGCTTCTTATTACTTTTATAGCAGTCTTTTAGCAAAATTTGGTCAGGCGATTGTAGGACTCCCAGGCGGGTGTAATCTTGGCCCGCGTCCTATCGATCTTCATTTAAAAGCATTTGAAGCGATGGGAGCAGAAATATCCTACGAAGGCGAGCTCATGCGAATCGCTGTTCCAGAAGGGAAGGAATTGCATGGGGCACACATTTATATGGATACAGTTTCTGTTGGTGCAACCATTAATACCATGATTGCAGCGAGTAGAGCCAAAGGACGTACGGTGATTGAAAATGCAGCTCGTGAGCCTGAAATCATCGACGTAGCGACTCTGCTCAACAATATGGGTGCGCATATTCGTGGTGTAGGGACAGATACGATTACTATTGTAGGTGTAGAAGAGCTTCACGGAACGAGACATCAAGTCATTCCTGATCGTATTGAGGCTGGCACTTACATTGCTCTTGCTGCAGCTGTTGGTGAGGGTGTTCGTGTGAGTAATGTCCTCTACGAACATCTGGAGTCTTTTATTGCAAAATTAGAAGAGATGGGAGTTCGGATGACAATCGAGGAGGAAGCGATATTTGTTGAAAAGCAAGACCATTTGCGGAGTGTCTCTGTCACAACAGCTCCGTATCCTGGTTTTGCAACCGATCTTCAACAACCACTGACCCCATTATTGCTAAAAGCTAGCGGACGTTCACAGGTGATTGATACTATTTATGAAAAAAGGGTTAACCATGTTCCAGAGCTTTCTCGTATGGGAGCTGATATCAGCCTTATTGGTGGTCATATTGTAACGCATGGTCCAAGTGATTTGACAGGTACACAAGTAGCGGCTTCGGATTTACGAGCAGGTGCAGCTTTGGTTATTGCAGGTTTGATGGCAAAGGGTAAAACGGAGATTACCCATATTGAGTACATTTTGCGGGGTTATGCCAATATTGTTGACAAGTTGCGTGCACTTGGTGCCTCTATTACCATCAATGATGACTAAAGGGATAAAAGCGATGAGAAAAATTTTCGTCGCTTTTATTGATAATTTTTAAGCTACAATCCTTTTTCAATATGCTATAATGGATAAAAAGTAGGACAAGAAAGGGAAAATATGGCGACAAGTATCTATGGGCGATACGAACCCTATCTTCAGGAGATTTTGGAGACGTTTAGCCAGCGTATCATGGCAGAAAATGAAAATTATAAAGCCAAAATGGGCTATAAACTATACGAACATTTTAATGCTCGCATCAAATCAGAAGATAGCATGCGCGAAAAGTGTAGACGTAAAGGTTTACCTGAGACGACGTACTCTGCTTTAAAGTCTATCCGTGATAGTATTGGTTTGAGGATTATCTGTGGTTTTGTAGATGATATTTATAGTTTAGTTGATTTTATCCGTCATTATGAGGATTGTGAGATTGTCACAGAAAAGGATTATATCTTACATGCTAAGCCAAATGGTTATCGATCGTATCACTTGATTTTAGAGATTGAGACTGATAAGCCAGACTGTGTTGGCAATCAGCTAGGACGCTATTTTATTGAGATTCAATTGAGAACCATTGCGCAAGATTCATGGGCCAGTTTGGAACATCAGATGAAGTATAAGCATGAGATCAAAAATCCAGAACGCATTGTCCGTGAATTGAAGCGTTGTGCAGACGAAATAGCATCAGTTGATTTGACTATGCAAACGATTAGACAACTCATCGTGGATAGTAGCAAGGAGAAAAAGTAATGCGTGTGTTGATAGCAGAAGATGAGATTCAAATGGCACGTGTATTAAGCACAGCTTTGAAGCATGAAGGCTACAGCGTTGATGTGGCAAATGATGGACAGATGGCAGTGGATATGGCAAATCAAAATGCTTATGATGTTATGGTGATGGATGTTATGATGCCGAAAAAAACAGGTGTTGAAGCGGTTGAAGAAATCAGACAATCAGGTAGCCAAGCGCATATCATTATGCTAACAGCTATGTCTGAGATTGATAATCGCGTGACAGGGTTGGATGCTGGAGCGGATGATTATCTCACCAAACCATTTTCACTCAAAGAATTATTAGCACGCTTGCGTTCAATGGCAAGACGTGTTGACAGTTTTACTCCCAACATTCTTGAGGTGGGGAGTGTCACACTTAATGTTGGTGAGCAGGAGTTGAGTAGTACAAATACTATTCGTCTAGCTGGCAAAGAATCGAAAATGCTTGAATTTTTTATGCTCAATGTCGGCAAATCCTTGTCCACAGAACGTTTATTTAATCACGTCTGGTCAAATGACACAGATGATGTTGATAGCGGATATGTTTTTATGTATGTATCTTATCTACGTCAAAAGTTGAAGTCTGTCGGAGCTAATCTTGATATTATTGGTGATGAGGGAGGCGACTATACTTTGATTGAGGTTTCGTATGAATAGACGACTAGCATTTTTTCGTCTCAACATGTTTCAGCGTCTGCGTCTGCAATTTATTGCTATTGCAACAGTAGCTATCTCTGTTATTTTAGGTACGGTTTTTGTTATTAGTGCACTGGTTGTTGACAATCAAAGTAATGCTCAAATTAACAATATTCTCACTGTGCTGTCAGATAATGGTGGTGCTTTTCCAAAATTATCCGAAACAAGTCAAGTACTGGGCGAGCCTGTGACTGAGGATACACTTAGCCATTATTCCTATTTCAGTGCTATCTTATCTCGAAATAATGAGATAAAGTCACTAAATATTGGTCATATCAAAGCGTTAGGAGAGAAAGACGCAAAAAGGTACAGTCATGGTATTTTCAGAGTTGGAAATGAAGTAGGGCGTCTACGTATTTCAGGTGTGCCTTATGCTTACAAGGTCACTAAGCAAAAAAATAAGACCTATCTTCTTGTTGTGCTAGATGTTTCTGTCTTTGCTTCCACATCTCATAGGCTGCTTAATACTGCTATTTGGCTTAGTAGTGCTTGTCTTGCTTTCTTTATTTTAGTAATTGTCATTTTTTCAGGGCGTGTCATTCGTCCCTTTGTCAATAATTACAAAAAACAGCGTCGTTTTATCACCAATGCAGGGCATGAACTCAAAACACCTCTAGCGATTATCTCTGCTAATAATGAACTGGAAGAGCTGATGAACGGAGAATCTGAGTGGACAAAATCCACTAAAGATCAGATTGAGCGTTTGACCGGTCTTATCAATGCCTTGGTCACGCAAGCGAGATTAGAAGAACAGCCAGAGTTGATGTTAAAAGATTTGAATTTTTCTGCTATTGCAGAAGATGCTGCGGAGGATTTTAAAGGACCTATTCTTCGTGACGGCAAATCGTTTGAGATGTCCATTCAGCCAAATATTCACATCAAAGCAGAAGAAAAATCTCTCTTTGAACTTGTTACGATACTGGTTGATAATGCTAATAAATACTGTGATGCGGGCGGTAAAGTCAGTGTGCTACTCACAAAGCCAAGGCGCAACAGACGATCTCGATTGGTGGTCTCAAACACTTACGTTGCAGGACGTGATATTGATTATAATCGCTTCTTTGAGCGTTTTTATAGAGCGGACGAGTCACATCATAGTGAGACATCAGGTTATGGCATTGGTTTGTCTATCGCAGAGAGTATGGTACATCTCTTTAAAGGAAGTATTAAGGTCACATATAAGGACGACACGATTCACTTTATCGTCTTTTTGTAGTTCAGATATGCTAGACTCTGGTAAGTCGCTAACTGAACGAAATACAAAATAATATAGGGAGTTAAGGCAATGAAAGCTGTAGTTGTACATCAGGCAGGAGACAGTAGTGTTTTAAAGGTGACTCAGATTGCTAAACCGCAAGTGAAATCAGGTTGGTCTTTGGTGAAAATTATGGGATTTGGGATTAATCGTTCTGAAATTTTTACCAGACAAGGCTTGTCGCCGAGTGTCACCTTTCCAAGGATTCTTGGGATAGAATGTGTTGGCGTCATTGAAGAGACCACGGACGAGCAACGTTTGTCAGTTGGTCAAAAAATCATTTCGATTATGGGAGAGATGGGCAGAGATTTTGATGGCTCGTATGCAGAGTACGTGCTTTTGCCAAATGAACAGATTTATCCTGTTTCAACGACGTTAGATTGGAAAACATTGGCTACAATTCCAGAAACTTATTATACTGCTTTTGGAGCTTATCAAAATCTAAAAATAACTTCCCATGATAGGATTTTGGTGCGAGGTGGTGCAAGTGGTGTTGGAACTGCTTTTGTAAAATTGGTAAAAGCTAAATTTTCTGACGTGAAAGTCTATGCAAGTGTGCGCAATACGGCTAAAAAAGCGCAACTTTTGGATGCTGGATATGATGATTTGGTTAGTGATGATAATGGTGTGCTAAAGACAGATGTGACATTCACGAAAATCTTAGAATTAGTTGGGCCTGCCACCATCAAAGACAGTCTAGGGCATTTGCAAGAAGATGGAATGATTTGTTCCTGCGGTCAATTGGGACGAAAATGGTATCTGGAAGAATTTGATCCGATTATGGAACTTAAAAATAATGTCTATTTGACAACATTTTATTCAGGTAATGTTTCACAGAAGAAAATTCAAAAAATGTTGACTTATATTGAGCAAGAACAAGTAGATGTTCGTCCTGAGCGTGTATTTGATTTAGAAACTATTCAAAAGGCACATGATTATTTAGAAAGTGATGTGGCATTTGGTAAGGTCATTGTTTTAAATTAAGGAGAAAAATATGCATAAGGTAGGTATTATTGGTTTAGGAAATGTCGGCAGTACTCTGTCAAATAATCTCGTACAGTCAGGTGCAGTAGATGAGCTTGTATTGATTGACAAAAGGAAGGACAAACTTTTAGCAGATAAGCTGGATTTGGAGGATAGTTTTGCTGCAAGTGGGCATTTTGTTACGATAAAGACAAATGACTACACAGAACTTTCGGATGCAGAGCTTGTCGTTATCTCAGTTGGAGACATTAAAGCTTATTTTGGGGATAATCCTGATCGTTGGGTTGAGCTAGCGATTAACCGCAAAAATGTTATAGAGATTAGTCAACAACTTAAAAAGATAACTTTTTCTGGTATTATCATCGTTATCTCAAACCCTTGTGACGCTATCACAACATTGCTCCAAAAGGAATTGAATTATCCAACTGATAAAATCTTTGGCACAGGGACTTTGCTTGATACTAGTCGCCTCAAAAGACAGTTGTGGCAGGAAACAGGTATTGCTCCTAGCTCTTTATCAGGTTATGTGTTGGGTGAACATGGTGATTCGCAGTTTATCGCTTGGTCAACAATTGATGATGTTTTGCTATCAGGTATTGAGCGTACGCATTTTGAAGAAAGTGTTCGTAAGGGAGGGCAGGCTGTTTTCAATGGCAAGCGTTATACCAATTTTGCCATCGCCAAATGCTGTCAGCAATTAATAGAAGCTGTTTTTCAAGATAGTCATTCTATCTATCCTGTTTCTACTTATCATCAAGAGTTTGGAGTATATATCAGCTATCCTGCTATTATTGGTAGAAAAGGCATTCTTTCAACTTATCC
Organism: Streptococcus sciuri; assembly: GCF_024814375.1. Taxonomy (GTDB): domain Bacteria; phylum Bacillota; class Bacilli; order Lactobacillales; family Streptococcaceae; genus Streptococcus; species Streptococcus sciuri. The sequence goes on from NZ_JANUXX010000001.1 coordinate 74,227, forward strand.
TCTTTCTTTGAATACGGAAGAAGAGAAAAAAATGCAACTGTCAGCACAAGCCATCTTATCCAAAACCTCTTCAAAATAAAAAAGCAGTCCTAGACTGCTTTTTTATGTATTTTATGATATAATAAATTTTTGGATTTGTGCTTATGAACCATTGAAAAATGCTTTTTGTTACTGGATATTTTAGAGTGCGCTATCATGTCAACAGTCGCTTTTTTAATGGTTTTATATTACAATGAAAATGATTAAAATGTATAAAAGAGTAGTAACATGACAAAAAAGATTGGACTTGGAAAAGCTCATAGTAAGATTATTTTGATGGGAGAACATTCGGTAGTGTATGGCTACCCAGCAATTGCTCTTCCTCTGAAAAATATTGAAGTAGTTTGTCAAGTGACCAAGGGGAGTCATCCTTTAAAACTTGATGTAACAGATCCGCTTGCCATGGCTATTTTTGCAGCACTTGAACATTTAAAAAAGCAAGAGGAGAGGTTGGAATTTCATATCCAATCTCAAGTGCCCAAAAAGCGTGGCATGGGTTCTTCAGCAGCGGTAGCGATTGCTGCCATTCGTGGTGTTTTTGATTATTTTGAGGAAGAATTGTCGCTTGAGACACTAGAGTATCTGGTTAATCAAGCAGAGATGATTGCTCACACGAATCCCAGTGGACTTGATGCTAAAGCTTGCCTCAGTGAAGTAGCGATTAAATTTATACGAAATATGGGCTTTTCAGAGGTCGCACTCAACCTTGACGCTCACTTACTGATTGCAGATACGGGTGTTTATGGGCATACCAGTGAGGCAGTTGAGAAAGTTAAGCAATTGGGAGCACAAGCTCTGCCCTTATTACAACAACTTGGTGATTTAGCTGAAGTAGCGGAAAAGAGTATCTCAACAGGTCAATTAAAAGAGCTTGGAGAAAGTATGTTTGTAGCGCATGAGGTACTAAAGCGGCTTGGTGTTAGTAGTTCAGAGTGTGATCATCTTGTCTCTATTGCAAAATCTCAAGGAGCCATTGGTGCTAAGATGACAGGTGGCGGATTAGGTGGCTGTATCATCGCACTTGTTAAAAGTCAAGAAAAAGCGGATAAACTAAGTAGTCTATTAAAGAAAGAAGGAGCAGTCAATATATGGATGGAAAAACTGTGAGTGCCAAGTCTTATGCCAATATTGCGATTATCAAATATTGGGGGAAAGAGGACAGTCAAAAGATGATTCCTTCAACGAGTAGCATCTCCTTGACACTAAAAGATATGTTTACGCAGACGACTCTCACCTGTTTGCCAGAGGATGCAACGAGTGACTTATTTTATATTGATGGTAAACTTCAAAGTGAAGCTGAACATGCTAAGATGGCTGCTGTTTTAGATGATTTCCGAGCAGGCAAGCAACAATTTGTTCGTATTGATACAATCAATAATATGCCAACATCAGCAGGACTTTCATCAAGCTCTAGCGGTTTGTCTGCCTTGATTTTAGCGGCTAATCAGTTGTTTGAGACGCACTTAACTCAAAAAGAGCTTTCTCAAGTGGCGAAATTTGCATCTGGCTCCTCATCGCGATCTTTTTTTGGTCCTCTTGTTGCTTGGGATAAAGACAGCGGAGAGGTTTATCCTGTGGAGACCAAGTTGAAATTAGCTATGATTATGCTTGTGCTTAGTGACCAAAAAAAACTTATCTCCAGTCGTGAGGGGATGAAACGTTCTCATGATACCTCCCCTCGATTTCAAACGTGGATTGAACAGTCTGAAAAGGACTATTCCCAAATGCTAAGCTATTTGGCTACAGGTGACTTTGAAAAAGTTGGAGAGCTGACAGAGCAAAATGCTCTTGCTATGCATGCGACAACTATGACAGCAAAGCCAGCATTTTCTTATCTAACAGAGCAGTCTTATGAGGCAATGGAGAGAGTTCGTTTTCTTCGCAAACAAGGAGAGCGCTGTTATTTCACCATGGACGCAGGGCCTAACGTAAAGGTGCTTTGCTTAGAAGAGGATTTAGATCGTTTAGCAACGATTTTTGGGAAAGATTATACGATTATCGCTTCTAGGACAAAGGAGATGAGATGATAGAAGTAAAGACAGGGGGTAAGCTTTATATTGCAGGTGAATATGCGATTTTAGCTCCCCAACAGACAGCGTTACTAGCTTTTATTCCCATTTACATGACAGCGCACATTACACCCAATCATCGTTATCAGATTTCTTCGGATATGTTTAGCTACAGCTGTGATGTGATTACACCTGATGCTAACTATGCTCTTATTCAGGAGACAGTTGCAGTGATGGAGGAGTATTTGCTTGCTTGTGGTTATGCTATTAGACCCTTTTCTCTAATTATCACAGGTAAGTTAGAGCGTGATGGAGTGAAGTTGGGTATTGGCTCAAGTGGGAGCGTTGTGGTTTTGATCTTAAAAGCGATGGTTGCACTTTATCAGATTGATGTGTCTGAAGATCTTCTTTTTAAGTTGGCAGCTTATGTGCTCCTAAAGAGAGGAGACAATGGCTCAATGGGTGATGTTGCTTGTATCGCTTATGAATCTTTACTGGCTTACACTTCTTTTGATAGAGAGGCTGTACGTCATCAGATAGCTTTGCATCCTTTGCCAAAAGTATTAGCGTCTGATTGGGGATACAGCATTCGTCGGGTGACCACCTCATTAGATATTGATTTTCTAGTTGGCTGGACAAAGCAATCGTCCATATCAAAAGAGATGATTAAATGCGTCAAGAAAGCTATTGATACTACCTTTTTATCTGAGACAGATAGCCAAGTTTTGCGCCTAATAACTTCTCTTGAAACAGGGGACAAATTGGCTGTTAAAACTAGCTTGGAGACTATCAGTACACTATTAGAGCAACTTAGCCCAGTTATTTATAATGAACAACTAAAGCGCTTAAAAATGGCAAGTGTTGATTTAGATTGTGTCGCTAAGTCTTCGGGTGCAGGAGGTGGTGATTGTGGTATTGCTCTCTCTTTTGATGCCCTATCTAGTAAAAAACTAATGGAACGCTGGAGAGAAGATGGGATTGTTCTTTTGTTAAAGGAAAGGTTATCGTTTTTATGAGAAACCGCAAAGATGACCATATCAAGTATGCTCTTAATTACCAATCTCCTTATAATAGCTTTGATGATATGGAGTTGATTCAGAGATCTTTGCCAGAGTATGCTCTTTGGCAAATTGACCTCAGTACCCATTTTTTAGGCATGAATTTTGAGTTTCCTTTTTACATCAATGCTATGACAGGAGGTAGTCAAAAAGCTGCGATAGTTAATCATAAACTAGCTACAGTAGCAGAGGCAACAGGGATTGTTATGGTGACAGGATCGTACAGCGCCGCTCTTCAAAATCCTGATGATCGATCCTATCCCACTCATAGAGATTATCCAAGACTCAAATTAGCAACCAATATCGGTTTAGATAAACCGTTATCAGTAGCACTTGCGACAGTTAAGCAAACGCAACCACTGTTTTTACAAGTACATGTTAATATGATGCAGGAGTTATTAATGCCAGAGGGTGAACGTGATTTTAGACAGTGGCAGAGTCATTTGAAAGATTACGTGGAACATATTTCCGTTCCTCTTATGTTAAAGGAGGTGGGCTTTGGTATGGATGTTTCAAGTATCAAGCGCGCTTATGAACTGGGGATTCGTGCTGTTGATGTGTCTGGTCGTGGTGGGACAAGCTTTTCTTATATTGAAAATCAACGGGGAAAAAAGTTAGATTATCTCAATGATTGGGGGCAGACGACAGTTCAAGTATTGTTGAATGCGCAATCAATGCTTGATAAAATGGATATTTTAGCATCAGGGGGGGTTCGCCATCCACTTGATATGATTAAATGTTTTGTGCTTGGTGCTAAAGCAGTTGGACTTTCTCGGACAGTTTTAGAGCTCGTTGAGCGTTATCCAACAGAGAAAGTCATTACGATTCTCAATAGTTGGAAAGAGGAATTGCGCCTTATCATGTGTGCCTTAAATTGTAAGAATATAGCAGATTTACAGCAAGTAGAATATCTTTTATACGGAAAATTAGCTCAAGCAAACTGTCAAACGCAAAGAGAATTTAGAACGACTAGAAAAGAGGGAAATTGATGATTACACTATGTTATAGTGATGCTTATCAGATAGAGCGCAAGCAGGTTTATGACACCCCTGATGCATTTATGTTAGCGTTATCAGGTTGCGTTACTTTACCTGACTCGACTCCGATTCTAAGTGTCACTTATAAAGAAGAAGACCTTGGTTATAAAGGAATCTTCGGTGATTTATATAAAACATTTAGTTCATTTGACTGGTCAGTTTTTGATTAAATAGATTTTATCATTACAAAGAATAAAAAGCTTGGAAGATAACTTCCAAGCTTTTAGAGCATACAGTAGACAATAGCGATGTATTGAAGGGCTGATGCAAACAAGATGAAAAGATGCCAAATCATATGATCATAAGGATGCTTGCGAGCGTAAAAGATAGCACCAATAGTATAGCAAAGCCCTCCTGCTATCATCAATATCCAAAAGATTACGCCAGTCTTTGTTACAATAACAGGTAAGATAAAGATAGCCAACCACCCCATTATGAGATAGAGTAAAAGACTAAATTTTTCATTAATCTGTTTAGCGAAAATCTTATATAAAATACCAAAGATAGTCGTTCCCCATTGTAAAAGAATAATAGTATAACCAAGCCAACCACCTACTAAAGAGAGTGCTACAGGTGTATAACTCCCCGCGATAGCGATATAAATCATTGAATGATCAATAATGCGTAAGACGTATTTCTGCGGTGAATGATAAGCCATGGAGTGGTAGATAGTTGATGATAAAAACATGAGAAACAGGCTTATCACAAAGATAGACATTCCAATAGAAGGAGCTAATCCATACTGTTGGTAGCTATATGAAGCTGTGATAGGTAGCAAGATAAGCATAATAAGACTACCTACAGCGTGGGTAACACTGTTGGCGACTTCTTCGCCAAATGTTAATTGTTTACTCAGTTTCATGGTTTGCGTTGGATTCATCCTGTTCTCCTTCTAAATTTTGAACGAGTTGTTGCGTTTGGTCATACAGTTTTAGTGTTTGACACGCTGAAATAATAATCTTAGGTAATTCTTCTTTTTCTTGATTGTTCATACAAGCGACAAAGCTGTCATAACTTTGTTGAGACTGGCCATTAGCTGTTAATATGGCAAGAGTTTGGCTGATTTCTTGGATTGAAAAAACATTTTTTAGTGCTGTAATAGCAATTAAACGTGCCAGATGCTTGCGGTTATATTTTTTCTTCATGGGTTTGGTGAGCTGTGCGTGTTTGACATAATTGTTCACCATTGAAGCAGTTAAACCTTTACCACTTGAGATATTGTTTTGAGTGACTTGGTTGACATAGAGTAATACCTGATCGAGATAAAGCTCAATCGTAGGTAACTCATCCCAACTTGGGTAATGATAAGTCATGCTACACCTTCTTATCTAGTATTTATAACTAGATTATAAAATTATCAAAAACAAATGTCAAATGAAATCATTGTAGAGTGACTTTTTTAAAAAATCTGTTCTATCAAATAATGCTACAATCTATGCTATAATAATGTGAATAACAAGTGACTGACAAGTTGTGTAGATACAAGGAGTGTAGTTTAGAGTCTTATGAAGATTGAAAAAGTGTATAACAATAATGTCGTACAGTCTAAAAATTTATCTGGTGATGAGATTATTCTTATGGGTACTGGGCTTGGTTTTCAAAAGCGCGCGGGCGATGTTCTAGATGAAAGCAAGGTTGAAAAGACCTTTGTGTTATATGATAGTGACAAGTTAGAGGACTTTTCACAATTCTACCGAACACTTCCAGAAGTGGAGGTTGAGCTTGTTTTGGAGTTGATTGCTTATGCTAAAGAAAAGCTTGATGTCACCTTTGAGACAGGTTTTTATATTGGTCTAGCCGATCATATTCACTACGCTATAGAGCGTCATCGTCAGAATCTTCCTATCCAAAATCCTCTGAGTTGGGAAATCAAAAAATTTTATCCTAAAGAGTATCAATTGGGAAGAAAAGCTGTTCAGATGATTTTAGAGCGCATGCAACTATTATTGCCAGAGGATGAAATTTCCTCTATTGCCTTGCATTTTATCAACGTACAAAAAGATAAGATAGCTAATGAAGAGAGTTATCATATCACTAAAATGGTACATGATATTTTAGGGATTGTTCGCCTTTACTATGGAAAGATTGCTGATGAAGATTCTATTAGTTACAATCGATTTGTGACACATGTTCAATACTTTGCTCAGCGTGTCAGTAGCGGTCTTATCCAAGGAAAAAATGACAGCTTTCTTTATGAGCAAGTCAAACTTAACTATCCAGCTGCTTTTGCTTGTACGCAGAGGATAAAGGCTTATGTGAGGTCATCTTATGACTTTGATATGAGTTATGATGAGCAGGTGTATCTCACGATTCATATTTCCCGTTTAGAAACCAGTTAATAAACAGTATTTTTATAAAAAATACGATAAAGAGATGAAAACTATTTCAAAAAGTGGTAAAATAACGGTACTTGCTGTTAGGAGGGACAATCTTACCGTGAATTTTCTTGAATTAAATAAAAAACGACGTGCTGTGAAGCATTTTAATGGCAAATCTGTTGATAAAAAAGATGTACGAACAGCTATTGAAATTGCTAGTTTAGCACCTTCAGCACACAACATACAACCGTGGAAGTTTGTGCTTGTCGATGCTAAAAAAGAAGCATTAGCTAGCAGTCTACCTGCATCTAATAGAGAACAAGTTCAGCAGGCGGCTTATGTGATTGCTTTGTTTACAGATACTGACTTGGAAAAACGTTCTAGAAAAATTGCACGTATTGGACGTAAGAATTTGTCAGATAAGTGGATTAGCTATTTCATGGAGACCATGCCAGCTCGTTTTAAGGGTTTTGATGAGGTGACAAAAGGAGAGTATTTGGCACTTAATGCCGGACTTGTTGCCATGAATGTTGTACTTGCTTTGACCGACCAAGGGTTTAGCTCTAATATGATTTTAGGATTTGATAAAAGCGTAATCAATGATATTTTGGATATTGATGATCGCTTTCGTCCTGAACTTTTAATAACGGTTGGCTATAGTGATGACAAGCCAGATCCGACTTATCGCTTGCCAGTTGATGAGACTGTGGAAGAGCGCTAAAGCATAGAAAAATACCTTTGAGGAGGAGAGACGATGGTAGTGGATTTTAAAGCAGAAGTAGAAAAGCGCAAAAGTGCTATGATGGAGGATTTATTTAGTCTTTTACGTATCAACTCAGAGCGTGATGACAGCAAATCTGATAAGGAACCTCCTTTTGGTCCTGGTCCAGTTAAAGCTTTGGAGCATTTTTTGAAACTAGCAGAGCGTGATGGCTACGAGACAGCTAATATTGATAACTATGCTGGGCACTTTATTTTTGGTGAAGGAGATGAAGAACTCGGTATTTTCGCACATTTAGATGTTGTACCCGCAGGTAGTGGTTGGGATACAGACCCTTATGAGCCTGTTATCAAAGACGGTCGTCTCTATGCTCGTGGTTCGTCTGATGACAAAGGACCTACTATGGCTTGCTACTACGGTTTGAAAATCATTAAAGACTTAGGGCTTCCTGTGTCTAAGAAAGTTCGTTTTGTCGTCGGAACCGATGAGGAGTCTGGTTGGGGAGATATGGAATACTATTTTGCTAATAGTGGTTTAAAAAAGCCTGATTTCGGCTTTTCTCCTGATGCTGAGTTTCCTATTATCAATGGTGAAAAAGGAAACATTACGGAGTATCTCCACTTCACAGGACAAAATAAAGGTTCGTTCACTCTCAAGAGCTTTACGGGTGGCTTGCGAGAAAATATGGTACCAGAGTCTGCTACAGCTGTCTTTACAGCAGACAAAAGTTTAGCTGAATTGCAAAAAGAGTTAAAAGATTTTATCAGTCAACATCCCATTACAGCTGACTTGAGTGAAGAAAACAATCAGTTCAGTTTAACAGTTTTTGGGAAATCTGCTCATGGTTCAACGCCAGAAGAAGGACTCAATGGGGCAACATATCTAGCTCGATTCCTCAATCAATATGCATTTGAAGGTGTAGCGAAAGACTTTATTGCCTTGATAGCAGAAGTCTTACACAATGATTTTGCAGGTGAAAATCTAGGCGTTGCCTATACTGATCCTAAAATGGGTGCTCTTTCCATGAATGCAGGAGTCTTTACATTTGATGAAGCTTCTGATGACAATACCATTGCTCTCAACTTCCGCTATCCACAAGGGACAGATGCTAAGACTATTCAAGCAGGTCTTGAGTCATTAGCAGGAGTAACTAAAGTCACCCTATCTGAGCATGAGCATGTACCACACTATGTTCCGATGGATGATCCGTTGGTGGCGACTTTGCTTTCTGTTTATGAAAAGCAAACTGGGCTGAAAGGGTATGAGCAGGTCATTGGTGGTGGTACATTTGGTCGTCTTTTAGAGCGTGGTGTCGCATACGGTGCTATGTTCCCAGATTATGTCAATACGATGCACCAAGCTAATGAATTTGTAGAGGTTGAAGATCTCTACCGTGCAGCAGCCATCTATGCTGAAGCAATCTATGAGTTGATTAAATAATGGAGATGTGGTGATGATTGAGGAGATAAAAGCAACATCACAGCAGAGGATTTAGTTCATATTTACACTAAATCAGGCATAACCTCTCTCCTTGTGGTTTCTATAAATGCTAGAATCAAATATCATCGTTCAAACATCTGGATTTAGGACACAAGAAACAGACTTCTACTGGAATGATAAGCTTTTTATTAGCCTGTGTGAGTGGCTGGATGTGGATAAGATGACATTTTATCAGTTAGATAAATTGCAGTCTTTTCTACAAGGTGAGTCATCTCAAAGACTTCTTTTTGGGCTTTTTCTCAATCATCTATCTTTCAAAAGGAAGTCATGTCTAACAAAAAAGACACTGGGTACAGTGTCTTTTTTGTTATTTACCAAGGCAAAACTGACTAAAGAGTTGGGTAATGAGTTCATCTGGTGCTGCTTCACCTGTAATTTCTCCTAAAATCTCCCAACAACGAGTCATATCAACTTGGAGGAGATCAACAGGCATACCTAATTCCAATCCTTCGTTGACTGATTTGAGACTATCAAGAGCGTTCTCAATCAGTGAGATATGGCGAGCATTGGAGAGGTAAGTCGCATCTTTTTCGACGATTTTGGCATTATCAAAAAAGAGTTGATTGATACGTTCTTCAATTTTATCAATATTTTGATTTTGTAAAACGGAAATGGGAATGACATCGTCCGGCAGTTGTTCTGTTTCAATGGCTTGCGGTAGATCTGTTTTATTGAGCAGAATAATTCGATTGGTCATCTCACTAAGTGCTAGTAAATCTCTATCTTGCTGAGTGAGTGGTTCGGAACTATTTAGTACAAGGAGAATCAAGTCAGCTTCATCAAGTGCTTTTTTAGAGCGCTCAACACCAATCTTTTCAACGATGTCATCGGTTTCACGAATGCCAGCTGTATCAATGAGTTTTAGGGGAACACCCTTGATATTAACATACTCTTCAATAACATCACGTGTAGTCCCTGCAATATCGGTGACAATAGCTTTATCCTCACGTAAAAGACTGTTCAGAAGACTTGATTTTCCAACGTTTGGACGTCCAATAATGGCAGTAGAGAGCCCTTCACGTAAAATTTTCCCCCGTCTAGCAGTTTTGAGGAGATTTTCGAGGAGACTTTGAAAATCTTGAGTTTTTTCGCGCATGAGGGCAGTCGTCATTTCTTCTATATCGTCATACTCAGGGTAGTCAATATTGACTTCGACTTGGGCGAGAGTGTTTAGAATCTCTTGACGAATGGTGTTGATTAGCTCCTTTAGTGATCCATCTAGTTGTTTGACAGCGATATTGATGGCTTTGTCTGTCTTTGCTCGGATAATATCCATGACTGCCTCGGCTTGCGTCAAATCCATACGTCCATTTAAAAAAGCACGCTTGGTAAATTCACCAGGCTCTGCCATACGAGCACCAGATCGCAACACTAGCTGTAGGATTTCATTAGTCACAGCGATTCCACCGTGGGTATTAATCTCAACGATGGGTTCACGAGTAAAGGTCTTCGGAGCATGCATGACTCCCACCATCACTTCATCTAATATTTCATTTTTTTCTGGATTGATGATGTGCCCGTAGGTCAGCGTGTGACTTGCAACATTTGCTAAATTCTTCCCTTTAAAGATATGGTTAGCAATGGCAATAGCACTACTACCGGAGATACGAACAATACCAATCGCTCCTTCACCTAGCGGTGTCGAGATAGCGGCAATAGTATCAAAATCTTTTGTAATTGGCATAAGTTCTTCCTTTGTTATATGTTTTAGCTTTCCCATTATATCACTTTTGATACGGAATGTAATGCTCTAAAAACTGCGACTACTTGACAAGGTGTTATCGAGATACCAGTAAGTAAAAAGGAAAATCCTGATAAATATCTAACATAGGTTACAGGTGATAGGAGATAATAGCAGGACAAGTGTGTTTCTCTACTAGCTTATTTCTCACCAAATATGCTATAATATCCACACCTCTCCCAGCAGTCCAATCTATCTAGCAGTCGAAGTTGGAAAACCTGCTAAATTCCACCATGTCACCTATTTCGACCTCCAAGTAAACTTTGCGGTAAATCTCTTGCGTTTTTTCGAAGGCAGGAATAACTGCCTTAGGTGCGCCGTGGGCTTTTCCTAACTCATAGTTCACGCAACCGCCAAACTATCGTGGAAATCTTGACTATCCAGATTTTGCCGTTCTAAGGTAGGTATTCTATCGACTTGTTGTGCGATTTGTGTTATTATCTCATCTACTCCTAGTGCTTCATCTTCCGCATTGAAGATTAGTCTAATTTGCTCTTCAAGAGTAACTTTATCCAACTCTTGCTTGTCTTCGTCTAGATTGATATGGCATTTTTCCATTGATTTCTCCTTTGCTTTACGTTTTTGTGCTCTGATGATAACTCGTTTGAGGAGAAGAGTCAAAGGAAAATTAAAAGCTCAGAATCGGGCTTTTGAGTGGGTTATGGGTAGTGTTAGTTGATGGTGATTTGGACTGCTGGACGAGGTGTGTTATAATAGTACTATGATTATACTACAAGGAAGCAAGCTAGAGTGCTCATTTTCAGGTGATGTGCTTTTTGATAATATTTCGATTCAAGTTGACGAGCGTGATCGTATAGCGCTTGTGGGACGTAATGGCGTAGGAAAGTCCACGCTGCTCAAGATGTTAGTTGGTGCGGAGACACCAACATCTGGAGAGATTAATAGAAAAAAAGATTTGAGTTTATCTTATTTAGCACAAGATAGCCGTTTTGAGTCCAGTCACACTATTTTTGAGGAGATGTTGTTGGTTTTTGACGATTTATGTCAGATGGAAAAGCGTTTACGCAGTATGGAGCTGCAAATGGCAGAGCTTTCTGGGGAGACTCTTGATCAGCTGATGAGTGCCTATGACCAATTATCTGAGGATTTTCGTAAGAAAGGCGGTTTTAGCTATGAGTCTGATATTAAGGCTATTTTAAACGGTTTTAAGTTTGATGAGAACATGTGGAAAATGCCTATTGCAGAGCTATCTGGTGGGCAAAATACGCGCTTAGCGCTTGCTAAGATGTTACTGGAAAAACCTGAACTTCTAGTATTGGATGAACCGACTAACCATCTAGATATTGAAACCATCGCTTGGTTGGAAAATTATTTGACAAATTACCAAGGCGCACTGATCATTGTTAGCCATGATCGCTATTTTCTCGATAAAGTTGCAACGGTAACGTATGACTTGACACCGCATTCGCTGGATCGTTATGTGGGGAATTACTCGCAGTTTATGGATTTAAAGGCAGAAAAACTGGCGATTGAAACAAAGAACTATGAAAAGCAAGCTAAGGAAATCGCTAAGCTAGAGGATTTTGTTAACCGTAATATCGTCAGAGCATCAACGACCAAGAGAGCGCAAGCAAGACGTAAACAACTTGAAAAAATGGAGCGACTTGATAAACCGCAAAATAGTCAAAAATCAGCTCACATGACTTTTCGATCTGGCAAAGTTTCGGGCAATGTTGTCCTTACAGTTGAGGAAGCTGCTATAGGTTATGATGGTAAGGTTTTAGCGCAACCTATTGATTTGGCGGTGAGAAAATGTGATGCTATCGCTATCGTAGGTCCAAACGGTGTCGGAAAATCAACCCTTATTAAGTCAGTACTTGGTCAGATTCCTTTGATTGCTGGGAAGGTCACTTATGGCACTAATGTGGAGACAGGGTACTACGATCAAAATCAAACTAATCTCACACAGACCAATACTGTGCTGGAGGAGTTGTGGGAAGCTTTCCCAAGGATAGCGGAAGTTGAGATTCGTAATCGTCTTGGCGCCTTTCTTTTCTCAGGTGATGATGTCAAAAAATCAATTGCAATGTTGTCTGGTGGTGAGAGAGCTCGTGTCTTGTTGGCGAAACTTTCCATGGAGGATAATAATTTTTTAATACTGGATGAACCTACTAATCACCTAGATATTGATAGCAAAGAAGTGCTTGAAAATGCTTTGATAGATTTTGATGGGACACTGCTTTTTGTTAGCCACGATCGTTATTTTATCAATCGTGTCGCAACGAAAGTGCTTGACATTTCAGAGCAGGGCTCAACTCTTTATCTGGGAGATTATGATTATTATGTGACAAAAAAAGCAGAACTTGAAGAGCTGCAGCACTTAAAAGCACATGAGAACACTCTAAAAGACACCTCAAAGTCATCTGTAGGCGCTATGGATTATCAAGCTCAAAAGATGAACCAAAAAGAACAACGCAAGCTCAAACGACGCATAGAAGAAATTGAGATACAACTAGAGGAAATAGAAAAGCAACAAGCAAAAATTACTGCGCAGATGCATACCACTAATGACGCAATAGAGCTTATGGATTTGCAGGGAGGACTTGATAAATTGGCGCAGAAAAGTGAGGTTCTTATGCTAGAGTGGGAATCTCTTAGTGAACGACTTGAATCTTAGAAAAAAATAGAGAAAAAATACCTCAATGAGGTATTTTTTGTTTTAAAGTTTGTGAAATAGCGAACGATGGAAGTGCCAAAAAGTCACTTCTATCATGAGTTGAAGGCAAGTCCAATTTCTTGCAGTTTGTGAAAAAAAACGATAGAATGAAATCGTTAAGAGGTTGGTAGATACTTATCAGTTGAGCAAAGAAACAGTTAGGAGGCTTATAATGCGTCTATCAAAAAAAGATTACTTGGATATGTTTTTGAAAATGCAACGTATTCGTGATATAGATATGACTTTTAATAAATTGGTTCGTCGTGGTTTTGTTCAAGGAATGACTCATTTTTCAGTTGGTGAGGAAGCCGCTTCTGTTGGAGCTATTCATGCACTGACAGATGAGGATATCATTTTTTCTAACCACCGTGGACATGGGCAGACGATTGCTAAAGGGATTGATATAGGTGGTATGTTTTCTGAACTTGCTGGTAAGGCAACAGGAACATCTAAAGGGCGTGGTGGATCTATGCACCTTGCTAATATCAAAAAAGGCAATTACGGTACTAACGGTATTGTAGGAGGTGGTTACGCTTTAGCCGTTGGTGCTGCTCTTACTCAACAATACGAGGAGACGAAAAATATCGTAGTTGCCTTTTCAGGTGATTCTGCTACGAACGAAGGTTCTTTTCATGAGTCGGTCAACCTAGCTGCTGTGTGGCATTTACCTGTGATTTTCTTTATTATCAATAATCGATACGGTATCTCAACAGACATCAGTTACTCGACTAAAATTCCTCATCTTTATCTACGTGCAGATGCCTATGGTATTTCTGGACATTATGTTGAGGATGGAAATGATGTTATTGCAGTCTATGACAAGATGAAAGAAGTTGTAGATGCAGTGCGTTTGGGTGCTGGACCTGCTATCATTGAAGTTGAATCCTACCGATGGTTTGGCCATTCAACGGCTGACGCTGGAGTCTATCGCTCAAGAGAAGAGGTTGAAGAGTGGAAAGCTAAAGATCCCATCAAAAAATACCGTCACTATTTGCTTGAAAATGAAATCGCAACATCTAAAGAGCTAGATTCTATTGTCAATCAGGTCAAAGAAGAAATCAAGCAAGCTGTCGCTTTTGCCCAAGACAGTCCTTATCCAGATTTGTCCGTTGCTTTTGAGGATGTCTATGTGGACTAGTCAAACAAATGAATATAGAAAGCGAAACATATGGAGGAAATCATGACGGAAACAAAAAGAATGGCTTTGCGTGAAGCTATTAACCTAGCCATGAGTGAGGAAATGCGAAAAGATGAGAAAGTGTTTTTGATGGGTGAGGATGTTGGTATCTACGGTGGAGACTTTGGAACTTCTGTTGGTATGTTAGCAGAGTTTGGAGATAAACGTGTGCGTGATACCCCTATTTCAGAAGCAGCGATTGCTGGTGCTGCTATTGGTGCTGCTCAGACTGGACTACGTCCCATTGTTGATTTGACTTTTATGGATTTTGTGACAATTGCTATGGATGCTATTGTCAATCAAGGAGCTAAGATCAATTATATGTTTGGTGGTGGCTTAAAGACACCAGTCACTTTCCGTATGGCATCTGGTGGTGGAATTGGTTCTGCTGCTCAACACTCACAGTCTCTAGAAGCTTGGTTGACCCATATTCCAGGGTTAAAAGTCGTTGCACCAGGGACAGTCAACGATGCTAAAGGTCTTTTAAAATCATCTATTTTGGACAATAATCCTGTTATTTTTCTTGAGCCAAAAGCACTCTATGGAAAGAAAGAAGAGGTCACTCTTGATTCGGATTTTTATCTTCCACTTGGACAAGGAGATATCAAACGTGAGGGACATGATGTGACAGTTGTTTCATACGGTCGCATGCTTGAGCGTGTGCTTCAGGCGGCAGAAGAAGTGGCAACAGATGGTATCAGTGTTGAAGTTGTTGACCCACGAACACTTATTCCACTGGATAAGGCACTTATCATCCAATCTGTCAAAAAAACAGGTAAACTTCTTCTAGTCAATGATGCTTACAAAACAGGTGGCTTTATCGGTGAAATCGCAGCGCAAGTTGCTGAAAGTGAAGCTTTTGACTATCTGGACTACCCAATTGTACGTTTAGCAAGCGAAGATGTACCTGTGCCTTATTCACGAGTACTAGAGGAAGCTATTTTACCTGATGTATCTAAAATTAAGGAAGCCATTTACACAATGATAGCAAAAGGGAAGCGATTCTGACAGAAAGGAATAAAAGATAGAATTATGGCTATCGAAATTATAATGCCAAAACTCGGTGTGGATATGCAAGAGGGTGAAATCATCGAGTGGAAAAAACAAGAGGGGGATGTGGTCAATGAAGGTGACATTCTCCTTGAAATCATGTCTGATAAGACCAATATGGAGTTAGAAGCTGAGGATTCTGGTGTCTTGATTAAAATTGTGCATGGTAATGGTGATAACGTGCCTGTCACAGAGGTCATTGGATATTTAGGTTCTGAGGGGGAAGTGATTTCAGATAGCGTAGCGGACACAGAAAATGGTGAGGTATCTATTCCACCGCAAAAATCTGTGGCAAAAACTCAAGCACGAGGAGTTACTATTATTGAGCAGACACCGTCTAAGAAAGTGCGTGCGACACCTGCAGCGCGTGCAACAGCCCACAAACTAGGTCTTGATTTGGAGACCATTTCAGGTAGTGGCGCATATGGTCGTATTCACAAAGATGATGTTGAAAACTTCAAAGGAACACAAGTTAAGGTGACTCCTCTAGCTCGCAAGATAGCACTTGACCATGGATTGGATCTTACAGCAGTCACAGGAACAGGTATCAATGGCAAAATTATGAAATCTGATGTACTCTCTGCCATTTCACCAATTGTAGCTAAAGACATTTCCAAATCCAATGTCATTGAAGCACCACAAAACTTACCTGATGGTGTTGAAATCATCAAAATGAGTGCTATGCGTAAAGCAATTTCAAAAGGTATGACTGATTCTTATTTCACTGCACCAACCTTTACGATCAACTATGATATTGATATGACAAATCTCATTGCACTACGTAAGCAGATGATAGAGCCAATCATGAATAAAACAGGCAATAAAGTCACTTTGACTGATTTGATTGGACTTGCAGTGGTTAAGACTCTTATGAAACCAGAACACCGCTATATGAACGCTTCTCTCATCAATGATGCACAGGAAATCGAGTTGCATGAATTTGTTAATCTTGGTATTGCTGTGGGGCTAGATGATGGTCTTGTTGTACCTGTTGTGCATGGTGCAGATAAGATGACTTTATCTGAATTTGTTGAAGCATCAAAAACGGTCATCAAAAAAGCACAAATCGGTAAATTAAAAGCTGCGGAAATGTCTGGATCGACTTTTTCTATCACGAACCTTGGTATGTTTGGAGCTAAGAGCTTTAACCCTATTATCAATCAACCCAATTCTGCTATTTTGGGCGTGGCAGCGACTGTCCCAACTCCAGTTGTATATGATGGTGAAGTTGTTATTCGACCGATTATGGCTATGTGTTTGACTATTGACCACCGTATCGTTGATGGCATGAGTGGTGCTAAGTTTATGCTTGATCTCAAAAATGTGATGGAAAATCCAATAGAACTTCTCATATAAAGGTTAAAACATAGCATGCCAATACATATAAGAAAAGACTTTTCAAACGAAACTAAGATTTAAAGAAAACAAAAAACAGAAAGAAGGACATCATGGCAGCTGAAGTGATTATGCCAAAACTCGGTGTGGATATGCAAGAAGGCGAGATTCTTGAGTGGAAAAAACAAGAAGGAGATGAGGTCAATGAAGGCGATATTCTCCTTGAAATCATGTCTGATAAGACCAATATGGAGTTAGAAGCTGAGAATTCTGGCATTCTTTTGAAAATCGTACATCAAGCAGGTGAAATTGTGCCTGTCACAGAGGTCATCGCTTATATTGGTGCTGAAGGTGAAAATGTTAATCTACCAAGTGCTAACGCTTCTATCATCGCAACGGACGCTCAATCTGTAACAGTGCTAGATCAACCGTCAAAAGATGCGGTTGCAGAAGTGCCATCACAGCCTAAAGAAGTGCTCAGTGCAGATGAATACGATATTGTAGTTGTCGGTGGTGGTCCTGCTGGCTATTATGCAGCTATTCGTGGTGCTCAATTGGGCAGTAAGATTGCGATTGTTGAAAAATCAGAATTTGGCGGAACATGCTTGAACAAAGGCTGTATTCCAACAAAAACGTATCTAAAAAATGCAGAAATTCTTGACGGTTTGAAAATTGCAGCAGGTCGTGGAATCAACCTTGCCTCAACCAACTATACTATTGATATGGACAAGACTGTGGCATTTAAAGACAGTGTTGTTAAAACCTTGACAGGCGGAGTGCGAAGACTGTTAAAAGCGAATAAAGTTGACATTTTTAACGGTTTTGGTCAGGTCAACCCCGATAAGACTGTAGTTATCGGCGATAAGATCATCAAAGGACGTAACATTATCTTGGCGACAGGATCTAAGGTATCACGTATCAATATTCCTGGTATTGACTCACCGCTTGTGCTTACCTCTGACGATATTCTTGATTTGAAAGAAATTCCAAGTTCATTAGCTGTTATCGGTGGTGGAGTTGTTGGTGTTGAATTGGGACTTGTTTATGCTGCTTATGGTACGGATGTGACTGTAATTGAGATGGCAGATCGTATTATTCCAGCTATGGACAAGGAGATTTCACTCGAACTCCAACGAGTCCTTGCTAAAAAGTATGGCATGAAGTTTTTGACTTCAACCTCGTTGCAAGAAATTGTAGAAAATAGCAATCAGTTGATTTTGAAATTAGCCGATGGAGCAGAGGTTATCGCTGACAAAGCTCTTCTTTCTATTGGACGTGTTCCACAATTAGCAGGTCTTGAAAATCTTAACCTTGAAATGAACCGCGGACGTATCAAGGTCAATGCCTACCAAGAAACATCAATCCCAGGTATCTATGCCCCAGGCGATGTCAATGGTACGAAGATGCTTGCTCATGCTGCTTATCGTATGGGGGAAATTGCAGCAGAAAACGCACTGCAAGGTAATACTCGCAAAGCACACCTTGATTTTACACCAGCTGCTGTCTATACTCATCCAGAAGTGGCAATGGTCGGTTTGACAGAAGAGCAAGCACGTCAGCAATATGGTGATGTTCTAATCGGCAAAAACAGTTTTACAGGCAACGGTCGTGCTATTGCTTCAAATGAAGCAGAAGGTTTTGTCAAAGTTATTTCTGAACCTAAATATCATGAAATCCTAGGTATACATATCATAGGACCAGCTGCTGCTGAAATTATCAACGAAGCTGCTACCATTATGGAAATGGAACTCACAGTCGACGAAGTCACCCAGTCTATCCATGGGCATCCAACTTTTTCAGAAGTGCTCTATGAGGCTATTATGGACGTTCTTGGCGAAGCCGTTCATAACCCACCAAAGAGAACATAAAAAATCTAGGTAATATTATTTGGTCTGTTTATCATTTTGCGATATAATGAGGAAGATTAGTTATTTTAAAAATATTACAAAAATTAGAAAGAGTTCGTCTGTATGAAATATATTGTCAACACCAGTCACGATCCGGCTTACAACATCGCCCTTGAAGCTTATGCTTTTCGTGAGCTGAGAGAACTTGATGAGATTTTTATCCTATGGATAAATGAACCTGCCATCATCATTGGCAGGCACCAAAATACTATTGAGGAGATTAACAAGTCTTTCATCGATAAGCATGGTATCCATGTGGTTCGTCGTCTATCTGGTGGCGGTGCAGTTTACCATGATTTAAATAACTTGAACTACACTATTATCTCTAATAAATCTAAAGAGGGAGCATTTGACTTTAAGACCTTTTCAAAACCAGTCATTGACACCCTTGCTAATCTAGGAGTTGAGGCAGAGTTTACGGGACGCAATGACCTTGAGATTGATGGCAAAAAATTTTGTGGCAATGCGCAAGCTTATTATAAAGGGCGCATGATGCACCATGGCTGTCTCCTCTTTGATGTAGATATGTCCATTCTTAGTCAAGCATTGAAGGTATCAAAAGACAAAATTGAATCCAAAGGGGTCAAATCTGTGCGTGCTCGTGTGACCAACATCATTGATGAGTTACCAGAAAAAATCACAGTTCAGGACTTTAGTGAGGCACTCCTTGAACAGATGAAAGTAGAATACCCAGATATGGATGAGTATATTCTGACAGACGAAGATCTTTCTGCCATTCAAAGACTGCGTGATGAGCAATTTGCGACTTGGGATTGGACTTATGGCCAAGCACCTGATTACACTATTGAGCGCAATGTTCGTTACCCAGCTGGTAAAATTACAACTTACGCTGATGTGGAAAATTCTGTTATCAAATCAATCAAGATTTATGGAGATTTTTTTGGTGTGCGTGGAGTTGAAGATATTGAGAAACTCCTTGTCGGTGTGCGCTATGAATATAAGGACATCCTTACTAAACTTAAGACTGTGGATATTGTTCAATATTTCTCACGCATGACTACTGAAGAAGTAGCAAAAGCGATTGTTGAAGCTTAGTATCACTCAGGTGTCCGTCGTTTAATTTTTGCTAATAGTGCGTATGACATATTTATAGAGAAAATAGGACACAAAAAGCTTCCCCAGTGGAAGCTTTTTGTCTACTGAAATTCAGCCTTGCTTTTAACGTCTTCGTATTCTTCTGGAGTTTCAGAAGAGAGAACAGTTTCGTAACTAGCTAGCTGAATGTTGTTACCGTATTTATTTTTAAGAGCTGTTGTTACCAAGCGATAAGCGAGGTTGGCATTACGTGAGAGGATAGGTCCATGAAAATAAGAACCAAAGACATTTTTATAATGAACACCTTCTTCACTGTCTTTCCCATTATTACCATTGCCGTAGATGACTTTGCCAAGCGGTTTTTCCTCATCTGACAGAAAGGTGCGTCCTTGGTGATTTTCAAAACCATAGTAAGTCTCATCAAACTCTTCATTGTGGATTTTAATGTCTCCAATATAACGGTTATTTTCTTGGTTGAGAGTGTAGTGTTTCATGATACCAGTACCATTGATTTTTTCACCATTAGCTTGGATATAGTATTGCCCTAGAAGTTGAAAGCCCCCACAAATAGCAAGTATAACACCATTATTTTGGATATAGCGTTTAAGCGTCGTACGTTTTTTAGGAAGATCCTTTGCAACGATAGACTGCTCATAATCTTGTCCGCCACCAAAAAAGACGAGATGGTAAGCGTTATCGTCAAAGTTATCATCTATAGATACGATGTCAACTGTGACATAGACACCCAACTTTTCAGCAACGTATTTCATCATGAGGACATTTCCATTGTCACCATAGGTATTCATGAGATTTCCATAAAGGTGAGCTATACGTAAACTATAGGGGTATTTCTTTTGAATAGTAGATTGTAGAGAGGTATAGGTCATTAGTTCATCTCCTTTTTCACAGCATGACGTTCAGCGAGCAAGTCTCGAAATTCTAGCATAGCCGTATAGGTCGCAAGGATATAGGCATGTTTGCTCTCTTGGTGTTCAATCATGGTCATAATATCCTCAAGTTTATTTGCTTGTGTGATGTGTTCATTAGAGTAGCCAGTGACTCGCAATCGCCTTGCGATTTCAGAGTGTCTAACACCTCCAGCAAAAATCTGTGGAATATTCATATCTAAAATTGCTTCAAAGTTAGCATCCCAAATCCAACTTGTATCGATTCCATCAGCGTAATTGGCATTGAGCAGAACAGATAGAGTAAATGGATACGGAGCTAGGGCAATCATATCCAGTGCTTGAGAAGCACCAACAGGATTTTTGATAAGGACAAGCGTACAGTTCTTATCACCAATGGTAAAAGTTTCCTGACGTCCAAATACAGCTCGACTTTTATCAAAACCAGTCTTTATCTGGCTAGGCTCAATCTCAAAATACTCGGCAACAGCTACGGCAGCTAAAGCGTTATAAATATTATAAAGCCCACCGACATTGATTTTGTAGTCTTGAGCATCAATGACAAAGCGTGAAAATGTATTGGTAATTTCCCTTAGCTCTGTTAATGCATAGTCTAGTTTTGGACGTTCAAAGTCGCAGTTAGGACAAGTATAGTCTCCTAGATTGGCATAAGTATTGATACGATAGGTGAGGATACTGTGACATTGTGGACAAAGTATGCCCTCTGTGTTGTAATGTGCTAATTGCGGTTTTGTTTTTTTTGTGTCAAAACCATAAAATCGTACAGGATTGAGAATCTTCTGAGAGTTAAATAAAGGGCTATCACCGTTAGCTAAAATAGTTGCCCTTGGAGCGTTAGAAGCGCCCTCTAAAATCATCTGATAAGTTGTGTAAATCTCTCCGTATCGATCCATCTGGTCACGAAAAATATTGGTAAAGACAAAGAGAGTTGGTGTGATGTATTTGGTAATTTTGGGGAGACTTGCCTCGTCTACCTCAAGAACCGCAATTTTTTTCCCAGATTTGGCTTTTTTAGCCGTTAAAAAGGTTGACACGATACCTGTTATCATATTAGCACCGCTTTGGTTGGTCGTAACCTCTCCAAAAGCTTCTTTTAAAATACCCACTGTAAGTGCTGTTGTCAAAGTCTTGCCATTTGTACCTGTTACAACTACGATTTCATAATCTTTAGCAATTGTGTCTAAAATAGCAGGATCGCACTTGAGTGCTAGACGACCAGGAAAAGTCGATCCACGTCCTAACTTATTGAGTACAAAATGTGCTAATTTTCCTAATGTAATTCCCATTAAAGTCCTAAATTTCATATTCTCATTCTACCAAAAAATAAATTAAATAGATAGTTGGAACATTGCTTTTGATTTGTGGTATAATGAAAGTATTCCGATTTTTGACTATTTTTTGAGGATATGAAAAGTTGGAACAAAGTACAGTAAAGAGTGTGAAGTAAATCAATGAATTTTTTAGAAATATTTAATAATACGTTTTGGCAAAATCTGATTGAAAACCCATGGTTGCTTGTTATTCATGCTTTAGATATTGGAATTGTGACCTATCTTATTTACCGCCTTATCAAGGCATTGGCTGGTACAAAGATTATGTCACTTATTCAGGGGGTTATTCTTTTTGTTTTACTACGCTTAGTGGCGGAGTGGATTGGTTTGACAACGATCACCTATCTGATGAATCAAGTAATCACCTACGGTGTCATCGCAGCAGTTGTCATTTTTGTACCTGAGATTAGGGCAGCACTTGAAAAGTTTGGACGCACCACACAGGTTTTTCGCCAACGTCCACAGCAAAGCAAGGATGAAAAATTGGTTGAATCGTTACTAAAGGCAGTAGCTTATATGGGACCACGTAAAATCGGTGCTTTGATTTCCATCGAGCAAACGCAGACTCTGCAAGAGTATATCGCAACAGGGATTTCCCTAGATGCTGATATTTCAAGTGAGCTTTTGATTAATATCTTTATTCCCAATACACCGCTTCATGATGGGGCGGTCATTATTCGTGATGATAAGATTATAACGGCTTGTTCTTATTTACCTTTGACCGATTCTATGGGAATTTCAAAGGAGTTTGGAACACGTCACCGTGCAGCCATTGGCTTGTCTGAGAATTCAGATGCATTGACAGTAGTCGTTTCTGAAGAAACGGGAGGAGTTTCGATTGCAGTTCGTGGTGAGTTTATGCATGATTTGACCAAGGAGAATTTTGAATCTGTCTTGAGAGCAGAGCTTATTCAGACAGATAGGACCGATGTGACTTGGATTCAAAAGATATTAGGGAGAAAGAAATGAAAAAAAAAATAGATTTTCTAAGCAATAAAGGGTGGCTCATCCTCATTTCCTTCTTTTTGGCAATTTTGCTTTTTCTAACAGCAACAGCTAATACTACCAATAAAGTAGGAACACAGATTTCAGGTTCTACGGAGACTTATACGCACACTCTTACCAATGTTCCTATTGACTTGAAATATGATAGCAATCAATATTTTGTGAGTGGTTACTCTTATGAAGCAAAGGTCTATCTCAGTTCGGTCAATCGGATTAAATTAGATTCGGAGATTAACAACGATACCCGTCAATTCAAGGTTGTTGCCGATTTATCTAATATCAAGACAGGTACACAAACGGTAAGGCTTAAAATAACCAATCTACCGAGTGATGTTACAGCGACGGTTGAACCTAAAACGATATCGGTTACGATTGGAAAGAAAAAGACGAAAACTTTTGATGTGGTGAGCAATGTTCCTACTAATCAAGTGGCAGAAGGGTATGAGGTGACACATGTTGAAACGAGTCTTAAAACAGCTAAAGTGACAAGTGATGAGTCTATCATTAGTCGTATCGATCATGTAGAGGCAAGTCTTCCAGAAGATGAGGTTCTGACTGGCAACTACAGTGGCAAGGTGAATCTTCAGGCAGTTGCCAAAGATGGTACGGTTTTAGCAGGTATTATCAGTCCATCAAAAGCAAAATTAAATGTGTCTGTTACAAAATTAACAAAACAAGTTCCTATTAAACTTAATCTCACAGGAACTATGAACGATAGCGTTAGTAAGATAGATTATAAACTCAGTCAGGATACAGTTACTATTTCTGGAAGTAAAGAGGATCTAGATGCAACATCGGAGATTACAGCTAGTATTGACATCTCACATATCGTTAAAGATACGACAAGAACGATTACTCTATCAGCAGATAAGGTGACAATCACACCTGCTCTAGTAACTGTTCAGTTGACAACAAGTAAAAAATAATAGATAATAAACAAAATCAGACATGGAGGAAGCGAGAAGTCGCAAATTATTATGGGAAAATATTTTGGAACAGATGGTGTCCGTGGTGAAGCAAATGTTGAATTAACCCCAGAATTAGCTTTTAAACTAGGGCGTTTTGGAGGCTATGTTCTGAGTCAACATGAGAGTGAACGTCCGCGTGTCTTTGTTGGGCGTGATACACGCATATCAGGTCAACTTTTGGAGTCAGCTTTGGTGGCTGGGCTTTTGTCTGTTGGCATTGAGGTGTATCTACTTGGTGTTGTAGCAACTCCTGGTGTTGCCTACTTAGTCCGTACAGAAAAAGCAAGTGCTGGTGTCATGATTTCAGCCAGTCACAATCCTGCATTTGACAATGGCATCAAGTTCTTTGGTGCAGATGGTTTTAAGCTTAATGATGACTGTGAACTTGAAATTGAAGAGCTTCTGGACGCTGATGAGGACAAGTTACCAAGACCATCTGCTGAAGGTCTTGGAACAGTGGTGGATTATCCAGAGGGCTTACGCAAGTATGTCAAGTTCTTAGTATCTACTGGAGTTGATTTAGAGGGAATGTCTATTGCTCTTGATATGGCAAATGGCGCCGCCTCAGCTTCAGCTAGAGATGTCTTTTTAGACTTAGGTGCTGATATTACAGTCATGGGAGACCAGCCAAATGGTCTTAATATCAATGCTGGTGTGGGTTCGACTCATCCTGAAAATCTCCAAGATTTGGTCAAAAAATCAGATTGTCAAATGGGACTTGCCTTTGATGGCGATAGCGACCGTTTGATTGCTGTGGATGAAAATGGTAATCTTGTTGATGGAGATAAAATCATGTATATCATCGGCAAATATTTAGCAAAAAAAGGGCAATTAGCTAAGAATACAATCGTCACGACAGTGATGTCTAACTTGGGATTTCACAAAGCATTAGAGCAAAATGGTATTGAAAAGGCGATTACTGCTGTGGGAGACCGCTATGTTGTTGAGGAGATGCGCAAGTCTGGTTATAACTTAGGTGGTGAGCAGTCAGGACATGTCATTATCATGGACTATAACACCACGGGTGATGGACAACTGACTGCCATTCAGTTGGCTAAAGTAGTTAAAGAAAGTGGTAAAACGCTGTCAGAACTTGCTGCTGAGGTAACGATTTACCCACAAAAGCTAGTTAATATCCGTGTTGAAAATGCAATGAAACATAAGGCAATGGAAGTGCCTGCCATTGCTGATATTATCCATAAGATGGAGACTGAGATGGATGGTAATGGTCGTATTTTGGTACGCCCAAGCGGTACAGAGCCACTCCTTCGTATCATGGCAGAAGCTCCAACACATGAAGAGGTAGACTACTACGTGGATACTATCGCAGAGGTTGTCCGCCAAGAAATTGGAATAGAATAAATGATAAGAGGTTAAAAACCTCTTTTTTAGACAAAAGTAGGTCTAAAGCGATGGAAGCAATAGCGATATTTGTAGATCATTTTAGTAGTGAGGCAAGAGTGATTTTTGATTAGATGATACCAGAATATTGAAAAGTCTATATCAACTATGTTTATCAAACAGGTAGTAAAGCGACACAGCAACGCCGTGTAAATTACTTAACTATGTGTTTTTGTGCTTGCTGAATTGTCCTCACTTTATATCCAATTTTTAACACTCAAGTAAGAATACGAGGTGGCAAACTGGCAGTATCCACAAAGCTATCTGATTTATGATGACAAGGAATCAGCTATATTGCTATTGGAAAAAGAGATTCTAATCGTTTTGAGGTTATTTATAGCGGGACTTTTATCGGCGTCTTAATGATGAATTATGCTTCTCTTAGCTTTGCCTCCTGAGAGTCTGGGGCAGGATTTAGGAAGAATTTGTTGAAAACTATGCTAGAAATCACTATTTGGCTAAGATACTGAGCGTCTATATGAGTCATTCCACCTCATTGCATGCTTTTATAGCAAATAGGATACCATAAAGAGTCGCATCAGAGTAAAAAGTTTCCCTTTTTGAGCTTCAAAATGTTACAATAGTCTTATGTTTAAACAACCAACATCCGCTTATATACATATTCCCTTTTGCACGCAAATTTGTTATTATTGTGATTTTTCAAAAGTGTTCATCAAAAATCAACCTGTTGATGACTATCTTCAGGCTCTTATTGCCGAGTGGGATAGTTATGATATTAAAACGTTAAAGACGCTCTATATTGGAGGAGGGACACCAACAGCTATTAGCGCTAAACAACTAGATTATTTGTTGGATAATTTGACTAAAAACTTAAATCTTTCGGAGCTAGAGGAGTTCACAATTGAGGCAAATCCTGGTGATTTAACAGCAGAAAAAATAGCTGTGATCAAGCAATCAGCAGTCAATCGAATCTCTCTTGGCGTACAGACTTTTAATAATCGCCATCTCAAAAAAATCGGGCGTAATCATAATGAAGCTCAGATATATGAAAGTATTGACGCCCTGAAAAAAGAGGGGGTTGATAATATCTCTATTGACCTGATTTATGCCTTACCTGAGCAGACCATGGCTGATGTACGTGAAAATGTCCGAAAAGCATTGGCACTTGATATTCCCCATCTAAGTCTTTATAGTCTCATTCTTGAGCATCATACTGTTTTTATGAACCGTATGCGAAGGGGACAACTTCACTTACCGACTGAGGATTTGGAAGCTGAGATGTTTGAGTATATTATCAGTCAGCTAGAGCAAAATGGATTTGAACACTATGAGATTTCAAATTTTACGAAACCAGGTTTTGAGAGTCGTCATAACCTGATGTATTGGGATAATTCGGAATATTATGGTGTGGGTGCGGGTGCTTCTGGTTATCTAAATGGTGTTCGCTATCGAAATAGAGGACCTATCCAGCATTACCTAAAGGGTGTTGCTAGTGGTAATGCTAGGTTATCTGAGGAAGTCTTGACTCTAGATGAAAAGATGGAAGAAGAGGTCTTTTTAGGGTTACGCAAGAAATCAGGTATCTCCATGACACGATTTTCTAAGAAATTTGGGGTTCCTTTTTGGAGTCATTACGGTCGAGTCGTTGAAGAGTTGAGAAAAGATGGACTGCTCATTGTGGAGAAAGATACTGTTCGTATGACAAAGAAAGGGTTGTTTTTAGGAGATACTGTTGCAGAAAAATTTATGTTGGAGTAAATTATGGGTCTATTATATAGTGAAAGTTATCAAGTACCTTTTTATGAGACAGATGTTAATCATTATATGAAATTACCGCATCTTTTGTCACTAGCTTTGCAAGTATCTGGTAAACACTCAATGACTCTTGGAGTTGGCGATGATGTGATTTTTGAGCAGTATGGCTTAGTCTGGGTGATTACAGACTATCACTTAGATATTATACGCTTGCCACGCTATGCTGAGAAGATTCGTATTGAGACAGAAGCTACTGCTTATAATCGTCTGTTTTGCTATCGCAATTTTTATATTTATGGCGAGGATGGTACAAAAATCATAACTATTTTGTCAACTTTTGTATTGATGGACTTTGAGACAAGAAAGGTTCATCCTGTTATTGAGAATATTGTCAGTGTTTATAAAAGTGATAAAGTCAAAAAAGTTATTCATGGGCCTCGATACAAACCGCTTGAAACCCCTGAAGATAGACTTTATCATGTGCGCTATTTTGATCTTGATATGAATGGACATGTCAATAATAGCAAGTATTTAGAATGGATGTTTGAGGCGATTGATTTTTCTTTTTTAAAAGGACATATACCTAAGACCATTGATCTTAAGTATATCAAAGAAATTCATTATGGTAGCGATATTGTCTCTAGCATTGAGACAAATAAAAACATAACAAAGCACGAGATTTCAGTAGATGGTGTGGTACATGCACGATCCATTATTGAATGGCAAGAAAAAGAGTGAGGAGCGATTATGACTTATCAAGGGTATTTGATTGATTTGGATGGGACGATTTATAAGGGGAATGAGCGTATCCCTGCGGGTGAGCGATTTATTGAAAACCTACAAAAACGTCATATTCCTTATATGCTTGTGACCAATAACACGACACGAACACCAGAGATGATACAAGATATGCTATCTAACCAGTTTCATGTTGACACACCGCTTGAGAGTATTTATACGGCTACCATGGCAACAGTAGACTATATGAATGATACAAATCGTGGTAAGACTGCCTATGTTATCGGTGCACAAGGACTTAAAGAAGCTATTGCAGAGGCTGGCTACAAAGAGGATGTGACTCACCCAGCTTACGTAGTTGTGGGGTTGGACTGGGAAGTTACTTATGATAAATTAGCTACTGCGACTCTTGCTATTCAAAGGGGAGCTGTTTTTATCGGTACCAATCCCGATCTTAACATTCCAACAGAACGTGGGCTTATGCCAGGAGCAGGTAGTCTTTTGGCTTTTCTTGAAGCTGCGACCCGTATCAAGCCTATTATCATCGGAAAGCCAGAGGCTGTTATCATGAACAAAGCACTTGAACGTCTGGGGGTTGATCGTTCCGAAGCGATTATGGTGGGAGATAACTACATGACGGACATCACAGCAGGTATTAAAAATGATATTGCAACCTTACTTGTCCTGACTGGTTTTACGAAAAGAAAGGAAGTACCAACACTTCCAATCCGACCTAACTTTGTCTTAGATAGTTTAGATGATTGGACATTTGATGAAAGGTAGATGGCTGTTTCCTTTTAGTGTACTCTGGCTTTTGGCACTTTGTGTTGTTGCAACTATTGGTATTGCTTGGCTGACTTATCCTTTTGAGATAGGTTTTCTCCATTTGACCGATGTTGTAGATTTGACTAAAGATACTATTTGGCACAATTTTAATCAGCTTATGACCTATCTGACTAATCCTCTTATCAGTAAGCTATCAATGGCTGACTTTCCTTCATCTGCAATGGGATTAAAGCACTTTAGGGATGTCAAGCATCTCTTTCAACTAGCACATGTAATAGCGATGGGGGTTAGCCCTTTTGCTATCGTCTTTTTCTATCGCCAGATAAAACATAGAAGTCTTTTTTGCTATTGGTATATATTGACTGTGATGGCAATGCTACCTCTTTTCTTTTTAGGAATGGCAGTATTAGTGGGATTTGATAACTTTTTCACTCTCTTTCATAAAGTGCTTTTTCCGAAAGATACAACTTGGATTTTTGACCCTCTGGTTGATCCTGTTATCTATATTTTACCAGAAGAATTGTTTTTACACTATTTTGTTGTCTTTTTCTTTCTCTATGAATTCACTTTTTGGAGCTTGGTCTGCCTTGCGCGTTATCAGCTCAAAAAGAGACTAGAAAAAGCGTGAGACTTGTAATTCGTGTTATACCCACAGCTTTGGATTGTTTGCTATTTTTACATTTGTCAAAGGATGTGATAAAATGAAAGTGATAATTAAGAACAGGAGTAATGATTTTGGAACAAACATTTTTTATCATCAAGCCTGATGGTGTCAAAAGAGGATTAGTTGGAGAGATTTTGACACGTATTGAGCGTCGTACCTTTACTATTGAACATTTAGAAGTACGTATGGCAACTGAGGACATTTTGCGTAAGCATTATGAAGATTTGGTTGATCGCCCCTTTTTCCCACAGATTGTTGATTATATGACAAGTGGGCCTATTGTGATTGGTGTTATATCTGGTAATGACGTTATCCAAACATGGCGTACGATGATGGGTGCAACCAATCCTAAAGATGCAGTTTTGGGTAGTATCCGTGGTGATTTTGCTCAGGGTCCGGCAAAAGGAGCTGCAACGTTCAACGTTGTTCATGGATCAGACTCACTAGCATCTGCTGAGCGCGAGATTGCTCTTTGGCTAGGAAAATAAAGTAAAAGTCTAGGTTGCTCTAGACTTTTTTGCTTGCGGACAAAGAAGTCATTTGTCTCTTTCTGTCTTTGATGCTTTTTGGTATAATAGTGGGTAAGACTATATTAGTATAGGAAGATAATATGAATATTGAAGAACTGAAACAACGTCAGAAAAAAATCCGTAATTTCTCTATTATTGCCCATATTGACCATGGAAAGTCAACGTTGGCAGATAGGATTTTGGAGGCGACAGAAACCGTTTCTAGTCGTGAAATGCAGAATCAATTGCTGGACAGTATGGACTTGGAGAGAGAGCGGGGAATTACGATCAAGCTCAATGCTATTGAACTCAATTATACAGCAAAAGATGGTGAAACTTATATTTTCCACTTGATTGATACGCCGGGGCATGTGGACTTTACTTATGAGGTGTCTCGTTCCTTAGCAGCCTGTGAGGGGGCGATTTTGGTGGTTGATGCGGCTCAAGGAATTGAGGCTCAGACCCTTGCTAATGTCTACTTAGCTTTAGATAACGATTTAGAAATCATATCGGTCATCAATAAGATTGATCTGCCTGCAGCAGATCCTGAGCGGGTTCGGACGGAGATTGAGGACGTGATTGGTCTGGATGCTAGCGATGCAGTCTTGGCTTCTGCTAAGTCTGGTATCGGAATTGAAGAAATCCTTGAACAAATTGTGGAGAAGGTTCCCGCTCCGACAGGCGACGTCGCTGCTCCCCTCAAAGCCTTGATTTTTGACTCCGTCTATGACAGCTACCGTGGAGTTATCCTACAAGTGAGGGTCATGGACGGAATGGTTAAGCCTGGAGATACCATTCAGCTAATGAGCAATGGCAAGACCTTTGATGTAACCGAAGTCGGTATTTTTACCCCTAAAGCTGTGGGTCGGAACTATTTGGCGACAGGTGACGTTGGCTATATCGCAGCCTCTATTAAGACCGTTCAAGATACCCGTGTTGGTGATACAGTCACTTTGGCCAACAATCCAGCAGACGAGTCACTTTCTGGCTACAAGCAGATGAATCCCATGGTTTTTGCGGGCCTTTATCCTATCGAATCCAATAAATACAACGACTTGCGGGAGGCTTTGGAAAAACTTCAGCTTAATGACGCTAGTTTACAATTTGAAC
Organism: Streptococcus sciuri; assembly: GCF_024814375.1. Classification (GTDB taxonomy): domain Bacteria; phylum Bacillota; class Bacilli; order Lactobacillales; family Streptococcaceae; genus Streptococcus; species Streptococcus sciuri. The sequence goes on from NZ_JANUXX010000001.1 coordinate 105,006, forward strand.
CAGAAACTTCGCAGGCTCTAGGATTTGGATTTCGCTGTGGATTTTTGGGCTTGCTCCACATGGATGTTATTCAAGAGCGCTTGGAGCGAGAGTTTAATATTGACTTGATTATGACAGCGCCAAGCGTTATTTATAAGGTCAATATGACCGATGGAGAAAGCCTAGATGTATCCAATCCGAGTGAATTTCCAGATTCGACCAAGATTATCTCGATTGAAGAACCGTATGTTAAAGCTCAAATCATGGTACCGCAGGAATTTGTTGGGGCTGTCATGGAATTGGCTCAAAGAAAGCGTGGCGATTTTGTAACCATGGATTATATTGACGATAATCGAGTCAATGTCATTTATCAAATCCCACTGGCGGAGATTGTCTTTGATTTCTTTGACAAACTTAAGTCCTCCACTCGTGGTTATGCCAGCTTTGACTATGAAATTTCTGAGTATCGGGTGTCAAAACTGGTCAAAATGGATATTCTCCTAAATGGCGATAAGGTCGATGCTCTCAGTTTTATCGTGCATAAGGAATTTGCCTATGAGCGTGGAAAATTGATTGTTGATAAGCTTAAGAAAATTATCCCTCGCCAGCAATTTGAAGTGCCGATTCAAGCGGCGATTGGGCACAAGATTGTGGCTCGAACCGACATCAAAGCTCTCCGTAAAAATGTCCTTGCTAAGTGTTACGGAGGGGACGTCTCAAGGAAGCGCAAACTCCTTGAAAAGCAAAAGGCTGGTAAGAAACGCATGAAAGCTATCGGAAGCGTCGAAGTTCCCCAAGAGGCCTTTCTTAGCGTCTTGAGCATGGATGATGAGTAAAGATGGTTTCTTAAAAGAGGGTCAGTCTAAAGTACTGATTATAGAGTGGACGTAACATTCTTAGAAAGGAAATAGACCATGCCAATTCGTTACGCAGTAAGAGAAGATATTCCAGCATTGAAGCTTTATTAGTACAGATTTTAGAACACCATCACAAGCTTCGATTGGATATTTTTGAAGCTAAAGGTAGCAAATTTACCATCGAAGAGCTGCTAACACTAATAAACGGTGAGAAGCGTTCTATATTTGTGTATGAGGAGAATCATGGTGAGCTATTAGGACACTCTTTACAGTGATTGAAGAAAAAAACGTATAAAACTTTGTTTATTGATGACTTGTGTGTTGATGAAAAGGCGCGTGGGCAAAACATTGTTGAGCAGTTGTACTAGTTTGAGCTTGCCTTTTCCAAGGGTTTGGGGTGCTATAATAGCATATCAGATGTTTGGGAAGGTAACGAAGGCTTCAAGTGATTTTATGAACGATTAGTACTAAGACCTCAAGAATATAAACTAGGGTATATCCTAAATTAAAAAAGCCAGCACTATCTAAAGTTGCTGGCTTTTGTCTTGACGTTGCTATTATTTAATTCCAACGATTGATTTATGAGTGAGTTGATTATTGATAAAATCGAGGGTAATTTGAGGAGTAGTTTTATTATCAGTTCCTTTGATACCGCTAATCCATATAGCTTGCAGTTTGACATGTTCAGACGAAGAAGACTCAGAGTAGGTGTCGGGTTGTCCTAGTAGGTCAATAGCTTGTTGAAAGGTCATATTGTCTGTGATCTTAGCAATTTTGTCTGGTGTTATGGTATTGTAACGGATAAAATTAAAGTTTGAGATAGAGCGTGAAATCGCACTATCATGTAGGAGATAAACTGTAACAGTTACACTATCAAATTGCCAAGTATAACCATCGAGTGTCACGTCACCAGCAGGTGTTTGAAAAGTTTGAGCAGGATCGCCAAACATCGCTTTTAACTGCTCTAAATTAGTACCACCAGTAAAGTTAGAATCTACAGTTCCTAATGTAATATTATTAAAAGCAAGCCGTACATCTTGGTGTTTGACAGGGACATTAGAGACCTTGGTTACGGTAGATGAGTTTGTTTGTGACTGTTTTTGAGGTGTGCAGGCAACAAGCCCAGCGCTAAACACACACACTAGTATTAACCGACCTAATTTTTTCATGCGATTTCCTTTTTTATACGATTTCTTTGATACTAGTATTATATCATAAGTTTTTAACAAGCATAGAAGGTGACTTGTTATATTCTGATAATAATATAAATAGGAGACTTTCATCAAAAAAGCCCCTTGATGAGGGCGATCGCTTTTTTATATCAAACGAATGGAGCCGGTGGGGATCGAACCCACGTCCAAACATCTGCCAACATATTCATCTACAACCATAGGCTATGTTTTTCATTTAACTCAAAAGCGACACATAGCTCAAGCCTCTCTGGAGCGAGCCTATTAATCTCTTTTTAGCCAACTAGACAATGGCTAAACGTAGTTTGCTTATCAATAAGACTCTCTAACAAACGCAAACAATCTGTAGAAAGTCACGCAGGCTGGTGTTTAGGCAGCTACTGCGTAAGAAGTGTTATTTTTTGCAGTTATATTTAACTGGCAATTTTACATCCGCCGATGAGTTGCCAAATATGTCTCATAATGCCTGTCGAATCCAAAACGACCCCAAAACATCATAACATATAGTATAGCAAAGCAGATGAAAGAAAGCAAGTCAAAACCGTGTAAAAGGCAGACATATTTTGAAAATAATTGACACTTTCTAGGTCAGGATTTTTTAAATGATTTTGATAGTATAATTTAGCGGTTTTGATGATATAATAGAGAAAAAAGAAAGCATTAAGTAAAGTGAAAAATAGTCAGCAAAAACAGCAAGCAAAAGCTTTTATCAAACGTTGGGAAAATCGTGGGAATGAACGTCAAGATAGTCAGTCTTTTTGGCTTGACCTTTTACGTTCAGTCTATGGAATCGAAAACCCTGAGACCTATATCACTTTTGAAGACAAGGTTATGCTTGATCACACCAGTTTTATTGATGGCTACATCGATAAAACTAAGGTTTTGATTGAACAAAAAGGGGCTAATAAAGACTTAAACAAAGGCATTAAACAGTCAGATGGTTCTTTTTTGACTCCTTTTCAACAAGCAAAGCGTTATTCTGCTAACTTAGCTTACTCTAAGCGTCCACGTTGGATTGTGACCTGTAACTTTAGAGAATTTTACGTCTATGATATGGAGAAGCCCAACAGTGAAGCCATAGTAATTACGCTGGATGACCTTGACAAGGAATTTTACCGCCTTGAGTTTTTGGTGGACAAGACCAATGAACACTTAGAGCGTGAGAAGCAGATTTCCATGCAAGCTGGTGAGATTGTAGGTGATATCTATAAAACACTACTCAAACAATATATCAACCCTGAAAGCCCAGAGAGTTTGCACGCTATTAATCAGCTTATTGTCCGCTTAGTTTTCTGCCTCTATGCAGAAGATGCTGGTATCTTTGGACGTAAGTCTATGTTTCATGATTACTTGGTGCAGTTTTCAAGTAAGCAGATGCGAAAAGCGCTCATAGAACTTTTTGAGGTGCTAGATACACCGATTAAAGATAGGAATCCTTATTTGGAGGAGGATTTAGCAGCTTTTCCTTATGTCAATGGGGGAATGTTTGCGGAGAAAAATATTGAAATTCCTAGCTTTACAGATGACTTGCGTGATTTGCTTTTAAAACGTGCCTCCTCTAGCTTTGATTGGTCAAACATCAGCCCAACCATTTTTGGTGCGGTGTTTGAAAGCACCTTAAACCCTGAAACCAGACGAAGTGGTGGCATGCACTATACCTCTATTGAGAATATCCATAAAGTGATAGATCCTCTCTTTTTAGATGAGTTAAGAGATGAACTCAACACTATTCGCCAATTCAAAACACCAAAGATTGTTGAGCAAAGAGCAAAGCAATTCCAATCGAAATTGTCTAGTTTGATCTTCTTTGATCCTGCTTGTGGGTCGGGGAATTTTCTAACAGAGATTTACATCAGTTTACGTCGGTTAGAAAACGAAGCTATCAAGCTTTATATGGGGGATAGCGTACACTTGGACGTTCAGGAACTGAACTTGGTTCAAGTCAAAATCAATCAGTTCTATGGCATAGAAATCAATGACTTTGCGGTATCAGTCGCTAAAACAGCGCTCTGGATAGCAGAAAGTCAGATGCTAGAAGCAACGAAAGAAATTGTCTATGCGGAGCTAGATTTTTTACCGCTCAAATCTTATACCAATATTGTCGAGGGCAACGCTCTGACTCTTGACTGGGAGACAATTGTACCAAAAGAAAAGCTCAACTACATTATCGGCAATCCGCCGTTTGTGGGCTATACTTTGCAAACTAAAGTTCAAAAAGAAGCTATTAAATCAGTTTATCTTGATGAAAAAGGAAAGCCTTATAAGTGGGCAGGAAAATTAGATTTTGTCGCAGGCTGGTTTTATAAAGCTAGTCAGCTAATGCAAGGAACAAGCGTACAAACAGCCTTTGTTTCTACAAATTCAATCACTCAAGGGGAACAAGTGGAATTTGTTTGGCGTCCTCTTGTTGAGCTTTTTAACATAAAAATAAACTTTGCCTATCAAACTTTTAAGTGGGAAAGTGAAGCAAGCGAAAAAGCAGCAGTTCACTGTGTTATTATAGGTTTTGGTAATCAAGAAACATTTCCGAAATATCTCTTTTTAGGAAATAGTGTAAAAGAAGTACAAGAAATCTCACCTTATCTGATAGAGAGTCCGACCATTTTCCTTGAAAGTAGGAGCAAGCCGATTTCCACTCAGTTACAAATGCATAAAGGAAGCCAGTCCACAGATGGAGGAAATCTTTTATTTTCAGAAGAAGAATACAATGCGTTTATAAAGAAGGAGCCTCAAGCGAAGAAATTTATAAAACCATATTTAGGATCGAAAGAATTTATCAATAATATTCCTAGGTATTGTTTATGGCTTATTGATGCTAGTCCTAGTGAATTAAATCAAATGCCTCTTGTGAAACAAAGGTTAGTAGCTGTTAGGGAGACACGATTAGCTAGCTCTAAGAAAGCAACACAGAAATGTGCAGATACTCCACATCTATTTCAAGAAAACAGACAGCCAACAAGTGATTATTTAATTGTCCCTACTATTAGTTCAGAGAATCGTCGTTATATCCCAATAGGGTATCTTACACCAAAGACAGTTCCAAGTAATGCAGTACAGATAATTCCAAATACTAGTCTATGCCATTTTGGCATTCTGACTTCTAATGTTCACATGGCTTGGATGCGAGCAGTGGCAGGTAGACTGAAATCAGATTATATTTATTCTAATAAGGTTGTCTACAATAATTTTCCATGGGTAAATGCAGATAAGAGCACTCAGAAAAAAATCACACAGACTGCTCAGGCTATTCTTGATGCACGCGCCCTCTACCCAAACGCTAGTCTTGCCGACTTGTATAACGATTTGACAATGCCTGTTGAACTTAGAAAAGCTCATCAGGCCAACGATAAAGCGGTTATGACTGCTTACGGACTAATCAAAGTTGTAGATGGCAAGAAAACATGGCTATCTGAGGGTGAGACGGTGGCACGGCTTTTTGAAATGTACGAAGAAATGACGAAATAAGAACGCTTTCATTGCTATTCTCCGAATAGTCTAGTAGGAGGTGTGTTGATGTTAGTAGCATACGATAGCGAAAATCAACTGGTAACAGTATTGGAGAAAATCCCTAAAAAGCAGGCTTTTTCCTGTCCTGCCTGTAAGCAACCTGTCAGACTCAAGGTTGGTAAGGTTATGCGTCCACATTTTGCACATATCAGCCTTAAAGCGTGTCACTTTTATAGTGAAAATGAATCTGCCGAACATCTAAACTTAAAAGCCGAACTCTATAAATCATTATCTAAAAAGGTAGAAGTGGCAGTAGAACACGTTTTGGATGAAATCGGTCAAATTGCAGATGTCTGGGTGGGCAATCGTCTAGCGCTTGAGGTGCAGTGTAGCCGTTTATCTGAAAAACGCCTCATAGAGCGTAGCCAAGCTTATCATCAATCAGGTATTCATGTCGTATGGTTGTTGGGCAAAAAATTGTGGTTAGGTAAACGTATCTCTTCTTTGCAACAACAGTTTTTACAATTTTCAAGAAATATGGGATTTTATTATTTTGAACTTGATGACAGAAAACGCCTTATCAGACTCAAATATCTCATTTATCAAGACCTAAAAGGACAAGTTTACCATTTAACGAAGACTTGTTCGTTTGATGAGGATGTGCTTGCTTTTTTACGTCTCCCTTATCAGGCTCAGGCAGTGAGCCACTATAGTGTCAAGCAGGATGAGAAGCTTCTGACCTATATTCAGCGACAGATTTATAATGGAAATCGCTATTGGTTAAGAAAACAAGAGCAAGCCTATCTTTCTGGTAGTAATCTACTTGGACAACCTCTGTCAGCATTTTTTCCGCAAGTACGACCATTTGATAACCGTCAGCTTTGTCTTGTCACTGAGGATTTGACTTGGTTTTATCAGTCTTTTTACAGCTACTATCAAAAGCTAGGCTATAATTCTATACAAATGCTTTATTCGCCAGCATTTTATGGTAAAATAAAGGAAACTAAAGGTTAAGGAGAGAAATGATGTCAGATAACCGATCAATGATTGATAAGAAGTATCAGTGGGATTTGAGCACTGTTTTTGAGAGTGATGAGGTGTGGATTCAGGAAATAGAAGCTCTTTCAGAAGCTATCGATGAGGCAAAATCTTATGCTGGGCATTTGCTAGATTCAGGGCAGCGTTTGCTAGATATTACTGAATCAAATCTAGCCTTATCCCGTCGTTTAGAAAAAGTTTATGTCTATGCCTCTATGAAAAATGACCAAGATACGACAGTCGCAAAGTATCAGGAGTTTCAAGCAAAAGCAACGGCACTTTATGCTAAGTTCAGTGAGGTTTTCTCTTTTTATGAGCCAGAATTTATGAAACTTGATGAGGATACCTATGCGCAGTTTTTAAAAGAAACACCAGATTTGAAGCGCTATAGTCATTTCTTTGAAAAACTGTTCAAACGTCAAAAACATGTCCTCACACAAGCAGAAGAAGAGCTACTAGCAGGTGCGAGTGAGATTTTCAACGCAAGTAGTGAGACTTTTGAAATCCTCGATAATGCCGATATTGTCTTTCCATTTGTCAAGGATGAAGCAGGTAATGCTGTTCAGTTAAGTCATGGAAATTTCATCAGTCTGATGGAGTCCAAAGATCGACAAGTTAGACGAGATGCCTATGAAGGACTTTACAGTGTTTACGAACACTATCAACATACTTATGCTAAGACCCTACAGACAAATGTTAAAGTACACAATTTCGATGCGCGTGTGCGTAAATATAACTCAGCTAGACAAGCTGCTCTAGCTGGCAACTTCATTCCAGAAAGTGTCTATGACACGTTAGTTGAGACGGTCAATGAGTACTTGCCTTTATTACATCGCTATGTTGCTTTACGCCAACAAGTGTTAGGTCTTGAAAACTTGAGGATGTATGACCTCTACACACCATTATCAGAGATGGATATGGCTTATAGCTATGAGCAAGCTCTCAAGAAAGCGCAGGAAGTGTTGTCTGTTTTTGGTGAGGATTATCTCACACAAGTGAAACGTGCTTTTAGCGAACGTTGGGTTGATGTCAAGATAAATAAAGGTAAACGCTCAGGTGCTTATTCTGGTGGTTCTTATGATACTAATGCGTTTATTTTGCTCAACTGGCAGGATACTTTGGACAATCTTTTTACGCTTGTTCATGAGACAGGACACAGTATTCACTCAACCTTTACTCGAACTAATCAGCCTTACGTTTATGGAGATTACAGCATTTTCTTGGCTGAAATAGCTTCAACTACTAATGAAAATATTTTGACTGAAACGTTGTTGAAAGAAGAGTCAGATCCTAAAAAACGCTTTGCGATTTTAAATCATTACTTAGACGGTTTCAAAGGTACAGTCTTTCGTCAAACACAGTTTGCTGAGTTCGAGCAAGCTATTCATCAAGCGGATCAAGATGGTGTGGTTCTAACAAGTGAATATCTTAATACTCTCTATGCTGACCTCAATGAAAAATATTATGGGCTTAAAAAAGAGGATAATCATTTTATCCAGTATGAATGGGCAAGAATTCCACATTTTTACTACAACTATTATGTTTTTCAGTATGCGACAGGCTTCGCAGCAGCTAGCTACTTAGCTGAACGCATTGTCCACGGTGAAGAAGCTGATAAGGAGGCTTATCTCAATTACCTCAAAGCTGGAAACTCTGACTATCCGCTCAATGTCATTAAAAAAGCCGGTGTGGATATGGAAAGTAAGGACTATCTCACAGCAGCTTTCAAAGTTTTTGAAGAACGCCTTATTGAACTTGAACAATTAGTGGCAGATGGTGTTCACTTATAATCTAAATTCCCTTAGAGCTAACTAAGGGAATTTTTTAGGATAGATTAGAGAACTTGTTATTCCAAGCGTTGTTTTGAAATTCTGAAAATGTTACAATAAGTTCTGTTTTATTCTTTTAACAACTGCTAAAAAGAAACGAAGTGTATTTGGAAAGGTTGATTATGACAGCATTTATTTGGGATTTAGATGGGACATTAATTGATTCGTACCAAGCCATTATGAAAGCGCTCGAGGTGACTTATAAGGCGTATGATTTTCATGATTGGGACAAAAAGACTATCTACGCTTATATTTTACAAGAGTCTGTGGGGCAACTTTTGGAGAAAAAATCTAAAGAAACAGGTATTGCCTTATCGCAGTTAAGAGATTTCTTTAGTGATGAACAAACTAAACGTGATGATAGTATCAAACTTGTACCATCAGCTAAAATGACGCTTGCTTGGGCAGATTATCATGGTATCCAACAGTTTATGTATACACACAAAGGCATAAGCACGCAAGCTGTTTTAGAGAATTTAGGCATTAAGCATTATTTCACAGAAATTTTGACAGGTGATTCAGGTTTTGAGCGTAAACCTCATCCAGAAGGTATTCATTATCTTATGAAAAAATACAATCTTAAACCAAGCGAAACCTATTATATAGGAGATCGAAAACTAGATGTTGAAGTGGCTAGAAATGCTGGTATTTTCTCTATCAATTTGACTCAACCCACAAATCTCATCAATCAAAACATTCAAGATTTGTTAGAAATTAAGACTTTGTTTTCAAAAGAAAATGAAATCCAGATAGACGGTTCAGCTAAAAACACCATCTAATCCAAAAAACTTTCAGCGAAGTTTGTTATTTTTTGATATAATGGTACTTATGGTTCATTCATATTCAAAAAATGCTAATCACAATATGCGTCGACCTGTGGTTAAAGAAGAGATTGTTCGTTTCATGCGAGAACGCCAGCAGCAACCTGCAGGATTTTTGGCTGAGCTAGAAGTTTTTGCAAGACAAGAGAATATCCCTATCATTCCACATGAAACGGTAGCTTACTTTCGTTTGTTAATGCAAATGCTACAACCTAAAAATATCTTAGAAATTGGCACAGCTATAGGATTTTCAGCCCTTTTGATGGCTAATAATGCTAAAGAAGCCAATATCACAACAATTGATCGTAATCCTGAGATGATTGCTTTAGCGAAAGAAAATTTTGCAAAATATGACAAGAGAGGGCAAATCACCTTGCTTGAGGGAGAAGCAGCGGAGCTTTTAATGCATTTAGAAAGCTACTATGATTTTGTTTTCATGGACTCTGCAAAATCGAAGTATATCGTCTTTTTACCAGAGATTCTCAAGCACATGCCTGTAGGTGGTGTGGTGGTTCTTGATGATATTTTTCAAGGTGGTGATGTCGCAAGACCTATTTTAGAGGTTAGGAGAGGACAGCGGACGATTTATCGAGGATTACAACGTTTATTTGACGCTACTTTAGATAATCCAGCTTTAACTGCTTCACTTGTACCACTAGGAGATGGGCTGCTCATTCTGCGTAAAAATAAAGAGGAAGTTATGCTACCAGAAAATTAAGCATGTTTTAAGAAAATATGATATACTAATTAGGATTGGTGTATGCTACCATTAGTACATATCAGTGAAGGAGATAAATATAACAATGAAAAAAAGCCGTAAAATCGCAGCAGGACTCGTTACCTTATTGTCTATAGCAACACTGACTGCTTGCTCATCATCAAAAGATTCTTCTGTCATTACGATGAAAGGTGATACTATTACTGTTTCAGACGTGTATAATCAAGTTAAAAGTAATTCAGCAACACAACAAGCTGTGTTGACGTTGACCCTTCAGAGAGTTCTTCAGCAACAGTATGGCGATAAGGTCAGTGATAAAAAAGTGAGTCAAGCTTATAACAAAGTCGCTGAACAGTACGGAACATACTTCTCTGCAATCCTTGCTCAACAAGGTTTGACAGCAGAAACTTATAAGCAACAGTTGCGTGTGCAATTACTTGTTGAAGCTGCAGTCAGTGAAGCGGCGAAAAAGGAATTGACGACCAAAAACTATAAGGCTGCTTTCAAAAACTATGTCCCTGACACCAAGATTCAAGTTATCAAACTAGATTCTGAAGATACAGCAAAATCAGTCCTTGAAGAAGCTAGAGCAGATGGTGCTGACTTTGCAAGCATTGCTAAGGAAAAAACAACTGAGTCAGATAAGAAATACGAATACACCGTTAACTCGGCAACGACGAGCTCAACTTTACCATCAGCAGTATTGAGCGCTGCTTTATCACAAGATGTTAATAGTGTTTCGGATGTTATCACTGTTTCGGAATCAAGTAGTTCTTCTTATTATATTGTGAAAGTGACGAGTCGTGAAACAAAAAAATCCAATTGGAAAGATTACAAGAGTCAGTTGAAACAAGTCATTTTAAACGAGAAGAAATCAGATCAAAGCTTCCAAAATCAGGTTATCGCAAATGCGCTTAAAAAAGCTAATGTTAAGGTGAAAGATACTGCTTTCAGTAGTATCATGTCTGCTTATATCAATAACAGTTCAAGTGGTACATCTTCTTCATCAAGTTCTTCAAGCAGTTCAAACTCATCATCTAGTGAAGCAAGTTCAGAAGCTAGCTCAACTGAAGAAAGTAGCGCAGCTTCTGAGTAGTCAAGAGAAGTGTCTAAAGTTTTGAAAAATTAATAAAAATAGTTTTATAACCCAAGAGAGCAATGAAAATTGTTCTCTTTTTCTATGTTTTCGATGATGAAAATGTTACGAAGAGATGTCATTTGAAATAGTCAGACCAGAAAAATTATGTGCCAAACAAAGACAGTCAAGACATTTAATGATTCTATCTATAAAGCAACAAAAGGTTGGTCTTGTGATAGAAGAGTTGATTCTTAAAACGTGGTTGAATGTTCAAACTAAGATAATATGATAAAAGTCAGCTAGGTAAGGTAAAATATGATTTACTGACTTTTTCTTGACTCAAAATCAGATAAGAAGTAAAATTAATAATAGTCAGAAAATAGGTGAAGAAGATGATTGAGAATTTAGAATAGAAAAGAGTAAATTGCAATCTGATTTTTATTGGAGATTGTTATTACAATTTTTCAATCATATCTTATGTTTCGAATCTTTATTTATTAATTTGAATCTACTTTTTAGCTTTTCACAAGGCGGTTGAATTTTAAAAATCAGAAATTCATTTTAAAAAATAAGGATTGTAAATATTAGGAAAGTTATTTTTAATCAGGATAAATTTCAAATGAATGGTATCAAAAGTTGGGAGAATTGAGATGAAAAAAACGTTATTGGTAACTGGTGGAGCCGGCTACATTGGTTCACACACTGTTTTAGAACTTTTAGAGCACCGCTATGAAGTTGTCATTATTGATGATTTGAGCAATGCCAGCGAAAAAGTTATTGGTACTATTAAAAAATTATCGAAGCAGAATGACAGTTTATCTTTTTATAAAATTGATTTGAAAGATATTACCAGAGTAGAAAAAGTTTTTCAAAAACATCGTTTTGATGGTGTTATTCATTTTGCAGGTTATAAGGCTGTAGGTGAATCGGTGATTAATCCGTTAATGTATTATGAAAATAACTTATTCTCAACTATTAACCTTCTTAAATTAATGGAAAAATATAAGGTTTTTAACTTTGTTTTTAGCTCCTCAGCAACGGTCTATGAGACTATCTCCGAAATGCCGTTTCATGAATGGAATACTCTAAACGCTTCTAGTCCATATGGGCGAACGAAACAATTTATAGAAATGATGTTGAAAGACTTGTTTATTTCAAATTCAAATTGGAAAATTGTTTGTCTAAGGTATTTTAATCCATTGGGTGCACATGAAAGTGGAGATTTAGGAGAGGATCCAAATGGAATTCCGAATAACCTTGTTCCTTACATTACACAAGTTGCAGTTGGAAAGCTACCATTTCTAAATATATTTGGAACTGATTATAATACACCTGATGGTACTTGTATTAGAGATTATGTCCATATTAATGACTTAGCATATGGTCATAGAAAAGCTTTAGAATACATTTTTAGTAACAACAAAGGACTTTATGAAGCAATTAATTTAGGAAGTGGTATTGGGTATAGTGTATTTGATATCTTACATCATCTTGAAGAAGTCATTGGGGAGTCAATTCCCTATAAAGTAACTGATCGCAGACCAGGAGATATTGACAAATCACTTGCAGATATTTCAAAAGCAGAAGAGCTACTGGGATGGAAGCCAAGGTATGATATTATGAAAATGTGCCAAGATACGTGGAGGTGGCAACAGAAACATCCAAATGGTTTCAATGAAGAATAAAAAGAAGTCAAAAAGATACATTAGAGGAATCTTTTGATATAAATGTGGTGCTATTTTTCAAAAAAACATACACAGTCTTAATGAGTTATATATTCCAATCAGTGAGTGGAAATTTATATTTTCAAACCTCAGCGCAGTAAAAAGAAAAGGAACTGTAATTGCTTTAGTTCCTGCTACTGTTGTTACAGATACTACTGGTATTGATTACGAATATAAAAAAGAATTATTAAAAAATCATACACTTGAAGCAGTTGTCTCTTTGCCAGAGGAACTATTCTCTAATAGTAAGACATCCGTGGTTACAGTTGGGATTGTAATGACTGCTCATGTTCCACATCCGCCACTTAAAGAAACATGGTTTGGTTATTGGTGAGATAAATTTGTAAAGACCAAGAAATATGGACGTTCAGATGCAAATAATTGTTGGAGTGAGGAAAATGGATTAGAGGCTTACTGGTTAAACGCATTCTTTAATCGTAAAGAAATCAGTCAATTTGATTCGTTTGTATAGTTTAATTACCTACAGCATAATTATATTTTTAAAATAAAATGAAATGCACAACGTGAAAGTGGTATTTTTGAACAAATTGAAGTTGAAACACACTTCCAATAATCAAGTTTTATCATTACCACCTGATTATTGGAATATATAATTAATTAGAATTTTACTTGACTTAAGATTTAAAAGACTGTATAATGAAAAGAAATGTGGTGCTGTAGCGCCTATTATCAAGAGGATACTTTCAAACACTAGAGACAGAAAATTGGCGGTCGTTGCGAGCCAAGGACAGTGTGATAGTTGGCTACTTGATAGTCATAATATAAAGATAAATGAGAATGACAAGTTCATTGAATGAAGGTGGTACCGCGGTTTTTCGCCCTTCGTGAGATGACTTGTCTTTTTTTGAAACAGTATTGCGGTGGCTCTGTAGGTGTTGTTAGTTGCATTGAATACCTGATATTTTCTATCTATGATAGGTGTGTGAAAGAATGTGATTAGACATCAACTGCCATCGTCTACGCAGAAAGGAAGTACAATTTTATGAAACAGATGACCAGCGCACAAGTGCGTCAGATGTGGTTAGATTTTTGGAAATCAAAAGGACATAGCATTGAGCCATCAGCTAATCTTGTCCCTGTCAATGATCCAACACTTCTTTGGATTAACTCTGGAGTTGCAACCCTGAAAAAATATTTTGATGGTTCTGTTGTCCCTGAAAATCCCCGCATTACCAATGCACAAAAAGCTATTCGTACAAATGATATTGAAAATGTTGGTAAGACCGCTCGTCATCATACGATGTTTGAAATGCTTGGAAACTTTTCAGTCGGTGATTATTTCCGGGATGAGGCGATTGCTTGGGGATATGAATTGCTAACAAGCCCTGAATGGTTTGATTTTCCAAAAGATAAGCTTTATATGACTTACTATCCAGATGATAAAGATTCTTATAATCGCTGGATTGAGATGGGAGTAGAACCTAGCCATTTGATTCCAATTGAAGACAATTTCTGGGAAATCGGTGCAGGACCTTCTGGACCAGATACAGAAATATTCTTTGACCGTGGTGAAGATTTTGATCCAGAGCATATTGGTATTCGCCTTTTAAAAGAAGATATTGAAAATGACCGTTATATCGAAATTTGGAATATTGTCTTATCTCAATTTAATGCTGATCCATCTATACCACGTAGTGAGTACAAAGAATTACCACATAAAAATATTGATACGGGTGCTGGTTTAGAACGCTTAGTAGCGGTTATTCAGGGGGCTAAGACAAATTTTGAAACGGATCTTTTTATGCCGATTATCCGTGAAATCGAAAAGCTGTCAGGCAAAACCTATGACCCAGATGGAGATAATATGAGCTTTAAGGTCATTGCTGACCACATCCGCTCACTTGCTTTTGCTATCGGTGATGGAGCGCTTCCTGGAAATGAAGGGCGTGGTTATGTTCTTCGTCGTTTGCTGCGTCGTGCTGTTATGCATGGGCGTCGCCTCGGTATTAAAGATACTTTCCTTTACAAGTTCGTTCCAACCGTTGGGCAAATTATGCAAAGTTATTATCCAGAGATTCTCGAAAAACGTGATTTCATTGAAAAGATCATCAAACGTGAGGAGGAAACGTTTGCTCGTACCATAGATGCTGGATCTAGTATGCTTGATGATTTACTAACAGAACTAAAGGCTGCACATAAGGATACACTCGATGGTAAAGCTATTTTCAAACTCTATGACACCTACGGTTTTCCAGTTGAGTTGACAGAGGAGTTAGCACAGGATCAAGGCTTTAAGATTGACCATGCTGGCTTTGAAGCTGCCATGAAAGAGCAACAAGAACGTGCGCGCGCTAATGTTGTCAAAGGTGGTTCAATGGGGATGCAAAACGAAACATTATCAGGCATTACAGAGCCATCAAACTTTGACTATGAACATCAAGAGTTGGAAGGGACACTGTCTGTTATTATCAGCGATAATAAACGCACAGAAATGGTTTCTGAAGGTCAGGCACTTCTCGTTTTTGATAATACTCCTTTCTACGCTGAGATGGGAGGGCAAGTAGCTGACCATGGAGTTATTCAAAATGCCAAAGGCGAAGTCCTTGCTCAGGTGACAGATGTTCAAAAAGCGCCAAATGGTCAAGCACTTCATACCGTAGAAGTTCGTGCCTCCCTTGCTATTGGTGAGACTTATCGTTTGCTTATTGATAAAAAACGTCGTCAACGTGTCATGAAAAATCATACGGCGACACATTTATTGCATGCTGCGCTTCATCATATCATAGGAGAACATGCTACACAAGCAGGCTCTCTCAATGAAACTGATTTTTTGCGTTTTGACTTTACTCACTTTGAGGCGGTGAGTACAGAGGAACTCAAGTGTATTGAGCGTGAAGTCAACGAGAAAATTTGGGAAGCAATTCCTATAACTACTATTGAGACCGATATTGATACTGCTAAAGGAATGGGAGCTATGGCACTCTTTGGTGAAAAATACGGTAAAGAAGTCCGTGTCGTGACCATAGGTGATTATTCTATTGAGCTGTGTGGAGGTACACACGTTAATAATACATCTGAAATTGGCATCTTTAAAATTATCAAAGAAGAGGGGATTGGATCTGGAACACGTCGTATTTTAGCGGTGACAGGGCGTGAAGCTTACATGGCATTCCGTAAAGAGGAAGAAGCACTCAAGTCAATTGCTCAAACGCTTAAAGCACCGCAATTGCAACAAGTTCCAAGTAAAGTCGCAACGCTTCAAGAGCAAGTTCATAAGCTCCAAAAAGAAAACACAAGTTTGAAAGAAAAAGCAGTAGTTGCAGTAGCTAGCGACATCTTTAAGGAGGTCAGAGAAGCAGCAGGTAAACGCTATATTGCGGCTCAAGTTTCTGTATCTGATGCTGGTGCACTTCGTACTTTGGCAGACAAATGGAAACAGCAAGATTACTCAGATGTATTGGTTCTAGCGGCTGTTATCGGTGACAAGGTGAACATCCTTGTGGCAAGCAAATCAGGTGATGTTCATGCTGGCAATCTTATCAAAACTATTGCTCCAATTGTCAATGGTCGTGGTGGTGGTAAACCTGATATGGCAATGGCAGGAGGTAGTGATGTTTCTGCTGTCCACAAACTTCTTGCATCGATTGGAGAGAAACTTTGACGAAAAAAACGAACTTTATGTTCGTTTTTTTTATATCGTTTGAATCATTGTGTAAACAAAAACCAATTTATGATAAGTCTGTTTTTGTTAGTCAATCTCAAATAAGTGAGGGTAGGATAGGGTTAATGCCGTCAAGCAGACAACGACAATAATCCATGTGGCAAGACCGGCAGGAACGTTCACTGTCAGAGAGTACCAGACAGCACCCATGCCTTTTGGAGCATAAGACCCCCAAAAGAGGAATCCAGCCACAAAGTGAAAGAAATAGCGTACAGCACAGGCGATAAAAGAAGCTAGATAAACTGTTGTAAGAGCTTCATATTTTCGCTGTGTTTTTAGTTGTTTCTGAAAACGATTAGCAAAAAGCCCTGCAAGCCCCATGACTGTAAAGGCGATAAGGTACTCAATGATGACTTGGCTAAGATTGAGATAGTAGACTTTTCCAAGAATAAAGTGCAAGAGTCCCCAGATAAAGCCGCTTACCAAACCATGCTTGAGTCCACGGCGTAGGCAGATAAAAATAAGAGGAATGGCACCAAAAGATGGTGTAATCCATGAAGCAAAGTCGGGGATAAAAGATAAAACCATAGCCAAAGCGGCAAAGAGAGCTGTCTCTATAAGTGCTCTGCTGTTTGATGATGTTGACATAAAAACTCCTCTCAAATCAGAAAGGAGTTTTGTGTCTTGCGTTCAAATAGTATATTTAACCGTTAATGTCACAATCCCTACGCTCGTCCTAACGAGATCAGGTTAGAGGATTTCGCAAATGCGATCTCAGCTCAAAGCACTCCTTTGTGATATGTAATTACTGTTAATTTAGCAAGAAAAACACATTTTGTCAATTAATTTGTTTTATCAAGGCCATAGAGATAGTCATCATCTGTCATGGCTTCAACAGTTCCAAGGAGGTAGCCATTACCAACTTGTGAGAAAAAGTCATGGTTAGATGTACCTGTTGAGATACCATTCATGACAATAGGGTTAACGTCGTTTGCTGTATCGGGAAAGAGTGGATCTTGCCCAAGGTTCATAAGCGCTTTGTTAGCATTGTAGCGCAAGAAAGTCATCACTTCTTCAGTCCAGCCAACTGCATCGTATAGTGTGTGAGTGTACTTTTCTTCATTTTCGTAGAGCTGATAGAGGAGATCATACATCCATTCACGAAAGTCTTCTTGTTCTTGCTCAGATAATTCATTAAAGCCCAATTGGAACTTATAGCCGATATAGGTACCATGCACAGACTCATCTCGTATGATAAGCTTGATGATTTCAGCGACGTTAGCTAGCTTATTATTACCAAGATAATAGAGTGGTGTAAAAAAGCCAGAGTAAAACAGGAAAGTCTCAAGATAAGTTGAGGCAACTTTCTTTTGTAAGGCACTGCCATTTTGATAGATATCGTTAATAATATGCGCCTTTTCTTGTAAGTATTCATTGTTATTAGTCCACTCAAAGATGCTCTCAATTTCAGATTTAGTATTTAGGGTTGAAAAGATAGATGAATAAGATTTAGCGTGGACAGACTCCATGAATTGGATGTTGTTGAGGACGGCTTCTTCGTGCGGTGTACGGACATCAGATCGGATAGCTTCAACGCCAGATTCAGATTGCATGGTATCAAGTAAAGTCAGCCCTCCAAATACTTTTCCTACCAAGTCTTTTTCGGTATCTGAGAGCTTGCGCCAATCATCGAGATCATTAGACAGGGGGATACGTGTGTCTAACCAAAATTGCTCAGTTAATTTTTCCCATGTAGACTTATCGATAATATCTTCAATTTCATTCCAATTAATAGCTTCATAGTAAGTCGGCATTCTATTCTCCTTTGGTAAAACATGATACAATCAGATGTGTTATAGTTTTTGTAACAACTTTTTGGCTGTTTCCTCAAAAGTTGTATATTATTAGATAACGCAACTTTCACATTGATTAGCTCCTACCTCATCGCCATCATCTGTATAAGTGCGAATGTAGTAAATAGATTTGACCCCTTTATTAAAAGCGTAGTTGCGTAGGATAGAGAGATCTCGTGTAGTTTGTTTAGATTGTTTCTTCCACTCGTAGAGACCTTCAGGAATTTCACTACGCAAGAATAATGTGAGAGAAAGACCTTGGTCAACATGTTCTGTCGCTGCAGCATAGACATCAATCACCTTTCGCATGTCCATATCGTAAGCAGAAGTGTAGTAAGGAATCGTATCAGTTGACAAACCGAAAGCAGGGTAGTAGATTTTTCCGATTTTCTTTTCTTGGCGCTCTTCGATACGTTGTGTGATGGGATGAAGTGAGGCCGATACGTCATTGATATAGCTGATAGAACCATTAGGTGCTACAGCTAAGCGATTTTGATGATAAAGCCCATCTGCTATAATTGCATCACGTAGGGCAATCCAATCTTTCGCCTGTGGGATAAAGTGCCCTTTAAAGAGTTTTTTGACTTGCTCTGATTTTGGGACAAAGTCTCCCATTATATACTTATCAAAGTAAGAACCATTAGCGTAGTCAGATTTTTCAAAACCAACAAAGCTTGTTTTGCGTTCACGGGCTATATTGTTGGATTCAACTAGTGTCCAATAGTTCATCAACATGAAGTAAATATCGGTAAATTCGATAGATTCCTTGCTACCATAGTGGATATGATGTTGTGCAAAGTAGGAATGTAATCCCATTGCTCCAAGACCAATCGTGTGTGCTTGCTGGTTACCATTTTTTATAGTTGGTACGGCTTCAATATTTGAGTTATCTGTTACAAAAGTAAGAGCACGTGTCATCGTTCTTATAGAATGTCCAAAGTCTGGGGAGGTCATCATATTGACAATATTGGTAGAACCGAGGTTACATGAAATGTCTGTCCCCATGACTTCATATTCTTGAGCATCGTTGATAAGGCTTGGCTTTTGGACTTGCAGTACCTCAGAACAAAGGTTAGACATGATGATTTTACCATCAATAGGATTGTGACGGTTAGCAGTGTCGATATTGATAATATAAGGGTAGCCAGATTCTTGTTGGAGTTTTGAAATTTCTGTTTCCAAATCACGCGCCTTGATTTTGGATTTGACGATATTTGGATTTTCTACCAGTTCATCATATTTAGCTGTAATATCGATATAGTTATAAGGTACACCATACTCACGTTCAATAGAGTAAGGGCTAAAAAGGTACATATCAGCATCTTTACGCACTAGCTCGTAAAATTTATCAGGAACGGTGATACCTAGTGATAAGGTCTTGACACGTATTTTTTCGTCGGCATTTTCCTTTTTAGTTGAGAGGAAGTTGAGAATATCTGGGTGGAATACATCTAAGTAAACTGCGCCAGCTCCCTGACGTTGTCCCAGTTGATTAGAATAAGAAAAACTATCCTCAAACAGTTTCATGACGGGCACAACGCCAGATGCTGCGCCAGCATAGCCCTTAATCGGTGATCCAGCTTCGCGCAGATTGCTGAGCGAAATACCAACACCTCCACCGATACGAGATAACTGCAGTGCTGAGTTGATTGAGCGTCCGATAGAGTTCATATCATCTGTCACTTGAATGAGAAAACAAGAAACAAATTCTCCGCGGCGACTACGACCAGCATTTAAAAAGCTAGGTGTAGCAGGTTGATAGCGTTGATTAATCATCTCAACAGCTAAGTCGCAAGCTAGCTGTTCATTACCATCAGCAAAGTAGAGGGCATTAAAAAGGACACGATCTTCAATGTTTTCTAAATAATAATTACCATCATTTGTTTTGAGGGCATATTGTTGATAAAATTTATAGGCTGCCATAAAGGACTTAAAGCGAAATTTGTGCTGTTTTAAGTCTTGTGAGAGCTTTTCGATAAATGTAGGAGTGTACTTATTGATAAAGGAGCTCTCAATATAGTCATGTTTAACAAGATAGTTGATTTTATCTGTGATACTGTCAAATGGCATCATATTTGGCTTCACATTTTCAACAAAAAATGCCCGTAAGGCTTCTTTATCTTTATGAAGTGGGATTTGTCCATTGATGGGACGATTGATTTCATTGTTTAGGCGAAAATATGATACATCACCCAAGTTTTTTAAGCTCATAGGATTTCCTTTTTCTATTAAGATATCGTACGATTAGATAATGTCTTTGAGTTTATTTGGTTGAAAACCAGAAAAGCGAACATCATTAGCTTCAATAACAGGAACTGCCCTAAAACCAATATTGACAAGGTATTCAACCTTTTCGGGGTGTTCGTCGATATTAATCTCTTCAAAGTCAGCTCCGTTTTGCTCCAAAAATTTCTTTGTCATTTTGCATTGCATGCAGTTATTTTTTGAAAACAGCGTAATCTTAGACATAGTCATTCTCCTTTAACAATTGATACCCTTTTAGCATATCCCAATATGGACAAAAAAGCAAGCCTTTTATTTTAAAAAACACAAGATATAGTGTAATAATCATTTAATAAACCTAAATATTGTGATTTATCTTTTTAAATAAAATGAATTCCTTTTATTTTTACTTAATAGAAGTTAAATGAAAATGGATGAAAAAGCAGAAATAAAAAAAACAACGGATAATAAAGGAGCTTTAAAGCTAGTATTATCAAGGAGTTAAAACATTTTTTGAAAATAAGAAATTTTATTTTGAAATTTTAATCTTGAAAATCAAATCAGATTGTGTTATAATTTTCATTTGTAAGGGTTATCATATAGGCAACCCCAAAATTTACAAATTATTTATTAAAGGAGAATCCAATTATGGCTTCAAAAGATTTCCACATTGTTGCAGAAACAGGTATTCACGCACGTCCAGCAACTTTGCTTGTTCAAACTGCTAGCAAATTTGCTTCAGACATCACACTTGACTACAAAGGAAAATCTGTAAACCTTAAATCTATCATGGGTGTTATGAGCCTTGGTGTTGGTCAAGGTGCTGATGTTACTATTTCTGCAGAAGGTGCAGATGCAGATGATGCACTTGCAGCAATCGAAGAAACAATGACAAAAGAAGGATTGGCATAAGAGATGACAGAAATGCTTAAAGGAATTGCGGCATCTGATGGTGTTGCTGTTGCCAAAGCATACTTACTCGTTCAACCGGATTTGTCCTTTGAAACTATTACAGTTGAGGATACAAGCGCAGAAGAAGCTCGCCTAGATGCAGCCTTGAAAGCATCACAAGACGAGCTTTCTGTTATCCGTGAGAAAGCAGTAGAAAGCCTTGGTGAAGAAGCAGCAGCCGTATTTGATGCTCACTTGATGGTTCTCTCTGACCCAGAGATGATTGGTCAGATAAAGGAAACTATTCGTGCGAAACAAGTCAATGCTGAAAGTGGACTCAAAGAAGTGACGGACATGTTCATCACGATTTTTGAAGGAATGGATGACAACCCATACATGCAAGAGCGTGCTTCAGATATACGTGATGTGGCTAAACGTGTCTTAGCTCACCTATTAGGTGCAAAATTACCTAATCCTGCAACTATCGATGAAGAGGCAATCGTTATTGCACACGACTTGACGCCATCTGATACTGCGCAATTAAACAAACAATTTGTAAAAGCCTTTGTTACTAACATTGGTGGACGTACCAGTCACTCGGCTATCATGGCACGTACTCTTGAAATTGCAGCTGTTCTTGGTACAAATGATATCACAGATCGTGTTAAGGATGGAGATACTGTTGCAGTCAATGGTATTACAGGTGATGTGATTATCAATCCGACAGACGAGCAAGTTGCAGAGTTCAAAGTAGCTGGTGAAGCATACGCTAAACAAAAAGCTGAATGGGCTCTTCTTAAGGATGCTGAAACAGTAACAGCTGATGGTAAACACTTCGAATTGGCAGCTAATATCGGAACACCAAAAGATGTTGAGGGTGTTAATGCTAATGGTGCAGAAGCAGTTGGACTTTATCGAACAGAATTCTTATATATGGATTCTCAAGATTTCCCAACAGAAGATGAGCAGTATGAAGCATATAAAGCTGTTCTTGAAGGTATGAATGGTAAACCAGTTGTGGTTCGTACTATGGATATTGGTGGGGATAAAGAACTTCCATACTTTGACCTTCCAAAAGAAATGAATCCGTTTCTTGGATTCCGTGCACTTCGTATTTCTATCTCTGAGACAGGAAATGCAATGTTCCGTACACAAATTCGTGCACTTCTTCGTGCTTCTGTTCACGGACAACTTCGTATCATGTTTCCGATGGTTGCACTTCTTAAAGAATTTCGTGCTGCTAAGGCAATCTTTGATGAAGAAAAAGCTAACCTTAAAGCTGAAGGTGTTGCAGTGGCAGATGATATCCAAGTAGGTATCATGATTGAAATCCCAGCAGCAGCAATGCTTGCTGATCAATTTGCAAAAGAAGTTGACTTCTTCTCAATTGGTACAAATGACTTGATTCAATACACTATGGCAGCTGATCGTATGAACGAACAAGTTTCATACCTTTACCAACCATACAACCCATCTATACTTCGTTTGATTAACAATGTTATCAAAGCAGCACATGCTGAAGGCAAATGGGCTGGTATGTGTGGTGAAATGGCTGGTGACCAGACTGCTGTACCCCTTCTTGTGGGAATGGGACTTGATGAGTTCTCAATGTCAGCTACCTCCGTTCTTCGCACACGTAGTTTGATGAAAAAACTTGACACTAAGAAAATGGAAGAATATGCAAATCGCGCTCTTACAGAATGCGCAACGATGGAGGAAGTCGTCGAGCTTGGTAAAGAGTACGTTAATGTTGATTAATTATTAAAGACACTTAATAAAAAGGTTAAGTGTCTTTTTTTGTGGTACTTGCTTAAAATCCTCCTCATTTTTGATAGAAGATAACTTTTCAAAATTTTCAGATTTTTATGTAGTAAATCGTTGCTAATTTCCTAAAAAATGATAAAATAGGAACTAACTTATAATTAGGAGGATTGACTTTTGACTAAAGCTTATAAAAACTATGTCAATGGTGAATGGAAACTTTCAGAAGAATCCATTGAAATTTTCGCCCCTGCAACTGGCGAATCGTTAGGAACTGTTCCTGCAATGACAACTGCAGAAGTGGATGAGGTGTATGCAAAGGCCAAGGCTGCACAACCAGCTTGGCGTGCGCTTTCATATGTCGATCGTGCAGCTTATCTTCATAAAGTAGCGGATATTTTAGTGCGTGATGCTGAAAAAATCGGTGCAGTCTTATCTAAAGAAATCGCAAAGGGTTATAAATCAGCAGTAAGCGAAGTTATTCGTACAGCAGAAATCATAAATTATGCTGCAGAAGAAGGGCTTCGTATGGAAGGTGAAGTCCTTGAAGGTGGTAGTTTTGAAGCTGCTAGCAAAAATAAAATTGCCGTTGTACGCCGCGAGCCTGTTGGTTTGGTACTTGCTATCTCGCCATTTAACTATCCCATCAATTTAGCAGGTTCTAAAATTGCTCCTGCCCTTATCTCAGGGAATGTTATTGCCCTTAAACCACCAACGCAAGGTTCTATTTCAGGTCTTCTTTTGGCTGAAGCATTTGCTGAAGCTGGACTTCCAGCTGGTGTATTCAACACTATTACGGGTCGTGGTTCAGTAATTGGTGACTACATCGTTGAACATGAAGCTGTTAACTACATCAACTTCACAGGTTCTACACCAGTAGGTGAACGCATTGGTAAATTGGCTGGTATGCGTCCAATTATGCTTGAGTTAGGTGGTAAAGATTCAGCTATTGTTCTTGAAGATGCTGATCTTGACTTGGCTGCTAAAAACATTGTTGCTGGTGCTTACGGTTACTCAGGTCAACGTTGTACAGCCGTTAAACGTGTCCTTGTTATGAATAGCGTTGCAGATAAATTGGTTGCCAAAGTTTCAGAACTTGTTAAAGATTTGACTGTTGGTATGCCTGAAGATGATGCTGACATTACTCCGCTTATCGATACAAAAGCTGCTGACTATGTTGAAGGTCTTATCAAAGACGCTCAAGATAAAGGTGCTAAAGAAGTTATTTCATTTAAACGTGAAGGTAACCTTATTAGTCCAGTATTGTTTGACAAAGTAACAACTGATATGCGTTTGGCTTGGGAAGAACCGTTTGGTCCTGTTCTCCCAATCATCCGCGTTAATTCAGTAGAAGAAGCTGTCGAAATTTCAAATAAATCTGAATACGGTCTTCAAGCAGCAGTATTTACAAATAACTTCCCACTTGCTTTTAAGATTGCTGGTCAACTTGAAGTTGGAACAGTTCATATCAACAACAAAACACAACGTGGTACAGATAACTTCCCATTCTTAGGGGCTAAGAAATCTGGTGCTGGAACACAAGGTGTGAAATACTCTATTGAAGCCATGACTAGCGTTAAATCTGTTGTCTTTGATATTGCAAAATAAAAGATGAAAAGAACTTTGTGAGCAAAGTTCTTTTTTACTATAAATTATGCTACAATATTTTTATAATATGACAATGGGGGATTTGTATGAAGCTACGAACCAATGCGACACAATTACAAGGTACCATTCGAGTGCCAGGAGATAAATCTATTAGCCATCGCTCTATTATGTTTGGTAGCCTTGCTAAGGGGAGAACTGTTGTTCATGATATCTTACGAGGTGAGGATGTCCTCTCCACTATACAGGCGTTTCGTGATATGGGAGTAAAAATTATAGATAATGGCGATAATATCATTATAGAAGGCGTTGGCTTTGATGGTTTAAAAGCACCGAAAAATAGACTCAATATGGGAAATTCAGGTACTTCTATTCGCTTAATATCAGGTGTTTTAGCAGGGCAAGATTTTTCAGTAGAAATGTTTGGTGATGACAGTCTTTCTAAACGTCCAATGGATCGCATTGCTGTTCCTCTTCGCCAAATGGGTGTGACCATCTCTGGACAAACTAAACGTGATTTGCCACCATTAATGCTAAAAGGGTCTAAGGATTTGCAACCTATCTACTATCATCTGCCAGTAGCTTCTGCTCAAGTTAAATCAGCACTTATTTTTGCTGCTTTACAGGCTAAAGGAGAGTCTGTTATCTTTGAAAAAGAAAAAACACGTGATCATACAGAGGATATGATTAAGCAGTTTGGTGGTGACATTACTATCAATGACAAAGAAATACGCATTTTAGGAGGACAAGAATTACTTGGTCAGGAAGTGGTTGTGCCAGGTGATATTTCAAGTGCTGCTTTTTGGCTGGTTGCTGGACTGATTGTGCCAAATAGTGAGATTATCCTCAAAAATGTTGGTATCAATGAGACGCGTACAGGTATTCTTGATGTCATTCGTTCGATGGGTGGAAAACTGCACTTATCAGATATTGATAAGATGGCAAAATCGGCAACTATTACAGTGGAAACGTCAGAACTGGTAGGTACAAAGATTGCTGGTGATCTCATTCCGCGCTTGATTGATGAATTGCCGATTATTGCTCTTCTAGCAACACAAGCAAAAGGTGAGACAGTGATTTGTGATGCTGAGGAGCTTAAGGTAAAAGAGACAGACCGCATCCAAGTAGTAGCTGATGTACTCAACAGTATGGGTGCTGCGATTACCCCAACCTCGGATGGGATGATAATCAAAGGAAAAACATCTTTGTACGGTACTAAGGTCAATACCTTTGGCGACCATCGCATTGGTATGATGGCAGCTATCGCAGCACAGGTAGCAAAAGATGGTATCGTTGAAATTGAACGAGTGGAGGCTATCAATACGAGCTACCCAACTTTCTTTGATGATTTGGAGGTATTAGGTCGTGGCTAAGATTTTAATTGGTTTTATGGGAGCTGGCAAATCAACGGTTGCTAGGCTCTTAGATTCTGATTATATTGATATGGATGAGGTTATCGCACAGCGTATTGGAATGCCGATTGCTGATTTTTTTGCTATCCAAGGTGAGAATGCTTTTCGTCAGATAGAATCTCAAGTTCTTGAAGAGTTATTAAAGAGTAATCATGTCGTATCAACTGGTGGCGGTGTTGTGACGAGTAAGAGCAATCGCCGATTACTCAGAAATCACTCAGATACCATTTACCTACGAGCTTCCTTTGAGACTGTGTATAATCGTATCCAGTCAGATGAAAGCACCGTTCGCCCCTTATTTATCAATAATAGCATGGAAGATTTCAAAGCGATATTTGACAGACGTTTGTGCTGGTATGAGGAGGTAGCAAGTCAGGTTGTTGATGTGGATAATAAAACCCCACAAGCTATTGTAGAGGTTATTAAATGAAAGTTGCTTATCTTGGACCAGATGGTTCTTTTACGCATGCTGTCGCTAGCAGAAGTTTTAGTTACGATGAGTTAGTACCTAGCGCAAATATCACAGAAGTTATCAAATTTTACGAAAATGGTAGCGTGGATTATGCTATCGTTCCTGTCGAAAACTCAATTGAAGGTTCTGTGCATGAGACCTTAGATTACCTGTTTCATCATGATGATATTGAAGCAGTAGCAGAGATTATCCAGCCTATCAAACAACAGTTACTGGCGATAGATACTCATCGCCCTATTGAGAAAATCCTGTCACATCCGCAAGCAATCGCACAAGGAAAACAGTATATTGAAACACATTATCCTCATGCAACAATCGAAACAACTGCAAGCACTGCCTATGCAGCTCGCTATGTTGCCGAACATCCTGAGTTGGCATTAGCAGCCATTGCTCCTCTACAAGCTGCTAATACCTACCATCTACAGGTGATTGCAAAAAATATTCAGGAAATAGATGAAAATTATACGCGTTTTTGGGTGCTTGGAAAGAACGCACCACACTTATCTTTGACAAAAGAGTCATCTAAAATAACTTTAGCTTTGACTTTGCCAGATAATATACCTGGTGCTCTTTATAAAGCTTTATCCGTATTTGCTTGGCGTAATATTGATTTGACAAAGATTGAAAGTCGCCCTTTAAAAACTGTTTTGGGAGAGTATTTTTTTATCATTGATTTGCTTGTACTGGAGGAAAAAGTGATTACTTATGCTCTTGAAGAGCTAAAAACACTAGGTATCACCTCGAAGATACTGGGTAACTACCAAGTGTATCGCATATAGTTCGCAATTAGAAAGTGTTAATATGATTCAAAAAAATGATATCATACGCATATCAATATCGGATCTTAGTCATGATGGAATGGGTATGGCAAAGATAGATGGTCTAGTCTTTTTTGTTGATAGCGCTCTTCCAGGTGAAGTGATTGATATGCGCGTGCTGAAGGTAAATAAACGTCTTGCTTATGGAAAGATTGAAGAGCTTATTGAGGCATCACCTTACCGTGTAAAGACGTTAGAAAGAGTTTATTTGCAAAGTGGAATTGCTGATTTGGGACATCTTTCTTATGAGCAACAGCTTCTTTTCAAACGCCGTCAAGTGAAAAATGTTCTTTACAAGACAGCTCATATTCAAGATGTTGAAGTCTTGGAGACACTTGGTATGGCTCATCCTTTTGCTTATCGCAATAAAGCGCAAGTACCTGTGCGCCGTGTGAATAATCAATTAGAAATTGGTTTTTTTAGAAAAGGATCGCATGACCTTATGCCTCTTGAAGATTTTCTCATTCAAGATAAGGAGATAGATCGACTTCTTGTTTTTGTTCGAGATATTTTGCGTCATTATGCGGTGAAGCCTTATGATGAAAAAGCAGGGACAGGTCTTATTCGTCAGTTAGTTGTCAGAAGAGGTCACTATACAGGTGAGATGATGCTGGTTTTGGTAACAACTCGTCCTAAGATTTTTCAAATTGATAGGATAATTACTGATATTGTCACTGCATTTCCTGCTGTGACCTCTATTATCCAAAATATAAATGACCAACAGACCAATGTTATCTATGGCAGAGAATTTCATACGTTGTATGGGAAAGACACGATAGAAGATGAGATGTTAGGAAATCGCTACGCTATTTCTGCTCAGTCCTTTTATCAAGTCAATACTGAGATGGCTGAAAAACTCTACCAAACAGCTATTGCTTTATCAGAGCTGACAAAAGAGGATGTTGTGGTTGATGCTTATTCAGGTATTGGTACGATTGGTTTGTCTTTTGCAAGAGATGTCAAAGCCGTCTATGGTGTTGAGGTTGTAGCACAGGCAGTTAAGGATGCTAAGGAAAATGCAGAGCGTAACGGTATTACTAATGTGTACTATGTCCATGGAGATGCTGAAGATGTGATGAAACGTTGGCAAAAATCTGGACTCAAACCAAGTGTTATTTTGGTTGATCCTCCCAGAAAAGGACTGACAGAATACTTTATTCGAGCAAGTGTTGCTATGAATCCTGAGAAAATCACCTATATTTCTTGTAATCCTGCAACTATGGCGCGTGATGTAAAACTTTATGAAATTTTGGGATATACACTTACAAAAGTCCAGCCTGTTGACTTATTTCCTCAGACACATCATGTCGAGGTTGTTGCTCTGCTCGTGAAAACGGACTAAAACCCATCGTTTCAGAGTT
Source organism: Streptococcus sciuri (assembly GCF_024814375.1). GTDB lineage: Bacteria > Bacillota > Bacilli > Lactobacillales > Streptococcaceae > Streptococcus > Streptococcus sciuri. Next base: position 133,705 of record NZ_JANUXX010000001.1, read on the forward strand.
TAGAAAAGGCTTGATTTCAAGCCTTTTTTGAATTATTAATAGAAGTATCAATCTAACTGTCTGATGTGAGGTAGTTGGACTGATAGTTGAAAAACAAGAAATTTATTCCCACATACGCAGAGGGGGTGCAAAATGTTCTGGTAGACAGAGTGTCTGTGGGAATAGTTTTGCACCCCTTTTTTTGATATCACCAAGATGGTCGATGGAAATAAGAGTTCAGTAATTGGTATAAACGAAAGATTCGTTTTGAGATGAAGTTGAACAACGATTTGCACTTGATTTATACAATATTTTTATTTTCTAATAAGTTATGATTGTTTATAAATGTTCACAATACAAACATTAAATATTGATTCTTTTGTGATAAAAAAGTATAATATAGTTATTCAACTTTAGAAAATAAGATTCTAGTAACTATTGGAACGGTGTTTTAGATTGTTTTCTTACTGAAGGTCATTCAATGTATCAATTTTTCCAATGCTTTTTAAAGTGGAATAACTATATTGAAAAGGAGAATGGAACCATGAACAAATCCCAAAGACATGAAGAACTAATAAAATTAGTTAATAAAAAGGGAACAGTACGAATCTCTGAAATTATGGAATCATTTGGGGTAACTGATATGACAGTACGCCGTGATTTGATTGAATTAGAAGAGCAAGGTTTATTAAAGAAAATTCATGGCGGAGCCCGTAGTAATTCTGCCTTTCAGTATAGAGAGATTTCACATAAGGAAAAACATACACTTAATATTGCAGAGAAGCGCTATATTGCCAAATTAGCCGCTAATCTTATTGAAGAAGGGGATACAGTTTTTTTGGGACCAGGTACTACAGTTGAAAGTTTGGCTGAAGAAATTAACAATCAGCAATTAAGTGTTGTGACAAATTGTCTTCCAGTATTTAATATCTTACAAAAGCGAAAGTCAGAGACGTTTAAAGTATTTTTACTGGGTGGGGAAATGCGACCAGTGACAGAATCTTTTGTTGGAGAAGTTACGAATACAAGTCTTGAGAAGATGCATTTTAGCAAAATGTTCTTTAGTGCAAACGGCACAAGAGAAGATGATATTATGACTTCAACTGTGGAGGAAGGATATACACAAAGGCTTGCCTTGACAAGAACAGTTGAACAATATCTATTGTTGGACAGCTCTAAAGTCGGTAAGGAAGATTTTTCTGTTTTTTGCCAACTATCACAATTAACCGCCGTTATTAGTGATCAGAATGATGATGAAAAAACTGCTCAATTAGCTAAATGGGCAGAAGTTATCAATACTTAGTTAACAAACCTATATGATACCAGAACTATTTAGAAGGACAACAAGAAAGTACTCATTTTGAGTGCTTTCTTGTTTTGTTTTAAAACATCAAAAGCTAAAAACAACAAAAAAACACACAAAATGTTGACAAAAACATTTTTATTGTTTATAATCGGAGTATGTATTAAACAAAAAAACATTTTTGAACAGGAGGGTCTCAAATGACTGTCATCGTTGGAGCTGATAAAGCTGGTGTAGAATTAAAGGAAACTGTAAAGGATTATTTGATTAAATTAGGACATGACGTGTTAGATGTTTCTAAAGAAAATACTGATTTCGTTGATATAACTTTGGCCGTCGCTAAAGAAGTGACTACAAACGAGACTAATCTTGGTATTGTCATCGATGCTTATGGTGTTGGACCATTTATGACAGCTACTAAAATTAAAGGTATGATCGCTGCAGAAGTATCAGATGAGCGTTCTGCTTATATGACACGTGGGCACAACAACTCACGTATCATAACAATGGGTTCAGAGATTGTAGGACCAGGAGTTGCTAAAAACATTGCCAAAGGATTTGTCGAAGGTGAGTACGATGGTGGCCGTCACCAAATCCGAGTGGATATGTTGAACAAAATGTGCTAATTTTTAATAGGATATTGGAGGAAAAATATATGAAAATCGCTGTTGGTTGTGATCATATCGTAACAAATGATAAAATTGCAGTTGTTGATTATCTAAAAACACAAGGTTATGAAGTTGTTGACTGTGGAACTTATGATAATGTTCGTACCCACTATCCAATCTTCGGTAAAAAAGTTGGAGAAGCAGTTGTGAATGGTGAGGCTGATTTAGGTGTTTGTATCTGTGGTACTGGTGTTGGTATCAACAATGCTGTAAACAAGGTACCTGGTATTCGTTCAGCTTTGGTTCGTGACATGACTTCTGCTATTTATGCAAAAGAAGAATTAAATGCCAATGTTATCGGATTCGGTGGTAAAATTACAGGTGGTCTTTTGATGACTGATATTATCGAAGCTTTTATCAATGCTGAATACAAGCCAACTGAAGAAAACAAGGTTTTGATTGAAAAAATTGCTAAAGTCGAAAGTCTTAACCAAGGGCAAGCTAATCCACATTTTTTTGACGAGTTCCTCGAAAAATGGAATCGTGGAGAATATCACGACTAAGAGGTGCTGCTATGATTTTGACTGTTACGATGAACCCATCTGTTGATATTGCATATCAGCTAAATACATTTCACTTAGATACAATAAACCGTGTTTTAGAAACGCATAAAACTCCTGGTGGGAAGGGATTGAACGTGACACGAGTTCTTTCTCAAGTAGGAGAACAGGTTATGGCTACGGGTTTACTTGGTGGTAAAATTGGTGAGTTTATTCAGGCTGAGTTGGACAAGGTTCCTATCAAACATGCTTTTTCGTCAATTAGTGGAGAGACAAGAAACTGTATCGCTATTTTGCATGAAGAACAACAAACTGAAATCTTGGAACAAGGACCAAATATCACTGAGGAAGAAGGACAAGCCTTTCTGACTCACTTTGAAAATTTATTAGACAAAATAAGTATTGTTGTGATTTCAGGCAGTTTACCAAAAGGACTTTCTAGTGATTTTTATGCTCAGATGGTTGCTCTTTGTGTAAAGCATCAGAAGTCTGTTGTCTTAGATTGCTCTGGTCAGGAGCTTGTCGAAGCTTTAACAGCTGACGTTAAACCAACGGTTATCAAACCAAATATGGAAGAATTGTCACAGCTATTAGAACAGGATATTTCAGGAGATATTCCAAGCCTTAAAGAGGCTCTGAAAGAAGAAATTTTCCAAGGAATTGAATGGGTTATTGTTTCATTAGGAGCGAACGGTACATTTGCTAAGCATGGTGGTATTTTCTATAAGGTATCAATTCCTAAGGTTGAGATAGTGAATCCAGTTGGTTCTGGAGATTCTACGGTAGCTGGTATTACGTCAGCACTTTTCCACGGTGAGTCAGATGCAGATTTATTGAAAAAAGCAAACGTTCTTGGCATGCTCAATGCTCAAGAAAAACAAACAGGGCATGTTAATATGGATAATTACGCAACCTTATTTAAACAACTGAAAGTAGAAGAGGTATAAAATAATGGGTTTAACGAAACAAAAACGTCGTTATATGGAAAAACTGAGTGATGAAAATGGCATCATTTCTGCTCTTGCTTTTGATCAACGTGGTGCTTTGAAACGTTTGATGGCTCAACACCAATCTGATGAACCAACAGTAACACAAATGGAAGAATTGAAAATACTGGTTTCTGAAGAATTAACACCATTTGCTTCATCAATGCTTTTGGATCCTGAGTATGGTCTTCCAGCGACAAAAGTTCTCCATAAAGATGCTGGTCTCCTTCTGGCCTATGAAAAAACTGGCTATGACACTTCAAGTACTAAACGTTTACCAGATTGCTTGGGAGACTGGTCCGTTAAACGCTTGAAGGAACAAGGTGCAGATGCCATTAAATTCTTGCTTTACTATGATGTAGACAGTGATGAAGCAACTAACCGTCAAAAACAAGCCTACATTGAACGTATCGGTTCAGAATGTACGGCAGAGGATATTCCATTCTATCTTGAAATTTTGGCTTATGATGAAAATATTTCAGATGCTTCAAGTGTAGAATACGCTAAAGTAAAACCTCGTAAAGTGATTGAGGCAATGAAAGTCTTCTCAGACGAACGATTTGGTATTGATGTGCTTAAAGTTGAAGTACCAGTAAACATGAACTTTGTTGAAGGTTTTACGATTGGTGAGATTATATACACTAAGGAAGAAGCGGCTTCTTATTTTAAACAACAAGATGAAGCGACACCAATTCCATATATTTACTTGAGTGCAGGTGTTTCTGCTAAGCTCTTCCAAGATACCCTCGTTTTTGCAAAAGAATCAGGTGCAAACTTTAACGGTGTTTTGTGCGGTCGTGCGACATGGGCTGGTAGCATTAAAGACTATATTGAAAAAGGGGAAACCGCAGCGCGTGAATGGTTGCGTACAACAGGTTTACAAAATATTGATGAATTGAACAAGGTTCTGAAAGAAACGGCCACTCCTTGGATAAGGCGTATTCAACTTTTAAACAACATAAAGTAAACATTTTTTGTGATAAATGTATATTTTTTTAAACAGAAAGGGTTTACAAAATGAAATTATTTTGTTATAATTGATTTATAAATCAAATAAGAGTAGATCGTAACTAGAGAAATAGGCGAGACTACAAATGAACGAAAGGAGGAAGCTCTGAGTTTGTTTGTAGTCTCTTTTTGTACACAATACCATAATAGAAGAAGGAGGAAGATATGTATCGTGTTTTGCAGGCTCTCAATAATAATGTTGCTTTCGTAAAAGATGAATATGACCAGCAATTTGTTGTCATGGGATTAGGAATAGCCTTTCAAAAACGTAAAGGTGACATGATTATTGAGGACAAGATTGAGAAAGTCTTTTCACTAAAAAGTACAGAATCAAGGGAGAATTTCAGAACACTCTTGAAGGATGTACCACTTGACTTTATTACTGTTACGTACGATGTTATTGAGATGCTTTCTGATAAATATGACTATTCTTTTCAGGAGTATCTATATGTTACCTTGACCGATCATATTCATTGTGCCTACAAAGCTATTTTGAACGACAATTATCAAGAAAGCAAATTACCTAATATTTCGCAAGAATATAGTATTGAGTATGTGATGGCTAAAGAGGCATTGGCAATCTTTCGACAAAGACTTTTAAATGATTTACCAGACGATGAAATAGGTCGTATAGCTTTGCATTTTATCAATGCTAAAGGGTTAACAGCAGTTGAAAAATCACCAAAAGTTGATTTGACACGATCGGTACTTAAAAAAGTGCAACAGGAGTTAGAAGAATTAGGAATCAAAAGAACAAAAGAAAATAGTAATTTTTATGATCGTCTGATGATTCATTTGACTTACTTTCTACAATATTTAGACCGCAGTCCGAATAATGCTTCTCTCATGGATATGGGAAAACATATCCAGTTGGCTTACCCGGAAGCCTATGATGTTGGAAGTACAATATATGAGATTATTGCATCTGAAACCGGAATTGAAATCTACGAAAGTGAAAAATTTTATATCATACTTCATATACAACGTCTACTCTAATCAAAAAAAATAAGATATAAAGGAGAAAAATGATGAATAGAGAAGAAATCACCCTCTTGGGATTTGAAATTGTTTCTTATGCTGGTGAGGCACGTTCGAAACTTTTAGATGCCTTGAAAGCTGCACAGAATGGTGAATTTGAAAAAGCTGAGCAATTAGTTGAATCAGCTAACTCAAGTATTGCTGAAGCTCACAATGCACAAACAAGTCTACTTCAAAAGGAAGCGGCAGGAGAAGATTTGGCCTTTAGTGTAACATTGATGCATGGTCAAGACCACTTAATGACAACACTCTTGTTGAAAGACATGATGAAACACATGATTGAACTTTATAAGAGAGGTACAAACTAATGAATAAGCTTATTGCTCAAATTGAAAAAGGGAAACCATTATTTGAAAAGATTTCTCGTAATATTTATTTACGTGCGATTCGTGATGGATTTATTGCTAGTATGCCAGTCATCCTATTCTCAAGTATCTTCTTGTTGATTGCGTTTGTTCCAAATATCTTTGGATTTGAATGGGGAGAAAATGTTGTTGACGCTTTGATGAAGCCGTACAATTATACAATGGGTATTGTAGCTTTTCTAGTTGCTGGTACAACGGCTAAATCTTTGACAGATTCGGTTAACCGTGATATGGAGAGCACCAATCAGATTAACTACTTGTCAACTATGTTGGCTTCCATCACAGGATTCTTACTTTTGGCCTCTGATGCGATTGAAGGTGGATTTGCTAGTGGCTTCTTAGGAACAAAAGGTCTTTTGTCAGCTTTTGTTGCAGCATTTGTAGTAGTAAACATTTATAAAATCTGTGTGAAAAATAATGTTTCAATTCGTATGCCTGACGAAGTTCCACCTAATATCTCTCAAGTTTTCAAAGACTTAATTCCATTCACACTGTCTTTAATGACTTTGTATGCCTTTGATATTATCGTCCGTAATACAGTAGGTACAAGCGTTGCGGAAGCGATTGGTAAACTTCTTGCACCACTCTTCACTGCAGCAGACGGATACCTTGGTATCACAATCATTTTTGGTGCATATGCGCTCTTCTGGTTCGTAGGTATTCACGGTCCATCGATTGTAGAACCTGCTATTGCAGCTATCACTTACGCAAACATAGAAACAAACTTTCAGTTACTTCAAGCAGGTCAACACGCAGATAAAATCTTAACTTCAGGGACTCAAATGTTTATCGTAACGATGGGCGGTACAGGGGCAACATTAGTAGTGCCATTCATGTTTATGTGGTTGACAAAATCTAAACGAAACCAAGCAATCGGACGTGCATCTGTAGTTCCTACATTCTTCGGTGTTAATGAGCCAATCCTTTTCGGCGCTCCGCTTGTATTAAATCCTATCTTCTTTATTCCATTTGTATTTGCTCCAATTGCAAACGTATGGATTTTCAAATTCTTTGTTGATGTTCTTGGAATGAACAGCTTTAGTGTGAATCTTCCTTGGACAACACCTGGTCCGATTGGTATCATTATAGGTACTGGTTTTGGTTTATGGTCATTCGTTTTAGCATTGACATTGATTGTCGTAGATGTTCTCATTTACTATCCATTTTTGAGAGTTTATGATCAACAGATTCTTGAAGAAGAACGCTCTGGTAAAGCTTCAGATGCTCTTAAAGAAAAAGTTGCGGCTAACTTCAACACTAAAAAGGCAGATACAATTCTTGAAAAAGCAGGAATATCTAATTCTAAAGTAATTACTGAACAAACTAATGTTTTGGTATTATGTGCTGGCGGCGGTACAAGCGGTCTCTTGGCTAATGCACTTAATAAAGCGGCAAAAGAGTATTGTGTACCTGTTACAGCTGCTGCTGGTAGTTATGGTGCACATCGTGAAATTCTTCCTCAGTACCAATTGGTTATTCTTGCTCCCCAAGTTGCAACTAACTATGAAGACATGAAACTTGAAACTGACAAACTTGGTATTAAACTTGCTAAAACAGAAGGTGCTCAATATATTAGCTTGACTCGTGATGGTCAAGGAGCATTAGAATTTGTCAAACAACAAATCGAAAACTAAATACTTATTTTGGGAAGGTTGGAGGAAACTCAGCCTTTCTTGTTATTCTAAAACATAATATGGAAGAGGTGTCATGATGACAAAAATATTGCCAAAAGATTTTATTTTCGGAGGCGCAACTGCAGCTTATCAGGCAGAAGGTGCCACTAAAGCTGACGGAAAAGGACCTGTTGCTTGGGATAAGTACTTGGAAGAAAGCTACTGGTACACAGCAGAACCAGCCAGTGATTTTTATAACCGCTATCCAGTTGACTTAAAATTAGCAGAGGAGTATGGAGTAAATGGTATCCGTATTTCTATAGCATGGTCTCGAATTTTTCCAACAGGTAAAGATGAAGTGAATCTAAAGGGGGTGGAATACTATCACAAACTTTTTGCGGAGTGTCAGAAACGTGGTGTAGAGGCTTTTGTAACGCTCCATCACTTCGATACACCAGAAACTCTACATTCTAATGGAGACTTTTTAAATCGTGAAAACATTGAGCATTTTGTTGCTTATGCAGCATATTGCTTCGAAGAATTTCCAGAAGTTAATTATTGGACAACTTTTAATGAGATTGGTCCAATCGGCGATGGTCAGTACCTAGTTGGTAAATTCCCTCCTGGTATTCAATATGATTTAGCTAAAGTCTTCCAGTCACATCATAATATGATGGTTTCACACGCTCGTGCTGTTAAACTTTACAAAGATAAAGGATATAAAGGAGAAATTGGTATTGTCCATGCTCTTCCAACAAAATATCCACACGATCCTGAAAATCCTAATGATATTCGTGCAGCTGAACTGGAAGATATTATTCATAACAAATTTATCTTGGATGCGACTTACCTAGGACATTACTCTGAACAAACAATTGAAGGTGTTAATCATATTCTGGAGATAAATGGTGGTGAGTTGGATTTTCGTGAGGAAGATTTTGATGTTCTTGAAGCTGCCAAAGACCTTAATGACTTTTTGGGTATTAACTATTATATGAGCGACTGGATGCAAGCCTTTGACGGCGAGACAGAAATCATTCACAATGGTACGGGCGAAAAAGGAAGTTCTAAGTATCAAATCAAGGGAGTTGGTCGCAGACAAGCACCAACTAATATTCCAAAAACAGACTGGGATTGGATTATCTATCCTCAAGGTCTTTATGACCAAATCATGCGTATTAAAAAAGATTATCCCAATTATAATAAGATTTACATCACTGAAAATGGTTTGGGTTATAAGGATGAATTTGTTGATGATACTGTATATGATGATGCTCGTATTGATTATGTAAAGAAGCACCTTGAAATCATTTCAGATGCTATTACAGATGGTGCAAATGTCAAAGGTTACTTTATCTGGTCACTCATGGATGTGTTTTCTTGGTCAAATGGTTATGAAAAACGGTATGGTCTCTTTTATGTAGACTTTGAAACACAAGAACGCTATCCTAAGAAATCTGCTCACTGGTATAAAGAAGTGGCTGAGACTCAAGTTATTCAATAATATTTTTTTGGAGCGAGGGTGATGATGTCAGATAGTCCCCTCCTTATCTAGTTATTTGGTTTGCAATAAATAAAAGCCCATCTATTACCTAGAGCTATGGAAATCGGAATAAGGAAATTGATACAATAGAATACAAGGAAAGCCTTGGAATTAGCTGTTTCCAAGGCTTTTTAGCTGTCTTTAGATACAGGTCCAAAGTTATTAAGGATGATATGTTTTCGCTGAGACATCTTTGGTTTATAAAAAGTTAAATGTTAGAGAATAATTTTATTTATTCTTTGTTAATTAGCTTATTACAGTGGCTAGTATAGTGTAATTTTTATATCCTCAAGTGACTAACTTCATTTTAGAACTTTCAATACATTATTTTTATAATTTGTTGGTAAATTATTGACAAATTTTAGAACAAGCGGTATAATTAAATTATAAAATGAAAAGGCTTACATATAGTTCCTATTCATTTGTTATTATGTTCTATTTCAATCACTTGTATTTTTATAGAAGGAGAAATGTATCATGAAAAAAATGTCAAAGAAACAAACACGTTTTGTTAAAGCTGGTTGGGTTTGTATTGGTTGGGGCTTTATCTGTTGGGGATAAAACTTATCTTAATACAGCTAACTAAAGTATATATTTCATTATTGCATTGCATTGAGATTCAGACAGAATATTTAAAGTTTGGATTTAATTTCTAAAAAGGTGTATATTTTGTCTGTTTAAGTTTATTATACAAGAAGTATACAGTTTTAGGTGCTTTGTTATAGAACATAATGATGGGGAAACTGTAGAAAGTTTCCCCATTTTTCTTATAAATTTTTATAAGGAGGTAGATGTGAAATGAAATATTTTCATAATATGCAGGATTTTACATCAGATTGTGGCGTAGCTATTATCAAATCGCTTCTACAACATTATAATAGGTATAGTGAAAGTGTTTTTGAAGCTACTTTATCCAATAGAAACATTAACCAAGGTTTATCTTTGTTTGATATTGAGGATATTCTTAGTCAATTTGGAATTAAAGGGAGTAGTTATGAGGTGGATAACTTTGACTTATTGACTTATGAATGTCCAACTATTTTAGTTATTGATAGAAATGGAGAAAATCATTATGTTTTATCTTATGGATTGATTGAAGATAAAGTTATTGTCTCTGATCCGCTTAGTACAAGTATTAACAAAGTTAAGATTAATGACTTAAAGGATATTTTCAAGGGATATGTTTTTTTAGTTGAAAACTTAGAAGAGCTGAATACTCAGTCTAAGAACTCCAAAATAAAAAATGGTTTTAATCGGAATAGAGAATTAAAGTTTGAAATGTTTTATTTGACTATTCTACTATGGCTGATTCCTATTAGTATGATTTTCTCCATTCAATATTTTTTGATTTATCAATTGCGTAATTTACTTGTTTGGCAAGTTTGGTTAATTGTTTTATTTGAGTTTTTACTTGTGGGGATCTATTTAAAATCCAAAGTTGATTATGCAGAATTACTTTCAAATGAAATTTCTAGTAATCAAGAGATATTAACATTTTCTTTTTTGGCTGAGATAGATAATTTAGATGGCAGAGAAGAGAATATTTATAATAGACTTATCAAATTTTGGAATAACTTTAATGCTGCTGATTGGGAATTAAAGAGATTTTTAGTTAATGTTGAAATATTTTGTATATCTCTTTTATGTGTGATAACGTTTGTATTTAGCAAAGAGGCAACTTTAATATCTACTATATTCCTTTTATGTTTTGCATACATTTTTAAATTAAGAGTAAAGATTAGAAAAAATTATAATAAAATTTTTTTCAATAGTATAGGGGAACTTTCTCTCTTTGTTGAAGAAGCAATACATAATAAATTGGATAGGCATGTGTTTTCTAGTTCTCAGGAAGTAAAGGAGTATTTGAAGAATGTTCTGACTGAAATTAAGAATAATGATATGGTTCAAAGAAAATCTAAAGTATGGATTTTGGGGATTTATGATATCTTCATGTATTTAAATTTATTTTTTATCTTTGTCTATATTATGGTAATGTATTATTATGAAATTGAGTTTAAGATTAGTAATGTTTTTGTAAGTTTTATTATTATTTATTTAATGTATAGTTTGGGAAAACCAGTTGTTGAAAAGCTACTAGACTTGGAAAAGTACTCGGCTCTAAGTATGGGAAAACATACGGACTTATCAAATCCAAGGATGATTTCAGATGATATTAATATATCAAAGATTTCCATCAAAGATGTCTCAGTAAGATATGATGAGGATTCACAAAAATCAATTTTAAATGGCTTAACATTAGATATTGTATCTCCTAGCTTAACTTTAATAAAAGGAAATAATGGCACGGGTAAAACAACTCTTTTGCAACTGATTATAGGAGAGTTACTAGCCTCTAAAGGAGACATTTCTTATTTTGATATTAATGATCAACAAATTGATTGTTCGATAGAAGTATTACAAAGTAGAATAAGCTGTTATTTTTCTAGTCAGTTTTTAAACTACGCTTCAATATATAGAAATATTTGTTATGATATTTATGCAAATTCAGGAAATGATATTGATAATTTATTTGGACTAGATTTGAATAAGGTTGTTTTTTATAATGGTGTGAATTTATCACAAGGAGAACGTCAAAAAGTTTTACTTTCTAGGGCATTTAATAAAGAAGCTAATATTTACATTTTTGATGAACCTATTTCAAACTTAGATACTTATTCTAAAAATATTGTAGTTAAGAGAATTTTAGAATTAAAAGAGAAATCAATGGTTTTTGTCGTTTCCCATGATTCTTACTTTGATTCATTTTCTGACAATATTATACATTTAAAGGAGTAAAAATAATATGAAAAAATTATTAATCCTGATTGCTTTGATTGCTAGTGTATTGACTATTCTATTATATAAAGGTCATCAATCAAGAGAAATTCGAATTGGTTTGACAAATGGAAATTTTCCAACATTAGTAGAGGGAACTTATAAACAGGGGGTGAGTTTGGATTTGGAAAGTGGAAGGTATGCTGTATATGCTAAAACAGGGAAAGGAACATTTCGTATAGGAGATAACCAATATAATCTTGACTCTTCTTTATATGAAGAAGCTAAGAAGCAACCTGCGAATACTCAAAATGCAGTTATTTATGAAGAAAGTCCTAAAATCTTCATTCCAGATGGAGGAGAAATTTTTATTGAAGGAGATCAAGGATTTTCAGTATCATTTATTAGGAGGTAACTGTATGAAGATACTGAATTTGAGTAAAATGTATGGTAAGCAACTTGTCTTAGATAATATTTCGGTTGAGATAAATAAAGGGCAAATTGTTGGTTTAGTCGGAAATAATGGCTCAGGAAAGACAACGTTATTGAAGTGTATAGCTAAATTGATTGTCGATTATAGAGGTGAGATTGACTTAAATGGTACTTTATCTTTTTCAATAGAGAATCCGTCATTTTATGATGAGCTTAGCGTTCAGAGTAATCTTGAATTATTTGCTATTCTAGCGGAACAGAAAAACTTTAATTGTACAGATATTTTAAAATTAGTGAAATTAGAGGAATCAAAATCAAAAAAATTTAAACAGTTATCCTTAGGGATGAAACAAAAATTGAGTATTGCAAGAATATTACTTTCTGATAGTGATATTGTTCTTTTAGATGAGCCATTTAATGGATTAGACATTCTTACTAAGGAACAATTAAAAGAATTAATCCTTTTGTTACGTTCAAAGGGAAAGTTAATTATTGTTTCCAGTCATATATTAGAAGAATTGGGAGAAATTTCTGATGTGATATGGTACCTGAGAGATGGGAAAATTCAAAATATTATCAACTTGAATGATAATAAAAGGGTGTATAAAATAGTAGTACCAAAAGGGATTAATATACCAAGTTATCTTCAGAAGCAATATAATATTTTATGGCGTTTTGATAAAAAACAGACTTCTATTTTTAGGTTAGAGGTGTTACAAGAAGATATTCATCAAGTGCTAAAATCATTGATTGTTAATGATGTAAAAGTGATAGAATATACTGATGTCACTAGTGATATAAAAGAGCTAATGATGGATGAAAGGAGATAGGAATGAAAAAGTTTATAAGAGCAGAAATTTTAAAAATCTACCGTCAGAAATTCTTTATCATTGCCTTGATTTTATATTTTGTACTATCAGTATTTTTGTTAACGCATATTAGAGAAAACACAATAGTTTCTCAATATAGATTTTTTGCAACTATTACGATTTTACTTCTAACTTTTTATCAAATCTTATCCATCGGAGAATTGCAAGATAAAAAAATTATTCGCTATTATTTAGAATATATCCCAGATAGATATAAGTTTATCTGTTATGAATATCTAAAATATATATGTTTATATATTTTTCTAAATTTTATTTTTTGCTCTTTTCAAGTTTTTAGATTTGATAGGATAGAACAAAATATTTTGATTTATTTCATAATTTTTTGTCTATATATTGGAATCAATATGAATATTTTGTTTTATATTGAAAAAACTAGTGTTACGATTATTGTTTCATCTCTTCTGCTATGGGTATTACCAAATTTGGTCAACTTTTTATTGGAAAACAAAAGTTTTTACTCTATTCAGTTGTTCTATTATTTATCTCCAGATTCATTTTCTAGTGTTACTTCTACAGCTATCTTTACTTCATCAATCTACTTTGTTGCAATGGTTTTATTTTCTATAATTCAATTCGTAAGAAAGGAATATTAAAATATGAAGCGTACAATTTTTCAAATTTTTTCAGGTATCGTGATTATATCATTTGTAGGATTCATTGTTTTTATTCATTTAAATAGTTTGAGACCCTCTTTTTCTACATTAAAGGATAATAGTATAAATAGTCTTGAAGAAGGAGAAATACTCTATTATGGTAGTTCTAGCTGTGAAGTTTGCCAAGAATTTAATAAAATACTTAAAGAATTTCAAGATGAAACTCACACTAAAATTTATTATTGGGATGCAACTAATTTAAATACTGTAAAGAAAGCTGCTGAGGTAAAAGTTTACAATACTCCCTCAATCATAATAATAGTGAATAATAAGATAAAAATAGCCCAAGGTTATCAAAATTTAGAAGAGTTAAAGCAATTTGTAGAAGGAGATTAATTTATGAAAAAATTTACTTGGTTCATAATTCTGATAATTATCTTATTTTTTAATATTATATTAGTTGTAAATCATATACGAATCCGCACTACTGCTATTGAAACTACATCGACTACTATGTATAATAAACTTGATAGTATGACTGTAGATAATTTTATTACTAGGTATACTGCTGGTGAAAATTTAATAGTTTATATTGGTCGACCTAGCTGTGGTGATTGCAGTAAGTTTGAGAAAATTTTGGAAGAACTTATTGATAAGTATAAATTGGGAGATAGATTGATTTATGTTAATGTAGAAGAGCTTCATAGAAATATAGATGAATGGAAAAAATTTAAAGAAAAGTTTAATATAAAAGGAACTCCGACATTTGCTATTTATGATGATAAAAAATTATTAGAAAAATTAGATTTTGAAGAACAAGGAGGGTTCACACCGAGTGAACTAGAAACTTGGATTAAAGAAGAACTTCTTACGAAAATAGATAATAAATAATATGGTAATGAAAGAAATAGTTAATTCACATTTATTTTTTTCAAGGATAGTATTTGGCTTCTAGCAGGAGCTAGTTATATTAAATATAATATAAAGGAAGGAATTATAGTCATGAAAAAATTTTTATTAAAATTAGTAATTTGTTTAGTAACTTTGTTTAGTGTTAGCTCTATCACTTTAGTATCTCAAGCTGAAGAAAATATCGTATATGACGAAGCTGAGGTAGTCGGAAATAAAGTCATTAAATATATAAATTTATATAATAATAGGGTTTATTTTGATTATGATAAGGCTAAATTGGCAGGTGAGAGTGAGGAAGTATTAGAGCAAGGCTTGCTTCTTGAATTAGTTAGTAATGAATTTTCTCAGAGGACTGTTGAATCGCCAGAGGTAAGAAGTTTTGCTTTTGCTGTTTGGGGGAATTATTGTGGTCCAGGATACGATGGGGATAAATTTACAAAACCTGCTCAGGACATATTGGACGCTGGTTGTCAAGCTCATGATAAATGTTTTAAATGGGGCTGGAGTTGGACACAGAATTGTGAATGTAACAAACAATTAGTTGATTATATTGATGCTCATAAATCAGAAATGACTGGCAATATGGCAAAAACAGCTTGGGCAATTAGAACATATTTTAATACAATTGGTTCATGGGGATGTCATTAATATATCATTTTTGATAATATATATAGAAAGCAAGAGAATGTATTAAAAAGGAAAGACCTATGGGAGAGCAGCTATTTGAAAAACTCATTCAGACAAACTATTACAACGACATTTATAAAAAAGTGGAAAATTATGTCTATAGTAATCATTCAGAGATAGCGGTGAAGTCATATACAATAGAGAATATCAATTTTAAGAAACTAGATGATTTTGTAGTAAAAAAGGTGTTGTCCCGTAAGGTTAGAGATGAAAAGATTATTTCAGAGTTACAAGTTATTGCGACTTTGGAGATTGGAGGGAATACTAAATATGGTTATGAAACAGACAGCACTGATATTTGGCTTCGGGTCACAGTAGAGTATGAATTAGATGAAGGAATGCATCATTTTAAGGTACTTCAGGTAATCCCTTTTGATCCCAACGATTATGATGCTAGTGAATTAGGTCTTAGTCCAGAATTTGTCCCATACATTAAAGCTAATGAGTTTGATGATATTGCGGAAGGAATTTTGAAGCAATATTACCCTCAAGCACTGGAAACTCCCATGGCTCTGCCTATTGATGAGTATTTATCGAATATCGGATTGACTAAGGTTGAGGGAAAATTAACAGAAGACAGTTCCATCTTTGGAGAAATGGTTTTCAAAGATACAGAAGTAGTGTTTTATGATGAGGATACCCCAGAATCAAGACTAGTGAAGAAAAAGACCATTCTAGTTGACCCAGAGGTTATCTGCTTGCGGAATCAAGGTAGCTATAATAATACCATCGTTCATGAATCAGTTCACTGGTTGCTTCATCGTCATCATAATGAATATAAGATGCTCTTTGATCAGAATCATAAACGAAGCAGTAGTTTAAGGGATAATACTATCTCTAGTTCATCGGAGTGGAGTGACTATGATTGGATGGAGTGGCAGGCAAATGGTATTGCAGCTAGAGTTCTGATGCCTAAGTCTATGACTAAACAGAAGGTCAATCAACTCATGACAGATTATTCCTTGCAGTATGATGGTGATGAGAAATTCACTATGTTTGAAAGAATTATCGATGACCTTGCAGAGTTCTTTCAAGTTTCTCGTCTAGCTGCTAAAATTCGCTTACAACAACTTGGCTACCATGAATTTGAAGGTATTTATAATTTTGTTGGAAATGAATATTTACGAAGCTATGGCTGTGAACTTCGAGCTATGACTAAAAATAAAAGTTTCACCATTTCCTTTCCCAATGCTTGTTTTTTGAGTTGGAAGAATGAACAGTTTAGGAAGTTGATGGATTTAGGTCGATATGTTTATGTGGATAACCATTTTTGTTTGAAGGATCCTAAATATGTGAACATGGTAGAGTACGGTATTTACGAAATGACAGACTATGCCTACAAGCATATGGATGAGTGTTGCCTGTTGTTTGATATTTCCTATAAGACAGATAAAAACAAGTCTATATCAATCACTATCTTCAATGAGTATGTGATGTACCGTGGAAAATCGACGGTTGAAATAGAGGTAGATTTCTCTGAGTTCACTAATATTGTGAATGATTCAATCATTCCTAACGACCCTAAACTATTTGAAGAGGTAGCGAGAATCAATGAGGAAATGCCGAGTGGTTTTTGTGCTATGCTTATCTACCATCGTACACGTAAAGATATCACTCAAGAAGAACTCGCCGAGGCATCAGGTGTTAGTTTATCTACTATTCAGCGTTTTGAAACTCAAAGAGATGCGAGTAGGAAACTGGAAAAGATGATGGGGATTACACTCGGTATGAAATTATATCCAGATTTCAGTTTCAAATTGATTGAAAAGAGTGGTACAACCTTTAGAGATGAGATGCCGACTCATTGTACGTATAAGATGTTGCTGAGATATTACTATCACTTAGGAGCTTATGAATGCAACCAAAAGTTGATAGAGATGAATATTCCTGAATTTTGGGAAAAATAATGTTACTGACACCCTTCAAATTTTGAGGGGTGCTTTTTATTGATGAAGCAGCGATTTTAGAGTGATGGTCTGATAGGATCATTCAACAGAGCATTAAAAATCTCTATATGAGCGATTTTACAGAATGAGGGGACGGATAGAACCCCTCATTTTTTGCTGTGTACCATTTCGTTCAATGGTACTATACTAGACTTATCAAGACCACCTATCATCAATACAGAGTCATGACGATGACCGTAATTTCAGATGTAGAGATGATAGGACACCTTTTCAGCTTGTGAAATTGGCTGACCGATAACATAGAAGAAAGTAACTATGCGGTCAAGAATATTTTTTGCATGCCTTGGTTTGTCATGTGTGCTTTCGGTATTAACTGGAAAGTCAATCAATCATGACAAACAAGGACAAAATTTACAATGAATGTCAAAAACAAGAATGCTCACTAGAAGTAGGGCTTTTGGAGGGTCAGATTTTAGCTCCAATGTTAGTTGAGAACAAACAAGTTATTGAGGATATGAGGATCAAAAGAGATACCCTTCGTTCTTGGCGGCCAGCTAAACAGTTGAACGTTTATGTTTTGGTTGCTTTTATTCCAGTATATCCTGAAGAATATGCTACAACGGAGCGTATCTACAAAGACGCTGTTGAAAACTTTTTGAATAATTTCCGTACACGAAAATCAAAAAATATTCAAGAGATTATTTCATACGAAGCATGGATTGATACAGATGAATCTAGTCTCTATAGTTCTACTGAGGAACTGGAAGAATTTATGTTCGCAGAAATGTTGCAAGATTTATTAGAGAAAGTCAAGCAAGCAGATAAGGATTTGTATGACATAACTCTGGGTTTACTCGCTAAAGAGTTTGATGAGAGCATTGAAGATATGTTTGCGAGGATTGGAGTTAAACGTTCCACTGGTTTTTATCGTTTGCCAAAAGCTCGTAATCTGGTGGCAGCACTATTGGAAGAATTAAATCCTAAATAGTTGATAAATAGAAAATAAAATGCTAACATTTGATTAAAGTGTTAGCATTTTATTTTCGAAGAAAGGAGACTGCCATTATGAATAGTATTGAAAATATCATGACTTCTTTTCAACAACATCAGGGATTTTTGACCTTTCAACAAGTCCTTGAAGAGAAACTCCCATACAAGGTACTGTTGAGAATGATTGAGGAGGGACAAGTAGAGGTTGAAGAAAAGGGGTTGTATCGTCTCCCTGATACTTATTTGGATGAATGGTTTGTGCTCCAGCATCGTTTTTCAAAAGGAATTTATTCTTTAGATACTGCTCTTTGGTTACACGGACTATCCCTAACAGTTCCTTTTGAAATGACTATGAGTTTTCCTTATGGAACTAACACAAAAAATATTAAGGAAGAAGGCATACGCCCTATCACACTGCGTTCGTACTACGAAGAGGGAATTGTAGAGATTGAGCGACAAGTGGGGCAGAAGATTAAGGTATATGAGGCAGAGCGAGTTTTAGCAGAGTGCCTCAGACCAATTTATCAAGTTGATGTTCAAATTATAGCTCCGGCATTTAGAAAGTATTTTCAAAATAACAAAGTTAACTTGCCAAAACTTTTTCACTATGCCCATTTATTTAAGGTGGCTAACAAGTTACAATCCTATTTGGAGGTATTATCATAATGTTTTCTAACGCAAATAGCTTTAAGGCTAAGATTAAGAATATTGCTAAAGATAAAGGTATTCCTGCCCAGCAAGTACAACAAAACTTTCTCATTGAACAGGTGTTGAAGTTGATTGCTAAAAGTTCCTATAAGGATTTTTTCATTGTAAAAGGCGGTTATTTAATAGGACAATTGATAGGTCTCGATAAGCGAACGACAATGGATTTAGATGTAACACTTAAAGGAACTGCACTCAATCAAGAGAATCTGATTGTCATCTTCGAGGAGATTCTTTCAGATTCAGATGAAGTCTTTTCATTTGAGGTAGACAAACTAGAGCCAATTCGCCAAGATGATGAATACGGAGGATTTTCTCTAAAACTCAATGCTTTGTTTGATACGCTAAGAGAGGTTGTCTTTATTGACATCACAACGGGTGATAAGATTACTCCTCGAGAGATTACTTATTCGATGCCGTCTCTATTTACAAATGAAACCATTGAAGTATGGACTTATAACTTGGAGACCGTTCTTGCTGAAAAATTGGAAACTATTATTAGCCGAGGAGTTGCTTCAACACGTCCTCGTGATCGCTATGACCTTTTTACCTTGTATCATCTCAGAAAAGATGAGATAGAGTTTGATGTATTGCGTAAAGCTTTGGACAATACGGTAGAAAAACGAGGTAGTAAAGAGGCTATCAACATCTGGAAAAGTCAGTTAGATAGTATTGAAACCTCTGGTTATCAAAAACAACTTTGGACTCGTTATCAACGACAATTCAAATATGCACAAGGTATTTCTTTTGAGGAATCGGTTCAGATTGTTAGAGAAATCATGACAGCTATTATGTAATATAAAACGGTTCACTACCTGAAAATGGTAGTGAACCGTTTTTTGGTCTAGTCTTTCTGGTAAAAGGCACACTCATATCCATCTGCACGAAGATTGATATCAGGCATCCAGTCTGGTGCATTACCCATCAAGGTGGCGATTTCCTCAAGACTTTGGTCTTGGTCACACTCAATGATTATTTCGTCGTGTACGTGTCCTACAATTTTGAAATTTTTTAGCTGTTTCAGAGCGTAAGCAAGAATATCACGGCTGATGGCTTGGACAATATTTTCGACAAACTTTGGTCCATAACTCTCAAGCCTTTCCCAGCGTTTGGTGGTACCTGTACCTTCGTAGGTAACGGATTCACCTCCAAATTGATTTTCACCCATTTTAGGTTTAACGTAGGAGAGTTTTCGCCCAGATGGAAGAGTGATGAATAACATTCCTTTGGTAGCCTCAAAGTGAATACCGTGCGTTTCAGTTTGGATTTGTTCTTTGACGGCAGTTTTCACGGCTCTATCCACATTCCACCAAAAGAGAACAATGTTGGGGTTAGCTTGTCGCCAAGAATCCACAAGTGGTTGAAGTTCTTGTTCGTCAAGCCCCATATCAATAGCTCCCATAGCTTTAAGCGCACCGACTGATCCGCCATAACCACAGTTATGAACTAATTTGTCCGATACGGTAAAACGGTGATGTGGTCCGGCATTTCGTATATCGTAAAGTCTAACCTTGCACTGATGAATTTGAGATTTTTCTATTTCTCTGGGCTTATAATCTTTACCCAGCTGTATTGCTCGCCTACCATTTCCTGTTTGTAGGAGATGTGAGCTGCTGGTGGCGGCTTCTCCAAGTGATACTGGCTTCGATTGCCCTTCAATCCATACAAGATGGTCTGGTGTTGCTGTAAGTCCGTCATAAGATATTACCTCTCTTTTTCCTTTGTAAATTACTCCTTCATGAGATACCCAATTCCGTCCATCCCAGACTTTCATATCTGTGGTGACTTGTTCAATGGGGACTAATCCTTTATCAGTCAAGACAAGTTCTCCTTCTGCGATACAAGCTAACTCCGCAATCTTCCCTTTCTGACGCAAGTCTGCGTTTTGACCATGTTTCTCAACAGGCACACCAAACATCTGAGAGGCAGACATACAGTAGATATCCTTACCGTGTTCAAAGACCTTGCTCCGCCATTTCTCTCCTGCGAGGTGAGACAATACACGTGCTTCAATGGCAGAGAAGTCACAGACGATGAACTTTTTCCCATTGCTTGGGACAAAAGCAGTACGGATGAGTTGAGATAAGGTATCTTGAGTATCGTAAAGGAGTTCAGTAACGTCTAGGTCACTAGTTTTGAAGAGCTCCCTTGCTTCTTCAAGGTCAGGAAGATGGTTCTGAGGTAGATTGTGAATTTGAATTAAGCGCCCCGAGTAGCGACCGGTTCTATTTGCACCGTAGAATTGAAACATCCCTCTAGCCCTACCGTCCTTACAAACACAGTTCATCATGGCTTGGTATTTGGAGACACTGGATTTGGCAGCCTGTTGTCTCAATTTAAGGACTTGAGCCGTCTTTTCATCGACTGTTTGGAGGAGTTCTTTAACAGCTTTCTTATCCAGAGAATCAGTGGTTACTCCGTGTTCCCGTAGCCAACCAATCATCTGAAGAACGGAGTTGGGATTTTCAAGTCCAGTAAGCTCTTTGAGTTCTTCTCGGATTTTAGACTTACTTTCTCCATCAATGGCAATGGCAGCTTTGACAAAATCGATATCAATACCAATCCCACGGTCATTGATCATTTGGTCTTGATGATATTCTTCCCAAATGAAGTCAGGGACCGGATGGTTACGAAGTTTTTCTTTAATGGCTAACTCTACCTCAACATCTCGTTTGTTGTAGTCAATGAAGGCAGACCACTTGTCAGGCTCGTGGTTGGGGAAGTTGCGAGTACGTCCACCGTTGACTTTAGTTGGTTTACATGGAAGGCAGAAGTATCGAATCAAATCCCTGCCCTCTTTGAGCTTTTGTTCTTTGAGTTTTAGAACTGTACCAACTCCTTCCAGAGAGAGTGGTAGTCCAAGGTATGCGGACCAAACCATACTACATCGCCATGAAACAGGAGAGAGAAATCCCTCAGATAGTAATTCAGGGTGATGTTTCTTCAGCCAGTTAGACAGGCAGATACGTTCAAAGGAAGCATTAAAAGCCCATTTGATAATCGTATCATCAACCAAGGCATGCAGAATATCACTAGGAAGTTCTTCTTGGGTTAAGTCATAGACAGTGATGGGTCCATTGTCGATTGAAATTGCAAGTAACAGAATTTCAAAGGAATCATCTTCTGCGTAGCGATAGACGCCAGATTTTCTTAGGTCGATTTCTGAATACGATTCAATATCAATACTTAATTCTTTCATTGTCAATTCTTGTCCTTTCCTAAAAAGGTGGCAGGAGAGGCTACCACCAGAAGTATTATCGGCTACGACGTAGCGGAGTTGAGTTGCTTTCTTCAAGTTTCTTCTCTGCTTTTCGTTTCTTTTCCTGACGGATGTCTTCACGGATTAACATGTAGTTAAAGTAAAGTCCTAGCAAGATGTAAACGCCCATCAAAATATAGCTCAAAATAATATCAAACATTTCATATTCCTCCTAATCTTAGTTCAAAAAATCATCATCGTCATCCGTCGCAAAATCATCTTCTGCACGAGTACGTCCACCAAGGGGGTCACCATCACGG
Source organism: Streptococcus sciuri (assembly GCF_024814375.1). Classification (GTDB taxonomy): domain Bacteria; phylum Bacillota; class Bacilli; order Lactobacillales; family Streptococcaceae; genus Streptococcus; species Streptococcus sciuri. Next base: position 156,118 of record NZ_JANUXX010000001.1, read on the forward strand.
AGTTTTTGTAGGTTGTTCAAACCACAGGCAATCCCTTTATTCCCGTTGGAATTAAAAGCGTAGAACGTGATTGATGCACGACCGTAAATACCTGAATAAAGTTCAGAGGTGTCTATAATTTCTTGACGATTACCATCAACGACCCCTGGCTTATGTGGTGAGTTGGCATTGACGAAGTAGGCATTGCGATAAGCTTCATCATCGGGGCGTTCCAAATCCCCATCACGCAGTGGTGTCTTAAGAATGGAGAGCGCAGGGACTGTTTTACCGTTGCCTTTGAGTTTTGATTCGCCTTCCTTGTAGGCAATCTCAATAGCTGCCTTGATTTTATCGACAGTTTCAATATCATCTTTTGGAATGATGAGAGAGACACTATACTTTGGTGTACTTCCGTTGATGGATTTTGGTTCGTTGGCATTCAGGTAGCTGAAGCGTGTGTTTTTACCAGTGATGACTTTTGTTGTTTGTACTTTAGTTGACATGTGTTATACCTCATTAAATTCATGTGTTGCTAGGTTCATCTCTTGACGGCTATCGTCAAGAGGAACAAGTGTTGGTTTACCGCTTGGTTTTATGATGAGACCACCAAGCAGGTCATTAAAGGTTTTCTTGCCAAGGAGTTTGGTCATGGCTGTGATAGTTAGGAGTTTCTTCTCGTAAGGGTCAAAGCCAGCTTCTAGCACAGCCTGACTGACGGCAGCTTCGTCTGAAAATTTACGAACAGAACGCCCTTCTACCAGCTTGTAACCGGGGATTTGATTTCCTTTGGTTGCTTCTTGAAGAGCGTAGGCTTTGATGTCGTTTGCCCACGAAACTAGTAAGTCTAGTTTGGGTAGAATCTCAGCTATGTCCTCATGATCAAGGGTGGCAGGATCCGCAAACTCCATTTTAGCGAGTGCCAAGTTATCCTCCGCACGTTTGCGACAGACATTCTTGAGTTTACAGAACTGGCAATGTTTACCTGACTTCATCTCGCCCTCACCCTTAAAGGCTAGTTCAGCTTTGGGTGATAGCTCGGTCTCTGCCCACTCAAGCAGTTCAGACTTATCCATCTCAAAGGTAGAGATGTTATTTTTTCGTGGTTGAAAGATAGTCATGGTGACCTTATCAAAGTTGTAGAGTCCATCGAACATGTCAAGTGCACCTAGGGCGTAGCACATCATTTGTGGGTTATGGTCTGCATCGACCAAAACTCCAAGTCCGTGCTTGTAGTCGATTACTTGAAGAAGTCCGTCTGCCACAATCAGGCAGTCTCCTGTGCCAAAGCCTTCAGGCACCCATTTGGAGAAGTCTAGACGTTGTTCGACGAGAACCGTTGGATCACGAGAGTAGCCTTTAGCTTTCTCGACTTGTTCCATAACGAAGTTGCGATATTCCTCGGCACAGCTTTGCATCTCATCGTTGTAGAATGCTAAATTCTCAGTTGGATCACGTGTCTTTCTACCTAAAGCCTTCTCAAGGAGATAGGCACATAGCTCGTGAGCCTCTGTTCCTTCAAGGGCAAATTCTGATGTCACATCAGGCATGTCCTCTGTTAACCGAACAGAAGGTGGACAAGCCATCCAGCGGTGAGAGGCAGAGGCTGAAAGGACGGCATGGTTAGTCATGGCCAATTCCTCCAGCTTCTTCAAGGACTGCGGCATAGTGTTCGGCCGCTAAGGCTGACAGCGATTCTGCCCCATATTTATTGAGAAGAGCACGAACTTGGTTTTTATAACCGTCTTTAGCTTTGGTCGCAAGAACAGCTCGAAGGTCTTCCAGCTTGAGTTCCTTTTGTAGATCAGATTTTGGTTCTTTCGATGTCGGTACAGTTTCGTACTCAGTAGAGAGAAGTTTCTTGAACTCGTCTACCAAGCGAAGATGGTACTTAGCAGTGGCTTCTATTTCATTGATGAGGTCAAGTAATTGTTTGTGCTGACTCATTTCGTTTCCTCCTTTTGTAATTTACGAGCTAAGAGTTTTGCGATGACACTGATCGCAATGAGTGTATCGGTCAAGTTTTCTTGTTCTTGATGATTTCCAGTGTTTTCCATAGAAAGTCCTCCTTTAGGTTGTTTGGGTTATCTTGCCCTTACACCTACTAGGGGGACTTTTTTGTGTTTTAGTCTAAATAGTTTCAAAAAAATTAAAAAAATTGAGCGATGGGTCATCGCTCAACAGCTATTTATAGGAGAAAAATTTTTTTAAAATCTTTTGGACTAAATGCCTTCATTCTTCCCCTAGTAGGTAGGAAGGGAAACCTTCATAGATTTATTTTTCCCAAATGGAGGCTATGATTTATGCAATTTACCTTATCTCATTCTGGACAGACTGGCGTTCAAACGACAACGGTCTATCCGCATCAAGTAACAATAACTGATAACACAACCTTACAAAGCATCGCTCAGTATGACCATGTGGCTGGCTTGTTTTCAAACAATACTAGGTCAAATGCCAATTTCATCAAGTCTAATGTGCTGGTCATGGATATTGATAATGACCATACAGAGAACACTGATGATTGGGTCACAGAAAAATTGCTTAAAGACATCTTTGCGGATTACAACTTTGCCTTGGTTACTAGTCGAAACCATCTGGTTCAAAAAGGGAATAAAGCTGCTAGACCCAAATTCCATATCTATTTCCAAATCAATGAAGTTACGAATAAGGATACCTATGCCTTACTAAAAGAAGAACTTGTTAATCGTTATAGTTTCTTTGACACCAATGCCAAGGATGCGGCTCGTTTCTTTTTTGGAAATCCTAATGCTCAGGTAATTTGGCATGAATCTTGGCTAACGATTGATGAGGATTTACTAGATGACATGACTGCTCAAGATGATGAAGAGGACTTCGATGCAGATTTCTATCAACCACCTACTGGACCAATTACTGAAGGAAGTCGCAACTCAACCATGTCAGTTTTTGCGGCGAAAATTCTTAAGCGCCTAGGCGTCACAAAGGAAGCTCGAGAAGGCTTTGATGAACAAGCGCTTAAATGTGTTCCCCTTCTTGAGAAAGCAGAGCTTGATACGATTTGGGGAAGCGCTGTTCGATTTTATAACAAAACCATTAAAACTTCAGAAAGCTACAAGTCTCCAGAAGAATTTCAACGTGGGGAGATGCAGCCAGATGACTATTCGGACATCGGTGAGGCAGGACTTCTTGCTAGAGAATTTGGTGACAAAATTGCCTTTACTAGAGAAACGGATTACCTTGCCTATGATGGAAAACGTTGGGTAGAAGATGAGCAATTAGCGATGAGACAAATTCATCAATTTCTTGATCTCCAACTGGAAGTCGCAGTTACAAAGCTTGATATAGCTACCAAAAAAATTAAGCAATCAGGAGTTCCAGAATCCTTGATTCGTCAAGGTGGTAAAAAGCTAGAGAATGCTATAGAGACTCCTGTCCAAGCAGTTGCCTATCAAGAATACAAGAAGGCTCTAGAGTTCTATAAATTTGTCATGAAATACCGTGATTATCGTAATCTTTCCGCAATCGCTAAAACGGCCAAACATATGGTTCGTATGAGTGTATCTGATTTAGATAAGAATGAACTTCTTTTAAACACCCCTGAAGCGACCATTGACTTATCCCAAGGCTTGGCTGGTGTCAGAGACCATGATTCTGCAGATTATTTAACGAAGATGACGAATGCTTCTCCAAGTGATAAAGGAAAAGAACTGTGGGAGGAAACGCTTGATACTTTCTTTTGTCGTGATAAAGACCTTATCAACTATGTCCAAGAAATTGTAGGCATGGCAGCCATCGGTAAGGTCTATCAGGAACATATGATTATTGCCTATGGTAGTGGTGCAAATGGCAAGTCTACCTTTTGGAATACGATTGCTAGAGTGCTTGGTAACTACTCTGGTAAGCTGTCATCGGAAGCTCTTACCATGAGTGTCAGACGAAATGTCAGTCCAGAAATGGCAGAGCTAAAAGGCAAGCGTCTTATCATCGCTTCAGAGATGAGTGAAGGTATGCGACTGAACACAGCCATGGTCAAACAGCTCTGTTCAACAGATGAAATATTGGCTGAGAAGAAGTACAAAGCGCCTTTCCATTTTGTACCCTCGCACACGTTAGTTCTTTATACCAATCATCTTCCAAAAGTAGGAGCGAACGACGATGGGATTTGGCGACGTCTGATTGTCATTCCTTTTAATGCTAAAATTTCAGGTCGTGCGGATATCAAGAATTTTGCGGACTACCTCTACGATGAAGCATCCGAGGCAATTATGGCATGGATTATTGAAGGAGCAGAAAAAGCTATCAAAGCAAACTTCAAGTTGACCTTACCACAAGTGGTGTCGGACTCTGTTTCAGCCTATCGAGAAGCCAACGACTGGATGGGGCAGTTCCTCAGCGACTGTTGTGAGGTTGGAGACCATTTGACGGAAAAATCAGGCGAACTCTACTCAGCTTATAGAGCCTACTGTACTCGCATCAACGAGTACACGCGCAGCACCACGGACTTTTACACAGCTCTTACGAATGCTAGTTTCACCAAGAAAAGAACAAACAAGGGTGTAATGGTAAAAGGTTTACAGTTGAAAATGGACGATGATTTCCTTGATTGATAGTGTAAAACGATGCAAGTTACCCCCTTATAGCCAAAAGGTGTTGGTGTAAGTCGTGACAGTCAAGTCACAGAATAACTGAAAGTTGTTGTTTTTTAGTGGTGAGAAAAGTTTATAAAAGATTACCACGACTTGCATGGTGAGTAAAAAGTGTAGGTCGAGAAGGTCGGATATAAAAGTTGCCATAGAGAATTTCAAAGTGTAGGTTTAGTAGGTCTTTTCTATAACTTAGATATAAAGAAAAATAAAAAAAGATAAAAGAGATATAGGAAAGTAGTGTAACTGACTATCGTGAACTGCACTTGTCCCTTGGTGATGTTTTGACGAAAGGATTTGTTATGCGAGAAAAAGTTGTTGAGAGAAAGTTAGTAAGTGAAGTCAAAAAGCGTGGTGGAATTTGTCCTAAGTGGGTATCGCCTTCTTTTGATGGTGTGCCAGATAGGCTAGTGTTTTTACCAAATGGCAAGTTTGGCATGGTGGAAGTAAAGGCTCCTAGTAAGAAACCACGGAAGTTACAGGAATCAAGACATAAAATGTTCAAGCGATTAGGCTTTGACGTTTATGTCCTAGACAGTGTTGAAAAGATTGGAGAAGTGTTAGATGAAATTGAAGCTACATGAGTATCAGGAAGTCACCAAGGACTTCATCATAAGGACACCTTATGCGGCAGTCATTCTAGACATGGGGATGGGAAAGACAGCCACCACCTTGTCAGCCATTAACGAGCTGATGTTTGACCGTTACGAAGTATCTAAGGTCTTGGTGATTGCCCCCCTTCGTGTCGCAAACACGGTATGGAGTGATGAGATCGACCAGTGGGAAGCATTCAAGCACCTCCGCTATTCCAAGATTGTGGGAACACCTAAACAGCGACAAGCAGCTCTCGAAAAAGATGCGGATATCTATATTGTCAACCGAGGAAACCTCCCTTGGCTGGTGGAACAATGCAGTCCCTATTTCAAGTGGGACATGGTAGTGATTGATGAACTCTCTTCCTTCAAGTCTTGGCAATCTAAACGCTTTAAGGCCTTTATGACCATGCGTCCCTACATGAAACGTGTAGTTGGATTGACTGGAACACCAAGTTCAAATGGACTCATGGATTTATTCGCAGAGTTCAAGGTTATTGATGGGGGTGAGCGTTTGGGGAGATTTATCGGTGAATACCGAAGCCGATATTTTGAAGAAGGTCGCAGGAACGGGAATGTCGTCTATGAGTACATTCCGATGGATTATGCGGAGTGCCAAATTTATGACAAGATTGATGACATCACCATTTCCATGAAAGCCATGGATTATCTTGAGATGCCTGAGCTGATTTCAACCAAGAAGGTGGTTCACCTCACTGATAAAGAGACGGAAAACTATAAGCAATTCAAGAAAGATTATGTGCTTTCGGACTTGGAAGATGGTGAGGTGACAGCTGCCAATGCGGCGAGTTTGTCAAATAAGCTGGTGCAGATGGCAAACGGTGCAGTCTACTCTGATGACCATCAAGTGGTGAACCTCCATGACCAAAAATTGGATGCCCTTGAAGACATCATTGAAGCTGCCAACGGTGAGCCAGTGCTCGTTGCCTACTGGTTCAAGCATGACCTCCAGCGTATTGAGGAATGTTTGGCGAAACTCAAAATCAAAGGAACCGTCCTTAAAACCGAGGCTGACATTCGTGAGTGGAACAAGGGTAATATTACAGTTGGTCTGCTTCATCCAGCGAGTAGCGGTCACGGACTAAACCTTCAAAAGGGTGGTCATCATTTGGTTTGGTTCGGTTTGACTTGGTCCTTGGAGCTTTACCAACAAACCAATGCTAGGCTATGGCGACAAGGGCAAGAAGCAGAGACAGTGATTATCCAGCATATCGTGACCAAAGGAACTATTGACGAGGAAATCCTCAAGGCATTGGAAAACAAAGATGCCCAGCAGTCACGGTTGATTGAAGCCGTCAAAGCACAAGTAGGAGGAAGAGATGGATAAGGTTGAATATTACTTTGAAAATTACCGAAAAGAGAAAGAGAAGCTGTATGATATGGAGCACTTTTTAGAGAACTACAAACCTATTTCTGAAAATGCGGTCATTCAGTCACTGGTATTTGAAAAGAATGAGAGTGAGCGAGTTAGCTGCTCTTTTAGTAAAGGTCGAAGTGAGATGCTTGCCCTGACCTTTAGAGAAAAAATGGAGTCAGAAAATCGTGAATATTTTGATTCTAATCTTCAAAAATATCTATCGCTAAAGGCTGATTTGGATTTCTTTGAACAATCCGTTTCCAGACTAGATAAAGAGTATCAAGGTCTGGTTAAAGATTTAGTGTTTAAGGGATTGACATGGGATGAAGTTATCTATAAGCATAAAATGTCTCGTTCAACCATCGCTAGAAAACGCAAACTTGCAATTGAAGTGGTTCGTGGTCATTTTTCTTTGATGGGTAAGAGTTTAATGCTGTCATTCAAAAATGAAACTAAGTCGGTACTGACATGATAAAAATTTGTGGTAGAATAGTAAGTGTCAAAAAAGATAAAAAATCTCCCAGTTTCACTTTGGGGACTCAGAAGGGCCCACGAAGCAGGGCAACAATCAGTAAAATAAATCAAAGCCTAGCCCAGAAGGGATGGGCTTTTGTCGTGGAAAGGAGACTGTTATGCCAAGAAGACCAAGCATCCCTTGCAAGCAGAATGGTTGTCCTAACCTTGTGACCTATGGAAACAAGTACTGTGAAGACCATAAAAGCAATCACTTACTCGATGCTAAGTCCACCAAATCAAAAGGCTACAACGCTCAGTGGAACAAGGCTAGGATTCGTTATCTGAAGCTCCATCCTCTGTGTGTTTACTGCCAAAAAAAAGGGCGACTGACCAAGGCAACTGTGGTTGACCACATCACTCCTCACCGAGGGGACAAAGAACTTTTCTGGGATCAATCCAACTGGCAAGCTCTCTGCAAGCCTTGTCACGATAGAAAGACCAAGACGATTGACCGATATGTGGAATATACCTATCGGTTCTAGTCATTCTCTCAAGAGGGGACGTTTTTCAAATCCCTGAGTTTCGTTCCAAAAGTATCCTTTTTTCACTCCTTTGGGTAGGGGGGAACAAATCTCTAAACCCTTGAGGCTCTAAGACCGACGCCCCCTCAAACGTGAAAAATCGCAAAATTCGCTAAGGGGTACACTAAATGAAAAGAAAAGTGGTGTGATACCTTATGACGGTTAGATTCTTTCTTGGGGTATTATCGTCTTTTAGTTATTAAAAAATGTGCTTTTTTAAGGAAAAAAGTGGTAAAAAATGGTATAAAACAATCAATTTAGACTAAGGAGGAAAACCTATGGACGAAAATCAGCGTAGACAGATTTGGAGCCTGCGAAGTGAGGGATTTAGTTATGGAAAGATTGCGACTGCGTTGAATCTGTCTTACAATACTGTCAAAAAATATTGTGGAAGGTTTCCCGAGCTAAAAGGCTATGGAGATGTTGTAAAGCAGATGTTTGACGAAGGAAATGGAAAGCATTGTAAGCAATGTCGTCAGCTATTGAAACACTATTCAAAGGGCAGACCGAAGAAATTCTGCTCAGATTATTGTCGTAAGAGCTGGTGGAACGCCCACTCTGATGAACACGACAAAACCAAAACTGCATATGATGAATTGACTTGCCAGAATTGTGGCAGGTCTTTTTTATCCTATGCCAACCCAACAAGAAAGTATTGTAGCCACGAGTGCTACATTCAAACACGATTTTATAATGGAGGTCACAATGACAACTCAACCCAACATGGAGATTAAAGAACTCCCTCTAAGAGACTTAAAGCCAGCCTCTTACAATCCTAGAAAGAAACTGAAAAAGGGTGACAAGGAGTATGAAAAGATTAAACAAAGCCTACTCAAGTTTGGCTATGTTGACCCAATCATCGTAAACAAAGACATGACGGTTATTGGAGGTCACCAACGTTTGACGGTGTTGAAAGACCTCAAGTACGAAACGGCCAAATGTGTTATTGTGGATTTATCGAAGGAAGATGAAAAAGCACTGAACATTGCTTTAAACAAAATCACGGGTCAGTGGGATGAAGAGCTTCTGGCCGATTTGCTTTTGGATTTGCAGGAGTCTGATTTTAACCTTGACCTGACTGGTTTTGAGCCACCAGAGATTGATGATATTCTATCGAATGTTCATGACAAGAACATTGATGAAGATGATAGCTTTGATATTGATAAAGCACTTGAGGCGGATAGCTTTGTCCAAAAAGGTGACATTTGGTTATTGGGAAAACACCGCCTAATGTGTGGGGATTCAACATCAGAAGAAGATGTTGCCAAACTGATGGACGGTAACCAAGCCAACGTCTGTATCACTGATCCCCCTTATGGGTGTAGCTACACGGGTGGTACTGGTATGACCATCATCAATGATGATTTGAAAGGTGAGGAATTTTACAACTTTCTCTTCAAGGCGTTAAAAAATGTTTACCATCATCTTGCGGATGGTGGGGCACTCTATGTCTTTCATTCTGATGCTGAAAAAGTCAACTTCTATCATGCGACGGTTGATTCTGGGTTTCATTATTCGACAACTTGTATCTGGGTGAAGAATGCTTTGGTGATTGGCCGTATGGATTACCAAATGAGACATGAGCCAATTATTTATGCCTTTAAAGATACAGCGAAACATAAATTTTATGGTGATCGAAAGCAGACAACTATTTGGGAGTTTAACAAGCCAACCAAATCAAAACTTCACCCAACGATGAAACCACTTCCTTTAATAGCCTATCCGATGAAAAATTCCAGTCAAGTGAATGGGATTGTCCTAGATTTATTTGGTGGCTCAGGGTCGACACTGATTGCGGCTGAACAACTGAGACGTATCTGCTTTGTCATGGAGCTTGACTCTAAATATGCTTCTGCTATCATTCGTCGCTATCTAGCCTTGCAAGACAATAGCCTTGATGATGTATTTGTCATTCGTAATGGCGAAAAACTGTTAGCTAATGAAGTCTATGATTTTGTGAATCAAGACTTTTCTTTCGAAGACGAAAAATTGGAGGAAAGTCTATGACCCTAACCTTTCTTGATTTCTTTGCAGGAATTGGTGGCTTTCGTTGTGGTTTAGAATTAGCCGGTTTCAAATGTATTGGTTACTGTGAAAAGGATAAATTTGCACGAAAATCTTATGAAGCAATGTATGACACGAAAGGAGAATGGTTTCATGACGACATCACAAGCATTGACCCAACACGACTTCCAAAAGCAGATATCTGGTGTGCGGGAAGCCCTTGTCAAAATGTGTCTATCGCAGGAAAGCGAGCAGGCTTATACGGTGAACGAAGTGGACTCTTTTTTAGATTTGTTGAGCTTATCCAGAGCCAAAAAGAAGAAGATAGACCCGAATGGGTTCTCCTTGAAAATGTTAAGGGACTTCTATCAAGTAGCGGGGGACGAGATTATCTCGACTATCTCTCTATCTTGGACCAAGCAGGGTATGACCTTGAATGGCAAGTGTTCAACTCAAAAGATTACGGAGTTCCCCAAAACCGAGAACGCATCTATACTCTCGGACATCTTAGAAATCGAGGTCGACGACAAGTACTACCTATCAGCGGAGAAGGCGGCAAGGCTCTTAAACAACTTATAGGTGGGATGCAAAGTTATCGTGTCTACGACCCTAGTGGTATTTCTACCTCCCTTGTTGGTGAGGGTGGAGGCTTGGGAGCTAAGACTGGTTTATATCTGATTGACCAATCCTTGACTGAACCTAAAGTAACAGAAGAAGCACGATGTATTACTGCTCGTTACACAGCAGGAGCCACTAAGCGTACGGCGATGAACTCTGGCGTCCTTGAGGTGCAACCTATTCTAACACCAGATAGGGTGACCAAACGACAAAATGGCAGACGGCTGAAAGATGTTGATGAGCCAATGTTTACACTTACCTCACAAGACCGCCATGGTGTCCTTGCAGGGATTAAAGTTCGCAATGGGACAAAGCAAGGTTGTCAGATTGCAGAACTTGGAGATTCAGTGGGTTTGTCCTATCCTAACTCCTCCACAAGACGTGCAAGGGTTGGTAAGGGTATCGCTCATAATCTTTCTTGTAGTGGACAGATGGGAACGGTGGTTTGGAATGGTCGAGTGGTGAAAATCAGACGACTAACTCCACGAGAGTGTTTCAGACTCCAAGGATTTTCAGATGATTTGTTTGAAAAAGCTGAAGCGGTAAACTCGGATGCCCAACTCTACAAACAAGCTGGAAATGGAGTGACGGTTACCGTGGTATATGCCATTGGACGAGCGATTTTAGATACCGAAAACACTCAAAAAAATCTTTGAAAATAAGCAGAAATGACTGGATAATTTCTCCTTTTAGAGTTAAACTATAGCTACCAAAATCAAAGGAGAAAGAACTATGTACGAAACAAGAGAACAAGCCTTTGAAGGAATCCAAATTGAAACCAAGGCAGTGAAACGTTATTCAGAAGCAACTCGGAAAGCTGCCCAAAATGGTCAATACGGGCATGCTTGGGAAATGGCAGATATTGCCAAGATGGCTCTCGAATGCGCCCGCAATGCTCATAACGAATTATGGGAATTTTGCCAAGGACAACCAACAGTGGAAGAAATGGAACGACTTGCGGAGGCAGAAGTTGCAGAGTTTACCTTTAGACAAGCTATTTCTTGCAATAAGGGCAACAGCCCTTTTTTTGATGGAATGGAGGTGAGATAGTGGCAGTTAGAGGGCGGAAACCAAAGCCTACTAATTTGAAAATACTTGAAGGAAATCCAGGCAAACGTCCTCTGCCCACTAAGGAGGTTAACCCCCAAAAGAAAGCTCCACGTTGCCCACAGTGGCTTGAAGATGATGCCAAGAAGGAATGGAAGCGAATGGGAAAAATCCTCGAACAGATGGGTATCCTGACGGAGATGGATATGACAGCCTTTGCAGGGTATTGTCAAGCCTATGCGAGGTGGAAGGAAGCAGAGGAGTTTCTCTCAAAACACGGCTCCATCATCAAGACCCCTAATGGTTATCTCCAACAAGTTCCCCAAGTCTCTATTAGTCAGACGAATCTTAAAATCATGCTCAAGTTTTGTGAACAGTTTGGTTTAACACCGTCTGCCAGAAATCGCCTTGCGATGATGGATAGTGAGGTGGGGTCAGGAGATGAGATGGAAGATTTATTAGGAGGTATTCTATGACCTATCATTACGAACCAAGCCCTTTTATGCTTCCGACTTCACATTATGATAAGGCAAAGGCGGATAGGGCAGTGACTTTTATTACTAATCTTTCCCACACCAAAGGGAAGTGGGCGGGAAAGAAGTTTGACCTTCTGCCGTGGCAGGAACAGATTGTCCGAGACATCTTTGGGATTGTCAAAGAAGATGGCAATCGACAATTCTTAACGGCTTACATTGAAATTCCAAAGAAAAATGGCAAGTCAGAGCTAGCAGCCGCCATTGCCCTCTATCTTTTGTATGCGGACGGTGAAGCAAGTGCTGAAGTGTATGGGGCAGCCTGCGACCGTAATCAAGCCTCGATTGTCTTTGATGTCGCTAAACAAATGGTCTTGATGAGTCGAGCACTTGAGAAACGTTCCAAGATAATGGGGGCAACCAAGCGAATTGTCAATTATTCCAATGCGGGCTTCTATCAAGTCTTATCTGCAGAGACAGGAACAAAGCATGGTTTGAATGTCTCAGGTCTTGTTTTTGATGAAATCCATGCTCAACCCAATCGTCATCTTTATGATGTTTTAACCAAGGGTTCTGGAGATGCTCGTGAACAACCCCTCTTTTTCATTATCACAACAGCTGGTAATGATAAGAATTCCATTTGTTATGAACTCCATACCAAGGCTCTGGATATCTTAAAAGGTAGAAAGAAGGACACGTCATTCTATCCTGTGGTTTATGGCTTGTCAGATGAAGACGATTGGAATGATGAGGCAAATTGACTTAAGGCAAATCCCTCACTTGGACATACCATTGGGATTGACCGTGTCCGAGAGGCTTATAGGCAGGCTCTTGATAACCCAGCAGAAGAAAATGTTTTTAAGCAACTACGACTAAATATGTGGACCAGTTCAAGCGTGGCTTGGATTCCTGAACATGTTTTTGCCAAGGGAAATATACCAATTGACTATGAAGCCCTCAAAGGGCGAGACTGTTACGCAGGGCTTGATTTGTCTAGCACCTCAGACATCACAGCATTTGTCTTGGTCTTTCCTCCAAGGCACAGCGAGGAGAACTACATTATCTTCCCCTTCTTTTGGTTGTAGCCCTTCGTTGTCGACGTGATCATGTTCTCTATGATGTTTGGGAACGTCAGGGGTACATCAAAACTACCGAGGGCAACGTTGTTCACTACGGCTTTATCGAAAAATTCATTGAACAACTCTCTGAAACTTACCATATAAAGGAAATTACTTATGACCGTTGGAATGCGACGCAGATGGTGCAGAGCCTTGAGGGCATGGGCTTGACCATGATTCCATTTGGTCAGGGCTACAAGGATATGAGTCCGCCCTCCAAGGAACTGTACAAACTGATGATGGAGGGGAAAATCCAACACGGTGGGCATCCAGTGCTTAAGTGGATGGCACAAAATGTTGTGATGCGACAAGACCCAGCTGGAAATATCAAACCTGATAAGGAAAAATCAGTTGAAAAGATTGATGGCATTGTGGCCCTCATTATGGGACTTGACCGCTGTATTCGTCACCAAGGAGATGATGGAAGTATTTATGATGAGAGAGGCATTTTGAGTTTTTAGGATAAAAAAATCCTAAATAGGTTGAATATATCCTAAAAAGTGATAAAATAGAGAAAAGGAGGAAATAGCTATGCAAATTAATATTGAAAACTTAGTCTCTATTTCTGAAGCGAATCAAAACTTCTCCAAAGTAGCTCGAATGGTCGATATTAACGGTACTGCAGTGATTTTGAAAAATAATACACCAAAGTATGTTTTAGTAGATTACCAGAGTCTAGTCAAAGAGGAGCAAGAAACACCAGAAGTTGTTGAGCAAACGACATTGGATGAAGTTGCGATTTCAGTATTATCACGCCATCTTGATGCATTTAAGGAATTGGCTAAATGAGAATACTAACTGTTGATCAGATTATTGAACTGCACAGTAGACTAATTCAAACGACTGGTGGTTTAGATGGTGTCAGGGATGCTGGCCTAATAGAATCTTCTTTATCTTCAGCTTTTAGTTCTTATTTTGGTGTTGAAAAATATTCAAGTATAGAAGAAAAAGCTGCTAGACTTTGTTATTCGCTAGTTAATATCATGCCTTCCTTGATGGTAACAAGCGAATTGGAGTTTATGTCATGCTTATTTTCCTTGAATTAAATGGTATTGTCTTAAATCAGACTGATGAGGAAATTGTTCAGCTAGGTCTTGGAGTTGCTTCATCAGAATTAGATTATAATGCAATTTTGGAATACATCAGGAACCATTAAACATTTGCTTAGTGAGGAGGCAATTGTGGCAAATAATATTTTACCTATAGAAGTTGATGAAGATCTTGTATTAAGCGTCCGAGCAATCTGTGCTGAATTAGGTGTGGAACTAGAGGATCTTGTAAATGACTACTTAGACTTTGTGACTGGCATAGAAGATTCAGTAATTGATCAGGTGAAGAAATTTTCAAATGAGCATGAAAAAGCGGAATGGCTCGCCAAACATTATTTTGATGTTCGAGCTAATCAATTAAATCATATGGTTTGTAAGAAAGACTGTTGAATACCTTGTAAGAATAGACTAAAGGCACTTCAAATGAGGTGCTTTTTTCGTACTCGAAAGGAGGGTATATGGGATTACTAGATTATCTTGGATTAAAACGAGCCAGAGATAAACCACAAAATAGCTATGAAGGTCAGGACTTTTCCTACCTATTTGGACGAACGACTAGCGGTGAGAATGTGGATGAATTTAAGGCCATGCAGACGACAGCTGTTTATGCCTGTGTGAGAATCCTCGCAGAAGCTATTGCCTCCCTGCCTATTCATGTCTACGAACGAACGGCTACTGGCAAGGAAAAGAAGGTGGAACATCCCCTTTATTTCTTACTCCATGATGAGCCGAATCCAGAGATGTCATCTTTTGTCTTTCGAGAGACGGTGATGACTCACTTACTAATATGGGGAAATGCCTATGTGCAGATTATCCGAGATAGGAGTGGTCAAGTCATTAGTCTTTATCCTCTCTTACCAGATAAGATGTCTGTCCACCGTGATGATAGTGGAAAACTCTACTACAAATACCAGCGACAGACTGAGGAGAATCCAAACTTTAGGGATAAAGGGGCTGTCACCTTGAAACAGGAAGATGTGCTCCATATCCCCGGTCTTGGTTTTGATGGTTTGGTAGGTTATTCTCCCATTGCACTTGCGAAGAATGCAATTGGAATGACCTTGGCAACTGAAAACTACGGAGCTTCCTTTTTCAAGAATGGGGCAAATCCCGGAGGAGTTTTGGAGCACCCTGGAATTCTAAAAGATCCTAAACGAGTGAGGGATTCGTGGAACGCTGTCTACAATGGCGTCACAAATGCTCATAAGGTGGCAGTTCTTGAGGAAGGGATGAAGTACACTCAAGTTGGGATCCCACCAGAAGAAGCCCAGTTTCTTCAAACTAGAAAATTCCAAATCAATGAGATTGCACGGCTCTATCGCATCCCTCCACATATGGTTGGTGATTTAGAGAAATCCTCTTTTTCAAACATCGAACAACAGTCTTTAGAATTTGTCAAATATACCTTAGACCCATGGGTGGTTCGTTTAGAACAAGCCTTCAAGAGGTCTCTTTTTTTACCTGAAGAAAAGAAAAGCTACTTTGTCAAGTTCAATGTGGACGGTCTTCTACGTGGAGATTATCAAAGTCGTATGAATGGCTATGCGATTGGTAGACAAAATGGCTGGCTATCGACTAACGATATTCGCGAACTTGAGGACTTGAACCTCCTTTCAGATGAGGAAGGAGGTAACCTTTACTTAATTAACGGAAACATGACCAAACTGAAAGATGCAGGTGGGTTTATGAAACAAGCACTGCCAGAACAAGAGATTCAATCTGAGGAGGACATAAATGCATAAATTTTGGAATTTTACAGAAGGTGATAGTGGCCGAACGCTTCGCATTGAAGGACAGATTGCGGATGAGACGTGGTTTGGCGATGAAGTCACCCCACAGCTCTTTAAGAAAGATTTACATGCAGATAAAGGAGACATCACCCTCTGGATTAACAGTCCAGGGGGTGATGTTTTTGCGGCAGCTCAAATCTATAACATGCTTATGGATTATAAGGGGAATGTCCATGTCGTGATTGATGGCTTAGCCGCAAGTAGCGCTAGTGTCATCGCCATGGCTGGGACTACGGTCTCCATGAGTCCAGTGGCTATGATGATGATCCATAATCCATGGACAGTAGCACAAGGTGAAGCCAAGGATATGGCAAAAGTGATCGAGATGCTGGGTGAAATCAAGGAATCCATTATCAATGCTTATGAGCTTAGAACAGGACTTTCAAGGACCAAGCTGTCGCACTTGATGGACAGTGAATCGTGGTTCAATGCCAAGAAAGCAGTGGAGCTAGGTTTTGCGGATAAGATTCTTTTTAACAAGGAGGACTCTCTTAATGATTTGGAGATTTCTAGCTATGCCTTTAGTCGGGTGACGACTGACCATGACCTTGTGGTGAAGCTACAGGCTAAATTAGAACACCCCCAACAGAAACCTACCATCCCCCTCTATCAATTAGAAAAACGGTTAAACTTACTGAAATAAGGAGAAATATATATGTCTACATTACTTGCATTAAAAGAAAAACGGAACCAATCTTGGCAACAAGCTAAAACTTTCCTTGACTCAGTCCGTACAGAAGACGGACTCGTGTCAGAAGAAGATTCCAAACGCTATGAAGAGATGGAGTCAAAAATCAATCTCTACAATCAAGAAATTGCCCGTTTGGAACGACAAGAAAAAATGGACCTTGAACTCGCTCAACCAACCTCGCAAGCCCTCACCACACAACCAACGACAGTCTTAAAAGACAAGGTAGTAGAGGGTGAAAAGAAAGGTGTTGCATCAGATGTCTATGCCCAAACGTTTTGGACGAGTGTCCGTAAGCGGAACTTCTTGGATTTGAACAATGCCCTTCGTGTGGGGGAAGATACAGAAGGTGGTCATCTTGTCCCTGATGAGTATGAGAAAAAACTGGTACAAGGGCTTCAAGAAGAAAACTTCTTCCGTAGCCTTGCGACAGTTATCAAAACGTCAAGCGGAGAGCGTAAGATTCCTGTTGTGACAGGACATGGTACGGCTTCATGGATGGATGAAAATGGTCTCTATCCAGAAACTGACGAAACCTTCGGTCAAGTGACACTGGATTCTCATAAGATTGGGACTGCCATTCGTGTCTCTGAAGAGTTGTTAAATGATTCTGTCTTTGACCTTGAATCCTACATGACAACAGAGTTCGCTCGCCGTATTGGTACAGAAGAAGAGAAAGCCTTTCTCATTGGTGATGGCTCTAAGAAACCCACAGGTATCTTTACTCAAGTCGATGTGACTGGACCAACAACTGCTACAAAAGATATCACTTTTGATGATATGATTGAGTTGTATCATTCCCTACCAGCACCGTATCGTAAGAACGCAGTGTGGATTTTACATGACACAACGGTCAAAGCCATTCGCAAGCTCAAGGATAATAACGGCAATTATATTTGGCAGCCTTCAACCCAAGCTGGACAACCAGATTTGATTCTTAACCGTCCCTACTATACTTCGACCTTTGCCCACTTCCAGAAGCAGGCAATAAAGCCATTGCTTTCGGTGATTTCTCTTACTACTGGATCGCAGACCGTCAAGGTCGAACATTCAAGCGTCTCAACGAGCTCTATGCCAATAATAGTCAGATTGGTTTTCTTGCCAGCCAACGTGTGGATGGGAAATTGGTTCTTCCAGAAGCAGTGAAAACGTTGACGATAAAGGCTAAGTAGTTATGGTTAGTCTAGAAAATGCGAAACTCTACCTCAAGGTAGAACATGACGATGAGGATGACTTGATTGAGCAGTTGATTAAAACCAGTCACCAACTCTGCGAAGATATTTTGCGTCAATCAAGTACCTCAGTGCTTCTAAAGACGGCAATCCTCTATGGGGTTGCCTATCTTTATGAACACCGAGAAGATGCAAATCATAAAGCTTTGAAAGAGACGCTTTATCACTTACTATTGGCAGAACGAAAGGATGTGTTCTGATGAAGATTGCGCCATTACGAGAACGCTTGACCTTTCAAATTCGTCAGCTTGTACAGGATGAGATAGGTAATGAATCATCTACTTGGTCCCCTCTTTTTGACCGCTGGTGTTCCTGTCGACCACTTGCCATGACGGAAAGCGATGGTAGTGTCACAAAACTGATTCACAATAAGGTTCAATTCACCCTTCGGTATGAAAAGAAGGTACTGGATTTGTGTTCACTCACAACCCAAATTACATTCCGAGGTCAGACTTACTCTGTTGAATCAATCAATGGGGATAGTAGTCCTCGGAACTTGATTTATATTGTGGCGACTAAGGAGGAGACCAATGACCAAGATAGGACTGGATGAATTCGGCACGATTATCGCAAAAGAGTTGGAAGAATATGCCAACAACACCACTGATACTATGCGAGATATCGTTGAAGAAGTAACGATTGAAGCGATTGAACTCTTAAAAGCAACCTCTCCTAAAAAGACAGGGCGCTATGCCAAGGGCTGGAAAAGTAAGGCAACGACTGATACCAACACAGCTCTTACCAAAACCATTCATAACCGAAGGCCAGGGTTAACTCATCTTCTAGAAGATGGGCATGCCAAGCAAAATGGTGGTCATGTTGAAGGGCGAAAGCATATCGCACCAGTAGAAAAAAAGGCGATTCAGTCTTTTGAAGAAAAGCTGAGACAGAAACTGTGAGGTGACGAATGCCAATTCAAGAACTCTATCATGCCCTTAAAGAGACCAAACTCCCAGTAGCCTATCATCACTTTGAGGAAGGACATAGTCCCCCTCCTCCCTTTATGGTGTATTTAGTCACTGATTCAGATAATCGTGGGGCAGACAATTGGGCTTATTACAAACAAGTAAACCTTCAGATTGAGCTTTACACAAGTAAGAAAGATTTAGAAACAGAAACAAAGGTGGAGGCAGTCCTTGATGCCCACCTTATGTATTTTGACAAGGTAGAGACTTACATAGCTAGTGAGAAACTCTACCAAATCAATTATCACATCACACTATATGGAGGATAAGATGGCAGAAAAGAATAAGGTTACCTTTGGACTGCAAGATGTCCATTGGACCGAAGTAACGAACGAGGGCGCAGATGGTGCTCTCACCTATGGAACTGTTGAGCGCTTGCGTGGTGCGGCAGAATTAACTCTTGAACCAACTGGGGACAAGGGTTCTTACAAGGCAGACAATATCAACTTTTATACCTCAGAATCCAACGACGGATACGAGGGGACGTTAAAGGTTGCTCTTCTCACGCAGGAGTTTCTGACTCGGGTTCTTGGCGAAAAATTGGATGAGACGACTAATACCATCTCTGAGATTGCAAATAGCGAGAAGAAGTATTTTGCTTTGATGTTCCGATTTGAAGGCGATAAGAAGGAAACCTTACATGTTCTTTATTATTGTTATGCCTCACGACCAACTGTTGGTTCAAAAACAAAGTCAGGCTCGGACATCAATGAGGTTGAACTTTCCTTTACGGCTAATCCACGTCCACTAGACAAAGTGGTGCGTCGTAGAACCACAGAAGAAACAAGTGACGAAATCCGACAAAATTGGTTCAAGGCAGTCTTTGAACCCCATAAGTAAGGGAGAAGAAAATGAGAACAAATATGGTGATTGCAGGAGAAACGTATGAATTGGCGACCAATGCCTACACCCCATCGCTTATAAGGAACAGTTTGGGAAAGACTATTTTCAGGATTTATTTTCGATGGTCAATAGTCAAGCCATATTGGATAAGTTAGAACAGTTGGAAGAAGGTGAAGAACTAGAGGTCAATCAAATTGATGTCTCCATTTTATCTGATTTTGATATGACCTTTTTTCATAGACTCTTTTGGGTATTTGCCAAATCTGCTAATCCTCGTGTTAAACCTTTTATGGATTTCTTTATGGATATGGAGGAATTTCCAGTTCAGGAAGTAGCACCGGTTTTGATGGAGATGTTGAATCAGGGGATGTCCACTCGAAAAAAGCAGATGAAACAGAGTCAGCGAGTGAAGAAGTCTTCACGGTAGAGAGTTATTTTTCTTGTTGTAAGGAAACAGGCTTGACGATAGATGACCTTAAACACATTTCTATTGGAATGGCACTGGATTACCAAACCGATTACGTGGAGTTGCGAACCAAAGACCAAACTGGTGAACGTAGGGCTACTCAATCTGATTTTGATAACTTTTGATAGGAATTAAATACGGGCTAAAATCCTAGTGAAAGGAGGAGAGACGATGGCAGGAACTATTAAGGGCATCACCATTGAAATCGGCGGAGATACCCAACCCTTACAAAATGCCTTAAAGGGAGTGAACAAGGCGTCGAGTGAAGCCACTAAAGAATTAAGACAGATTGATAAATCCCTGAAATTTGATACAGGTAATGTCACTCTTTTAATGCAAAAACAGGAAGTTTTGGCTAAACAAGTCGAGACCACAAAAGAAAAGTTAGCTACCCTTCGTCAAGCTCAGTCACAAGTAGAAGCTCAATTTAAAGCAGGAAACATTGGCGCAGACCAGTACCGTGCTTTTCAAAGGGAGATTGAAACCACCCAGAATGTTCTCAACAGTTATGAAGGTCAACTAGATAGCGTTTCAAAAACCTTAGCTGAAAATGGTACACAGGTTGAAAGTAATAAGTCCAAGTTGAATGCTCTTCAAAGTGAACAAGCCCAGTTGGTATCTGAAAGTGAAAAACTCAATAGTTCCTTCAAGTTACAAGAATCTGCCCTTGGTTCAGCCGCCAGCGAATCGGATAAACTGAGTCTTGCGCAGAAAAAGATGGCTTCTAATTCAGAAATCCTTGAAAGACAAATCCATAATCTGGAGCAACAACTTTCTCTCACCAAGGCTGAGTATAGTGAACATTCGGTTGAAGCCAATAAACTTGAAAAAACACTCAACGAAACAAAAATAGCCTATAACAATCTCCAGCATGAAATGGAGGAAATGGCATCCAGTTCTCATTCTGTTCAAGACAGTCTATCAGAAACCAACAATCTTCTTAAAGCTGATCTTCTTGCGGAGTTTGGGGATAGATTGGGAGAGGTGTCCCAGAAGTTGATTGACTTTGGTGGACAGACCCTTGATGCCTTTTTAGAGGTTGATGAGGGGATGGATATCATTGTCACAAAAACTGGAGCAACAGGTTCAGCTTTGGAAGAGATGACAGCTATCGCAAAGCGGCTAGCGACGGAGATTCCAACAGATTTTCAGACTGCAGGTAGTGCCGTAGGGGAGTTGAATACGCAGTTTGGGTTAACAGGAGATGCCCTTAAAACGGCTTCCACTCAACTCATCGAATTCTCTGAAATCAATGGTAGTGATGTTTCAAGCTCTGCGATTTCCGCAAAACAAGCCATTGAAGCTTATGGTCTTGAAGCCACTGATTTAACAAGGGTTCTCGATACGGTTACCTATACCAGTCAAGCTACTGGTGTTGGTGTTCAGGAATTGATGGATAAGGCAGTGGCTGGAGCACCACAAATAAAATCTCTTGGACTGTCCTTTGATGATGGCGTGACCTTAATGGGGCGTTTTGAGAAGGCTGGTGTTGATTCATCAGCGGCTCTCTCTTCTCTATCAAAAGCAGCGGTTGCCTATGCCAAAGATGGATTAACCTTAAAAGATGGGCTGGCAAGAACTGTTGAACAAATCAAGCAGTCTACCAGTGAAACAGAATCCTTATCGCTTGCCTCTGACATTTTCGGAAGCAAAGCTGCTCCAAGAATGGTGGATGCCATCAAGCGTGGTGCTTTATCTTTTGAGGACTTGGCAGGTACGGCTGAGAAAGCTAAGGGGATTGTCACTCAAACCTATGAAGGAACGCTAGACCCTATTGATCAATTCACAACGGCTCAAAATTCTGCCACGTTAGCGATGGCTGAGATAGGGGATGCCATTGCCGCAACTCTAGCTCCCATCCTAGAGGTACTTGCGAGTTTACTTCAAGCCGTGGCAACATGGTTCTCTGGATTATCAGAACCTGTGAAACAGTTTATCGTCATTGTTGGAAGCTTAGTTGCTGGATTAGGCTTACTTTTACCAGTCTTTCTAGCTTTACAAGCAGCCGCAATGGCAATGGGGACAACGATTGTAGGGATGATGACAGCTGCAGCTCCTATCATTGGTATAGTGCTTGGTATCATTGCAGTGATTGCTTTACTTGTTGTTGCTCTCCAACAACTCTGGCAACATAACGAAGTTTTCCGAACGGCAGTTACAGACATTTGGACGGCTATTTCTAGCTTTATCTCAACTGTGATACAGGAAATTTCCAGCTTTATTATGTCCATTTGGGGGCTACTCACTTCTTGGTGGAGAGAAAACCAAGAGATGATACTCGATGCTGCAACTACCGTATGGAATGCCATTTCATCGGTTATTACAACAGTGATGACCATTCTTGGATCTCTTATTCAAGCTGGTTGGGAGAATATCCAACTGATTATCACAACTGTTTGGGACATGATAAAGATAGTGGTTGAGACTGCTCTCAATGTGGTTCTTGGCATCATTAAAGCAGTCATGCAGATTATAACTGGTGATTGGGCTGGCAGCTGGGAAACGATTAAGCAGGTTTTATCTACGGCATGGGAGGGAATTACATCCCTTATTTCCCTAGCATTAAACTTCATTGCCCAGTATATAACCACCGCATGGACAGGTATCAAAAATACGATTTCAACTTTACTCTCAGCCATTAGCTCTATCATCTCATCCATATGGTCAGCTATTCAAACGACACTATCCAGTGTCCTGTCTACGATTGGTTCAATTGTTTCAACGATATGGAATGGTATCAAAAACACTGTGTCTAGTATCTTGAATGGGATATCACATACAGTTTCGTCCGTTTGGAATGGCGTGAAAAATACTATTTCCAACGCTATCAATGGGGCAAAAGATGCGGTAAGCTCTGCCATCAACGCTATCAAAAATCTCTTTAACTTTCAGATTCGGTGGTCGCATATTCCTTTGCCTCATTTTCGAGTGAGTGGTTCAGCCAATCCGCTTGATTGGTTGAAGGGAAATCTTCCAAGCATTGGGATTGACTGGTATGCGAAAGGTGGGATTTTAACCAAGCCAACCGCCTTTGGGATGACTGGTCATCGTTTAATGGTGGGTGGTGAAGCTGGAAAAGAAGCTGTTCTTCCATTAAATGAACAAACACTGGGTGCTATTGGTCGAGGAATCGCAAAGACCATGACAAGCAATCTACCAACCATTCACATCACCATTACAGGAAATACCGTAAGAGAAGAGGCTGACCTCCATCGTCTTGCGGAGATGGTTGGAGAGAAACTAGTGTATGAGCTTGAGCGACAACAAGGATTGAGAGGAGTGAGACCATGATTCGACACAATGCATTAACCATTGGTGGAGTATCCACGGCAAGTTTTCCTTTTAAGGTTATCGTGGGAGATAGCCCATCTATTACAGTGAGTGAGAGTAAAACTCAATTGATAGAACACCAAGGCTTATCAGGAGCTGTTCTTCAAAGCAATCCTCATCGAAGTGTCATGGAGTTGAGCTACACTCTTTATTTGGTAAAACCGAGTGAAGAGCAGTTGTATACCTTTTTGAAGTTGTTTTTGAAGGAGGGATTCTGGCTTGAGAATGCTAGTTTCAAGACAATACGCTTTTGGTGCTACAAGGTTCACCATACTCCAGTTCAGAAGGATAAGCTAGGAGTATATGAAACCAAGGTTACCTTTTCTTGTCACCCAACCAAGTGGTTTAAAACGACAATCCCGCAGGTATTTAGAACTAGTGGTACTTTACGTTGTCAGGGTTCAGCTATTGCTTTTCCTAAAATCACCATAAGTGGTAACTCAAGTAATGAAACTAGCTTTACGATTGGGGATGATGTCATTCGCTTGGAGAGACTACAGGAAACGCTCATTATGGACAATAATCCCAGTAAGCCCAGTTTTAAGACACAAAGAGGTCAGCTTATCAAATGGGCTGGCGATTTTATTTCCATTGATGCAGGCAGAAATGACTCAGTTGGAGTTGTCCTTGGTCCAGGCATCACATCATTAACCATAGAAACGAATTGGGGGTGGGCTTAGTGCTATCATTAGTAGACAAAACAGTACGAACGGCAAAATGGCATGGGAAACCACTACCTGAGACCATTAAGGCCAGCGTCAAAGAAAGTTTGAATGGGGATTTTGTTCTTAACTTTACTTATCCAATCACGGATAGCGGTTTGTATCGTGACCTCAAAGAGGACTATCTTATTCGTAGTCCAGTTCCAGTATTAGGGCATCAGTTGTTTCGAATAAAGAAAGTTATTGAAGGAGATACCAGTCTTGAGGTGACGACTTATCATATTTCAGACGACATCATGACGAGGCTTGTAGCACCCTTTAGGTGTGAACAAGTGCCGTGTGCAACAGCTCTATCGAGCTTGGTCATGGCAAGCAAGTCATCATTGGGTGATTTTTCCTTTACCAGTGATATTGTCAGGAACAGGATCTACACAGCTGATGAAGAACAAACCCTTTATTCAGCTCTTCTTGATGGGAAACATTCTATCCTTGGTACTTGGGAGGGAGAATTGGTTCGAGATAATCTTGCCCTAGCTATAAAGGCAGAGCGAGGGCAAGACCGTGGTGTGGTCATCTCAACCCACTACAATCTGAAAAAGTATCAACGAACCAAGGAAAGCTCCCAGATAATCACTCGAATTCATGCGATTTCTACCTTCAAACAGGAGGGGCAGGATAGTGAAATGGTTCTTAAAGTAACAGTAGATAGTCCCTTGATTAACTCCTATCCTTTCATCAATGAGGTCACTTATACCAATAATACCCTAAAAACTCGTCAGGAGTTGCTCGAGTGGGCTAGAAGCAAGTTTCGCTTAGAGGGAATTGATCAGCCCAAAGATGCCATCGTCATTGAAGCATTTGAGTTGGATGGTCAATCCGTTCATCTAGGTGATACAGTCACCTTAAAAAGCAAACTGCATGGAATTGATATGAGGAAGAAAGCTGTCGCTTATGACTATGATCCACTGGCTAAGCGTTACCGTACCATTACCTTTGATGATAAGGCAAGTATTGGTTCAAGTAAATCAAGCGGTAGCTTATCCACTTTAGCAAATACTCTCATTGATGGAAACAAGCGTAGTGAAGCTGTCGCTATTGAACGTGCGATTGAAAATGCCAACAGAGCTTTTGAAGCAGAATTTGACAAACGTAAAGTAGCCATTGAAGATGCCATTGAACAGGCTCAAAGTCATGGAGAAGTCTATGCGGACCGAATAAAGGCGGGCATTGATACGGAATTATCAGCCATTAACCAACGAATGCGAACCCATGAAGAGGAAAACAATCGAACAACTCGAGATTTATTGGCAAAGGCTGGGGCAAACACCAACCTAGTAACAGAAGCCAAACAGAAGGCAGAGCAGGCTCAAACTGGGGCAACTGAAGCCCTTAGAAGGGCAGAACAAGCCAAGCTTGATGCCATTCAAGAAGTTAGCCGCCTAACTCTAACAGAGCGAACACAAACAGAGACAAAGATTGCGACGGCTAAATCTCAGGCGATTTCGGAAGCTAGCCGATTGATTGAAGCGACAAAAACTCTATTCAGTGGCCAGTTGGCTACAGTAAGTACCAATTTCTCACAAACCAAAGAAGATATTAAACTTCTTGCCAGTAAGCACTTAGTGGATAGTTTGACAGGGCGGATAACGAGTGCCGAATCAAGCATTCGGCTACAGGCAGACCAAATTGCCCAACGTGTTCGAACCAGTGATTTTGACCAAGCCAAACAAAGGATAGCGACTGCAGAATCAACCATCACGCAATTGGGGAATCGCATCACAACTGAAATCAGTGAGACTATCGCAAAGATACCGACGAATCTAGATGGATTGAATCTAATGACGGGTACTCGTGATTGGACCAATAAAGGAAATGCTTGGCATTTAGGAAATCATTGGACGACTGAGTCGGAGACTTTCAGAGGGCTGGTTGTTCGTTCGACACAAGCGGGATTCAATGGTAGCCATCAGAATATCCTTGTGAAAGCAGGAGATGTCATTACCTTTAGCTTTTATGCCAAAGCCAATCAGCCGCTTTCTTCTATCAAGGTTTCAGTGAGCTGGACAGGCTCTAGTGTCTATCGTGCACCAGTCGCAAGAGTTAGAGAGTCTGATGATAAGATATCTATCACAAGTGATTGGACACGATACTGGAAAACAGTTCATGTGCTATCCGATGGATCGCTTCAATTTCGGACGGAATACAATGGTAGCTCGATTCCAAATGGGAATAGATTCTACGTAGCTGGTTTGAAAGTCGCTAAAAGTTTATTAGATACTGGCTATTCAGAAAATCCAGCAGATATTTCTGGTGAATTGACAAGTCAACGGACACTCATCACGCAAACAGCCGTTGGTGTGGAGCAGGTTTCTACGAGACTAACCGAGGCAAGTGGAAAGCTTTCGAGAGCAGAAACTCAGATTCGGCAATTAGTTTCAGATGTTTCCTCAAAGGTTAGTCAAACAGATTTCAATGCTATTAAACAAACTGTCGAAGGACATACGACCTCCATCCAACAGACGCACCAATCGATTTTGCTTAAAGCAGATAAGACTGTACTTGAAGGTGTTAAAACGACAGCAGGCAATGCCTTGGCGAAGGCAAATACAAACGCAAGTCAGATCACTCAAACCAAGGCAGATTTACGACTTACCAATGACGCTATTTCACAGAAAGTGGCAAAGACTGATTTTAATACCTTAACTGGTCGAGTAGCCAGTGCAGAAACTACTATCCGAACACAGGCTGGGCAAATTGAACAACGGCTAACGAGTACGCAAGTTGAATCAGCTATTAACTCAAAAGGCTACCAAACTAAAGCACAGGTTGATTCCAATATTACTGGTCGTGGCTATCTTACAACTAGTTCTCTACAATCCTATGCGACCACAACCAGTGTGCAGAATCTGGTCAAAACAACCTCTGATAGTTTTACTCAGCGAATCAGTCAGACGGAAAGCAGAATCCCTACTTCAGTTTCGCATCGGAACTTGATAGCTGGAACATCCGACAGATGGAGTGCTTATCAGACAATAAATACCAATAGCAACTGGATCGCATCATTGGGAAGAGTTCAATTTGGAGACAGTAGTGGCATTTACGTTGGGTCAAAGGTTCATTTATATGTTCATATCTCAGCGGATGAGATTACATTTGACCCTGCAGTGACGAATCGTTCTATGAGACTCCAAGGTCCAATTTTGGATAGTCAGAATTCTTGGACGTGGACCAACTGGCATTTGTACCACCCTTTCTACAATAAATGGAGCAGCAATCTTACAACTGGTAACAACTATCGGTTGATAAAACTGACCACCACTATCACTCAAGAGATGTATCAACATTCTAAAGGCTTTGAACTCCAAGTCAGAATTGATGGTGTTAAGGATGGAAAGTTCCACTTTAGAGCCTTGATGGTATCAACTGGTGATATCTTTCCAGACTACTGGACACCATCGTTAGAAGACTTTACGACAGTGACAGCTTTTCATGAAGTGCGGGATACTTTAAGTAGTCACACTCGAACAATTGGAGATCACACCAATCAAATCAGCCAAGTTGTTCAAACAGCTAGTGGGATTGTGACACGAGTTGGCAATTTAGAAACCAGTCGGGCAACAACTGCGGCTGTTAATGCCATTCAAACTCAGGTTGCAACACTCGCAGGGTCGTGGTCTGTACGCAATTTGACTAGTGCTGGAACGATACTAAATCAGCTTAATCTCAATAAAGACGGAACGGTTAAGATTGATGGCAAATTAGTCCAAATAACCGGTACGACTTATATTCAAGATAGCGTGATATCCTCCAGCAAAATCGCAAGTCTAGATGCAGGGAAGATTACGTCTGGTATCATCTCCGCAGCTCGAATTGGTGCAGAAGCCATTACGGCTGATAAGTTAAAAGTTGACCAAGCTTTCTTTAACAAGTTTATGGCCAATGATGCGTATCTTCGACAACTCTTTGCGAAGAATGTCTTTATCACCCAAGTACAGGCAGTGACACTTTCTGCCAACAAACTATCTGGAGGCATTCTAACGGCTACAAATGGAGCCATGAAGATTAATCTAAACCAAGGGAATATCAAGTTCTTCACAAATTCTCCTTCCATATCACGGGAGGTCTCAGGATATCCCCATCAATGGGTTTCTTTTGAGACTGGAACATCAAATGGCAAGCCCTGAGGTGTTACCGTTATCGGTTCGAACCGCTGGAACAATTGGAATGCCAATGACGGTGGCTTTGTCGGTATTCGTGCTTGGAATGGCGCAAATGATGACCAAATTGATATTGTTGGTGATAAGGTCAGGTTAGCGAGTTCACCCTATACCAATCCAGACGGTTGGGACGTTGTCACTCTTCCAAATCAACTCAATATCGATGCCCATCGAGCAGCAGATAGACCAACCTCTGTAATGAATATTGGCGATATTCGACTGTATCGAAACACATCCACCTATGTCAGTTTGAAGGATGTCCTTCATCAATTCAATCACAATTTTAAACACTTAGTCAATATCACAGGTCGAGGGGATGTTCTTCTGACTTGGGATACCATCAAATAAAGGAGATTTTACATGAATCTAGAACAAATAAACCAATCTTTAAAACTAACCATTCAAGAGCTTGTCACAAAGCTATCTGATGAAATCACTGCTAAGAATCTCATTGCCATCCAATTGGTGGAAAGAGATGAGGAGCTTAGCTTATTGCGTAAAGAAAAACAGGAATTGATGGAGCTGTTAGAAGTTCAGACGAAACCTGAAGAAGAGAAAGGAGAATAGGTCCTATGGCACTACTCAATATTGACAAAGTAACAGAACCATTTGATTTAGGAACCGCTCTATCGTATATGCGAAAGAATGGTGAGTTTATCCGTTGTAAGACGCTTGAACAGGACTTTTACATGTACTTAGAAGAGTCACGACGACCTGCCATTAAAAATGGCAAGCGACAGTTGGTTACAACTGAAACAGTTTGGGCATTTAATCAGTGGGGCAGCACTGCATTAACCTTGAATATCTCTGACCTCTTTCATGATTGTTTCTATCTCATGCGGTTTGATGAGAATGGTCAACCAGATTGGTCAGACCCAACTGTTGAAGAAGAAAAGCGAATAGAAAGAGAGGTGGCAGATGAAGGAATTAGTAACCCTCAATAAACTCCTTTTTTCTACGATAGGGGGATTTGTCGGAAGTCTATTTGGGGAGTTGGATGGTATCTTATATGCCCTCCTTGTCTTCATCGTTATTGACTATCTAACAGGAATTTTTGCGGCAGTTGTTGAGAAACAGCTATCAAGTAGTATCGGTTTTCGTGGCATCTTTAAAAAGATAGCCATTTTATGTTTAGTTTCCATTGGTTATTTGATTGATACAGCGATTATCAAACAAGGTGGGGCGATTCGGACAATGGTGATCTTCTTCTACCTCAGCAATGAAGGATTCAGTATTTTGGAGAATACCGTTCGAATTGGCTTGCCTATTCCAGAGAAACTACAAGAAATTTTAAAACAAATCAACGAGAGGTAAACAGATATGGGTAAACATTTAGTTATTTGTGGTCATGGGCAAGGGCGGACAGTCTATGACCCAGGAGCAGTGAATACCAAATTAGGTATCACAGAAGCTGGCAAAGTACGTGAGTTAGCTAAGCTCATGTCCAAGTACAGCGGTCAAACCATCGACTACATCACGGACCAAAATGTCTATGATTATAAGTCGTTGGCAAGTCTTGGGAAAGGCTATGACTCTATTACTGAGCTGCACTTCAATTCCTTTAATGGTACGGCACGAGGGACGGAAGTCCTTATTCAATCTTCTTTGACGGCAGACAAGGAGGACATGGCTATTCTATCTACTCTTGGGCGCTATTTTCCAAATCGAGGAATTAAGAAAGTTGACTGGCTGTATAATGCCAATGAAGCAGCTAGCCGTGGTTATACTTATCGTTTGGTGGAGATTGCCTTTATCGATAATGAAGAGGACATGGCGATTTTTGAAAGCAAGAAAGAGGAAATTGCGAAGGGTCTCGTTTCAGCTATTACACAAGAGGAGGTGAAGAACATTGTTTCGGCACCACCCAGTAATCAAGAAGGACAGCCCAATTCTTCTACCAGCCCTATCTATCGCGTTGGGGATAGCGTTCGTGTGTTACCTCATGCGACTCATTATCAAACGGGTCAAGTCATCTCTAACTGGGTCAGGGGAAAAGTCTATAAAATCCTCCGAGTCAAAGAGGTAAAGCAATCAAGAAGTAAGAGAGCCTACCTCCTTGAAGGAATTCAGTCGTGGGTGTTAGAACAGGATGTGGAAGGTACAAGTCTTGGTGATTCCGAACAAACTTATACGGCTCAAAAGGGGGATACCTATTATGGAATTGCCAGAAAGTTTGGGCAGCCTGTTGATGCTTTATTAGCCTTAAATGGTCTGAAGAAAACAGATATTCTAAAAATTGGACAAACTCTAAAAGTCAATGCGGCATCAAGGACAACAACTGCTATTCCAACCAGTATGCCACAACGTGTGATTGCGTCAGCTCTATCTAAGGTTGGTCAAAAAGTAACTGTGCCAAGTAACCCTTATGGCGGTCAGTGTGTTGCTTTGGCGGATAAGATTGTTCAAGAGTTGACGGACAAGAATCTGTCTTACACCAATGCGATTGACTGTTTGAAAAAAGCCAAATCAAACGGTTTTCCAGTGATTTATGATGCTTGGGGAGTAAATCCGAAAGCGGGTGATTTCTACGTTATTGATACAGTCGGACACCCCTTTGGTCATATTGGTATCTGTGTGACCGACTCTGATGGGCAAGATATTGATGGGGTAGAGCAGAATATCGATGGCTATTCAGATCTTAACAAGAATGGCATTAACGACCAATTGGAGCTTGGTGGTGGAGGTATTACTCGACGAGTCAAACGAGTCTGGATGGCGGATGGCTCACTCTACGATTCAACTGGTACGGTCAAACTGGGTAAAGTCATTGGTTGGTTCAGATTAGGATAATAGTTCTTAAGTCTGGTGGAAACATCAGGCTTTATTTTTTGCTTTTTTTCTTAAAAGTGCAGAAAAATCGCGCTCAAATGTACTTGGTAAGGTAGGAAGAATAATTTGCATTCCAATCACTATTGGCATACTACATTATGGTCGAGATAGTTGGTCTGATAACTTGACTTATCTCTTGATTAGAGTGATATATAGTGTACATATAATATAGGAAGGAGACGACATGGGTATTACTGTGATACAGGCTAAAACGAATCAGAAGAAGCAACGAGTTTGTGCTTATGTGCGGGTTTCTACGATGAATAGCCGTCAGTTGGATTCTCTTGGGAATCAGAAAGTAGCTTTTGAGCGACTTTATAGTCATCGTGAGGATGTGGATTTCCTTGGTGTTTACTCTGATAAAGGGATTTCAGGTTCAAAAGAAGAACGACCTTATTTTCAAGCTATGCTTGAGGAATGTCGGAAAGGGCATATCGACCTTATTCACACCAAATCGATTTCACGCTTTGCGAGAAATACGCTGACTGTTCTTGAAGTGAGTCGAGAGTTGAAAACACTTGGTGTGGATATTTTCTTTGAGGAGCAGAATATTCATACACTATCGAGTGAGGGTGAAGTCATGCTTTCAGTGCTAGCAAGTTTAGCTGAGGAAGAATTGCGGAGTATGAGTGCCAATCAGCATTGGGCATTTCAGAAGAAGTTTCAACGTGGCGAATTGATCATCAATACTAAACGATTTTTAGGATATGATGTAAACGAAAGTGGTGAGCTCATCATCAATGAGCGAGAAGCGGAGATTGTTCGAAGAATCTATCAACTTTATTTGAGCGGTATGGGGATGCATCGGATTGCGAAACTCTTCAATAAAGAGGGAGTTCCGACGGTAACAGGTGGTAGATGGCATGATACGACGATAAAAAATATCCTCAGTAATGAAAAGTATAAAGGATCAGCTCTTCTTCAAAAATATTTCCATGATGGTGTGCATGGCCCAAAACGATTGAACCAAGGTCAATTGACACAATATTTGATTGAGGACAATCATGAAGCAATTGTCTCAATAGAGGATTGGCAAAAGGTACAAGATAGGATGGGCAGAGGAACTTGGAATCGTGATACTAATCGATGCTATCCGTTTACGAGTATGCTTAAATGCCAATATTGTGGGTCAACGCTTAAGCGACAAATATCTTACAAGAAACAGATTGTTTGGTGTTGTTCTAAATACATCAAAGAAGGAAAAAGTTCTTGTCAGGGGATGCGTGTAGCAGAGAAGGCTATTGCACATTGGACACTTCGCAAACCAGTCACCGTTTTAGAAAGGAGAGAGAATGGTCAAAAACATTACGATTATTCCAGCCAAGAGGGTGGACGTCAGTATTACGAACAAGACCCAACCCAAAATCAAGGTGGCAGCCTACTGTCGGGTATCCACCGACCAAGACGAACAGCTATCAAGTTATGAGAACCAGGTCCAATATTATCGAGACTATATTTTACAGCATGAAGACTATGAGTTAGTTGATATCTATGCGGATGAAGGCATCTCAGCAACCAACACTAAAAAGCGTGATGCCTTTAATCGACTGATACAAGATTGTAGGGAAGGCAAGATTGACCGTATCCTAGTGAAGTCCATTTCTCGATTTGCCAGAAACACCTTGGACTGTATCCAATATGTCCGTGAGTTGAAAGAACTGGGGATTGGAGTTACCTTTGAGAAAGAAAATATTGATAGCCTTGACTCGAAAGGCGAGGTACTTCTCACCATTTTATCTTCCCTTGCCCAAGATGAGTCACGCTCTATTTCAGAGAATGCGACTTGGGGTATTCGAAAGAAGTTTGAACGTGGTGAAGTCCGTGTGAATACGACCAAGTTCATGGGATATGACAAGGATGAGAACGGGAAATTAGTCATTAATCCTGAGCAAGCAGAAGTGGTGAAGTACATCTATAATCAGTTTCTCAAAGGGTATAACTCAGAAAGTATTGCCAAAGAATTGAACCAAAATCATGTCAAAGGCTGGTCTGGAAAAGCTAACTGGTATCCCAGTTCAATTCTAAAAATGCTTCAGAACGAGAAGTACAAAGGTGATGCCCTTCTTCAGAAAACCTATACAGTTGACTTTCTAACCAAGAAACGTAGTGCCAATCAAGGTCAAGTGAATCAATACTATGTGGAACATAGTCATGATGCGATTATTGATTCGGAAACATGGGAGATGGTTCAATTAGAAATAGCTAGACGAAAATCCTACCGAAAAGAGCATCAGATTAAGTCTTACATCATGCAAGGTGACAATAATCCCTTTGCGACTAAGGTATTTTGTGCGGAATGTGGTTCAGCCTTTGGCAGAAAGAACTGGACGACCAGTAGAGGCAAACGCAAAGTATGGCAGTGTAATAACCGCTATAAGCTCAAAGGGGTGATAGGTTGTCATAATAATCATATTGACGAAGAAATGCTTGAGAAAGCCTTTATGAAGGCAGTTGAGTTATTGCAAGAAAATAGAACGGACGTAGTGGATAAGTGGCAAGGTCTAGAGAATGGAGATGATCTTCTCCATAAGCACTATGCCAAGCAGATGTATCAGTTACTGGATTTAGATCAGTTTGATGGAAAAGTGATGAATCAGGTTCTCGACCACATCAGCATTTCAGAAGATGGGCAAATTATGGCAGTTTTTCTCGAAGGAACTGAAGTAGAGTTATAGAGGCTGTAAGACAGTAGTTTTTACTATTGTCTTACAGCCTTTTTTGTGTTTTTGTGGTAAAATTATTTAAGAATAGTACTTTTATTAGTATGTGAAAGTGATCTAGAATAAAAAATTAAATCGTGTTGATAATTTAAAATTTATCATTTTAGGAGGTAAAATGTTTAAAATAGAGGAATCAGGTTTTTATGATAATGGTAGTTCATTTTTCATCAATGGAGGATTACAAGATCAAAGTCTTGTAGACATTTTGCCACTCATTCAACATGAGACGGTACATCATCGAATTTTTCATACCTCTTCGTTAGGATTATGATTATTAATGTGCGAAAAGGTTTCACAAGTTGATAGTTCTAA
This sequence comes from Streptococcus sciuri, assembly GCF_024814375.1. Lineage (GTDB taxonomy): Bacteria > Bacillota > Bacilli > Lactobacillales > Streptococcaceae > Streptococcus > Streptococcus sciuri. The sequence goes on from NZ_JANUXX010000001.1 coordinate 190,090, forward strand.
AGATGATATTTTACATGGTTTAAGTAGGTATTATAAGAGAATGCATGAGCAACTTGCTACATATATAGAAATGTTGAGATTCCTTGAGAAATCTGGAGTAGAAGCATTTAAAAATGAAGTAACATATATGAGAGAAAATAATAAGGTGTATTTCAATTATTATAAGAATCTCTCATATAAGAACGAGCATCTGGGGTATTTTCGGATTATTAATTATTCAAAGGAAAAAATTCAATTATTGATTAATTGTTTACTATTAATTGGTAGAGATGCATTTAATATTGATGTCACTAAATTAGGGTTAGAATCTATAACAACTCTTTCTCAGTTACAAACTGTAATGTCAGAAGGGCGTTGTACTAGATGCAACTCATATAATAAGTGTAGTTGTAGTATAGATTGTCGCCTTGACTTTAATCCCAATAGACGATTTAGAAAATTAATACAAACGATATCGTGGGTTAATAATGAGTTTGTATATGATCAGAGTGTTATAGAGTGTAGTACTCTGGAATCATATGAAATTGATGAATATATCCAAATTGTTGAACAAAATTTTCCATCAAATTTCATGGTACCTAACAGATTAACTAGTTTTTATTTAAAAGAAGACAATTCAAATACATTCGGTTTACCTGATGTGGCACATTCTTTTCCTTTTTTAGAAATTGAAGGAGAGAACTATGATACTCCAGAGATAAAGTACATCGCTAATCCAGAAGAATTATTTGATTTGGAAGATATAAAATATATCGATGTATTAGATTGTGGTAGTTTCTTATTTGTTTATATTACATTAAATAACGGACAAAGTTATACTTCGATGTATGTTGATGATGAATCAAATACTGGATTTTTACTACCTCTACAATTGGTTAATGAAAAGAGGGCGATATTGCAATTCCATAATTTTTATATTTTTAAATATCCTAATTGGAAAGATTTATTGGGTACATTACCAAATAATAGCTATATCTTGATTTCTACTTCGATTACTTCAAGTGTACACAATATACAAAAATATTTTAATGGAGTCGAGTTTACGATTGTAAAAATGGATGGTTATAATATGCTAGTAATGAGAAATAATACACTTTTTTTAATTCAGCCCATCATTAGTCAATTATCAGAGATAATCAAAAATGCTTTCATAAAACATAATTCTAACATTTATGTTGAAAGTTTCGATAATCTTAATGAAATTGTTGATGTAGGTAGGGATATGATGCTTGGTATTGTGTTGGGGCAAAATATATCTAAAGTTGATTTTGAAGATAAAATTAAAAAAAGTTTAGGTCTTTAGTATAGTTTCGTCCAATAGTATAATCTCAATTATTTTAAGACCATATTTCGTCTATTAGTATAGAAGCAAGCTCTCATCACACGTGGAGTGCGTTGCTCTGCTCATGAAAACGGACTAAAACCCATCGTTTCAGAGTTTATGAAAGGCTTGATACCAAGCCTTTTTTGACTATTTGATAGAAGTATCAATCACATATTCTCGATGTGAGGTAGTAAGACTGATGGAGGTAAAATAGGAAATTTATTTCCATATACGCATAGGGGGTGCAAATTGTTCTGGCAGAAAGGGTATCTGTGGGAATAGATTTGTCCCCCCCCTTTTTTTTTGAACTAGAATATCACCAACATGGTCGATGGAAAAGAGAAATTGAAAATGACAAATATTTATTTAGCCCCTATTAAATGTAATTGCTGTGATACAATGGGGCTATTTGAGCGAATTGATAGAGTTGATGCAGTATATTCCCCTGAATTGATTTCTTCCATCTCAGATTGGGAGTTCTTCAAGTTTAGTTGTAGTGAATGTGGCAATCAGGCACTGATTGAATATCCTACAATTTTTCATGATGAGAATAATCTTGTTATTGTTCAATACTCACCTAAAAAAGATAGTACTATCATTAAAGCACAGATTCTCTCGCTCATTTCAGAAGGAATTGATATCAGCAAATATCAGATTAGAGTAGTCTCTGATATGGAAGAATTTATTGAAAAGGTTCAAATTTTTAGCGAAGGATTTGATGATAGAGCAATAGAGTTAATGAAATATCTAAAGAGCCCAAAAGAGATTGATGATATTCAATTTACATATGATTACATGGTATTTACTAAAGTTGGTGATATTAGGTATCAATTTATGTTCGTTCGTAGTCAAGATGTTGTGGCTTCACTTGAATTTGATAGGGAACTCTATGATGAATGCTACTCAGAGATTCGAGATGTTGACATCGATTTATGCTACATCAATGAAGTTTGGGCTGAAGAATTTGTAAGAAATGGTATTTGAAACTTACAGAATTTATCCAAATAAATATTGTGTTTATTCTTGTAATTTATCTCTTGAATAAAGCAATAAAATATGATATACTCACTGCAAGTAGAGATTTCAGTATAGTTTCAAAATATTGAGTATCTGTTTTTATTTATTCTTCTGTGAAAGGGGATACAAAATATGAAATTCAATGATTTAGTTAAGAATCTTCAAGGTAATCCAAATTTAATTGCAGAATATATTTCAAATCCATCAAGTGTATTAGAAAAATATGATTTAACTCCGGAAGAACATGATGTATTATTATCTGGTAGTTTTGATGGATTGATAAGTTTGGGTGTTTCTGGAGAATTAGCTGCAGGTGTTCTTTCAGGTGCCCATAGTTCTACTTGTGGTCCTATGACTACTAGATGGTAAAACATTTTACAATTACTTATAGCATAACGTAATTTTGCTAAAAACAGCCTTAAATATTTTGAATACTCTACTAAGGTAAAATAAACGTTATTAGTTTATGCGAAAATACAGAACGGCTGATGTTATCTTAGTCTGTTCTGTGTTTTTATTTTTTTGAGGTGATGATATGACTACGCAAGTATATCAATTAACCATAAATAATGATAGAACTATTATTAGTTACATAGAGGCGGTAGACCATAATGAGTACTTAAGAATATATAATCTAAGTAATGAGAGTACCGAGAGTATTAATGTTAAGGAAGTATTGTTTTTGGGTTGGTTATCAAAAACAATACTATTGATTCAAACGAAGCATGAATTGATGACATATGATACAAATGCTTGTCATATGACTAGTAATGTATTTTTAAAAGATAAAATAAGAACAGTCTTGACAAGTAGTGAAACTTATTTTGATTACGTTGTTCAATTGACAGTCGATACTATAGAAGTGAAGAGGTATTATTTTTTAGATGGTACAACTGAAGAAATTATGTCAGTTAATACAATATCGAATGCCGTATATATATCTGATGATAAGAAGTTCAAGAGTTATTACAATAAGTATGAACAAAAGATTTTTGCAACCCTAGATGTAGGGTTAGATGTTATTTCAGATAAGTGGAAAGGAAATGAATTAATAGTTTTAAATAAAGAATTGGAATGTTCAATTATTGTTAATGGCGAGACTTGTTTTAGCGGAAGTGGTTATGTTGATCGAGCTTATATTTTTGATGGATATGTACTTTTTTCATTTACAAACTTTTTCAATCCTAGATGTTTGTATAAATTAATATTAAGTGATCAAAGGGAATGTTTTGTCATAAAACTGTCTGGAGAAGAAATTTCAAGAAATTGCTTTTACCTAAAAAATGTAAAAAAACATATACTTGGAGACAGACAAGTTCCTGCTGTAATAATAGAGCCCAGAGAATTTAAACTTAAAACTGTATTATTTTTACATGGTGGACCAGATACGTATATTAAAAATGAATATATGGATTTTATACAACCGCTGATACAAAATGGGATACGGGTTATTCTGGTAGATTATTCAGGCAGTATAAGTTATGGTATAGAATTTTATCAAAGACTTTTAAAAAACAATGGCGAACAGGCTCTTTTGGACATTGAATCTGTATTAACGGAAGTTAAACAAGAATATTCACAAATTTTTATTACGGGAGAGAGTTTTGGAGGTTATCTTGCGATATTATCAGCCATAAAATTTTCACATATCATTCGTAAAGCTATAGCTATAAATGGTTTTACTGACTATAGATACCAATATATATTTTCTGTAGCTAGACAGATTATTACTAAGTATTTTGATATAAGTATATCAAAGAACAATCCAATTGATTTATTAGATAAAGTTTCAACTATATCACCTATAGTTTTTATTCATGGTATGAAAGATGTCTATTGTCCAATCAAGCAAGTGGAGGTATTCGTAGAGAAATCAAAACAATTGGGTTATTCGGGAGTTGGAATGATAAAAATTGAAGGAGAAGGGCATTATAGTATGCTACCTCGAGTCATGGAAAAGTTTTATTCGTTTTTAATAAATGAAATTATTTCGTAACTTAAAGGAGGAAAAACGTATGAAAAGAAATATTAATGAAGATTTGATAGATGCTCTTAATGACATTTGTAGGAATACAGATGACAGCCCTGTTTTTTGGAAAAAATTTTATAACTGGTGCATTCTTTCCTACCAGCAAGAGAGAGACAAAAGGTTTTCAGTATCAGACTTAGGTAATTTTTTATTAAGTAGAAATGTTGATAATACAAGAGAAATAATTGTAGCATACATTCATGTTCTTTATTCTTTAGCGATGTTTGAAGGGGAAGAAATTTATGGAGATGGATTCATTATTTGAGGTGCTGAGTGAAAAGCTTCCTCAAATGAAAAATAGCAAATTTGATGAAGAAGGTATATGGACGTACTATTTACCAGAACATTATTACGATTTACCTAATTATGGATTTAAGATACACATTTCAGCTACTTTAGAAAATGTTTTGGATATAGCAGAATTAATTTTCCCTGTGTTAATTGATAAAAATATAAGATTTAAATTTATAAAATCTATAACACACTTAGGTTTTCTGAATATGGGAAATTACGGATATAGTCAGATTGGAAAAATGTGTACTATATATCCTCAAAATATAGGAGATTTATTATCCCTATTAGATATATGTTATAAGAAAACTAAAAAATTTGCTTCTGTATCTATACCGTCAGACTTTCCTTATATGTGTAGCAGTGTTGTATATTACAGATATGGAGAATTAAAACTAGATAAAGATGGAGATGATACAGGATTTATTGATTTTAGAAAAAAGGTTATACCAGATACTGTAGAAATACCGATTGCGGACTACTATATTCCGCGTTTAGAAAATGTTGCTGAAAAATACTTACCATTAAAGTGCTTACGAGTTAGAGGGAAATCATCAGTTTACCTAGCTATTGATGTTTCTAATAGAAATATGTGTGTTGTGAAAAAGGGGAATTTTTTAGGAGAAATAAGTTTATCTGGTGAGGATGGACTCGATAAAGTATATAACGAATATAAAGTTTTAAAAAGCTTAGAAGGGCTAAGGATTTTCCCTATTGTTTATGATGTGTTTTATAAAGCTGATTCGTTGTTTATTGTGGAAGAATATATTGAAGGAAACTCATTAACGGATATATTTTTAAGTAAGGTGAATAAAAAAATAAGTAGTGTGATTTTATCGAGAATTTTAGAGTACGTAAAAAAAATTCATAAACAAGGGTATATAATTAATGATTTATCTCCGGATAATATAATAGTTGACAAGAATAATTATATACGTTTTATTGACGGTGAGTATCCTGTGAAAGAAGGGGAGTATACTGATATAATGAATTTAGTAGGAACTCCAGGATTCACTAAAGCAAAATATAGTCATAGAGACAAGGATTTATATTCCTTTATATGCATTTGTTATTTTGCGTTTCACAGTACGCATTATTCGGAGTTGAGAGAGGAGACTAAAGAAGATTTCATAGAAAAAATAGATGAAAATCCAAGATTTCTAGAAGATATTGCCATAAATATAGATGAAATATTGGGAATGAAGGAGAAAGATTTTTTTACGAATTCATACGAGACAAAATTAAAAATATTGGAGAATATAATTCAAAGATATTGATTACACGTTGATAAAAAGAGCAAGGAGATATCGGGAATAATGGTTATGTTGAAAGTTGATAATTTATCCTATTTTTACGAAAATGGAGAAGGGATTAAAAATATTTCTTTCGAATTAGAATATGGTGATTTCTTAGCTGTTATAGGAAAAAGCGGAGCGGGCAAAAGTACATTAATTAATTCTATTCTAGGGATTTTACCTAAAAAAGAAGGTGAGGTTTTAATAGATGACGAACTATCTCCTAAAGATATTTCGTTTTGTCCGCAAAATCAAGCAATTGATTGGTATTTAAACGTTTTTGACAATGTCTATATGGAAGCTTTATTTAGTGGAAGTATAAATGCTAAGGCAGAAACAATTAATGTATTAAATACAATTGGCTTAGGAGGAAAAGAAAAGGAGGATCCGACTAATCTATCTGGTGGACAATTACAACGTGTACAATTAGCAAGGCAACTTGTATCAAATGCAAAAATTTTGATTTTAGATGAACCTACATCTAGTTTAGATGTAATAACGTCTGAAAATATCTTAAATCAATTGAGTAGTCAAACCCAAGATGGGAAAATTTGTATAATATCTTCTCATGATTTGGATATGTTAGAAAAATATTGTAACAAGGTATTATATATTGAAAACGGTAAGGTAACATTTTTCGGTGAAATTGATAGATTTTTAAAACACTATAATAACCTAAGTGAATATAAAATTTTTTATGATAATCAGATACCAGAAGAAGTAGAAAAAAATATAAATGACTCCTTCAGAGTGTTAAACTGGAACCCGTTGACAATTGAAGTCCATAATGAACAATCTATTAATTCAATATTAAAATTATTTATTGAACATGATATAGTGGTTCGTTCCATCGAACAAAATAATCGTAGTTTGAAAGAAATTATTCAGTTGAATGGATAAGGGGGAGACAGAAAATGAAAAGACTGGACTATAAAAATCAAAAAACAAATTTTATAGAATCTATTCTCAGAGTAAGCTATATTGAGTACCGAGCATTAGTAAACAACAAGCATTTAATTTATACTCAAATACTTGTACCCGTGCTTTATTTCCTATTTTACTCAACGGGAATATCTGCAACTTTCGGTAAGATTTATTATGCAAATAAAGAAGTCTCTTTTTTACAATTTTCTTTTATTGGAATTATAGGTCTGGTAGTGTATAGTCAGATGTCGCAATCAGTCTATAGAATCATATTGGATAGAAAGTGGGGGCTTTTAGCCTTTAAATATTTTAAAGGAGTAACGCCAGTAGCATATATAATAGGAAAAATGTCATTTCCATTATCTAACTTCTTGATACAAATGATTGTGTTATATCTTATTTCCATTTTTTTTGGTGATTATTTTACTGTTAACCAATTCGTTGTAATTGTTATATGTTCTATAGTCATGATGATTTTTTGGTTTTCGGTAGGTACGATTATATCTTTAAAAGTAAGCTCATATAAAACAAGAGATTTAATATTAAATACTTTACTATTACCAATTTCTTTTACAGCTCCTATATTTTTTAGTTTTGATAAGGCTCCTGTACTTATTAGAATAATATCTTATTTTAATCCATTAACATATCAATTGAATGCGTTAAGAGATTTAAGTTTTGGTATATCTAATCAAGTAAATGTAGTAGTTGTTCTAGTATTGACATTCTTCATTTCAGTTATTGCGGTATATTCTGTAAAGAATGCGGAATTAACAACAAATGAAAGATAACGAGAGGATGGCATATGACTATTTTAAAGAACATCTATATTGAATTTTTAGGGAAAGAAGTACTATCCATTGACAGATTAGAGGTAGTGGAAGGAGATAAAATTGCCGTAATAGGAGCGAATGGAAGTGGAAAAACAACACTTTTAAATTTGATTTCCGGTAATTTGCAAAAATATTCTGGAACTATAACAAGAAATCAAGAGTTCTTCTATTTAAAGCAAAATGGTAATGAGATTGAAATAGGGAATGAGACGAACTATGAATTTTTATCTAAAGTAGGAGTTGATCCTTTTTACGAACATTCGGAAGAGTTTAGTGGTGGCGAAAAGATTAAACTATATCTATCCAATGTTATAAAAAATGAATATATGAATTTAATACTAGATGAACCAACTACAAATTTAGACTTAAAAGGTTCACAAGTTTTGATACACTATTTAAAAAAACATCAAGGGACGGTTATTTTTTCTACTCATAACAGGGAATTAATAGAAGAAGTTGCAACAAAGATTTGGGTTATTGAAAATCGTACGGTGAAGGAATATAAAGGAGGGTGGTTAGACTATATAGAACAAAAAGAACTTGAAAAAGCAACCATTGAAAATAATAATGAGCAGATAAGGCTACAAAAGCAACAATTGGAATCTGCCATCAAAAATAAAAATGAATCTTTAAAGCGAATTTCTGATGTCACAATCAGTAAAAGAAACAGAAGAATAAATCCAGGTAGGTTAGCACAATCTAAATCTAAGGGAAGTAGCCAAAAAGGAATTTCTCGACAAATTAAATCACTTAAAAAAAGGTTAGACAATATCTCTGATGAAAAAATAGTGTCTGAAAGAAAAATAGAATTTCCTCTAATAAAATCAAATTCCTTACACAGTAAAGTGCCTATATACACTAATAATTTAACTATCTCTATTGGAAATAATTTATTACTAGATAAAATTTCGTTTCAGATTGCATCAGGAGAAAAAGTTGCTTTCATTGGTAATAATGGAGTGGGAAAAACAACTCTATTAAATCACATATTTAACCGTGATGAAGCAATTACAATCTCATCTAATGTAAAGTTTTCATATGTAAAACAAGATTTCCTTTCTAATCAAATAGTGGACAGCCTTATCGATTTCGTTTTGACAGAGAGTGAGTATCCATATGATTTTGTTGTGGAAATATTGGAGAGAATGGGATTTGATGAAAGCGATTTGGAAAGAAAAATCAAGACATTTAGCGCAGGTGAGCAATTACGTGCACTACTCACTGCTTCAATTTTAAATGATAGTAACATTTTAATTTTAGATGAGCCTACAAATTATTTAGATTTAGAAGTGATTCAAGGTTTAGAGGAGTTAATGAAACAATACCCTGGGACTATACTATTTACATCGCATGATCGCTTTTTTGTTGATAGGATTGCCACTGTTATTTACGAGATATCAGAGGGGCAATTAAAAAGAATTAGATAAAATTCTAATTCGGGTTGAGGGCAAAATTCTTGAAAGTCATTTTCTAGGGTCTTATCCTGATTATAATCGCAAGCAATACGGTTTTTATACGCTTGATGTATGCTCAGATAGGAAAAGCCCATCCATTTTTGCATCTTTGTATCCTGGTACTCTCTTGCTGATTGAAATGGTAAGTAGCGTACAGCCATTTTTTGATTGAAGCCATTAATCTGGAACTTTATAACAATTGATATAAGTGATATAATAAGTTTATGAGACCGATTGAGAAAGGAGTGTCTATGGCACGGATTGATATTAGTGAAGAGGCACTGGCTAAGGAATCACAGGATTTGTTATCGGTTCTCCTAAAAGATAGAACGACAAATAAATCGATTGTCTGGGCTACACACTCCTATGAATTTTGGGGAAGAGGTTTTGGTGTTGCAGATAGTATCACACCAAGAAAGGTTACTGGTGCTTACGCTAATCTCATCCAACCACGGTCAGAGAAGTCAAAAGCAGAGCAAAAAGGTCGAACCAAGGTTCATGCAGAAGTGTTTACACCGACTTGGCTCGTCAAACTTCAAAATGGTTTCGTAGAAGATGAGCTGAGTACATTACCACTAGAAGCCTATGTCGATACCAAATGGCTGGAAATTACCTGTGGTGAAGCACCCTATATGGTCAGTCGATATGATACAGTAACTGGCGAGGAGATAGAACTTGCAGACCGTGTTGGTTTTGTAGACCGAAAGCTACAGCGGATTAGTCAAGAGGTTTCAGATGAATCGGAGTTTTTCAATCTAGCTGTCCGTGCCTATAAGGCTTCTTATGGCTATGAGTACCAAGGAGACAGCCTTCTCTTAGCCAGAGAAAATCTCCTAGCTAGCTTTGAGGACTATTATCGAGCAGCTTTTGACAAAAATCCGAGTTTGGAGCAGAAAATGGAGATTGCGACTATCATCTCCTATAATGTCATGCAGATGGATGGGATTGCAAAAACCACACCCTACTCGATGACTGTACCGAAGGCTGTTCAGTTAGATTTATTCGGAGAAGTGGAAGAAGAGATTCCAGTAATGGAACCTAAGAAAACGAAACTGAAGGACTGGAAAAAAAATAAAATGATAGGTTTTGAGCGCCTATCTAGCGAGGAATCAGATATGAAATTTGATGTTGCCATTGGGAACCCACCGTATCAGGATAATACTCTAGGAGACAATATAAGCTATGCACCAGCAATTTATCACGCTTTCATGGATGAATCGTTTAAAGTTGCACGTAAAGTATGTCTAATTACACCTAGTAGATACTTATTTTCTCGAGGGCGACTCCCTAAAGAGTGGCATAAAAAAATATTAAAGGATCCTCACTTTAAAATAATGTATTATGAGCAGAATAGTGGACTTGTCTTTCCTAATACAGATATTAAAGGTGGTGTTGCAGTGGGTTACCGTGATACGGAGAAAAACTTTGGTGCAATAAAACTATTTATTCCGTTTGATGAGCTACGAAGTATTGCTATAAAAGTAGATACACAGGCTGAAAATAGTATGTCAACAATTATTACAAATCCTTTAAGTCACAAATTTAGTAATTTATTAAGAGATACTAGACCTGATGTAGTTTCTCTTGCCAGCAAGACCTTTGATTTACGCTCGAATGTGCTTGATAAGTTGAATGATATTATATTTTTTGATGAAGAACCAAATGATGGTTTTGAATACATGAAAATTTTAGGGTTGTACAAAAAGCAAAGATCAATAAAATACATCAGACGAGATTTTATCAATGGTCCTTACAATATAGAGGGATATAAAGTTTTTGTTCCAAAATCAAATGGTAGCGGTGCGATTGGTGAAGTTTTATCTACACCCCTAATCGGGCATACCCAAACGTTTATTTCTATTGGAAATTTTACAAGTAAAAATGAAGCAGAAGCATGTTTAAAATATGTAAAAACTAAATTTGCAAGGGTTATGCTAGGTATTTTAAAGGCTACTCAAGATAATCCTGCGCCTATTTGGTCAAAAGTCCCCCTCCAAGACTTTACGGTCAATTCAGACATTGATTGGTCACAATCAGTGGCTGATATTGACCGACAATTGTACAAAAAATTATCGGTTGAAGAAATCGCCTTTATTGAAAACAATGTAAGGGAGATGGACTGATGGTTGAAATCAAAACATCAAAATCAATTGCACCTAAAATTTATGCCTACACGACGCCCAAAAACCTCGACAATGAAGGTTGGATAAAAATTGGCTACACGGAGCGTGAAGTTGAGAAAAGGATAAAGGAACAAACGCACACAGCCAATGTCACGACTGACATCCTTTGGTCAGAAAATGCTGAGTATCTGGCGGAACCTGATAAAGGTAAAACTTTCAAAGATCATGACTTTCATAATTTTTTGAAATTTCACGATGTAAAACGACGCCCTAAAACAGAATGGTTCTATTTTAATGGGAATCCAGATAAGTCAAAACAATTATTCGATAAGTTTGTCGTTCATGATGTATCTGACTATCAACTTGGTCAGGGGCAGGATTACGTTCTGAGAAAAGAGCAGGAAGAGGCAGTTCTGCAGACGGCAGCCTATATGGCTGAAAATCCTTCTGGCAAATACCTTTGGAATGCTAAGCCCCGCTTTGGTAAAACCTTAGCGACCTATGATTTGATTTGTCGTACCAAGGTTCAGAGTGTTCTGATTGTTACCAATCGACCGGCTATTGCCAATTCTTGGTATGATGACTTTGATAAGTTTATCGCTGAAAAAACCAACTATAAATTTGTGTCTGAATCCGATAGCTTAAAAGACCGCCCAGTCTTGAGCCGAAAAGGCTATAAGGATTATCTTCTGTCGCATTTGGACGAAACAGATGAATTAGGGCAAATTGCCTTTTTGAGTCTTCAAGATTTGAAGGGATCCATTTTCCTTGGTGGTAGCTACAATAAACTAAAGTGGGTTACTGATACAGAGTGGGATTTATTGGTCATTGATGAGGCTCATGAAGGTGTCGATACCTTCAAGACGGATATAGCCTTCAAGCAGATTAAGAGAAATTTTACGCTACACTTATCAGGCACACCATTTAAAGCCTTGGCAAAAGGCGATTTCACAGCTGGCCAAATTTTCAACTGGTCTTATGCTGATGAGCAGAAAGCAAAACATAATTGGGCTACGGAATCTGAAACAGAGAATCCTTACGAAAATTTACCCCAACTCAATATGTTTACTTACCAGATGTCTCATATGATTGGGGAACAATTGGAAGATGGAGCTCAGCTGGATGGTGGAAATGTTGACTATGCCTTTGACCTTAATGAGTTTTTTGCGACCGATGAATCAGGTAATTTCGTCCATGAGCAGGCAGTCAAAAATTGGTTGGAAACCTTGTCTACCAATGAGAAGTATCCATTCTCAACTAAGGAGCTGAGAAATGAATTAAAACACACCTTCTGGCTGTTAGACCGTGTGGCATCAGCTAGGGCGTTGAAAACTTTGCTTGAAGAGCACCCAATCTATGAAAACTACGAGATTATCTTGGCGGCTGGCGATGGAAAAATATCAGAAGAAGATGACAGTGTTAAATTGAAATCATTGGAAGCAGTACGAAAAGCGATTAAACCAGATAATAAGACAATTACTCTGTCCGTAGGTCAATTGACTACTGGGGTAACTATTCCTGAGTGGTCTGCCGTTTTAATGTTGTCGAATATCAAATCTCCAGCTCTATACATGCAAGCTGCTTTTCGTGCTCAAAACCCATATAGTTGGACGGATGATAAGGGTAACCATTACCGCAAGGAAAATGCTTATGTCTTTGATTTTGCTCCCGAACGTACCCTTATGCTCTTTGATGAGTTTGCCAATAACTTATCCTTAGCTACGGTTTCTGGAGGAGGAACGAGTGCAACTCGAGAAGACAATATTCGTGAACTCTTGAATTTCTTCCCAGTAATTGCTGAAGACCGTGAAGGTAAGATGGTGGAAATTGATGCCAAATCTGTTCTAACCATTCCTCGTCAGATTAAAGCTAAGGAAGTCCTTAAACGTGGCTTTATGTCAAATCTGCTCTTTGACAATATTGCTGGAATCTTTAGAGCGACACAGACCGTTCTTGACATTTTGGATCAGTTACCAGTTGTTGAAAATGGTAAGGTGACGACCTCAGAGAACGACTTTTTAGATTTCTCTGATGTTACCGTTGATGAGAGTGGTGAGGTTGTCATTGACCCAACTATTGTTATCAATCAACAAACGAAACTCTTTGGAGAGAAAATCTATGGTTTAGGCGAGTCTGTCTCAACAGTCATTTCAGAAATGAAAGATACCTCTAAAGATAGTGTCAATCAATTAACCAAAACTATTGCTTCTGTAATGGTGGATGAGTTTAGAGCCGAATATGGACTTAAGACTCAGGAAACCGAAGCTATTGAGAAGCAAATCGAGGAGACAATTAAGAAGCAAATCGAGTGTCACGAGACAGAGAGAAAGATTGCAGAAGCCCACCTGCAAGACAATTATCAAGAGAAGATTGACCAAACAAATGATAAGGTCGAGAAAGAAGCTCTCAAAGCTGACTTGGATAAAAAGTTAGAAGAAAACAAACAAATCTATGATACGAAACTTGAAGAAAATCTGAGAAATACTGTGACTAAATTGCCTGAAGTCTTTATCGAACAGATAGAAACCAAACAGGTTGAAAAGGTTAGAGATAGGGCTGAAGATGAAATTCGAGGGCATTTGCGTGGCTTTGCAAGAACCATACCAAGTTTTATCATGGCATATGGTGATGAGAATCTGACCTTAGATAATTTTGATACTTATGTGCCAGAGTCTGTTTTTATCGAAGTAACAGGAATAAGTGTTGGACAGTTCCGCTATCTTCGAGATGGGGGGCAAGACTTTGACGGTCATCTTTTTGATAGGGCAACCTTTGATGAAGCAATCCAAGAGTTTTTGAGGAAGAAAGTAGAACTATCCAACTATTTTGAAGATACAAAAGAGGATATCTTTGATTACATTCCACCTCAGAAGACAAATCAGATTTTTACTCCAAAACGTGTCGTAAAACGGATGGTTGATGACTTAGAAAGAGAGAACCCTGGTATATTTGATGACCCAAGTAAAACGTTTATAGATCCCTATATGAAGTCAGGTCTTTATATAACTGAATTGGTGAAACGTCTCTATCGTAGTGAAGGTTTGAAAGGTGCGTTCCCTGAAGAGAAGGCTAGGATTAAACATATCCTCGAGAATCAAGTCTTTGGATTTGCACCAACAGAAATCATTTATCGCATTTGCACAAACTATATTTTTGGAACTCTTCCCGATACAATTAGTCGTAAAAATTTTGTACAGGAAGATACTGTTCCAGCTGTCAAAGAAGGCAAATTACAAGATGTAGTTGATAGATATTTTAGTTAAGAAGTTTTTGTAAGTTTTTAAACTTACAAAAACTTCTTTTGTGGTATAAAAGGTTAAATCACATATCAAAGAGGTATTTGAATGCCAATTACAGAATACATTAAGCGTCGCTTCTTGCCAGAAATTATATCGGAAATTCAGACTAGGGTAATTGGAAAATTGAAAGAAAAGGCTTCAGAAAGTGATGAAGACTGGATAGTTAAATCAAAATATTTGCCTAGTATTTTAAAAATAAAAATGGTACCTTATTATGAAGATTGCCAACAAGTTAGACTAATTATCAAGACGAAATCTAAAACAAATGTAGAGTTGCAAAATGCTGTCATAACGAAAAATTTAGAGAAGCAATTAATAAGAATAACTTAAAGACGTATATATGGGATTTATTTTTTGTTGCTTCTGTAATTGGGTTAATGTACATTTTATATAGTGGTATCAGAATTATTATTTAATTATGGAGGAACCGATGAAGTATATTGTTTTTGCTTATTCTATTATATTAGTATTTTCAGCTTATTTTGGCTATAAAAAAGAGCTTGGAGTATCTGTTATATCATTATTTATAAGTCTATTTTTATGTTTTTCAACTTCATTTAGTCTGTTTTATTTTAATAACTTTTTAAAAATATTAATATCGGTCCTTTTGATATTAATCTCAATAAGCTATTTTTATGATAGGAAAAAAAGTGGGAATAAAATTAATTATAGTCACCATTGTATTAGATTTATTTTTCATGGACTAATAATTTATTGCTTGTTTATATAGACATGAAAAATAATTACACAGGTTATAGATCCCTAACTTTTAAAAATAGCTAGTTTGTATAGTTGCTTTGTAGCTAAAAGTATTCACAACAATCTAAAAACTTAAATATGAAAACAGATAATTATACATTTTTAGGTGATTCAAGTTCTAAAGGATTTTACTGCCGTTTAGCTGGTATGATGTGGGATTTAAAAATATGAAAATACACCTGAAAATGAATTGGATTTTTGGTCTGACTTCTCTTTTTTTATTTTTGATTTCATGGTATAATACTTAAAAAGTGGGGAACGGTATGGTTAAAAGAGATTTTATTCGCAATATTATAGTTGTCATTATAGCTATTTTAGCGCTGTTTTTATTGCAACGTTTTGTCTTTTCAAGTTTTAAAGTACATGATGATGCAGCAAATACCTATTTATCTTCAGGTGATATTGTACTGGTTAACAAAAATAAAGAACCGCAGTATAAGGACTTTATCGTTTATGAAGAAAAAGGGATTTACTATATTAGTCGTGTGATTGGGACACCTGGACAACAAGTCACAGTGATGGATGACATCCTGTATATCAATAATCTTCATCAAGAAGAACCTTACATTGAGCGTATGAAAGCTAAGTTTCAATCTACAAATGACAAGCAAATAGCTTTCACATCCGATTTGTCTATCAGTAGTTTGACCAAGGGAAAATACGAAACAATCCCCAAAGGACAATATCTCGTATTAAATGATAACCGTCAAAATGACAATGATAGTCGTCGTTTTGGGCTGATTACAAAAAAACACATAAAAGGTGTTATTAGCTTTAAAATCTATCCATTCAATGAATTTGGTTTCGTTAAAACAGAGTAGAGATTAGAAAATATAATCTCTTTTTTGTTGTAATAAGACTATACCAATTTTTTGGTTGACAAGAATAATAAAACGTTATATACTTCTATTATAACTAAATGAGGTATTGAAATAGAACTATACCAATTTTAAATAAGAATAAGGAGAGATGGGGTTAACCTCATCAATAAAGATTATGTGTGGTATTGTTGGTGTTGTCGGAAATTCCAATGCAACGGATATTTTACTTCAAGGACTTGAAAAATTAGAATACCGAGGGTATGATTCAGCAGGTATTTTTGTAGCAGATAAAGAGAAAACTCAGCTAGTGAAGTCTGTTGGTAGAATTGCAAAACTAGAAGAAAAAGTAGTGGGCAAAGTGTCAGGAAGTGCTGGTATCGGTCATACACGCTGGGCAACTCACGGCAAGCCAAGCGAAGACAATGCCCATCCGCATACCTCAGAGACGGGACGATTTGTCTTAGTACACAATGGAGTCATCGAAAACTATCTCTTTATCAAAGAGAGTTATTTAGCTAGTCATGATTTGAAAGGAGAAACAGATACTGAAATTGCTGTTCATCTCATTGGTAAATTCGTTGAAGAGGACGGCTTGTCTGTTTTAGAAGCTTTCAAAAAGGCGTTACATATTATCGAAGGTTCTTATGCTTTTGCTCTCATGGATACTACTGACAGTGAGACTATTTATGTCGCCAAAAACAAATCACCGCTTCTTATTGGACTTGGCGATGGTTACAACATGGTTTGTTCGGATGCTATGGCTATGATTCGTGAAACGAGCCAGTATATGGAAATTCATGACAAAGAATTGGTAGTTGTTATGAAAGATAGCGTAGAAGTTATGGATTATGACGGAAACAAAATAGAGCGTGATAGCTACACAGCAGAACTAGATTTGTCAGATATTGGAAAAGGAACTTACCCTTTTTATATGTTGAAAGAAATTGATGAACAACCAACTGTGATGCGTAAACTTATCTCAACTTACGCTGACGATAGTGGCAATGTGACTGTTGATGCGGCCATTATCAAAGCTGTGCAAGAAGCAGATTGCCTTTATATCATTGCAGCTGGAACGTCTTATCATGCTGGCTTTGCAGCAAAGAATTTCTTAGAAGCGTTGACAGATACACCTGTTGAGCTAGGAATTGCCTCTGAATGGGGTTACTATACACCTATTTTGAGCAAAAAACCGCTTTTTATCTTTATTAGTCAATCAGGTGAAACAGCTGACAGTCGCCAAGTGTTGGTAAAAGCAAATCAAATGGGTATTCCTAGCCTAACTATCACAAATGTTCCAGGGTCTACTTTATCTCGTGAAGCAACACATACTATGTTGCTCCATGCTGGACCAGAAATTGCCGTTGCTTCTACAAAAGCCTACACCGCTCAGATTGCGACACTTGCTTTTCTAGCAAAAGCGGTTGGTGAAGCAAGTAACAATCCAGTTGCTAAAGCATTTGACTTGGTACATGAGCTTTCCATTGTTGCTCAAGCTATTGAAGCGACTCTCTCAGAAAAAGAGCTTATTGCAAACAAAGTTGAGAAACTTTTATCCACAACACGTAATGCATTTTATATTGGACGTGGTTCAGATTATTATGTCACGATGGAAGCAGCATTAAAATTAAAGGAAATTTCCTACATTCAATGTGAGGGATTTGCTGCAGGAGAGCTAAAGCACGGTACTATATCACTGATTGAAGATAATACACCAGTTATTGCTTTATTGTCTTCTAACAAAGCTGTATCGGCTCATACACGTGGTAATATCCAAGAAGTTGTCGCTCGTGGCGCTAATGCTTTGACAATCGTCGAAGAGGGGTTAGAGCGTGAAGGTGATGATATTCTTGTCAATAAAGTTCATCCGTTCTTAAGTGCCATTGCGATGGTTGTTCCAACGCAGTTGATTGCTTATTATGCATCCTTGCAGCGTGGTCTTGATGTTGATAAACCACGCAATCTTGCTAAAGCTGTCACTGTTGAATAAATCATAAGATGAATTTGTGCCTTTACCAAATTGTCCAAAATGCAGCTCAGAATATATCTATGAAGATGGTATACTTTTGGTTTGCCCAGAATGTTCCTATGAGCAGAATCCAGAAGAAATAGCGGAAGAGGAACTTATTGTTTTGGATAGCAACGGTACACGTCTCATGGATGGCGATACTGTTATCAAAGACTTAAAAGTCAAAGGAAGCACCCAAAGACAACAAACAAGGCACGCGCATCAAAAAAAAAAAAAAAAACAATATATATATATATTGTTAGGGTGACCACAATATCGACTGTAAGATTGATGGATTCGGTGTCATGGAACTTAAATCAGAATTTGTCAAAAAATTATCCTAAAAAGACTGGTCTTGGACTAGTCTTTTGTTATTTTATCAAAATATTTTTTAAATAAACATACACAAATACCTGAATTTTTGATACAATAAAGGAGATTATTTAGTTTAAAGGAAGGGTTATGTCTTACATTTCACAGGTTTTACCTAGTCTTTTAGATGGTGCTGTCGTTTCGTTACAAGTCTTTTTCGTCGTATTGATTTTGTCTGTTCCTCTAGGAGCGTTGTTCGCTTTTTTGATGCAAATTCCTTTTAAGCTGTTACGTTATTTACTGACGATCTACATTTGGATTATGCGTGGTACTCCATTGCTCTTGCAGTTAATCTTTATTTACTATGTTTTACCGAGTGTTGGAGTTAGTGTCGATCGTATGCCAGCAGCGATTATTGCCTTTACGCTTAATTATGCAGCCTATTTTGCAGAGATTTTCCGAGGTGGAATTGCCTCTATCCCTAAAGGACAATACGAAGCGGCTAAAGTATTGAAATTTACACCTGTGCAAACAGTGCGCTATATTATTTTACCGCAAGTTATAAAAATAGTATTGCCTAGCGTATTTAACGAAGTCATTACTCTGGTGAAAGATACATCGCTTGTTTATGTGATTGGTGTTGGTGATCTTTTGCTTGCAAGTAAAACAGCAGCTAACCGTGATGCCAGTCTTACCCCAATGTTTGTTGCAGGAGCGATTTATCTCATTATGATTGGACTTGTTACCCTCTTTTCAAAACAAGTTGAAAAGAAATTTGATTACTATAAATAAGGAGGCCAAATGTTAGAATTAAAAAATATTTCTAAACGTTTTGGACAAAAAGTGATTTTTACAGATTTTAGCCTTCAAATTAACGATGGCAAGATTGTATCACTAGTTGGTCCATCTGGTGGTGGTAAAACGACGTTATTACGTATGTTGGCCGGTTTAGAAACTGTAGATTCTGGAGAGGTAGTTTACAACGGTCAATCTATTCCTGTTAAAGAACTAGAAAAGTTAAACTTACTTGGATTTGTTTTTCAAGATTTTCAACTCTTTCCACATCTTTCTGTCATGGATAATCTCGTCCTATCTCCTATGAAAACGATTGGCATACCCAAAGAAGAGGCTATTCAAAAAGCGACAGAACTTCTTGAGCGTCTAGGTCTTGGTGAGCATGCAAATGCCTATCCTTATTCGTTGTCTGGTGGGCAAAAACAACGTGTTGCCCTTGCTCGTGCAATGATGATTGACCCACAAATTATTGGCTACGATGAACCAACGAGCGCTCTTGATCCTGAGCTTCGTCAGGAAGTGGAGCATTTGATTTTGCAAAATCGCAAAGCGGGAATGACTCAAGTGGTTGTAACTCATGATTTACAATTTGCTGAAAATATTTCCGATGTTATGATAAAAATCAATCCTAAATAAGAAAACGGAGGTTTTGTAATGGCTTTCAAAAAATGGCTAGTAGGTTTTGTGATGTTTTTGGGTTTGGTATCGCTAATAGCGTGTTCTTCAAGTAGCAATACCAAAAAAGATAGATGGGATACTTATCAGTCAAAAAAAACAATCACCATTGGGTTTGACAATACCTTTGTTCCCATGGGATATAAGGACAAAAAAGGAAAAAATGTAGGTTTTGATATTGATTTAGCCAATGCTGTTTTCAAACAATATGGTATTCATGTTAAATGGCAACCAATTAACTGGGATTTGAAAGAAACAGAGTTAACTAATGGAAAAATTGATATGATTTGGAATGGTTACTCTGTGACAGATGAGCGCCTTAAAAAGGTGAGTTTTACTCTCCCTTATATGAAAAATGAACAAGTATTGGTCACTAAAAAATCATCTGGTATTACAAGTTTTGAGGGGATGAAAGGAAAAATACTTGGCGCACAATCTGGTTCGTCAGGATACGCTGCTTTTAATGATCAGCCCAAGGTGCTTAAGAACCTTGTCAAAGGCAACGATGCAACACAATACGAGACATTTACGCAAGCTCTTATTGATCTAAAGAATGAACGTATTGATGGACTTTTGATTGATCGTGTTTACGCTAACTACTACCTCAAGCAAGAGGGAGAATTGGACAATTACAATATTATCACTGGTTCATTTGAGAGTGAGAACTTTGCAGTAGGTGCACGCAAAGCAGATAAAATTTTAATCAAAAAAGTTAATGTTGCTCTACGGAAACTTTACCAATCAGGTGATTTTCAAAAAATTTCAGATAAATGGTTCGGCGAAAACGTTGCAACCGATGAGATAAAACGTTAAAAAGCGAATGAATACTCGCTTTTTTGTTATTTCTTAGGGGTAATCTGGTGAAAGATTAGAAACCATTTTTCATGTCGTCGCCAAAGACTAGCGTGATGCGCACCATCTAAAGCATAGGTAATGAGCTTTGTTTTTTGGCTAATAGATTGGATAGTAAAATCAGTAAAGTTGCAAGGATGAAAGATTTCTTTTTCAAAAAAATCCTCTCTGGTATGAAAATCACCTTTCTCATCAATCATGATGAAATCTTGTGCAATATAATTTTTATAGTCTGGGATTTTGGAGAGAATTATTTTTTCATTGCGAAAAAGCTTGCGAGTCACATTACCAAAAATTTCATCCTCAGGTATAGTGGCAGGTTCAACATGAATATCAATATCGTAGACAGAAAAGCGTTGGCTGAGCATCTTTTCGACTTGTTCAGTGATGGCGTGGCTCTCATATACAGAGAGATCAGGATTCATCTCAAGGACGATATCGAGATAAATATTACTACCGTAGTTTCTGCCACGTTGTGACTTGACAGCCGAGATTTTGGGAATTTCAAGGATAGCTTTTTCATAAGCTTTGAGTTGTTTCTCATCAAAACCATCAGATAAACTAAAAGCACTTTCTCTAAAAATATCATAGGCAGTTTTTAGGATAAAGCAAGTAATGATAATAGCCGCTAAGCGGTCGATAATGGTCAGATGTAGAGAAGCTGCTGCGATTGCGAGTGAAGTCCCTAGTGAGGTCACAGCATCCGAGAGATTATCCTTTGAAGCAGCAACTAGGGCGCTAGATTTTACTTTATGAGAAAGGTGCCTGTTATAAGCGTAGACGCCAAGCATAACAACTGCAGAAAATACTCCTACCCAAGCACCAAGTAAATCAACCTGCGTTTCTGTATGCTGTATCATCTTTTGGATCGTTTGAAAGAGTAGCTGAAAACCTACGACAAACATAATAAAAGACGTGCTAAGACTTGCTAAATCTTCAAATTTCCAGTGCCCAAATCGGTGGTCATTATCTGCTGGTTGACTAGCTAGATATAATCCAATGAGAAGAGCAGTATTTCCCAAAATATCAGACAAGTTATTGAAACCATCAGCAACTAAAGATTCGGCGTTCATGGTATAACCTGCTATGAGTTTTGCGATGGTCAAAGTCAGATAAGCTGTAATACTAACAATAGGGCCACGCATGGCCTTTTTTAAGTTTTGAATGGAATTTGTCGTCATAAAATCTCCCAAATGTTTTGTTTTTCTATTTTAATCAAGAAGTTGAAAATCCATGATAACAGGCTCATGATCAGAGTATGCAAAGCCTGTTTTTTGGGTAGTAAAATGAGTAACTTTTATATTTTTAGAAATAATAAAGCCATCTAGCATGACTGTGTACGTTTTACCTTTGATATAAGCAGTATTAGTATTTCTAGCACTATCGGCAAGGTGAGTACGTTCTTTTGGAGTCAAGTTATCCATAGCCAAGGAAAAATTATCTCCTAAACTAGAGCGTGGAAAAGGATGCGCCCAAGTGACAGTGCTTTTCTCTTTCTCTCTTGCTTTTAGATTGTGATTAAAATCGCCTCCGACAAGAACATAATTACCCTTATGCAACTCTTTATTCATATCAGTTTTTAACATAGAGAGTTGTGCTTTACGGATAGTGCCACTATTACCGTAAGCGGAGAGGTGAACATTGAACAGAACCAGATCTTTACCATTTTTGACAGGAATATGGTGAATAGCGTAGGCACGGTCAAGATCTAGATATTTGGAAAGACTTGTTGAGATGGGGAGAGAACGTCGAAAAGCGCTAATGATAGGATAGCGACTGTAAGTCGCAAGACCAGAAGTGTTTTTACCATGTGGTTGCGTCAGCGGATAAAAGAGAAAGCTAGAATGATAATTGATGGCAAAAGTGTGATCGTATTCCGATAATTGATTGGTGAGAAGGTTCGCCTCATTAACGTGATAAGAGCGTGTTCCATTTAAATCAACCTCTTGGAATAAAGCAAAGTCCACATTATCTTTTCTGATAGTTGTCGCTGCAGAACGAACAGCATACTGGACACTATTTTCACTCTTTGCCCAAGAGGATTTACCACCATCCATAAAAAAAGAAAAATCTGGCAAGTAAGCACCAAAGCCGATATTATAAGTTGAGATACGGTAATTATGATGGGTTGTAAGAGAAGTTTTTGTTGCCTTTTTCATAACTGTAAGTGTTTTCTTATCTGGGATACGGCGGTAATCAAAAATCAAATAAGCCCCATAAGTTCCTACAAGCAGAAAGAAAAGGGTTAGCAGAACCAACAATATTTTCAATATCTTTTTCATCGTTGCCCTCACAATATCATTTACTTATTAGTTTAGCATAAATAGATGCAAAAAGATATGACAGAAAAGGAAGAAAAACAGATAAAAAGATTTTACAACTATTTTACATGTTATGAATGCTTTCTAAACAGGCTTGCGATATAGTAGTTTTGTTCATTAAAAATGATTTTATAGTATGAAAGGAACTAGTATGCTCTTACATAAACAGGAACTTCAAAAAGCTTGTCTCATTCATCTGATTTTCCTCGCTAATAGTTTGTATGTGAAAATGATTGGTTTATTGGTAGCTTCCAGTTTAGTGTTGGAATAAAAAGTGTCAATCAAGACCTAATTATGGCATTTTAGGCAAAACGTTAAAATGATAGAAAGCCTGTGCTATACTTATCTTAAGAAATAGCTTAAGGTAAAAATCAAAAAGGAGAGAACAGTAATGAATACTATTAAAAACTTTGAAAGTCTAAATATTGACGTATTAGCTACTGTTGAGGGTGGCGTTTGTAGACCTGTTTTATATGGAGCAAATGGATATGGTTGTCAAGATTAAGACTTATCAATGGCGTTATGTTGTTACCAAGGGAAATGTTCAAGCAACTGTTGACACAGTTGTTAAAGGCTGAATAAATTATGGACCGTGGATTCCTCGTCCATAATGATGTTAGTATAAAGGTTGATCACTTATAAGGGTAATTTTACAAAAAGCTAAAAGCGATTTAGAAAAAAATAGTTCTTATTTTCCACGAATTGTAGCTGATTTGGAATTTTCCCTTCGTCCTTTAGCAATTAATCAAAAGTTATCAGATAGTGTAAAGTTGCTCTATATGACAATTACTAGTCATGAATTTAAGAATAAAGGACTTGGAATCGGTTTGATGAGTATTGGACAATGGTTGTGAGTTTATTTTAGATAAAAGAGCTATTCTCATTTTGTTGAGTGCGAACTTTGTCGTTTTTTATTCCAATCTTATGAATTGCTTGACAATAACTTAAACGAATGGGATAGTAAGGCTAGTTAGTATCATAAAGCGGAATGCAAATGTTTGAGACTATAGTAAGTCTTATTATATTAAAAGTTTCAAGCTGAGCTTGTTCAATAGTTGTGAAATGAGCATCATTGACAAGCTCTCTTTTGATGTCTTCTTTTCTTTTTAGATAATTCTCAAAATCATACTCTAGTATATTTATTGTGAATCTTGGTAGTATGAACGATAAATCCTTCTTTAGGTAATCCCTTCTCGCTTGGAAACATTTATATACAAGATTGAGACGTATTAATGAGAAAAGGTCGACAGTTAGAATATTTATACTTGTAGTGGCTTCCCTTAGCAAAGAATCCTAACCTGACGAGGCTGTGTTCTGCCCCATTTATGCTATCTTTAGGAGAAGGTATGATGTATCAGCGTTTAAGAGATTTGAGAGAAATCATGTTCTGACTCAAAAACAAGTTGCCGCTCATCTCCTTTACGCATTCAGCGCGCGAGGAGATGAGCGGAAATCCGTCAGCTAATAGTAGAGTAGTCCTCTATTTGCCGTGATACAAATAAATGATAATGATACTTCTGCACGTTCAGGCTGCCAGCGTAAAGGACAGCGGGTGAAATTCCTATGATCGATTTCACTAGTCGAACCCACTTAGGAATAAACTGAATAGGAGCAGAATAAAATAATTGATATGATAATAAAATATGTCCCTGCTGAAAATAGTATTGCTGAATGAAGCGATAAGAAAAGTGTTGTAAAACGTTGGGAAGGTCTCAATAAATATACATTAAATCGATGGATTGGAGAAATGAGGGAGACGAAACAATTTAGAGAATATATTATTAATCCTACATATAAACTAGTTTTTATTAATTTAGAAGGATTCGAAGAATTTCTGAAATGGAAAGAACGTCGTTCAAAATAAAAAAATCGTGATATAATAGAAGAAGGTTATTTATTAACACAGGTATATTTTTGATTTTCTTTTTAAAATAGAAAGAGGTCAAATATGTACTACAGAACTATCAAAACTAAAAAAGGAGAGAAGCTAAATTTCTAGAAATACATGAATTGTTAGCTTTTTTTGATTGCTTAAGTAGGAGACGAAACCCAAACTACTATGATTTAGCAATTGTTCTGCTCTTTTCTGGTCTAAGGATTGGAGAAGTTGCCTTTACAGAAGCTGATTTTAATCCAGAAACAGGAGTTGTTCGAATCGATAAAGCTTTACAATATCACGACTTGAAAGTTGAAGAATTTCATTTTTCGGATTTAAAACATTGGTCATATCAATATTCTAAAGCAATAAATGATATAATTGAAAAGAATATTGATGAAAAAAGAATCGTGATGTCTTTAGACTATTTTAGACAAACTATTGGCGTTAAACAAACATACACGCCAAGACATATTACAGCCAATATCTTACCTAAATTAAAAAAAGATATTTTAAAGTATTATAAAGATTTTGATATAATATGCATTAGAGAAAGTAAACAGAAAGTTATTGGGTATGAGTTTGTTTGGTAAAAAAACAGATATTATGGTGAATTCTTGGTAAATCGCCGAAAAAAGCAGGTTTGAAACCTTCAAACTCTTGATACGAAAGGATTTATACGTAATGGCTACTATTCAGTGGTTTCCAGGTCACATGTCGAAAGCTAGGCGGCAAGTGCAGGAAAATATTAAATTCGTGGATTTTGTAACGATTTTGGTGGACGCAAGGCTCCCCTTGTCTAGTCAAAATCCGATGTTGACTAAGATTGTGGGAGACAAGCCCAAGCTTTTAATTTTGAATAAAGCAGACTTGGCAGACCCTGTCTTGACCAAGGAGTGGAGGGAATGTTTTGAAAATCAAGGTATTCCGACCTTGACCATCAATTCCAAGGAGCAATCTACCGTCAAAAAAGTAACTGAGGCAGCCAAGAAATTAATGGCAGAAAAGATTGCCCGCCAGAAGGAGCGGGGGATCCAGATTGAAAGCTTGCGAACGATGATTATTGGTATTCCTAATGCAGGTAAATCAACTCTCATGAACCGTTTAGCAGGGAAAAAAATTGCTGTGGTTGGCAATAAACCGGGAGTGACAAAAGGACAGCAGTGGCTCAAGTCTAATAAGGATTTGGAAATTTTAGACACCCCAGGAATTCTTTGGCCCAAGTTTGAAGATGAAGTCGTTGCTTTAAAATTGGCTCTGACAGGTGCGATTAAGGATAACCTTCTACCTATGGATGAGGTGACTATTTTTGGACTGAACTATTTCAAAAAGTACTATCCAGATAGGTTAAAAGAGCGCTTCAAGATGACTAATCTCGATGAAAGTACTCCTGAGATGATTATGACACTCACTGAACAGTTTGGCTTTCATGATGATTATGGCCGCTTTTATGCACTTTTTGTCAAAGAAGTTCGTGATGGTAAGCTAGGACGTTATACTCTTGATATTCTAGGAGATTCAGATGGCAACTATTAAGGAGATAAAGGAACAATTATCACGCCTTACTAGCCTTGATGACCCTAGATGGCAGGAGTATTTACTTGATAGTCGTACTGGTGTCAAGACAGCGATTAGACAACGGCAAAAAGCTATTCAAAAGATGCTTCGTGAAGAAGAACGTTTGGAACAGATGTTGCGATATGAAAGGGGGCTTTATCAAGAGGGAAAAACACTCATTGCAGGTATTGACGAAGTGGGCAGAGGACCGCTTGCAGGTCCTGTTGTCGCAGCGGCAGTGATATTGCCCCAAAACTGCAAAATAGCCGGACTCAACGATTCTAAGAAAATTCCAAAGCGAAAACATCAAGCGCTTTATCAAACTATTTGTGATAAAGCTATTGGCATTGGCATTGGCGTTAAAGACAATACAGCCATTGATACAGTTAATATCTATCAGGCGACTAAGCTCGCTATGCAAGAGGCCATCGATCAGATGAGAATAACACCAGAACATCTGTTGATTGACGCTATGACGCTGGATAATAACATAGGACAGACATCTATTATCAAAGGAGATGCTAATTCTCTATCGATTGCAGCTGCTTCTATTGTTGCCAAGGTAACACGAGATGCCATAATGACCAATTATGATAAGCACTATCCAGGGTACGACTTTGCTCGTAACGCTGGATACGGTACAGCATTGCACCTTGAAAGATTAAGAAAAATAGGCATCACCCCCATCCACCGTAAGACCTTTGAACCTATCAAATCTCTGTTGAGGGAGGAAAATTTATGATTATCTTTGTCATAATGTTACTTACCTTTTTGATTAGCTATAAAATAGAAAGGCGTAATCTCTGGATTGGTGTTGCTTTTATAGGTCTTTTATTTGGCTTATTATTCCTTTTATTATCTCTTTATTCCTTTGAAAATCATCCGATACTCTACATGATACTGGCTATTCTTGCCTTTCTGGTCTTTCTCCTCACCTTTTCTGGTCCACTCCTTTTCATCGTTGTATGTCTCTATAACGGTAGCAAGCTTCTTCGACGCGAGGGAATAAAGATGACTAATTTTCTATCGCTTGGACTTGGTCTTGGCATCTTGATTTATCTCTTTATCTTGCCCGTCATTATTACCAGTTTTCGATCGTCTGCTTTTATCCATATCCTATACGTTTATCTTGGAGGAATTGTCAGCTACCTCTTTTTGCAGGTCGCACTCTACACTCTAGCAAGTTTTTTAAATGTCATCAATATTGGAAAACGCCATCTTGATTATATTGTCGTATTAGGTGCTGGTTTGGTAGGCGAAGAAGTGACTCCGCTTTTAGCTAGTCGTTTGGACAAAGGTATTGCTCTCTTGAGAAAGCACTCTGACAGTCAATTAATCGTCTCTGGCGGACAAGGTCCAGATGAGGCTATCTCAGAAGCACAAGCCATGGCAAACTACGCTATACGACAAGGCGTTTCTAAGCAAAATATTATCCTAGAAAACCGTTCTAAAAACACCTATGAAAATATTTCCTTCTCACAAGAACTGATGGCAAAAAATAGTCAATTTGCATTAGTAACGAATTACTATCACGTCTTTAGAGCTCTGCTATTAGCCAAAAGCCAAGGTTTTAAATGTATCGGATATGGAGCTAAAAGTAAATTTTATTTCAGTTTAAACGCTTTTATTCGAGAGTTTATCGGCTATATGGTGATGACCAAAAAGCGCCATATCATACTCATCAGCCTCTATACTCTCCTGTATATCAGCCTTATTATCATTGAAAATATAGGACAGCATTAAAGGAGGAAAGATAGCATGGTAAAAACAGAACGTGATAAGATGCTAGCTGGTCAGCTCTATGATGCTAGCGATACAGAATTAAAAAGGCAACGCCTAGAAACAAGACAGAAACTGATGACTTTTAATGTTGAACAAGATGAAAAGAAACGTTCAAATATGCTAAAAAATTTGTTCGGTACCACTGGTGAACACATTTTCATGGAGACTGGATTTGTCTGCGATTATGGTAATAACATTCATGTAGGGGAGAATTTTTACGCTAATTTTAATCAAACTTTCTTAGATGTTTGTGAGATTCGTATCGGTGATAATGCGATGATTGGTCCAAATTGTCAACTGCTAACGCCACTCCATCCATTAGATGCTAAAAAACGTATTTTAGGTTTGGAATATGGCGCTCCGATTACTATTGGAAATAATGTTTGGTTAGCAAGTGGAGTAACTATCTTACCTGGTGTGACACTAGGTGATAACGTTGTTGTGGGAGCTAGCAGTGTTGTTACCAAATCTTTTGGTGATAATGTTGTCTTAGCGGGTAATCCAGCTCGAATTATCAAATACCTAGAATTACCTAAAGTATAAGCCAATGGCTCATACTTTTTATTTTGCTAGTAAAATACGGATAAACAGGTGGAGGTAATCACATGAACAATTTTGAATTATTTAAGTTAAAAAAAGCAGGTCTCACCAATCTAAATATCCTCAATATCCTTGATTATCAAGAACGTATCGGAAAGTCACTTAGTCTGCGTGATATGGCAGTGGTATCAAAATGTAAAAATCCTATTGCTTTCATGGAAAACTATCACTCTCTTGATACGAAGTTGCTACGTGAACAGTTTAGCCAATTTCCTTCTTTTTCTATCTTAGACAAAGAATATCCTCTAGCTCTTAAAAAAATCTATAATTCGCCTGTTTTGCTATTTTATAAAGGTAATCTTGAATTACTAAAAAAACCTAAAATAGCTGTAGTAGGTGCTAGAAAAGCAAGTGCAATCGGTGTCAAGTCTGTGCAAAAAATTATTCAAGAACTGAACAATCACTTCGTCATTGTTAGCGGTTTAGCACGTGGGATTGATACGAGTGCACATATGACAAGCATCAAAAATGGTGGTTCAACTATAGCCATTATCGGATGTGGTTTAGATGTCTACTATCCCAAAGAAAACCAAAAACTCCAAGACTATCTAGCTAAGAATCATCTCATCTTATCTGAATATGAATCAACAAGCCAACCTCTCAAATACCACTTTCCTGAGCGTAATCGTATCATCGCTGGGCTTTGTCAAGGCATTATCGTTTGTGAGGCACGTATTCGCTCAGGTAGTCTTATCACTTGTGAATGTGCACTTGAGGAAGGACGTGATGTTTTTGCTATTCCTGGTAATATCTTAGATGGTATTTCAGATGGTTGCCACCATCTCATTCAAGAAGGTGCAAAATGCATTACATCAGGCTCTGATGTTCTTTTAGAATATCCGTCAACTTAGTGTTTTTCCTATAGCAACTAAAAAGTTTTTTATTGACAGCTTAGTAAAAGTAAGATATGATACAGACAGTTTAAACAAATGAGAAAGTGTAATTATAATCTGTATGGCAACAGCAACCAAAACGAAAAGGAAAAAAGCAACGACGAAAAAAAATTTAGTTATCGTTGAATCTCCTGCAAAGGCTAAAACAATTGAAAAATACTTAGGGCGCAATTACCGAGTAGTAGCCTCTGTTGGACATATCCGTGATTTGAAAAAGTCAAGTATGTCTATTGATTTTGATAATAACTATGAACCACAGTATATCAATATCCGTGGTAAAGGATCTTTGATTAACGACTTAAAACAAGAAGCCAAAAGAGCGAAAAGCGTCTTTCTAGCAAGTGACCCAGACCGAGAAGGAGAAGCAATTTCTTGGCATTTAGCACATATTCTGAATCTTAATCTCAAGGAAAAAAATCGTGTCGTCTTCAATGAAATTACCAAGGATGCTGTTAAAAATGCTTTTGTTGAACCTCGTCAGATTGATATGAATTTGGTTGATGCTCAACAAGCGAGACGTGTACTTGACCGTATTGTGGGATACTCCATTTCACCTATCCTATGGAAAAAAGTCAAAAAGGGGCTTTCCGCTGGACGCGTGCAATCAGTTGCTTTAAAACTCATCATTGATCGTGAAAATGAAATTAAAGCCTTTAAACCTGAAGAATATTGGATTATTGATGGTGCATTTAAAAAAGGCACACGCAAATTTAATGCAGTTTTTTATGGCTTAGACGGTAAAAAGCAAAAACTTAAAACTAACGATGATGTCAAAGAAGTTCTCTCACGAATTCAAGGAAATGACTTTACCGTTGATAAAGTAGAAAAAAAAGAACGCCGAAGAAATGCACCACTGCCTTATACAACTTCATCTCTTCAACAGGATGCTGCCAATAAAATTAATTTTAGAACTCGCAAGACTATGATGCTGGCACAGCAACTCTACGAAGGAATTAGTTTAGGAAAAAGAGGTACTCAGGGACTTATTACTTACATGCGTACTGATTCAACACGCATCAGTCCCTTAGCTAAAAACGATGCAGCTAACTTTATCTCAGAGCGTTACGGTGAAAAATACTCAAAACACGGTAGTCGCATTAAAAATAGTGCTAGCGCCCAAGACGCACATGAAGCTATTCGCCCCTCAAATGTCAATCAAACACCTGAGTCTATCGCTAAATATCTGGACAAAGATCAGCTCAAACTCTATACCTTGATTTGGAATCGGTTTGTCGCCAGTCAGATGACAACAGCTATTTTTGATACGATGAAAGTCACCTTATCACAAAATGGAGTTGTTTTCACAGCTAATGGTAGTAAAATCAAATTTGACGGCTATTTAGCAGTCTATAATGACTCTGATAAAAATAAAATGCTTCCTGAAATGAAAGAAGGAGATACTGTCAAGAAAATCACTGTTCAGCCAGAGCAACATTTTACCCAGCCACCGGCTAGATATTCTGAAGCGACACTGATTAAGACGCTTGAGGAAAACGGAGTTGGTCGTCCATCCACCTATGCACCGACTCTTGAGACGATTCAAAAACGGTACTATGTTACCTTGTCTGCTAAACGTTTTGAACCGACTGAGCTTGGTATGATTGTCAATAGCTTGATTGTTGCATTTTTCCCAGATATTGTTGATGTAGCATTTACAGCAGAACTGGAAAACAAACTAGATGAAATTGAAATAGGCAAAGAAGAATGGCAACACGTTATTGATCGCTTTTATAAGCCTTTTGAAAAAGAACTTATGAAAGCAGAAAGTGAGATAGAAAAAATTCAAATTAAAGACGAACCTGCAGGATTTGACTGCGATGTTTGTGGTTCACCTATGGTTATCAAACTAGGACGCTACGGTAAGTTTTATGCTTGTAGTAACTTTCCAGAGTGTCGCAATACCAAAGCTATCACCAAAGAAATTGGTGTGACTTGTCCATTGTGCCTTAAAGGACAAGTCATTGAGCGCAAAACTAAGCGCAATCGTATTTTTTATGGTTGTAATCGCTACCCAGAGTGCGAATTCACTTCTTGGGATAAACCTGTAGGGCGTATCTGCCCCAAATCCGGTGATTTTCTCATTGAGAAAAAAATCCGTGGTGGTGGCAAACAAGTCATCTGTTCAAACGAAAAGTGCGACTATAGAGAAGAAATTGTAAAATAAACACAAACTAAAAACTGCTAAAAAAGCAGTTTTTAGTTTGTGTTGTTTGCAAAACTTTTCTAAAATGTATTAGAACGTGTAAAATATTTGAGGTGAAAAATGAAATTAGGTGTTAAATTAGCTTTAGAAATTTTACAAAATAAAGAAATAATCACTAAAGAAAATTTTGAAAAATTAAAGATAACAAGTGGTTTTGCAGTTAATCAAGCTTTTAGAGAAACTATGGGGACTGCTGATTGAAAAAATAATTCAAGAAACCGCTCTTTTAGTTCAGAAGAAATTTGGTAAACTAGGAGATACACCATTTAAAACTACTCTAACATTGAATGATGATATTAAATCATATATAGATTAGCTCAAATTATATCACTGTATCTTTATCTTATATAATCAGAATAGTTATTAGAGCAGCGTTATTAAAGAGGAGAATTTACTATGATAAAACCAATATTAAACGCAGAAAAAATAGTAATAAGATATTTTCATGTTAGTAGTATAAAAAAATAGTATAATAGAAAACAAACAGTAAGTAAGAGAGGTTTAGAAGTGTTACCGAAAAAAATTATTACCCCTAAAGTACCACCTATTAAAATACAGGGAATAAAAACAAAGTTAGTTCCTTTCATCGCTGAATCTGTTAAATGGGACGGAAAAGGCACCTATTTTGAACCATTTATGGGTTCTGGAGTAGTTGGATTTAACCTAGAGCCTGAGCGTGCTATTTTTAGCGATACTAACCCTTATATCATTCAATTTTATAAAGACATTCAATCAAAAAAGATTACATCAGAAATAGTGAGAAACTATTTAGAAAAAGAATCAATTAAGTTAGCTAATACTTTAGCTGATAAAACATCTTACTATTATGAAGTGCGAAATAGATTTAATAAGGAACATAACTCACTAGATTTTTTGTTTTTACAACGTTCCAATTTTAATGGCATGATGCGCTTTAATAATAAAGGTAACTATAATGTTCCTTTTGGACGAAAACCAGAAAGATTTCAGAAAGCATTAATCACAAAAATTGTAAATCAAGTTGCATGGGTTGAAAGAATAATGGAGGACAAAGATTGGCAATTTATCTGTATGCCATTTACGGAAGCATTTGTAATGATGAAGAAAAATGACTTCGTGTATTTAGACCCACCTTATATCAACCGTTATGATGGTTATTATGATTCTTGGAGTGAAGAATACGCAGTATTACTTGCAGAACTTACTCAAAAAGGAAAAGCGGGATATGCTTTTAGTATGTGGTACGAAAATAAATACAGAAAAAATGATCACATGGAAAGATGGACTGATGGAAAACTTTTGACTACTGAACATTTTTACCACTTAGGAGCAAAAGAGTCTAACAGGAATAAGATGATAGAAGCGCTAGTAATAAGTGAATCAAACTTAAACTCAGATGAAGTGAAAACTGAATAAGAGCAATTACCCTTTTTGAAATATAAAAAATAGAGCTGAGTGCTCTATTTTTTATTAAATGTTTCATCATATTGGGATAGATAATCTAAATATAATTTTTTTAATTCTAGCGATTTAGTTTTATCTGCTTTAGAGACCCAATCAATATAAGTATCGATATTATTATATAATGATTGCTTTATATCTTTGCTATCAGTATATTTTGGATGATTTACCCAATAATCATGGAAAGTATCTTTTCCTAAAACAGAAAATGGTCCAGCACCGTATACAAAAGGTTTGATAGAAGCAGAAGTAATTGTTCCGATATTATCGGTATTTCCACTCCCCTTCTTATCACCACATATCCTATATTTTTCCTGAACAAATACTTCTATATTTTTATAAGCAGGAATTATAGAATTTAAATTCTCAAAAGCAACTTTTCCAGTAGTTGGTTTCGTCTCACGAGTATAGACAACGCCTAAAATATAATGACTGTCATAATCAGAATAATTACCTACAATATTCTTTGTTCCATTCCTCATAAAACTTGTAAAACTACCACCAGTAAAGCCAAATTTTGCTTTTTTGCTTCTCCTGTATGTCGTTTTTACATCAACAGCTATTTTTCTTCCATTGGGCTTTACGAAATAAAAATCTGGATATACTGTTTGCTGGTCGGATTCATATAAAGTATAGCCTAATTCAATGGCTGTATTATTCAAAGCTTCAAAAGTTAAAACTTCAAAGAGTCTGCCTAGTATTTTTGAATCGCTACCAAACGTGTAGATTTCTTCCTGTTTATTTACAAAACCAACAAGCTCCCACTCATTTTCATCTTTTGGAAGATACTTAGTAATAGTCTCAATTATTTTATCTGTATAAGGTAGCATGTACTGACTTCCTTTGTTTTTATTTACTCTATTAAAGGCTCTGAAACACTGGTTTCAAAGCCTTTTTGATTCATTTTTGTTTATTCCCATTCAACGGTTGCAGGTGGTTTACTTGTGATATCATAGACAACGCGGTTGACGTGGTCTACTTCATTGACAATCCGAACAGAAATTTTTTGCAAAACTTCCCAAGGAATGTGGGCAAAGTCAGCAGTCATACCATCGATAGACGTGATAGCACGAATAGCAATGGTATAGTCATAGGTACGACCATCTCCCATAACACCTACAGAACGTACGCCAGTATTAACTGTGAAATATTGCCAAATATCACGCTCAAGACCAGCTCTGGCGATTTCTTCACGTAAAATAGCATCTGATTCACGAACTGTTTCCAATTTTTCAGGAGTGATATCCCCTATGACACGGATAGCGAGTCCTGGACCTGGGAATGGTTGACGCCATACAATCTCATCTGGCATACCAAGCGCTGTCCCTAGAGCACGAACTTCATCTTTAAAGAGCGTATTTAGTGGTTCAATGAGTTCAAACTGCATATCTTCTGGAAGACCACCAACATTATGGTGTGATTTAATCGTTTGTGCTGTTTCTGTCCCAGATTCGATAACGTCTGTGTAGAGAGTTCCTTGTGCGAGAAAGTCAACACCTTCTAGTTTACTTGCCTCATCATCAAAGACATAGACAAATTCATTTCCTATAATTTTACGCTTTTTCTCTGGATCATCAACACCAGCGAGTAAATCTAGAAAACGTTTTGAAGCATCAACACGAATGATATTGAGACCAAATTTCCCACCAAGCATGTGCATAACTTGATCACTCTCTCCTTTTCGAAGAAGTCCATGATCAACAAAGATAGAAGTCAACTGATCGCCGATAGCTCTCTGCAAGAGAACTCCAACAACAGATGAGTCAACCCCACCAGACAAACCGAGAAGAACCTTGCGATTACCAACTTTTTGACGAATAGCTGCAATTTGCATGTCAATGAAATTTTCCATTGACCAATCTCCTTTTGCACCGCAAATAGCAAAAGCAAAATTGTGTAAGATAGCATTACCAAACTCTGAATGACGTACTTCTGGGTGGAACTGGATACCGTAAATGTGTTTTTCAGTATTTTCAATGGCTGCGTAAGGACAATCAACAGAGTCTCCAACGAGGTGGAAAGACTCTGGGATTTTTGTGACAGCATCGCCATGGCTCATCAATACAGTTTGCTCTTTAGGTGTCTCTTTAAAGAGTTCAGAGTCTACTTTTAAACGTAAAGTAGACTGGCCGTACTCGCTATTTCCAGCTTCAGAGGCAGGAACAACTTTTCCACCTAATTGACTCGTCAATAGCTGCATACCATAACAAATCCCAAGAATCGGAATACCTAACTCAAAAATCTCGGAATCAATTCCAAAAGCATTGTCTGCATAAACAGAATTTGGCCCCCCAGAAAGGACAATTCCAATTGGGTTTAGTTCTTTGACTTCTTTGGCAGAAATCTTATGACTCTTCAATTCTGAAAATACTCCAAATTCACGAATACGGCGAGCTATCAGTTGATTATATTGACTACCGTAATCCAAAACGATGATTTTTTGAACATCATTCAATTGTTCTGCATTATCAATCATGTGTTTCCTTTCTTTTATGTTAGAAACCTAACAAGTTTAATTTCATTTTAGCATATTTTAGCGAAAATAGCAGTACTCGCTTATATTTTTTTCTGTCTCAAAAAATGGTAAAATAAAGAAAGAACAGATAAAGGAGTCAATATGGTACCAGCCTATATTAAAATACATGACTATATCAAAAAAGAAATAGAAAAAGAGCATTGGGTAATTGGTGAACGTCTGCCCAGTGAGCGTGATTTGGCAGAGATGTTTTTAGTAAGTCGGATGACGCTGAGACAGGCTATTTCTCTTCTAGTAGATGAGGGCATTCTTGAACGTCGTATTGGTAGCGGTACGTTTGTGGCTAGTAAACGTGTTCAAGAAAAAATGTCAGGTACAACTAGCTTTTCAGATATTATTATAAGCCAAGGCAAGACCCCATCTAGCAAATTGCTATCTTACAAGCGAAAATTAGCCGATAAGACGGAGTGTGAAAAACTCCACCTCACCAACATGCCTGCCTACGTTATTCAGATGGAGCGGATACGCTATGCTGATGGTGTTCCCTTGGTATACGAGATTACCTCCATTCCTGAAGAACTCATCAAAAATGTTAATCGCAAGGACATTGCAGAGCAGTTTTTTAAAACTTTAATCAATAATGGATTTGAAATCGGCAGGAGCAGTCAAACGATATCCGCACGTAATGCATCAGAGCGTATTGCTGAAATTTTACACACTAAGCGCGGTAGTGCTCTACTGACTTTGGTGCAAATCTCCTATCTCAAAGATGGCACACCTTTTGAATATGTTCATAGTCAGTATGTCGGTGAACGTTTTGAGTTTTATTTGGAAAACCAAGGATAGTTTACGTTGTTTTATTTATGTAAACTGTCCTTTCAAAAAGACTATAAAAGGTTAGTATTTTTTGGTATAATAAATCTATGGAAATTGAAAAAACCAATCGCATGAATGCGCTTTTTGAGTTCTATGCAACGCTATTAACGGATAAACAAATGAATTATATAGAGCTTTATTACGCTGATGACTATAGTTTAGGTGAGATTGCCGAGGAGTTCAAGGTAAGTCGTCAAGCTGTTTATGATAACATCAAACGTACTGAAAAGATTTTAGAAGCCTATGAGATGAAATTGCATATGTATTCGGATTATATCGTGCGCAGTCAAATTTTTGATGATATTTTGAAAAAATATCCCAAAGATAGCTATTTACAAGAAAAAATACAACTCTTAAGTAGTATTGACAATAGAGATTAAGGAGAAAATCATGGCATTTGAAAGTTTAACCGAACGTTTACAAAACGTTTTTAAAAATATTCGCGGTAAAAAGAAATTATCAGAAAAAGAAGTTCAAGAAGTCACCAAAGAAATCCGATTAGCACTTCTTGAAGCTGACGTTGCCCTACCTGTAGTTAAAACCTTTATCAAACGTGTTCGCAAACGTGCTATTGGTCACGAAATTATTGATACACTTGATCCAACTCAACAAATCATTAAAATCGTCAATGAAGAATTAACTGAGATTTTAGGATCGCAAACAGCTGAATTAGAAAAATCTCAAAAAATTCCAACTATCATTATGATGGTTGGTCTCCAAGGAGCTGGTAAAACGACTTTTGCTGGTAAATTAGCCAATAAACTCATTAAAGATGAAAAGGCACGCCCACTTATGATTGCTGCTGATATTTACCGCCCAGCAGCAATCGACCAATTAAAAACACTTGGTCAACAAATCAATGTGCCTGTTTTTGACATGGGAATAGAACATCCTGCGGTTGATATTGTTCGTCAAGGGCTGGTACAAGCTCAAACTAATCATAATGATTATGTTATTATTGATACAGCTGGACGTCTACAAATTGATGAAAAGCTCATGCAAGAGTTACATGATGTCAAGTCTATAGCCCAACCAAATGAGATTTTGTTGGTCATTGATAGTATGATTGGTCAAGAAGCAGCAAATGTCGCTGATGAATTTAACAAGCAACTGGATATTACGGGAGTTGTCCTTACCAAGATTGACGGAGATACACGTGGTGGTGCTGCCCTTTCTGTTCGAGAAATCACCGGTAAGCCTATTAAATTTACCGGAACTGGTGAAAAGATTACAGATATTGAAACTTTCCACCCCGACCGCATGTCAAGCCGTATTCTCGGTATGGGAGATTTGTTAACTCTTATCGAAAAAGCTTCTGCTGAGTATGATGAACAAAAATCATTAGAGCTTGCCGAGAAAATGCGTGAAAACACTTTTGATTTTAATGATTTCATCGACCAACTCGACCAAGTTCAAAATATGGGACCTATGGAAGATTTACTGAAAATGATTCCCGGTATGGCAAACAATCCAGCATTAAAAAATATCAAAGTAGATGAACGTGATATTGCTAGAAAACGTGCTATTGTATCCTCCATGACACCCGAAGAACGTGAAAACCCTGCTCTTCTCAATCCTAGCCGCCGTAGACGTATCGCAGCAGGTTCGGGAAATAGCTTTGTTGAAGTCAATAAGTTTATCAAAGATTTTAACCAAGCCAAGCAAATGATGCAAGGTGTTATGTCTGGTGATATGGATAAGATGATGAAACAACTAGGACTAAATCCCAATAATCTTCCTAAAAATAAAGCAAATAACCTAGATATGTCAGCTTTGGAAGGTATGATGGGAACTCAAGGTATGCCAGATATGTCAGCACTGGGTAACAACATGGATATTAGCCAAATGTTTGGAGGAGGGCTCAAAGGAAAAGTCGGAGAGTTTGCAACTAAACAAGCCATGAAACGTATGGCAAAGAAGCTAAAGAAAGCTAAGAAAAAACGTAAATAAAATGTTTTAATATTGTTTTAGCCAAGCTAAAAATTTAGGAATAATTAACCTACCAATGTTTAAAATCTTGATATAAGTGAAATGGAGCTAGATTCTATGATTGAAAAGCAAGAAAAATGCGAGACTGCAATCACTTATTTGAACTCTTATTCTAATGAACTCATTAAATCTAAAAATGTAATTTTTCGTGGGGCTCCAGGAACAGGTAAAACATATTTGGCAAAAAGGGTTGCTGCAGACATTATCAGCAATGGAGAGCATGATGACTACACTTTATTGACGGATGAACAAAAGAAACAAGTTGAATTTGTTCAATTCCATCCAAGTTATGATTATTCTGACTTTGTAGAAGGTCTACGTCCAAGAGTAAATGCTGATGGTTCGATGAGTTTTCAACTCGAAGATGGTATTTTTACAAAATTTATTAAAAAAGCACAGAGAAGCTTTGATGATGACTTTGATGATGCAAGACAGATTTCTGCTTCTGATATTTTGGAAGAATATCTCTCAGAAATAAAACTTGGTGTTGAGACATTTGAGACTATTACAAGGAACAAATTTTATATTAAAAGTTTTGATGAAAAGTACATTTGTGTTTCAATTCCTAATAACCAAAAGAATACATTGAATTTAAATAAAACTAAACTTTTATCAATGATTGAATCTGGTAAAAAGTTTGAAAAAGTTAAAGATCTTACAGCCTTTTTTAAAAAGAAAAGTAATAATCAAAAGGATTCCTATTATTTTGCAATATTTAATGACATAAAATCTAAAATCGTCAAACCTTTCATTTTTGTGATTGACGAAATGAACAGAGCTGAAATCTCAAAAGTGTTTGGAGAGCTTTTCTTTTCCATTGACCCAGAGTATCGAGGAAGTGCTGGAGAAGTTTCAACTCAGTATGCGAATCTGCACGAAAACCCAGATAAGAAATTTTCAATTCCTGAAAATGTGTATATTATTGGAACAATGAATGATATTGATCGTTCCGTTGATAGCTTTGATTTTGCGATGCGTCGTCGTTTTCGTTTTATCGAAATTAAAGCAAATGACCATTTGGAGATGTTGAACTGTTTAGGCGATGAGTTAAAAGAAGAAGCTATCAAGCGAATGGAAAATCTTAATAATGAAATATCAAGAGTAGATGAACTAAATGAAAATTACTACGTTGGCGCATCTTACTTCCGTAAACTATCTACTTTGACTTTTGATCAATTATGGACAGACTATTTACTTCCGCTGTTACGGGATTATGTTCATGGTATGTATGATGAGGAGGAGCTTTTGAAAAAGTTTGAGCAAGCATACAGGGATATCCACCAGAAATAGGTGATGTAGATGAAAACGTTACGAGTTGAAGACAATACATCATGGCCAAAAGATAAGTTTGTCCCTGTTACTGGTATCGTAGAACGGGTTGCTGATAAGACATTGGAGCAACTTGAAAAAGAAGGAATTTTTGTCTTTCCAGAATTAGTCAAAAATGCAGAAGATATTACAAAAGATCAGATAATCATAAAAAGCGTCGATAATCGCTATAAATTGAATAATGTGATGGGGTTTCTCGGATATGGAGATGAACGATTAATTATCGGATCTAGATTTAGCTCAGATAAACAAGATTATTTTTTACAGTATATGCTGAAAAAAGTGATGGATTTTCCTAACGTGTTAGATTGGAATACAAATGCCACTCAGGAAAATCATTTATTCAGTTTACTTTTATTTTTATTTCCATATTATTTAAAAATAGCAATGCGAAAAGGAAGTATCAAAACTTATATTTGCAACAAATATAATGATGCAAATATCAAAGGAACGATAGATATTCCTCGTCATATAAAAGAAAACACTCCTTTTATTGGTAATGTGTCATACAATGAACGTGAATTTTCATACGACAATTATTTGATGGAATTGATCCGCCACACGATTGAATTCATAAAACGCAAGTCCTGTGGTGAGACCTTGCTCAGAACAGTTAAAGTTGAGATTAAAGCAGTGGTTGCTGCCACTAAAGAATACACACCTCAAAATAAAAAGAAAATAATTCAAATTAATAAAAAGCAACCAATAGTACATGCTTTTTATCATGAATATAGGTTGTTGCAAAGATTATGCATTTTGATTTTGCAGTACGAAAAACATCAAATTGGTTGCGGTAAACGACAAGTTCATGGCATTCTCTTCGATGGCGCTTGGCTTTGGGAGGAGTATATAAACTCCGTTATTAAAGATTATTTTTATCATCCAATGAATAAGAGTAAAAAAGGAGCTCAACAACTATTCTCCTCAATTAAAGATAGTAAGAATAATGAGAATAAGATGATTGGTTTAGTCTATCCAGATTTTATTAGTAAAAAAGTTAAAAACAGAATAGTCGCAGATGCAAAATATAAACCGATTGAGAATATTGGGAACAGAGACTATTTACAGGTTTTAGCTTATATGTTTAGATTTGATGCTAGTAAAGGTTATTTTGTATACCCCGATAAAAATAAAGGAAGCGATGCACAACTTAAGATGAATCAGGGTACATCTTACCAAAATAACGTTATGCCTCATGAGGAGGACATTACTGTAATTAAATGTGGTTTGACTATTCCAAAAGTTGCAACATCTTATGATGATTTTGTATTTCAAATCACTGCAAGTGAGAAAGAACTTCTTGATAAGCTAATCGAATAACATTTTTGAATCGTAGGATAATTGGTTATCGGTTAGACTTTATTATTTTTCCGAAAAACTGTAATTTTCTTGAAAATATGATGTGAGTGTGATATACTTCTTTTAAAGATAAAAATGATAGCTATGGGAGATAATTATGCGACGCGATTTACTGCTCGAAAAAATTGATAAGCTCAAGATGGTCATGCCTTGGTACGTGTTGGACTATTATCAGTCAAAATTGACTATTCCTTACAGTTTTACGACCCTGTACGAATATCTCAAAGAATACCGTCGTTTTTTTGAATGGTTGATAGATTCAGATATTGTTCATTGTCAAAAAATCGCTGATATTGAACTTACAACATTGGAACATCTATCCAAAAAAGATATGGAAGCTTTTATCCTTTATCTACGTGAACGTCCTTTACTAAATAGCAATACAACTCAACAAGGTGTTTCCCAAACGACCATCAATCGGACATTGGCTGCACTTTCTAGTTTATATAAATATTTAACAGAGGAGGTGGAAAACAATGAGGGAGAGCCTTACTTTTATCGTAATGTCATGAAAAAAGTGTCCATTAAGAAAGAGAAAGAAACTTTGGCAGCTCGTGCTGAAAACATCAAGCAAAAGCTCTTTTTAGGAGAGGAAACACAGGCATTTTTAGACTACATTGATAAGAAGTATGCAACAACATTATCAAAACGTGCTCTCTTTTTCTTTAATAAAAATAAGGAACGTGACTTGGCTATCATTTCACTACTTTTAGCATCTGGTATTCGCCTTTCTGAAGCGGTAAATCTGGATGTTAAAGATTGCAATCTTAACACAATGGTTGTCGAAGTTACACGAAAAGGTGGAAAAAGGGATGCTGTCCATATAGCTAACTTTGCCCATTCTTATCTCGAAGATTATCTTACTATTAGAAAAGAACGATACAAAGCTGAAAAGACAGATACAGCGCTCTTTTTAGCTTTGTATCGTGGCAAACCTAATCGTATTGATGCTTCTTCTATCGAAAAGTTAGTTGCCAAATATTCACAATCCTTCAAGGTTCGCATCACACCACACAAACTCCGACATACATTAGCTACACGCCTTTATGCTAGTACGAAATCGCAAGTCTTGGTCAGTCATCAGCTAGGGCATGCCTCTACGCAGGTCACTGACCTCTATACCCATATTGTAAATGATGAGCAGAAAAATGCTCTTGATAAGCTGTAAAAAGACTTATAAGTTTTACTTATAAGTCTTTTTTTGTTAGTGATTTGATGAATTTTAATTACATATTTTTATTTATGTAAATTATCTTTACTCACCACTTCTGCTTCACTACTGCTAACTGTTTGGCTGTTGCTATCGGTATCGCTACCATCTGTATCTTCAAATAGTTTTGGTTTTGCTATTGGGAAGTTCACTTTGTTGTTAGAAGGGCTGTCTGCAGTTACTTGCGTATTTGTCTTAGTGTCAGCAGATTTAGTCGTTGAAGTTACCTCTGCTAGAGTATCAAGATTAACAGTTACCTTGTTACCATTTATCTGTGTGAAAGTGGCTTGTTTATTGATTCCAAATTGAATAGTGTCAAAGTTAACTTGGTATTTACTTATGAGCTGATTAATCTTTGATGACATGTCATTATAGCTGTAGCCGTATTGTTGTGCCAATTGAGTGATTTTATCCATTGGTGTATCTACTGATTTTGGTGTGTTATTTTCTGTGTTTGATTTGAGGTTGATACTAA
The DNA here is from genome assembly GCF_024814375.1 of Streptococcus sciuri. GTDB lineage: Bacteria > Bacillota > Bacilli > Lactobacillales > Streptococcaceae > Streptococcus > Streptococcus sciuri. The sequence goes on from NZ_JANUXX010000001.1 coordinate 233,287, forward strand.
TGTTCTTACCGTTTGCTTGGAAAGTGATGTGACCATCAGTACTAATAGTCATAGCATTGTAAGAGACTTTATACTGTGAAGCTATATCTGATAATTTATCATTTAATACCTCACTCGTCATTCCATACTGGCTGGCAAAGCGATCTATAATATTGTATAACTCTGGCATACTCTTTTCAGCAAACGCTACAGTATCATCTTGTAAATCACTAATTAAAAGCCCTGTCTCAATATCAACAATCTGTTCCTTGCCATTCTTATCAGTTAATTGAACCTGTTTTTTATCTTTCAAAAAGGTCATATGGTCTGGGCTAACACCGTAGCGCACATAAATATCGTTAATTTTATCCTCCAAAGTTTTAAAGTCCATATTGTAGTTTTCAGCTTGCTTTCGTAAAACTTTGCGAATTGGAGTAGGCTTTAGTTCAGGATGTGCAAGCAAATATTTGATAGATGCAATTTCATCTTCGTCTAACCAAGAATAGGATATAATATGGTAGTGATCATAATGTGGCTGTACAAAACCTTTTTGTGTAGCTGCAACGACATAATATAAACCATATGGTAAATCTTTTAGAGGTATCTTCAACTCAGGTTTGATAGCTTCGATATTAGCTGGATAAAGGGAGGTCTTGCTAATCTTTTGACCTTTAAATTTTTCACGAATAGCAGCCAACTCGCTGTCTTCTAAATCTTCCCAGCGAATATAATGTAGATGATTACCGTGTTTTGTAATCACAGCTTGATCAACAACATCTGTCACAGAGTCAATGCTAAAGGTATAGCCATCAGAGGTTTTATAAGGCTTGCCATCGTTACCCTGATCGGATTTTTTGATATTGTCTGGGATAAGTGTGTCATCTTTTTTGATGGTATTTGTAGATGTATTAGTTTGGCTTTCAGTCTTGGTGTTTTGCGTTTGATTGTTGTTTGTCTTGCTATCCGCTTTTGCTCCATAGGCGAGAAGACGTGTGATTTGCGCTTCTAGGTCTGACATTTGGCTATAAGGGATAAAATGATAGTGGTCACCGTGTGGAATAACCGCCCCTGTTGAAGTAAAGCGGGTAACCTTTTGAGGATCGTAGATGAGACCATCAGCTTCAACGTGACGTGAATTTAATGGTTGAGTGTAGAGCTGATTGAGCAGGGCAGTTAGAGATGTTGAACTGTCAGTCTGTGTCTGCTCTTTTTGACTCTGCGTTTGGGTACTTGTGTGGGTCGTAGATTGTGAGCTTGTTTTGGAATGATGTGTCGTCTGTGTGGCTTGGTTTGTATGTAAAACATAACCCTGCGAGATAGTTGGTGTAAAGTGCGTTGTTGAGGAAGGTAATTGCGGTGTCGCTTTAGAGGAATTTTCTGTTTTTCTAAAAATAGTCTGTGCTTGGTGTCTCTTCTTAGACCGTCTAGAAAGCCCATTCCAATAAGCTTGAGCAGCAGACAGCTCACTAGCAGATAAGTCTGACTTTGGAATATAGTGAAAATGATTGCCATGTGGCACGAGAAAAGCGTCTCCCAAGTCATCAATAACATCTGTTGGACTAAAGATGTAACCATCATCGGTCGTATAGCGCCCTTGCACTTTTGCCTGTTTGGCAGCTTGGCTTTGTTGTGTGGATTTGCTGCTATGCTTGTGGTGTCCTTTACTAGCCACTTCTGCTTTTGCTTTTTCTTGTTGCTCTTCTATTTGTGCTTTGGTGCGGACATTAATCCGCTTGCTACCTTCCTTGAGATAAAGGTAGTATTTACTATTTACCTTGATAATATAACCGTCCTTAACATCATTGACCACATCTTCTTGCTTAAAGACATAGGACGGATCAGTCATTATCAGATCCTCGCTGATAATAGCATCGTATGGCACCTTACCATTGTAATAGTGATAATGGTCACCATGAGAGGTCACATAGCCGTCATCAGTGATTTTAATGACAATCTGCTCTGCTGAAATTCCCTCTTCCTTACTAACTTCATCAGGTGTCTTGCCTTTGGTATCAGAGACGACTTTCTGTTTCTTTGATTTACCACTATTGATATAAGAAATGCGATTGTTTTTGACGTCATTTTCTTGTGCTTGGTAGCGACCAAGCTGGTAAGCACAGACACTAAGAGTAACTACAGAAAGTGTCGTGATAGTAGGGATAAAGTATTTTTTCTTCATGAAAACTCCTTTTTTATAAATGTTGGCTCAGTACTTTGAGGTTTTGCTCGATGTTTTCAAGTAAACTAAGATTATTTTGTGGATCGGCTTCAAGTGGGCTTAGTACTTGAATACTAGCTCCAGTGTTGTGGGCTATGGCTTTTGCTACCTTTGTCGAGATAGTGTCTTCGACAAAAATCGTTTTAACCTTGTAAGTCTTGACAAAGTCTTCTATTTCTGCTAGCTGTCTTGCACTAGGTTCTTGGTTTGTCACACTTGATATGCCCAACTGCTTGAGACCAAATCGTTTTGCCAGATAGTAAAAAGCAGTGTGCTGGGTGACAAAATATTTTGATTTTGCCTTTGCAAAAATTTTCTGGTATTTTACAGTCAAGTTTTTGGCAGATTTTCTGAAGATATTTGCATTTTTTTGGTAGGTCTTAGCGTTTTTAGAATCAAGCTTTTTCAACTGATTTGCGATATTTTGCGCTTCATCAGCAAGCAAGATAGGGTCGTTCCAGCTATGAGGATCATAGAATCTTGCAGGGTCTATATTGTCAGTCACAGGCATCTCCTCTAAGCCCTGTACCCTGCTAAGTTTGAGTCTTTTGGCAGCTTCAATGATCTTAACCTTTGAATCGTGCAAGCTCGAATTTAGACTTCCCGCCCATGACTCTAAAGTGTGAGAGTGATAAATAAAGGCATCAGCACGATAAATAGCCTCTACATCAGCCGTTGATGGTTCAAAGTCATGAATACCTTGACTGGACTGAATCATCTTGACATCGTTTAAGTCACCAGAGACAGTCTTTGTCAGCGCATATATGGGGTAAAAGCTTGTGACAATCTTGAGTCGCCCTGTTCCTTTTGTAGTGCTGGTATTGGCATGACAACCCACCAAACACAGTAGCAGACTTAGACTTATTAGGACAAGCTGATAGTATTTTGATTTCATTAGTCCTCCTTTTTATTAACTAGTTAATTAACTGGTTAAATTTAATTTTAGCAAGTTTTAAGCTTTTGTCAATAGGAAAATGAAAAATCTTCAAGAATTTTCTTGAAGTTAGAGTTTTTGTTTAGAGGAGATGGTGACGTCAGTACCTTTAGCAATCTGGCTAGTCACCTTGATTGAAAAGTTAAGTTTATCAAGCACTTGCTTGGTCATATAAAGACCTAAGCCAGTTGCTTTTTGATATTTATGCCCATTAAAACCTGTGAATCCTTCATCAAATAAACGAGGCAAATCCTCATCTAATATGCCAATACCATCATCAGAGATAGTCACTTGAGTCTCTGTAATAGTGATTTTTATCTGAGCATTGTTGTGCGAGTATTTGATAGCATTGTCAAAGATTTGAGAAAGGGCAAAGCTCAGCCATTTTTTATCAGTTTTGAAAGTTGTATCGCCTGTGATGGTTACGGATAACTGCTTGGCTAGGCAGGCAGTACAGTATTTTTTAACCACCTCTGCTACTACTTTCCTAGCTGAAACTCTCTCAAAGCGAAAGTCATCTTGATGCTGCTTGAACTTGATATAGTTAATCAGTGTATCCAGATAGTTTTCTAAGCGCAGAACTTGTCGTTTGGTTTCTTCTGGGGTGAGCTGGTCAGTTTGTGCCATGAGAGATATAGCGGACAAGGGAACTTTCATCTGATGAGTCCACATTTTGACAAGACTCTCTAGATTATCTTTTTGACTGGTGATTTCAAGTTCTTTCTGGTTAGCTGCATGACGTAACTTAAAAATAACAGTACGATACGCTATATCGCTAGGATCAGTAAAATCTTCAAGTTCACTATCATAGACAAAGTGCGTAAGCACCAGCATTTTTTGACGAAAGAGAAAATAGCGCCACAAACTGATAATGACGAGAACGACAAGATTAAGCGCTAGAGTGTTCGCAAAATAAATCAGTGGCAAGTGATAGAGCCAAAAATTGAGGAAAAATAAGAACATTACACCAAGATAAGTCGCATACCAGACAATGTATTCTTTGAAAAATTGTTTTATCATCTTAATAAATAACCGACTCCTCTCACAGTATGAATGCGATTAAAACCAATCGGAGTAAGTTTTTTTCGTAGCCGTGTCATATTGACGTTGAGCGTATTTTGGTCGATAAAGCTCTCATCTTCCCAAAGACTCTCAAGTAATTCTTCCTTAGTCACAACCTGTTCAACATGCTCAAAAAGAACTCTCAGCATCTTAGATTCGGTCGGAGTTAGAAGTATTTGCTGATGAGATGGAGTACTAAAGACGCCATCTCGATTGAGTTGATAACCCTCCAAGTGATACTTTGGTGTTTGGAGTTGCTGTTGAGAACGCCTCAAAAAAGCTGCAATTTTAGCTTCCAAAACAGTTAACGAAAAAGGCTTTGAGATAAAATCATCTCCGCCCATATTGAGTGCCATGACCATATCCATCTCATCACTACTTGAGGAGATAAAGATAATCGGTGCAGACAATTTTTTACGAATTTCTGTCGTCCAATAAAAACCATTATAATAAGGCAAAGTAATATCCATCAAAATCAAGTCTGGTTGAAACTTCTCTGCCTCATGCTTCACATCACGGAAATTTTGAACAGTCCCTACAGTGTAGGTCACCTGCAAACTGTCTTTTAACAGATGAATAATAGTCGGATCATCCTCAATAATAAAGATACGATTATCTAGCATAACTTTCCCCTTTTTCTCTATTTTATCATAAGAACACTACTTCTACAAAAAAAGACTGGCATATCCAGTCTTCTCGTCAGTGTTCGATAATTTTGTAGTAGGTTTTGCTTGTCATACGATAGATAATAAAATAAAGTACTGCGACAATAGCAATTGTAATAAAACTAACAATATAGACGAGCTTAGCCTCTGTCACACCAAAAGTCAGCAAGAGTTGTCTGAGCATAGGTATGGCAATCAAATAATGTAGTGTTGCAATACCAAGTGGCATAAAGAAGAAAAGAATGATTTGTGAATTGATAGTCTTTTTGATTTGCCTTTGACTCATCCCGACCTCCTGCAAGATATGATAAGACTTCTTGTCTTCATGTCCCTCAGAGTACTGCTTGTAATAAACAATAAGTGCAACTCCGAGAAGAAAACTAATACCTAAAAGGAAACCTGTAAAGAGCAGAGCTCCGTAAAACTCATACATCAGATTAAGACTTTCTGATTTTGTTCGAAGAACGCCAGAAAACTCCTCATCTCCAACAGTATGATTGGCTGTTGTAATTTTACTTATCTCTGTTTTAGACAAATCTAAGTTGGCGATATAGTTTTCAGAGATTCCAAGACCTTTATCAACGTAAGGGAGATAATGTCTGTAAATCTCTTGATAATCTGCTTTACTTGGCAACACTAGAACTGCACTATTAACGGTGATTTGCAAATCTGGAAAAATCGCATGTTTAAGTTTTTTTACCTTGTACTTCTTTCCAAAAAAGTCAAAGGAGCTAACAGAGCTGTTCCCTTTTTGTGTCAAAAAGAGGACTTCGTTATCTTTTAGTGTTTTAATACTATTTCCTAAATGCTTGAAATCTTTTTGTGTGATGATATAAACAAAGCCTGTTGACATAGAGGTGTTTACTATATTGTTGTCATTGATGATAATATCCTTTTTGTCACCATTGTAATTAAGTGCAATCATAGCTGTTCGATAAGTGATGAGTTCTTTAGTTGAGCGATGGAGCTTGTCTAAGACGTCTTTTTGGAAATATTTTTCAGGTTGTATCTCTTTATTTTGAGGTATATAGTATTCAATGCGGCTATTTTTAAGAAAAAGACCATTAACCATATTTTGTGTGTTAGCATATAGAGAGACGGTAGTTCCGATTGTTACTAATGCCATAACAGCTAGTAGGCTAATACTAGCCAGCCCTGTTGCATTTTGCTTCATGCGAAAAATCATTTGTGAGGTTGATACGAAATGTTCTGGCTTATAATAATAGTTTTTATTTTTTCTACGACGCTTGAGATACCAAGTCATAAAACTAATATAGAAAAGGTAAGTCCCTAAAATAACAAGCAGTACAGCAAAGAAAAACTTGTAAATAACCTGTATAGCAGATAATTTATCAGATGTGAAAGCAATATAGTAGGCATAGCTAATAGCAATAACACTCAGTAAAGCAAGAAGAACGTTGCCACGTGGTTCTTTTTCACCTTGTTGTTGACTACGAAAGAGATTAAGCGGTGATGATAATTTAATATGCGCCAAAGCACTGAGCCATAAGATGAGGAAAATACCTGCAAAAATAAGAGCATTGACAAGAAAAGGGAGAGCTACTAACTTGAGATTAAGGAGATGATAGTTTGTTAGATTGACAAAGATAACATAGGTAAATTTAGCAAAGATACCACTAAAGAGTGTTCCAAGGATGACTAATATAGCAAAGATAATCATAAGCTCAAATGTAGCAACCATTCCTACTTGGCGTTTGTTCATCCCCAAAATATTGTATAGACCAAATTCACGACTGCGCTGTTTAAGGAGGACGCGATAGCTATAGCGTTCCATGATAAGCGAGAAAATACTTAGAACAATAGCCCCTAAACCGATAGATGTAGCAGCTGCCCCCATAGATTTCCCCATAGGACTAAGTAGGATAAGGAAAGTCGAGCAGGTTACTAAATAAAGGAAAAAACTGGTCAACATAAAAGGAACATAGCTTGAAAAACTATTTTTAAGGTTATTCCAAGCCATCTTAAAGTAAAACATCCTATTCACCTCCTAAAAGCGCAGACATTGCAAGTGAGATATCTTTGCTGAATGCTTTTGTTGATTTGTTTTCACGATAAACTTGGTGGAAGATACGACCGTCCTTGATAAAAAGAACACGTCTTGCATGACTTGCAGCATTAGCTGAATGAGTAACCATTAAAATAGTTTGACCGTTGAGATTAATAGCTTCAAAGAGTTCTAAAAGGTCTTCTGAATTACGGTAATCCAGAGCAGCTGTCGGTTCATCTGCTAGAAGTAACTGTGGCTTTGTCATGAGACTGCGGGCAATTGCAACCCTTTGTTTTTGCCCACCTGACAATTCAAAGGGACGTTTATCTAGCAAATTATCGATACGCAACTGTGGTGCTATTTCATCTAGACGCTGTGCCATTTCCTTGTAAGTTTTGCGCTCTAGCACTAGAGGTAAGAAAATATTGTCTCTGATAGACAGAGTGTCTAAAAGATTAAAATCTTGAAAGACAAAGCCAAGATTATGCAGGCGAAAACTAGCACGTTCATTGTCCTTAATTTTTGTAATATCCTGATTATCTAGAATGACAGAACCTTTAGTTGGTTTTTCTAGTGTTGCTAAAATATTCAATAATGTTGTCTTACCAGATCCTGACTCACCCATGATAGCGATAAATTCACCACCGTCAACCTTAAAGTTGACATCTTGAAGGGCACGAGTTTGTTCCTTTGAAAAGCGAGTGTGGTAGATTTTCTCTAAGTGATTGATTTCTAAAAACATAATAACTCCTTTAATTTTCCTTTTGTAGTAAATGATAGTCATGATTGATAGCAACGACTAAGTCGTCGGCGTTTTCCTTGATATGATAGAGGTCACTATAATCCCAGTCCGTCTTATCAGTAGCACTAACGTCGGTTAGCTTGATAAGGTTAATGTTGTTTTATCAAAAATCTTGTCAATTTTGGTCTCAAAAGTCAAACTCTCTGATAAAATTGTAACGTAAGAGTCGATATTGTCCTCACTCACTAGTATATCAGAAATGTGGTAGGCTTGTTTATCTACTGTATTATTGTAATCATCGATTGATGAGTTCTGGATCTCTCTAGACTCACTATCTCCCTACCTTATCAGCGATATCAAGTCGAGTTTATCGTTGATTTTTATACTTGTTTTTTCAAGCTTATAGTAACTGTCTTTGACCAACACTGCAAGCCCATTTGCAGACTGATAGACATTTCCGATAAAAAGTAGCGTATTAGATGTGGCTTTTTTATCTTCTAGTTGCTCTTTAGCATAATCCATCAAAGCACGTATAGACTTGGATTGGCAAAATTTATTGTCACTATCTAGGACAAGATAGGCTTTAAAGCGATATGCCAGCTTTTAAATGGCGTCTTCTGAAACTTCTTTGTTAGAGATGTCGTAGTCTACGCCTTTTATTTTTAGCGTTTGGCTGTTGGTATCAAGTGACACCTGCTGCTTCTCCTTTGTTTGACAAGCAGTTAGTAGAAATACCGCAACCAAAAGAAGAAATAAAACACCTCTTCCATAACCGATGGTCCTTTTCATCATATGTTTTCCTCCTTGACTTTCTGATACCATTGTACCGCAAAAAAAGGCGCCCAAATCTTACACTTGGACGCTCAAAACTTACAAAATTGTAAGTTTAGTATGATTTTAATAAGACAAATAAGTCTCTAAGTCAGCCAAAGCACGCTCAGCGATTTTCTTATATCTGGCTTTCTTATCACGGATACGTGAACCATTCAGCTCTTTTATAATGCCGAAGTTGACATTCATAGGCTGGAAGTGCTTGCTATCGGCATGTGTAATATAGTGCGGAAGGCTACCGATGGCTGTCGTCTCTGGAAAAATAATCTCGCTCTCACCCTTGAAGAGACGTGCAGCGTTGATACCGGCTATCAATCCACTGGCAGCAGACTCGACATAACCCTCAACACCTGTCATTTGCCCTGCAAAAAAGAGATTGTCCTGACGCTTGGACTGGAAGGTCTGTTTGATGAGATTTGGCGAATCCATGTAAGAATTGCGGTGCATAACACCATATCGGACGAACTCGGCATTCTCAAGCCCTGGTATCATCTGAAAGACACGTCTTTGTTCACCCCACTTAAGGTGTGTCTGGAAACCAACGATATTGTAAAGACTACCCGTTGCATTGTCCTGACGCAGTTGAACTACAGCGTAAGGAGTCTTAAATTCGCCGTCACGATGACCTGTATAGTCCTCTGGATATTCTAAACCCACCGGTTTCATCGGACCATAAAGCATTGTCTTAATACCACGCTTTGCCATAATCTCAATAGGCATACAGCCTTCAAAATATTTCTCTTTTTCAAAACTATTGAGTGGTGCTTCTTCTGCATTGACTAGCGCCTCATAAAAGTTTATAAACTCTTCCTTGGTCATAGGTGCGTTGAGATAAGCTGCTTCACCTTTATCGTAGCGAGATTTGAGATAAACTTTGCTCATATCAATCGTATTAACATCTACGATAGGCGCTGCTGCATCGTAGAAATAAAAGCCTTCGCCACCGTTTAGATCGTGAATTTTCTCTGCCAAGGCGTCGCTTGTCAAAGGTCCCGTCGCAATGACAGTAATAGCATCTGTTGGGATTTCGGTGATTTCCTTACGCATGACAGTGATGAATGGGTGATTGGTCACTTCATCAGTCACTGTCTGTGAAAAGCCCTCGCGGTCAACTGCTAGTGCTCCACCTGCTGGCACACGAGTACTCTCCGCTGCTCGCATAATGATAGAGTCAAGTCTACGCATTTCTTCTTTTAGAAGCCCAACTGCATTAGTCAAGCTATCACCACGCAAGGAATTAGAGCAAACTAACTCTGCAAACTGCTCTGTCTTGTGTTGTGGAGTAGATGTAACACCACGCATTTCATAGAGACGTACTGGAATACCACGCTTTGCAATCTGATAAGCAGCTTCAGATCCTGCAAGCCCTGCACCAATAACATTGATATAATCTTTTGAAGATTGAGACATGAAACTCTACCTCTTTGCCAGTTATCTGGCTCAAATCTTTCTATTGCAAATAATATATAAGTACTTGTAGTATTATACCATAGATGAGAGCTTAACTGTTAGTAGCAAAAGAGAAATTTATTCTCATCAGAAACAAAATTCTAAAACCTGACAGTTTGGTCATCATATGATAGAATGATACTATCATATGATTATGGAAAGAGATGGATTTTTATGACTATTAGTAGATATAGTGATAAAGGAAATAATCACTTGCTCCCTTACCGATACTATCAAACGACTGTAGAAAATGGTCGCCCTGATATCTTGTTTCATTGGCATCCAGAGTTAGAGATTAACTACATCAGAGAAGGGACTGCTCGTTATCATATTGACTATGATTTTTTCAATAGCGAAGCAGGTGATATTATCCTTATTCGTCCCAATGGCATGCACTCCATCCACCCTATCCAAAAAGAACGTCATGTCACAGACACACTCCAATTTCACCTTGATATGATTGGCTACTCTATCATTGATCAAGTAAGCCTTAGGTATCTCCAACCACTTCAGTCTAGTGCTTTCAAATTTGTCCCTATTATTAAACCACAGGATATAGGTTATGAGGAAATTAAAGACTGTCTTTTTCGTATCTTTCGTATCATTCAGGAGGAAGACCGCCATTTTGAGTTACTGCTAAAGGCCTATCTGAATGAATTAACTTATTTGTTTTATTATCATCGCTATGTCATTCGAAAATTGTCTGACGATATTTATCGCAAAAATGACCAGATTAGACAGATCATTGACCATATCAATCACAACTACCATAAACAACTGACTATCGACTATCTAGCAGACTTTATGGGCTATAGTAAAACGCACTTTATGACTCTCTTTAAGCAACATACTGGCACATCCTGTGTAGAATTTATCATTCAGGTGCGTCTGAGTAAAGCTTGCGATGAACTTATTAATACTGACAAGGCTGTTATTGATATTGCTACAGCTGTTGGTTTTAATAATTTGTCTAACTTTAACCGACTGTTTAAGCGCTATCACCAACTAACACCTAGCCAATACCGCAAACAATTCAAACAAGGCAAGAACAAGCCATCCTTTATCAATCCTTTTTAATTGTGGAAAATTATATACCAGCATACACCAACCATAATAGATAATATCAAAGTAGTGATGAGTGATAAATGCTTATAACCTCACGTTTTAGCCCTCCTCCAAAAACTTTCAAATCTAACTTTCCATTATAAAAAGTTATCGAAATTTGCTATAATAGAAGTATCAAAAATAAAGGAAATTGAGTATTATGAACGCAATCACAGCTCACCAGCTCACCAGCTCACCAGCTCACCAGCTCACCAGCTCACGCTGATTATGTAATCGGACGTGTTTTTTGTCAAGCTTTAAAACAGGCTTTTTCACATTTTTGTGAGGAAGTCTGTTTTGCTATCTCGCTTTCAAAAAAGAGGTGGCATAATGGCTGGAAATAACTCACTGACACGCGCAAAAGCAGATAAAGAGGATGAATTTTACACGCAAATCAGCGATATAGAAAAAGAGCTAAAACACTATACAAGTCATTTTAAGGGGAAACACGTTTTTTGTAACTGTGATGACCCTGAAGAAAGCTCTTTTTGGCGTTACTTCACTTTGAATTTCAAACGTCTTGGCTTATCTCGTCTAACCTCAACCCACTATATGGAAAATGGGCAGTCTTATCGTCTTGATATTTATAAAAATGTTCCAGATGAAGCTAAAAACAAGCCTACATTTTTGACTCTAGAGGGTTCTAATATTGACCTACCTCTTGGATATATCACCAACCTAGAAGGGGACGGCGATTTCCGAAGCGATGAGAGTATCGCTATACTGAAAGAGTGTGACATCGTGGTCACAAATCCACCCTTTAGTCTCTTTCGTGAATTTATTGCCCAGCTCTTTAAATATCAAAAAGACTTTCTCATCATTGGCAATCAAAACGCTATAACCTATAAAGAAATTTTTGGTTATTTACAGAGTAAGCAAATGTGGCTTGGTGCAAACTATGGCGATATGGCTTTCAAAGTGCCAGCTCACTATGAACCACGAAAAACACGGTTTTGGATTGATGAAACAGGGCAAAAATGGCGAAGTTTAGGCAATATCTGCTGGTTTACCAACCTTGATTTCAAACAACGTCACGAGGAGCTGATTCTATACAAGAGCTACACACCTGAAGAATATCCTGAGTATGACAACTATCACGCCATTAATATTGATAAAGTCGCTGAAATTCCTTTTGATTATGATGGTGTTATGGGGGTACCGATTACTTTCATGTGTAAGTATAACCCTGAACAGTTTGAAATAATATGGACTACTGACCGTGGAGGAGATGGACAGCTAGAAAAAATCAAAAAGCCACATTCAAGATACGATGCACCGATTATAAATGGAAACGGAAAATATAAAAGAATCATTATCAAAAGAAAGGCTAGCAAATGAAAATCAACCTACACCATATTAAAATCGGTGACCTTGTCACTGGTTATGAAGATAATGAGGAAAATGGCGTGAAAGCCTATGGTGGACGATTAGACGTTCGCCCTCCCTATCAGCGTGAATTCGTCTATAAAGACAAACAACGTGATGCCGTGATTGATACTGTACAGAAAGGATTCCCACTAAATGTCATGTATTGGGTCAAAACTGGCGAAGATACCTATGAAGTCCTTGACGGTCAGCAAAGAACTCTAAGTATTTGCCAATATTTCAATAATGAGTTTTCCCTGAATTTCATGGGATTTGCTAATCTCCCCATTGATAAACAAAATCAATTCTTAGATTATGAACTCATGATCTATATTTGCGAGGGAACAGATAGCGAAAAGCTAGACTGGTTCAAGACCATCAATATCGCAGGCGAAAAGCTGACTGACCAAGAATTGAGAAACTCTGTCTATACTGGTCCATGGTTAGCAGACGCTAAACGCTACTTTTCAAAGACCAGTGGTCCAGCCTATTCCATAGGTAATAAGCTAGTAAAAGGCACTCCAAACCGCCAAGAATATCTTGAAACAGCGCTATCATGGATTAATCACGGCGAGATTGAAAGCTACATGGCTCAACATCAGTATGACAAAAATGCTAACGAGCTATGGGCTTACTATAAAACTGTCATTAACTGGATTGAAATGCTTTTTCCTACAAATAAATACTACCGCAAGGAAATGAAAGGGCAGCCATGGGGTGAGCTATACAATAGATATCACAAAAATAGCTATGACACAGAAGAGTTTGAAGCCGAAATTAAGCAACTCATCCAAGATGATGAAGTTCAAAAACATAGTGGTATCTACCCTTATCTTTTCGATCATCAAGAAAAACACCTAAACCTAAGATCTTTTACCGATAATCAAAAACGTAAAAAATACGAAGAACAAGAGGGAATATGCCCTATCTGTCACAATCACTTTGATTACAAAGAAATGGAGGGAGACCACATAACGCCTTGGATCGAAGGTGGCAAAACCAATTTTGAAAACCTTCAGATGCTTTGTAAAAACTGTAACCGCAGAAAGTCAAATAAATGAAAAAACCATTTTCAAATTGTAAGATTTTCTTAAGCCTCCTCATCTAAAATGAAAGGCAATCTAGTTGAAGGAGGATGTTACTATGGCTAGGACAACATCACAAAACACAAAGTCACTTAAACAAGATACTTTGGTAATCAAGCTGATTTACCAACTAAAAAATTTCACTTCCTCACCTCTTACCCCATCATACTATCACTGTGCAACGCTTATAGACAGATAATAAAAACGTAGGAAAACATCCTACGTTTTTTTAATTTATATAAGCTAGTACTCTAGCAGGTGACCCTGTTGCTCTTTCAAAATGCGGATAACTAATATGGATAAAACTACCCGTTGATGGAACTTGATCCAGATGGGCTAGTACTTCTATCTGGTAAATCCCTTGTTCAAGCAAATAATATTCATTAAGAAGAGCACCATTCTTAGCAACTGTTTGACCACTATCTGTATCTAGTGTCTCATGACCAACAGCGGCAACCTGTCTTTCCTTAATGAGAAACTCCAAAGCTTCGAAGCTCCAGCCAGGGGTTTCCTGTTCTCCTTTAGAATTGAGATTTCTAAACTGTTCTTGACTTGGCCAACGCTTAGACCAGTCACTGCGAAAAGCTACAAAGGCATTTGGCTCAATTTCTCCATATTTTTCTTCAAAAGCTAAAATATCTGCAATCTTCAACTCATAGTTGGGATTTTTAGCCACTTCCTGTGATAAATCAATCACATAAAGTGGTAGAAAAAGATTATCAAGTGGCAATTCATCTAGCCATTTACCACCTGCTACAAAATGAATAGGTGCATCGATATGTGTTCCGTATTGCCCAACAAAACTAAACTGTTGAACGTGAAAGCCATCTTTTAATGTGAAAACATCTTTTTTCTCAAGAGGGGGAAGTGCTGGAAAATGTGGACTATTTTCGTTAATGCTATGAGTCAAATCCACAACTTTCGCTTTTTTAAATCGTTCAAAAGCTTCTCTTAATGTAACCATAAAACCTCCTAAATTGTAGCTAATGCTTTGTCCAAATCTGCAATCAAATCTGCAACGTTTTCCAGACCGATAGATAAACGAATTTGATTTTCTGAAATACCACAAGCTTTTAAGTCACTTGGGGATAGTTGCCCATGTGTTGACGTTGCTGGATGTACTACTAATGATTTAGCGTCTGCAACATTAGCAAGGTCTGAGAATAGACTCAAATGATCAATCACTCGCCTAGCCTCATCTGCTCCACCTTTGACATGGAAAGTAAAGATAGAACCTGCACCTTTTGGAAAATATTTTTGAGATAAAGCGTAATAAGGGCTTGATGGTAGACTTGGGTAATTAACGCTTTCTACCTTGTCATGATTGTCCAAAAAGGCAACAATTTTTTGTGCATTTTCAATATGACGCTCAAGGCGCAATGACAGCGTCTCAAGTCCCTGCAAAAGCAAAAAAGCATTAAACGGCGAGAGAGCAGCTCCCATATCGCGGAGTAACTGGGTTCTGACTGCTGTGATAAAGGCAGCTTCTCCGAAATCACGGGTGTAGCTGAGATGGTGATAAGATGGATCTTCCTCTACAAATTGAGGAAATTTACCACTTGCTTCCCAATCAAATTGTCCACTATCAACAATGACACCACCAATGGTTGTTCCGTGACCACCGATAAATTTAGTTGCCGAATGAACAACAATATCAACACCGTATGAAAAGACATTGATGAGATAAGGCGTTGCAAACGTATTGTCCGCAACAAGTGGAATCCTATGCTGATGCGCAATCGTTGCAATTTGTTCAATATCTGGAATGTTAATCAATGGATTGCCAAGTGTTTCGATGTAAACAAGCTTTGTATTTTCCCGAATGGTCTTTTTCAAGCTTTCTAAATCTTCGACATTTACAAACGAAGTTGTAATACCATAACGTGGCAAAGTTTCTTTTAATAAGTTAAACGTACCACCGTAAAGCGTTGTTGCCGCTACCACGTGATCACCAGCATGTGCCAAGGACAATATTGTATTGGTAATGGCTGCCATGCCTGAAGCTGTCGCAAGGGCTCCAACCCCTTTTTCAAGTGCTGCAATCCTCTCCTCAAATACGGCAACTGTCGGATTAGTGACACGTGTATAGATATTTCCTGGCTTTCTAAGAGCAAAAATCTCCTCTGCCTCCTGTGCACTATCAAATACATAAGAAGTTGTTTGATAAATAGGCACCGCACGTGACTTACTAGATTCATCAACGCTCTGTCCTGCATGTAATTGCAAAGTTTCAAAATGAAGTTCTTCTTTTGTCATCTGCTTTCTCCTCCTTAAAAAACTTGCCTTTATTGTACTCTTTTAAACTCTCATTTACTAATACTTATTCAAAGCAAAAAGATATAGTTTAAAACTATACCTTTTTTTCAATAGGTGCGATACTGGCTAGAACTTTTTTAAGCCCAATATCTGGGAAATTAATTTTTAATTCTTGTATTTGACCACTACCAGACACTTCTAGGACAACACCATCTCCCCATTTTTTGTGATGGACATTGTCTCCGACTTGCCAATCAATATCAGGTATTGGAGAGACAGCTTTGCCTCCAAATGGTAAGACAGAAGGAGACTTTGACTGGGGACTATAGCTAGCCTTACGAGTTTTCAATGCCTGCTGAAGACTCATTCCTTGTCCAAACCGTTTTGCTTTCTCTCCTGAATAACGAACCCCAAAAGACGACTCAACAGGACGAGCGTAGCCTTGAAATTGCAATAGCTTTTCATCAATCTCACGAATGAAACGTGTTGGACGATTATGTGAACTACGACCATACAAGGTTCTTGTGTTAGCGTTAGTCAAAAAAAGTAATTCTTCAGCTCGTGTGATACCAACGTAGGCAAGACGACGTTCTTCTTCTATCTCATCTTGATTTTCGTTTGCTCGTGATAGTGGAAACACTCCTTCTTCCATACCAATGAGGAAAACGACTGGAAACTCAAGTCCTTTAGCAGCATGTAACGTCATGAGAGTGACCTCTGCTGTCTCACGCTCGCCATCATCTGTATCGGCAATCAACGCTAAATCGTTTAAAAAATGCCCTAAGCGCTCTAATCCATTTTCCTTTTCTTCCTTTTTAGCGTTAGCCTCATCTGATGTTTTGGTCACAGAGAGAAATTCCTCAATATTTTCAATACGTGACTGACTTTCTAGTGTGTTTTGCACCTGCAGTGCCTGTAGATAACCTGTCTTATCCAAAATAGTCTCTACTAACTCTGTCAAAGTCAGATTATCTAGCTGATGACGTAATTGAGAGAGTATTGTCGATAGCTCAGTTAGAGCTGTAGCAGCTTTTCCACGAATGGGCAACATAAGATTACTGGCAGCAACTAAGAGTGACTGTTCATTGCTATCAGCAAAATCTCGGAGTTTGTCAACCGTTCCAGATCCAATACCACGTTTTGGTTCGTTGACAATACGCTCAAAAGAGAGATTATCTGCTGGATTGGCGATGACATTGAGATAAGCAATAACATCTCGAATTTCCTTACGACTGTAGAACTTAGTCCCACCAACCATGGTATAAGGAATATTGGATTTTAAGAGTGCTTCTTCAATGGTACGAGACTGCGCATTGGTGCGATAAAGCACAGCAAAATCTTTGAAATTTTTACCTGTTTCGCAGGTGATATTATCAATCGTTGAAGCGACAAAAACAGCCTCCTCTTGTTCATTATCAGCACGGTAATAAACAATCTTCTCACCATCTGCGTTTTGCGTCCAAAGCTTTTTGGGACGACGTTTTTTATTATTTTTGATAACATCATTGGCAGCTTGCAGGATAGTTTTGGTTGAGCGGTAGTTTTCTTCAAGCAAAACAACCTTAGCTTCTGGATAGTCTTTTTCAAAATCCAAAATATTTTGCATATCAGCTCCGCGCCAGCCATAAATGGATTGATCTGCGTCCCCAACAACACAAATATTTTTAAAGCGAGAAGATAATAATGTAACCAATTGGTATTGAGCATGGTTGGTATCTTGATACTCATCCACATGAATATATTGATAGCGCTGTTGGTAGTAAGCTAACACATCAGGGTTATTATCAAACAGTTTCAATGTTAACATAATCAGGTCATCAAAATCCATGGACTCTGACTTGCGAAGCTCTGCTTGATAAGCTTTGTAGCAACGTGACACTATCTGGGTGTAACTATCTCCTGCTTGCTGTTCATAAGCCACCTCGTCTAATAAATCATTTTTAGCATTAGAAATCGTACCTAAAATTGAACGTTCACTCCACTTTTTAAGGTCGATATTAAGCTCCTTCAAGATACGCTTCATCAATGTCCTCTGCTCGCTTGGGGCAACAATAGTGAAATTGCGATTATAACCAATATGATCCGCATCACGGCGTAAAATTCTTACACACATCGAGTGAAAAGTCGCAATGAGTGTATCTTGTGTAGCAGGATTTAAAGCTATAGCTCGTTCACGCATTTCTCTTGCCGCCTTATTAGTAAAAGTAATAGCAAGGATATTCCACGGATTAACCATTTTTTCATCAATTAAGTAGGCAATGCGATGTGTTAGCACACGTGTTTTTCCAGAACCAGCTCCTGCCATGATGAGTAGTGGTCCTTCTGTTGTTTGCACAGCTTCGGCTTGTTTATCGTTCATTCCATTCAGTAAAGGATTCATCTGTAACTTCCATTCTACTTTATATCTAACCTTGAAATTATACCATTTTTTCTCTAAAAATGCTTTGGTTATCAGAAAAAGACCCTAAGGTCTCCCAAGATTAGTTTTGGCTTTCTTTTGGTAAAATCAGGTTCAATATTACACCAACAATCGCACTAAGCGCTGTTCCAGAAAGTGTCAAAACATGTAAATCAAGCACAGCACCACCCAAACCAAGTACAAGCATAGAGCTTGCAATGATAAGATTTCTGATATGACCAAAGTTAACACGATTTTCGATTAACACTTTAAGCCCATTACTAGCAATAACACCGTAAAGCAAAATAGACATTCCCCCTAGGACAGCACTTGGGATAGTGGAGATAATTGCTGTAAACTTCCCAAGAAAGGAAAAGGCGATGGCAATCAAAGCAGCATGACGAATAACAGAGACAGAGGCGATACGTGTCATGCCAATAACTCCTGTATTCTCTCCGTAAGTCGTATTAGCAGGTCCACCAAGAAAGGCAGAAACAGTAGTTGCCACTCCATCTCCAATCAGAGTACGATTGAGACCGGGATTTTTCAGAAAAGGGCGTCCACAAATTTGACTAAGAACAGTATGATCTCCAATATGCTCAGCTACAGTCACGATTGAAATGGGCAAGATGGCAAGCATTTCTGATCCAAAGTAAAGATTATAATGCTTAAAGAGACCTGTTTTAAAAGGTAAAATAAAACCTGGTAACTCCAACCATGCTGCCTTGGCTACTGGCGATAAATCCACCATTCCAAGGCATAAAGCCACTAAATAACCACCAATGATAGCAAAGAGAAACGGAATGATTCTAACAAATCCTTTGCCTTTTGTATTGATAAAAGCAGCAATCAAAAAGGTGACACTCGCTATTAGCATATTTTTCCAATTACCACCAGATACAAAACCAGCATTCGTTACTGCTGAATTGGCAAGTCCTAGTCCAATAACGATAATCATAGGACCGATAACAATCGGTGGCAATAAGGTGTCAATCCACTTAGTTCCCATCAATCTCACCAAAGCCGCAATCACTACATAAATCAATCCAACAAATAAAATACCTGTCTGCGCTGCTGATAGGTTACCATTCAGTTGTTTAATGGCCAGAGACATAGCTGTAATATAAGCAAAGGATGATCCCAAGTAAACAGGTACTTTACACTTGGTCGCTACTTGATAGATAAGCGTTCCAACACCAGAAGCAAAAAGAGCCACCGATACAGGCATACCAAGCGTTAAAGGTACTAAGATAGTTGCTCCAAACATGGCAAAAACATGCTGAAAACTTAGCAATAACCCTTTTAATGGGGTAGGCTTTTGATTAACATCCAAAAGTAAATCAACTGTTTTCAATTCAGAATCAAGCAATTCTGCTTGATTCGATTGAGTCATTGCAGTCATGAAAAAACTCCTTTCGGGCACAAAAAAAGCCCTCTAAATCTCATAGACTCCTAAATATACTATGTCTTTCTCACCTCTCTGTATGAGTTTAAAAACCTATGTCTCGTAGCATTTTACCATAAAACAATATAAAAATCAAATCTAGTCTTGCTTTAAACGTAGTATGTGTCTTTTTCTGGGAGTTCTTATCATCGAAAAAAGGCTGAAATAAATTTTTTCCTTGCTTCAGTATTGATGATATTAACTTTTCTATGCTGCAATATTGTCTGATTGATTAAGTAAGGTCAGAGCTTGCCTTAATTGGTGATCAGGAGTTATCCGTCTCCAGTCCTTTTTTGGCTATTCATATTTATAGTATTGACAATCATAACCGATATATTTTTTTAGCTCCTTTTCAAAATTTCTGTGATGGAAATGAATCATCATTAGCATGATTTCCTAGAAACCCCAACCTATCCTCTTGTCCAACAATTTCTTGAAAATATCATTTCATCAAAGGTAAATAATACGGTTCTTTCACTACTATCTACCCTTTTATAGCTATTGGCTTGCGTAGTATTTGTTTAGCCTAATCAATCCTAAATAGATTTTATTTTTCAATTTCCCATGAAGTGATTGCATAGAGATGTAATCGCCTTTTTCTTTATTCTTCAAGCATACCATATCAACCCAAAAATAGTGCCTAGAAAAGCACTATTTCATTCAAGTTGCATTATTCGTTTGTCATATCTTTGCGATATAAAAAGGCAAATAAGATAGAACAAAGAACTAATAAAATTACTGCATAAGCAAATAGTAACATTCCAACACTTGCTGAGGGAATATAATTTAGGATCAATGCTGTTAGAAAGTTACCTATAGGATAAGTCACAGTTCCTAACAAACCAATAATGCTAAAAATTCTCCCTTTTAGTTGTCCAGGAATTTCTTCTTGAAAGAAGGTTGATTTATAAATCATTACAGGTGAAGATATGATGCCTGCTAAAATCAGCAAAGTAATCGATAGCATTAAACTATTTTGTAAAGAAAAGACAGCAATAAATATACAGTGAGCAATCAAAAATAGAAAAGTTAAATGAAAGCTATTTTTATATTTAGGTATGCCTCCTACAATCAACGAACCAATAATAATCCCAAATGATTGAACACCATTGATAATACCATAAGTTGCAGCACCTTCATGAAGAACATTCTTCACAAAGATTGGAAAGATTATCGGAAATGCTCCCCATATCAATAAATTCCATAATGATGTCAACAGAACTAATGACAATAATTTTGGATTTGATTTCAAATATCGGAGAGCTTGAAGAACCGTATTTTTTGTACTGTTTTCCTCTTCTTGACCTTGTTCATTATTCTCTTGAGGTTTAATCAACAGCAAAAGAATTGTCGCAACAATAAATAAAGCAGCTGCGAAAAGAAAAATGACCTGATGATTAGTAGTGTCAATAATAATCCCTGAAATAAACGCTCCTAACAAATAGCAAACATCAAATGAAATATTGACAAGAGCATTAGCAGAATGAAATTGTTGCTCATCTAAAATTTCTTTAACAATTGTTAGACTTCCAGCCGAAATAAGTGGAGCAACAGCACTATTTAGAATAAGCAATAGAGCAATAACTATTAGCACAATATTATTTATATGGATTGACAATATACATAAAATAATAAAAACAGCAGCTTTAATGGAACTAGCTAATGAGATTGCTCGAGAAACTTTCATCTTATCCATCAAAGTTCCTAGGAAAGGTGCAGAAACTAGAGATGGTACCTGCGTGATAAATACGGATAGAGCAATAAATAATGGTTGCTGTGTTTTTTCATAAACCAACCAAATGATAGCTACATCCACAATAGATTGTGCTAAATAGATAAGACTAATAGACGTTATAAACTTTAAGAAATTTCTTTCTCTAAATAATAAACTATACTGTTTCATTACGCCATTGCAATCATGTTCATGTAATAAGGATTATTGACAAAGAATTCTTCAATTTCTTCACTGTCAATAATGTTCAAACTGCATGCTCCCAAACCAGAAGGAACATCACCAACCCTTGTAAGATTATCTAAAGAGACCACAGATACTCGGTCATAAGCTAGATCAATATCTGTCAACATCATACGTTGAAAGGCAGTAATCAAAATAGTATTGTTATCTGGTGAGATATCCACACCACGTGGTGCAAGTCCGACTTCAATTTTTTTCTCCTCGAAGCCCGTTTTTAGATTAACAACGGAAATTGTGTTCCCTGCACAATTTGATACAAATCCAAAACCTCTACTCCTGTCAATCGCCATAGCACCACGAGGGCTATCGCCAATAGCAATTTGCTTAACTTCTTTGTTAAGTTGTAAGTCAACAACTGAGATAGTGTTAGAACCTGTATTGGTAATAAAAGCGTATTTACCCATAAAACCTCTCCCTTAATTTTTTGATTATTCAGAAAAATAACAATATTTTTCTGAATAATCTAATTATATCAAGAGTCAATCTGATAATCAAATTATTTACTCACTTTATTTTTCCACCGCAAATACTGAAATTGGTCACATTACGCATATATTCTTAGATTCTTTTTTATACTCACATTCTTCTTTCATCCCTTTATCACAGAGATAATCTTTTACAATATTATCTCTGTTCTTTTTGAGAGTAGCACGTTCAAATTGTAACTCTTTGATTTCTTTTGGCAATTCATCCCTTTTTATAGAAGTTCAAGACTCACCTCTGATAAAAGAATAGTTGTTTGAAGCTCAGATAAAGCTCCCGGTAGTTTATTGAGATAAATCATCTTATTTATTTTTCGTTTTCTAAAACTCTAAAAACTTACTTTAAACGTAATTTTTTTCAAAAAGGTTATTGACAATTGTCCACTTTTCCTTTAAACTATTAAACAATTACATAAACCGAATGACGTCAATTAGGAGAAGAAAGCTCTGCTTTCGCCGAAGGAATCACACTCTCAGGTGTCAACTAGACAGGACTGATTGATTGACGGGCTTCTGGAGAGACTTGTCCATTAGTGACAGGCGCCGAAGGGGCAAAGCATATGCTCAATCTCTCAGGCAAAAGGACAGAAGATAAGTAAATGCCCAGTGTAAGGCTTTTTAAGCTTATCTTTTGTGTCGCAGAAGTTCCGTCGGAGCTTCTCTTTTTTGTGTTATATCGTTTTTGTCTCTTTCTTTGAGTCAAAAAAAGTTGAAAGAAGGTAAACACTGTGCTTGATTTTTTTAATGCTATGGACAATCTCGTCTGGGGACCACCACTACTTATTTTACTTGTAGGGACTGGTATTTATCTATCAATTCGCCTTGGTTTCTTGCAGATTATTCGTCTTCCAAAGGCTTTTAGGTTAATTTTTTCCAAAGATGAGGGAGAAGGTGATATTTCTAGTTTTGCAGCTTTAGCAACAGCACTAGCTGCTACTATCGGAACAGGAAATATTGTAGGAGTCGCTACCGCTATCAAAGCCGGTGGTCCAGGTGCTCTCTTTTGGATGTGGATTGCAGCTTTCTTTGGTATGGCAACAAAATACGCTGAGGGACTCCTCGCTATTAAATACCGCTCACAAGATGATAATGGTGATATTTCTGGAGGTCCTATGTACTATATCGTCAATGGTATGGGAAAAAAATGGAAACCACTCGCCATTTTCTTTGCTTTAGCTGGTATTTTGGTCGCTTTTTTAGGGATTGGAACTTTCTCACAAGTTAATTCTATCACTTCCTCTCTTCAAAATAGCTTTGGTTTTTCACCTGAGATAGTCAGCGTTAGCATTTCTATTATCGTTGCTATTATCATTTTTGGAGGTATTCAGTCCATATCTAGAGTTTCAGAAAGAATCGTACCTTTCATGGCAATTCTTTATATTCTTGCGACGTTAACCGTTATCTTTACACACTATAATAACATTCTTCCTGCTATTTCACAGATTTTCAAAGGTGCTTTTACAGGTACTGCAGCTATCGGAGGATTTGCTGGTGCTACTGTCAAAGAGGCTATCCAAAAAGGTATCGCTCGTGGTGTTTTCTCCAATGAATCTGGTCTAGGATCTGCACCTATTGCGGCAGCTGCTGCCAAGACTAATGAACCTGTTGAACAAGGACTCATCTCTATGACAGGAACTTTCATCGATACCCTCATCATTTGTACATTGACGGGGCTTTCTATCATTGTCACAGGTCAATGGACTATCAAAGGGTTGGAAGGCGCTCCACTAACACAAGCAGCTTTTTCGACTGTCTTTGGTAGTGCTGGAAATATCACACTCACACTCTGTCTCGTTCTCTTCGCTTTCACAACGATTCTTGGATGGAGTTATTATGGAGAGCGCTGCTTTGAATTTCTCTTTGGAACGAAAGGTATTTGGTTTTACCGCTCTATTTTCATCCTAATGGTTGCTGCAGGAGGATTTCTCAAGCTTGACCTCATCTGGATTATCGCAGACATTGTTAATGGTCTCATGGCACTTCCGAATCTTATTGCTCTTTTGGCACTCTCTCCTATTATCTTTAAAGAAACAAAAAAATATTTTAATAAACAAAACTAAATCAGAAAACACCTCAAATCGTTATTGAGGTGTTTTCTGATTTAGTCATACTTATTTCTTTAATTACCAATTGAACAAATGCATCAGCCAGAGGTTAAAATGCACTTCTCTAGCATAGTAGATATTACCACCATTTTTATAGAGACGTCCACCAGAAATGACTGCTAAAGGATGGTGATAAAAGTAAGTCTCTCCTGTTTTATTTCCAAGGCTAGGCGCTACAATATCTCGTGAATAAGCTTTAGCTAATCCAATCGTATGTTTCTTTCCGTGTTTTGAAACATAATCAATATAACCCGTTCCAAAGTTATAAGCCTGCACAGCACTCCAAGCGTCCGTCTTCTTTTTATTAGCTAGCACAAGATTATCCGTTAACAACTTTACACCCTGTTTAATACTTTCTTTAGAGTCTATAATACTATTTGCTTGACCATCAATGCTTTCACTAGATTGCATAACATCAAGTTCAGTTCCTTTTGTCTCTGTATAGATGATAGCTAATATCAAATCAATATTGGCATTTGTTCCATTTTCAGCTAAACTTTTCGCTACCATACCCCTATACGTTTCGACCTTTTTAACACTTTCGTGTACAAGATAAATACGATAGCTCACAAAAATAAGGACGAAAAGGACAATGAGGCGTTTAAACCATTTAAACATACTATTTACTTCTGATATCTTCAACATTTTTGATAAGGATAGAGTAAGTACCATCTTGATTTTGAATAAACTCAACGGATTCGGCATCTTCATAGACATTATTAGGCACAATTAGCTCAATACCATTTGACAAGGACAGCTTCTGATTTTCTAGCTTTTTAGCCTGCCGTGAATAATCAATATCAGAAACAGAAATACTATCTGGAATCTCTTCTTTCAACTCATTTACAAAAGTCAAACGAGCGGTAAGATTATTCTCAAAGAGTTGGTTAGCAAGCTTTTCGGGTGAAATCTCTTGCTCCTCTTCGAGGTTCGTGTAGAGAGTAGACTTCATCTTACTATGAAAATTAAAGTCATCTTGATTAAAATTTTCAGCGATTTTTTGTGCTGTTTTTTCAACCTGCTGAATAGCTTTTTTAACAGATTGTCTAGGTTTTACTTGTAATAAATATTTTGAAAAATAGTGCGTAAAACTGCCGTTATGTTTTAAGCGCTTTTCGATAAGATAATAATCTCTTGTTACACGATTGACAACAACCCCTTCATCAGGTGTATGCGTAGCTGATGGGAGGTTATTTTGTGTGATTTTGATAGGAGTGTCACTGCCAATA
This sequence comes from Streptococcus sciuri, assembly GCF_024814375.1. GTDB lineage: Bacteria > Bacillota > Bacilli > Lactobacillales > Streptococcaceae > Streptococcus > Streptococcus sciuri. The sequence goes on from NZ_JANUXX010000001.1 coordinate 258,618, forward strand.
TCAATATGTGCTAAATGTTCACGCAAAGTCACTCGTAAAAAGGCAAAGTGCTCAACACCATCTTTGTCAAACTGAATGAAAATCAAATCATTAGTTTTTTGTTCCTCTGAGAGAATAAATTCTTCTCGCCATAACTTTGCAATTTTTTGCGAAGAGGCCATAAGATCCTTTTCCAAATAACTCCAAAAGACGTTATCTGGAGTAAAATTACCTCGTTTGGCTTCCTCAGTAAATACTTTAGATAATTTTTTCCGAAAATATTCATCTAGTTTGGGTGTAATAGCAATAGGTGTATCTGAAAAATAGAGTTCTGTATCGTTTGGCGAAAACTGATGAATAATGATCTGCTTAATATAAAGGTCAATCATCGTCCTAGTCCTTTGTAAAGCGGAAAGGCATTAGTCAACTGATCAATCTCACTACGTACTTCAGTAAGTATCTTTTGATTATCATAATTTTCAAGCGCTCTAACCATTAAATTGGCAATTTGACGTGCTTCTGTGATACCCATACCACGACTGGTGATTGCAGGTGAACCTATGCGGATACCTGAAGTTTTAAATGGTGATAACGTTTCAAATGGAATGGAGTTTTTATTGAGTGTGATATTGACGGATTCTAATATATTTTGTGCCACCTTACCATTTTCAACGACCTTGGTTACATCTACTAAAAAGAGATGATTGTCTGTACCGCCAGAGATAACACGAAAATAATCATGCTGATTAAAAACCTCAGCCATTGCACAAGCATTATCTAAAACAGCCTGACCATATTCCTTAAAAGATGAATCTAGTGCTTCTTTAAAGGCAACTGCTTTAGCAGCGATGACATGCTCAAGCGGACCTCCTTGAAGACCTGGGAAAACGGCTGAATTAATCTTTTTAGCAAGTGTTTCATCGTTTGTTAAGAGCATACCACCACGAGGACCACGGAGAGTTTTGTGTGTTGTAGTCGTTGTGATGTGAGCGTAAGGTACAGGACTTGGGTGATGCCCTGAGGCAATCAAACCTGCGATATGTGCCATATCAACCATGAGGTAAGCTCCAACGCTGTCGGCAATTTCACGGAATTTTGCGAAATCAATGATACGAGAGTATGCTGAAGCTCCAGCAACTATCAACTTCGGTTTCTCTTTTTTTGCTAAATCAAAGATAGCATCATAATCAAGATATTCAGTTTCTTTGTCAACATTGTAAGGCACAAAGCGATAAGTCTGCCCTGAGAAGCTAACCGCTGCACCGTGTGTTAAATGACCACCTGCTGCTAAATCCATTCCTAATACAGTATCACCAGGCTTAATAAGAGCCATGTAAGCCGCAGCATTAGCCTGACTACCAGAATGTGGTTGAACATTGACAAACTCTGCACCAAACAAACGTTTGGCACGTTCAATGGCTAAGTTTTCAACTACATCAACACAATCTGTTCCACCATAGTAGCGCTTTCCAGGGTATCCCTCGGCATATTTATTCGTTAAAACAGTACCTTGGGCTGCCATAACAGCTTTTGAGACGACGTTTTCAGATGCGATAAGTTCAATATTATTTTGCTGGCGAAACTCCTCTCTCGCAATAGCTTCCCATACTTCGGGATCAAATGCTCTGTAATCCTCTTTGTCAAAAATCATTATATTACCTCCATGGTTATATCAACAGAACAAAATGTTCTTAATCAAAAATTAGTTCAGGAACAGCTTTTATCAGTTGTTCCTGGGTAATCATACCTTGTCGCAAAATTTTTGCCTTAACTTGTGAAATATCTAAAATAGTAGAGTCTCTACCAGTAATTACCGAGTCATCCTCATAGCCTAAGACTTGATGGTTAAACTCTGTCATAATAGTCTCAAAAACAGTCCCACTTTTTTTTCCTGAAAAATTGGCTGACGGTCCTATCAAGGGTCCTTCGGATCGGATGATATCAAGTGTTTTAGGGTGATTAGGAACTCTAAAACCAACGGTATCGTAGCCAGAATTTATCCAAGTAGGCACTTTATCATTAGATCGCAGAATAATAGTCAAAGCTCCCGGTAAAAAAGCATCGTAGAGTTTTCTCAAAAAAAAGGGCTGTTGAGAAGAATAGGCTAAAATTTCATCGAAAGAGCTGACGTTAAGGTTCATTGCCTTGTCACGTGGACGCTTTTTTAAACGATAAACGTAATCAACAGCCTCTTCCTCCATCGCCTTAGCAAATAGACCGTAGACCGTTTCTGTCGGCAAAACAATAGCTTTCTTTTTTTTCAACTCAGCAATCAATTGTGAGTTCATCTAGTACCACCATCCTATCTTTGCCAAACATATCTTTTATTATGCGCACTCTGGCTTTGGGAAATTGTGTCTGCAATAACTCCGTAAGATGTTCTCCCTGCTTATAACCAATCTCAAAGTAAAGTTTTCCTTTTGAAGTAAGGTGAGTGCTGACTTCATTGATAATTTGTCGATAAATAGCATAACCGTCTTCTGCAGCAAATAGAGCGTTATGAGGCTCCGATGTTAAAACATTCACATCAACTTCTTCTTTATCACTCTCTGCAATATAGGGTGGATTTGATACGATAATATCAAATTTTCCTCTAATATGACGAAAAACATCTGATTGTATAAAGGAGACATCAAGTGCGAGAGTAGCTGCATTTTTCTTCGCTACATCAAGTGCTTCTTGCGAGAAATCGCTTGCTATCACATCCCAGTTTGGACATTGTTTTTTGAGCGCTAACGCAATCGCTCCACTTCCTGTACCAATATCCAAAACTTTACAAGCTTTAGCAGAATTTTCGCTAATAATCAAATCAACCAACTCTTCAGTTTCCGGTCGTGGAATAAGAACTCGCTCATCCACACAAAGTATTATACCACAAAAATACGCATAACCTAAAATATACTGAGCCGGCTTATGACGAGCTAGCTGATAGTAAATATCCTCAAGTAAAGAAAAATCACCTGCAGTTATTTGGTGGTTTTGATGTAAAAGATAGTCGAGTGTTGTCCATTTTTTTAACTCTCTAAAGACAAAGACTAGCGACTCGCTTTCTTCTCCCACAGCGATTAATTTTTGTTGATAAGTTTCAAAAGCTTGTGCGTAATTCATCATTGGTTGAGTTTTTCGAGTTTTTGCGTTTGATCGTAGAGGACAAGCGCAGCAATGACCTCATCTAACTTACCAGACAAAATGCTATCAAGCTTTTGCAAAGTCAATCCGATACGGTGATCGGTGACACGGTTTTGTGGGAAATTATAGGTACGAATACGCTCTGAACGGTCACCCGTACCGATGGTTGACTTACGCTCCGCATCCTGCTCGTCTTGAGCAATTTGTGCAAAGTGATCTGCCACTCGAGCACGAATAATTTTCATCGCCTTATCTCTATTTTTTTGCTGTGTTCTCTCTTCTTGCATTTCAACTTTGATATTTGTCGGCAAATGGACGATACGCACAGCGGTTGCAACTTTATTGACATTTTGCCCACCAGCACCAGAAGCATGGTAGATGTCAATCCGAAGATCTTTAGGATCAATATCATATTCTACTTCTTCGATTTCTGGCATAACAAGAACTGTCGCTGTGGAAGTGTGGACACGACCTTGGCTTTCTGTCACAGGTACACGTTGCACACGGTGCGCACCTGATTCATATTTTAACTTAGAATAAACAGATTGACCCGATACCATAGCAACAACTTCTTTGATTCCACCGACACCGTTAACCGATGTTTCCATAATCTCAAAGCGCCAACCTTGACTTTCGGCATACTTTTGGTACATATTAAGCAAATCTCCTGCAAACAAAGCCGCCTCATCTCCACCTGCTGCTCCTCGAATTTCAAGAATGATATTTTTATCATCGTTTGGATCTTTTGGAAGCAGTAAAATCTTGAGCTTCTCTTCATACTTTTCTTTTGCTTCCTTTGCTTCCTTGAGCTCTTCTTTTGCCATCTCTTCGAGTTCGCTATCACCAGAAGCATCCTTAATCATCTCTTCAGCATCCGTGATATTTTGTAATATCTTTTTATAATCACGATAAACGGCAACGGTCTCACGTGTATTAGCTTCCTCTTTTGATAATACCATAAAGCGCTTAGTATCTAAAACAATCTCAGGATCGCTTAACAATTCACCAAGCTCTTCATAGCGATCTTCAATGGCTTGTAATTGATCATAGATATTCATAGTGGTTATGTCTCCTTAGCTGTTAGTCATTTTAAGCAGATTGATTTGATAAATTGGGATGAAAATAATGTCTACGACAAACAGGAATATAGGTTTCATTCCCACCGATTTGAATTTGCTGTCCATGATAAATCGGATTCCCATTTTCCGTACGTAAGACCATGGTTGCTTTTTTAGAACAAAATTGGCAGATAGTCTTAATCTCCTCAATCTTATCTGCTAGAAGCAACAAATGTTTTGATCCTTCAAAAAGTTCATTTTGAAAATCATTTTTTAGTCCAAATGCCATGACAGGGATGTCATACTCATCTACCAAACGTGCAAAATCATAAACATTTTGCTTGCTTAAAAACTGACACTCATCAATCAAAACACAATAAGGTTTTTCTGGCAATCGCCCCACTAGACCAATAATATCTGTCTCCTTTGAGATTGGGATGGCCGCACGTCTCATACCAATCCGACTCGAGATAACACCAATACCATCACGTGTATCTAGAGCACTCGTCATAATAACAATCGGTTTTCCCTGTTCTTCGTAATTGTGCGCTACTTTTAAAATTTCAATGGTCTTCCCAGAATTCATAGTTCCGTATTTGTAGTAGAGTTGTGCCAAAACACTCAATCTCACCTTCTAATATAATCCTACTTATTATATCAAAAAAGATACTATCATGCTACTCTATTCAAACAAAAACCTCTTAACAAAAAGTCAAGAGGTTGCACTTATTTAATCGGTTCTTTTCCGTTAAAGAGTAAATTTAATAGTATAGAACAGAGTGTCGCAATAACGATTCCATTTGTCAAAAACATTTGTGCATTAGTTGGTAAACTATCAAAAAGGTTAGTTCTGTTAAAACCTACTCCGGCTGCAATTGAAACCGCTGCAACAATAAGATTATGCTCATTTTTCTTGAAATCAACAGTATGCAAAATCTGAATACCTTGAGTAGATACCATACCAAACATGACTAACATACCACCCCCAAGCACAGGACTTGGAATCATTTGCGCTAGCGCTCCAAATTTTGGAAGCAAACCTAAGATGATTAAAAATAAAGCAGTATAATAAATAGGACGCCGTGTACGAATACCCGATAACTGCACTAATCCAACATTTTGTGAAAAACCTGTGTATGGAAAAGTATTGAAAAGACCACCAAGCAAAACAGCGATTCCTTCTGAACGGTAACCATTTCTAAGACGCTTGCTATCCAATGTTTCTTCTGTGATATCAGCTAGAGCGAGGTAAACTCCAGTTGACTCTACCAAAGAGACAATCGCAATGATACACATCATGATAATAGAAGATAACTCAAACTTTGGTAAACCAAAGTAAAATGGTGTCGGCACATGGATAAGAGGGGCTTGTGCAACTGCAGAAAAGTCAACCAATCCCATAAATGATGCAATAACAGTCCCTGCAACTAATCCAATCAAAATAGAAATGGATTTGACAAAACCAGTTGTAAACTTATGAAGTAATAAAATAATGACAACCGTCAGAAGAGAAAGGATTAAGCTAGTGCTAGTGGGGGACTTTGCATTGTCCCCCATATTGCCAATAGCAACAGAGATAAGAGTCAAACCAATGGTTGTGATGACTGATCCTGTCACAATAGGTGGGAAAAAAACAGCAATCTTTGAAAAAACACCAGCAATAGCGATTACAAAAATACCTGAAGCTATCAAAGCACCAAACATCGTACCACTACCATGTTTTGCTCCAATTATAGACAATGGCGCTACCGATTGAAAAGCTACTCCTAAAACAACTGGTAGACCAACACCAAAATGCTTACGCAACTGCACCTGCAAAAAAGTAGCTATCCCACACATGAAAATATCCGTAGAGATGAGGTAAGTCAGTTGTTCTGATGAATAATTCAGCGCTGTTGCTATCATGATAGGAACTAGGATAGAGCCAGAGTACATAGCAAGTAAATGTTGAAGCCCCAAAATGGCAGCTTGAGAATGTTTTTGTTCGTTTAATTCCATTTTACGCATCCGCCTCCATAAAAGTAATGTGACCTTGTTCAAGTGATTGTAAACGGACAAGAGAAGTAATTTTAATCCCTTCTTTTTCTAAGAATTGACGCCCATCTTGGAAAGATTTCTCAATAACAATTCCAATACCAGCTACCCTTGCGCCAGCTTGTTCAATAATATTAATCAATCCCTTGGCTGCTTGTCCATTTGCTAAAATATCATCCACGATTAAGACTACATCATCTTGATTCAAAAACTTGCTAGCAATAGACACCTGACTGGTTGTTTGCTTGGTAAAAGAATAAACATCAGCACTTAAAATACCATCTGTCATGGTGATGTTTTTAGCTTTTTTCGCAAAAATCATTGGCACCTGCATGGCTTCCGCAGTATAGAGCGCTGGGGCAATCCCTGAGGCTTCAATGGTGACAATCTTTGTAATGCCAGCATTTTTGTAAGCTTCTGAGAAAACTTTTCCAATTTCTCTCATTAAGCCAGTATCCACTTGATGCGTTAAAAAACTGTCTACTTTTAAAACAGTGTCACTCAAAACACTACCGTCTTTGATGATACGTTCTTCTAATAATTTCATTTTTCCTCCACAAAATTAAAAAGGTTAAGAACTTTCTTAACCTCATCTTACATTCTACCAGTAGCAAAGCTACCTCATTGTTAGACATTTACGGTGTCTTGTAGAAACGTTGAGCCTATTCTCAACATAAATAAGGTTTTTTGTTAGATAGAATCGCCATTCCAAATGGAATTTTTGACGATAACATAGTCCACATGACGTAGACTTTCAAGATCTCTTCCCCCAGCATAGGAGATAGAGCTTTGTAGATCTTGTTGCATTTCAATCAAAGTGTCAGAGAGATGCCCCTTAATCGGAAGAAGGATTTTTTTACCTTCAACATTTTTATGCTCACCTTTTTGATATTCAGATGCTGAACCATAATATTCCTTGAAATCTTCACCATCTACTCTTACTAACTTTCCAGGACTCTCCAAATGTCCAGCAAAAAGAGATCCAATCATGACCATTGTCGCTCCAAAGCGAATAGATTTGGCAATATCACCGTTTGTACGAATTCCTCCATCGGCGATAATAGGTTTCCTAGCAGCCTTAGCACACCAACGCAAAGCTGCTAGTTGCCAGCCACCTGTACCAAAGCCAGTTTTGACCTTAGTAATGCAGACCTTTCCAGGACCAATCCCCACTTTCGTTGCATCTGCACCAGCATTTTCTAAATCACGAACCGCCGAAGGAGTACCAACATTACCTGCTATAACAAAAGTTTCAGGTAGCTCCATCTTGATATGCTGAATCATTTGAATCACACTATCTGCATGTCCGTGAGCAATATCAATAGTGATAAACTCAGGAGCATCGTCCTTTAGTGAGCGAATAAAGTCATATTCATAGTCTTTGACACCAACAGAAATAGAGGCAACCAACCCTTTACTGTGCATACGCTTAATAAATGGTTTACGCACTTTTTCATCAAAACGATGCATGATATAAAAATAACCTTCTGTTGCCAATTTTTCTGCAATAGACTCGTCAATGATAGTTTGCATATTAGCCGGAACGACAGGCATTTTAAAACGATACTTACCAAGTTCTACACTAGTATCAGCCTCTATACGACTCTTAACGATACATTTATTGGGAACAAGCTGGATATCCTCATAATCAAAAACAGGGATATCATTTAACATGTAATACTCCTACATTCATAACATGACCTTCCTATGTAAAAAAACAGTACTGAGCAAAATCTTACCTTTCTGATATTCATTGTAGACTATCATTTGTTTTTTGTCAATATCAGGGAATACTTTCGCATTCATTATTTCCTAAAAAGCGAACATTTTTTGCTATTGCTTTGTCTCAATTTATGGTATAATAAGCCGAACAGTTATCTGTATCTTATTTGGGAAAGCTGGTATGGTAATGCCATTTATTAAAATTGATTTATTTGAAGGACGCACAAAAGAGCAAAAGGAAGAATTAGCACGAGAAGTGACCGAAGTCGTCTCACGTGTTGCTAAAGCGCCAAAAGAAGCTATCCACGTCTTTATCAATGATATGCCAGAGGGTACCTACTATCCACATGGCGAGATGAAAAAGAACAAGGAAAAGGTCTCAAAGGAGCAATCCTTGAGACGGCAAAATATCCGATGAAGCCAATCGAATTGAATTTAAAAAATGCCTAGGTTGTAGATGGTTTGTATCGGAAGCGACAGTTGGGTTATGGTGGATTGTTCAAAGAAATTCGAAAGAGATTGCGACTGTCTGATGTCGAGAATGGGGATTTGATTCATACTTCTGAAGATGAAAAAGATGTTTCAGTTGGAACAAAAATCGTCGCAATTTGGAATGCGACGAAACAAAATTATTTGATAAAGTAAGAGTTGGGAAATATAACACCAACTCTTTTATTATAACACATAAAAAGGATTGAGCTCTGTATTAAACAGAGCTCAATCCTTTAACTGAAAATATATTGTCTAATTTTTTTTGTTTTTCAAATAGTTGTACACAATATAAGACGAAGATGTCATTATTATAACATTCCACCATTTGAAAGGAGTTCTTAATATTATTGTAAATATAAAAACTATAGTTAGTGAAAGTATATTATAACTAATTAATTTTAATATATATTTCATAGTTAGAAGTTAATTCGACCATTGTTAGGTATTGCATCATTTTTATCCCATAATTTTGCCAAATAAGCCCTTGGAGATAGTGCATTCATAGCAATTTCTAAGATAACGTCGTTTACAAACCAACTACCTAAATATTTTGCAATTGCAGAACGAATAGCGCTTTTTACAGCATGTTTCCCCTTAACCTTTATTAAACTAGCAAGACCGGCAGTAGTTCCTCCTAAGGCTAAAGAGATAGCTGTATCTAACGCAACTCCCATTTGTCCAACAGTAATTCCTTGCCATGCTGCTCTAAATGGAGAGTAGTTTATTGGTAATGAATAATCTCCTTGGAGCTGTCTATTTATTACTTCTTCAATCCATTCTTTTGAAACATCTGGATGTAATGCCTGTAGTTCATCCGCGAGAGAATCAATTTGACTTTCACTTAATGATGAGGGAGGTGTTATTAGAGTAGATGACGATTCAGTTGTGTAACTTTGGGATATATTTTCCAAAGCATAAACCGTTGAAATATTTGGTAGGGTTGTTGTTCCAACTATAAGTGTGGTTAAAAAAATTGAAATTAATTTTGTTTGTTTTTTCATAGTTTATTCCTTTACTTTCTTTAAAGCCACAATGTTATTTATCGAAAATATTTGATTGAAAAAATCGGATATTATAGTCTTCTTTGTTTTTCCTTTCTAATCCTATTTTTTGTTATCGCTTTCATTTTACTATTTTTTTATTGATTTGTCTATCATATGTATCAAAGTTTTTGTATTGCCCTCTGCACAAGAGTCCCTCGGAAGGAACGTTTTTGGAAAAGTAACAAAAATTTGATATCATTTCTAGACAGAAATTATATCAAAAGTCCGACTTTGTCGGACAGGATTTTGGGCAAGCAATAGACGTAGTCGGCTTGCTTAGCTCCCAAACACGGAAGCTAGGCCTGGGAGGAAAAAAATGGTTGAGTTGAGCATTTCGTTTAAGACGAGTACCAAGATAACAAGTGTCAAACACAATAACCGAGATTTAACCGAGGAGGAGTATCTGGAAGTTCAGCACCGGCATATTGACCAAAGCAAAGCTGGAGACAATATTTATATCAAGCAAGAAAATCTCAAAGAGGTCTACCAGAAATTATTTGGTTCATCTTTGGCAGACTATAATGCCAAGAAAAACGAAGCGCATAATATAGGAAAAGCCATTCAAAAGCCAACTAAGCCTCAAAGTAGCCAACCAAATCAACATCATTGAACCCCAAAATATGTTCGATAAAGTGTATTCCAAAGCGTTAAATGCTAAAAAGAATCAACAAAATACAGAAAGCTGTCACAATGACATGTCACTGGTTGCTATAAAAATAACTAAAGAAAGAGACCGTGTAAGCCTTCAATAGCTGTTGTAACTATAATTGCAAATGCTATTACACCATCAAAAATCAAAGTTATATCCCTGTCATACATAGATGGAATAATCAACTAAGGATGTATTTTCTAATCAAGGTATAAAGACTCTTTCATGTATTATCTGCTTCTAACGCAATCAAGATATATTTGATTATTATAACCAGTGTCAGCCCGAATAACCAATGGAATTGCCCCTATTATAAACACTTAACTGATATGAGCGAAACCTCCTTGATTATCAACTAAAGACTGCATCGCATACAGTTGACTTATTCCCATGATTTTATAAACAATTCTAGAGTCACAAAAAACTGATTTTGTCGCCTTATCAAAAGCAAATCCTTGTGCCTATTCTACCTGCATTTACAACCTTTATTTTTTTATAACCAAACCACTATGGTACAAACTGACAAATAGAAAAGCCCTAAATGAAAGAGCTTATCATTCAAATTATTTACAAATCACGATATACCGGTTGCGATCCAAAGGTTTGTGAGGTTGGCATGACCTCTATGCGGTTAATATTGACATACTCAGGTTGACCAGCTATCCACGAGACCATTTCAGCGATGTCTTTGGGTTGAACGGCATGTGCTCCCTCGTACAGTTTTTCAACTCTCTCCTCATCTCCTTTAAAACGAACATTTGAAAACTCTGTTCCCTCACAAAGACCTGGTTCAATATTGGAGACACGAATGCGTGTCCCAGCAAGGTCAGATCGTAGATTGAGCGAGAACTGCTTGACAAAAGCCTTGGTGCTACCATAGACATTAGCTCCTGGATAAGGAACTGTACCCGCCGTTGAGCCAATATTGATAATCAATCCGTGATTGCGCGTGACCATATCAGGCAAAATCTGACGTGTCACATAAGCTAAGCCAATAACGTTGGTCTCTATCATCGTTAGCCAATCATCAAAATCTGCCTCATAAGCCTTATCAAGTCCCAATGCTAGGCCTGCATTATTGACCAAAAGTGAGATGGGTTGCCAAGAAAACGGTAAAGTCTCTAGTGCTTTATCAACAGAAGCTCTATCGGTAACGTCCATCTTCAATGGGTAAAAAACATCACCCAATCTGTCTGCCAATTTTTGCAAATTATCAAAACGCCTTGCAGCACCAATAACTTTATAACCATCTGCTACTAATCGTTCAACAATAGCAACACCAAAGCCTGCCGAAGCTCCAGTTACTAAAGCTATATCTGTCATTTTTACCTCATTTCCGAAAAGCAAGTTGCATTTTCTCGCTTCTTGTTGTTACCTTTCTCGTCTGTCTAGAGCTTGCGCTGCTGTGATAATAGATAATTTATAAATATCCTCAGCACTAGAACCACGCGACAAATCATTGACAGGTGCATTTAGACCCTGCAAGATAGGACCAATTGCTTCAAACATACCTAAGCGTTGCGCAATCTTGTAGCCGATATTTCCGGATTGCAAATCTGGAAATATAAAGACATTAGCTTGTCCAGCAACAGGACTATTAGGTGCTTTAATAGCTGCTGTCTCAGCAACAAAAGCAGCATCAAATTGCAATTCACCATCTAAAGCAAGTTTAGGCGCCATCTCTTTTGCTAGTTTAATAGCTTCTTGTACCTTATCTACCTGCGGTGCTTTTGCGCTACCTTTAGTTGAGAAACTCAGTAATGCTACTTTGGGATCAAATCCAAAAATAGTCGCTGTCTCAGCTGTATTGACTGCAATTTCAGCCAATTCCTGAGCACTAGGATTTATATTTATAGCGCAATCTGCAAAAATAAAGCGCTGGTTGGTGGACTTACGATTCATCAGAAAAACACCAGAAGTTCTAGAAATACCTGTTCTTGTCTTTATAATCTGAAGAGCCGGACGCACTGTATCAGCCGTGGAGTGAATGGCGCCAGATACCATACCAGCTGCCAATCCTAGCTTCACAAGCATTACCCCAAAATAATTAACATCACGTAAAAGGCGATCGGCATCTTCTAAAGTCGCCTTACCTTTTCGAATTTCAACAAATGTCTCTTTCATTTGCTCAAAATCAGAGTAATCATTGGGATTGATTATCGTGTATTCTTGATCCACAAAACCTAGTCTAGCTAGCGAATCATGAACTTCATTATATTCTCCCAAAATAACAGGATCAATCAATCCCTCAAATTTAAGGCGTGCTGCAGCTCGCAGAACACGTTCATCATTTCCTTCTGGAAATACAATCTTAACGTAATCACGGGCTACTTTTTCACGCAAGGTTCCAAACAAAGAGCGCATATTTAAATCCTCTATCTATTTTCTTTTAGTTTTATGATAACGCTATCAAAATCATCTGTCAAGCCAATTGTCTGATAACGTTGTTTTTTTGTAAAAGGATCTATAAACTTTAAGGAGTGACAATGCAGAGCCTGACGGGTAATACCAAGATCCATCCGACCACCATACATATCATCCCCCAATAGAGGAAATCCAATATGTGAAAAATGCACACGTATCTGGTGGGTTCTCCCAGTGTGCAACCACACATCTACCAAAGCCACATTCCCAAAACGTTCAACGACTTGATAGCTAGTATGAGCGTATTTGCCAGACGAATGCACACACCTCGTAATAATGCTATCCTGTGATCTTGCAATCGGTGCAATAATCTCACCACAATCTGATAGCTCACCTTTACCAGACACCAAAGCGTAATAACGTTTTTCAATTGCTTTTGCTTGTAATTGCTTATCTAATCTAGCATGCGCATAACCATGCTTAGCAAAAAGCATAAGCCCGCTTGTATCTTTATCTAATCGTGTCACGATATGCACCTGCTGGTTAGAATACCCTTTTTCTTGATAATAATACTTAACGAAGTTTGCAATTGTATTTGTATGATTTTTACTTGGAATACTCGCTATACCATAAGGCTTATCAAGGATAAGAAAATGTTCATCTTCAGATATGATATTAAGCTTATGAGCAATCGGAACCAGTGTCTCATGTGGCTTTTCATCAGGAATGTCAATTGTCACCTTATCATCAATATCAAGGAGATAAATAGCATTCTGTTCAACCCCATTAACCCAGATATTGCCGCCTTTAAACTTAATTTTAGCTAATAAGCCTTTTGAAATATCGTGACTTTTGAGAAGTGTTTTAACTTTTACCTGCTTATCTGCTACAAATTCAAATCTCATGAATTGTGCTCTCCGATAAAAGCATCCATAACACGCTCCCAAAAACTCGTATGACTAGGTGTAGCCACAAAATGAATTTTTTTACTGTCGATGCTATATTCAATCTTTTTTACATTCTGATATTGCATGGTTTTATTATCAATAGAAATCGTATAGAGCCCAAAGCGCTTTGGTACAACTTCAATGGCATCTTTTTTAGGAATGATAAGTGATGATCCGATGGTACGATAGACACGGTTATTAAGACTTGATATTTCTGTTAATTGAAGTGCCTCAATAGTGGGGTGTAAGATTGCACCACCCAGTGATTTATTGTAAGCAGTGCTTCCTGTTGGTGTAGAAACAGACAGACCATCTCCACGAAATCTTTCAAATTTGACCTTATTTATGACAACATCTGCTACCATAGTCTTTTCGATACGTTTGATTGTTGACTCGTTGAGTGCTTTTCCTTTAATAATGCGACCATCTGCCAAAGTAATCTTAACCTTGACAATCGGATAGGAAATGCTCGCTCCATTATCCTGTCTAAGATTTTCAATCAGCTTGTCTACCTCAAAATCACGATAGTCTGTATAAAAGCCCAAATGTCCTGTATGGATACCAACGAAACGAACATAATCTAGAGTCTTTTCATACATGTGGAAAGCAGATAGCAACATACCATCTCCACCGATACTAATCACCACATCTGGCTCTCTCTTCGTTAAATAAAAATCGTCAGCCTCTTTAAAAATTGCAAATAATTTACTGGCAATACGCTTGCTTTGATATTTGTTATTACTAATAATAGCAACACGAGTGGGGTTTCTTTTATCGGTATAATTCATCTGTATCATCACTATTTCCTACACCATCACTTAACTTTCTACTCTCGGAGTCAAATAAAATCTGTGCTTCACGAATATCCTCTCGAATTTTACGCATTTCCTCGTCTAATTCAAGAGCAATCTTTGCAGTTACTTCCAGACGCTTCTTGATTTCTTCTGGGAACTCCCCCTGATATTTGTAATTGAGTGAGTGCTCGATAGTTGCCCAAAAATTCATAGCTAATGTTCTAATCTGTATTTCAGCTAATATCTTTTTTTGCCCATGAATAGTATCAACAGGATACTCTACAATCACATGATAAGAGCGATAACCACTAGCTTTCATGTGATTGATATAATCTCGTTCATGCACGATAGTCATATCCTTTCTCTTACGCAAAAGTTCCAGCACCTCATCGATATCATCAACAAATTGTACCATGATACGAAGTCCTGCAATATCTTGCAAATCCTTAGCTAAATTTTCAAAGCGAATGTCGCGCAAGACCATTTTTTCCTTGATGCTTTCAACAGATTTAACACGTCCTGTCACAAATTCGATTGGTGAATGTCTATTTTGTTTACGAAATTGCTTACGAATACTTCTTAGCTTGATTTTCAGCTCACCAACCGTCTGGATATAAGGGTCTAAAAAGGTTTCCCAGTCCATGCCCATATGTTATCTCCTCCAAGCCCATGACAAAACCTTGTCAAATGAGCTAAATTCTTATAAAATAAACTTAACGTTTATTATACCATAAAATTTTCAAAGGACACGAACTATGAACCATCTTGAGATAGAATTTAAAACAATGCTGACAAAAGACGAATTTAATCGTCTCAAGACGCAGTTTTCACACGTGACACCTGTCACTCAAACCAATTACTATTTCGATACAGAAACATTTGACATGAAAGCAAACCGCATGTCACTACGTATCCGTACCATTTCAAACACTGCGGAATTAACCCTAAAAATCCCTGAGGAAGTCGGCAATTTGGAATACAATATTGCGCTACCTATTGATAAGGCAAAAAAGATGATTAAAACAGGAAAATTACCTGAAAACGATATTACAAAGCGTATTCAAAAGCAAGGAGTTATCCCAAGTAAACTCGCTGTTTTTGGCTACTTAACAACAACTAGACGCGAATGCCAAACTTCTATTGGTCTTATGGCTTTAGATGACAACCAATATGCTGGCATTAGAGATTATGAGTTAGAGTTAGAAGTTCTTGATGCCAAAAAAGGTAAAAAAGATTTTGATTCCTTTTTAACCAATCAAAACATTGATTTTAAATATGCCAAAAGCAAAGTTGCCCGTTTTAGTGCAACACTTAAACACCAAAAGACAGATAAAAACAATTAAAGTAAAAGGTTTTTATCTGTCTTTTGAATATTTATCAGACTTATCCGATAATGAAAATCAGTATTTTGACACTAAAAAGTGAATTTTCTTCTCTTTTTTGGTAGAATGAAGTTGTTGTTTTATAAGCTTTAGAATCAAAGGAGTTTCCCAAAAAAATGGTTGAACAATATGCCGATAACGTTATCAAGTTGTTTTCACTTACTTCCAACCTCCCAATCGCTGAGAAAATTTCAAAAGTCTCAGGAATTCCGCTTGGAAAAGTATCTTGCCGTCAATTTTCAGATGGTGAAATTATGATTAACATCGAAGAAACCGTCCGTGGAGACGACATTTACATTATTCAATCCACTAGCTTTCCTGTCAATGACAACCTGTGGGAGTTATTGATTATGATTGATGCTTGTAAGCGTGCTAGCGCTAACTCTGTCAATGTTGTCATTCCTTACTTTGGATACGCTAGACAGGATCGTATTGCTGCTTCTCGTGAACCAATCACTGCGAAATTAGTTGCCAATATGCTGGTAAAGGCTGGCGTTGACCGCTTATTGACACTTGACCTTCATGCTGTCCAAGTGCAAGGTTTCTTTGACATTCCAGTGGATAATCTCTTTACTGTTCCACTTTTTGCTGAACACTACTCTCAGCTTGGCTTTACTGGTGAAGAAGTCGTTATTGTCAGCCCTAAAAACTCTGGAATAAAGCGTGCTCGCAGTCTCGCAGAGGTCTTAGGTGCTCCGATTGCTATCATTGACTACGCTCAAGACGATGCTGATCGCGAAGAAGGATATATCATCGGTGATGTTAAAGGTAAAAAAGCTATTATCATTGATGATATTTTAAATACAGGAAAAACGTTTGCTGAATCGGCAAAAATTTTGGAACGTGGTGGCGCTACTGATATTTATGCCGTTGCTAGTCATGGTCTTTTCGCTGGCGGTGCGGCTGATATTTTAGAAGCTTCTCCAATCAAAGACATTGTAGTAACAGACTCTGTCCTCACAAAAGAGCGTGTTCCAGAAAATGTAACCTACCTCTCTGCTGCCGAGTTGATTGCTAAAGCGATTGTCCGTATCCATGAACGTCGCCCACTCAGCCCTCTGTTTGCATATAAAAAAGACTAAAGGAGTCTTTAAGAAAGGATTTGACCGCTATCACACACTCACACATTTACTTAGACAATGCCGCTACAACCGCTATGACACCTTCCGTCATTGAGACTATGACCAAAATGATGACAACATCCTTTGGTAATCCCTCCAGTACCCACAGTTTTGGTCGACAAGCAAATCAACATTTGCGTGCTTACCGTCAAGTAATGGCTGAGGCACTAGGTGTTCCAGCTCATGACATTATCTTTACCTCCGGTGCTACAGAAAGTAACAATTATGCGATTAAAGGTTATGCTCTTGCAAACCAAGTAAAAGGAAAGCATCTCATTACGACAGAAATTGAACACCATTCCGTTCTTCATACTATGGCCTACTTGGAAAAGCGCTTTGGTTTCGAAGTGACTTATCTCAAGCCTAAAGAAGGTCAAATTACAGCAAAGATGGTCAAAGAAGCTTTGCGTGATGATACCATTTTAGTCAGTATCATGTATGCAAATAACGAGACAGGGGATTTACTCCCTATTGCAGAGATTGGTGAAATACTCAAAGATCATCAAGCCGTTTTCCATGTAGATGCTGTGCAAGCTTTTGGTAAAGTTGCCTTGAGACCCCGTGAACTTAAGATTGATTTTCTATCTGCTTCTGCCCATAAATATCATGGTCCTAAAGGAGTTGGCATATTGTTTGCTAAATCTCATCACATGGATAATCTTTTTCATGGTGGTGAGCAAGAGGAAAAGC
Organism: Streptococcus sciuri; assembly: GCF_024814375.1. Classification (GTDB taxonomy): domain Bacteria; phylum Bacillota; class Bacilli; order Lactobacillales; family Streptococcaceae; genus Streptococcus; species Streptococcus sciuri. The sequence goes on from NZ_JANUXX010000001.1 coordinate 276,022, forward strand.
GTCGTGCTAGCACTGAAAATATGGTGGGAATTGCTGGTATGGCACAGGCAACAAGTGATGCTCTTCTTCACCTTGAGGAAAACTACCTCAAGGTAGAACATCTCAAAAAGACTTTTCTAACAGAGCTAGGAGATGTAGCATATTACATCAATGGTAGCCAAAAGACGATGCCATATGTCTTAAATATCGGTTTTCCCAAGCAATCTAATCATGTGCTGATGACACTACTTGATTTAAAAGGATTTGCTATCTCAATCGGGTCTGCTTGTACTGCTGGAACGATTGAGCCGAGTCACGTCCTAACAAGCTATTATGGTGCTAACTCTAAAAGATTATCAGAATCTATTCGCATCAGCTTTTCTGACCTCAATACCCCAGAGGAAGTTACACTTCTTGCCCAAGCATTAAAAGAAATCATAGGGAGATAACAATGGCTTTTGAAACTGAAATTCACCCCACTGATTGTCCTTTTGTCTATACAATCAGCCCAAACATCAAAAAATATACACTTCGTGATACAACGTTTGTGCAGAATAAAATCGGTCATTTTGAATTAACACGTTTACTTGAGGAGGTTCCTAACTCTGGTGACGGCTTTCCTCTTAAAATCACGATTAACAAGAACTTATCTAGTTTTAAGCTTGTCATTACAGACAAGTCAGGACTTCATTTAATTAATATTTTTAAAAGTCAAGATTTTAAAATCTTACAAAATAAATTCTACTTTTTGATGGATAGCTTAATAGAACGTGGTATCTTTATTAAAAGAGAAGCTTAATAGCCTTGAAAATCTTATGAAAACATAAGATTTTTTTAGATAAAATATTTGTTTGTTGCTATTTTCACAAGCTTTTTGGTACAATAAAAGGTGCTAATATTAATCGATTATTTCTTACAGTAAATTCTCTTAGATTTGGGAGGTGTTGGTTTCATGACTATTGATAAGTCTATCCCTAAAGCAACAGCAAAACGTTTACCACTTTATTACAGGATTTTTAAACGTTTCAATACTAACCATTTTGAAAAAGCCAGCTCAAAGCAGATTGCAGATGCTATCGGTATTGACTCAGCAACAGTGCGTCGTGACTTTTCATATTTTGGTGAGTTGGGACGTCGTGGATTCGGTTATGATGTGAAAAAACTCATGAATTTCTTTGCCGATATTCTAAATGATCACTCAACAACTAATGTCATGCTAGTTGGTTGTGGTAATATTGGACGTGCATTACTTCACTACCGCTTTCATGACCGCAATAAAATGCAAATTACTCTTGCTTTTGACCGTGATGACAATAGCTTGGTAGGTACTGCAACTGAAGATGGCATCCCTATATATGGTATTTCAAGCATAAAAGAACATCTCAAAGACCAATATATCGAAACAGCTATTTTGACAGTTCCCAGCTTACAAGCTCAAGAAGTCGCTAATCTTCTCGTTAATGCTGGCATTAAAGGTATTTTGAGCTTTTCACCAGTTCATCTTAATGTGCCAAAAGACGTCATTGTCCAGTATGTAGATTTAACTAGCGAGTTACAAACCTTATTATACTTTATGAGCCAATCAAACGACCAAACCAGTTCGTATAAATACTTAGATCAAAAGGAGAGAACATGATGAAACCAATTATTGGGATTATGGGAAATCAACGCATTAAAAATGATATCAACATTCCTTGGTCATATGCTCCAACAGGCTTTGTCAAGGGAATTCAACGATCCGGAGGACTACCACTTATTTTACCTATCAGCAGTGAAGAAGATGCTAAAACCTATATCTCTATGGTGGACAAAGTGCTACTGATTGGTGGGCAAAATGTCGATCCGCAATTTTATCAAGAGGATCGACACACTGATGACAATGACTTCTTTTTGGAACGCGATGTCTTTGAATTAGCTGTTATAAAAGAGGCTATACATCAGAAAAAGCCTATATTTGGTGTTTGTCGTGGACTACAACTGATGAATGTAGCACTTGGTGGCACACTCAACCAAAATATTAAAGGACATTGGCAACGTGAAGAGGGAAATGTCAGAACACATCCTGTCATCATCAAAAACGAATGTGTTCTCTCAAAAATCTATGGTTCATATGCGCAGATTAACTCTTTCCACCGCCAAAGCATTAAAATAATGGCAAAATCTTTAAAACCAATTGCTTTTGATCCTGATACAGGTATTATTGAAGCAGCGGTTTCAATAGATAAGACTATCACTTTTTTAGGGGTTCAATGGCACCCTGAATTGCTTATTGACGATAGTGTCAAAGATATGGCACTTTTTGACTATTTTGTCAATGAACTCTAATCGCAAATCACCTCTCCTTCTTCTCGAAAACTGTAATATTCCTTTTGTCCTACAATAATGTGATCCAAGCAGACTATGCCAAGCATTTGACAAGCTGTTTGGATTTTTTCAGTAAACTTTTTATCATTTCGACTGGGATTTGCGCTACCTGATGGATGATTATGAACAATAATAAGACTCGTTGCCATATTTTTACAAGCGTAGTATAAAATTTCACGCGGTTCAGCTACCGATCGTCTCACTGTCCCAATAAAAATCGTTTTTTGCTCGATAATACGATTTTGAGTATCCAGATAAAGAGCGAGCAAGTGTTCTTGTTTAGCATCCGCTAATTCTAACATCATACGACGTGCTAATTGCTGACTACTCAAAATTTGATCAGCACGTTTGTACTCAGAATCTTGAATCCTCCTTGCTAATTCAATCATCGCCTTTAGCTCAATAGATTTGACTTTTCCAATCCCTTTAATCTGCTGCAACTCTTGTAAAGATAGCTATTTAAAATCAGCAAGAGAGGTCATTTGGCTAATGATTTGAGTTGAGATATCAAGAACTGGCATTTCCTTAGTTCCTGTGCGGAGTAGAATAGCTAACAATTCTTGATTACTTAATTTTTCAGCACCGAATGCTTGTAATCGCTCTCTTGGTCTTAATGTTTCAGGTTGATTTTGAATGGAATACATAACTACCTCCACCTATTTTATCCGTAAAAGGACGACTAAGTGGAGGTAATTTTTAGTCATCAATTATCTCAGATGATATTTTTTCATCCAGATTATCTAAATTCATTGATTGACGTTTTGCCACTTGGTCTTTAATAATTTGATAGATGCTTGCTGCAATTGGTACAGCCATAAGCATTCCTAAGAAGCCATATAAGCTACCACCAATGGTAATCGCCACTAATACCCACATACCAGGTAATCCAATGGAGCCACCAACTACACGAGGATAAATGAGATTTCCCTCAAACTGCTGTAAAATAACCATAAAGATAACAAAAGCAAATGCTTGGGGAACAGACTGAGTGACGATTAGAAAAAAACCAATTGTCACACCTATATAAGCTCCAATCACAGGAACAAGTGCTGTAAAAGCTACTAAAACCCCAATTGTACTGGCATAAGGAAAACGAAGTATCATCATACCAGTAGCTGTCAACGTTCCTAAAATCATTGCTTCTAATGTCTGACCTACGATAAAGCCATGAAATCGCTTGTGAAGTATACCTATCACATAATGCAATTTTGGAGCATGTTTACCCGTAAAGGTATCAATCAAAAGATTAAACTGGCGCCCTAATTTTTCCTTATTTCCTAAAACATAGAAAGAAAAAATCACGCTCATAAAGACATTGATAAAAGTTTGTGCAATGGAAGTCACAGAAGTAACAAGAGAAACTAAAGTTGCCAGCACTTGTTTTAAAACCTGTTGTCCAAAATTTGTGATTTGAGATACAATCTCTTTGTCCGATCCGATGTAGTTAATCAATCTTGAGATATGTGGATTTTGATTGATTTTTTTGATGAAATCTGTGATGACAGAAGTATCAATGGTCATGAGTGAGCTAATACTCGTAATCAGATCTGGCAAGATAATGGAAAAAAGCCAGATAATGATAACCACAAAGGTAGTATAGGCTAAAATCATCGACAATGGACGCTTGAAACCATACATCCATTTAACGTTTTTAAAAAGCCAATCATAGCCTAGCTCATACAAGGACATAACGATATTGACCACATAAGCAACTGCTGCTCCAATCAAGAAAGGTTGCGAAGCAGTAAAAATAGTATTTATAATGGAGGCTGCCGTTGTCCAATAATTTAAAATAGCAATAAAAAGTACAAACAAAATCAACAAGTAGTAAACTTGTTTTTTTCCAAAATGCATCATTTTCCATACCTCAATTTATAGTTTTAATCTAACATTCTCTCATAGAATGACAATATACTTGTTTAATGTCACTCTAATAGGCACACAAATCCTTTATTTTATTATACACGATTTAAAGTGAAAATACCCTTTTTAATGATAAATAGAATAGAATCTATTAACAGATTTTTCATTTTGATACGAGTGCTCATCAAATATTGAAAGTATTACAAAGCACCTCCATTTAGGAGGTGCTTTCCTCATCATTTATTTAGATAGATTTGTAGTAGCATATCATAATTTGAGCATAGTATCTCATTCTTTATCAGATAAAGAATTGATTTCCATAATCAAACTACCTGCATATCAGAGCTTTAGAATTATATTTAGTATTGACATACTATTTTAGTCTAAGTCCGTCCCATTTGATGCAATGACTTTTTGATACCAGTAAAAGGAATCTTTTGGCGTACGATTAAAACTCCCTCTTCCTTTATCATCAATATCTACATAGATGAAACCATAGCGTTTCCGAATTTCACCAGTACCAGCCGAAACGAGATCTATACAACCCCAAGTTGTATAACCACGTAAATCCACACCATTTTCAATCGCTGCCGCCATCGCTTCAATGTGCGGACGATAGTAATCAATACGATATTGGTCATGAATATTGCCATCTTCTTCAACTGTATCAAAAGCACCTAAACCATTTTCGACAACCATCACAGGGAGTTCGTAGCGATCATACATTTTTTCGAGATAGTATTGTAATCCTAATGGATCAAGTCCCCAACCCCAATCTGAATAAGTCAAATAAGGATTTCTAGCACCCATTGAAAAATTACCAGATACTTGTTCTACTCCTGTATGCGTAGTAACATTATTTGACATGTAGTAAGAAAAAGTATATATATCAACTGTACCTTCTGCCAAGTCTTTCTCATCTTGCACTGTCATGTCAAGTACCACACCATGTTCTTTCCATAGACGTTTAGCAAAAGTTGGATACTTTCCTTTCACTTGAACATCTCCACAATAATAGATGCCTTGTTCCCATTTATGACGATTGGCAAGCACATCTTTTGGATCACAGGTTGCTGGATAAAAAGTAATGCCACAAATCATATTACCGATTTGAAAATTAGGATTAATAAGATGTCCTAGCTTAACTGCTCTAGCGCTGGCTACAAACTGATAGTGTAACTGTTGGAAACCTTCCTGAAAAGCTTTGTCATCAGCTTTTTCACCAAACATATCCAAAAACATAACGGTATTATTGATTTCGTTAAAAGTCAACCAATAAGTCACTAAATCTTGATATTCTTTAAAGATTGTCTCAGCATAATGTACATATAAATCAATCAACTTGCGATTGTTCCACCCACCATAGTGTTCTTCTAGATAAAGCGGAGTATCAAAATGCCATATAGATACCAAAGGTTCAATGCCATGTCTATGGCATTCCTCAAAAACACGACGGTAAAAATCTAGCCCTTTTTGATTAGGTTCTTTTTCGTCTCCTCTTGGAAAGATACGTGACCAAGAGATTGAAAGACGAAAAACTTTAAATCCCATCTCTGCAAGTAAAGCAATATCCTCCTTATAACGATGGTAAAAATCAACACCTAGGTGATTGGGATAGTACTCATCCTCTAAAACTGCATAGCTTGCCCCTTCTGGAATGATGCCATTATGTCCTATAGCTGGCACTTTCCCAGGCTGACCGTTTTTATCAATGTAAGTCACATAGCGTGGACTATCGACACTACCACCTGTCGTCACATCAGTCTTTGCCATGCCACGACCATCCTCGTTCCATGCACCTTCTGCTTGATTAGCTGCAATAGCTCCACCCCATAAAAAATTTTCAGGAAATCGTATTGTCATATCTATTTACCTCTTTCATTAAGTTGTCTTTATTATAGCGTTTTCAAAATTTCATATCTTGCACTATACTCAGATATACTGATACTATTCTACGATAAAAAAGCCAGTTCAAAAAACTGACTTTTTCTTTAAACAGCTCCTGTTAGCATAGCGTATAAGAAGAATAAGGCAAATCCAAAAAGATAAATCAATCCTACAATTGATAAGATGTTTAACCATTTAGCAATACGATGTTCTTTATTATTGACTAAAATATAATTAAGATATGCAAAAAATGGGGTTGTCAAGAAAGAAGCAATCATAGCAAAGCGTAACATGGTAGCAACATTTCCTGAGAAGAAAAAGATAATTATAATAGCAATAGCTGAGGTCGCCGTCATCCAAATGTTTAGATTTTTTTGCTTCGCTTCTTTTTCTCCTAACAGTAAACGCAAAGTTTCGTTATTAGCGCGTGAATACCCATCAATAACGGTGATAACTGTACCAAATATGCATAAAAAAGCAATGAAAGCAATCAAGAGACGAGACCAATTACCAAGAGCTTTAGCATACATACCGATAAACTGGTGGATATAAGCTGCACTAGCTCCCTGCACTTTTTCGCCAGTTCCAAATTGGATGAGAGCACCGAGGGCTAAAAAGATAAAAGCTAGAATAGCTGTACCAATATAACCAACATTAAAATCAAATAACCCATCTTTATAAGAAACCTTAATACTCTTTTGTTTTTCGACACTCCACATCGAGTTAATCGCTGAAATTTCAATAGGAGCCGGCATCCATCCCATCAAAGAAACAATAAAAGGTAAAGCGGACAATTGCCAAGGGCTGGGTGCACTAAAGTTTGGAACATATTCTCTATGCTGGAACAGAGCGATAATGACTGCCAAGCTGGTAGCTAAGGTCAGAGCAATCATCACCCACTTAGATAATCCATCTATAAAGCGATAACCACCAATTAGAAGCATTGCCCAAGTCACTACAATAATTATAGTTGTTAACTGCGAAATAGATAGTCCAAATCCATTTGGAAAAACATTATACAAAATAGCTGCTGCTAATATGCCGACAGCTGCTGTGTTGACCAAAGCAGAAAAGATATTCATTACAAAAAAGAGAATAAGATAACCTTTTCCTTTTTCGCTATAGCCTTCTATCAAGCTTTTTCCTGTTGTCATCGTATACTGTGTTCCAAACCGAAAGAATGGATATTTAAACAAATTGATTAGTAAGATGATAATGGCTAGTTGCCATCCATAAATAGCTCCAGCTTGTGTTGATGAGACGATATGTGAACCACCGACAGCAGCGGATGCCATCAAAATTCCAGGTCCCATTGCTCTAAGACGTGCCTTCCATACTGTTTGACTATCTATAGTATCCATAATAAACTCCTTTACTAAATCATCGTCTGATAATTCTGAATATACTGGGATTGTATCAATTTATAGAAAAATTGTCAATGCTTTCTGAAATTTTTTTGAAAAATAAAAAAGCAACTAAGAATTTCCTAGTTACTCCTCATTCTTTATGAAAATAAATTCGTAAAGAAAGTGACGATTTGTTGCCACAAATTAGCAAAGAAGCCTTTACTTGACTCAATAGCGCTGTTAGCATCAAAGTTCAGATTGATACCGCTAAAAGTTGATTTGGCTTTTGAGACAATACTATTTTTTAGAGTTGTCAAAGTTGATTTAAAATTACTGTTTTTGATAACAGAACTTTTTGATAAATTAACAGCAAAGTTGACGATAATAGTAATTTGGTTGTTGGTCATAGTATCCTTTAGGCCATAATTAGATAAGGTGTCCTCGACAATCTTCCGTATATCAGACTCGGATAAACTAGAACCACCATCAGCGATAGCAGATTTGATGTCAGTCATAGCAACATTCAATTTATCCGCATCATAGCCTGCTTTGTTTTGATTTTCTGCATTAATATCAGACAAAGCATTGAGCTCTTCTTGGGCAAGGGCTTTACTTTCTGCAGAGACAGTAGCTCCATTTTTTTCTAAAGAGTAATAAATTCCTGCAAGAGCACTTTCACCTGTTACTTGAATAGGAGAAGCAACCGTAATTTCAGCATGTTCAATACCTAACGTAATAGCTGCATTACGATACATATCTTGAGTAACTTTAGTGATATTTTCTGGTGTCACAATAGAGACACTCAACCCTTTAGAAGCACCTAATTTCTTGATTTTTACAGATGAATAAAGTTGCAAGCTGCTATCATCTGCCACATCCATAATAAAAGCGTAAGCACTTGTCGTTAGTGTCTTAACGTTCGTATCTTTTGATGAATCATATCCCAAAAGAGATAGCGTTTCTGTGCGTTGACTATCTGAAAGCGAATAGCCCAGCACGTAATCAGGTTGTACGTAAGACTCATCAATGACTTTTTGAACACTACTAGTCGCTGCATCTACTCTTGATACGCTAAAGAATGCCACAAAGACCAAGACAACACCTACAATAATTTTTTTCAAATGCATAATTACCCTCGTTTGTCTTTTTTCCTAACTTTTTTCAAAATCTTACGATTCATTATAACATTTTTTGCTTAAAGAAAGATATACCATCCAGCCATAAACTCTTATTCGTGCAATTCTAAGGGCAAACCATCTGGATCAAAGAAAAAAGTCATCTTCTCATCTGTAAAAGTATCTTTGCGAATAGGTTCTACAAAAATCCCTAGATTCTCCAATTCTTTTTTACGTATTTCGATGTCATCTACTTTAAAAGCAAGATGCCTCAATCCACACGCTTCAGGATAGCTGAGACGTTGTGGAGGTTTCTTATAGGTAATATCCGTACTTTTCTGTCCAAAAATCTCTAGCTCAATCGAACCACATCTCAAATCTAATTTGTAGTCCTGTCGATCTAATCTATGATGTTCACGAATAATCTCAAATCCTAGCTTATCTACATAAAAATCACGCGATGTCGTATAATCTGAAACGATTAAAGCTACATGATGAACAGCCTTCCATTGCATTTTAAACTCCTTTCTCTTGTAGAAAATCAGAAATGATTTACAGCGTCATTTGGTTGTAAGATTTGCTAAAAGCATCTAGAATTTCTTGACTGGCTTCATTATAATCAACTGCTGTACTCAACTCACCATGTACAATGGTACGCTCAGTAGCTTCTGCATCAGTGCAGGTGACTAAAGTAACTTGACTTTTTCCTGCTTCGTCATCAATGACTTCGATATGATCAGGGGTTACCGTCGTTATATCCGTAATCACATAGGTATAAACTTTTTCCTTATCTGTGAGGTAAATCTTCATGCCTTTTTTAGCTTTATCAAGAGGAGAAAAAAGCATATCTGTTGAACCTGTTATCCCAAAAACATGGTGACTCGCAAGAGCATAATTATTCTCCCCACCCATCACTTGATTCTCTTTCATTGTACCTGCACCATAAGAAAGTTCGGTATTTCCGACACCTTTAAAAATCGGCAAATTGATTCCCACATCAGGAATGGCAATACCACCTATAACAGGCAACTGCTGCGCATCCATTTGTGCTTTTAAGATAGACTCTGCACTGATAGACTGTACAGAAGCAAAATCATAGGTTGTCTTCGCTCTCTTATTTTTTTCAATTGTTTTCTTACTGATTTTAGTAATCTGATACTTGTTTGTATTCATTCCAATCAGAAAATTTCGGATTGGTTTATTGAAAATCAACGCTAGTCCGACAAGAAGAAGGAGAATAAAGAGAGTAATCTTCAGCCCATTGATGATTTTTTTCACTTTTTTCGTTTTATGCTTTGTCATACTTGTTTTTTTCTTACTCCTCGCTAACTTCTGTTTCTTCCTCACTTGCTACTAGGGCAAAAGTAACAATCTTAGCATCGTCTGCTAATCGCATCAACTTGACTCCTTGGGCACTACGACCTGTTTCAGAGATAGTAGCGACACTCATACGAATAACCACTCCTGTATCTGTAATCACCAGTAAGTCTTCATCACCAGAAACGGTAACAAGACCTGCCAAAAAGCCATTTCGTTCAGTAATATTAGCTGTCTTGACTCCTTGACCGCCACGATTTTTAGTAGAGTAAGCATCGGCTGGTGTCCTTTTTCCATAACCTTTTTCAGTCACAATCAAGACATCTTGATTATCTCGGATTGTTGAAACGTCAATCACTTGATCGTTTTCTCTTAGCTTAATCCCTCTAACACCTGCTGCTATACGTCCCATTACTCGTACATTCTCTTCTTTGAAACGAACAGCATAAGCCATACGAGTCCCAATAATAATCTCATCACTACCACTTGTTGTGACAACACTCATCAGCTCATCTCCTTCTTTGAGTGTCAGAGCTTTGAGTCCATTTTGACGGATACGTTGAAACTCTGCGACTGGTGAACGTTTTACAAGCCCCTGTCTTGTCGTAAAGAAGAAATACGACTCGTCTGCACTACTGTCCAAATTAATCATAGTCTGGACAGTTTCTCCTTCGTCTAAATGCAATAGATTGACAATTGGAATGCCTTTTGCACTGCGACCATACTCAGGTATTTCATACGCTTTCAGGTGGTAAACACGTCCAAAGTTAGTGAAAAAGAGCAGAGAGTCATGAGTATTAGTTGAGACTAAATCCTTGACAAAGTCGTCTTCATTGACACCAGTTCCTTGAACACCACGACCACCACGTTTTTGCGCACGAAACTCATCTTGTGCTAAACGTTTAATATATCCCTTATTAGAAAACGTAATCAACACATCTTCTTCTTCAATCAAATCCACATCTTCAAGCGTTAATACCTCACCAATCATGAGTTCCGTTCTGCGTTCATCAGCATACTTACGTTTAATCTCGTCCATCTCGTCTTTGATAATAGCAATCACACGCTCTGGTTTTGCTAAAATATCGGCTAAATCTACAATCAACGCAAGCAAATCATTATATTCAGATTGAATCTTATTGCGTTCCAAACCTGTTAAACGACGCAAACGCATATCCAAAATCGCTTGGCTTTGACGTTCAGACAAATCAAAACGAGTTCTCAACTCAGCCTGTGCGATATTGTCCGTCTTGCTGTTGCGAATAATGCTAATGACTTCATCAAGATGATCAAGTGCAATCAGCAATCCCTCTAAGATATGGGCACGAGCTTCAGCACGTGCTTTGTCAAACGCCGTGCGACGAACAATAACTTCTTTTTGGTGTTCGATATAGTTATCAATAATTTGGCGAAGTGTCAAAATTTTAGGAACACCCTTTTCAATCGCCAACATGTTAAAACTGAAATTTGTTTGAAGCTGTGTCAGTTTAAACAAATTGTTTAGGATGACACTGGCGGAAGCATCGCGTCTAATTTCAATAACCAAACGAACTCCCTCACGATTAGACTCATCTCGAACTGCAGTGATACCTTCAATGCGTTTTTCCTGTACCAAGCGTACAATATGCTGATGAACTTTTATCTTATTAACTCCATAAGGAAACTCTGTGACAACGATACGCTCTCTACCTGTTGATGTTATCTCAATCTCAGTTCGTGATCGTAAAACAATAGAACCTTTTCCTGTATCATAGGCTTTGTAAATTCCAGAACGTCCCATAACCAAAGCCCCTGTAGGAAAATCAGGACCAGGAAGTACTTCCATCAAATCACGAGTTGTCGCATCTGGATTATCCATGACCAGCTTGACTGCTTCAATAGACTCTGCCAAATTGTGTGGTGGAATGTTTGTAGCCATCCCAACAGCGATACCAGTCGCACCGTTGACTAAAAGATTTGGAAAACGTGCTGGTAAAACCAAAGGCTCACGTTCACTTCCGTCATAGTTATCTTGAAAATCAACTGTATTTTTATTGATATCACGCAACATCTCAAGCGCAATCTTGCTCATACGAGCTTCGGTATAACGCTGAGCAGCGGGACTATCACCATCCATTGAACCAAAGTTGCCATGCCCATCAACTAGCATGTGACGATAAGACCACCATTGTGCCATACGCACCATTGCCTCATAAATCGAGGAATCTCCATGTGGATGATATTTCCCCATGACATCCCCTGTGATACGAGCTGACTTTTTATGTGGTTTATCAGGCGTTACCCCTAATTCATTCATCCCATAGAGAATACGACGATGAACAGGCTTTAGACCATCTCTCACATCTGGCAATGCCCTTGCGACAATAACACTCATCGCATAGTCAATGAAACTCGTCTTCATCTCACTTGTTAAATTGACATTTACTAAATTTTTATCTTCCATGAGTAGCTATCCTTTATGTTACTACCATTAGTATACCATATTTTCTCTTAATTTCCTTTATTTTTATTGATATACTCCGAACATTAAAAGAATTATGGCAGAACACAAGCAACACTTTTCTGAAAGTTACTTGTGATATTTTTATCATTTTCCAATTTTTTCACCTTTCCTAGTGACATAGTGCTTTGAAAGTGCTAAAATAAATGGGTATGGGATTTTCCCCAGAATAAATTTAAGGAGATGTTTAGATAATGACTGCAACTAAACAACACAAAAAAGTTATCCTTGTCGGTGACGGTGCCGTAGGTTCATCTTACGCATTTGCACTTGTTAACCAAGGAATCGCACAAGAATTGGGTATCGTTGAAATCCCAGCGTTATTTGATAAAGCTGTCGGTGATGCTGAAGACCTCTCACACGCTCTTGCTTTCACTTCACCAAAGAAAATTTATGCTGCAACTTACGCAGACTGTGCAGACGCTGACCTCGTTGTTATCACTGCTGGAGCTCCTCAAAAGCCAGGTGAAACGCGTCTTGATCTTGTTGGTAAAAACCTTGCAATCAACAAATCAATCGTTACTGAAATTGTCAAATCTGGATTTAACGGTATCTTCCTTGTCGCTGCAAACCCAGTTGACGTTTTGACTTACTCAACTTGGAAATTCTCTGGTTTCCCTAAAGAACGTGTTATTGGTTCAGGTACTTCTCTTGATTCAGCTCGTTTCCGTCAAGCACTTGCTGAAAAACTTGGGGTAGACGCTCGTTCTGTCCATGCTTACATCATGGGTGAACACGGTGACTCTGAATTTGCTGTTTGGTCACACGCTAATGTTGCTGGTGTAAATCTTGAAAGTTACCTTCAAGATGTTCAAAATTTCAATGGCGAAGAACTTGTCGATCTCTTTGTAGGTGTCCGTGATGCCGCTTACTCTATCATCAATAAAAAAGGTGCTACTTTCTACGGTATCGCTGTAGCACTTGCTCGTATCACTAAAGCTATCCTTGATGATGAAAAGGCCGTTCTTCCAGTTTCTGTATTCCAAGATGGTCAATACGAAGGTGTCACTGATTGCTACATTGGTCAACCAGCTATCGTTGGTGCTCACGGTATCGTGCGTCCGGTTAACATTCCACTTAACGACAAAGAGTTACAACAAATGCAATCTTCCGCTAAAGAACTGAAAGCTATCATCGACGAAGCATGGGAAAACCCAGAATTCCAAGCAGCTTCTAAAAACTAAGGTCTAATTCAGTAAAGAAAAAACCTGAGGTTGTTTCTTTGTTTGTTTGTTTTTCTAGATTACCATCAAAAAGTGAGTTGATTATCCGTCAACTCACTTTTTGATTTATTCAGCTGATAAAGCAGCCATTGTGATATAGTTATAAGGTTGATTGAAATGTGGTAAAAAGAAGAGATCTGTCAATGCTAATTTTTCGATAGTGACCTTTTCTTGAATAGCGAGAGAAAAGAGGTGAATAGCTAATGCAATATCATCGTAAGAAGCCATCTGACAACCTAAAATGACACGACTATCCTTATCATAGACAATCTTAATCGTCACTTCATAGTTATCATGTTTGATAAAACCTGGTTTTTGCAAGTCTGTATAGGTTGTCTCAACAGCATTGTAGCCTGCTTGTTTCGCTTTTTCAAGCGTCAAACCTGTTGACACCATGTGAAAACCATAAATAGAGATACCATTTGATCCTTGAACACCAATACCTTCAAGTTCATGACCACAAGCATTGTGAGCTGCTACGATGCCTGTACGCACAGCATTTGAAGCAAGGGCAATATAGTTCACATCATCTAAAGAGTTATCATAGACAGTAGCACAGTCACCGATAGCATAAACATCTTTTAGACTAGTTTCTTGTTTCTTATCAACCACCCATGCTCCATTTCGGAAAGTGTCAAGACGTCCTTTACCAAGTGCTGTATTTGGACGGAAACCAACTGCCATAATAACCATATCGACATCAAAGATTTCTTTATCTGTCACAAGACGTTCAACCTTGCCATCCCCCTCCACTGATTGGACAGCTTGACCGTAAGCTAAACGAATTCCGTGTTCTTCTAGGTTTTTACTCATCAAATCTGTTAGGTCACGATCATAGTAACCAACCATACAAGTTTCTGCGATATCAACAAGTGTTACTTCTTTACCGATACGTTGGAAAGCTTCCGCTAATTCGACACCAATGTAACCTGCACCTACAACAGCCACACGATTGATACCTGGTTTAGCCAATTTTTCAATAACTTCTGCTGAATTTTGGTAAAGTTTTACAAATTGAAGATTTTCAAGAGTTGCTTTAAATTCATTTGAGCCTTCTTCAATTTCAACTCCTTTAATTGATGGAATAACAGGCTGTGAACCTGTCGCTAAAATCAGTTTATCATAGGACTCAATATGCTCTTTACCATTGACAAGAGCTTTAACTTCTTTTTTATCAAAATCAATATCCAATACAGGAGACTCCATATACACCTTTGCCCCCATACTTTCTAATTGCTCTTTGTCTGAATAAAACAAACCTTCTGGTCCATCAATTTGTTTACCAATCCAAAGTGCCATTCCACACCCTAGAAAAGAAATGTTTGAGTTTTGATCAAATGTAACAATCTCATTTTCTTCTCCGTAGTTACTAAGCATGGTTTTGATAGCTGCTGTACCAGCATGATTTGTTCCAACAACAACAATTTTACTCATAATGAAATTCCTCTTTTCTACATCTTACAATGACATTATACCATATTTGTAAACCGCTTACAATATTTTTACATATCTTTTTCGAATGACTTAAAAAACTTCTCTCATTTGAGAGAAGTTTTTATTTAGATTTAATATAGTTAATACCATCTGCTTTTGGTGCTACTGCTTTTCCAAGAAAGACAGCCAAAACGATAATCGTTAGAACATACGGTGTAATTTGTAAATACACTGCCGGAATAGCTTTTAACAGTGCTAGATTGCCACCGATAACGGCCAAGCTTTGCGATAAACCAAAGAAAAGACTAGCTAGCATAGCACCTATTGGATTCCATTTCCCAAAAATCATAGCTGCAAGGGCGATAAAGCCTGGTCCAGAGATAGTGGTTACAGCAAAATTACCTGAGATGGATTGTGCATAGATAGCCCCTCCCATACCTCCAAGTAAACCTGAAATGAGAACCCCCATATAACGCATGGCATAAACATTAATTCCAAGAGTATCAGCCGCTTGAGGATGCTCTCCTACCGACCGTAAACGTAAACCAAAACGTGTTTTATAAAGGATAAACCACGCTAAAAAAGTAAAGGCAACCACCACATAACCAATAGCGCTGGTACCTGCGAAGAAAATATCGCCAATAATTGGAATTTTAGTAAGTATTGGAAAATCAAATCTACCAAATGATTGCGTAATACTGTCTGTTTGTCCTTTATTGTAGATAACACGGCAAAGAAAAACAGCAAGAGCAGGTGCTAAAAGGTTGAGTACAGTACCACTGACAATATGATCAGCACGGAAATTGACTGTAGCGACTGCATGGATAACTGAGAATAAGAGCCCAACAATCCCACCAACTAACACACCTATCCATGGTGTAGAGCTGCCAAATATATCTGCAAATTCTAGATTAAAAACCACTCCAGAAAAAGCTCCCATGACCATGATACCTTCTAAACCAACATTAACTACACCACTACGTTCTGAAAATGTACCACCAATACTGGTCAAAATCAAGGGGGTTGCATAAATTAAAGTTGTTGAGACTAAAAGTGATAATGTTGTAATTGACACTTTACTTACCACCTTTCATTTGTTTTTTGGACTTAATGAAACGCTCAATGATATAATGCGCACCGACAAAGAAAATAATCAAAGCCGTTATGATGCTAACCAATTCTTTGGGAATTCCAGCGATTGTCATTCCTGATGAACCAACGCTAAGAAATGAGAAGAGAAAAGCTGAAAAAAGAATACCGATAGGATTATTTTGAGCAAGAAGAGCTACCGCCATACCATCAAAACCAATGGATACAGAACTTGCCTGCACAAAGACATTCTCAAAAGTTCCAAGACCGTAGACAACTCCACCCAAACCTGCAAATGCACCTGAGATAATCATTGATAAAATGATTGTACGTTTAGCAGACATACCTGCGTACTCACTAGCATTTGGATTTAATCCAACCGAACGAATTTCAAAGCCAAGAGTCGTTTTATTGAGCAAGAACCAAATGATAATCATACCAATAATGGCAATAAAGATACCAATATTCATCCGAGAGTGATTGGTCAATGTATCTAACCAAGCTGTCTGATAAGATACATTTTCAGAAACTTTTATACTAGAGTCCGCATTACGCATTATGCTTTTAGCAAAAAGATTTCGTATAACAGCATTGCCTGAGTAAAGAACGATATAATTCATCATGATTGTTACGATAACTTCGCTTGTCCCAAGATAAGCACGTAAAATACCTGGAATAGCTCCAATAATACCACCAGCAATCAACCCAATAAGGACTGTAGATATAATGCTCAATGGACGACTCATATCAGGATTTGACAAACCAAACCATCCAGCAGCAATCCAACCAGCATAAGCTTGTCCTGGTAATCCAATATTAAAGAAACCAGCTCGACTAGCTACTGCAAAACCAAGTGCCACTAAAATAAGTGAACCCATACTTGTAAAAATTTCACCAATATCTTTAGCACTGCCAAAAGCCTTAGTAAAAAGTTCCTCATATCCCCAAATGGGATCATAGCCAAAGATAAACATAATAATAGCACCTAGAACGATTCCCAAGAATACTGAAATGAGAGGAACCGCAATTCGTTGAATCTGTTTAGACATTACTCGCCTCCTCTTCCAACATTACCACCAGCCATCAAAATACCTAACTCTTTCTTATTTGTTTCAGTAGGTATGACGATACCTTGGATACTTCCATCATGGATAACAGCAATACGGTCTGAAAGATTGAGAATCTCATCCAATTCAAAGCTCACCACAAGTACTGCTTTACCTTTATCTCTCTCTTCAATCAGTCGTTTATGAATATACTCAATTGCCCCAACATCTAAACCACGAGTTGGTTGGCTAACAATTAAAAGATCTGGATCTCGATCAAGCTCCCGCGCAATAATAGCTTTTTGCTGATTTCCTCCTGAGAATCCTTTTGCTGGTACTAATTCATTAGCTCCACGGACATCAAATTCCTTCATCAATTTACGAGCTTTTTCGTTGATATTACTGATATTAAGAATACCATGTTTACTCATTGGTTCTTTATAGTAAGTCTGCAATGCCATATTTTCAGCTAAAGTCATCTCAAGAACTAAACCATCACGGTGACGATCTTCAGGGACATGCCCTACACTCAGTTCTGTAATTTTACGAGTTGTCAAATGGGTAACATCTTGTCCTTTGATAGCGATACTTCCTGATTTAATCTTTCTTAAACCTGTAATAGCTTGCACCAACTCGCTTTGACCATTACCATCAATTCCTGCGATACCAACAATCTCACCACCACGAACATCAAGATTTAACTGCTTAACAGCAGGCACACCACGGTTTTCATTAACCACTAAGTCTTTAATAGATAGGATAACGTCTTGTGGCTTTGCTGGTACTTTTTCTGCCACAAAGGAAACAGAATGTCCCACCATCATCTCCGCTAAGTCTGCAGAACTGATACCAGCTACCTCAACTGTCTCAATACTCTTACCGCGACGAATAACTGTCACACGGTCTGCTACAGATCTAATCTCATCTAACTTATGCGTAATAAGGATGATAGACTTGCCCTCTTTGACGAGATTACGCATAATATCCATAAGCTCTGCGATTTCTGAAGGTGTCAAAACAGCTGTTGGCTCATCAAAGATAAGAATGTCAGCACCACGATAAAGTGTCTTTAAAATTTCAACACGTTGTTGCATCCCAACAGAAATATCGGACACTTTAGCATGAGCATCAACTGCCAAACCGTATTTTTTAGATAATGCTTCAATATCTTTGGTTGCCTGTTTCAGATCTAGCACTCCATTTTTTATAGTTTCTGTCCCAAGAATGATATTTTCAGCAACAGTAAAAGCTTCCACTAACATAAAGTGTTGGTGCACCATCCCAATACCAAGCTGAGAGGATTTTGATGGCGAATCAATTGTAACACGATTACCATTGATTACAATCTCACCACTAGTTGGTATCAACAAGCCAGCTAACATATTCATAAGAGTCGATTTTCCAGCACCATTTTCTCCCAACAATGCATGGATTTCACCCTTTTGAATGGACAAGTTGATATGGTCATTTGCAACAAAATCACCAAATTTTTTGGTAATTTCCTTCATTTCAATGACATGCTTAGACATATCTTCTCCCTTTCAAGAAATAACAATTATAGTTCAGTAAAACACACCTATAGGCATGCTTTACTGAGATATAATTGTGATATACCTCAGCTTAGAAAAAAGCGATCTCTTAGACCGCCTTTCTTCTAAGATTAATTATTTTTCGGGGATTTTGATATCTCCGTCAATAATTTTTTGCTTTGCTTCTTTGACAGCAGCGTTCGTATCTGCACTTGTGTTGGTAAGAGCAATATCTACACCGCCCACTTTCAGACCATAACGTGTAGTTTTTCCGCCAGGAAACTTACCATCAAGTGTATCATCGGAAATCAATTGAACCGCTTTGCCAACTTCTTTGATAGTAGAAGCAAGAACAAAGTTAGATGTTTGTCCATCTTTAGATTTATAATTACCATCTTCTTTTTGGTTACGATCAACACCAATTACCCACACTTTATCAGCTTCATTCCGACTTTCATTGATAGATTTAGCTTCACTAAAGACTCCTGTTCCAGAACCACCTGCTGCATGGTAGATAACATCTGCCCCTTCTGCATATTGAGCGGCTGCAATTGTTTTTCCTTTTGCTGCATCACCAAATGAACCAACGTAATTAACTTTGACTTGAATAGTATCATCAACTGACTTAACACCAGCTTTGAATCCAGCTTCAAAACGGTCAATAACTGTACTTTCTTGTCCTCCTACAAAACCGACCGTTTTTGTCTTAGTTGTTTTAGCAGCTACAATACCTGCAAGATAGGCAGCCTCATTATCTGCAAAAAGAACACTTGCAACATTATCTTTCTTCTTGATTTCGTCATCAATAAGGACAAAGTTTGTATCGGTATTGTTATCAGCGGCATCTTCAACAGCATCATGAAGTGCAAATCCGATACCAAAAATCAATTGGTAACCACCTGAGACAGCAGTATCCAAGTTGTTGGTGTATTCTGATTCATTTGTTGATTGGAAATAATCATACCCTTTTCCCTTTTTGAGGTTATGCTTTTTTCCCCATGCTTGCAGACCTTCCCACGCAGACTGGTTGAATGATTTATCATCAATACCACCAACATCCGTAACCATAGCAACTTTTAAGCTACTGTTTGTGCTACTTGACTTCGCTTTATGACTACTACACGCAGCCAAGCCAAGTGCAGTAACCGCCGCTAGACCTAAACCGATAACCTTCTTTTTGTTCATCAAAATGAACCCTCCCTAAAAACTAAAATACTGAAGTCTTACGACTTTGAATCTTTACAGACTATGTTAAATCTGTAAACGAATATGGAAGTAACTCCTCGACCGTCGTCTCGACCGTCGTCATACCATCTTCTGCAATCAAAATGACTTTAGCAGATGGAGCAAAAAACTCACTCATTACTTGGCGACAAGCGCCACATGGCGAAATTGGTTTGG
Organism: Streptococcus sciuri; assembly: GCF_024814375.1. Taxonomy (GTDB): domain Bacteria; phylum Bacillota; class Bacilli; order Lactobacillales; family Streptococcaceae; genus Streptococcus; species Streptococcus sciuri. The sequence continues at coordinate 296,115 of NZ_JANUXX010000001.1, forward strand.
CGGAATGACCATAAATAGCAATTGCAGATAACACTGTGCACCCCTCCGAAACAGCCTTAAAAATCGCAGTTCTCTCTCCACAGTTTGTCAAACCAAAACTGACGTTTTCAATATTGCATCCTGTAAAAACAGCATCACTTTTAGCTCTAACCGCTACTCCTATCGGAAAATGTGAATAAGGGACATAGGCTTTCTCACTAGCTTTGATGGCTAACTCTACCAACTCCTTATCACTAATATCCACCATCTACTTTATCTCCAGATACTATATTGACTCCTGCAGATGTTCCGATACGCGTTGCACCAGCTGCAATGAATGCTTCTACATCTGCTAAACTACGAGCACCACCTGCTGCCTTAACTCCAACATTTGAACCTACCGTTTGACGCATTAAAGCCACATCTTCTACCGTAGCACCATGTAATGAAAAGCCAGTTGATGTTTTCACATAATCCGCACCAGCTATTACAGATAGTTGACACGCTTTAACCTTTTCATCATTGGTCAATAAACATGCTTCAATGATGACCTTGACTAGCTTACCTCCACTTGCATCAACAACAGCACGAATATCCTCCTCAACTTCATCGTACTGTCTAGATTTGAGTTTTCCAATATTGATGACCATATCCACTTCATCGGCACCATTAGAAATAGCATCTTGCGTCTCAAAAGCTTTTGTTCGACTTGTCGATGCTCCTAGAGGAAAACCAATTACCGTACAGACCTTGATATTACTGTTTTTTAGCTGTTCTTTAGCATAAGCCACCCAAGTTGGATGGACACAAACACTTGCAAAATGATAAGCTTTTGCTTCATCGGTTAATTGTTTAATTTGTTCCTGTGTACTCTCTGGCTTTAGCAGAGTATGATCAATATACATATTGACAGAAGTCATAACGTCTCCATTTTTGTAATATCATCTTTTATCGAAATTATGAGATAATTTCGATGATTTCGCATACTGCTGTTCTCTCTTTACCTATTTTAACATTTTTTTTAAACTCTGTAACCTCTTTTTCACCTAATATTTTATCTGAGTAGATTGTCGCTAGATTATCACCCACTTTAACACTATCTCCAACCTTATTATGAAAAACAATCCCTGTTTCATAATTGATTTTATCAGTTTTGACTAAGCGTCCTCTCCAAGTTTCATAGCAAAAAGACCAAATTCTAAGGCTGGTAAACTTTCAATGTAACCTTCTTTCTCAACAATAATGTTCGTTGTATATTTAGCTCGAGAACTACGATATAAATCGTCTAAATCACCACCTTGCGCTACCACCATCTCCTGAAACTTATGCAGTGCAGATCCATTGATAAGATGATGATAAATCTCCTCAACAGATTTTTTTACTCCTGCTAAATCAAGCATTATCTTGGCTAGATCACAGATAAACTGCGTCAAATCACATCGCCCTCTTCCCTGCATAATCTCTAGTGCTTCTAACACCTCGAGACGATTACCAATAGCACAACCCAGAGGTTGGGACATATCGGTAATAACAGCTACAGTTTGGCGCCCCACTTCATTTCCTAAATCCACCATTGTTCTAGCAAGTCGTCGAGCTTCATCAACTGTTTTCATAAAAGCCCCATTACCAACCGTGACATCAAGTAAGATTTTATCTGCGCCTGCTGCGATTTTTTTACTCATCACAGAGCTTGCAATCAAAGGGATACTATCTACGGTAGCTGTAACGTCACGAAGTGCATAAAGCATCTTATCCGCCTTAACCAATTTGTCTGATTGCCCAATCACTGAAAGATTACTTGCTTTTACTTGATTGATAAAGTCTTCTTCTGTACGTTCACTTTGAAATCCCTTAATTGATTCGAGCTTATCTAATGTTCCTCCTGTGTGCCCAAGACCTCGTCCACTCATCTTAGCAACAGGCACACCAAAACTGGCAACGAGGGGTGCCAAGATGAGTGTTACCTTGTCTCCTACACCACCTGTTGAGTGTTTATTTATCTTTATACCCGAAATAGATGACAAGTCAATCACATCACCAGACTTAACCATACACATGGTAAGATCCCTTACTTCACGCATAGACATTCCTCGAAAGCAAACAGCCATCGCAAACGCCGACATTTGATAATCTGGCACACTACCGTCAACATACCCTGCAATGAACCACTCAATCTCTGCTGTAGATAACTCTCCACCATCACGTTTCTTTTGGATCAAATCAACTGCTCTCATCCTTTGTGCTCCTTAAAATGTAATACCCTTTATCTTTTTTGATAATCTCGCAGTTACCAAATACTTCTTTCATTTTAGATTGAGCGCTAGGAGCTCCTTGTTTTTTCTGAATAACAATCGTCAAATCACCGCCAACATCAAGGTAGGTAACACTATCTTCGATAATGGTATGAACAACTTTTTTTCCTGCTCTGATGGGTGGATTACTGATAATATGTTGGAAAGTTCCTGTAACCTTTTCATAAAGATTAGACTGAAAAATATTTGCTTCAACAGCATTTACTATAGCATTTTTTTGGGCTAGAGCAACCGCACGTTGGTTGATGTCAACCATGGTAATATCCAAATCTTGCGCTTTAGCAAGAGTTATACCCAACGGACCATAGCCACAACCTATATCTAAAAGACGCTCTCCCCTTTTAAAATCAAGCGTTTTAAGCAAAGCCTGACTGCCATAATCCACCATTTTTTTAGAAAATACTCCTGAATCTGTTAGTAAACGCAGAGATTGCCCCAATAACTCAACTGTGAGTTCATGAACGTCGTGAGCGGCATCTGGGTATTCTTCATAATACATGTTAGCCATTGCTACTCCTTTATCTTAGATGACTTTTGTTTCTAATCAAATTGTATCACAACTTGAAATGGTTTTCAATTTCTCACCGAGATGGTATAATAAGAGAACACTAGGAGATAATATGATGACTGACGAATTTATCAATTTTGAACAGCTGTCACGATCTGAGTGGCAAAAACTCCATCAACAAAGCAATCTATTGTTGACTGAAAAAGAACTTGAAGCAATCAAAAGTCTGAATGATCGCATTGACACCATCGATGTCCAAGAAATTTACCTTCCACTTATTAGCCTCATTGAGATCTATAAACGCTCAAGAGATAATTTGGCATTTGCAAAAAGTATTTTTCTCAAAAAAAAAGAGAGCAAATCTCCCTTTATCATTGGCATATCAGGTTCAGTTGCCGTTGGTAAATCAACAACTAGCCGACTCTTGCAATTACTTTTAGCGCGTACTTTCCCCAATAAACGAGTTTCACTCGTAACAACAGATGGCTTTTTATATCCTAATATTACCTTGAAGAAAAAAGGCATTCTCAATCGCAAAGGGTTTCCAGAGTCCTATGATATGGAAAGGCTACTAAATTTTTTGGATGCTATCAAAAATACAAAAAAAGCGTATGCCCCTATTTATTCACATGAAATCTATGACGTCCTCCCCAATCGTATGCAAACCATAGCAGATCCTGATTTTCTCATCATTGAAGGGATAAATGTTTTCCAAAATCAGCAAAATAACCGCCTCTATATCAGTGACTATTTTGATTTTTCAATCTATATTGATGCCGATAGTCGTCAAATTGAAAAATGGTATTTGGAACGCTTTGAAAGTCTTTTAGAACTCGCTAAAAAAGATAAAACAAATTACTATCACCGCTTCACCACCATGTCTAAAAGTGCTGTTTTATCAATGGCTAGGGATATTTGGAAAACTATCAATCTCGTTAATTTAGAAAACTATATTGAGCCAACACGTAATCGTGCCGAAGTGATTTTACATAAAGCTAATAACCACAAGATTGATAAAATTTTTCTCAAAAAATGATAAGGACTTGTCAAATACAAATTATTTCGATATAATAGGATAGTTAAATCAATATGGAGGTAAAGACATTGGCAAATATCAAATCAGCTATTAAACGCGCTGAACTTAACGTTAAGCAGAATGCAAAGAACTCAGCTCAAAAATCAGCTATGCGTTCTACAATCAAAGCTTTTGAAGCAAACCCAAGTGAAGAACTCTTCCGTGCTGCTTCTTCTAGCATTGATAAAGCAAAATCAAAAGGTTTGATTCATAAAAACAAAGCAAGTCGCGATAAAGCTCGTCTTGCAGCAAAATTAGCAAACTAATTTATGAAAAGGTTTGTAAATCAACTTTTTCATAATAAGTAAAAAAGAAGTATCTAAAAAGATACTTCTTTTTTACTTATTAATTGGTATTTTCACTTCAAAAATTGTTCCCTGAGGGGTGTTATCTTTTACCATGATAGAACCCTTTAAAGATTTGACAATTTGCTGTGCTAAAGATAATCCCAAGCCAAAACCACCTTGTTGGCGCGTTCTTGCTTTGCTCACTCGATAAAATCGATCAAATATTTTCTTTTTATCTGTATCACTAATACCAAAACCATTATCTGCAATAGACAATAGCAATGTTCGCTCAGTTGTTTTCACGGTAAAATCAATCACACCATCATCTCCAGTGTATTTCATAGCGTTATCAAACAGGATAGTCATCACTTGTTTTAAAAGTGTTCGGTCACTTTTAAAGGAACGTACTACGAGATTTTTAGGATTGAATTGTTTGCCACCTTCTTCGGCGATTAAGCTATAATTTTCAAAGATAGTTTCAATTTCTTCTGGTGTAATTAGTGTCAAATCGGCTTTAATACCATCATCTCGTCTAGCCAAATTTAGTAAATTAGTTGTTAATAAACGCATATTGCGAACTTCTTCTAAGCTAGAGGCAAGATTTTCAAAATTATCCAGAATTGTCTCATTAGGTTTACGTAATAATACCTCTAAGCGATTTTGCAAAACGGATAACGGTGTTCTAAGCTCATGACTAGCATTTTCAACGAAACTCTTTTGCTTTTCGTAACTTTCAATGATTGGCTTTCTGGTCCACATCGCCAAGTAAATACTTGCTCCGATGGAAACGATCCAGAAAATTACCATTAGGGTGATAATAATACGCTCATAACGTTCTTTTGCTGCAACGAGCTGCTCGACATTGACGGCAATAGTCATATACTTAACATTAGGATAATTGGTATCATGTACCTTAACGGTAATGTAGTGGTAATGTTCATTTTCTTTGGTAAAAAGACTAGGAACCGTTGCTGAAATAATTGTACCACGTTTTCTAACATCCACATCTAAATTTTGCAGTTTTGAAAAATTGGTATTTTCCGTTAGACGATTCCCCTTTTCATCAAAAAGGATGATATCTATATTAGATGTTGCTTTAGTAATAGAAATCTTGGGTTCATAGGTTGTGTCGTTATCATCACTACTATCCGTTTCAGTCACTGTAATCGTCCTAGCCACAGCAAGTGCGACATATTGGTTTGCATTCTTAGCAATGGCAGTCAAGCTACTATCTGGCGAAGCATAAAGACCTGTCCTCATCACTTGCAAAATCAGAGTAGTCATAATAATGAAAATGCCTGAAAAAACCGTAAAAAAATGGAAAAAATGCTCGAATCCTGCGGAAGATAGGATACTTTTAATATTATTGCTCTTCAGCATTTTTTAGAATATACCCCACACTACGTAACGTCTGCAAATTATCAACAAATTGAGTTCCCTTTAATTTTTTGCGAATTTTTGAGACATAAACTTCAACAACTGATATGGTCGTATCACTATCAAATCCCCAAATGCGATCAAAAATCTGAGATTTAGGAAGAATGACATTTTGATTTTGTAAAAAATAGACTAGCAAATCAAACTCTTTTCCAAGCAACTCAACAGTTTTGTCACCAACAGTTGTCACATTAGTTGAAGTATCAACAGTTACATCCCCATAAGCCAAGTTATTATTGGTCAACTTACCAGAACGTTTAAGAAGTGCTTGGATACGCATCTTTAATTCTTCAAGATAAAAAGGTTTCGTCAGATAATCATCAGCTCCTAGCTCAAAACCATGTCCTTTATCATCTAGTCCTTCCTTAGCAGTCATAATCAAAACAGGTGTCATATTTCCCTTTTCACGAAGTTCTTTTAAGACTTGAAAACCATTTTTTTCAGGTAACATCAAATCCAACAAAATAAGGTCATAAATACCACTCTCGGCTTCGTACAACCCTTCTTCGCCATCAAACACTTGCATAACATCTGCAAAGTCATCCAAAAAATCAAACACAGAATTAGATAAGCTCAAATCATCTTCAATCAATAAAATCTTAATCATAACTGCCCCTTTCTTCAAGTCTGCGAGACAATAAGTGTCTTTAGTATTCGTTTATCTCACTCAAAGATATCACAGAAAACTTAATAACATCTAAATTACGGCAAAAACCTGCGACGAAGTCGTAGGTTTTGTCACCGACAAACTAATCTATCGCTGATTTAATTGCTGCAAGAACAGCTGTTTTATCAGACTGAATTAAAGCAATACGTGCTGAAATTTCTTTAATTCCCATAGCAATCATACGACTAATAGCCCTATCGTTCAATTGAGGTTCAAAGAACGCTTTAAACTCATCTAAACGTTCTTGGGTTTTAAATTTGTTAGCAGGATAAATCACAAATCTATCAAAACTCATATCACCGCCTAGTGTCGTTTTAATCCAATCCCAATTTTCTTGCGCCCATTGCCAAGCTACACCTTGCGTAAAATCACTAGATAGGAAAGCAAAATACCAACTGCTAGCTAAATCCTGTGGCTTAACGACCGTCTTATCCTTCCATTTGCTAAGAAGAAGTTCTAAATGAGCAGTATTTGTCGTCTTTGATAAAGCTTGTGCTAACTGACGTTGAAAAGAACCATCTGTTGCTGAGGCATACAAGTCAAGATAGTGACTAACTAAATCCTCTGTTTCAGCTACCTTCATTTGATTGATAAGAACCAGAGAACGAATAGCCGCAGGGATATCAGCAAGATGATTTTCATATTTGGCAAAAATCTGACTCGTTTTTTCAGTTACTGTGCTATCACCTGAAAAAATCATATTAGCAAGTGTTATCTGACGTACCATCTCATCCTCATCACTCTCACCATCATGCTTTTCAAATCCAAGACGATGATAGTTTTCTCTACTAATTAAAGCAACAAGTTTTTTAAAGGCTTCCTCTTCTTTAGAACCTTCTGTCACAAAAAGCTTCAAGCCATCTATAACTTGCCTAATAGCAGCAGTTACCAAATAGGAGGTTTCGTGTTTGAGATTGGCAATCAAAGGCACAAGACTTGCATAGGAAATACGTCCACTTTCAGCCAACAAACGGCGCTCTTGTATAACTTGAAGTTTAAAAACATTATCCAGCTCTTGTAATTCTTCTAAAAGATTGTCCAATAATTCACCAGTGTACTCCGTCACATAATGTGCAGTATTTTCTGTATTGAGACGAAGAGCGCCATCATTTCGTTGAACTAGGTCGCTATAGTTTGGAATAGAGATACTCTTTTCTGTAAGAACTTCAGGCAAGCCTTCCCAGTTGCTATTTAACGGAATCTGCCACAATCGTTTCTTCTCATCTTTTTCACCGATAAAGAATTGATTTTGTGAAATCACCAAGACATCGTCTTGCACACTGACCGTTACCACAGGATATCCTGATTGCTCTAACCAAGAATTCATAAAAGCTGCAACATCTTTTCCAGACGCTTGCGACAAAACTTCCCAAAGCTGATAACCTACAGTATTACTGTATTGATACTTCTCAAAGTAATTTTTTAATCCTTTAGCAAAAGCTTCGTCTCCCAGCCAACGACGGAGCATATGCATCAGTCGACTTCCTTTAGCGTAGACAATAGCAGGATCAAATAAAGTGTTAATTTCATCTGGATGATTGACCTCGACATGGACAGACTGCACCCCAACAGTCGCATCACGTTTAAGAGCTAAAGGCACACCACTTGTTTGGAAATCTTCAAAAATATTCCAACTAGGTTCAATTGCTGCAATCGCTACATATTCCATCATATTGGCAAAGGACTCGTTGAGCCACAAATCATCCCACCATTTCATGGTTACCAAGTTACCAAACCATTGGTGAGCTACTTCATGAGCGATGACAAGAGCGACCTGCTGACGACTTGACACAGTCGAATTTTCATCCACCAAGAGATAAATCTCACGATAAGTCACTAGCCCCCAGTTTTCCATAGCACCAGCTGAAAAATCTGGAATAGCTACATGAAGTGACTGCGGAATAGGATAGAAAACACCAAAGTAATCTTCATAAAATTCAATGACACGCTTAGCAATATCGAGCGAAAAAGTTAATTCTTGCACTTGATGAGCACGTGTTGTGTAAGAGCCAACTAAAGTTCCATTTTTAGTTTTCGTTGTTACTCCATGCAAAGCTCCAAAAGCAAATGCTAACAAATAAGACGACATACGTGGCGTTGTCTCAAAAGTCCACAAACCTGTTTCTTTTCTGCGCTCAACATCAATCTCAGGCATATTGGACAAAGCTAAGTCGCCCTCTTCTTCGTCAAATTTCAAACTCAAATCAAAGGTTGCCTTAGCTTCTGGCTCATCGACACATGGAAAAGCTTCTCTTGCAAAATGACTTTCAAACTGGGTTGAGATAATTTCCTTAGTCACTCCATCCAATTTATAGTAAGATGGGTAAATTCCTGTCATATTATCCGTGATAGTGCCCGAAAACTCAATGACAAGTGTCATACTTCCTGTCTCTGGCAATTCAATATGGACTGCCTCATTAGCATCGTCCTTTTCAAAAGGTAATTCTTGATTATCTAATAAAATGGAATGAATCACTAACGCTTTCTGGTGAAGCGAAATTTTGTTATCAAGAGCTTCACCGTTAATGGCAACATTACCTGTAAAAACTTTGTCTTTTCGACTAATTTCCAAGAAAAGATTATAATTCTCTGGGACAAAAGTGTTTACAAAATGCTCAACTTGCATGATTTTCCTCACTAATTCCTCAATATTCTACTGTATTATAGCACAAAACAAATAAGAATACTAGACCTAATGATTTACACGAACTCCTTCCCACATATAAAAACATCTATCTCAAAAATGAAATAGATGTAAAACAATAAGAAATTACATTTCAATGATTTTGCCTGTCTCAAGGTAAACAATCCATTCGCAGATATTGCGTGCATAGTCACCAATACGTTCTAAGAAAATAATCACTTGAAAATATTCTTTACCCGCAAAAAGAGTAGCCGGTTGCTTTTTAATTTCTTCAATAGCTAAATTTTGAATATCACGAAAATAATTATCGATTTTTTCATCTGAAGCTGCGATTTCATAAGCACGGTCGCTATCAAGGTTTATATAAGCCTCAAAAGCTTCTTCAAGCATTTGTTTAACTGCTTTTCCCATCTCATTAATTTGTTTTTCAACAACTGCAATACGTTCTTCACCTTTCATGCGAATGGTAGCTTTTGCAATAGAAGCTGCATGATCCCCCATACGCTCAACATCGCTAGATGCTTTCAAAACAGTGATAACCGTGCGTAAATCTTGAGAGACTGGTTGTTGTAAGGCAATGATTTCAAGAGATTTTTTTTCTAATTTTGATTCGAACTCATTGACTACTTCATCCTTTTCGATGACTTCTCTAGCCAATTCACGATCATGTGTGACAAAGGAACGGACAGCTTTATTGAGTTGTCCAACAACCTCAGTCCCCATTGCATAGAACTGATTGTATAGCTTTTCTAATTCTTCTTCAAATTTTGAACGTAACATCATACTTTCACTTTCCTTTTTATTTTTATTAGCCAAACTTTCCAGAGATATATTCTTCTGTTTCTTTATGTTTTGGATTGAGAAATACTTCTTTAGTGTTGCCGTACTCTATAAGCTTTCCATCTAAAAAGAAACCTGTGCGGTCAGAAATACGAGAAGCTTGAGACATCGAACGTGTTACGATTAACATCGTATATTGTCCTTTCAAATCGTAAAGTGTTTCTTCTATTTTCCCTGCTGAAATAGGATCAAGCGCTGACGTTGGCTCATCAAGAAGGATGATTTTGGGATTTGTAGCTAAGACCCTTGCGACACATATTCGCTGTTGCTGACCTCCAGATAAACCAGTAGCTGAATCATGCAAACGATCTTTGACTTCGTCCCAAATAGAAGCACCACGTAACGAGTTCTCTACAGCTTCATCAAGTCGTTCTTTATCTTTAACCCCCTTTAACCTCAGTCCATAAACAACATTTTCATAAATTGTCATTGGAAAAGGGTTTGGTTGTTGAAAAACCATACCAATTTCTTTACGTAAAGCAACGGTGTCCATTTTTGGACTATAGACATTGTGTCCATTATAATCAACAGCACCTGTTAATGTGACTTCTGGATTAAGATCATGCATGCGGTTAATAGCACGAAGCAATGTCGATTTACCAGAACCAGACGGACCGATAAGGGCAGTAATTTCATTTGGATAAAAATCAATAGAAACACTATTTAACGCTTTTTTCTTATTGAAATAGACTGATAAATCATGTACATCTAAAATTGGTTTTTTTGTCATGAATCCTCCTATCCAAAGTGACCTGAGACATAATCGCTAGTAGATTGTAATTTAGCATTTTGAAAGATATTATTAGTTTTATCATACTCAATCAAATTTCCGAGATAGAAAAATGCAGTATAATCACTAGCTCTTGCTGCTTGTTGCATATTGTGCGTTACAATGATAATGGAATAGTCTTTTTTCAACTCAAACATCGTCTCTTCCAGCTGCATCGTTGCAATCGGATCAAGTGCTGATGCTGGCTCATCCATAAGTAAAATGTCTGGTTTTACCGCAATAGCACGAGCAATACAAAGACGCTGTTGCTGACCCCCTGATAGGGTGAAAGCGGACTTATGCAAATCATCTTTCACTTGCTCCCATAGTGCAGCTTGCTTGAGGGAAGTTTCGACAAGTTCATCTAAAAACTGTTTATCTCTCACACCAGAACGCTCATAAGCAAATGTGATGTTTTTATAAATGGACTTTGCAAATGGATTTGGGCGTTGAAAAATCATACCAATATGCTTACGCATTTCATATACATTGATATTTGAAGCATTAATATCAATCCCCTCATAAAGAATTTCACCCGTTACTTTAGCGATATCAATAGTATCATTCATGCGGTTAAGACTTCGTAGATAAGTAGATTTTCCACAACCAGATGGACCGATAAGGGCTGTGATTTTATTTTTTTCAAACTGCATATCAATCCCTTTAATAGCTTCTTTATCACCATAATAAACATGAAGATTCTTAGTTTGAAGGGTGATTTTGTCCTCAGGGATAGTGATAATATGGCGCTCATTCCAATTATAATCTGCCATAAAAACTCCTTTAAAACCTTTATAACTTTATGCAGATGTTAACTTGCTGTGTAATTTTTTTCCAAGAGTACGCGCTGATAAATTGAAAATCAAGATAACAACTAAAAGAACCGCAGCGCTTCCTGCAGAGACCTGTGTTGCATCTGGAATCGTTCCTTCGCTGTTAACTTTCCAAATATGAACAGATAAGGTTTCGGCTTGACGGAAAATTGAGATTGGGCTAGTCACACTAAGTGGATTCCAGTTTGACCAATCAAGAGCAGGTGCAGACTGACCAGCGGTGTAAATAAGTGCAGCTGCTTCACCAAAGATACGACCCGATGCCAACACAATACCTGTAACGATGCTTGGTAAAGCTTCAGGAACGACAACATGAAGAACTGTCTCCCAACGCGAAATGCCTAAAGCCAATCCTGCCTCACGTTGTGTATGATGGACATTGCGCAAGCTATCTTCCACACTGCGTGTCATTTGAGGTAGATTAAATACAGTAAGTGCTAGCGCTCCAGACACAATGGAAAATCCATACTCAAATTGCACAACAAAAATCAAATAACCAAACAGACCAACAACAACAGATGGAAGCGAGGATAGTATTTCAATACAAGTACGTATAAAATTAGTCATTCGTCCTTTTTTAGCATATTCTGACAGGTAAATCCCTGCTCCTAACGACAAAGGAATAGAAATAAGCAAAGTAATAACCAAAAGAAAGAAAGAATTATACAATTGAATACCAATCCCTCCTCCAGCTTGGTAAGAAGATGATTTTCCAGTTAGAAACTGCCAGGAAACGTGTGGCAATCCACGCACCAAAATGTAAATGAGTAAGGAAGCAAGAATAAGAACGATAATACTTGCAATTGTATAAAGTGTCGCTGTAGCTATTTTATCCCATTTTTTAGCGTTCATAGTTTTTCTTTTTCTCCTTAGTAATCCATTTTATCACTGTATTAAAAGCAAGACTCATTACCAAAAGGACAAGTGCCAACGACCAGAGAACGTTATTTTGAACAGTTCCCATAACGGTATTTCCAATTCCCATGGTAAGGATAGAAGTCAAAGTCGCAGCTGGTGTCGTTAGGGAGGTAGGGATAACCGCCGAATTGCCAACAACCATCTGAATAGCTAATGCTTCACCAAAGGCACGAGCCATTCCAAAAACAATCGCCGTAAAGATACCAGGACGTGCTGCATTCAAAATGACACGCCAAATGGTTTGCCAACGTGTAGCTCCCATAGCAAGACTAGCTTCCTTATAATGACGCGGAACAGCTTTTAGACTATCAACTGTCATAAATGTAACGGTTGGTAAAATCATAACAAAGAGGACAAACACTCCTGATAAGATACCAAAACCAGTACCTCCAAAAATCGAGCGTACAAAAGGAACAATGACTTGTAAACCAATAAAACCATAAACAACAGATGGGATACCAACCAAAAGTTCAACAGCTGGCTGCAATATCTTAGCTCCATACTTAGGAGAAATTTCTGTCATAAAAACAGCTGCACCAATGGCAAAGGGTGTTGCCACAATAGCAGAAAGGATAGTCACAATAAATGATCCTAAAATCATCGGAGCAGCGCCAAACAATTTGATACTTGGATTCCACGTACCGCTAAATAGAAATTCGAAAATATTAACTTTATCCGCAAAGAAAGTTGACAATCCCTTTTGCGCAATAAATACTAATATCATCATAACGATAAAGACGATAAGCCCCAAGCAAAGAAAAGTAATCATTTTTCCGAACTTTTCTAACCGTGAGTTTTTTGAGGGGGTGGTTAATTGTTTGACCAATTCTTTATTTTCCATTTTCTCTTTCCAATCTGAAAATCATTTAGCTGTAACATTCCCATCAGCATCCTTCGTAACTTTCATATCGTTGATAGAAATATATCCCATACTTTTAACGATATGATTTTGAACTTCATCACTTAGCATAAAATCGATGAACTCTTTAGTTATTCCTTTTGCTACACCTTTGGTATACATGTGCTCATAAGACCATAAAATCCATTTATTGGTTGCAACATTGGAAGAGGTTGGCCCATAACCATTTAACTTGAGCGTCTTTACAGAGTCATCAACATAGGCAAAGGCGAGATAAGAAATTGCTCCAGGTGTTTGTGAGACAATTGACTTGACCATTCCATTTGAATCTTGCTCTTGACTACGAATAGCACTATGACCATCCATAATCGTCAGATCAAACGTTGCACGTGAACCAGAACTTGTAGCACGATTGATAATAGAAATCTCTAAATCCTGTCCACCTAACTCTTTCCAATTGGTCACCTTTCCTGTGAAAATATCACGCAATTGCTTAGTTGTTAAATTATCAACTTTCACCTGACTATTAACGATAACAGCAAGACCTGCTACTGCCACTTGATAATCTTTGAGAATCTTTGCATCAATTCCCTCTTTTTCTTGGGCAAAAACATCACTGTTTCCGATTTGAACAGCTCCCGACTGAACTTGAGAAAGACCCGTTCCTGAACCACCACCTTGGACATTAATAGTTTTACCGACATGCTGCACAGCAAATTCTTCCGCAGCTGCTTCAACTAGCGGTTGCAAAGCAGTTGAACCAACACTATTTATGGATTGTCCTTTCTCAATCCACTTTGCACAAGCACTAAGTGATAAAACGGATAAAACCACTAAAGTTAGTGTCAAAATCCTGTGTCTTTTTTTCATAAACACCAATCCTGTTCTAAGTTAAAATCACATATACTATCTCCGAAGAGATAAGCGAAGATATACTCCTTCCAGTATCTTCTCATTCAATATATCATAAGAAAACTAACTTGCCTAGCCATCTTTTGAAAGATTGTATTCAATAACAGTTAAATTTAAAACCGTAACCCTTTTGGATAAAAATTTTTGAGTGTGTCAGCCGTTACTTTAGCAAAACCCAAGCCGTTTCCTTGACACAAGACTTGATACCAGCCATTTGGAACAGACTTATTCAGTTTGACCACGTTCCCTGATACATAGGTAACAAACTGTTCTATATCAATTTCAATTGTATGACGAACTTCATCTGATGATAAGGCAACTCCAAGAGCAAAAGAAGGTTCAAAGCGTCCTTTCTTAAACACTCCCAAATGAAGACCATTGCGGATAATCTTAACGTTTTTTAAATCAGGTAACTCCTCTGGTAATAAATACAACTGATTGCCAAATACCTGTAGTATACCTTTCAAAGACTGATTGAGATACTTTTTCGTAAAGTCTTGCCAGTATATTTGTTGTTGTCTTGTGAGGTTACTTTTAGCAGTCTTAAAAGATACAACCTTTTTTGAGCGTGTATCTCGTAAGCTTGCTACAAACTGTCCTTCGCCTCTAAAATGGTGAGGATACATCCGTGCCACTTCTGATATATCAATCCCTGCAACCATGCCATTTATCTTAGGTATATCAACTAACTCTAAATAAGGGTAAGTTTCTAATAACCACTTAACAACATCTTCATTCTCTTCTGGTGACCAAGTACAAGTTGAGTAAATGAGCTTACCCCCGATAGCTAGCATTTTTAGCGCTTCTTGCAAGATTTCTTTTTGGAGAGCAGCGCATTCGCTAGGATAACCACGATGCCAATACTGTATAGCTGCCGGATCTTTTCGAAACATTCCCTCACCCGAGCAAGGACCATCAAAAACAATCATATCAAAATAACCTGAAAATACTTTTGCTAAACGATGAGAAGATTCATTGGTCACAATAGTATTTCGAGCACCAAAGCGCTCAATGTTCTCCGCTAATATCTTGCTACGCTTGGTTGAGATATCGTTACTCACCAGGATACCTGTATTGTCCAGATAAGAAAGCAAATGTGTAGACTTTCCCCCAGGCGCTGCTGACAAGTCTAGTATCCGCATGCCCTTTTGTGGACTAGCGACCTGTGCCACCATTTGCGCAGCGGGTTCCTGAGAATAGATAAGACCCGTTGTGTGAGCCACCGATTTCCCAGAAATTTTGCCATAATAGCCCCACGGAGTCTGGGGAATAGGGTGCTCAAAGGTGACCTGTGCTTTTTTTAAAGGATTTGTTCGAAAAGCAGCTACCGCTTCATCGTCAAAACTCGCAAAAAAAGCCGATGCTTCATCACCAAGCAATTTTTTATATTTTTTGATAAAATCTACTGGTAAATGCATAGCTCCATTATACTACAAAAATTCCTTTTTGTGGACGTTATTTTCTCTATCCTAATATTATCTAAAACGTCTGTTAAAAACCTAACAGACGTTTTAAGTCAAAACTAATTGTGCAATAATCGGACTAATAATCACGTACATAATACCGGTGATACCGATAGCCAGTCCTGCCATCGCACCTTCGATATAACCGTATTTAAAAGCCGTACCCGTTCCAATAGCATGACCTGTACCACCTAAAGCTAAACCGATGGCAACAGGATCATCAATTCTAAATAACTTGAGTAACGTTGGACCAAAAACACTCGTTAAAATCCCAGTGATTACAACCACAACTAAGGTCACTGTCATAATTCCACTCATCTTATCCGTAATACCAATAGCCATCGCTGTTGTGACTGATTTAGGAAATAAAGAAATAGCAAGAAAATACTTCATTCCAAAAAATTTTGCTACCAAGGCAGTGTATACGGTATTGATAAGCGTTGCTATTGTAATACTTATCAAAATACTTTTAAAATGATGTCGCATCAAATGAAACGAACGATATAAAGGAATTCCCAGTGCTACTGTCGATGGAACAATCAACATGTTTAGATAAGCTCCACCAATATAATAATCATGATATGAGATATGCGTTGCTTTCAAAAAGGTAATAAGTACAATCGTCGCTACCAATAATGGCGTAGTCAGAGGATGGGGAAATCGTCTAAATACTAAAAGCCCCAATAAATAACTCATAATAGATAACATAATCCCAAACATAGGATTGACTGTAAGACTGCTCACGACTAGCCCTCTCTATCTGTATAATCGCCTTCGTAGCGTCTCTTAATAACTTGCACAACAAAACCTATCGTTACAATATTTATCACAATAGCACCCAAAGTAATCACAACAATACCAAGAAGATTAGGGGCAATCACATCAAACTTATCCATAACTCCAACAGCTGCTGGCAAAAATAAAATCGTCATATTACTCAGTAAAAACTGTCCAACATCATAGATATGGCGCAATCTAATGATTTTAAACTGCAAAGCCAGAAAAAGTAAAACGAGACCAATGATACTTCCTGGCACAGGCAATGAAAAAGCAACCGATAGACACTCTCCCAACATTGAAAAAATTAAAATATACATCAACTGAACATATAGCCTCACAAGAATGCTCCTTACATTTGATACCTCCAGTTTACTACTTATTTTCATTTTTTCAAGAGAATTTCAAAATTTTCATTGACTTTCATGATCCCTCATCGCTTTGGTGATGAGGGGAAGTTTTATTTTTGGAACAAACATGACCTTTTGACGATGGGTAAAATCAGGTTCGTTACCATCCAATGTCAAAAGAACATAGCCCAGTTTATCACCCAATATTTTAGCGGCAGCGTAATCCCATGGTTGCAAATACGAAAAGTAAGCTAACAACTTTCCAGTAAGAACATGCCCCATACTAATACCAGCTCCACCATAAATACGCAACCCTAAACTCTGCTGGATAAAATCACGAATACCATGATCATTCTGAGCATACATGCCACTATTTGCACCAATCAAACTTCTAGAAAGTGGTCTATCTTGATAAGCACAAAGCCGTTCGTCGTTCATATACACATCAAATAATCCTCCACCATGAAAAAGTCTATCATTGATGATATCATAGATAAAACCAAACTGTCCCTGACCTCCCTCATAATAAGCCAGCAAAATAGCAAAATAATCTCTCTGCACGATAAAATTGATTGTTCCATCAATCGGATCTAGCACCCAAACATTCCCCTCTTTCACCGAGTGGCGAAGATTATTTTCCTCTGCTAGGATAGCATCTTTGGGGTAATTTTTGCGAATTTCGGCAACGATAAAATCTTGAACCTCTTTATCTAGTGATGTCACTAAGTCATCGAATCGATCTTTTTCCTCAATGACAAACTCATCAGACAAACGTTGTAAAATCATCTGCCCTGCTTTCTTGATCAATCGTTTTGCAAACTCAAATTTACTTTTCAAGAGAAATCATTCCTTCTTCTTTTTCTTTAGCTGCTTGGACTACCCGATAGGTAGAATAACCACTACTTTTTTTAAAGTTACGATCGATTTGCTTTTCTTGAGCTTTACTTTTAACAATTTGTTTAAAGTTTATATAACTTTTCAACACTTCTTGCGCTTGTACTTTACTTTCATAAGCTTTTTCCACTTGATTTAAAAAAGTAAGTACTGTTGCAACCTCAGAAGTGCTCCACGACAAATCAATAGGATACGCATAATTATTATTCATTTGTTCCCTCGATTTCTGCCCTTAAAGTCGCCTCTTGCAACTCCTGTATACGATAATCCCTAGGCAAAAAGGCTCTAATTTCATCTTCATTAAAGCCAATCTGCATCCTTTTGTTATCTAAAATAATGGGACGACGCAAAAGACTCGGAGTGGTAGACACAAGGTCAATCAAATCAGAAACTGATAAATTATCTACATCAATATCTAGTCTTTGAAAAACTTTTGAACGCGTTGAAATAATATCTTCTGTACCATTTTCTGTGAGTGACAAAATGGACAGCAACTCTTCTTTAGATAGAGGGCTTGTCACAATATTATGTTCCTTGAACTCAAGATGATGTTTATTAAGCCAAGCACGCGCTTTGCGGCAACTCGTACAACTAGGAGATAGAAATAAGGTAATCATGAAAGCTCCTCTTAATTTTACTCTAATAAGATTATACACAATTTTACATTTTTTGACTATTCTTTTTCCAATTTAACACAAATTCTCTATCTTTTTCGAGCTGAAAAACTAATTCATCAATACCTGAAAATTGAATCATATCCCTAATTTTATCCATCCAGATAATCTCTATCGTCTCTCCGTAAATCTCTTCTGAAAAATCAAAAAGATGAGCTTCTAATCTTAATTCTGTTCCTCCAAAAGTAATATTTTTTCCGATACTAGTCATAGCGTCATAGTCTTTTCCTGCAAAGTGAACTTTAGTCACATAAACACCATCAGCTGGTAAAAAAGTCCTATCAATAGGAGCTAGATTGGCTGTTGGAAAACCAATCGTACGCCCTCTAGCATCGCCATGCACAACAATACCACGTGTCGAAAAAGGGTAACCTAAAAGTGCATTTGCTTGTGCAATTTGACCCTTTAAAATGAGTTTCCTAATGCGACTCGAACTAATTTTTTCTCCGTCTTCTGATACTTGAGAAAGGGTATACACCTCACCTTCAAAGTGTCTAGCAAGATAAGCGCTATCGGTACGATCATAGCCAAATTTATAATCAAATCCGACAACAACAGCCTTAGCATTCACTCCTTTTATAAAATGCTTAATAAAATCATCAGATGAGATATGGGAAAAAGCAGTGGTGAAATCTGTCAGATACAGTGTATCCACACCATATTCCGCAAACTTATCATAGCGTCTTTGGGGATATGTTAAATGCTTTAGTAAATCAGGGTGATACTTATCAAAAGTTAGCTGCGGGTTTTCCTTAAATGTCAATACAACAATCCGAAGTTGTTCTTTTTGTGCAATTTCCCTTGCTTTATCAAATAAAGCCTTATGCCCTCTATGAAGACCATCAAAATAACCAAGCACAAGAACAGACTCATTTTTATCATCCAACTGACTATAGTGCGTAATGTTATAAATTTCCATCGTTGCTCATTTCTACATCAATACTTTTCTAGGTTTATACTGCGCTCCTCGTCGCTCTAAAATAGCAATGACCTTTCCTTCATAAAAACCAGCTAACAAGTCTTCTTTTTCAGAAAGAAAAAGAGTCCGACCAAACGATACATCTTCTTTTTGCGCTTGATTCAGCTCACATTGCGGAAGGTCACAGACACCATACTCTATAGGTAATAAAAAGCTATTATCGTTTTGCTCAATTTTATCCGCTATTTGATCAAGTGTTAGAGCATCCTTTAGTTGTAAACCGGCTGAAGCAGTTCGTATAAGTTGAGACATGTGACTACTATACCCTAGCTTTACTCCTAAATCTACTGCCAAAGTTCTAACATAAGTCCCTTTGCCACAAGCTACTCGGAAATTAAATCGACAACATTCCTCATCAAATACTAAGGAACTTGTGCGGATAAAGTCATAAATAGTCACTTGACGCTCTGGGCGTTCAACAACTTGACCAGTGCGTGCATACTCATACAATTTTTTTCCATTGACCTTAACAGCTGAATACATAGGAGGAATCTGCGTGATACTTCCGATAAAAGACGCCATTGCTTCATCTACTTCTGCCTCTGAGAGTTCCAGCGAAACAGGAGTTTTCTTAACAAGTTCGCCACTGCTGTCTTCTGTGGTGGTTGAAAATCCAAGCGTCACTTGTCCTTCATAAACTTTTCCACTGTCTGTCATATATTCTAAAACACGTGTTGCCTTGCCGACAGCAATTGGTAAGACCCCTACTACATCAGGATCAAGCGTTCCACCATGACCAATCTTTTTTTCTTTCAACAAGCGGCGCAGATGAGATACCGCATCGTGTGATGTCATTCCCGCTTCTTTTTTTAAATTGATAATACCTGTAATCATAGTACTATTATAACATATATCCCTCAGTAATTCATACCCTCTACACTTGGCTATAGAAAAGTTGTAAGATGTGATGAAAAAAGTACATTTCAGCGCTTGCAAGTCTTTACACAGTAAAGGCAGGCATAAAGCAAAAAAGCAAGTTTAGCAAATATGAACGTAAAAAGGGGTGTTAAGGCAATGAGGACAATATTTTATAATTTGTTTCTGACTATTATTGTGCTACTATTGTTTGATAATAAAGACGGTAAAAAGTAACATAAAAATCACAACAAAAAAACAGTGAAAAATTCAAATTTATCCGACTTGATTAGCGCATTAGAAATAGGACTAGGTTCAGCCCTTAGCGGTATAGTCCAGCTAATCAAAGCAACAAAAAAGAACCTGAAATAAAATGCTAGAAAGAACTTAAAAATACCCTTATTCTTTATTGAAAAACTTGTTTTATAGACTAGATGATTGTATAATAAGATTGTAATATTATAAAAGGCTTATCATTTTTTAGAAAACGTGATTTAATAGGTAAACATTCTAAAAAGAGTCGGATTAGTTTGTTTGAACTGTTACTTTATATACTCTTAAAGCATTAGAGGGGGAGTAAGACGATGCCTAAAAAACAACAGAAATTAGATGACTTACCGCGTTCCTATTATCATATGAAAGCCGAAATTATAGCCATGTTAGAAAGCTGGGATACAACATACAACCGCTATGAAGTAGATACGTTTTTCATTACCAAAAGAACAGGCATCGGCTCTTTTACCATCCATAGCCTTAGAGTAGGTAGAGCCAAAATTGAAAACATGACTTTTAAAAACGCTATGCGCTTGTACAATTTTGCTAAATATTGCCGAAATAAAGGGCTATTTACCGCCCAAGTACGCATGAAGCTAGGAGCAGAGCGCCCAGCTATATCAGCAAAAAAAAGAAAACGTAAGACTATAGATAAGGAGTAACACCATGGGAACATTAGCCGCTTTTGTCGTTATCTGCTTTTGTGTAGGTTTATTTGCCTTTTTTCTCTTGACCTTTATCCAAACTGTACTCCTGTTATGGGATATTATCAGAGACATTCTTAATTCTTAGGAGGTATGATATGGGAAGTCTTATTCTCTTTTTTCTAGGTTCAGGCGAAATTATTCTCTTCCTTGTCCTTTTAGGCTTTTTTACCATCTTTTGGATAGTAGTCAAAATCACCAAGGCTATTTATACCATTATAGAAGACTATAGATTAGAAAAGGAAGATAGAAAAGCCAAAAAAGATGGGTTGCCTTGGTGATAAAGATATGATTGAGAAAGTAGAACGCTTAGTAGTGGAATCAACAAGATGCATAAGCAATATTCAAAAGATTATTTTGAAACAGACAAAGTCACAAAAGTTAATCTTTCAAAAACCTTTAACAAAGTCCTAACAGAATACATTCTACATTACCGTCTGAACCTACACGAATCTGTCAACGAATATCTTTATCAAGCAGATGTCAAAGATATTCCCTTTTACTATCGAGTCAAGATCTCAGAAAGTATCTTAGACAAAATAGATTGCTATAAAAAAAAGGAGACAAGATATCCTTTCAATAATATTATATTCTTAACGATATTTTTGGTGCTAGAGTGATACTAGATCCGATGACATCATTGCTATACTAAAACGCCTAGGCAAGCGGAAAGATAACTATAAACTTAAAATTGGTACTTACGAGATGTCAAAGGATATATTGGTGTCCACGTTTATTTTCAAAGCAACTTCTACTATCCATGGGAGTTGCAAATAGGGAACGAAAAGGAGGCTTCACAAAACATCAAAAGCCACAGACTCTACAAACGGCGATTCGCTCAAAAATAGATAACAAAGCTCAGATACTTTATCTGGGCTTTGTTACTTGTCTTTATATTATAATCAGCGTAGACTAATGAAATAACCTTTTTCAACTAATCAAGTAGCTAAAATTCTAAATAATAAAGGTTACTTAAAAACAAAAAAAACGTTGTAAAATCAACGTTTTTTTTGTTTCATTGTTTTATTTAACTGTGCGAATACGCATTGTGTTAGTACCGCCTGAACCAACTGGAACACCAGCTACGATAACAATATTATCTCCAGATTGCACCAAACCTGTCTGAAGAGCTACACGTTCAGCTACTTCAAACATATCATCAGTTGAAGAAGGCTTTTCAGTCACCACTGGGATAACCCCCCAGTTAAGCATCAATGAACGTTGTGTCAATTCATCAAACGTAACAGCTAGGATGTCTGTATCAGGACGATATTTTGAAATCAAGCGAGCGGTATTTCCTGATTCTGTCAAGGCAACAACCAATTTGATATCCATTGAATTCGTTGCATCTTTGACAGCTGAAGCAACTACCTCAGTCTTAGTTGTACGACTGAATTTAGTTGAATCAAGACGACCATATTCATTAAGAAGTGTTTGAGCATTTTTATCAATAGTTGCCATTGTTGTTACTGACTCAAGTGGGTATTTACCGTTTGCAGATTCACCTGATAGCATCGTTGCGTCAGTACCATCGATAACAGCGTTAAAGACATCAGAGACTTCTGAACGAGTTGCACGTGGTTTATCGGTCATTGTTTCAAGCATATTTGTTGCTGTGATAACAACCTTACCTGCAGCATTGACTTTATCAATAATAATTTTTTGATAAACTGGAACCATTTCAAACGGTACTTCAATACCCATATCACCACGAGCAATCATGATACCATCAGCTGCTTCGATGATTTCATCAAGGTTATCAATACCTTGTTGGTTTTCGATTTTAGCAAATAATTTTACGTGTCCGTTACCGGTTTCTTCACAGATAGCACGAACCTCATTGACATCTTTAGCTGTACGAACAAATGAAATAGCGATAAAGTTCAAACCTTTTTCAAGACCAAAACGAATGTCCGCATTATCACGATCAGCAAGTGCAGGGAATGGAATTTTAGTATTAGGAATATTAACACCCTTTTGTTTAGCGATAATACCGTCGTTTTGCACCTCAACTACAAATTCACGAGTAGCAGTATCTTTTGAAAGAACTGTAAGACCAAGCTTTCCATCGTCAACAAGGATAGTTTGTCCTTCTGCCACATCGTCAAAAATATCAAGACCACCAGCAACATTCAAAGCAATAACATCTCTAGTTGATTTGATACCTTGTTTTGTTGCAACACGAAGTTTATCACCTGTCTTGTAAGAGTATTCTTTGGCATCACCCTCAAACAACTCTGTACGCATTTCAGGTCCCTTGGTGTCTAGCAAATAACCAACACGTTTTCCAGCGATTTCTTCAGCACGTCGTACAGTTGCCATACGTTCGCCCTGCTCAGCGTGATCACCATGTGAGAAATTAAAACGGAAAGCGTTAGCCCCTGCTTCAATCAACTTAGCGATATTTTGTGCTGAAGCTTCAACATCCAATTTTTCACCCCAGTAACCATCTTCGCCGAATTTTTTCCCACCGCGAAATTCTACCGCAGGACCAAGTGTTGCAACAATTTTTACACGTTTATTCATGATAAATATGAACTCCCTCTATTATGTGTTATTTAATAACGTATGTAAGATAGTAATGTTTTAGTGTGCTAAATCGCGATTAAGAGTCGCATAGTCAAGGCGTGCTTTGTGTGGCGTATTAACTTTGATTTTACCATCATCTGTAATACTAAACAAAGCCCCTTCTTCTTTTGTTCCTAAAATAGGACTTTCAACAAGCTCCTCGTTATGAATACCGACAGCTAAACCACCACGCCCTTCTTTGAGCAATTCTACTGCGTGTGCTCCCATCCAAGATGCTAACACACGATCGCGAGCTGTAGGCGTTCCACCACGAAGAATATGACCAAGGTTTGTCACACGAAGATCGCTTGTATCGCCTGCTTCTTTCATTTTTGCTGCGAATTCTTCACCGCTCATGACACCTTCAGCAAGCACGATAAGATGATGTGATTTTCCTTTATTTTCATAACCGTCACGCACATTAGCAACGACAGCATTCATGTCAAAATCTTCTTCTGGGATAATAATTTGATCTGCACCAGCAGCGATACCAGACCATAACGCAATATCACCAGCATTACGTCCCATCACTTCGACAACAAAAGTACGATGGTGACTTGCAGATGTATCACGGATTTTATCCAAGGCTTCTGTAGCTGTCTGAACAGCGGTATCAAAACCAATTGTATAATCTGTTCCGACAATATCGTTGTCAATAGTTCCTGGAAGTCCTACCGCAGGAAAACCATGCTCTGTCAAGCGCATCGCACCATGGTAAGAGCCATCTCCACCAATAACAACGACACCTTCAATACCGTGCTTTTTCAATTGCTCGATACCAGCTAGTTGCCCTTCTAGTTGAGCAAACTCTGGATAACGTGCTGAGCGCAAAAAAGTCCCACCATGTGAAAGCGTGTTGGATACACTGCGTGCATCTAAGGGAAAGATGTCTCCGTCAACCATACCGGCGTACCCTCGGTTGATGCCATAAACTTCCATTCCCTCAGAAATTGCTTTACGAACAACTGCTCGAATAGCAGCGTTCATCCCAGGAGCGTCACCGCCACTGGTCAATACAGCAATACGTTTCATTTTGCTTGATACTCCTTTAAATGTTTTAACATTCTTATTATAGCACATGCGACAAAAAATGGAGAAGTTTATATCATTTTTTTATCGAAAAACCGTTTTCAAGACAAATTCATGCAACTCTTCTTCCAAAGAAAACGTTTTTTCAACCATGTGATGTTGACTCCTCAATGTCTCTTTACTCTCTTGGTAATGAATGATTACAGGAATATTACCAGGATATTTTTTTAAAATATCTGCAATCGTCTGATCATAATCATGATTTTCAAGTAAAATCCACAGATGCTCATTTATCACTTCTTCTGCTATTTCTAATAGCATTTGCAAACGATTATTGCGTTCGTTGATTTTACCTGTGAGATAGTAGTAACCTCCTTCATGTAAATGTTCTTTATATTTGGTATAGACTTCTGGAAAAACAGTGACATCTAACTTTTTATTTGTATCTGTCACGCTTAAAAATGCCATTTGTTTCCCAGTTGACTTGGTACGAATAATCTTAATGCGCTCAATTTGAACAAGAATAGTTGCTCGAGCGGTTATCTCTAAATACGATAAATCCGTATAGGAATGTATAGCTTGTTTGGCTAAAACTTTTAGTGGATGTGGGCTGATACCCACTCCTAAAATCTTTTGCTCCAGCTGATATTTCTCAGCAACAGTATAGTCTTCACTGTCTTGCCAATTATAGGAAGATTCTGCAAAAAGACTTCCTAGTTGATTGACAAAAACAAGTAGACTGTCTAGGTTATTCCAAACTTTTTTGCGATTTGATTCAAAACTATCAAACAAACCAATGGCCACAAGAGGCTCAATCAACTCTTTTTTGCGGAAACGCTCAGGTAAACGAATAAGAAAATCTTCAATACTCTTAAAAGAGCGATTGTCATGAATCCAATCAGCTAATTCTCTTGGAAAACCTTTAATATTAACTAAGCCTAAGGAAATTTTCTTATCCTTAACTTCGTCTCTGTAAGGGATAGTATTAATAGATAACGTAACCAATTGATAGCCTGCTTCTAGAGCATCTGTGATGTAATCTGTATTTGAATCATTCAACATGACACTATAAAAAGCATCTGGATAATGAACTTTGAAATAAGCAATCTGAAAAGCAAGAGCACAGTACGCATAAGCATGACTACGATTAAAACCATAACCTGCAAATTTAGCCATACGTTCAAAAATCTGCTCTGCCGCTTCACGTCGATGTCCAAAAGCTACAGCTCCTTTGATGAAATCGTCACTCATTTTCTGCATCTCATCTGCTTTTTTCTTGGACATAGCCCTACGCAACAAATCAGCTTTACCTAATGTAAAACCTGCATAGACTTGAGCAATTTGCATAACCTGTTCTTGATAAAGCATAATACCATACGTTGGCTCTAAGATAGAAGCAATAGCAGGATCAAGAAGGTCTACTTTTTCCCGTTTGAAGCGTCTATTGATAAAATTATCAATATAATCACTAGCGCCAGGGCGATTTAGACTTGTCGTTGCGACAATATCCTCAAAACAATTTGGTTTTACACGCTTTAAAAGACTGATAGCACCCGCCTGTTCAAATTGAAAAATACCTTTCGTTCGACCGCTGGCAAATAACGTTAATGTCTCTTTGTCTTCTAGGTCAATGCTGGCAATATCAATAGTCACACCGTAATCAGCTAGAACCTTTTCCTTCATTTTTTGGACAAAGGTCAAATTACGTAATCCCAAAAAGTCCATCTTGAGTAGACCATTTGCCTCAACGGCACCAGCATCGTACTGCGTAATCATCATATCATCACCACTCTTGAGCGGAATATGATCGGTCAGGTCGTCATCGATCATCACCACACCAGCGGCGTGAATGGAAGTCTGACGAGGATTACCTTCGATGCGCTTTGCAATCTCAAAAGCTTTTTTATATTCTGGACGCTTAGTGATTAGTTGGCGAAAGGAAAGATTTCTTCCGTAAACGGTACTCAGAGTATCTCGAAAACCTATTTTTCGAGTGAGGTTGGTCAAATCATACTCAGGCATCCCAAAACGTTTAAACACATCACGAATAGCTTGCTTTGCACCAAATGTTGAAAAAGTGACAATTTGTGCTGTATGATTGCTCCCATAGCGTTCACGAACATAGTGAAGAAATTGACCACGGTAAATATCTGGTAAATCAATATCAATATCAGGCATACTGAAACGTTCTTCATTTAAGAAACGTTCAAAAAGCAACTTATTTCTAATAGGATCAACGCCTGTAATATCTAGAGCATAGGCGACCAAACTGCCAGCTGCAGATCCACGCCCCATTCCCATATAATAACCACGACTACGACCAAAGCGCAATAAATCCCAGACAATCAAAAAATAATCATCAAATCCCATGCGGTGGATAATAGCTAACTCGTTGTAAAGGCGGTCTTGATATGATTTTGTCCAAAGGTTTTTCTTTTTGAGTCCTTCCTCTGTCCTCTGGCGCAACTCTCTGCTCGCAGGCACTTGCGGATTAAATATAGGCAGTTTCAATTGATTATCAAAAGTATAGTTGATGTTTTTCACAAGACTCTCTAAGTTCGTGAGTGCTTGCGGATGTGAACTTAGAAACATCTCTTCGACCACATGAATAGGTAAAAACAATTCTTCTTGAGTAATAGTGGGTATTTCTCGAAGCGAAACATTAGCCTTTATTGCACGAAGTACTTGCAAACTTTCACGGTCACTGCTAGCAAAATAACGAACAGTCATCACAGCAATGGTGGGTCTATCATAAACTTTTTGGGGCGACTTAGGCGACACTCCCCAAAAAAAGTCAACCCCTAATTCTAATCCTTCCAAATCCTCTTGATAAGGTACAACCACCGCCAATCCCACTTGATACTCTATAATATCCTGACTTTTCACACCAGTAGTCATTGCTTTTGTAGCTAACTTCATCAAATGACGATAACCCACACTATCAAGCGCTATCAACTGAACTCTAATCTCTATTTTATCCAGTTTTAACTTTAATTCAGCACCAATTACCGGTTTTAACCCCGCTTTTTGTACCTTTTTGGCAAAATGATAGGCAGCATACATATTGTCATCCATGATACCAATCATTTGATAACCAAGCTCTTTTGCTCTTGAAATATAATGGTCAAGATCTATCAAACTATCCATAAAGGAGTAAACAGTTTTTGTATTTAGCTGCGCAAACATGACGACCTCCAAAACATAATGCTTTTTCTTTTACTATTATACTAAATTTTGTACTCACTTAAAACTTTAATCATGTGTAAAGTCTTGACTTTTTAGTTAGACTATTGTATTATAAAAATATAACATAAATTACAAAGCTTTTTCGCTATCTTATTCAATTATTAAAAAAGGAGTGTCCTTTTATGGCTTGGACTTTTGATGAAAAGTTACCAATCTATGCACAGATTGCTCAACATATCAAGCTTAAAATTATTAGTCAAGATATCCAGATTGGTGAAAAATTACCAACTGTTCGTGATTATGCTCAAGAAGCTGGTGTCAATCCTAATACCATGCAACGAGCTTTTACAGAATTAGAGCGCGAGGGGTTGGTCTACTCAAAACGCACATCAGGGCGTTTTGTAACAGATGATGAAGCATTGATTGCAAACATCCGTAAAGAAGTTGCAACAACGGAACTAGAACAGTTTGTCAAAAAAATGATCAATATTGGTTTTGAACAAAGCGATATTGTTCCCATTCTAGAGGATTACATCAAGGGAGAAAAATGAGATGACAGATATTTTACAAGTGCATCGCATCACTAAAAACTATGGAAAACAAACTGCTTTAGAGGATGTTACGCTAAACTTACCAAGTGGAAAAATCATCGGATTATTAGGTCCAAACGGTAGTGGTAAAACAACACTTATTAAGCTCATCAATGGGCTTTTAAAGCCGACGAGAGGTGAGTTGGTTATTGACGGATATAAACCATCTGTTGCAACAAAAAAGATCGTTTCTTATCTGCCTGATACGACCTATCTGAATGATAATATGAAAATTAAAAATATCTTCGCTTACTTTGAAGATTTCTATGAGGACTTTGATTTGGAACGTGCAGAACGTCTCTGTAAGGATCTTGGCTTGGATTTGAACGAGCGCTTAAGAAATCTCTCCAAGGGCAATAAAGAAAAAGTACAACTCATTGTCGTGATGAGTCGCAATGCTAAACTTTATGTCTTGGACGAACCAATCGGTGGAGTCGATCCTGCAGCACGCGATTATATCCTAAAGACCATCATTAATAACTACTCCGAGGATGCATCCGTCATCATATCAACGCACCTTATCGCAGATATTGAGTCAATTCTAGACGAAGTCATCTTTTTAAAAAATGGTCATATCGTCTTAAATGGTAATGCAGATGACTTGCGTGAAGAATATGGCAAATCCATTGATCGCATCTTTCGCGATACCTTTAAGGCTTAGGAGGTTATTATGTTTGGAAAACTAATTAAATATGAATTGAAATCTATCAGAAAGTGGTATCTGACCGTTAACCTAGCACTTATTGCTGTTGCACTTATCATTGGGATTTTTCTAAGACAATCAGCGAGCAAACTCTCAGATAATGGAAGTTTAGCGTTTTCTAGTGGCACTTCTACTATCACAAATATTATCACAGGCATGTCGATGCTTGGCTTTGGATTTCTAATTGCAGTATCTGTTATCGGAACACTTGTCATTATCATCAAACGCTTTTATACAAACATCTTTGGACGTGAAGGTTATCTCACATTAACCTTGCCTGTGTCTGTCCATCAAATAATCTTTAGTAAATGGCTTTCAGCTATGATTCTTGAATTTATCAGCTTTACTGTGATTATCATTGCACTTTTATGTATTCTTACACCTATCACTGGGATAGGGCAGCTTTTAACCATTTTACCAACCATTGGAAAGTTAGTAGCATCCTCAACAGGTATCCTTACCATTTGTTATTTCTTTGTTGCCTTTATTTCTTCTATTATCTTCTATTACCTAGCTATAGCCATTGGTCAGCTCTTTCGAAATCATCGTATTGTCATAGCAATCATCACCTATGCACTTATCGCTTTCCTCAATAATATAGTAGGAGCATGGGTACATTTAGATTCTACAAATTTATTTATCAATAATGGTCATAGCGGAACTATCAACAGCCATTATCTCCTCTTTGCTATGGGTTATAATATCATCGGAGCTATCATCGCTTATCTCTTAACCCATTATATTATTCAAACAAAACTAAATATCCAATAATCAAAAAACCTTAGTTAAACTAAGGTTTTTTGCATTCCACAAATCTCACTTTTTCTACTTTCCTTTCAGCTCTTCAAATTTTGCTCGCATCGTTGGATTTTTACGAGTCAGCTTTTTCACAGAAACATCTTCTAATTTATTATTAGCTAGACGTAACTGATTCTCAGAAGTTGTCAGAGCAGCTTTAACTGCTTCCATTCGTTTGATTGCTTTGTCAATTTCATCAATAGCTTTTTGGAAATTTTTGCTGGCCGAATTGTAATTTTTGGCAAAAGCTGTCTTGAAAATATCTAAATTTTCTTCAAAGTGTGTAATATCAATATTTTGTTCACGCACCAACTCTAATTCTTGTTTGTACTTCAAAGCATTCAAAGCAGCATTACGCAAAATTCCAATGAGTTGAATAAAAAATTGCGGACGGACGACATACATCTTATCATACTTGTGACTGACATCAACAATGCCGATATTGTAGTAGTCATTATCTGGCTCAAGCATAGTTACAAGAACAGCATATTCACAGTTTTTTTCTAGACGATCTTTGTCAAGTTCCTTGAAAAAATCTTCATTTTTATGCTTTTTTTGTGTATTGTCTGCTTCGTTTTTCATCTCAAACATAATAGATAGTATCTCAACATCATTCTCATCTTTTTCACGATAGATAAAATCCCCTTTTGAACCTCGACTAGATATTTGATTATCTTTTTCAAAATAAGCATTGGGAAAAGCAATCTGACGAACCTTGTTAAATTCTGTTTCTGCATAAATTTCTAAGCTCTCACCAATCGCTTTAGTTGACTGTTGTGCTTTGAAATTTTTATAAAATGCCACTTGTTCATTGGCTGCTTTTAGTTGAGCTTCATACTCCATTTTAATTTCTGACAATGATAAGGCTTGCTCTTTTTCTTGTAACTGAAGTTGATTTTTAAGAACATCTCTTTCTTTTTCAATAGAACTAACAGAGACCTGCAATTTATTTTCTTGCTCTAAGCGCCACGTTGTAAGTCTTGCTTCCATCTCTTTTATCTCGGCATCCTTTTTAGCAAGTTGTTCTGATAAGTGTTGCTCATTATCTTTGACAATCAGCTTTTTTTCAGCATCAAACTGCTGAATTTTGAAATTCAAGTTCATAATCTCTTGATTTTTGCCAGATAAAATCTGCTCCAATTTAATTTCTTGTTGATTTTCTAAAGTGGTGAGTTTGTGTTCGAGATGTTCAATAACTTTATCCTTTTGATAAAGACTTTCTTGTAACTGATTTTTAGCCTTTTCTTCTAAAAGAGCTGACTCACGCTCTAAGCGTTCGTGCAATTCCTTTTCAAAAGACTCACTGCGCACCTGTGCTAGTAACTGACTATATTCAGATTCATTAATGGTGAAAACCGTACCACAATGTGGGCAACTAATAGTGTTCATATTATCTCCTTTTATCTATACTATAAAAAAGAAACGAGATAGACTCGTTTATTACTTCACTCTAATTTCAACAGTGACAATAATTCTTGGCGTAATTGAGCATCTTTTCGATAACACCCACGACTTGTCGTTGTTATTGTCTTACTACCTGGTTTTTTGATACCTCGCATAGTCATACACATATGCTCTGCCTCAACAAAAACATAAACTCCTTGTGGTTTTAATGCCTGCTCAATACCATCTGCAATCTCAGTTGTTAAGCGCTCCTGTACTTGAGGTCGTTTGCTCACTACTTCAACACAGCGCGCTAACTTGCTTAAACCTGTCACCTGCCCATCGCTATTTGGTAAGTAAGCGATGTGCACTTTCCCATAAAAAGGGACTAGGTGATGTTCACACATAGAGTAAAAAGGAATATTGCGCACAATGACCGCCTCGCCATTTCCTTCATTAAAGACAGCTGTAAATTCACTCTTAGGATTTTTACCAAGTCCTTGCCACATTTCTTGGTACATACGTACTACACGAGATGGTGTCTCTCTTAGACCCTCACGATTTGGATTTTCTCCTAAGGCTTCAAGAAGTTGATAAACCGCCATCTCTGCCTTTTCTAAGTCCATAACAACCTGCTTTCTAAATCATATCTATACTTTTATTCTACTACGAGTCTCTTACAATTCATTTATCTCCCTAAATATGAAAAATCAGGAGAAGAGTTGATGCTCAATATCAGCTTGGATTTTGTTCCACTCTTGATTAGCCCGTACTAATTTACGCTTATAATCCGCCAAACCTTGTAGATAACGTTGCGCCATATAGCTCTGTTTGACTGGTGGAATATTTGGTATTTTAATACCAGCTAACACTTTAGTATTTATATTCATCACAGCGTTACCGTGATCTGCTTCTTTTAGCTGACGTCTCCCATCTTCAGAATCCAAAAAGAACTTTAAATAATAGCCGTTATAATGCTCTCTGGGACGCAAAACAGTAATATTAGCGCTGGCTACCACTGGAAAATCCTGCTTTTCAAAGACTGCAACCTTGTGCTGTGTTCCCTTAGAAGCCACTAAAACATCTCCTGTTTCTAATAGGTAGCGTGAAATAGTTTTTGGATTCGCTGAAAAAGTCCGTAACCTCTCATAAGAAATACCTAATGGTGTCATATCAATCAAATTAATAACAGCAATATCTCCTGTCTCTGCTTTAGCAGGCACCGCCTTGCCTTTAAAAACATCAGCAATTTCAGACAAAAGAGAATAATCTTTGGACATTTAAACAATTCCCCCAAAAAATAATTCTCTTAGTATTATAACATTATTTTAAGTTTTAATCAGCTTTGTATAACAAAAAAGACTAGATATTCTTCTAGTCTTTAATCGATCTTGGTACAATGAGAAATAATGCTGTTATAAAAACAGACCACATCATAGCAGAAGGTAAAAATGTCAATGTCAAAATTAAACCAACCACCTTAATTGCAACATCTAAAGCCATGACTTTATCATTATGATTTATGATAATCTCTCGATCCTTATCATGATGAATTGAAACTTTTGATAACTCATCGTACATCCAAACATTCGTGAGGGTTACAAGCAAAACAATAATACCATAAACTGCCTGCCCAACAGGGTTATAAAAATCAGAAGCTACGATGATAGTGACATAAGGAAAGAAAGAAGCAAAAAACAACAACAGTATGGAAATCCAAACCAATTTATTGTTGATCTGTTTAACCCCATCCCAAGAACGGTGCATGTTGACCCACATAGTTCCTAACCAAAAAAAGGAAATCGTATAGGCAAGAAAATTCATGCGCAAATTCCAAAAACCTTGCCAAGATATATGCTCTGGCTTTTCAAGCTCTAAGACCAAGATCGTCATAATAATCGCTAAAACAGCATCTGTAAAAGCCACAAGACGTTCTTTATTCATCCTTGATTGCGTCTCCTTAGAATTTTATTTGACTTAAAACTATAGTACTTAGTTAAAATGAAAATCTCTTTTCACATTCTAAATAAGCAAATACTTTTATTTTAATTTTTCAAAATGCAAATGAACCGCTAAACGATCTGAGTAACCATTGCGCTCTAAATCACGCTGTAAACGATAGGCAATGTAATGCTCCGCTATGGTAATATAGCCTGCATCTAACAAACGATTCTCCACCAAAGACTGTACCATGCTAATCGTTGGGCGCTCTACTTGTGCTTCTTGCAAATCAATAACAACTTTTTTAGTTACTTGCGCTAACTCTTTACGAAAGGAATCATCCAGCACATAAACTGTTTGTGCAGCTTTCAAAATAGCTTGATAAATCTTGTCGGCATCAAATTCAACAACTTGACCATTTCGTTTTGTTATTTGCATAAACACTCCCCCAATCCTAGTTTTTCTGTCTATAAATTTATTATTCAAATGTTTCCATCATTTGTCAAGTTTCAACATTGAAAAAGATTGAAAACTTAAATATAAGCACTTAATAATCTGGACGAAGGACACCTGTCACATAATGAGGACCTTTGGTATTTCCTAAAACAACCCTAATAATCTTATCCGCTTCCTCTTCAGTACATGACACTAAAGGAAGGCGAAGAGGCCCGACATCAAATCCCAAATAATTAAGAACTGCTTTCACTGGAGCAGGGCTAGCTACAGAAAAGAGCGCATTGACCTTTGGTAGAAACTGACGTTGAATCTTAGCTGCTTTTTTAATGTCGCCAATTTCAATTGCGTTTAACATTTCATACATCTCATCACCATTGGTATGTGAGGCAACACTTATAACACCGTCAGCTCCTAAATTCATAGCATGAAAAGCTTCGCCATCCTCACCTGTATAAACAAGAAAATCATCAGGCTTGTTTTCAATCAAATATGCCATATTATCTAAGGAGGTACATTCCTTAACTCCTATGATATTAGGATGATCAGCTAGGCGTAAAATAGTATCAGGTGCTAATTCAACGACCACACGCCCTGGGATATTATAGATGATGATAGGTAGATGACTTGCATCTGCAATTGCCTTGAAGTGTTGGTAAAGCCCCTCTTGAGTAGGTTTGTTGTAGTAAGGAACGATAGCAAGACCCGCTGCAAAGCCACCAAATTCAGCTACTTCCTTTGCAAAATCTACTGAGTCTCTCGTATCATTAGTACCAACACCTGCAATCAAAGGAACACGCCCTGCTACTATCTTTTGCACTGCTGCAAAAAGCTCTAACTCCTCATCATGCGTTAATGTTGGACTTTCAGCTGTTGTTCCTGCTAGTAACAAAGCTTCTGTGTGGTGTGCTAACAAATGTTCAATTAACTTTGGAAGTGCGTCAAAATTGATTGAACCATCTTCATTGAATGGTGTCACCAAAGCTGTAATCAACTTTATATTTTTTAAATTCTGAATTGACATAGATTTCTCTTTTCTATTGTTCCAAATATCCCCATCATTCCAATGGGAATTTAAGATCTTTTGTTGGGTGAACAAGATTGCGTTCGTGCAATGTCTCTGCAATTTGGACAGAATTCCAAGCAGCACCCTTTAATAAATTATCAGAAACCACCCACATATGAATACCTTTAGGGGCATCCAAATCTTTTCTGATACGTCCAACAAAAGTCTCACGTTTACCGACAGCATTAACTGCTTGGGGATAAATTTGTTGTGAGGGATTATCCTCCACTATTGCTCCTGGGAAGCTTGCAATCGCTTCTTTGACTTGATCAATTGGAGCTATTACTTTTGTTTCAATATAAACAGACTCAGAATGTGCTGATAGAACTGGGATACGAACACATGTCGCTGAAACCTTGATGGCATCATCCTCCATAATTTTCTTGGTTTCGTTGGTCATTTTCATCTCTTCATAAGTATAGTCGTTGTCTGTAAAAACATCAATTTGAGCAAGAGCATTAAAAGCGATTGGGTAATGCTTTTTATCCCCACCTGCTGGCAAAATATCAGCTTTCAAATCTTTAGGGTTAACACCATCAACTACTGCCTCTCTCAATTCACGTTTAGTTTCTTCAATTGCACGAGCTCCTGCACCAGAGACTGCCTGATAGGTCGACACAATGATACGTTCAAGTCCCCACCTTTGACGCACAGGCTCAAGAGCAACCATCATCTGAATCGTTGAACAATTAGGACAGGCAATAATCCCTTTATGGTCATCTAATGCATGCGCATTAACCTCAGGAACAACAAGAGGTACATTCGGATTTTGACGGAAATGAGATGTATTGTCTACAACGACTGCACCAGCTTTAACAGCATAAGGAGCGTATTTGGCAGATGTTGAACCACCTGCAGAAAAGAGAGCAATATCCACACCTTCAAAAGAGCTTTCTGTCGTTTCTTCAACTACAATATCTTTTCCTTTAAACTGTAATGTTTTTCCTGCGGAACGACTTGATGAGAGTAAGCGCAGCTTAGCGATAGGGAGTGTTGATCTCTCCAACTGTTCAATCATTTGTGTCCCCACAGCTCCTGTAGCACCTACAATTGCAACGGTATAAGCCATAAAACTACCTCCGAAATCCCTTTGACATCAAAATTTTCTAAAATTATAATAACACCATTATACTACTTTTGACTACAATTGAAAAGACTGAAAACAGTAAAAATGCTAACAAAAAAAGCTGAGAGAAACTCTCAGCACATGGGCACTTCTCAGTGTGGTTAGTAGGTTCACACAACTAACCAAAGTCCGCTCCTGCGTTAATGACCTCCCTTAACGAAAGTGGCAATACAATACCACTCATCGACTCATCGCATGAACTCATTATAACATATTTTTTCTATCTTGACTACTTATAAAAGTGGTGCAATCGTTTTAACAAGAGAACCTGCTATTTTTTGATATAATGGTCGCTCTTTTAACATCTTTATAGTGACCAACTCCGACTTTTCTTGTGTATCTAAAAAGTCTGCATAGATATCCTTAATAGCATCAACCTTGTACATATAGGTAGCACATTCAAAATGGTGATATAAACTACGGTAATCAAGGTTAATTGTTCCTACCACAGCTTTGCTATGATCGCTAACAAAGACTTTAGCATGCACAAATCCAGGTGTATATTGATAAATTTTCACTCCAGAATTCATAAGTTGGCGATAGTAAGTCTTTGCCAAATAGTAAGCCATTGGTTTATCTGGGATACCTGGCATGATGATACGGACATCTACACCCCGTTCAGCAGCAAAACGTATAGCGTGTTCCAACTCACTGTCTAAAATGAGATAAGGTGTCATGATGTAAACATATCGCCTAGCATGGTTTAAAATATCAATATAGACATTCTCACCGACTTTATCTTGATCAAGCGGTGAGTCTGCATAAGGAATAACATAGCCACTTGTATCTGGCAAAATATCATGTTCTACCAGATAAGGTTTTACAGTCATTTCAAGAAGTTCACGCTCTGTCGTAGACCATAACTGTAAAAAAATTAGCAAGAAACTGTCCACTGCGTCACCCTTTAGCTTAATAGCTGTATCTTTCCAATGTCCAAAGCGATTGATAACATTGATATATTCATCAGCCAGATTCACACCGCCTGTATAAGCAACCTCACCATCAATGATAGCAATTTTGCGGTGGTCACGATAATTATAGTAAGTCGATAAGAATGGCATTACAGGTGAGAAAGACTTGGCTTTGATACCAATTGCCTCAAGTCTCTTAACATAGTCAGTTGATAGTTTAGTAATCTCAACTAATCCATCATACATAACACGCACTTCAACACCTTCAGAAACTTTTCGTTCTAAAATATTTAAAATTTCTCCCCACATAATACCCTCATCGATGATGAAAAACTCAAGGAAAATGTATTTTTTAGCATTTAGAAGTTCCTTTTTAAAGTCACTAAAAAAATGCTCTCCTAGTGGAAAATAGATAACCTGAGTGTTTTGATAAGCAGGGAAATTACCTCGACTTTTTTCAAAATAACGTACCAAATGGTAAGTCGTTGAAGTACTACTCTTTAAAGCTGTCAAAATCTCAGGTTTTGTCTGTAAAAACTGAGCAGACTCTTCTGTCACAACCTCAATACGCCTTTTGAGTTCACGATAGCCAAGATCAAGTCGTGTATAAAGGAGCAGAGCAGAGCCCAAAAGAGGCGCTATCATAATCAAAATAAGCCATGTCACACGC
The DNA here is from genome assembly GCF_024814375.1 of Streptococcus sciuri. GTDB lineage: Bacteria > Bacillota > Bacilli > Lactobacillales > Streptococcaceae > Streptococcus > Streptococcus sciuri. The sequence goes on from NZ_JANUXX010000001.1 coordinate 333,548, forward strand.
GATAGAGCATCCATTGCACCATTGATGAGGTAAAAAATAGCTAAGAGTGACAAAAGACGTTCGATAATAAAGAACCATGTACGATACTGATCCAACCATATATATGCTTTTGCTATAAAGACGATTTGCAAAAACAAAAGCAAAATAATCAATATCAATCGACTAAATAATATTCGCTCAAGTCCGCGCTGTCCTTTTTTCAATAGATAAATAGGTTTTGATTTGGATACGATAAGACTATCCTCCTTTTTTATAAAAACGATATTGTTTCCATTATAGCACAAATCGCTAGACTTGTAGCTGCAATCAACTAAAATGTCACAGAAAAAAAGTCAAGCTTAGCTTGACTTTTCTAATTAAAATAGTCCAATAGCTGTTCCATCAGGAGTGATATCCATATTGAGCGCAGCTGGTTTTTTAGGAAGACCAGGCATTGTCATCACATCTCCTGTCAATGCAACGATAAATCCAGCACCTATTTTGGGAACAAATTCACGAATCGTAATAGCAAAATCTGTAGGCGCTCCTAGCTGACTTGGGTTATCAGAAAAGCTGTATTGCGTTTTGGCCATACAAACTGGCAATTTATCCCAACCGAATTGGGCAAACTGTTTTAATTGTGTTTTGGCTTTTTTACCAAAGATAACTTTGTCACCGCCATAGATTTCAGTCACAATTTTAGTGACTTTTTCTTCGAGAGAATCTTCGTCTGAATAAAGGCGCTCGTACTCGGCATTGCCATTTTCAACAGCATTAACAACAGCGTTAGCAAGGTTGATACCACCGTCAGGACCATTTGCCCAAACACTAGCAAGTTCTACTGGAACGTCAATTTCAGCACAAAGTTCTTTAAGCACAGCAATTTCAGCTTCAGTATCTGCAACAAATTCATTAATTGCTACGACTGCTGGTAGGCCAAATTTACGAACATTTTCAACGTGACGTTTAAGGTTAGCAAATCCAGTGCGAACCGCTTCAACATTTTCTTTGCCAAGGTCTGTTTTAGCTACACCACCATGCATTTTAAGGGCACGAATTGTGGCAACAATAACAACAGCATCTGGTGTTGTTGGAAGATTTGGTGTTTTAATATCAAGGAATTTTTCAGCACCAAGATCAGCACCAAATCCCGCTTCTGTAATTGTGTAATCAGCTAAACGAAGCGCTGTTGCTGTTGCAAGAACAGAGTTACAACCATGAGCAATGTTGGCAAATGGACCGCCGTGAACAAAAGCTGGTGTTCCGTAAATAGTTTGAACAAGGTTTGGTTTGATAGCGTCTTTAAGGATAAGTGTCAAAGCACCTTCAACTTTAAGGTCACGAACGTAAACTGGTGTACGATCATAACGGTAAGCAACCACGATATTTGCCAAACGTTCTTTCAAATCATTAATATCAGTTGCTAAGCATAAAATTGCCATGATTTCTGAGGCAACAGTGATGTCAAAACCATCTTCACGTGGAATACCATTAACAGGGCTACCCAAACCAATTGTGACATGACGAAGGGCACGATCATTAAGGTCAACAACACGTTTCCAAATGATACGACGTTGGTCAATACCAAGCTCATTTCCTTGATGAAGATGATTATCAATTAAGGCAGAAAGGGCATTATTTGCTGTCGTAATCGCATGCATATCACCTGTGAAGTGGAGATTGATATCTTCCATTGGAAGAACTTGTGCATAACCTCCTCCAGCTGCACCTCCTTTGATCCCCATAACTGGACCAAGGGAGGGTTCACGTAAAGCAATCATGGTTTTCTTACCCATTTTGTTGAGTGCATCAGCGAGTCCTATAGACATAGTAGACTTTCCTTCACCTGCTGGTGTTGGGTTGATAGCTGTCACCAAAATAAGCTTCCCTAGCTTATTTGCTTTTATTTTTTCAATCTTATCAAATGATAATTTTGCTTTATATTTGCCATAAAGTTCCAAATCATCAAAATCAATTCCTACTTGTTTAACTACCTCAGCAATAGGTTTTAAGGTCACACTTTGTGCAATTTCAATATCAGATTTCATTCGACACCTCTCTATCTTTATAGTTTTATTATAACAAACATCCATAATAAACGCACGTTTTTTATGGATTATATTTAAACGTTCGTTATTTTATTCATCACACTTTTCCTTTTGGCTAAATACTTTACGAATAGATCTTTTTTTGTTACAATATCTCCATGAAAATTTTAATTACTTCTGGTGGAACAACAGAAGAGATTGACCGTGTGAGGGGGATTACTAACCATGCTACTGGCGCTCTTGGTAGTCTCATTGCTCAAACCTTTTTAGATAAAGGACACGATGTCACCTTGGTTACAACAAAACAAGCTATCAAACCGTCACAACATCCCAACCTTACCGTCAAAATTGTTTCTAATGTTAATCACCTTAAAGAACTACTTGAACCTCTTGTCAAAACACAGGAAGCTATCATTCACAGCATGGCTGTTTCTGATTACAGTCCTATTTATATGACTGATTTAGAAAGCGTTTGCGAAGCTGATGATCTCACATCTTTTTTGAATCAAAAAAACACAGAAACTAAAATCTCATCAGATAGCGACTATCAGGTACTCTTTCTCAAAAAAACACCAAAAATTATTTCTCATATCAAAATTTGGAATCCTGATATTCTCCTTATCGGCTTTAAACTCTTGGTTAATGTCCCAAAAGAAGAACTATTTTGTATTGCTAGAGAAAGTCTCCGACGTAATCAAGCAGACTATATTCTAGCAAATGACTTGGCAGAAATTGATACAAAACGACATCACGCCTATCTCCTCACTGAAAATACAGCCTTTGAAGCTCATAACAAAAAGGAGATTGCACAACTTATTTACGAGAAAGTGGTGACTCATGACTAAAAAAAAGATTATCCTTGCTGTTTCAGGTAGTATTTCTGCTTACAAATCTGCTGATTTAGCCAATCAATTGACACAGTCTGGCTATGATGTGCAGGTTCTTATGACACAAGCTGCCAGTCAATTTATCACACCACTAACGCTGCAAGTACTCTCTAAAAATACCGTTCATATGAATCTCATGACTGAGGAAAATCCCAAAGTCATCAACCATATTGACTTAGCAAAAAGCTGTGACCTTTTTTTGTTAGCACCTGCTTCAGCAAATACTATCGCTCATTTAGCACACGGATTTGCTGACAATATCGTAACGGCTACAGCGCTGGCTCTTTCCCAAAATGTGCCAAAGATTCTGGCTCCAGCTATGAATACCAAAATGTACGACAATCCCATCACCCAGGCGAATTTGTCCCTCCTCAAACAAGCTGGTTTTTGTGAGATAAAACCTCGGGAGAGTTTGCTTGCTTGCGGAGATGTTGGACGTGGTGCTCTCGCTCATCTCGAGGTCATCATTCAAACTATCAACGATACATTACATTAGCTACATCTGAGGAGTTCTTATGAAAAAACAAAAATCATATAACATTGCTGTTATAGCTATCTTTTTTGCTATTATGCTTGTCATCCACTTTCTCACGATTTTTATCTTTAATCTCTGGCCTGTTCCAATCAGACCAACCATCGTTCATATTCCTGTGATTATCGCCTCTATCATCTATGGACCTCGTATCGGAGCAACTTTAGGGGGACTTATGGGCTTACTCAGTATGATTGTCAATACAACTATACTTATGCCTTCTAGTTATCTATTTTCTCCCTTTGTTGAGCATGGCAATCTAGCATCCCTTGTCATCGCCTTTTTGCCACGTATATTGATTGGTGTATTTCCTTACTATATCGCTAGATTCCTACACGGAAAATTAGCATTAGCGCTAGCAGGAGCTGTTGGTTCTGTGACAAATACCATTTTTGTTCTATTAGGCATCTACATTTTCTTTGGACATTTTTACGGCAATGACTTTAAAAATCTCCTTGCTGTCATTCTCTCTGCCAATTCTCTAGTTGAGCTCATTATCTCTATCATTCTGACACTGGCTATCGTTCCTGTTTTAAAACAGCGCTAACCTAAAAAAACTAGTTCTATACGATAATCGTATAGAACTAGTTTTTTTCAATCTCGTCTAAAAATATCACGTGTATAAACTTTATCCTTAACATCATCTAAGGATTCATCATAACGATTAGCAACAATAGCATGACTCATTTTTTTAAAAGTTTCTAAATCATTAACGACTTCACTGCCAAAGAAACGTTCTTCGTTTTTTAAACTAGGTTCAAAAATAATAACTTTAACCCCTTTAGATTTAATACGTTTCATGACTCCTTGGATAGAGCTTTGACGAAAATTATCACTATTACTCTTCATGGTGAGGCGATAGACACCGACAACAACTTCCTTCTGATTTTCTTTAAAGCCTGCCAATTGCAAGACACGTTCAGCAATAAAATCTTTTCGAGTTTGATTACTCTCAACGATAGCTGACATCATATTCTGAGGAACGTCTGAATAATTGGCAAGTAGCTGTTTGGTATCTTTTGGCAGACAATAGCCACCATAACCAAAGCTAGGATTATTATAGTGACTGCCGATTCTAGGATCTAAACCAATTCCTTCAATAATCTGCTTTGTATCAAGTCCTCTACTTTCAGCATAGGTATCTAGCTCATTAAAGTAAGAAACACGCAAAGCAAGGTAAGTATTGGCAAATAGCTTAACAGCCTCCGCCTCTGTAAAGCCCATCACGAGCATTGGTGTGTCCTTATCTAAGGATTCTTTTTTTAACAATTCGGCAAAATCATGAGCTTTTTGGGCCAGTAGCTCATCTGACAAATCTGTCCCTACGATAATACGTGAAGGATGAAGATTATCCTCAAGTGCCTTAGATTCCCTGAGAAATTCTGGGCTAAAAATAATACGATTTGTATTATACTTTTGGCGAACATGACTAGTGTATCCAACTGGAATCGTTGACTTAATGACCATGATTGCTGTCTCATTGGCTTCTAAAACCTGCTCAATGACTACTTCCACTGCTGAAGTATCAAAGAAATTTTTCTGGCTATCATAATTAGTTGGAGCAGCTATAATGACAAAATCTGCATCACGATAAGCGCTTTGTGCATCTAAAGTTGCAGTTAAATGTAATGTCTTGGTCGCAAAATATTCTTCAATTCTATCATCTTGAATAGGTGAAATGCGCTGATTGATCATTTCCACTTTTTCAGGAATGATGTCAACAGCTGTCACTTCGTGATTCTGAGATAGTAAAGTTGCCAATGATAAACCAACATAACCTGTACCTGCAATTGCTATTTTCATTTTTGCCTCCTTTATATGTCAAATAGAAGATTTTCAGTTAAATAAGGTCAAAAGAGAGGATTTTATACCTGCCACCTCTCTTCTAAACAGTAAGATCAATAGGACGATTGCTACACATTGTGAAAGATACATGACAGTATCTTTAGAGATTACTATCAGAGCCACTGACTGAACAACTAAAAGCAGATAAGCTAGACAATCGCGTAATAATGTCAGATTAAGTGAGATATACTTTTTCATGGTGTATAGCCTAATGAGCCAAACAACAAAATAAGATAACATAGTAGAGATAGCAGCACCAATCACTCCAATCGAATAGACCAAGATAACATTAAAGATAATGTTAGCACCTGCTCCTATCAAAGTCGAGATACTGTAGATTTTAGAATCTTTAGCGGCTGAGAAAATGCCACCAGCAAATCCTGAAATCGCCCCAAAAACATTGGCAATCAATAAAAACGGTACGTAAATCCAAGCTTTATAAAAAGCATTTGCATATAAAAATACCGCTAACAGTTTACTACTTGCAATTAACAATGAACACAAAATCACTAACATCATATTGTAATTGCTATAGACCTTTTCAAAAAAAGTGATATCCTCTTTTTTGTCAAAAGATTTTACAGAAGATAACACCCATGCTTGATTAAAAATATTGGCAAAAATATTTAAAATCGATGGAATTTTATAGCCTACAGAATAAACACCGCTAGCCGCAACACCACAAAAAGCAATAACTATATACCGATCTGCAGCATTGTTCAACCACCAGCCTAATGAATTTAAAATAAGAGGACGACTGTAAGCAATAATCTCACGCTCTAATCCTTTGTCTTGGCGCTTTGTTAGTGTAATGTTATAACGATGAATTTTGTAGACAAGATACACAATAGGCAGTAGTGTTCCTAAGATATTTGCCCAAAAATAACCAATCAATCCCTCTTTGATAACGAGTAAAAATAAAATATTAAAAATCAAAATAGCTATGGTATTGAGGACAGAGGATATAGATAATATCGTCACTTTATCAATTCCTCTGATAAATGACGTTAATAACTGATAAACTGCTGTTGTGAGATACAACAAAACAAAATAAAAACCATATTCATTTAACAGAGGAGAGAGATTAAAAATAAGATTTAATACGCAAGCAACAACTAGAATGCCAAAACCAATCCCCGTCACTTTGAATCCAATGGAATAGATAATGCTCTCATCATTTTCTTTATCAAGCGCAAATCGCAAAACACCTTCTGAAATATTTAATGTCAAAATCGGAAGCAACAAAGAAATCGAGGTGTAAAATAAGTCATAAATGCCATAATCTGCAGTTGTCAAAACGCTCGTATAAAGAGGAATAAGCAAAAAGACAAGGATTTTCGAACCAAAATTACTAAGTGTTAGTAAACCAATATTTTTAAATAAATAAAGATAATTTTTTTTCACTTACGCCTCCATCACTTTATACGCAGTCATAAACAGACGTTACACTATGAGCATTTGCAGTATCTGAAAACATTTTAATCGCTTTATTTTGTCCTTTTTTAGCAATTTTTTGCGCTTTTTCTTGATGTTTGACCACTTCTTCTAAAATAGTGCATAGCTCTTTCGCATTTTCTGGAGAATAAAGATATCCTGTCTTATGATGATCGATAATTTCTTTTGTTCCACCAGAGTTTGTTCCGATAACAAGCGCACCAGATAGCATCCCCTCAACAGTGATACGCCCAAAAGCTTCTTTTTTTGAGCAAACACACAAAACATCTGCCTTTTCAAAGAATGCCTTGGTATCATTTTGAAAACCATGGAAGTGAACGTTGTCTAACTGGTACTTTTCTTTAATAGACATGAGTTCATCAAAGTAAGCTTGACTCTCAACATTTCCAATCATGTCACACACAATCTTACGACGTGTTTGCTCTGATAACATAGCAAGTGCTAATAGCAAATCTTTTTGCCCCTTACCAGGCATGATACGTCCTGACGACAATAACCTAATAGTGCCAGCTGAAAAAGGAGTTTTATCAATAAAATAATCTTCTATAGAAACACCATTATAAATCACTTCATGGCAATCAACTGCAAAAATAGGAGCAAACTTAATATCAATCGCCTGAGAAATCGCAATTGTAGCATTTGCCTGATGCACAAGAGCTACTGCTTTTTTAGGTTGACAAAACTCTATTCCCAAATCCTCTTCCATAAATTCACGTATATGCCAGACTAACTTGATATGTTCTCTTTTGGCAACCTCAGCTCCCACAAAAGAAGTCAGAGTATTCATATGAATAACATCAATGTGATATTGTCTAACGAGTCGTGTGATTTTTTGAATGGCAAGTTTATTAATAAACTGACGCAGAGGATATTTGAGATGATATATGAAATCTTTCTTGTCCGCTACATTTTTCATCCAAACATTCCAACTGCATTGTTTAATGACATGGTAGGAAATCTTTTCTTGTTTTAACTTGTCCTCTATTGGACCATGTTCTGTCAAAATAACAACAACATTGTGTCCTGCCTTCTGAACTAAGGATACCAGTTTAACTAAGGAATGACTTGCTCCCGAAGTTAAATCAGAAACAGATGAAAAATACATAATATTGTGTTTCATAGTATAGTTTTCCCTATCCAAATATTCTCTATTCCTTATATCTTATATTCATCAATGATACTATAAGAACAACATAGAAAAGGTATAATACAACATAATTGGCAGTAAAGTCAACTGTTAGGCTCGTTAATAAAGTCCCTATTATCAAAAGTAACAACAAACGAGAAAACTCATTTTTGACATTTATAACATGTATCAGTAAATTGAGTATTGCTATAATAAATAATATGAGTCCCACTACTCCAGATTCAACCAAGAACACCGTAATAGTGGAGTCTGCTGTGCTATACCCTGAGAAGTAAGAATAATTGAGTAAGTAATCTGATACTCCTCCAAATCCTGATCCAAATATAGCCTTTACGCTACTTAAATCAAAGTATTCGCCCCAGTTGTTTAACGTTCCTACACGCTGACCTAAAGAACCATCAGATAACCCATAAGAAAAAAGGGAGATGAAGCGTTGTGTAATGTAACTAAAAATAAATTGAAAGAAATGAAATACTATGGAGAATACTACAAAACAGGTGAAAGCAATCATCCATTTTATCAGTTTTTTTCGCTCGATTTTCATCCTAGATGTAAAAAAGAGCAAATTAACAAGAAACACAACAAGAAAGGCAAGCCAGACAATACGCGATTGAGATAAAAAAATATTTATTACTACCAGTAATCGGTATAGTATACTAAATATTTTCTGCTTATAAGGCAATACTAGCTCTAAAATAAAGCCTACCAGCAGTACATATGAAAAATAAGTATAGTGCAAAAATATTGAGCTAGGGTAGTAAAGTGGAGCGTTGTTCATTTTAATTATCCACTCAACGGCATCAATTTTGACAAAATAAGCCATGTAATTAAAATGGATAATATACTCCACAAGACCATATATAGCAGTTAAACCGATGAAATCTCGAAACTGTTTTAAGATGTGCAACCTGTCGTATCTTTGGCTACGATCAAAAACAATCACAATAAAAGGGAGACAAACAAATCTAATGATAAATCCTATAATGTTTTGACCATTTATTATAGTAATTATTAGATAATAAAAGATAAAAAAAAGTATCGGAATATCATCTTTAGACAGTATTAGTTTTTTGTGGAATATAGCAAAATAAACAGTTCCTAACAAAAACGCCAAAACAATAAACGCATTTACATTTTGCCCCGTATACAGAGTTGCCATTAAAAATAACCAAAACAGTGGCATGATATTAGCGAACAGTTTTCTCAATAACAAAACGTTTCTCCACTTCTTTTAATCTTCTAGTAAAAGTTCTTCAAACTTTCGACAAGAGTTCTTCCAGTGTAAAGGTTGCACTGTCTGATAAGCTTTTTCTTGAATTTTTTTTAGCTTGTCTCTATCCTCTAATAGAGAGGATACCGCCTCTTCTATATCCTCTAAATGCTCAACGATAACAGCATTCGTCTCATTTCCTAACTCAGATAGAGCACCAAGTTTTCTACCGACAACAACACATTTATTTGCCATCGCTTCAACAATTGGCAACCCCCATGACTCAATATCACTCGTAAATAAATAGATGTCAGACTTGCGATACATTTCCAAAATGACAAAACGCTCAGGATTGACTGCAACATGATAAGCATTTGGTAATTTTTCTGGAATCCTACGTCCAAATATGTTGACTTTTAAGCTAGGATAGCGTTCTTTTAATTTTTTAATAATCTTTAGGCCATCTTGTGTACGTTTATGCTCACTTTCATGATACATCATCACAACACTTGGTGTCGCCTCTAATGATTTATCGCCCTTGATATACTCATCATCTGCCAAACCATTATAAACGATATCTATGTCTTTTGAGGTAAATTGAGATATCGTTTTCTTTAGACCCTTGGTCACAGTTATCAAATGAAGTGGCAACTCATAGGAAGCTTCAACTCGATTCTTATCACCATTAAAAATCTCATATCCTTGGATAAAATAATATTTTCTACCTTTTTTCTCAGAAAAACGAGCAACATCATAAGCTGTTTGCCAAGCAGTAGCAACCGAAACATCTGCATCTCGTATAAACTTTTCATTAATATAAGGTACTAACTGAATGGAAAATTTTCGATCAAACCACTGCTCTTTTTTTATCGTATTTCCTAAAGAGGCTTTGAGACGATAAAGCGCTGACTGTCCTTTTCCTTTATAGCTAATCATAGGAACATAGCAAGTCACATCATGACCTTGCTCTACCAAATAATTAGCATAAATATAAACAACTCGAATACCTCCAGTCATACGCTTAAAAGGTAGTATAAAGTTAATCTTCATCTTTGCCTCCTACACAAAGAGCAACTCACCAATAATTTGCACTTTGCCTTGCTTAAGATATCCATATCTCGTCACTTGATACACTCTAGATAGTTTATTTCTATTTGGAATGGCGATAAAACGCTCTAAAATATTCTTTGATTGAGTATCTAACTGATCGATGTAAACACTATAAAAAGCTTCTGCCTGTTTAAAAGACAAAGCAAGCGTCTGCTTGACGTGGGAGCTTCCCATCAGTCTTTTTAAAATGAAGCCAATAGTATTGACTTTAGTAGCTCCAACAACATTACGTGCATGCTGACGGTATTTTATGGTTGGTTTATTGAGGACAACGATACGACCAAAACTAGCTGCTACCAGAGTTATCCACCAATCATGCATTGCTACATTATCACTATCTAAATGTAATCTAACATTTAACGCCTTGTTCCAAAACATGGTGCAGCCTGTTACATTGTTTTGGACTAATAAATGAGCTAAATCGTTCACCGAAGCATCTAAGGCACGATAAGCAAAAAAAGACTCTCCCAATTGGTTTAGATGTTCATCAACAATCTCCAAATCCGTATGCACAAGTACAGGCTTAATCTTGTATTCAGGAACAGACTCTAGCTTTTTAAGGCTCTCTTCGATTTTGGTTTCGTACCAGACATCATCTTGATCTGCAAACATAAAATAAGAAAAATCGTAATGGTCTGTCACCCACTTGTGAATTGCTGAAAAATTTTTCTCGGAGCTACCGCCGACCACACTACTATCCGTAATGAGTACAATCTCAGAATATTTTTTAGCGTACTCTTTTAAAATCATAGACGTATTATCACTTGAGTGATCGTCATGGATAAACAACATCCAATCTTGATTAGTCTGAGATAAGATAGAATCGAGTTGCTCTTTGATATAGCTCTCACCGTTGTAAGTTGCCATCATAATCGCAATTTTTTTCATTCTCATCTTCCTTCTATAAATAATTTTTCATACATTTCAACAATATCATCCCAATTATAAGCATCGGCTACACGTTGATAAGCTTTTCTTTCTATCTCTGCCAGTTCTTTTTGTGTCATTTGCTCTGCTTGTTCAATAGTCTGTTGGAGTTTATCTTTTTGCCAATACAAGGCACCATCTTCACCGACTTCACGATTAAAGCCGACATCTAAGAGAAGATTTAAAGGGGTGGAAGAAAGTGCCTCTAGTAGTGAGGGGTTGGTTCCTCCTACCTCATGACCATGAAAATAAGCAAAAGCATTCTCACGGATATATTTCAATAAATCCTGATCATAGACAGTTCCAACAAACTTGATGCGTGAATCTTTATCAAAGCCTGTTTTTTTACGCAACTTTTCATAAAAAGCATTTTTTTCAACATTAGTAACTAAGACAAGCTGCTTACTGGAGTTCGATGCCATAAATCCCTTGATCATTGCCTCATAGTTATTCTCTGGAACAAAGCGTCCAACGACAAGGTAATAGTTTTTTTCTGTAATCGCTTTTTCTGAAAACCAGTGGCGAACTTTTTTAGAATCTCGCATTAAAGATGACTTGGTCAAGTCGGTACCATAGGCGATATAGGCTGTATGCGGATGATACTTGCTATAATCATTCCGAATATATGCTTCGATATTTTTACTATCACATACCAAAAGATCAGCATGCTTTACCATCAATTGCTCAGATATTTTCCAGTACTTGCGAACAGGAAGAGACCATTTTTCACGTAGCCACTCATGACCATCTGGATTAACTAACAGCTTACCGTTGATAGATTTTATTTTTTTCTTAATTTCTTTAATAAAAGGACCTATACGACAAGCGAGAACGTAAAAAATAGGTGACTCATCCTGATTTTGAACGGCTAGATCAACTGCCATATTCAAAGCTTTAATATCATAGGCAATGGCTCTTGCTGGACCGATATTTGGAACATCAATCGAAAAACAAGTGGCACCATTGTATTCAAACTTATCTGCTGTAATATCAGACTTAACAGAATTTTCTCGCATACAAGCCACGTAGTAGTGAATTTCTGTATTTTTTTGATACTGTGTCAATTTTTCGACAAAAGTTTCAAAACCTCCGTACTTAGCAGGTATCCCTTTTGAGCCTATGATATATACGGATTGAGGCATCTATTTACTCCCTTCTTTAACTAAAATCACTTTTATCGTCTTTAGAAAAATTTTGACGTCTAACCAGATAGACCAATTTTTGATGTAGTACATATCAAGGGCAACAACTTCTTCAAAGTCCGTAATATTACTGCGACCGTTAACCTGCCACATACCCGTAATACCAGGTTTCATGGCTAAGCGTTTAAAGTGATGCAACTCATATTTACTGTATTCGTTCACCGTTGGTGGACGCGTACCGATGAGGGACATTTCCCCTTTTAGAACATTGATAAACTGTGGCAGTTCATCAATAGACCAGTTTCGCATTTTTTGTCCGAAAGGAAAAATACGAGGATCGTCTTTCATCTTAAACATCAAATCAGAAGTCAACTCATTTTCTTTCATGAGTTCTTTTTTACGCTTTTCAGCGTCTAAGTACATACTTCGAAACTTATAGATTTCAAAGATTTTTCCGTTCTTTCCAACACGCTTTTGCTTGAAAATCAGAGAGCCTCTAGATTGCTTTTGAACGATAGGATAGATGATAATCGCCACAATCCCTGTGATAAAAAGTCCAATGATACTGAACACAATATCACACAAGCGCTTAAATATCAAACTTCCTAAGTGGATATGATTGAGCGATGAAGTCAATGTCGAAATGGATCCAATCCTATGAAAAGTTAGTTTGGAGAGGTTTTCTTCTCTACTGACATCAAATGCTAAATTCACAGATAGACCTAGAGCATTGAAGTGGTCACGATTTCTATCAAAGTCACTAAAAGCATCACTTGTGACAAAAACTTCTGAAACTTCGTTTTGAGATAAAAGGCGGCGTACTTCCTCAAAATCATGTAAAATTGGCACTTGCAAAAATGGCACAGAAGGAGCATTTTGACTAAAATAAGCCAAAACACGGTAGCCATTTTGATAGAGCTCTCTTACCAACTTCTCTTCACTTTTAAAATTGGTCAGCAAAATGACATTTGACGTCTCTACAAAAAGAACTTTGCTTAATAACTTGACCAACAAACGACCTAGAAAAAGCAAACCTGTCCCCAAAAAGAGCTGGCTAAACATATAGTGCCCATCTAAAGGTACAATAGCATCACTTCCTAAAAGATGAGTACCGTAAACTACAAGTACACTGATGACAAGTATTACCAGCGAAAAAATAAAGGCAGATTTTATTTCCTCTCTATAGCTTCCCATAAAAACACTTGAGTAAGTGTCAAGCCATATAGCGTAGAACTCACCACAAAAAACGACAGCAAATAGAAATTTAGGATTGTATAAGAAAGGATGGTTAAAAAAGCAAGCTAGTACCAAAAAAGTAAAAATAATCGCCAAACTATCTCCGATAAGGTAGATAGTTTTTTTTTGGGGGGGCTCACTGAACATAAAAATTACTTCCTCCTACGTGTTTTTTTACTCTTTCTTCCATACTCACCGTAGTCGCCATAATTACCATATTCACCATAAGCGCTAACACTATGATGCACTTTATTAAGAATAACTCCTAAAAATTGCGTGCCACTATTTTCTAACTGCTCCTTGGCTTTAGGGATAAAGCGACGTTTAATAGCTCCACATTCGGTGACAATGATAGCACCATCGCAATGCTTAGCAATAATTGCTGCATCTACCACTAAGCCAATCGGTGGCGCATCAACAATCACATAATCAAACAATTGCTTAGCCATCTCCATCATGTGAGTGAAATTGGTATTTTGTAGGAGATTAGTGGGATTAGGTGGCACTTGCCCTGATGGGATAACCATGAGATTAGAAACATCGCTCTCACAGATAGCTTCTGCTAACTCGGCATTACCAGACAAATATCTGGTTAAACCCACTATACTACCTTCTGCTCGGAAAGTCCCTGACAGCACAGAGTTCCTAGTATCCGCATCAATCAATAGAGTTTTAAAACCTACTTTAGCCATAGAAATGGCGAGATTGACAGCTGTCGTAGTCTTGCCTTCGTTTGGCTGAACAGAGGTGAGGACAATACTCTTAATATCGCTACCGCTAAACTGGATATTAGTCCGAATAGAGTTATAATATTCCTCGGCTTTCTCGTATAAGCTTTGCTTTTTAGAAGCAATCGTCAAACGTGTCATCAATCATATCTCCTTATAGTTTATTCATATCAGGGACAGTTCCTAGGAGGGTGAGTTCCAATTTGTTTTCCACATCTTCAGCTGACTTAACACGGTCATCAAGAACTTCTGCTAGGATGACAGCTACCATAGTGAGGAAAGCTCCCACTAGAAAGCCCAGAAGCGTGTTACGTTTAACGTCTGGTGAAGATGGTGCATTAGGAACTTTAGCAACTTCAAGTGTCGTGACATCTTCAACCTTAGCAACATCTTTGATTTTTTGTATTGCAACTTCACGAATAGTATTAGCAACTCTTGCTGCTTCCTTGGCACTGTAAGCTTTTATAGATATTGAAATCACACGTGTATCACTTGGAATAGCAACAGACACTTTTGGTGCCCGAGATAGTTTTTCTTTTTCAATCACTTGATTTATGACATCAGCTGAAGTAATAATTTCTTTGTAGTCATTGACCAAGTAACTGCCTGCTTGTAAATCTTGGTTAGTGATATTGTTATCTGTACGATTAACCACGTAGATACGTGTGGTTGAAGTGTACTCCTTTTGTAAAAGGAAAGTACTCGCTAAAAAAGCCAGAACAGCCACAAACAAAGATACAAAAAGGATAAGAAACTTTTTGTGCCATAGACTCTTAAATAAAACAATGACATCAATTTCGATGGTAGAAGTTTCCTTTACGTTCATACAGTCTCCTATAATATTTGATTTTTTAGTATTTTCTCAAGGTTTCCCTTGAACAAAGCATGTGCTCTTTGTCGTCCATAATCTTTAAAGATGGTATCATAAGCTTCTTGCATATAAGGTGGACGTTTATTAAGATTATGCATGTCACTGGCAACGCAGTGCACCACATCTTCCTTTAAAAAATAGCGTGCACGCTTTTTAAAAATTTTCTCGCTATCGCCAAAAAACTTAGGTTTTAATACATGATTACTGTTAATCTGAGTATAGCACCCCATATCAATCAACTCTTTTACACGATCCACCTTGTACTCTAGAGCATTGTAGCGTTCAATGTGAGCTACAACAGGTGTTATCCCTAATAACAAAACTTTTGTCAAAGCAGAGTGTATCTCTTTCCAAGGTGTCAACATACTAAATTCAATCAGAGCATAGCGCGTGTCATTTAAAGTCGGCACCACACCTTTTTCAAGCTTTTGACGTAAGTCCTCTGTGTAAAAGAGCTCGCCTCCATAGAGAATAGCTAAATCTTCATAACGCTCTTGTGCAGTTTCTTTGACAATTTGGAAGTTCTCATAAATCGTCTGCTCAGGCGTTTCAAACATGCCCTTGCGGCGGTGTGAAGTAGAGATGATAGTACGTACACCCTGCCTATAACTCTCACCAATCAGAGCTAAACTTTCTTCCAGAGTCTTTGGCCCATCATCAACATCAAAAACAATGTGTGAATGAATATCAATCATATTTTTCCCTTTAATTTCCATTTAGCGTTGCATTAATTGCCGCTTTTGCCTTATCAATACTATCTTGATTGAGTTGCATCATATATAAACTAGCTGATGGCATAGCATAGGAGGTTAGCTGACCTGTTGAACCTGTACCTGAGACAGCTTGTGACGCCACTGTAAACTTATCATCAGAAGATAATTGTGAATTGGCAATCTCCATAATATCAGATAAAGGCATATTTGTTTGGATAGAGTCTTGTAAATTAGAGACAATCGCAGATAACTTTGTCAAAGAATTGAAGGATACCAATTTATTGACGATTGCAGAAATAACTTTTTCTTGATTTTTTCCACGGTCATTATCTCCATTTTCAAGCGAATACCGTTCACGAACGAAAGCCAAGGCACCTTCTGAATTCAGAGTGACATTTCCCACTCCAAAACTGTAATTTTTATTGGTGTAAGAAGTAAAAGCTTGATCATTGTAAACGGTAATGCCACCGATTTCATCAATTAATTTCAAGAAAGATGTAAAATTAAGACGAACATAATAGTCGATTGTAATACCGTAAAGGTTTTCCAAAGTCTTACGAGACGTGTCAACACCATAAATCCCTGCGTGTGTTAATTTGTCATATTGGTTGTTGCCTCCATCTGGAATTTGCACATAGCTATCGCGCGGAGTAGTAGTCAATAAAATCTTGTGCGTTTTTAGATTAACAGTCATGATGATATTAACATCTGAGCGCGACACTGTACTAATCGATCCATAGGTATCAATCCCAGATACATAGATATTAAAACTATCCTTATCCGTGGATACTGCACTAGACTTTGTCGCCTTCTTAACTTTATAAGTGTAGAGTGTCTTGAGATTAGAAGAGAAATCCTTATCCTGTAACTCCAAAAGACTAGAGTAGGCGCTATTTAACACCATAGCTTGAGAGCTACCCTCCATAAGATTGGTGTAAGCTTTTTGATAAGAATCCACAGTCGTAGTTTGCAAATCTATGCCTTTATCCGTTTTGACTTGTTTGATCAAGGCGGCGATATTCTCAGAATCGCTAGAAGTTGGTGCTTCTACTGTCTTTACTTGGTCAATAGATGTGATAGAACTATCTTTTGGCACAACGACACTCATCTCGACTTCGGAATAAAAAGTCGATTTATTCAAACTTTCTCCAAGGTTGATAGCAGAGCGAAAAGCAAATATGATACTAAAGGTAACGACCAAAACAATAGCTAGCAGGGTTGTGGTTATCTTCTTAGCACGTTTTAGGAGAATCAAAATCAAGCTTACAACCAAAGCACCCAATAATAGCGTTGTTAGCAAAACATTAATATAGCGAAAAGCTAAAAAATGATAGCTATACATAGCATAAATTGTGTAAAAAGATAATCCTCCACAAATAGCCACTAATACACTATTGATAATAGTTAGTGTGGATTTCATTTTTTTTGTTTCTCGTCTGTTACGACGACTAGAACCAGTCATGAAAACTCCTTTACTATGAGAATACAACTCTTTTTTATTGTACTCTTTTTATGTTATGGCAGTTTTTCAAGGTTTCATTCCCTTTAAACCCCATCTTATCCTTGAAATTGTTCACATAGCTTTTATTATACCCCCCCCCGAATGACTTTGTCAAGCGGTTTTTAAGAGTTTTTGACATCATTTATACTATATGTTATTTTTGAAACTAAACTATTTTTATTAAGAAATGTACCGACTTTTAATCATCTTTTTATGTGACAAATCGTTATCTTGCTTTTTTGCTTTTTCTTCAAAAAGCGTGCCTTTTTAAGAAAACAATGTTATAATGAAAACGGTTGTATATTTTCTTAACCATTCGTTGGGATTTACATTTTAAATTAAGGAGTGATTTACCTATGTCTTACAAGGACAGTTGTCAAAAATGGCTTGACTTTAAAGATTTACCTGATTATCTACGAGATGAAATTGTTGCTATGGATGACAAGACAAAAGAAGATGCTTTCTACACCCACTTAGAGTTTGGTACAGCTGGTATGCGTGGACTTATCGGTGCTGGGACAAACCGTATCAACATTTACGTTGTTCGCCAAGCGACAGAAGGACTTGCGCAATTGATTAATTCTAAAGGTGATGAAGCTAAGAAACGAGGTGTCGCCATCGCTTACGATTCTCGCCACTTCTCACAAGAGTTTGCTTTTGAGTCTGCTCAGGTCTTGGCCGAACATGGCATTAAAGCGTATGTCTTTGAGAGTTTGCGTCCTACACCAGAGCTTTCCTTTGCGGTGCGTCATTTACATACATTTGCAGGTATCATGATAACTGCAAGCCATAACCCTGCACCATTCAATGGCTACAAAGTCTACGGTGAAGATGGGGGGCAAATGCCACCCGCTGACGCTGATGCGTTGACTGACTATATTCGTGCCATTGCACATCCATTTGATATTGCACTAGCTGATTTTGACAAAGCAAAAGCCACTGGTCTTATCGAAGTCATTGGTGAAAATGTTGATAGTGCCTATCTCAGGGAAGTTTCTGATGTTACTATCAATAAAGAGTTGATTGAACGATATGGTAAAGACATGAAAATTGTCTACACACCACTACATGGTACGGGAGAAATGTTGACTCGTCGCGCACTTGCTCAAGCTGGATTTGATTCTGTTCAAGTTGTTGAAGCTCAAGCTGTTTCGGATCCAGATTTCTCTACCGTAAAATCTCCAAACCCAGAAAACCAAGAAGCTTTTGCTCTTGCTGAAGAACTTGGCCATAAAGTTGACGCTGACGTTCTTGTCGCAACTGATCCCGATGCAGATCGACTCGGTGTTGAGATTCGTCAAGCAGACGGTACCTATAGAAATCTATCTGGTAATCAAATTGGTGCTATCATTGCTAAATATATCCTTGAAGCTCACAAGCAAGCAGGTACACTTCCAAATAATGCTGCGCTTGCTAAGTCAATCGTATCAACTGAGTTAGTCACAAAGATCGCTGAAAGCTACGATGCAACTATGTTTAACGTCTTGACAGGCTTTAAGTTTATCGCAGAAAAAATTCAAGAATTTGAGGAAAAACACAACCACACTTATATGTTTGGCTTTGAGGAAAGCTTTGGTTATCTCATTAAACCGTTCGTTCGTGATAAAGATGCTATCCAAGCTGTTCTTATCGTTGCTGAAATCGCTGCTTACTACCGCTCACGTGGTATGACACTATCTGATGGTATTGAGGAAATCTACAGAGAATACGGCTATTACGCTGAAAAAACACTTTCATTAACCCTCTCAGGTGTGGATGGTGCTGCGCAAATTAAAGCTATCATGGATAAATTCCGAGACAATGCACCAACACAATTTAATAAAACAGATATTGTCCTTCTGGAAGATTTTGAAAAACAAACAGCTACCGCTAAGGATGGTCGTGTGATAGCATTAACGACACCACCTAGCAATGTTTTAAAATACCTTTTAGCCGATGACTCTTGGTTTGCTGTCCGTCCATCTGGTACAGAACCTAAAATTAAATTCTACGTTGCAACTGTCGGCAGTAGCCTAGATGAATCAGAGCGTAAAATTGCTCATATCGAAAAAGAAATCAATACTTTTGTTGGTTAATAGAAAAAGAACTCTGAACACAACTAGAGTTCTTTTTCTATTTTTGTAAGCTGTCAGCTGATCAATTGACTCTCAGAAATACCATAATCTGCTAATAACGCTGTAATCTTGTCAAAATTCAGGCGAAAATGTTCTAACTGATGACCATCAGAGCCGATAGAATAGCATTTGCAACCTAGCTTGGTTAACAACTCTAGCGCATAACAATAAAGATGCTCATGATTATAGAGATACATAGATTTTGCATTTAACTCAAAAGCAAGATGTTTATCCATCATTTTTTGAAAAATAGAACATAGCTGATTTTCGTACTTCTTTAACTCAGCAGTCGTCACATCAAAGCGACGAAAACCGTAGTCAAAGTGGGCAAGGACATCAGCTTCCACGCGCCCAATCGCATCATCCAGACGTTTAAGATAATCGGTAATGACAGCATCTTTTGGCAAGGTTTCAACTTTATCATCCAGATAATCGTAAATGCCATTATGATGAACTGATAGTAGCTTGAGATCAAAATCTTTACCTGCTAGATAAGCTTTGATGTCCGCCTCACGTGGCTGAAAATAGCCAATCTCGATTCCTTTTTTGATACGATTACCATAGAGAGCATTGAGTCTTTCAATCTCATGACAATAGCGCTCATAATCAGGAATATCATCCTGCTGGCTATAAGGGTTGGACAAGTCAAAATGCTCTGTTGTCACAATTTCACCTGAGTAAGCTCGCAAATAATCCTCAAATTGCGCTTTGGAATCGTATGAAAAAAAAGTATGTAAGTGATTGTCACGCATAAGTTTCTCCTTATCAACTAAATTGTAAAACCTATTTGAATATTTAAATAGCAATGAACAAGCGAAGCGCTTTAAGAAATATGGACAACCTCTATTGCTCTGCCACCTAATAGCACAAGGTATTTATCAACGGTGGCGATATTATAAGACTTACTAAGCGCCTCAGCATAAAGTGCCATCTGTCCTCTATAGCGCTCTACCAACACATTACTATTAGTGTACTTATCTGTCTTATAGTCAAATAAGACAATCCTATCCTCAAAGAGCAAATACCCATCAACAATTCCTCGAATGACAAACTGTTCTTGGCTGACTGGATCTGTCTTGAGCATGGCAAAAGGAGCTTCACGATAAAGTTTATCACTATGTTTTTGAATAAGATGCCCAAGATTGCTCTCTGTAAAGAAAGCTAATACCATATCCAGATTGAGACTGGCTTTGACATTTTCGTGAGCTGATAAAGTTGATAAAGTTCTTGTGATGGTTTGCATGGTGACTTTTTCGGTCACATTCAAACGTTGCATTAGCTCATGCATAGCTGATCCAATAACTGTCGATTCCACTTTTTCTCCAGTCAGACTCGGTAGTAAAAAACGCTGCTTGTTACGGTAGGAATCGATGACTGCTACACCTTCGCTATCCATAATCGGCTCATAAAACTTTTTAACCTGGCTAGGTGTTTGCACGCTTGGCAAGTGAATAGCAGCTTGATAACGGTGATTAAGCTTATCAACCTGTTCCAGCATATCTAAAGCTTGTTTAATATCATCTGATTGACGATTATGCGCTTGATTATCAGGATTAAAAGGAAGGTTTTGTGAAATACTACCGATTCTCTCATCGCTCAAATCCTCATCTTGGAAAAAGCTGACTGAAAAAGGAAAGTTATTCTGATACGATGCTGCACAAAGTGCTAAAAACCAATCTTGGAAAGTTCTGCACCTTTTACGTTCAGCAAGTGCTAACCGTCCTTCTTGAAAATGACCGTCATATTTATCAGACCATTTGCTAGCACTAGCTTTACCAATCAGATAGAGCTTTTTTTCACTACGGGTCATAGCGACATATAGTAAGCGCATTTGTTCAGACAAGGTAGCCAGTAAAAGAGAACGTTTATTGAGTTGGTAAGAAAGAGTATCTATGCTAACTTTAAGACTAGGTAACATCTCTTCATTGACGTCATCTTTCATGTTTGCCAGATACTTTATCCCAATTCCCATCTCACGATCTAAAATCACAGGTGCATTCAAGTCTGTCATGCTAAACTTTTTATCCAGATTGAGGATAAAGACATACTTAAACTCTAGACCTTTACTTTTATGGATAGTCATGAGATGGACAGCATTTTTAGGTAGAGAAACCTCGACATCTGCTAGATCATTTTGATTTTCAAGAGTCTTATCAATCATATGAATAAATCGTGGCAAACCTTTAAAACCAGACTGCTCAAACTGATTTGCACGTAAAGCAAGGGCATAGAGATTTGCCTGACGTTGCTCTGCTCTAGGGAAATTCCCCACATAGTCATAATAAAAACGGTCATTATAAATTTTCCAGATGAGATCATAAAGGGAATGAGTCTTGGCATAAAGACGCCAAGTAGTAAAGGTCTTTTGAAAAAGCTTTAATTTTTGGATAAGCTCATCTGTAATAAGCTCACTGTGTGCACCTGAGTGTGAGGAGGCTTTTACCAGTTTGTCAAAAAAAGCACACTGTGATGATGAAGATTGAACAGAAAGTCTGGCGAGATCATCTTCATCAAACTGGAACATAGCAGATCGTAAGAGCGCAACTAAAGCATAATCATTAAGTGGATTGTCAATAGCTCTTAGTGTATCTAGCATAACCATGACTTCAACAGACTTGAGAAAATGTTTTTCTCCGCCATCTGTCACAAGCGGAATCCCATATTGCTCAAAGGAGCGTAAGATACGGTCATTTCGTGTTCGTGAGGAGACAAGAAGCGTAATATCACTAAAAGGAACTCCCTCGTCTTTGTGCAAACGAATAATTTCTTTTGCGACCAATCGTACCTCACCTGGTGACATTTGATCCTCGTTCTCTTCTAAAATTTCATCAGACTGATCTGTATCCAAAAATAACAGTTGGGTTTTATTCTCTGGATGAAGTTTTTTTTGTTTTCGACTTCCTGCTTTTAGTTCATGGCTCTCATCATAAACTATCTCACCAACGTCTTTATCCATGAGGCGACTAAAAAGACTGTTCGTACTATCAATGACCTCTGATTGACTACGAAAATTTTCCTTTAACAGGATAATCTTGCCATGTTCTGGATGTTTTTGATAATCATTAAATTTTTGATTGAAAATCTGCGGATCAGCTTGGCGAAAACGATAAATAGACTGCTTAATATCACCTACCATGAAACGATTATGCCCATTTGATAACAGCTCTAGTAAGCGTTCTTGCATATGGTTATTATCTTGATACTCATCAACCATAACTTCGTGATAACGCTCTCTATAAAGAGCTCTAATAGCTGGATTTTTCTCCAATATACCAATAGCAAAGTGATTAATATCTGAAAATTCGAAGGCGCTTTCTTGGATTTTAGCCTGCAGGTATTGATCTGAAAAATCCTCTACAAAAGTTTGTAATAACTCCAACATTGGGAGGCTCTCTAGCTGGTATTTCAGGATAATATCCAAATGTTTAAAAAGAATGAGTTGATCTTGAAGATCCTCAAAAACTGCATAACGCTCTCCTGCTACTGTGACATAGCTACTTTTAGGAATCAGTTCAAAAATATCCTTTGCTAAACGGCCAAGAGATTTAATGCCATACAGTGTCTCAAAATGAAATGACCATTCTCTAAGCTGCTCAATAATCATTCGATGTTTCTTATAAGTTGCAGTAGGCACTTTTTTGGCAGTCAGTTTTTTGTACCCTTCTAAATCCGTCACATCCTGTAACTTATCTGCTGTCTCTTGCATAGAGACAAGTAGTAAGTCAATGTCTGATTTAGGAATAGCATCGTAATTAGTAGCGCTTTTAGCACCTCTTAGGAAATGAACTTTTAGCCACTGCTTGGGATTGGCAGTAGATTGGATAAAATCATGAATCTGATACACAATAGATCTAAAAGGTGTTGTGTTTTTGCTACGTCCTGCAAAATTTTTGACCAAATGCGTAAAAAGCTCAGCTTCATTTCCCGAAGCATAATCAGAAAACAAATCAGAAAAGACCGTGTTTTTCAGTAAAATTTGTTCATTCTTATCCTGCATTATTCGAAATGTCGGTGAGATACCCAACGTATAGCCGTACTGACTGACCAGCTTTTGCGTGAAAGCATCCATCGTTCCAATATCAGCATTTTGAACAGCGGCGAGTTGCTCACTCAAAAAAACTTTGGTATCGGTATCTGTGCTTTCTTTTATCTTTTCAATCAACTTTTTTTCTAAACGTTCTTTTAATTCACCAGCTGCCTTAACAGTGAAAGTTGAGATAAATAAACGCTCAATAGGAATACCTCTTAAAATCTGGTCAATAATCCGCTCTACCATAACAAAAGTCTTTCCAGAACCAGCTGAAGCCGACACAAGAATGTTTGTTCCGTTAGCATAAATAGCTTCAATCTGCTCTGGTGTACGCTTTTGCGTTTTATTTGTATGGCTCTCCTCGTCTTGTAAGTGCTTGATTTCCCTGTCGGTTAAAAAAGGCTTACACTTCATCACTATCGTCCTCCTCACTTTGTGCCATCAAGGTCAAAAAACCTTGGTGTTTTTCTTTTCTCGGTAAATGATAGAGCCTACGACTGTACGGCATGTGTCTATCCGCTTCAAACCCTGTAATCGCTTTTATCTGTTCTCCCAATGCAACCTTACCATCTTTAGTGTAAGGATTGATGAGAAAATGTCCACTTCTAATGACATTCTTTGCTTTCTGATAGAGACGTTCGTTATACCCAAGCATGATAGCTAACTCTTCTTCACTAAAAAGTGTATCTAGCTTATAATTACCGTTTGCTAAGTGGACTTTTTCTTTTTCTAAAAATAATCCTCTGTAAATAATTTCTTGGTGAGCTTTGGCTTGCAACTCATCTAGCGACGTCACCTTGTCAAGAGATAACTTTGGCTCTTGCATGTGCAAGTACATAGCACCGAAAATCTGATTGAGAGAAAGATGATAACGTGATTGCAAAGCAGAGAGATAGGTGATCAGCTGAGGACTAAGACCATTAAAGAAAGCTTCAATATCAAAGACTTGCTTGCTTGATTTGTAGTCGACAACACCGTAAGTACCATCTGATAAACGATCCACACGATCAATAATACCATTAATCACGATTTTATCAGACAAAAGCAGCTCAAATGACTCCTCCTCCATTTGAACACGATTAAAGGAATGAGAGCGGTTGAAAATCGTTGCTGTCGCTCTAACAATATCTTCTAAAACACCCAGAATATAGCGACCTTGCGCATCTGAACCGTAGAGTGTTTGAAAAGCCTCTTCATTATTAGCAGTCTTAATCGCCTGATTCAATTTATCATCAAAGTCATCAGAAGAGCAATCTTTCATGACTAGCTCAAAAACTCTGTGTAGATAAGTACCATGATGTCTAGCATCTGGATGAATACTTTCTCTCTCTTTCAAACGCAAAACATACCGTAGAAAATACTGATACTGATTATTGTAAAAAGTCGTTAGTGCGGAGGAAGATAAATGCAGAGCTTCATTTGGTGGAAAACGAACTGCCATCACTTCTTTTGAGACGGGGTGAGTTATGACGGTGTCCTTTAAGAGTGGCATATGAAGCCCTTCTTTGTCTAGCTTTTGGCGCAAATGGCGAACAAGAACAGACCAAAAAGTTTCCTCTTGTTTATCAAGCACCTCATAAAGAGCAGGACTATCGTTAGCAAAACCAACCAAACGAGAAAGGAGAGCCTTGTAAGTACCAATGCTAGTGCCATCAGTTGAAAAAGATGTCTTTTTTTTGACTAACAGTGGCACCCCCATAGTAACAAGCTCTCTCAGATAAGGAGACATATCATCCTCATTTTCATTTAGAACCTGTGGTTGGCTCAAGATAAGCTGCGTTGTTGCAACATTAAAAAGAGAAAGCGCCGTAAAGTGATTCTTTTTGATATGTTCACGACTGATAATATCAAAATGCCCATCTATCTCTTTTTGCTCATTGATGAGCTGTCGTTCCTCATCAGAGACTAAACTTTTATTTTGTGCTATTTTGGGAAAGTGAGACTTGGTCATACCAAGGACAAAAACAAAAGGCTTTGAGTGTGGTTCCACCAAATCATAAGACTTAATTGATACCACATCAACCGTTGCAGGTACCATACGATACTCAGCTTGTAGCAAACCATTACTAATCAACGACAAACATTCATCAAGTGTCAATTTTTCGTCACCAAAGATAGTTTGAAATTGCTGTAAAATGGAAGTAAAAGTCTTCCAAACCTGTTCTTCTTTTTCACGTTCAATCTCAGATAAAGACGCCGCAAAGCGTTCCATATTGTCTGTGAGAGAAATGTCCACAAAAAAGGTGAAAAGTTTTCGCAATAAACTCTTTCCAGATTGCTTACGAGATTTGATGAGTCGTGCTAGAGGTTGTATAATTTGATTTCTGATACCATTCAATCGCTCAAGATTAAATGAATGATCTTCTGAAGCTGTAAAATCCGTTAAAAAGCCTTTTTGCCCTTTGATATCAGCATAAGTGACATATTGGTCAAAATAATCTAAATCTGCCTGTTCTATCCTTCCGTATAGACCTGACTTAAGAAGGTTCATAACATCATCTGCTCGGAAGTTGTAGCGCTTAATGCGCTCTAAACTCTCAATGAGATTAATCAAAGGATGGGCACTCATACTTTCTGATTTTCCTAGATAATAAGGAATAGCGTAACGCTCAAAAATCTGTCCAATTTGCAGGTGGTAGCTCTCAACATCTCCTAGAAGTACGAGTATATCCTTATAGCGATGACCTTCATGAAGCTTTTGGCGTATGGCATGCGCTACTTGCTCAATTTCTTCTTGTTGATTGACACACTCCCAAATCTCAATAGCGCTCTTTGCTATATCACTAACTTTCTCGCCACTTGCTGTAAAATCATGATTGCTCTCAAAAAGCTGTGACACTTCTTTAAAAGCTAATCCCCCTTGCCAATGGGACTCGATATACTGAGGCTTCACCTTATATTGACTTGCTAAATCACGGATAAAATCAAGGCTGGCTTGGTAGATATTTCCCATCGAAAAAGCAGAACGTTGTGCCTTTTGGCTCAAGTAGGTACCGATGATAATTTCATCGCAGCGTTCCTCTAGACGATGAATGAGTGTTTCCTCTTCTGCTGAAAAACGGGTAAATCCATCAATAACTAAAACAACATGTTCTAGCGCTTTATCCATATACCCCATTTTTAACTGATCAGCAAAAAAAGCAAGCTTTGACTGGTTATCGTATTGCCCTTTTTGAAGCAAAGATTCTACCTGTGAAAAAATAGTCACCAAATCTTCATATTTTTCTTTAGAGTGCAATAACTCAAGATTATGAACAGTCAACTGAGCTGCTTGTAATTCCTTATACAAATCAACCAACTGACGGATAAACTGATGGTTTCCCTTTAATCTCGCATAAACTCGTAGGTCTTTATCTTCTAATTGTCTCAAAGCACAATAAAAAATCATTGCCAAACCTGCATCATCCAACGTTTCTTTAGGATTTGGGCTATTTAAGACAAAATAGCGAGCCAACTGTGCAAAGCGTGTCACTGTAATAGCAAAAG
This sequence comes from Streptococcus sciuri, assembly GCF_024814375.1. GTDB lineage: Bacteria > Bacillota > Bacilli > Lactobacillales > Streptococcaceae > Streptococcus > Streptococcus sciuri. The sequence goes on from NZ_JANUXX010000001.1 coordinate 360,509, forward strand.
AGCTTTGCTCCTCCAGACGCCAAAGCACTTCTCTCTCCTTTTCAAAAGACAGCGAATTTGGGGCAATATAGAAAACACGTTTCCCTTTTTTAGCTTCCTGAGTCGCTCTTTTTACCAAAATCTCTGTCATATCATGACTAATATCTGTATATAATAACTCCATATCATCCCATCCTTGTCTCATTAGTAGCATTATATCAAATATTAATATATTACTCAACGACGATACAGTTGCAGCAAAAAAACTCCTCTCAATGAGCGGAGTTTCACTAGCTAATCTCTTTTTTGGTATTTTTCTTTTTCCTGGATATAATCAATCAACTCTACTGTCAAATCATAGCGCATAAATGGTGTGATGAGATAAATCCCATTAAAATACTCTAAAGCGCAGTCAATTAATTGTTTACTTTCCTCCAAGGCCAATTTTTGACAGGTCTCTTTATCATCTTTAACAACCTCTAGTTTTGCTAAAAATTCATCTGACAGATAAATACCAGGCACTTCATTATGAAGAAAAACAGCGTTGTTATAACTTGTAATCGGCATGATACCGATAAAAAAGGGGAGGGAAGACGTTTCAGTGATATGAGCTAAGTCTTTAATCGTTTGGGTATTAAAGATAGGCTGGGTAATAAAGTAATCCGCTCCTGATGCTACCTTTCTCTCGATTAAACGACTACTGCGTGATAGATTTTTCACATTTGGATTAAAAGCAGCACCAACTGTAAAGTTAGTCGCTTTTTTCAAGCTTGCACCACTATAACCTTTGCCTTTATTGAGTTGTCTGATGAGCTGTAATAGCTTAAAGCTTGTAGCATCATAAACACTTGTTGCACCTGGAAAATCCCCCATTTTAGAAGGATCTCCTGTGATTGCTAAGATATTCTCAATTCCCAGCACCTCCATACCTAAGAGACGTGATTGCAAACCAATCATATTATGATCACGACAAGACAGATGAAGCAAAAAAGGTGTCTTTGTACTTTCTTTTAGCAACGCTGCTAAGCTGAGATTGCACACACGCGTTCTGGCTAGAGAATTATCTGCCAGTGTAATAGCAGCAATACCTTTAGCATCGATTGTTTTGATCCCACTTTTAAAGGCTCCAATGTCAAGTGTTTTTGGCGGATCTAACTCAGCTATGATAGTTACCTCACGCTTCACCTTATCCACCAATGAATCTTTCTTAAGTGTTTTTTGGATAAATTCCTGCTCATTTAGCAATGGTGTTACACGCTTATGGGTCACAGGTGATAAACGAGCAGCTACACGTTTCATAGCTCGGACATGATCTGGTGTTGTCCCACAACAACCACCTAGTAAACGTACTCCTTCTGCGACTAAAAATTGGGCACTTTTTTCAAAATACTGAGCATTCTGACTAAAACTATAATGCCCACCATCACCATTATCTGATTCATAAGATAACAAACTAGCATTAGGATATGCTGCCAAATAGGCCTGTGCAAACAAGGGTATTTGCTTGAATGACTTAATCATATGATAAGGACCAAGATGACAGTTAAGTCCAACAACATCAGCCCCTAGCATGACCAACCGACTAAAAGCTTCTACCAAAGGGTGACCATTTTCAGTGATTCCTGCCTCATGCAGAGCGATATTAGTAATAATAGGCAAATTTGTCAGAGGACGCAAAGCAGTAAGCACAGCTATCAATTCATCAATATCGTAATACGTCTCAAGTAGTAGACCATCTAGCTCACCAGTCTCTAAAAGATAACCTGCTTGCTCTAAAGTCTCAGCGACAATTTCCTCTATACTTAGTTCACATTGACGAAGCCCCCTAGAAGCACCGATAGTTCCCAAAACATACACATCTGCTCCAGCTTCCTTGCGAGCAATAGCTACAGCTTCTTGGTTAATTTGCTTAACTTCATCTTCATGTCCATAAATTGATAAACGATGTCGTTGCGCTCCGTAAGTATTGGTCTGTATAACATCTGCCCCAGCTTTTATATAAGCTTTGTGTATAGCAGCAATTTCCTTTGGGTGGCTAAGATTATAATATTCATGACAAGTATCTAAACCATTGGCATATAATAGTGTTCCCATAGCGCCATCAGCCACTAAAATCGAAGATGATAAATGCTCTAATAACGGTTGCCTTACCATAAATTCTCTCTTTCTATTATCATGTGAGAAAGACTTGCTCGAAAAAAGCAAGTCCTTTTACCATCACTCTGAAGGTGTCCATCTCACATGTTTTCAACGAAATCACTTTTCTTTTTATTCATATCCTAGTTTGTGACGCACTTTTTTAGTAGCTGATACCAGTACTTTAAGTGCTGCAAGTGTCTCAGGTTCACGACGTGTTTTAAGCCCACAGTCAGGATTAACCCAGAATTGTTTAGGTGACAATTGTTGAAGTGAACGTTCAATATTGGTTACAATTTCCTCTTCTGTTGGCACACGTGGGGAGTGAATATCATAGACACCCAGCCCAATACCTAAAGGATAGACAGTCGTCTCAAAGGACTCAATGATATCTCCGTGACTACGACTCGTCTCAATAGAGATAACATCAGCATCCAATTGACGAATAGCATCAATAATCTCATCAAACTTAGAGTAACACATATGTGTGTGAATCTGAGTCTTATCCTCAACCGAAGATGTCGCAATATGGAAAGCATTGACAGCATCCTCAAGATAAGCTTTTTGTTTAGCTTTTCGGAGTGGCAATCCCTCACGAAGCGCTGCTTCATCGACTTGGATAATAGCAATTCCTGCATCTTCAAGCAATTTGATTTCATCCTTGATAGCAAGCCCAATCTGATTGAACAAATCGCTACGCTTAATATCCGTACGCTCAAATGACCAGTTGGTAATAGTAATAGGACCTGTCAACATTCCCTTAACTGGACGATTTGTCAAACTTTGTGTGTAGACTGTCTCCTCAACTGTCAACGGCTGAATATGCTTGACATCACCATAGATAATTGGAGGTTTCACCGCACGTGAACCATAAGATTGCACCCAACCGAACTTAGTTGTCGTGAAACCAGCGAGTTTTTGCCCAAAGAACTCTACCATATCCACACGCTCAAATTCACCATGTACCAAGACGTCAATATCAAGATTTTCTTGAATAGTTACCCAACGTGCAATTTCAGAATGGATGAAATCTTGGTACTCCTTATCACTAATATCACCACGCTTCCAAGCTAGACGTATACGGCGTACTTCTTGAGATTGCGGAAAAGAACCAATCGTCGTTGTTGGTAATAACGGCAAGTGCAAGCGGTCTTGTTGTACTTGTCGACGAATATCATAACTTGACTGACGAGCAGTTCTTACTTGACTAAGATCCTCAAGTTCTACGTTACGGAAATCCGCTGCTTGAAGAGCATCAAAAGCTTTAATATGCTCATCATAGAGAGGGTTCGCCTCCCCATCCAAATGCTCTGCCAATCGTTTAATTTCCTGTAATTTTTCATCTGCAAAGGCTAGTCCGTTTTTCAAAACAGAATCCAAATCAGTCTCATTTTTCGTTGTCACAGGGACATGCAAAAGAGAACATGAAGGCTGTACAACAAGACTAGCTGTATTCTCTGATAAAATTTCTAACAGATTTGATGCTTCTCTAAAGTCACTCGCCCAGATATTGCGCCCATCAACAACACCCGCAAAAACTTCCTTGTCTCTAAATAGGCCTGCTTTTACCGCATCAAGATTTTCCTCCAAGCCATGCACAAAATCAAGACCAAAGGCAGCTACTGGCAGATTAGATAAAACTTCAGCATCAATCAAGGCTTCAAAGTACGTTTGAAAAATCAACTTGACATCAGGAATTTGCTTAGCAAAGTAGCCATACACTATCTTAGCAGCTTCCAAATAATCATCACCCTCATCAGTCACAAAGATAGGTTCATCTACTTGGATGTAGGTCGCACCTGCATCAACCAATTCTGTAAAGATTTCTTTGTAAAGAGGCAATAAACTCTTCACTGCTGTTGTAAAATCCGTCACACCTGATGAAAGAGCTACAAAAGTGATTGGTCCTGTAATGACAGGCTTTGCTCTGTCCCCTATCACTTGATAAGCTTCCTTATACAAATCCAACAAACGACTATTCGTCAATTGTGGACGTTTGTTTGTCCATTCTGGTACGATATAATGATAGTTGGTATTGAACCACTTTTTCATACTAGATGCAACGTTAGCCTTATTACCACGTGCAAGAGCAAAATATAAATCCAAATCAATCGATTGATCGCTAAAACGTTCTGGAATAATTCCGAACTGCACAGACAAATCTAAAATATGGTCATAAAGAGAAAAATCTCCCACTGGAATCAAATCCACACCGGCATCTGCCTGCTTTTGTAAAAAAGAAAGACGTAAAGCTCGAGCCTGTTTTTCAAGCTCTTCCTTATTAATCTTCTCTGCCCAGTAGCTCTCAATCAAACGTTTCCACTCACGTTGCTCCCCTAAACGCGGATACCCCAAATTTGAAACTCTAGTCATAGTTTCCTCCTATATCTTTGCTAGTTAAAATTATAGCTTGTTTTTTTGTTATGTCTAATATTTTACACGTCAAATCCTACTAAATCAATACTTTTATACATACTATCTTTTTATGTATAGATATAGTTTTTAACTAATTCACTAAGGTTATCTATAGTTTTTAATTATAACAAAAGAAACTGAGCTAAGCCCAGTTTCTTTTGTTATTGACGATGTTCAGCCGATTTTCTAAGAGCACCAAAAAGAATACCTGAAACGATAGCACCGATACACACAAAGAGAATATATAGGAATGGATTGCTTGTTAGGGCAATAACAAAGATGCCTCCGTGTGGTGCCATTAGTTTGATACCAGAAAGACCGACCAAAGCTCCTGCTAGGGCTGAACCTGCGATAAAGCTTGGAATGGCACGTGCAGGATCTGCTGCTCCAAATGGAATGGCACCCTCTGTGATAAATGAAAGCCCCATAACAATATTCGTCAAACCAGAGTTACGTTCTTCTTGGATGAATTTATCCTTAAAAAGAAGAGTCGCTACAAAGACAGCAAGAGGAGGAACCATACCACCAGCCATAACGGCTGCCATTACGACTGAACCGCCATCTGCCACACTTGCTGCCAGTGTTCCTGTACCAAAGACATAGGCTGCTTTATTGAAAGGACCGCCCATATCAATAGCCATCATTCCACCAAGGACTAGTCCCATGATAACTGCTGAGCTACCTGATAAACTTTCAAGAAAATTGTTTAATCCTGTATTGATCGCTGCCATTGGGATATTGATAAAAAGCATCAGAAATCCTGTTACAAACACACCAAGCAATGGGTAGAGTAAGATAGATTTGATACCTTCTAGCGAGCGAGGAAGAACAGTTAAAAGTTTTTTGAGGAGAAGAATAACACCACCTGCTAAGAAACCACCAACCAAAGCTCCTAAAAATCCTGATGGGACACCAGAGAGAGACAGCGTTGTCTCACCGCCAGCAGCATAGGGAACTTTCCCCCAAGCCAAGCCAGTTGCTGCGATAGACCCTGCAACAAAACCTGCAACAAGACCTGGTTTTTCAGCAATTGAATAAGCAATATAACCTGCTAATACTGGAAGCATAAAGTTAAAAGCAACACCACCAATATTTTTAAAAAGGGAAGAAAGCTCATGATAAGTTCCCAAGTTACTCAATTGATCCTTTGGCACACCCATAATATTATCAATCAAGAAGGCAAGGGCAATCATGATACCACCACCAATAACGAATGGCAACATTTGAGAAACACCACTCATCAAGTGCTTATAAAAAGCACCACCAAGGCTCAATTTTTCACTAGCATCGCTTGAAGATGATGCTTTATCAGCTGAAGCTGTGTAAGTTTCTGCTTTGCCATCAAGGATGATATTGATGAGTTCTTCAGATTTTTTAATACCATCAGCAACCGGACGTGAAAGAAGATGTTTTCCATCAAAACGTGCCATTTCAACAGCTTTATCAGCTGCAATAATAACACCTTTTGCACGTGCAATTTCATCAGCGCTCAAACGATTACCGACACCTGATGCACCATTTGTTTCAACACGAACTGTGACACCCATTTCGTCTCCTTGTTTGATGAGAGCTTCTTCTGCCATATAAGTGTGCGCAATACCAGTTGTACAAGCCGTAACCGCTACGATAAGTGGTTTATCATCTGAAACTGAAGTATCTCTCACTTCTTCTTTGACTTTATTCTCTTCTTCTGCTGCGTTAAATGTTGCAATAACTTCATCAGCTGATATCACTTGACGTAATTGATTAGCAAAACCATCTTTCAAAAGATATTTCGATAATTCAGCAAGAGCAGCCAAGTGAGTGTCGTTTGCGCCATCTGGTGCTGCAATCATGAAGAATAGATAAGTTGGTTGACCGTCCAATGCTTCATAATCAACACCTGCAGTAGATTTAGCAAACAAAACAGTTGCTTCTTTAACAGCTGCATTTTTACTGTGAGGCATGGCAATCCCATCACCTAAACCAGTAGATGTTTGCGCTTCACGGTTCATGATACCTTGTTTAAAAGCATCAAAATCATCTACCACACCGTGTTCAACAAGGCTTGTGATCATTTCATCGATCGCTGCTTCTTTTGAAGTTGCTTTCAAATCAAGAATCATGACATCTTTTCTGAGCAAGTCTTGAATTTTCATATTTTTTCTACCTCTACTTTTTGATAAGTTTCTTTTATGAATTCAGCAGTTGCCAAGTCATCTGAAAATGTTGTTGCTGTCCCACATGCGACCCCCCATTTAAGAGCTTCGATTGGATTGCCAGATTTGACATATTCGCCTGTAAATCCTGCAACCATAGAATCGCCCGCACCCACAGAATTTTTGACAGTGCCTTTAATTGGTTTTGCAAAGTATGCTGCTTCTGGTGTTACCAACAATGCACCGTCGCCAGCCATTGAAATAATGACGTTTTTAGCACCTTTAGCGAGAATTTTACGGGCGTATTTTTCAATATCAGCAAGACCGTTTAATTCAACACCGAAAATATCAGCTAATTCATGATTATTCGGTTTCACCAAAAGTGGTTGATAGTTTAAGGCATCTAAAAGTGTTTGTCCTTCAAAATCACAAACAACTTCTGCACCGGCTTTTTTAGCAATCGGAATCAATGTGTTATAAACTTGGTTTCCGAGACTACTTGGAGCTGAACCTGCAAAAACAACAGTATCTTCACTTGAAAGGCTAGCAAGAATAGCGCCTAATTCTTCAAGTTTTTCTGTTGAGATGTAGGGACCTGCACCGTTGATTTCTGTTTCTTCATCCGCTTTAACTTTGACATTAATACGTGTATCCTCAGAAACTTCAACGAATTTTGTTGCAATGCCTTCATCTACCAAGCCATCTTTCACAAAACGCCCTGTAAATCCACCGATAAATCCTGTGGCTGTATTTTCAATATCAAGACGTTTCAAGACACGGCTCACATTGATTCCTTTTCCACCAGCAAATTTATCATCACTTGTCATACGATTAACATTACCAAGTGCTAAACTATCCAAGCGAACGATAAAGTCAATGGATGGATTTAACGTTACTGTATAAATCATACCTCTATCACCCTCGTTTTTTTCTGTAATTCCTGTACAACAGCTGTCGTACATTTGTCTGTTATAATCACTACCTTATCAATCGTATCAACTTTGACAAAGGCTTTTTGACCAATTTTAGAAGCATCTGCTAACACAAACGTTTGCTGACTATTGGCAATGACAGCTCGTTTGATAGTTGCCTCATCAAAATCAGGTGTCGTCAAAAACTCGCTATCAATACCATTCATCCCAATAAAAGCCTTATCAAGATTAAGGCGATTGACCTGTTCAATGGCCATATGCCCAACACTAGCATCCGTTGACAGTTTAACCGTACCTCCGATGATAATTGTCTTAATCCCCTTATCCACCAGAGCAGTCGCATGATGGATTGAATTGGTCACAACAGTCACCTCTAAACTGTGCAACTTTTCAATGAGAAATGCTGTTGTTGTACCTGCATCTATAAAAATCACATCACGCTGATCAATCATTTGAGAAGCAACTTCTGCAATTCGCGCTTTCTCATGAGAGTTTTTGATAGATTTTTGCTGATTGGTTAGCTCATCTTGTAACCCCTGTCGCAACTCAGCACCGCCATGCACACGCCTCAATTTATTTTCAACTTCTAATTCGTCTAAATCACGACGTATCGTTGATTCAGATGTATCAATCAAGCGCATCAGAGTCTCCAATGTGACCATTTGATCTCTTTTAAGCGTCTCCATGATAACTTGCTTACGTTTTGATTTGAGAATAACGTCCACCTCCTGCAAACGATTACAGATATTATTATACTCCATTTTCTATCATTGTCAAGCAAATTCTTTCAAAAACTAGTAAAAAAGAGAAGAGAAACTCGCTTCCTTTGCGGATTGTTTCCAATAACCACCATTAATAAATAGCATTCGTTTGTTTATGAATCTTTTAAGTTTTTCTTTTTAAAAACCACTCCCAATTCTAATGATGTAGATAAGATATATCATCAAGCCAAACTTATCCGCATTGTTGTTACTTGTCTTTGAAATAGGTGTTCTATACTTAGTTAGTTGTAATAGCTGGGGACATCCTTAACATCGCTAGATATTGTTTCTGCTTTTTCTTCATTTGCTACTTCAGATTCTTATTCCGTACTGTCTAATGATTGAGCAGTCTTTGTATCGGTTATTCTACTTGTTATTGCTATATCAAACTTACCTACCTCTTTATCATATGATGCTACTGTACTCCCATCTACAATACTAACGTTATCTGTCATATCTGAGAGCACCTATGGTATACCCCCTGTGAAATGATTATCTCTGCTTGTATCTCGACTTATAAAACTGAATATCTCCTTTACTTTTTTAAATATCATTTTTTCTTTCTTACTCACATATATGTCAAGCATTTTACTCAAAAAACTAATATACCACGTTAGATTGTCAAAAAACGTTTGAGTACACTCAAACGTTTTGATATATCATGATTTGTGACATTATTTTATCAGAGAAGTTGAGTGAACCACTCGCATATCTCGATCTGGGTAGATATACTTGATTGCTTGGTTGACAGCTATTGGTGCCTCACCAAATCCAGTAGCAATCAAATCAATCTTGCCCTCGTAATCCGCTGCATCACCGATTGCATAGACACCTGCTTGGCTAGTCTCAAGAAGAGAATTTACCAAAACATTTGAACGTTTATAATCAACATTCCAATTTTTAAGGTTTTTATTTGATGTTGAAAAGCCAAAGCTAACAATCAAAGCATCTAATGGCAACTCAACAGTTTCATCTGATTTAACCTTTTGAATCGTTAAACTGTTAGCTAATTGACCATCACCATCTAAAGCAACTGGCACATATGGAGTCATGATGTTCACATGTGATTGTTTTAGCACTTCAACGCTGTGTTCATGCGCTCGAAAAGCATCACGACGGTGAACGATTGTCACGCTTTTAGTCAAACCATCCAAATGATTTGCCCAGTCAACGGCAGAATCACCACCACCACAGATAACAACGTCTTTGCCAACAAATTGGTCTAATTTATGAACATTATAAAAAAGATTATTATCAGCGTATTTTTCCTCTCCATCAAGTCCTAATGTACGGGGAGCAAATGCACCATTACCGCAAGCAATGATAATTGATTTTGACAAATGATCACCTTTTGTTGTTTTGATTGTGAAATGCTCATTTGTTTTACCAAAAGTCAGAACTTCTTCTTTCAAGCAGATAGACACCCTATCCTCAAAGCGAGCTAACTGCTCAATCAAACGCTCAGAAAGCTCAGCAGCTGAGACAGCTGGAAAGGCTGGAATATCGTAAATCAACTTTTCAGGATATAGCACAGCAGGTTGACCGCCAAGCTCTGATAGACTTTCAATAATTTTTACTGAAACACCGCGCATCCCTGCATAAAAAGCAGCAAAAAGACCCACAGGACCACCACCAATAACGGTAATATCATATATTTCACGATTTTCTGACATTTATTTTTCCAACTCCTTATAAATTTCTTCGATGACTGATGTTTTATAAGCCATGTAACTTTCGATATTTTTGGGAAATAGCCACGCTGCTTTCATTTTTGTTGCTCCATAAATCGCAACTGTATCAGGATGACTGCGCAAATAATCACGAAAAGCAAGGTGTCGTTTCAACTCAGGTGAATTTTCAGGACAAACATAAAGATGATGACATTGCAAATACTCTTTACCAGAATAAGCAAAAGCTTCCCTGCCTTCAATCCCTAGATTTCCCTCATGAACATATCCAATACTTACTAATTTTTCAACAACCATAGATAAATCCGTCTCTTGAGCAATCACAACATCAATATCAATGATTGGCTTTGCTGCTAAGCCTTCAACAGCTGTGCTTCCAACATGCTCAATTCTAATAGCTAACTCACCAAGAACAGCACGCAATTCTTGCGCAATTTTTTCAAAATCATCTTTCCAACTTTCTTGATAAGAAAGAACAATGACCTCTTCTGTCCGCATGAAACCTCCTCAAAAATAAAGAGACATACAGTCCGCATGTCTCCTATTATATCACATATTTTTAGCTTTCGCGTCTTTCTCTGCGAGAATCTTTCGAAAAATAGCTTCTTCTTCCTTGCTAAAAACATAATTTTCCAATAAATCTGGACGACGTTCTAACGTCTTACGCAAACTTTGCTCAATACGCCATTTTCGGATATTCTCATGATGACCGCTCATTAACACGTCTGGTACTTTCATACCACGAAAATCATACGGACGTGTATATTGTGGAAATTCCAAAAGCCCTGATGAAAAAGAATCATCTTGATGACTAGCTTCTTTTCCTAGGACATGAGGAAGCAAACGAACCGTTGCATCAACAATCGTCATCGCAGCCAATTCTCCACCAGTCAAAACAAAATCGCCCAAAGAAATCTCATCGGTAATCAAGGTTTTAATGCGTTCATCATAGCCCTCATAATGCCCACAAATGAAAATCAGTTCAGCCTCTTGTGCCAACTCTTCGGCGTAGTTTTGATCAAATTTACGCCCTGCTGGGTCCAAAAGAATCATGCGCGGCTTTTTAGCGTCAATCTTATCAATGGTATCAAAAATCGGCTGTGCTCTAAGAAGCATTCCTTGACCGCCACCGTATGGTTCATCGTCGACATGACGAGCTTTTTCTGCATTCTCACGGAAATTATGATAGTTGATTTCCAACAGACCTTTTTCAGTAGCTTTACCAACAATCGAATGTTTAAGTGGGGCAAACATTTCTGGAAAGAGTGTTAGAATATCAATCCTCATCGTCAAGTCCTTCCAAAACATCAACATCAATACGATTGCCAGCAACATCCACATTAAGCACAACTGGTGGAATGTATGGAAGCAATAAATCACGTTTTCCTTTACGTTTCACTACCCAGACATCATTAGCGCCAGGTTGTAAAATTTCCTTGACTTGACCAATCAAAACATCATTTTCATAAACATCAAGTCCAATGATTTCATGATAATAAAATTCACCATCATCAAGATTAGATAAATTTTCCTCAGCAACTTTTAAAGTGCAACCTTTGTATTTTTCAATATCATTAATATGATACATACCTTTAAATTTAACAATATCAAAATTCTTTTGTTTACGGTGACTAGCAATCTCAACTTCAATAATAAAACGGTCTTTATCATCAAAAATCGCTAATTTTGAACCTTTTTGAAAACGTTCTTCTGTAAAATCCGTCACAGATAACACACGCATCTCACCTTGAAGACCTTGTGTATTGACAATTTTTCCAACATTAAAATAATTCATGTCTACTCCACTTAACTTAGTCTTTATTATTGTACCATGATAGCGATGAAAAACCAGCTGCACTCTGCAACTGGTCAAGATAGTCCGTACGGGATTCGAACCCGTGTTACCGCCGTGAAAAGGCGGTGTCTTAACCCCTTGACCAACGGACCAAAATCAATGTATAAAACCAATGAGGTTCACTGGGGTAGCTGGATTCGAACCAACGCATGAGGGAGTCAAAGTCCCTTGCCTTACCGCTTGGCTATACCCCAAAAGCAAATATCATTTTACAGGAAAACAAGAAAACTGTCAATAACTTTTTGAAAAAAATTCAATTATTTAAAGAAGTCATGTCATTAGGGAAAACTACATTGACAAAATACCTTATTTTTGGTATGCTTTTGGTACTTTAGGAAGTTAGGACATCATATGTATTACGTTTTAAAACATGATAAGGATAAGGTTTATCTGCGTGATGCGGATGGACATTTGCTTAAGCTAAAAAGGGAGTTATTTGATTTCAAAATAAAAGCCGGCGATCGTATAGAACTTTATCAGGACACTGATATGACAGTGGTCGTACCATTCGTTGAAGAAAAAGTACTTGAGATAGATGGGGAAAAATCCGTTAAATCTACTCTCCTACAAGGCATTTTAGACTTGTTTTTAGAGACACTCGCCATTCATAACAATCAGCTAGGCAACACCAAACAGATTTTTTCACAGTTTTTAATTACTTTATTTATGGCATGGAGTTTACTAGGTGTTATTATTATCGAAGTACTACTTTTTTTAGAATCTGTTTTGGTCTTTTTATGGAAGCTCTTTCTTCGTAGTTTCAAAGCTCTCCATTTGATAGACAATGGTAAACGTCTCCTCGAAAAACACAGACAAACAAAAAGCAATCAAATACAAAATAAAGTGATTGAAGAAAAAGAATACGACGACAGTGACACCTTCCAAGAAGATAACAAAAGTGAATGAGACGTCTCATTCACTTTTTTAGGACATAAAATAAGCTCGAACAGCTCCAATTTCAGGTTCATTTACAACAAGAAAAATGGTGTCTCCTACTTGTAAAACCGTATCTCCAGAGACAACTTCTGCCTCACCTGTATGTAGCTGCGTTGTTATTAAAACATTTTTTGGCAATAGTAAGTCTTTCACACGTTTTCCTGCCATTTTCTCTGAGACGGTGAGCTCTATCAAAGTTGGCTCTACGACTGATGTAGCTTTCTTAGGAGACATTTTATCCAACATAGCTTCATAGATTGGTTCTCCTTTTAGCAAATCCATAACTAAATAAGCTACCAAAGTCACGATACCAAGTGCCATAAGTTGTCTCAAATCACCAACCATCTCGGTTACCAAAATCATAGCAGTTAGCGGTGCTTTTGATACCGCTCCAAAGTAGCCCGCCATGCCAAGAGTAACAAATAAAGGCAAAAATTGTCGGCTAATAATGCCTAACTCGACTATTCCCAAACCAAATACCATACCTGAAAGCGCTCCAAGAGTTAGGATAGGGAGAAAAATGCCACCAGGAACACCACTACCATAGCTCAACATGCTCCAGACAAAACGGATAACAAGGTACAAAAAAGCTGTCCAAATTCCTACCGAGCTACTAGGTAATGATACAATCAAGCTATTTCCACCTCCTAAAAGTTGTGGAAAAAAATACCCAATCGGAAAAAGAAAGAGCATAGCTAACACAACATAGAAAGGCGCTGGTAGATGACATATCTTTCCTAAAATCGTATAACATCTCCCAATATTGAGTACAGCCTTTTCATAGATATAGCCCGATATACCAAGTAAAAGACCTAAAAGTAAATAAATCCAATATTGATGAAGCTCTAAAAATGCTAGTTTTTTTGGCATAGCAAGCACTGGATTTAACCCAAAAATATTTAAAGAAATGAAATTTGCGACAAGACTAGCGACGAGAGCTGTTATCCAGACCATCCGTGAAAAGTGGTGGTAAACCTCCTCAACGACAAAAAGGAGACCAGCTATGGGGGCATTAAAAGCAGCTGATAGTCCTGCTGCAGCTCCACTAGCTATCAGGATACGTTGTTCTGTTCGTCCTGCTTTCATGAGTTCTGACAGACCCTTACCTGCCATAGCCCCTAACTGGATACTAGGTCCCTCACGTCCTAACATCAAGCCAGATGAAATAGCTAAAACACCACCTAAAAATTTGCGCCAAGCAACTGAGCACCAATTAGGATGCAAAAGCCCTTTCAATTCTCCCTCCACATGAGGAATTCCCGAACCTTTAATATTTGGATCTGACTTTATCAAAAAAGCTACGATAAGCGCTACGGTAAGGCTAAAAGCAATAATCACAATCAATATATACGGTTTATCATGCGATTCTTGATAAAGAGTGCGCACCTGTGTTAATAGCTTCTCAATCAGTAGGCGAAATACACCGACTAAGATCCCAACAAGCAATCCAACCAAAACGCCTCGATAAACAGGTCTTAGGATTGACTCTGATGACAATTGATAATCTTGCTTATGACGCTCCATGACACTCCATTCCGATGAATCTCTTTCACTCCTTAGTTGTTTATTGTATCAAAATTCTAAACAAATAGCGATAGTTCCCAAAAAATCGTAAGGAGTTCCTCACGACTATACTCTTAATGATGATTCTGATAGACAACTACACCGTCTGCCACAGTGTACTTCACTACTCCTTTGAGACTTTCTCCAATAAAAGGCGAATTAGCTGCTTTTGAGGCAAATTGACTCGTTACTATACGTTCCTCTTTATCTGCAAAGATAACTAAATCTGCTGGGCCACCTTCCGCTAAGTAGCCTGCATCAAAGCCATAAAGTTGAGCTGGATTAATTGTCATTTTTGCTAAATAATCTAATAAACTCAAGTGTCCTGCGGCAACTAAGTAAGTGAGTCCAAGCGATAGCGATGTTTCAAGACCTGTCATGCCAGATGGCGCTTTAGTAATATCGTCGACTGCTTTTTCATCTGCGTGATGAGGGGCATGATCCGTTGCAATGACAGAAATAACACCTTTTTTTAGTCCTTCAATAACAGCTAAACGGTCGCTTTCAAGACGAAGTGGTGGATTCATTTTAGCGTTAGCACCAGCAGACAAGAGCAGACTCTCCGTCTTAGAAAAATGCTGAGGAGATACTTCTGCTGTAACCTTGGCACCCAGTCCCTGGATAAACTCAACTAATGCGACAGACTCTGCCTTAGACAAGTGCTGAATGTGAAGACGTGCTTCCTCTGCATAGGCAATCATCACATCACGCGCCACCATGCTGTATTCTGCCACACCAGTCGCCCCACAGACATGAAATGCTTTACGTGCAATATCCTCATTAAGTCCCAAAACACCATTCAGCTCTGGATCTTCCTCATGAAGAGAAATCAGTGCATCACTTTTTTTAGCTAATTTCAAAGCGTTACGCAAAGTTTTAGTAGAAGTCAGAGGAATACCGTCATCTGAGAAACCAGCTGCACCTGCCTCTAAAAGAGCAGAAAAATCCGTCAAATGCTGACCATCAAAACTTTCTGTGATGCTCGCTACACTGTAGATGTGAATAGCTTCCTTGTAAGCAGAAGCTAAAACCTCTTTCAATGTATCCACCGTTGAAATGGTCGGTGTCGTGTTAGCCATCATGACTACAGACGTCACACCACCTGCTGCTGCTGCCAATGCTCCTGTATGAATATCTTCTTTATGAGTTTGACCAGGTTCACGAAAGTGAACGTGAATGTCCACCAAACCCGGTGCTACAATAAGCCCTGTAGCATCAATGATTTCAGCGCTAGCTTCTTCAATCGAATCAGCAATTTTAATAATTTTTTTGCCGTCAACAAGAACATCTGCAACCTGATCAAAGCCAGATTTGGGATCAACAACACGACCATTTTTAATTAATAACATACTAAACTCACTTTCTAAATTGATAAGTTTCATTTTCAGCATTTATCTGCGACAATGCGCCATTTTGGATACGGTAAGCTTCACCGTAAATCATTTCAACAGTTCCATTCCCATACAGAAAACTACCGTCACAAATGGCGTAAAAACAGCGACCATTACTATCTGGATAGATAATATCTTCGAAAACACGAAGCCCATCAAGTATGTGATGCTTTGTTTCTTGATAGTGTGGAATTAACTGGACTTGGGTAATTCCAAGACCAGCTAAAAAACGCTGATAATCTTTTGAAATCGCTTCGCCTGCTTCTTCTGGTTGTGCATAAACAAGCTCCGCCGCATTCATAGAACCTGCACTTGAGCCGATGACAAGTTTATTGCTGCTTTGCAGCAGTTCACGCATACTAACTGAATTCAGAAAAGCATTCTGCGTAGGCACATGCCCACCCGCTAAGAAAAGCAAGTCCGCCTCAGCTACCAAGCTAAAAGCCTGATTTGCCGTTCGATTATCCAGCACCGCATATTTTTCAAATGTCATGCCTTCGGCTTCAAAAGCCGTTTTTACATCAGCAGCATATTGATCTGTAAACGTGTTATCGTTCGGATCCGAACATACAAAAAGAGCGCTAAACTTGCTAGGTAGATGTTCTTTCAAAAGATTAACAAAAGCATTTGCGGGATTAAGACGTCTTTTTTCATAAATGATGGGATTACTTGCTAAAAAATAAATCATCTGTTTTTCCCATTATTTTAACCAATCGATTGCTTCAAGCCCGTCTTGAGTTAAATAAGCATTTGCTCGTGAAAAAGGGTGGCTACCAAAGAAACCACGATATGCTGAAAGTGGACTTGGGTGTGCACTTTCAATGACATGATGAATTGGATTAGTAATCAACGCCTTTTTCTTACGAGCATATCCACCCCAAAGAATAAAGACAACAGGCGTTTCCTTTTGATTGACTACTTTAATGATAGCATCTGTGAAAGGTTCCCAAATGAGCCCAGCATGTCCGTTTGCTCTCCCAGCAGGCACTGTCAAGCAGGCGTTTAGAAGCAACACCCCTTGCTGTGCCCATGGTGTCAAATCATGATGGTCACGTTGTCCTAAATCATCTGATAATTCTTTAAGAATATTTTGAAGAGACGGTGGTGCAGGAATATTCTCTGGGACAGAAAAGGACAATCCCTGTGCCTGATTAGGACCGTGATAGGGATCTTGACCTAAAATAACCACTCTGACCTCCTCTAGAGGAGTCATCTGTATCGCATTAAAAACTTTCTCTCGTGGCGGATAAATCACACCATGAGCGTACTCATAATCCATAAATTGGTTAATTTTAGCAAAGTAACGTTCTGGTACTTCTTGCTTAATCAAAGCATGCCAGCTCGAATGCTCCATAGATTTCTCCTCTTGTCAGGGATTGTTTAACTTTTAAATAGCAAATCACAACAAACAAAGCATTTCGATGAATCATTTTAGTCTTGCCAAGTTTCTTGATTATCCTTAAATCTTTTCAGTAAAGTCAGACCATCTGCATCAATGTATCCTTGCACTTTAGCAACTTTGATTAACTCACTATAATTAGACAAAGTGACTAATTTCACACCAGCTGCAGTAAAGTTTTGACTTGCTTTTAGCAGCTCATAGGTAAAGATAGCTGCCACGCCGAGAACATCTGCTCCCTCGCGCTTAGCTGCTGACACCGCTTCCAGTACAGATCCTCCTGTCGAAATCAAATCCTCAATGATGACCATTTTTTGACCTTTGACCACACGACCTTCAATTTGATTACCAGCACCGTGATCTTTTGGTTTGCTACGGATATAGGCAAATGGCAACCGCATCTTATCAGCAATAATCGCTCCGTGTGGGATACCTGCAGTCGCAGTCCCTGCGATAACCTCAACGTCAGGAAAAGCTTTTTTGATTGTCTCTACAAAACCGTCCTCAATCAAGGTACGTGTCTCTGGATAAGAGAGGGTGATGCGATTATCTGTGTAAATTGGAGATTTAATCCCACTTGCCCAAGTAAACGGTTCATTTGGTTTGAGATAAACAGCCTTGATGTCCAATAAATCACGTGCAATGTCTTTAGCTAATGTCATGTTTTTTCTCCTTTGATATCTTTAGATACGAGCAGTTTCCATATGCCCATCGTAACGTGTTACTTTATAACCGCCTAAAAAAGCAGGCTCTATGCGTGACCCTTTATCTCCCCTATAACTGTCACCAAATAAAGAAGAGACGAAATGTTCCTGTTTACCATCATCATAGCAATAGCGAAAACCATCACCGAAAATATCTTTGAATATTACTTTTCCCATTTACTTTATTCCTGATTCCATTCCTTATAAACTGCCTTGTAGGCTGCAACTGGATCTGTAGCTTGTGTTATAGGACGCCCAACAACAATATAATCACTTCCAATAACCCTTGCTTGAGCCGGTGTCACCACTCGCTTTTGATCACCTGTTTGGCTACCCTTAGGACGAATACCAGGTGTCAAGCAGATAAAAGCAGAAGACGTTGCCCTCTTAATCACCTCAACCTCACAAGCGGAACAAACGACGCCATCAAGTCCAGCTTCTGCAGTCTTTTGTGCATAGTGAATGACTGATTCAGCAAGACTTGTTTGGATATTTTGATCACTGTGCATCTGATTTTCACTAGTTGAAGTCAATTGGGTAACCGCTATTAACTTACCGTTTTGACCAAATCCTTGTCGAGCAGCCTTCATCATTTCTACCCCTCCTGCGGCATGGACATTGGTCATATCAACCCCCAATTGCGCAAGCACTTTCATAGCAGATTTGACTGTATTTGGAATATCATGCAATTTCAAGTCCAAAAAGACACTATGCCCTAGTTCTTTAACATAAGAAACAATCTCACTGCCACAAGCATAGTAGAGCTCCATACCAATCTTGACATAAAGCTTTTCTTCTTTTGGAAATCGTGCCAAGAAAGTCTTAACCTCAGAAGAAGAGGGAAAATCAAGAGCTATAATCGGACGTTCTTCAATCATTTTTTCCTCCATACACAAAAACCCCACCCCAAAGAGGCAAGGTGACACAAAAATGGGTAAACCATACCCCTGTTACTTTCTCGCAGACACCTTATCAGCCTCTCTGGACTATCTTTAAAGGTTATTTATTATAACGTTTATTATACCGTTTTAGAAGACGTTTTGTCAATGATTTGTCAAACTTTGTCTCACTTCATCTCGTAAGGTCTCAAGACTTTCAATTCCATATTTCTCCATGACTGCTGGTAAATCTGCAATAATGCGAGGACAAGCATAAGGATCTGTAAAATTAGCCGTCCCAACGCCAATAGCCGATGCACCTGCAATCATCATCTCAATTGCAGCCTCAGCGCTATCCACACCTCCCATACCGATAATAGGCAATTGTGTTGACATAGCCACCTGACGAATGAGTTTAAGCGCTACTGGAAATATAGCTGGGCCTGACATCCCGCCAGTTCCATTTGCAATAATGGGACGTCTATTTTTTAAGTTAAAACGCATGCCGACAAGAGTATTTATCATGGTCAGACCAGCGGCACCTGCATCTTCAACTGCCTTAGCAACCGTTGTGATATCAGCCACACTTGGAGTCAATTTAACATAGACTGGTACAGTTGAATGCTCGACACTCGCCTTGACTACCTCATAAGCCAGCTCTGGTACCTGACCAATCAAAAGACCGTGATTACCGTGGTCAACATTGGGACAGGAAATATTGAGTTCAATTGCTTTTATGTTGTTTGCCGTTGAGATTTTTTGCGAAACATAGGCATATTCTTCAACGGAAAAACCTGCTACATTAGCAATGATAGGGAGTTCTGGAAAATGGCGCTCTAACCAAGTTAGCTTTTTAGCCAGAACGACATCAATTCCCGGATTTTGCAGACCAATAGCATTGAGCATGCCTGATGGCGTCTCTGCGACACGTGGTGTCGGATTGCCAAAGCGAGCCTCACGTGTGGTTGCCTTTATCATGATAGAGCCTAGCTGATTGAGGTCATAATATTTGGCGTATTCTTGCCCAAAGCCAAAGCAGCCAGAGGCAGGTATGACAGGATTTTTCAAAGCCAATCCTGGAAGATTGACCGCTAAACGATTATCAGACATAACAACTCCTTACTCTAAGATAATGCTGCCTGTCTCAAATACAGGACCTTCCTCACAAACACGTTTATTCGCAACATTTGATTGTTCTCTAAGGTGTACTACACAAGCATAGCAAGCCCCCATACCACATGCCATACGTGACTCTAGAGAAATATACGCATGAGGATGCTTTTCAAATTTACGATCAACATAGGCTAGCATCCCTAGCGCTCCACAAGCATAAACCGCATCAAACGTCTGTGTCATCTCGTCAATCACTGTTGAGACATAGCCTTTAATACCGTAGGAGCCATCATCTGTGGTCACAATAACATCAGCATAGCATGCCAATTCATTTTCCAAAATAACCGCATCTGCAGTTGCAAATCCTAAGACCGCTGTCACACAAACACCACGTTCATGCAATTGCTTTGCAAGCTCGACAAGAGGAGGGACACCAATTCCACCTCCAACAATTAAAGCAGCCTCTTTTTCTTCTAAAAAATCAATATGAAAACCATTGCCCTGTGGTCCCATACAATCTAAAATATCACCTGCACAAAGTTTGCTAAATAGCTCTGTACCTGCACCTTCAATCCGATAAACAAGCGTCACTTCTTTCTTTGTCTTATCCACTTGTGAAATCGAAATAGGTCTACGCAAAAGCTTAGTGGCATCTGGCACACGAATATGCAAAAACTGCCCGATTGTCATACTATCGACCAAATCACCTGTCAGAACCATCTCATAAATACGCGGTGCTATCTCACGTTGTGAGACAATTATCATATTTTCCTTTAGTAGCATGTACTTGCCTCCTTAGCAAAAAAACTCGCTCCAAAGAGGCGAGGTACACAAAAATAGTAGGAAAGAATACTTCCAAACTTTTTATTCGTACCCCTTCTTAGCCTCTCTGGACTATGTTAAAGGGTTGCACGTTCTCCATTCTAGCATTTCTAACAATCATTATCAAGAACGTTAATTATCAAAACTGACATCTGTGCCATTTTCAGTGACTAAAGTCTTTGCGACAATGGAAGCAACCTGTGCTTGCATCTCATCATCAAACCCACTTAAAGAACGATAGATAGTAATAAGAGACGTGTAAACGTCTGATAAAACAGCAAAGCCGACATGCCCCTTGTCCTTAATAATGGCTTGAAAAACTTCCTTACTCTGACAGATTTCAAAGATATTTTCAATTCCAGCAAGCCAAGTCTCAACAACTTCCAAAGTTCTATCCATAAGCTTAAAAGAGGATTCATCATACCAAAAAATAGATTGAATCAAGCGTGTTTGCTTTTCCATAGCATCAATAGCCTGCAAAATATCCTTTGTATCATTTTTAACTTGTGCTGTAGAATATCCTGTCCCCTGCAATGAACTTGACTTATCCAGCCATCTCAGCTCATCACGAAAGAGTGTCACAAAATGGATACTGACTAATAATTTTTGAATTTTCAACTGATGCTTATCTTGTTGTTCATTGGACACTGAACCCTACCTGCTACTTCTATCAAGACTATATAACACCTCAAATATAACACAATCGCTCTAAAAAAGCAAACAAATCCGCATGCTTATCAATATTTCAACAAAGAAATTTGCTATAAAATGATTATTTACACATTGAAACAACATCAAATTGATTATTTAATTTTTCAAGAATTGGTAGTATCACTTCTTCTTTTTTACTTTTTTTGTCCTTGTTTTGTAACATAAAAAGATAGGTTTTTATAGCTTGCATATGGGGGAAGATAATAGGGAAAACTTCTTCTATGACTTCTTTATTTGTAAAAAAATTAACAGCTTGTTTTTCATTTAACCCCTGAAAAACTTTTAAGCAATCATATGTATATTTATCAAAATTCAAATCCGGTACTTTTACACTTTCGTTATGCCAATTATTCAAAAAATGATATAAAGGTTGATAATAAAGATTTTGCTGACCATCCAATTTATTTAATGTATTATCAATATCATCTCCATAGATTAAAAACACTTTATTTTGAAAGAGAGAATCTATTCTTTCAATTTTATCTAAATAACTATTTTTATTTCTTTCAAAATTATCATCAATCATCCACATAATACCGATAACTTCTTTCTCCTTATATACTTCTGTTAAAACTTTTAACTTATATTCAAAATTATTCCATTGCCCTTCCCATTTTGAAGTATCATGGTCATCTCTTATTTTTTGTTCAATGAAAATAACATTTATGTTATTTGAGAATACTTGGTCAACCGATATCTTTTTCTTTTTATTCATTCTTGGCGTTTTTAAATGATAATCATCTAAATTGTAACTAGTCTTTTCAATAGTCCATCCATTAGATGCAATAATTTCTCTGAAAACACTTTCAATAGCATTACCAAAAGAATTGTTCCTAGAATAACCAAATGATGTTATACTACCTAATTCAAAAGTATTAGCGTGTAAAACACCTGTTAGCCGCTCAGGGCTATCAGCTAGTTTCTCTATTGTAGATTTTATAAAATTAGATGGTATATATTCATCCATTATTGATTTTAATTCTTCATTTATCATCAAAACCAAGTTCCTTTCTTCTATATTCACTTCTAATCATTGATAAAGAAATACGCTTTTCGTCACGTTCCACAAACCAAACGTCCCATCCGTTAACATTTGACCCTTTACCACTTAGAACACCACCTAACTTTGATATACCATAATGGTTCCCATTATAAAAAAGTTCCTTCTCTGTTGATACATAAGCATAATGATTCGTTTTTTTAAAGAAAATTTTTTCATCTCTAGAAATATATCCCAAATTAACGAGTTCACAAAACCTTACTCTAGGAGCTTTTATATCAAATTTAGCATTGGTAAAATCGTCCGATATCGTTTCTTCATTCTCTATTCTATTTATGGCATATTCTCGGTATTTCTCATCTCGTTCAATGCTAAAAAAATTTCTACCCAATCGTTTAGCTAATGCACCTGTAGTGCCAGAACCCATAAATGGATCTAGAATTAAATCTTTCTGCTTACTAGATGAAATAATGATATTGTATAGTAACTTTTCTGGCTTTTGGGTCGGATGTAGCTTTTCTCCATCGTCCGTTTTTATACGTTCATTTCCTGACGCTACTGGAATCTCCCAAACACTAGTCATCTGTTTCCCACCATTTAAAACTTTCATTGTTTTATAGTTAAAGTGATACTTAGTGTTTTTAGTAGGTGTTGCCCAAATTAAAGTCTCTTGTTTATTGGTAAATTTTGTCCCTAAAAAATTGGGAGTTGGATTTGTTTTTGACCAAACAATATCATTAATAATCCAAAAACCTAGTTCTTGTAAAATATCTCCAACAATGTAGATATTTTGAAAAGAACCAATAACCCATAAAGAAGATTTATCCTTTTTTAAAACCCTTTGAGCCTCTATCAACCAAGCTCTTGTGAATCGTTTATAGGATTCTAAAGTTGAAAATTTATCCCATTGAACAGTATCTACTCCTTGAAAGATACTGCCATCCGTACGTTTCAATTTCCCTTCTAACTGCATATTGTAGGGAGGATCTGCAAATATAAGGTCAACGGAGGATTCAGGTAGTTGTTTTAATATTTCAATTGAATCCCCCAAGCAAATAGTATTCACTAATTCTGGTGGAAAAATATTATTTTTATGCATAATAAAAGACCTCCTCACAGTTTTGTGAAAAAGTCTTCTTTAAGGTTCGACAAAAAACACAGTCAATTACATAATCAACTTGTGCTGTGCTGTGCTGATGAGTATAACATCTTTTTTCTCCTTATCAAGTATTTTTTCTACCTAAGTCAAAAAACTTTACAATCATACTAAGTGATTTCACAATATACGATTAGTATCCTATTTCAATAAGCGGCTCATACTAACTATATCTTTTTGTTGAGACAGATTACTAGCCCCATGTCTACTAGTATACCATAATTAAAACGCAGTAAATCAAAATATATTAAAAAAATTCTCCGTTCAACCATAAAATGACAATCTATCCTTTTTTCAATTAAAAATCACCAGTTAAAATATGACTATATGCTTGAAAATAAAGCTTTTTTAAGCTAAACTAAAAGCATGCGAATTCAACAGTTACACTACATTATTAAAATTGTCGAAACTGGTAGTATGAACGAAGCTGCCAAACAACTTTTCATCACACAACCAAGTCTTTCAAATGCCGTACGCGATTTGGAACGTGAGATGGGTATTGATATTTTTAACCGAAATCCAAAAGGAATCACTCTCACTAAGGATGGCGTAGAGTTTTTATCCTATGCTAGACAAGTCGTTGAGCAAACCGCCCTTCTTGAAGAACGTTACAAATCTAAAACAACACACCGCGAGCTATTTAGCGTCTCATCTCAACACTACGCTTTTGTGGTGAATGCCTTTGTTTCGCTTTTAGGCGAGGCAGACATGACTCTGTATGAACTTTTTTTGCGTGAGACACGCACTTGGGAAATCGTTGACGATGTGAAAAATTTTCGTTCTGAAATCGGTGTACTCTTTCTCAACAGTTACAACCGTGACGTATTGACTAAGATGTTTGACGATAATCACTTGACTTATACCAGCCTTTTCAAGGCACATCCTCATATCTTTGTCAGTAAAGACAATCCCCTCGCTAAGAAAGAACTCATCCGCCTAGAAGATTTGGAAGATTTCCCTTATCTGAGTTATGATCAAGGTATTCACAATTCTTTTTACTTTTCTGAAGAAATCATGTCACAAATTCCTCATAAAAAATCTATCGTTGTGAGCGACCGTGCGACACTTTTCAACCTACTTATTGGTTTAGATGGCTATACTATTGCAACAGGTATCCTAAATAGCAAACTAAATGGCGACAATATCGTCTCTATCCCACTAGATGTTGAGGATATGATTGATATTGTTTACATCCGTCACGAAAAAGCTAACCTCTCTAAGATGGGAGAAAAATTTATTGATTATCTTCTTGAAGAAGTTCCCTTAAATGATTAAAAAAGTGCATTCCTGACCGAAATTGCACTTTTTTCTATATCTCACTTGATATATCAAAACAAAGACAGATTACCACTTACTTAGGCTAGCTGAAACACCCCAAGCAATGAAAGCTCCAAACAAGGTAGCAACTAACCTCTCAAGGATATAATGCATGCTCTGTCCTTGACCAATAAAAACAACCAAAAAGAAAGTTAAAACGGAAATACGAGCGATAAAAGGGGGAAGTTTAGCGACTTTACTAACCCAAAGAGTGAGACTAACTGCAAAGGCTAGCGCTATAAAAATGAAGATTTTTGAAGACCAGATATTAACGAGTATAGTAATGAGGACACCAAACACGCCACCAATAACAGTAGCCAGTAGCCGATTTAATCCCGCCTTATAAGTTCCTTTTTGCTCATCTTGCACACACAAAAGCGCAGCAAAAACTGCAGGTAAGACAGATATGCTTGGAATCAACCAAGAAACTAACACTGCTATCAGCACAGAAACTAAAATTTTAGTATCTAATCGTGTGAATGTAGACATACTATTTCTCCTCCGATTGAGATTATAACAGATTTTTTGAGAGATATGTAAAGAATTAAACAAAAAGCATTCTTCCTTAAAGTGTGCGCTCTTAAAAGGTTGGACAAGTAATTACTGATAGGATTTCGTTCTGTATTATGTAGGGCTAAGTCCTTTTAGTCTGACTTTACACCTGTTATTGTAACAATCATAATAACTTATTTAAGAACATCAAATAACTTAAAATTTTCTCAAAACTATAAAATATTGATGATTGAAGATAGCAAAGAAGGACGCTATCATGCCATTGTCTAGGCTTCTGCTTTTACGGGACACATGGGACGAATCCTTTTTGATTAAGAAAATCATGATAAAACTAGTGATAAATAGAGATTTTGTGAACTAACTGGAATGGTAATTACATAACATTTTTCGTATGGTTTTGAAGCTTTAAATTGACGTTAGATAAAATTATCAGCTTTCTTGCTAGTCTCCCCTTGTATGATGAGCACTGATGTTCACATTGAAGGTGTACAATCAGATTCATAAGTTTCATAAAGCTTTGCACTTTGTTGAATCTGATTCTTAAGCCCATAGTTCTTATCTTTTGAGCGTCAAGCTAAAGCCTATAAGGAAACTAGTCTGAATCCTCCTTTGACGCTTTCTCTAATTGTCACTGTTGTTTGCGAACTTTGACTTCGTCTCTCAGTCAAATCTACTTTTAACTTTTTGGAGATAGTTGTACGAAACAGATTAGGTTGCAAATATATCTGCAAAACTTCTTTAAGCTCAAAAAGTTAGATATGAAGCGATTAGCAGCAATACTGCAAAAAAGCATTTTCCTCTCTTAAACACCCATTTTTCTTGCATTGTGCTATCCAATTGGGGAGCATGTCACAATTTGGTAACGTATAATCTGGGAGTTCTGATTTTATGATTGACCATTCATCAAAACTTTATCCAACATTTCTTGTTTTAATTCTCATGGATAATATTTATTTTTTTAACAACTTCAATTCCATACTGATCCATAAGTTTAAGCTATGACATTCCTTGTTTTCTCAAATTGTAAAACATTAATTTATCGTCATCGGTTAATCTCATAAAAAACACCTCAATCGTTAGATTTTCTGTCTCATTTTTGAGATACCGTTCAAAAGGATAGGGTGGTCTTTTTTATACCCTCTCATCTAATCCGCAATCAAAGTTTCCAAACCAACTGTCATCATATCCGTGAAAGTCGTTTGACGTTCCTGTGCAGTTGTGTCCTCATCTGGATTGACCAAACTATCTGAAATAGTCATGATACCTAAAGCCTGTACCTTGTATCTGGCTGCAAGGTAGTATAGAGCTGCTGTCTCCATTTCAACAGCTTTTACTCCCATTTCACCGAGCTTGATATTAGTGGCAGAAAAGTCTGAATAAAAGGCATCTACCGACAAAACACTTCCCATATGAACTGTCATACCAAGATCCTTTACAATATGATAAGCTTTATCGAGTAATTCAAAGTCAGCTATTTGAGGGAAATCATACAAAGACCACTCATTTTTGATCATATTAGACGTTGTTGCTGCAGCTTGTGCAAGGACTAAATCACGTACATGTACCTCTTTATTTAGAGAACCAGCTGTTCCTATACGGATAAGCTTTTTAACACCATAAAAGGTAATCAATTCTGTCGCATAAATGGAAATAGAAGGCATTCCCATCCCAGTACCCATGACACTAATAAGATGTCCTTTGTATGTACCTGTAAAACCAAACATACCACGAACCTTATTAAAACAAACAGCATCCTCTAGGAAATTTTCTGCGATAAACTTGGCGCGTAAAGGATCGCCTGGTAATAAAATCTTATCAGCAATCTCACCTACTTTAGCTTCGATATGAATAGACATAGATAAAACTCCTTAGTTTTGTTTACTTAAAAATTGATGTAATGTAGTGGTCAAAAAAACACAGAATAAAATCGGAATGAGTAAGGCTGGATTTTGTTTCGTAAAAGCAATTGCTAAGCCTGCTGCAGTAAGAGGAGCTTTCATCGTCACTGCAAGAAAACTGGCGGCACCTGCTAACATCAAAAATTCAGGGTGCGTAATACCTAATAAAGTGTGTGACAAATCAAATAACAATAGTCCTGACAAACTACCTAAAGCAAAAGAGGAGGTCAATGTCCCTCCATAAGCTCCTGCTAAAAAGCAAAGAAGAATAACACTTGCTTTGATGACAAATAATATAGCAGCTCTTGAAAAGCTAAGACCGCTAAAAGCTTCTTGTATCAAAGCACTACCATTGCCAAGAATAGAAGGAAAAACAAGTGCAAATAATCCAGTTATTAGAGATGCTAGAGGTAAAAAATACAAAATCGTTTTATCTTTTTTGCGATAACGATTTGCTTTTTGAGTAAGAAAACGAAACCATCCTCCCAATGGAGCAATCAACAAGGCGAGAAAGATAAGTGCTGGAAAATCATTGACGGTAAAAGTAACCTTAGGAATGTCATACATAGCATGACTGGTAACAATAGGGTTAGCTAAAATCGCTGCCGCATAAGTCGTAAAAAGGACAATCACTCCACTTCGTAGTGATAAAGTCAAAGCAAAAGTCTCAAAAGCAAAGAAAAAACTGGACAAGGGAACTTGATAAACAGCAGCTAAACCTGCTGAAGCACCACACACAATAAGTAAATGTTTGTCTTGTAAGGTCAAATCAAAACGATGTCCAATACGTCCTGCACTCAATGCTCCAAACTCACGTGGTGCTCCCTCTTTTCCAACAGGACCTCCTGCCCCAACAAAAGCAATTTGAACAAAAGTGTGCAGAATATGTTGCCAAAAATAAGGTTGCAATTTCCTTTCTTTCTCACTTGTGGACTGTTCTTTGGTGGAGACTAAAGCATGTTTACGTTGTAGATAATACCAAAAAATAGCAGAAAATATCCCCATTACAACAATAGCTAATAATCGTCTAGTAGGAGTAACGTATGATACCCATACTAGGAAGTTTTCCATTGTTTTCCCATACGCTAGCCACTCTACAAAATTGAAAAGTTCATGCATGAGAATACCACCCAGACCTGTAAAAAAGCTGGTGAATAAAATAGCTAAGCATAAACGTAAATTATATGACCATTTCGTCACTTGCCATCAACTCCTCTAAGAACTGCTTTAACAGATTGTTTACCTACCCATAATCATCATAAAGCTGTTCTTTTTTTGTTTACACAAGCGCTTGAGATACCTTTATCCAACCCCTGTAAGCATCTGCTACTTCAATTCTTATGGATAATAAAATGAATAATGACACCGATTCTCTTATAATTCAGACAATATAGCTTTGATAAGCATCTTAAAGTTTTCTTTGATACGCTCTGTTGTCGCTACAACTTCATTGTGATTAAGTTCACTTTGGAAACCCGCTGCATGGTTTGTAATTGCAGAAATCCCCAACACTTTAAGTCCTGAATGAGCCGCCACGATTACCTCTGGCACAGTCGACATACCAACTGCATCTGCTCCTAGTGTCTGAAAAGCACGGATTTCTGCAGGTGTTTCATAACATGGTCCTGTCACACCTAGATAAACACCTTCATCCAGTGTAATACCTATTTTTTCAGCCACAGTAAGAGCTGTCTCTCTGTAGTCAGCTGTATAAGCGTTAGACATATCTGGAAAACGTGGACCAAAGTCATCTACATTTTCCCCAATCAGAGGATTTTGCCCCGTCATATTGATGTGATCTGAAATGACCATGAGAGTCCCTGGACCATATCCAATCCCTCCTGCTGCATTCGTCACAACAATACCTTCGCAACCCAAAGATTTCATAATGCGTACAGGAAATGTGACAACTTCGAGAGGATTGCCTTCGTAAAAATGAAAACGTCCTTGAAGCGCTAGCACTTTACGTCCAGAAAGCTCACCGTAAACAAGCTTTCCAGCATGTCCAATAACAGTAGAGCGTCCCCAATTAGGGATATCCGCATAATCTAATACAATACTATTTTCTACCTCTTTAGCAAGCTCCCCTAATCCTGACCCTAAAATAAGTCCAAATTCAGGATTTTTTATACCTTTTTGTGCCAAAAAAGCACAAGTTTCATTGATTTTTTCTAATAATGTCATTGTTTTCCTCATTTTTTGACTTGATAAACTATCTCAACAAACTGTCCATGACAACGATTGTCAAGTCATTGTAGCGTCTATTTTTCTTGTATATTTTGATAAAGAGAACCACCTTTGCTTAAAATAATCAGTACAAGGGGTAAATGAAGTTAATCCACCAAGCCATTTTAATAGGCTGGATACTATATAATCGCATCCACACACCAAATATCACCACCTGACTGTACTTTTAAGTCTCTCACAAAATATTCTTGATTTTCCTTAATAATATTGGCATAAGAGATTCGAAAACTATTTTTTGTAAATACATGGTTTATCTTATCCTAGTAAAGCTAGGTTATTTTTCGGTTAATTCAATCGTAGTTTTTCCATCCCATAAGCAGTATCAATACTAGCATAAAAATCACCATAGCCATTGCCTCCCCCTGTGATTAGTTCTAACCAATCTACACAGTCATCGAGAGTTACAATATAGCCGTTCATGCTAAGATCCAAGTAAGCAATGACTTGTCGCTTATTTTTTCTATTTGTTGTTTTTCTGTTCTCCACCTATCTTAGAACATAACCTAAACAGCACTGTTCAACTCTCCCTTATTTTAATTTATCCAAGAAAGATTCTCCAATCATTGCCTTATCAACTTCAAAGTTTTCGGCAATAGTTGCTGAAATATCGGCATAATGTCCGACTGGTAGCACACCACTGCCTCTAAAGGCTTTGCTATAAGCAAGCAAAGGCACATATTCACGTGTATGATCAGTACCAGCATAAGTTGGATCATTGCCGTGATCGGCTGTGATTAAGAGCAAATCCTTATCTCCTAGATTATCGATAATTTCTGGTAAGCGCTTATCAAACTCCTGCAAGCAATCACGATAACCTTGTGGATTGCGGCGATGTCCATAAAGAGCATCGAAATCTACTAAGTTGGTAAAAGAAAAACCACGCTTAAACTCTATAAGTTTCAAGGTTTTAATCAGAGTATCAACACCATGCATATTTGATTTATTATGTCCCATGTCGTGATTGATACCAACGCCATTAAAGATATCATTGATTTTTCCAATGGCATAGGTGTCAACACCTGCTTCATTGAGTTTATCAAGCACAGTTGGTGCAAATGGCGACACTGCATAGTCACGACGATTAGCTGTTCGTGTGAAATGACTAGGCTCTCCTACATAAGGACGAGCAATGATACGTCCTAAAAGAGATGGGCGCTCAAGCGTAATAGAACGAGCGTATTCACAGATACGATAAAGCTCCTCAAGTGGGATAATGTCTTCGTGAGCTGCGATTTGTAACACTGGATCTGCTGATGTGTAGATAATCAATTCTCCAGTTTTCATCTGACGTGAACCGAAGTCTTCAATAACTGCTGTTCCTGAATAAGGTTTATTAGCTTCACGGATAACCTTGCGCCCAGAAAATGCTTCAATTTTGGTGATGATTTCTTCTGGAAAACCGTTCCAAAATGTATCAAATGGTTCCGTAATGTTCAGTCCCATGATTTCCCAGTGACCTGTCATGGTATCTTTGCCAAGTGATACTTCTTCTAATTTAGTCGTATAACCAGTTGGCTGAGACATTTGTGGCACTGTTTTCAAGACTTGAGGGCGCGGAATATTACCCAGACCGATTTTTGCCATATGTGGCACATCTAACCCGACTGTTTTTGAGATATGCCCTAAAGTGTCTGATGCACCATCTGGAACACCAGCGTTAGCAAAATTATTAGCATCAGGGCTAGCTCCAATTCCAACAGAATCTAATACAATAAGATGAATACGTTCAAATATTGACATGCTTACCTCCTTGTTCTATGCTTTCTAGCACTGTGACACCTGATTTTCCAGCGACAACCACCTTATTGACCATACCGTTAAATAAGCCGTGTTCAACAACACCAACTGTTGTGTCCAGCATGTTGGCAAAGGCTACAGGATCATCTATTTCTCCTAAGTCGAGGTCAATGATAAAATTGCCCATATCAGTTACAAAGCGTTTATCATCTTGCTCACGAAAGGTTGGTTTGTATCCCTTTTGAGCAAAGACACGAAAAAGACGCTCTGCACCATACCGAACCACCTCAACAGGTAGTTTAAAGGCACCAAGGTGTTTGACAATCTTAGTCTCATCAACTACCCAAATGTATTCTTTTGTTGGTGTAGCAACGATTTTTTCCATAAGAAGGGCACCGCCTCCACCTTTGATACCATTAAAATCTGAATCAACTTCATCTGCTCCATCAACTGTCACATCAATACTGTCAATCTCATCTATTGATTTCAAAGGAATCTTCAAACTCTCTGCTTGGGCAGTCGTACGATTAGAAGTAGTAACACCAACAATTTTGAGTCCTTCTTCTTGGATGCGACGTCCAATTTCCTCGACAAAATAATAAGCGGTCGAACCTGTTCCCAGACCTACCGTCATACCATCTTTGACATACTGCGCTGCTGTGACACCAGCTATTTTTTTGAATTCTTCCATAGTTACTCCTATACTCTAATCATTGATTACGCTTTTAACTATTTACAAAGTATCTTATGGTTTTATTATACCATTTTTTAGTCTTTATGACAGCATTTTCAAACTAGTATTTATAACTCAAAAAAGCAGGCAAAACCTGCTCTGATAAGTTTTTATATCAACATGTATCACGTGCTATACAGCATCACTTTGGGATGTATCTCATAAATCATACAATTGTAAGAGAATGTTTGGCTTACCTCATATACTAACATCAAACTAAAAAATTGGATACCATCTCTTTGATGTGAAAGATAACTTGGGCAAGAGTAGAGTTACTATGTTCAGCATAAAAATTGATTACAAAAAGAATTATAGCAAACACTAGAGCTAGCTTAATAATTCTCCAAAACAGATGCCAAACAAGACCTCCTACAACTCTTGGAAAGGCAAACAATATTTTTAAAATAAATGTCATATACCATCTCACAATCTACTTATAAATATTGGCTTTTATTGCAACAAGGTAGAAGGGAAACATTTCTGCCTACTTAAGAGAGACGTTCTTCTTTTTTGTAATCAATCGGCAACCACTCAAACAGTTTTTCCAGTTGCTTGTTCCAATAGTACCACTCATGTTTTCCGTGATCTTTGTGATAATCAATATCCAGTCCTAAGTCCCTAAGACCCTTAACAGCTCTTTCATTAAGGTCAAAAAGAAAGTCCTCATAACCACACCAAGCATAATACTTCGTTTTCTTATCAGATGCCTGAGCAAGAGCAGATAAGCTATGTTGCTCAAAATTTTCAGGTGTTAATGCACCAAAGATACCCTTCCAGTAAGATGGCGTCATATCATCGAGTTTTTGTGCTAAATCTAGCATATCGTAAGAAAATCCTAATGCTCCAGAAAAGGAAGCAGCATATGAGAAATGATTGGTTTTCATCGCAATTTTATAGGCACCATATCCTCCCATAGAAAGTCCTGCAATAAACGTTTTTTCACGTTTTGTCGTCATATTTGGGAAAAAGCGATGTAAGACTTGTGGTAGCTCAAACGCAATAGCATCAAAATAAGCCATCTGATACTGGGTATTTGTGTACCAAGCCAAATCTGTTGATGGCATCACCACAATGAGATTAGTACGACGCAAAAGACGCTCAATATCAGTTCTTTTTTGCCATGAATTTTCATTACCTCCCATTCCATGTAAAAGGTACAATACAGGGATATCTTTATCATCGATTTCTAATTCGTCAATCTCAAAACCATCTGGATAAATCACATTGACCCAACGTTCCATCGCAAGTGCTTTTGAATGGTATTCTATTCTTAAAAACGCCATAGCAAATCTCCTTATAAACGTATTAGCGGACTTCCATCACAACAGGGAGAACAGCGGGACGACGCTTGGTTTGTTCAAATAAAAACTTGCTGATATCATCACGCACAACACTCTTGAGTTCACCCCAATCAAAACTGTCTTGTGCCAAATAGTTTTCAACACTAGCATTGACCACCTCGGCTCCCTCGCGCAAAATATCACGACTTTTTTTAACGTAGATAAAACCACGTGTATGGACTTTGGCTTTTGAGATAATTTTCTTTTCTTTTTTATTGACCGTAATTGCAACGATAAAGATACCATCCTCTGAGAGTACTTTACGATCACGAAGAACAATATTGCCAACATCACCAATAGCATTTCCATCAATCATCACATCACTCGCAGCAACTGCACCCTCATGAATAAAACCATTTTCGTGAAGTACCATAATATCTCCACATTTGATAATGTAGATATTTTCCGGAAACATTCCCACTTCTTGAGCCAAACCAGCATGAGCAGCCAAATCACGATACTCTCCTTGGACAGGAAAGAGATATTGTGGTTTTAAAAGATTAAGCATGAGTTGGAGATCACGTCCGTTAGCATGACCGGATACACGTAAGTCTTGCGTAATAACCTTTACCGTACCGCCTGCTTTATAAATCAAGTTTTCCGTACGTGCGACAAGTGCTTCTTGTGCAATACTTGGTGTTGTCACAATAAAGACTAAATCGCTTTCCTTAATCTCAACATAACGGTGACGTCCAATCGCCATCTTTTGAAGCCCTAAAATAGGTTCACCCATACGACCTGTCTCGAGAATAACAATCTCATTATCAGCAAATTGATTCATATCTTTTGGTTTGATGAGCAATTGACTATCCTCAAGGCGTATTTTTTTCATGCGAATCGCTGTGCGAACAATATTTTCAATATCGAATCCTGTCAAAACGACCTTACGACCACATTCAGCAGCAGCATCAAATACTTGTTGGATACGTACTAAATTGCTCGCTACCGCTGCTACAATAACACGCCCTTCAGCGCTGCTAATAACATTATCAATCTCATCTCCCACTTCAAATTCACTAGCAGTTTGCTCTGTACTGGTAGCATTTGCGGAATCTGAAAGAAGCGCCAAGACACCCTGACGACCAATTTCAGCTAGACGACCAAGGTCTGTTTGATAATATTTTCTAGCCGCTTGGTCAAATTTGAAATCACCCGTGTAAACGATATTGCCGTCTTTTGTACTCACTACGATTCCCATACTTTCTGGGATAGAATGTGTGGTCTTAAAGAAAGAAATGACAGCATCTTGAAACTCAATTTCCATTTCACTATCAATCACGTGAAAATTATTAAATTTTTTAATGGAACTATTATTTTTGACAAAAAGCTTTGCTAATTCTATGGTTAAAGGGGAACCAAAAACAGGTGCACGCACTTCTGAGATGATGTAAGGCAAAGCCCCAATAGCATCCGCATGCCCATGGGTCAAAAAGATACCCTGCACACGCTTTTTATTTTCAATCAGATACTCTAAGTTTGGGATAACTACATCCACACCAAGTTGTTCATTTTCTGGATATTTCAGTCCAGCATCAAGTACAAAGATAGAATCATTGACTTCTACGATATACAAATTTTTACCATTTTCACGGACACCTCCCAATGCCATGATTTTGATATCTTCCATTTTATTTTAACTCCTTCATATTTTCATTTACATACGGTCCTTGTTCTTAACAAGTCGATTTATAGCCTTTTCATTATATCATAATTTAGCAAAACTTTCTCTTAATGACTATACAAGAGAAAAAGACTAGTCTCCGCTAGTCTTTTTTACATGTTAGTCAAACAACTGATAGTAGTCTGTAATGGTCAGCTGTCTTTTTTGCTCTTGATTTAAGTCAGAGATGATACTTCCATCTTTCATAACTAGCACACGATTGCCATATTTTAAGGCATCCTCCATATGATGAGTAATCATAAGAGCAGTAAGCTTATCTCCAGACACAAACTCATCGGTCAAGTTCATCAATGATACGCTAGTCTTTGGGTCAAGCGCTGCTGTATGCTCATCAAGTAGTAAAAGTTCTGGACGTTGCAAAGTCGCCATCAAAAGACTGAGCGCTTGACGCTGACCACCCGATAAAAGCCCTGTTGGTGTCGCCAAATGCTTTTCAAGTCCATTTCCTGTTTTTTGTACTAACTGCTCAAAATCTTCTTGATAGTGATGGATTCGTCGTGGGACAAACCTACGTTTTTGCCCACGAAATTTAGCAATAAGTAGATTTTCAGCAACAGTCATGCGTGGGGCAGTTCCCATTTTAGGGTCTTGAAAAACACGAGAAAGGTAGTTCGCTCGCTTTTGCGCAGGTAACTGTGTTACATCTTTGCCAAGAATAGCAATACTACCACTCGTTAGCTCAAGTGTGCCTGCAATAACATTAAACAAAGTTGATTTGCCAGCACCATTTCCCCCTAAAATAGTGATGAAATCATGCTCATAAATCGTTAAATTGATGTGATCGAGAATCGTTTTAACTTCATCAAAACCATTATTGACTTGAACTGTTGCATCTTTTAGTTCAACAATTGCTTTCATCTAGACAACCTCATCCCCTTAAAAATTTTCTGTTTAAGTACCGGCACCATAAGACAAATGGCAAGTACAATAGCACTGAACAATTTGAGATAATTCGTGTTAAAGCCTAATGCGATGACAGCTGTAATTAAAAATTGATACAAAATAGAACCAATCACAATAGCAATCAAACGCTCAAGCAGCGTCAAATTGAACGAGTAAAGCACCTCACCGATAATAATACTAGCAAGTCCGATGACAATAACACCTATTCCTTTGGAAACATCTGCATAGCCATCTTGCTGACTGACAAGAGCACCCGATAAAGCAATTAAACCATTAGAGACAATAAGTCCCATAACCTCCATACGATCAGTATTGATGCCGAAGCTTTTTGCCATCTCTGGGTTGTCTCCTGTGGCAATATAGGCTTGTCCCAAACGTGTGTAGAGAAAATACAGCACACCACTAATGACGAAAACAACTGCAATCAGTCCTAAAGCGAGCAAATTGACATCATCTCTAAAAGGAAAATAATCTGGTAGCAGCCTGCGATCAGATAATCCTAAATTCGCACGTCCCATAACCATAAGCATGACCGAGTTACACGAGGTCATCACCAGGATACCTGCTAATAAAGTCGGAATCTTTCCTTTGGTATAAAGAAGTCCTGTTACAAAACCTGCAAACATTCCTGCAAACATTCCTGCTAGAGTTGCAAGTAAAGGGTTAATGTTACTGTTGATAAGTGTCACTGTGACCGCTCCTCCAAGTGGGAAAGAACCCTCTGTAGTCATATCTGGAAAATTTAAAATCCTAAAGGTCAGATAAATCCCTAACCCTAACACCCCCCAGAGCAAACCCTGTGATACAGACGAAATAATCATAATCTTCTCTTTCTAATTCTTATTCTTTGACCGAGATATCTGCTTTTTTAAGCAGATCATCAGAAATAGTGATGCCTAAGAGTTTAGCTGCTTTTAAGTTCAGCGTCGCAGTACCTGTGTCGACAACTTTGACAGGAACATCTGCTACTTTTTGACCTGCTAATAGCTTAACCGCAACCTTAGCCGTCTCGATGCCAAGACCGTACTGACTTTGTGCGATAGATCCAATACTGCCTTGCTTCACCATAGTGTCAACACTGGAGTAGACTGGGATTTTTGCACTATTTGCTCCATTGACAACAGTCGTGAAAGCGCTAGCGATGGTGTTGTCTTGTGGAATAAAGATAGCATCAACTTGTCCAGTCATGACAGACATAGTAGTTTTGATTTCATTGGTCGTAGGCACTGCATACTTTTTAACCGTTAGACCTGCTTTTTGAGCGTATTTTTTAAACTGTGCGACTTGTGAGACGGAATTGTCCTCACTACTAGCGTAGAGCACACCGATAGTTTTGGCAGAGGGTGTTACCTCTTGGATAAGCTCAACTGTTTGCTTAATAGGAACTTGGTTAGAGACCCCTGTTACATTGCTCTCTGGTTTTTTAAGATTTTTGACCAACTTTGCTCCAACTGGATCTGAGATAGCTCCCATAACAACTGGAATATCTTTGCTTGCAGAAGCCAATCCTTGAGCAGCTGGTGTCGCAATCCCAATCACCACATCATTTTTAGCGGCAACCAATTGCTTACTCATGGTTTGAATTTTACTTTGGTCTCCTTCAGCATTCAACACGGTCAACTTGATATTATCCCCAGAATAGCCTGCTTCCTTCAAACCACCCTCAATTCCTCTCTCAATTTCATCTAAAGCTTCGTGAGTGACATATTGCAAGATACCAACTTTAACTACCTTATTTTTATGGTAATCTTGATGACTGGTCACATCATAGATAAGAGCTCCACAAACCAAAACAATTAAACCAATTAACGTTGCTATCAAC
The DNA here is from genome assembly GCF_024814375.1 of Streptococcus sciuri. Classification (GTDB taxonomy): domain Bacteria; phylum Bacillota; class Bacilli; order Lactobacillales; family Streptococcaceae; genus Streptococcus; species Streptococcus sciuri. The sequence continues at coordinate 398,277 of NZ_JANUXX010000001.1, forward strand.
GCTTTATTTTTCATGTAAATTTCTCCTCATATTATTTCTTTACCGTAAACTTCAAAAAACAAAAAGCGCCTGATAGACCATACCATGCGCTACGCTTGATAATAAAACAGACTAGCGCATAGATACGTTTTTGAAGCACACAAAAGTCGTATCTATGCTCACCATAAATACAACCTTATCCACGCCAGCTTTGCCATGATGTTAAGATTGCGACTGTCATGCTAGTCTCCTTTCCAAAATGAAATACACTACTATTTGAGTATACACTATATTCTGAAAATTTCAAGTGTTTTTTTAGATAATCTTTTAAAGAATCCTATGTTATAATAAGAATACGACTAAGTTTGGAGGGAGGAAACAGAGAAGCTATTTTCTGTAAATATTATGTCTTTTGATGGTTTTTTCCTACATTATTTAACAAAAGAATTAAGAAAACTAATCCTTTATGGACGTATCCAAAAAATCAATCAGCCTTTTGAGTATGAAATGGTACTCACCATTCGCAACAACCGCCAAAATTATAAACTTTTATTATCTGCTCACCCTGTATTTGGACGTATCCAAGTCACTCAAAATAATTTTCAAAATCCTCAACACCCTAACACTTTTACCATGATGATGCGCAAATATCTCCAAGGTGCCGTTATTGAAGATATTAGACAAATAGAAAATGATCGTATCCTAGAGATGACTATCTCCAACAAAAACGAAATCGGTGATCATGTTCAAGTAACTCTTATCATTGAAATCATGGGCAAACACAGCAATATCCTACTCATTGATAAAAATGAAGGAAAAATTATTGAATCTATTAAGCATGTCGGATTTTCGCAAAACAGCTACCGTACAATCTTGCCAGGATCTAGCTATATCGCACCACCTAAAAAGAATGTGAAAAATCCTTTTGATATTGCTGATGAACAGCTTTTTGAAATCTTACAAACCCAAGAACTTACACCTAAAACGCTACAATCTCACTTTCAAGGTTTAGGACGTGATACAGCTAGTGAATTAGCAGATATTCTATCCTCTTCAGAGCAGAAGACCCTAGATGTTTTTCGCTCTTTCTTTACTAAACCTGTAACACCTAGCCTAACACAAAAGTCCTTTTCAGCTATCTCTTTTTCAGACAGTAGGCAAAGCTTTGATAGTCTTTGCGAATTGTTAGATTATTATTATCACGACAAAGCAGAGCGTGACCGCATTAGCCAGCAAGCAAGCGATTTGATTCATCGCATCCAAACAGAATTGGATAAAAATATCAAAAAACTCGCCAAACAACAAAAGGAATTAGAAGCAACAGCATCTGCTGAAGAGTTCCGTCAAAAGGGAGAGCTATTAACAACCTATCTTTCCTTGGTTCCAAATGATAGGGATAGTGTAGAACTAGACAACTACTACACCAACCAAAAAATAACGATTAACCTAGATAAATCACTGACACCTAGTCAAAATGCACAACGTTATTTTAAAAAATACCAAAAATTAAAAGAAACTGTTAAGCATCTAGGTACCATTATAGAGGAGACCAAACACACCATCGACTATCTTGAGAGTGTCGAGATAGCGCTCAACCAAGCCTCTCTAAAGACTGTTGCTGACATTCGTTGCGAGCTTATACAAACAGGTTTTATCAAACGTCGCAAACACGATAAACGCCAAGAGCGCCAAAAACCTGAACAATATCTAGCAACTGATGGGAAAACACTTCTTCTAGTTGGGCGTAACAATCTCCAAAACGATGAGTTGACCTTTAAAATGGCAAAAAAAGGAGAACTATGGTTTCACGCTAAAGATATTCCAGGTAGCCACGTCCTTATTCGTGACAATCTCAATCCCAGCGATCAAGTCAAAACTGATGCCGCTGAACTAGCTGCTTACTATTCTAAAGCTCGCCTATCAAATCTTGTACAAGTTGATATGATTGAAGCAAAGCGTCTCAATAAACCAACAGGAGCAAAGCCAGGGTTCGTCACCTATACTGGTCAAAAAACCCTACGCGTCACACCTAACAAGGATAAGATAGAATACATGCGTATCAAAAAATAAAGGCTGGAAAATCCAGCCTTTTTACTCACTCTTATCAATGTCATCTTTGAGTTCATCCACATTGAACTTAGCAAAAAGATATTTACGATCTTGAACTGGAAAGCGCTGATCGAGTTGATCAACAGCTCCCACTTCGATGATACCCTCTGAAATAACAAAATCCATTACATGCCCACCAAAGGTATAATCAGTTGAGATAAAGTGCAAATGATAGCCTGCAACACTCACTCCATGAAACATCTCAGGTGTCCATATACCAACAATAGTCCCTGATACATTGTCTTTTGTATACTCAGGCTGATGTGTTGCAACCTCTGCAAACTTACGATCAGAAGTTGATTTTGGAATCATACGTACATGCATATGTGAAAAACGACCTGTTATTTTAATTGAACGAAAAAGATTAACTCCATCGTAGTAGGACTCGATACGCTTTTCTAACTCCTCATCTGACATCTCAAAGCGTTGTTTAAAAATCACCTCAGCTTTATGAGGAACAACGGCTGCATAAGGCACCTTAACATCTTCTGATACTTCAACGACTTCAACTCGACCATTTGAACCCTTTGCTTGGTAAGCCTTTCCATCTAGTACAATTAGCTCACCATCAATAGAATCCAAAGTGCCAAGCCCTAAGTCACCATGCTCTAGCAACTCACCTATTGTCAAAGTACCTCCGTAAAGCCCTGCCATCAAAGCACTAAGGGTATTGTATTGAAAAAGTTTAATTGCTTCTGACATAATTTCCTCTTTTAGTAAAATTCATCTGGTAAAATGGTCTCTCCCAAGCTAATGTTATCCTTATAATCAATCGGCACATCAATCAATATTGGACCATTCTGCGCCTCAACTAAGGCATCTTGTAAAATCTGGTTAAAACTTTCTTTGCTGTCAGCTCTATAACCTTTGGCACCAAAGCTTTCGGCATACTTAACAAAGTCCACAGGTCCAAAGTCAACACCTGATGAACGTCCATATTTCATCTCTTCTTGGAACTCAACCATATTGTACTTACCATCATTCCAAATAATATGAACAATAGGAAGTCTCAAGCGAACCGCAGTCTCAAGTTCCTGTCCAGAAAAGAGAAAGCCACCATCCCCAGAGATTGAAATAATTGTCTCTTTAGGGCGAACAAGTGCTGCTGCAATTGCCCAAGGTAGAGCAACTCCGAGTGTTTGCATACCATTTGAAAAAAGCAAGTGCCGTGCTTCATAAGATTTAAAATAGCGTGCCATCCAAATATAGTGACTCCCTACATCTACAGTAACGGTCATCTCATCGGTGATATGTGCCTGCAAACTATCAATCACATCAAGAGGATGTACTAGACCACTCTCAGCATTTCGAGCAAACTTGATATCCTCAACAACATTTTCACGCAAACCTCGAAGATATTGGCGAGAACCTCCGCTAAGCTCATAACCCTTGATAGCCGGTAATAACAAATCAAGTGTATCTGCAATATCACCAATCAACTCACGCTCTGGCTGAAAATACGTATCAATCTCCGCCTCAGCAACATCAATGACGATAATTCGAGCTGAAATTTCAGCATTCCAGTTGTGTGCTTCATACTCAATCGGATCGTAACCAATGGCAATCACAAGGTCAGCCCGTTTTAAAAGCATATCACCAGGTTGATTACGAAAGAGCCCAACACGCCCAAAAAAAGTATCCTCCTCTAAATCACGAGAGACAATACCAGCCCCTTGGAACGTTTCGACAACAGGTAATTTCACTACTTCTAGTAAGCGTCGAATAGCAGCTGTAACCCTTTCTGTAGATGCACCATTGCCAAGAAGAAAGACTGGCAAAACAGCGTTGCGAATCGCCTGTGCTAGATAATTAATATCTGCTACCGAGGCAGAGCCTAGTTTTGGATCTGTCAAGGGTTTGATAGCTTTGACAGAAACTGTACTGTCCGTCACATCTTGCGGAATCGATAGGAAACTAGCACCAGGTTTCCCAGACTTTGCTTGACGATAAGCATTAGCAATTGTCTCTGACAATGTATTAGGGTCATGAATCTCTGCTGCATATTTAGTAATGGGTTCCAACATAGCAACATTATTCATAGATTGATGGGCACGCTTATGCAAATCACCACGTTTTACCTGTCCACTAATTGCTAGAATAGGATCACCCTCATCTGTTGCTGTCACAAGACCTGTTGCTAGATTCGATACACCAGGTCCACTTGTTGTAATCACAACACCTGGCTCACCTGTTATACGTCCAATACCTTGTGCCATAAAAGCAGCATTTTGCTCGTGACGCGCTACAATAAGCTTAGGTCCTCTATCCTCTAAAGTATCAAAGACACGGTCAATCTTGGCCCCTGGAATACCAAAAACATACTCTACTTTATGATTGATGAGACTATCAACGATTAAATCTGCACCATACTGTTTTTTGGAATCTGTCATACCAACCTCTCCTTACTTAACAAGAATTAAAAATCTTCTTAATCAGATGATTTCACAAACTTATTCTCATTATAACATAGAATATAACTAAGTTTATCAAAAAAGTTTGTGAATTTTTTACCTAATCAAGACGGAGATTTTCCAACAAATCAGCCATGGTTATATCATCAGGAACAAGCTTGAGATAATGCTCTATTATACTCTTAGCGTGTTCTCTATAACCGTATTCATATAGGAGATAAGCATAGTCCTCTAAAAACTCTGGATTATCATAAAGGTCAGTTTCCAAAGCTTGATAGACCTCATAGGCTTTCTCTTCGTTTTCTAACTTACGATAAGCTTTTGCAATATTCCATTTAGTTAAAATATTATCAGTCGTTTCTTTATCCAACATAACCACATCTTCATAGCGATTTTCTTCGAGATAAAGATTGCTTAGACGCATAAGAATTTCCTCGGTATCATCCGAAACACGCCGAGCTTCCAATAAATACCTTTCAGCTGAATCTCTATCGTGTTGCTCATAAGATAATTGCGATGCTAATAATAAGAGATTACTGTCAAAACTATTTTTAGAAAGACCTTGCTGTACCAATGTTAGAGCTTTTCTACCTTGATTTTCTTTTTGGAGGGAAAGAGCGTAGATATACTCATAATTGTCAAAATCTGGATTCATAGTTTCAAGCTGTTTAAAATAGAGATTAGCTTTTTGGTACTCTCCCATCTCATATAAAATCACAGCTAACTCAAAAACAGTTTGATCATCATACTCAATTGCAATAGCTTTTTCTAAAAACTCAATCGCAGCTTCAAGTTTGCCAAGAGCAGCATAAGCGTGACCAATACGTTGATAAGTAGAGACACCTGTCATCTCTAAAATCTCACGATTATCTAACTGTGCATAATAATCAATAGCTTCTTTAAAATAACCTAAGTCACTATCCAACTCCGCTAGACCAAACAAAACAATTGGTTCTGGGCTAATCGTAGCTGCTAACAATAACTTCTCACGAGCCACATCTATCAAGCCTTCCATATCATAAAGATCAGCCATCACCAAAAGAGCAGATACGTACTCTGGACTGGTTTCATCAATCGCATCCAAATACAAAAAAGCCTCTGTAATATCATCGTCTTCTGCTGCAATCTGAGCTAGATTAATATTGACCTCTGGAAAATCCTTACGAAGTTTTAGATAAATCCGTTTAGCTTGAGGTAAAAAACCAATATTTTCTAGATAAGCACCAAGATCTAACAGCATCTCATCATCGTCTTCTCTAAGCGCACGTTCAAAATATTTATCAGCACGTGTTAAATCTTGATTATCCAAAGCAACAATCATTTTTTCGCTATTTTGCATGAGTGCTATCCCTTCTTTCATCAATTGTTCTTTCTTCCTCATACAAACCACTGATGCTCTTGTACCAGTCAAATACTTCCTTAATGATAACTTTAATTGACGCATAGATAGGTATACCTAAAAAGACACCCCAGATACCAAACATAGACCCTGCTGTCAATAAAATCAGCATAATCGTTATTGGATGGATATTGAGCTTTGTTCCCAAGACAAGCGGTGAAACAAAACGCCCTTCAATAGTTTGCTCAATGACAAAAACAATCGCCACCTTAACCACCATGATAGGACCTGCAACAATAGCAAGGATGAATACAGGAACTTGTGCCAAAAAACTTCCAAGATAAGGTACCATATTTAAAATACCTGCAATGATACCCAAAGTCACACCATAGCGCAAGCCAACAATACTATACATGACACCAAACATGATACTAACGACAATAGCAACTACCACTTGTCCTTGCACATAACCTGCCAACTGAGAATTAACATCGCTTAGAATGTGTGAAAAGGAAGAACGAACACGTGTTGGCAATACCTTTAAAATACCATCTTTCATCGTATGCCCATCACGTAATAAATAAAACAAAATAAAAGGTGCAATGATAATAGCTACAGTCACCCTAGCAAAGGCACTTGCAAAACGACTTGCCCATGACAGCGCATTTTTAGAAATACTCTCTGCATAATCAACAGCTTTAGTGTTAATATTACTAATCGTATCTTGTAATTGTCCTTGATAATTTTTCAAAAAAGGATGTTCTAAAAACCGATTGATTTCCTTATTGACCGTCTGGATATAAGTTGGCAAATCATCCATAAAGGTCATCAATTGATGCGTTATCATGGGGATAACATTGGCAACAGCCCACACCAAAAGTGACACTATAGCTATAAAAACTAAAACAATAGCTATCGTGCGTCCAATACCTTTTTTTTCAAGCCAATCAACCAATGGTTCCAAAAGATAATACAAAAGAGCAGAGATAACAATCGGTAGCATAATGATACCGATAAAGTCCCAAATAGGGGCAAACAAAGGAGATATTTTGACCAACACCAAGCCCATCAAACCAACTAGCAAGGTAATAAAAATGGCTACAACAGCTTGGTTATTTAAAACCCATTTAAAAAACCATGTATCTGAAAAACGTTTATCCGAAGGTTGCTTCATTTGTATCTCCTCACACAGGTTTCACATCATAAAATTGCACAGCTTTTTCGATAAGCTTTTGCTGACTATCATAGCGAAATTTAGCAGAAAAGAAAGGGACATCCTCTAAAATCCACTTAAAAATCTCATAATCTCCCTCCCACGTCGGCATCTCAAGAACCTTGTCATAAGGAATCCATGCTAGTGTCCCCTCACGAGAATCCTCATCTGAGATAAGTTTTCCTTCAAAAGCTGTCACCTTAAAAACATAAGTGTACCAATCATGCCCAAGAGTAAACTCTGGAAAAGTGATAATTCCTTTAAAGTCCATTTCTGTCACATGCAGATGCGTCTCCTCAAAAATTTCCCGACGAGCACACTCATCTGGTGTTTCACCTGGCTCTAACTTTCCACCAACAGATATCCACTTACCCTCATGCACATCATTAGCTTTCTTATTACGATGAAGTAATAACAATTCTTTACCATTATCAATATAACAAATTGTCGCTAATTTCGTCATCTTTTCTCCCCCTAAAAATATACTACCGCTTTTATTATAGCAAATTTTTCCCCTAACCTCAGCTAGTTATCTAAAAGTTCCTAGATAATTTGAGGAGGATATAAAAATAAGCATCAAAAAAACCCTAAATATAAAGGGTTTTTACATATCATTTTATCCACCTTGAGGGAATCGAACCCCCATCTTAAGAACCGGAATCTTACGTGATATCCATTACACTAAAGGTAGCAACGAAAGTTATTATATCATATTTTAAATAAAATAAAAAGACTTATCAACATGATAAATCTTTTTATTTTATTATAACTCAATATCACCGAATAAATCAGCCATTGAGAAACCACTTTGTGTTTCAGGAAGTTCATAATCACGTTTTTCCTGACGGCGTGGACGACGTGAACGTGATTGACGTCTTTCACTATTGCTATCGTCAGACTGTGCAGGGCGTTCTTCGAGAGCCTTGATAGATAGAGAAACACGCTCATCAGCAGCATTCACATCAAGAACTTTAACAGTAACATCTTGACCAACTGAAAGAACATCTTTTGGATTCTCAACACGCTTGTGAGAAATTTGTGAGATATGAACAAGTCCATCAATACTTGGTAAAACTTCAATAAACGCACCAAAGTCAGTCAAACGTTTAACTTTACCTTCAATAAGATCGCCAGCAGCAAGCTTTTGTTCAACACCATCCCAAGGACCTGGTGTAATCGCCTTCAATGAAAGTGATACACGACCTGCTTCTTCGTCAATAGCAAGTACTTTAACTTCAATTTCTTCACCTACAGAAACTACTGTTTTTGGTGACACATTACGTTCGTGAGATAATTCAGTCACATGAACAAGTCCATCAACACCACCAAGGTCAACAAATGCACCAAAACTAGTCAAACGAGCAACCGTTCCTTTAACCACCGAACCAACTTCAAGTTTAGAAAAAACTTCCTTACGTGCAGCTTCTGCTGCCTCTTCTACAACTTCACGACGTGATAAGATGAAACGGTTTTCAGATGGAACAATTTCCTTGATTTTAGCTTCAAATTCTTCACCGACAAACTTTTCAGTATTACGTACAAAACGTGTATCAATCATTGAAGCTGGAATAAAACCTCGAACACCCTCAAACTCAACCGCAAGTCCACCTTTAACAGCGCGTGTTCCTTTAACGGTAACAACTTCACCTTCACGACCGACAAGTTTATCCCATGCCTTGCGAGCTTCCAAACGTTTTTTAGAGACAAGGAAAGTCACAGTATCTGTATCTTTACCTACAACCTGACGAAGAACAAGCACTTCAACAGTGTCGCCAGCTTTAACAAAGTTATTAATATCAGCATCACGATCATTAGTCAACTCACGAAGTGTCAAAACACCCTCAACACCAGTTCCTTCAATAACAACGTTTGCTTGATCATTATCAACTGTTAAAACTTCCGCGGTGACAACATCACCAGGGTTAACATCGTTAACACTGTTTAGCAAATCTTCAAATTCATTCATTCTAAAAAATCCTCCAACAAAAGTTAATAAACTAACTTTTGATAACAATATATTTTTCAAGGTAACCCGCAAGGACAATAACTATCGCTTTTACGGTGTCAAACTCAGTTTGATACCTTTGACTGGGGTAGCTGGATTCGAACCAACGCATGAGGGAGTCAAAGTCCCTTGCCTTACCGCTTGGCTATACCCCAAATGTACTTTAAACTATGCAAACCAGCACAACCTAAAAAATGGAAGGGGAGGGATTCGAACCCCCGAACCCGAAGGAGCGGATTTACAGTCCGCCGCGTTTAGCCTCTTCGCTACCCTTCCAAAACAAACACTATTTTAACATAGTTTTTGTTAATATGCAAGCTTTTTTTACTATTTATTCTCCCTTAAAGTATCTATCTACAAGAGATACTTTAAATTAATGGTTAAGGTTATACTCCTCGATAACATTCTCTATAGCTTGGTCAAGTGATTTATAGAAGCTAGCTACTTGCTCATTTTTAATGACTGCATACTTACCATCTAACTCTACAATATTACCAACAATACGTTTGCCAATCACTAACTGACTACCATCAACGAACGTTTCGTTCACTTTGACCTTGGCATCAATGAGTTGAATTTCAATTTTTTTATCTTTTTTTGCCATAGAAAACTCCTTTCGCTTTTTCTATTTTACAAAAAAAGTAAAGAGCTTGCAAGAACAAGCTCTTTACCTTAATCTACCCTAACAATCCAACCCTCTGGTGCCTCAATATCTCCAAATTGAATACCAGTCAACTCATCATAAAGCTTACGGGTAACTGGTCCAACCTCTGTCTCACTATAGAAAACATGAAAATCATCACGATATTGGATAGCTCCGATTGGAGAAATAACAGCTGCTGTTCCGCAGGCACCTGCCTCAGTAAACTTATCAAGCTCATCAATTCTCACTTCTCCTTCAATAGCTTCCATACCAAATCTTTCCTTAGCCAAATAGAGCAATGAATACTTAGTAATAGATGGTAAAATAGATGGACTTAAAGGAGTAATAAATTGATTGTCTTTCGTAATTCCAAAGAAATTAGCAGAGCCAACTTCTTCAATTTTGGTGTGAGTTGCAGGATCTAAGTAAATGACATCTGAAAATTGGTGGTCATGAGCGTATTTTCCAGGTAATAAACTAGCTGCGTAGTTACCTCCTACCTTAGCAGCACCAGTTCCGTGCGGTGCTGCACGATCATAGTTCTCAGAGACAAGAAAATTCGTTGGTGCTAGACCACCTTTAAAATAATTTCCAACAGGCATAGCAAAAATCGTAAAGATGTATTCATCAGCTGGTTTGACACCAATAACATCCCCTACACCAATCAATAGCGGACGAAGATAGAGAGTTGCACCGCTACCATAAGGGGGGACAAATTCCTCATTGGCTCTAACAACCTGCTTAGCAGCATCAATAAACTTATCTGTTGGTACTTTTGGCATAAGGAGACGATCAGCTGTTCTTTGCAGACGCTCAGCATTTTTATCTGGACGAAAAAGCTGAATGAAACCATTCTTGGTACGGTAAGCTTTCAAACCTTCAAAAGCTTGTTGTCCATAGTGGAGAGCAGGTGAACTTTCAGAGAGATGCAGTGTAGCATCTTCTGTTAATTGCCCATCATCCCATTTTCCGTTTCTATAATATGAAATATAACGAAACGGTAATTTACGATAAGAAAAACCTAAATTTTCCCAGTCAAGTTCTACTGTCATAATATATCCTCTTTCTTGTTTACTTGTATTATATTGTACGCTTTTTTCACGTTTTTTCAAGTGTTTTTCTAAAAATTCAGAAAATTTTCTTTGACTACATCTCTTAGAAGAGATGTTTTTTATTTTATCAGTGTTAATTCATAGAGACCTCTCACACTATTACAGGTATAGATAGCGTCTGCTTTTTCTAGGTCACTACGTGCCAATTGTTTTTCACTTATTTTTCCTTTGTTCAGAAGATAGTTACGGTAAATACCGTCTACAATACCGATACTTACCGGTGGCGTATAGTAGTTATCTCCACATTTTAGGATAATATTACCTATAGAGGTTTCTTGCAAAAAACCATCCGCTGAGATAAAAATCTGCTCATAAGATGCGTTTGGGATATGTTTGCGATAGGTCGTTTTAAAATAATAAAAGGGTGTGTCCGCTTGATTTTTTCGTTGGACAATAACCGCTCGTTTTCGCTCTTTTGCTAATGGTTGCAACTCTTCACAGTTAATGTTTAGATTCCCAAATTTATCCAAACGTATGCGACAGCGATAATTTTTTTCTACGTCCATATTCTGACATGTCTCTAAGAGTTGCACTAAGCACATCTCATCATCAAACGGATAAGCAAAATAACGACTAGCTTTCTTTAAACGTTCCAAATGTTGCTCAAGAAAAAGAACCTGACGCGATGCAATCTTTGCCGTTGTTAAGAGTTCAAAGCTTGGATTGACATGCGTGAGAACTGCACTTTTTTGCTGTGTTTCAACGTATTCATCCTCCCATTTGCTATCCCAAGTAATACCACCGCCTACACCATAGTAAGCTTTAGCATTTGCTATCTGAAGCGAACGAATAGCCACATTGAAAATAGCATCCCCATTTGGTAAACAAAGTCCAATCGTTCCACAATAGACACCACGCGCCTGTGTCTCAAGCTGATAAATGATAGACATCGTTGCAATCTTAGGTGCTCCTGTAATTGACCCACACGGAAAGAGAGCTTCAAAAATAGCCAACAAATCTTGGTCTCGTTTAATTTGACTAGTGATAGTTGAAGTCATCTGCCAGACTGTCGAATACTGCTCTATTTGGCACAATCGAGTGACCTGAACGCTGTCAATCTCTGAGATACGTCCCATATCATTACGCAGTAAATCAACAATCATCACATTTTCAGAACGGTTTTTAGCATCTTTACTAAGCCATTCCTTGTTTTTAAGGTCATCAGAAATATTTATTCCTCGCTTTGTTGTCCCTTTCATCGGTCTTGTTGTAAGCGTCCGCCCTTTTTTTTCAAAAAATAACTCTGGGCTAACAGAAACCACTGCAAAATCATCGTGGGCAATATAAGCATTATAAGAAGCTCCTTGCTCAACCACCAGACGATTGTAAACCGCAAGGCTATCTACCATTAGAGGTGCTGTCAAACAAGTCGTGTAGTTAACTTGGTAGGTATTGCCTTGCTTGATTTGCTGATGAATGCTCTCAATAGCTGCTTGATAAGTAGACTCTGCTACTACATTTTCCCACTTTGTGGGCATATCAATCGCCTCATAACAATTTGGAAAAGGAACTTCCTGAACTGTTTTATGAACTGTAAAATAAGCCAAATATTCTTTAGATAAGCGATCTTTCTTAACCAGAAAATGTGGCTCAAAAGCAGGTGCCGCCTCATAGCTGACATAACCCACGACATAATAACCTTGATTTTGATAAATACTCACCTTATCCAGTACCTCTCTCACATCGCTAAGCGCCTCTGCTATAAGCTCTTCTATCGGTTCTGTAAAAATAAGACGTTTTCCCAAATCTTTAAAATCAATAATGGTCTTTTTGTGCACGATAACTACCTACTTCCAACATTCCATCTTTATCTACCTGTCATTATAGCAAAAAGCAAAATGAAAAACCAAGTAGAACAATAACTACTTGGCTATAAACATATCATTGAGAAAATGAGCTGACATTACTTCCTCGTCTGATATTGTCTCTGAGATGAAACTACCGTTACTAGTGCGCTCTGACAGTGACAAATCTGATAAAACAACACGATAGCTTTGTCCTGTACTAGATACGATTTCAAGTTCTTGTGGTGCAAGTGCTGACGTATTTTCTCCTACGCTCCCTGCTTTAAACACACGGTGAGGCTTTGTTTTTAACTCCCGCAAAACAAGCAGTCCACGCTTTGCTCTGCTCGTTTGTGGAATCACATCCACTGACATACGTTTGAGACTTCCACGCTGAGTAAGAATATAAAAACTATCTGTCAACACCAAAAAGGCACTGTTGATAACATCTCCATCTTTGAGATTTATTGATTTTACACCTGCTGCTTTAGCACCAACTATTGGCACTTCTTGCGTGTTAAATCGCAGAGCGTAACCGTTTTTTGTAATAAGCATGACATCTTGCATATCCACTGCTTGAACAAATAAGACACTATCTACTTCATTTTTCAATTTAGCAAATTTAATGGATTTAGACTTGTAGGTTCGCCAAGGGCTAAACTCGCTCCGCTTAACTCGCTTGATTTGCCCCAATTTGGTAGCAACGATATAAACACCTGTATCAAAATTATCGACCAATTCAGCATGAAGAATCTCTTCCTTGACTTCAAAATTGGTAATGGTCTGACTGATATGTTCTCCGATGTCTTTCCATTTGATGTCTGCCAATTCATGGACTGGACGATAGATGACATTTCCCGAAGTGGTAAACAAAAGAAGATGTTGTGTCGTCTTTGCTTGACTCATAAATACAAGACGGTCATCTTCACGCTTACCAATCTCTTCAGGACTTGATGCCGCAAAGGAACGAGGACTGGTTCGCTTAAGATAGCCCGACTTAGTAACGCTGACATAGGTCTCTTCCTCAACAACCAGACTAGCTGTATCAATCTCAATGGTCTTAGCTGTATCCTGCAACTCACTGAGGCGAGGATTGCCAAAAGTCTTTTTTACCTCTCGAAGTTCTTTTTTCATGAGGTTATACATGGTTCTTTCATCTCCGATAATGGCAGAAAGCAGGGCAATTTTCTCCCTCAATTCAGCTTCTTTCTCTTCTAAAACAACCACGTCTGTATTTGTCAAACGATAGAGTTGCAAGGTAACAATAGCCTCAGCCTGCTCCTCTGTGAAGTCATAGCTAACCTTGAGATTTTCCTTGGCATCTGCTTTGTTCTCACTGGCACGAATAAGAGCGATGATTTCATCTAAAATGGATAGCACTCGAATCAAGCCTTCCACAATATGCAGACGGCGTTCTGCTTTTTCCTTGTCAAAACGGCTACGAGCCAAAATCACTTCTTTTCGGTGAGCAATATAGCTTGTCAGAATACGAACAAGCCCCACTTGACGAGGGGTAAAATGGTCAATCGCCACCATGTTAAAGTTATAGTTGACCTGCAAATCTGTGTATTTAAAGAGGTAATTTAAAATCAATTCACGGTTAGCGTCTTTTTTCAGCTCAATCGCAATACGCAAACCATTACGGTCTGACTCATCTCGAACTTCTACAATGCCTGCTACCTTGTTATTGACCCGCACCTCATCAATTTTCTTGACTAAGACAGACTTATTGATTTCATAAGGAATTTCAGTAACAACGATTTGTTCTTTACCGCCTTTTAATTGCTCAACTTCTGTTTTTGAGCGGACAACCACTCTCCCCTTACCTGTTTCATAGGCTTTTTTAATTTCATCTCGCCCTTGAATAATGGCTCCTGTTGGAAAATCTGGTCCCGGTAAAAATTCCATGAGTTTGTCCACCTTAGCAGACGGGTGATCAATCATATAGATGACCGCATCAATCACTTCTGCTAAATTATGAGGTGGAATATCCGTCGCATACCCTGCCGAAATCCCTGTCGCTCCATTGACCAAGAGATTTGGAAAAGCAGCCGGCAAAACAGTCGGTTCTTTTTCAGTATCATCAAAATTCCAAGCAAAAGGCACGGTCTTTTTCTCAATATCTTGTAAAAGAAAACCAGCTACCTCTGACAAACGGGCTTCTGTATAACGCATAGCTGCAGGCGGGTCGCCGTCCATGGAACCATTGTTTCCGTGCATTTCCACCAAAATCTCACGATTTTTCCAGTCCTGACTCATGCGAACCATGGCATCATAAATAGAGGAATCTCCGTGTGGGTGAAAATTCCCCATGATATTTCCGACGGACTTGGCAGACTTACGGTAACTCTTATCAAAGGTATTGCCGTCCTTATTCATAGAATAAAGAATCCGTCTTTGAACAGGTTTTAGACCGTCTCTAATATCTGGCAAAGCCCGCTCTTGAATAATGTATTTGGAGTAACGCCCAAAACGCTCTCCCATAATGTCCTCTAAGGACATGTTTTGAATTGTACTCATATTAGATAGAAAGCCCCTCAGAGCTATTCATTTCCTTTCTTTAGTTTCAAGGTTTCATATTACTGTATAAGCTATTGAAACCTTGACTTTCGATAAACGTTTTGAAACTGTTTCTAAATATTTTATCTTTACTCTAGTCTGGTATAGTAGCTAAAATCTTTTTCACAAAAATTTACCATAACTAACTTTTTTCATTGCCTTTATGACAATCACTTACTCACCTATTAGAGTAAAGCAAACTACTAATAAAATATCTCAATCATCAGAACCATTTATCAAGTCTTGCGTCTGATAAAGAGTGTAGCCTTCGTAGTAGTAGGAAGCATCTACACCCTTAAAAAAGCTCGCTTGGCTCATATCATCTGTCAAAGCGTTCAATAAGAGATATTTAAGTTCTCCTGTTGACACATGACTTCGTATCATAGCATTGAAATACTCGTCTTTATCAATAGCATTTCAATCGACTACTTTCCCCCCCAACTTTTCACGGAACATACGATCTAGCCAAATTCTCATACTTCGTCCATTTCCTTCACGAAAAGGGTGTGCCACGTTCATATCTACATATTTCTCAACAATCTCATCAAAAGTGGTATGAGGAAGTTTATCAATATAAGCGAGAGATTGCTCTAAAAAAATACGAGGATCAAACTGAAAATTATCCTTGGCAATATTGACATCACGAATTTTCCCTGCAAAATCATAAATTTCTGAAAAAAGAGCCTTGTGAATGGCAGACAATCTCTTAAAAGTACCAACTTCTATTTGAAACAATTGTCCTGTTTTAAATAGAAGAGCAGCTTGTTTCTTACTCATTTGCTCTTCCACTTCTGCCAAGCGAGCTGAAGATTCAATCTCTAGTTTATTCTCTAAAGTCATGTCCTCTCACTTTCCGGTTGGTATCCTTTTGGTCCTAACATTTTCAAAACAATATCACTTGTTTATTGTTCTAGTTAATTAAAATCTCTATAACATAAGAACTAGATAATCATATTATTTAGGTACTGACCTAAAACACTGTCGCTTCTTCCAGCGTAAACATCACATTGTCCTCAATCCACTTACGGCGTGGTTCTACCTTATCGCCCATAAGGATAGAGACACGACGTTCAGCACGCGCTAAATCTTCAATGGTTACTCGAATTAAGGTACGAGTGTCAGGATTCATGGTTGTTTCCCAAAGCTGGTCTGCATTCATTTCTCCAAGTCCTTTGTAGCGTTGGAGCGTTGCTCCTTTTCCAAAGTCTTTTCTTAACTCTTCTAACTCATTGTCCGACCAAGCGTAAGCAATTTTTTCCTGCTTGCCCTTCCCCTTGCTCATCTTATAGAGGGGAGGTAGGGCAATATAAACCTTTCCTGCTTCTACAAGTGGTCGCATATAGCGATAAAAGAAAGTTAAAAGCAAGGTCTGAATGTGGGCACCGTCCGTATCCGCATCGGTCATGATAATAATTTTATCATAGTTGGCATCTTCCAAGTTAAACTCTGAACCAACACCAGCACCAATAGTATAAATCATAGTATTGATTTCTTCATTCTTGAGAATATCTGCCATTTTAGCCTTGGCGGTATTGATAACCTTTCCTCTTAGAGGTAAGATTGCCTGAAACTTGCGGTCTCGTCCTTGTTTGGCAGACCCTCCGGCAGAATCTCCCTCGACTAAATAAAGTTCATTTTTCGCAGCATTCTTAGACTGGGCAGGCGTTAATTTTCCTGATAATAGTCCCTTATCCTTTTTATTTTTCTTACCATTTCGGCTCTCATCACGTGCCTTACGAGTTGCTTCACGCGCATCTCTAGCACGGATAGCCTTACGAATAAGGTTACTAGCTAATTCCCCATTTTCCAAAAGAAAGAAAGTCAATTTGTCCGATACAATGCCATCAACAACTGGGCGAGCTAGAGGACTTCCCAGCTTATCCTTGGTCTGACCCTCAAACTGCAAATGCTCTTCAGGTACTAAAATGGATAAGACAGCCGACAAGCCCTCACGGTAGTCTGACCCTTCAAGATTTTTATCCTTTTCCTTGAGCAAGCCTGTCTTTCTCGCATAATCATTCATAGCTTTTGTAATAGCTGTTTTTAGGCCTGTTTCGTGCGTTCCACCGTCTTTTGTCCGAACATTGTTGACAAAGGAGAGGATATTATCAGAATAACCGTCATTGTACTGCAAGGCTACCTCTACTTGAAAACCACCCTCTTCTCCCTCAAAATAAAGCACTGGAGTAAGAGTTTCCTTATCTTCATTCAAATAGCTAACAAAGTCCTGCACCCCATTTTCATAATGAAACTGGCTACTTTCACCAGTTCGCTCATCTGTCAAACTCAAAGTGACTTGTTTCAATAAAAAAGCAGATTCATTCAGGCGTTCAGCAATGGTATGATACCTAAAGTCCGTAGTTGAAAAAATGCTAGCATCTGGCATAAAGCGAACCTTAGTTCCCGATTTAGACTTGGGAGCTGTTCCTACCTTTTCAAGACTAGTAACTGGTTTTCCACCCTCTTCAAAACGCTGACGATAAACCGCACCTTCTCGTACAATCTCAACTTCTAACCAGCTAGAGAGGGCATTAACCACAGAAGACCCTACACCGTGAAGTCCTCCAGAAGTCTTATAGCCCCCTTGACCGAATTTTCCCCCCGCATGAAGAACGGTAAAGATAACCTCAACAGTCGGAATACCCATGGCATGCATACCAACAGGCATCCCACGACCGTGGTCAGCGACACTGATACTACCGTCTTTATGAATGGTTACATCAATCTTATCCCCAAAACCAGATAGAGCCTCATCTACGGCATTATCAACGATTTCCCAAACCAAGTGGTGAAGACCAGTTCCGTCTGTTGACCCAATATACATACCAGGACGTTTTCGGACAGCATCTAACCCCTCTAAGACCTGAATCGCGTCATCATTATAATTGTTAATATTGATTTCCTGTTTTGCCACAAGGAACCTCCTGTTTCTTCATCTTTACTATCTTACAAGCTTTTGAGAAATTTTGCAAATCTTAAAAAGAAAAGATTATAAGAGAATGTCACACGAGTGCATAATCATCTCAAAACGACGATTTCTATCTCATGTTTGACAGCATTAATAGAAAATCCGCGCTTAAATATAGATTTCTTCATCAACCGCTAAATCAAGTCAATAAAAAGAGGAAGAATGTTATTCTAACCTCATTCATGATAGTCTTTTGAAATGATTTTCCAACCACTGAAACCAGATTCTTCTTCCAAATAGCCCTCGCTAGAAATACGATAGGTACGAGATAGTCCTGAATTAAGTCTTTTGTCGGTCAACCTTACCACTGCATAAACCAAGCCATCATCACGCATGCTAACCTCTATATTTTCAATCGTCGCATGTTCATGCTCAATGGAATAAATACTATAGGTCACCCATTTCTTGACCTGCTCGGTGGTCAAATCCTTTGTATTTACTTTCGAGTTGGAGGAAGCTTGAGTACTGTTTACATTTAATCTAGAAGATGAAGAAGCTGTTTGATTATTATTTCTATCAGGAGATGTTATAACACTTGAAGCAGAAGTTCTAGTTCCAAAAACTTCCTTTTTAGCATCCTTTTTCAGTAACCAATTCATGCCAATCACAAAAACCAGCAATAGAATTGGGATAGTCACCATCATCACAATAATGGATTTTATCCTTTCTCTTCTCCGTCTTTTTAATTGTTCCTTTTCAAATAGCTGCTGCTGTCTCTTGTTCCTTTTCAAATAACTGTAGCTGTCTCTCTCGTTCCTCTTCTTCTTTTTGCAAACGATAGAGATAGGTTTCGTATTCGTCCACCGCCTCATCCACTAACTTCTGCAATTGCTCCCTTTTGATTGGATTAGTTGTTTGAGCCAGTGAAATCTGCAATTGATGGATCCTGTCTTTCATCTCTTTTTTTCACGCCGTTTTACTTCCTCCTCATAGCGACGTTCTTCTGCTATCTGACGGTCTCGTTCCAATGCCCTCTGTTGCCATAATGCTTGCTCTTGAAGTTCATTTTGCTCCCTTAACAAACGATTCTGTTCGTCAGCACTCTCCTGTAATTCATTATGCCTACGTTCTGTCTCCCAATCCATTTTTCTATCCTTTCCATCCTACTTCACAAATTTTCTGCCCAAATCCTTCCAATAAAATATCCCATCGAAAGCCCTTGTCGCTAATACAGGTCTTTAACCATCTGAGTTACATCACACTTGATTTTTCTCCATTCTCTCAAATAATCACTAACATTTTTGTCTTTCTATAAACAAGCCAGTTCCTATTGTCTTTTACAGTCTCCGTCACCGAGCATCCCTCTTTATTTACTCGTTTAAGGACTTCTGAATTTTACGTATCTCAGACGGCACATACTTTACGGCTATCATTTGCGTTCTTTGTTCCTAATTTTCATTATAGCCAAAGTCTCTTGATTTCAGTACTTCTTTCCACCACGATTCACGTTGTAAAATGAATTGATCATCTATTTTCCCGTTATAATTTTCTAAAACACTGTATTGAAAATTCTTTTTCACATAGGCTATTCCTTCTTGTTTTACCAATTTTTTCAAAGCAACATTGCCTCCATGCCCATTGGCGATATAAGTCCTCCAACGATTCAATAGCATACCATTATCACTAGTAGCCGAACCAACGTATAATTTCCCTGTATAGGTATCAGTAATCAGATAGACTGCTTTTTGATTTTGCAAAGCTGTTAGCCAATCCTTTTTTTCAAAACGTAAAATAGACGCTAATTGCGCATAAGATAAGCAAATACAGTCATAACCTTTAAAGTCTAATCCACTATAAACTTCTGGTAACAACTGATAAATTTCCAGCTTTTGTAAAATACGATCATATTTTTGAACAGAAATTCTCCCTACTTTTTTATACTTCACAATCAAGCGACCAAAATAAGGAGCAAACTCCGCCAACTCAATCCCTTGATAATTTTGCCCGTGCACCACCCCTAATTCTTCCGTCACCTTTTTAATAGTTGTTAATAACCATTTATCATTCTCTAATCGAATAAAATTAATCGCGATATCACCAACATTAAAATAACGCATCTGACTTCTCCAAAAAAGATTAAAATTATTTATTCTGTCTGGATTAGCCAGATAGTTTTCTACAGCATTTTCATCTTTCCAATCATTAAATTTGACTTTTATTGTCCCTAAATTCTTAGAGGTCAAATTGAATAAATCTTCTAGTCTAATGCTACTCATCTTAACGTTCCTCCATATACCAATAGTATGAGGTATTGAATGTTAAGTCAATACCTATTATACTTAGTATAATAGGCTTTTTTGTACTTATCGTGGTTTTGAAAAATATTCTCGTTTCTTACATAGCTGATGACGATATTTCATGGTATAATAAAGCCATGATGAAAATAAGTTTACTTTTATTAATTGCCTATCTTCTTGGTTCTGTTCCTACAGGACTTTGGATTGGGCAAGTATTTTACAAGAAAAATCTACGTGAACACGGTAGCGGTAATACCGGTACAACCAACACCTTTCGTATTTTAGGGGCTAAAGCCGGCATAGCAACTTTCATCATTGATGCTCTAAAAGGAACTATTGCGACGTGTTTACCCGCTCTCTTTGGTGTAGGCATCAATCCTTTTTTATTTGGATTTTTTGCTATCATTGGACATACTTTCCCTGTTTTTGCTAAGTTTAAAGGGGGAAAAGCTGTTGCTACTAGTGCAGGGGTACTGCTTGGTTATTCCCCACTTTTTCTTCTCTTCTTAATCGCTATTTTTGGAATTGTGCTTTACTTATATAGTATGATCTCTCTTGCCAGTGTTGTTGCAGCTAGTGTCGCTATTATTAATGTTGTTGTTTTCCCTGCTTATCATTTTATCCTGACCATCTATGATCCGTTGTTCATGCTGATAACTTTTGCAATTGCTACACTTATCATCATTAGACATCGTGAAAATCTAAAACGTATCCGCCAGAAAAAGGAAAATATTGTGCCTTTTGGATGGAATCTTAGTCACCAAAGTCCAACTCGATGAGCACACTAAGATAGAAAAAGCTAGAACCAAACGGTTTTGGCTTTTTCTATTTATTTTTCGCTTTTTGAAATTTAGAGAAAGTGAGTTCTTTTCAGAGGATAGTAAAAGTTATCTTTGACTGGATAACATCCATGCACTACAACCCTCTGTAGTGAAATCCATGGTTCGATAAAGAACAGTTATTTGTTCCTTTCCCTCGCTAAAACTTGGTTAAAAAATAGTAGTATTCAAATAATGCGCAAAAACATCTTTTAAAGCTTTTTTGAGTTTATTATGAAAAAAGAAGTCAGTTCAAATTGAATACAATTGATACTAACTTGCTTCTTGACTATTTACGATACATTTTAAATTGAAGATAGAAATCATTATAAATACCTAACCACTTGAGTCCTAAATTATTATAAACTTCCAGATGATTGATTGTATATTGGTCAGGATAAAACGCTTTATTTTCTTGAAGTGTTTTTGGTAAGAGTTTTCTAGCAGCTTGATTCGGTGTAGCATAGCCAATATACTCTGCATTTTTCGCAGCATTTCTAGGATCTAGCATAAAATTGATAAAAGCGTAGGCTTGACTCTTATGCTTAACCGCTTTAGGAATAACTAGATTGTCAAACCAAAGGTTGGAACCTTCACTTGGAACAATGTAGCGAAGATCAGGATTAGCTTTTAACATTTCACTAGCCTCGCCAGAAAAAGTTACACCAAGGGCAGCATCTCCCTGTATCATATACCCTTTCATCTCGTCACCGACAATAGCTTTGATATTTGGTGTAAGCTTTTGAAGTTTGACTAGCGCTTGTTTTAATTCTGCCATGTTTTTCGTATTGACACTGTATCCAAGAGAATTGAGTCCAATTCCCATAACCTCACGTGCCCCATCAACCAGTAAAATACTATTACGATAGCTACTATCCCATAAATCTTCCCAATGCTTAGGAGCGGTTTTAACTAACTTAACATTGTAAACAATACCAACCGTTCCCCAAAAATAAGGAATAGAATAGTCATTATGAATATCAAAAGATTTCCCTAAAAATGCACTACTAATATTTTCTAAACCTTTGATATGCTTTTTATCTAGCTTAACGACCAGATTTTCCTTAATCATCTTATCAATCATATAGTCACTGGGAACAGCCAAGTCGTAAGTCGTTCCACCTTGTTTGATTTTGGTATACATAGCCTCATTAGAATCAAACGTCTCGTACTGAACTTCGATGCCTGTTTCTTTTGTAAACTTAGCAATTAGAGCTGGATCCATATAATCTCCCCAATTGTAGATAACAAGCTTATCAGACTGTGTGTTACTTTTTTCTGTCTGTTTCATAATGGTTATACCTATCAAAAGGAGAAATATAACCAATACAATACCTAACGTAAAGGAATACAATCTACGCATGTTTGTTCTCCTTTTCCCTCACGATATAGTAATAACCAATCACTAACAAGATACTAAAAAGAAAAACGATGGTTGAAAGAGCATTGATTTCAAGAGAAATACCACGTCTAGCACGTGAATAAATTTCAACTGACAACGTCGAGAAACCATTTCCCTGCACAAAGAAAGTCACTGCAAAATCATCTAACGAATAAGTAAAGGCCATAAAAAAACCTGAGATAACAGCTGGTGTTAGATAAGGTAACATGACTTCTCGTAACATCTGCCATGTCGTTGCGCCAAGGTCATAAGCTGCCTGTACCATAGTATCATTCATTTCTTTTAACCTAGGAAGTACCATCAAAACCACAATAGGAATCGAAAAAGCAACATGACTCAATAAGATTGAACTAAAACTCAACTGAAATCCAAGTACTGTGAAAAACAATAGAAAACTAGCACCAATCATCACATCGGGTGCCACCATGAGGATGTTATTAAGAGAAAGTAGAGTCTGTTGTCGCTTTTGTTTGACTTGATAAATCCATATTGCTCCAAAAGTTCCAATAATAGTCGCTAATAAAGCACTCAAAAATGATAAGAAAAAGGTCTGAAGTAAAATCAACATCAACCGATTATCTGAAAACAGGTCTTTGTAATGCTCAAGTGTCACCCCCACAAAACCATTCATATCATCTCCACGATTAAAAGAGTAAACAATCAGATAAAAAATAGGAATATAAAGAAGTGCAAAGACGCATATGAGATAGAGATTTGCTAGTTTTTTCATCGTTTTCGCTCCTTTGTCAGCCACATCACAGCAACCATAGCCAAAATTAAAATGACACCAATAGTTGAGCCCATTCCTCTATTTTGTGTTGTCAAAAAATGCTGCTCAATTGCTGTTCCTAACGTAATCACTCGATTTCCTCCAATGAGACGTGTCAACATGAAAAGACTGAGACTAGGAATAAAAACGGACTGCACACCACTTCTAACACCATCTAACGACAAAGGAAAAATCACTTTTCTAAACGTCTGCCAAGCATTTGCACCAAGGTCATAACTAGCATTGACGAGATTAGGATCAATATCATCAAGTGCATTAAAAATAGGCAACAACATAAAAGGTAATTCAATATAGCTAGCCACAAGAATAAAAGCAAAGTCTGTAAAAAGTAATTGCTTAGAGCCGATACCGATAAAATTTAAAAACTGATTGATACTACCTTGTTGACTAAAAATTCCCATAAAAGCATAAGCTTTCAAGAGTAAATTAATCCACGTCGGCAAAATAACCAGCATGAGCAACAACTGCTTATGCTTCAGCCTTGTGAGTACATAAGCTGCTGGATAACCAATGACAAGTGTCACTAAGCTAATGATACCAGCATAAAGAACAGAATTAACACTCATGAGTAAGTAAACCCATGAGCTAAAAAAAGTCTTGTAGTTATCTAGTGTAAAGTGTCCCAGACTATCCAAAAAAGAAGTCCAAATGATAAGTGCTACAGGTGCTAAAACAAACAAAAACAGCCACAGAAGGTAAGGAAGTGAAAAGAGACTAGTGGTTTTCTTCATGGCGCTCCTCCTCAATAGCATGGATTAACCCATCCTCTGGCTCCTCGAGGTCAACATATTCTTCAATTCGGGCATCAAATTCCTCTTCACTTTCATTGAGACGCATGATGTGGATATCCTCAGGAGTAAAGTCCAATCCTATAATTTCACCTTCAATCGCTTTTCTAGTTGAATGAATCATCCACTCATTACCCAGATTATCATAGGCGATAATCTCATAGTGAACACCACGAAAAAGCTGAGTATCAACGGTAACTTTGAGTTTGCCTTCCTCTGGTAGCGTAATTTGCAAATCTTCTGGGCGAATAACTATCTCAACTGGCTCATTAGAACGCATCCCTCCATCAACCGCTTCAAACCGTTGCCCATTGAATTCAACAAGATAATCCTTTATCATCTTACCAGAAATAATATTAGATTCTCCGATAAAGGTTGCCACAAAGTGGTTGATTGGCTCATCATAGATATCAACAGGTGTGCCAGACTGGACTATCTCACCATCATTCATAACAAAAATCCAGTCACTCATAGCAAGCGCCTCTTCTTGATCATGCGTGACAAAGACAAAGGTAATGCCAAGTCTCTGTTGTAGCTCACGCAATTCATACTGCATCTCAGTACGCAACTTCAAATCTAGTGCAGAAAGAGGCTCATCTAAAAGCACAACCTTAGGCTGATTGACAATAGCTCTAGCAATAGCAACACGTTGCTTTTGCCCACCAGATAACTTTTGAATGGCACGATTTTCAAACCCATCAAGACGCACCATTTTAAGTACCTCTGTGACACGCTTTCTGATCTCTTTTTTTTCAACTTTGCGCAATTTTAGTGGAAAAGCGATGTTTTCAAAAACCGACATATGCGGAAATAAAGCATAATTTTGAAAAACAGTGTGCACGTCGCGTTTATTGATTGGAATATCGTTAATACGTTTTCCATCTAAATAAATATCACCAGATGTTACGTCTAAAAGACCTGCGATAATATTTAAAATCGTTGATTTCCCACTTCCTGAAGCGCCCAAAAGCGTATAGAATTTTCCCTCTTCTAACTCAAAATTGATATCTTTTAAGACAATTGTTCCACTATCTTCAAAAACTTTTGATACATGTTTAAATGAAATAATAGGATTAGTCACTTAACCTGAAACCTCCACAGATTTCTAGTCACTCATATAGTCTCCAATAATTCTCACTTCTGGCTCTAAAGTGACACCAGATTTTTTTTCTACGGTTGCAATCACTTGGGCAATTAAATCTTCATAATCTTTAGCGGTGCCGTCAGCAACATTGATCATAAAACCTGCATGCTTCTTACTCACCTCAATACCACCCACACGCAATCCTTGCAAACCCGCCTCGCTAATAAGATGACCCGCAAAATGTCCAACAGGACGCTTGAAAACAGAACCACAAGATGGGTATTCGAGGGGTTGCTTAAGCTGACGTAAATACGTCAAACGATCCATTTCCTGACTAATTCGCGTATAATCTCCAGGCTTTAGCGCAAACTTAGCAGAAATAACAATGCTGTCCTCTTCCTGTAAGATAGAGTGGCGATATCCAAATTTCATCTCATGCGCATCAATTGTGTAAATCTCACCAGATTTATCCAAGACCTGTGCTGAGAGCAAAATATGAGAAATCTCACCTCCATAAGCACCAGCATTCATATAAACAGCACCACCAATACTACCAGGAATACCACAGGCAAACTCAAAGCCAGTCAAACTGTGAAAACGAGCGACACGTGTCGTCTCAATCAGATTGGCTCCTGCTTCTGCCTCAATAATATAACCATCAACAGTAATGGTATTTAATTTGTCAAACATAATGACAAAGCCACGAATACCACCATCACGTACAATGAGATTGCTGGCATTACCAAGCACTATCCAAGGAATACCCTCACCATTAGCAAATTGAACAATTCGTGAGAGTTCATAGCGATTTCTCGGAAAAGCCAAAAAATCTGCTGGACCGCCAACCTTAGTATAAGTATATTTTCGTAAAGGTTCGTTGATACGAACATCAATTCCTCTTAAATTTTTATGTAATTTATCAAGCATCTGACAATAAAGTAGCTGGGACAGTTGTCTCAGCTTTCCTTCAATTTTTATTCTAATTATAAGCAAAAATACTTATATACATTATAACAAAAAAAAGTGATTTGGGCTATATTTTTTACAGGATCTGCATATCATACAAAAAAAGCTATTGGAAATTCCAATAGCTCTAATATCTTGTTTTATCAAGACTTATTTTTTCAAGTTGTAGAATGATTTCAAACCACGATACTCTGCAACTTCACCAAGTTGATCTTCAATACGAAGCAATTGGTTGTATTTAGCAATACGGTCAGTACGTGAAAGTGAACCAGTCTTAATTTGACCAGCGTTAGTTGCAACTGCGATGTCAGCGATTGTTGAATCTTCAGTTTCACCTGAACGGTGTGATACAACGGCAGTGTAACCAGCTTCTTTAGCCATTTCGATAGCTTCGAATGTTTCCGTCAAAGTACCGATTTGGTTAACTTTGATAAGAATTGAGTTAGCAGCTCCTTCTTTGATACCACGTTCAAGGTATGAAGTGTTCGTTACAAAGAAGTCATCACCGACCAATTGAACACGTTTACCAAGACGTTTAGTAAGTTCTTTCCAACCGTCCCAGTCGTTTTCATCCATTGCATCTTCAATTGTGATGATTGGATATTTGTTAACCAATTCTTCAATGTAATCGATTTGTTCTGAAGCAGTACGTTTAGCTCCACCTTCACCTTCGAATTTAGTATAGTCATAGATTCCGTTATCATAAAATTCTGATGAAGCACAGTCGAATCCAAGGTATACATCTTCACCTGGTTTGTAACCAGCAGTTTCGATAGCTTTGATGATTGTTTCTACAGCATCTTCAGTTCCGTCAAATTTAGGAGCAAATCCACCTTCGTCACCGACAGCTGTTTCAAGACCACGTTCTTTAAGGATTTTCTTAAGAGTGTGGAAGATTTCAGCACCCCAGCGAAGAGCTTCTTTGAATGTAGGTGCACCAGCAGGTACAATCATGAATTCTTGGAAAGCAATTGGAGCATCTGAGTGAGAACCACCGTTGATGATGTTCATCATTGGAGTTGGAAGAACCTTTGTGTTGAATCCACCAAGGTAGCTGTAAAGTGGAACTTCAAGGTAGTCTGCTGCTGCACGAGCTACGGCAATAGAAACACCAAGAATAGCATTTGCACCAAGTTTTCCTTTGTTTGGAGTACCGTCAAGAGCAATCATAGCACGGTCAATAGCTTGTTGATCGCGTACATCGTAACCAATGATTGCTTCGGCAATGATGTTGTTTACATTATCAACAGCTTTTTGGGTTCCAAGACCGTTGTAGCGAGACTTGTCTCCATCACGAAGTTCTACTGCTTCGTGCTCACCTGTAGAAGCTCCTGAAGGAACCATACCACGACCGAATGCTCCTGATTCAGTATAAACTTCTACTTCAAGTGTTGGGTTACCACGTGAGTCAAGGACTTCGCGTGCGTAAACATCAGTAATAATTGACATTACATGCTCTCCTTATGAGTTAATTTTATTTACTCAATTATCATACCTTAAAAGTACGTTTTTTTCAAGGAAAAACTGAAAAATTCCTCATATCTTATATGATAACGTTTCCTACATTTTATCTTATCCAATATGTAATAAAAAATCAAAAATAAGGCTAGAGTTAGTTGAACTATTCCTATCAATCCCATGTATATAATAAATCGAGTTCCTTCTTGTAAAAATCTTTTTTAAAGTCAAGATGTAAGCCGATAGCAGCTAAGACAATCATTTCAAATTACGAGCTGAAAAATTTAGACGATGAACCAATAATGGGTAATCTTAACAAGCTATTAGCAATACAAGAGCCTAAGAAAACCAATATATACCAAGGAATGCTGGATAATAGATGATTTGCTGGTTGAGTAGAGACGGACTGTTCCTTTTTTGCTTACCCAATCTTCGCCTTTCAAAAATAAAAACGACTACCACTACAAGTAAGAGGCGTATCATCTCAAACAACATAGCATACTGAGTCGCTTCAGCATTTATCAGACTAGATGACGCTACAACCTATCCCACCGACTGGAACTCCACTTAAAAGGCACTATTTTCCAAAATCTGATTCGTTTCTATTACTGTATCCCATTAGCTACGGTTTATCATATCAAAAAGAGAACAACTAGAGTCTTTTATTTTCATGATTTTTATGATATGATTAACGCATGACTGATTTAGATACACGTATTCTGCAGACCGCAGCAGGCGGTTTAAAATGCAATCCTGATGAACAGCGAAAATACCTCACCACCTTTGAAGAGCGGGTCATTGCGAACTGCAACATTGAGGAGGCAAATAGCGATGTGGTTTTGAATTATTTTCAGGAAATCTTAGAAAAGATTTGCCAAGATTTTCAGCCTGTTCTGGTCAAGATTTCCCCTGAAATTGATAGCCAAAAGCAAATCTCCTATCTCAAAACAGCTCAGAACTTAGGGTGCAATGCAACTATTGTTTCAGAAAAAGGACACTCTCCTTTTGGCTTAGTTATTCACACCGACCACCCCGTGGAAAAGACCAATAAAGAAATAAGCATTCTGTTTGCAGAACTTCTTAAAGAAAACAAGACCAAGAATGAACCAAAAAAATCAAAAAATTCATTTTGGCGAAAATTCTTTTAAGAGATACGTTATATCAGTAAACTTTTAAAAGCAATACTAGTAATAAATGACTGTTCGTTTAAAGTATTTACTATATAGACTTAGTCGCTCATTCAGCCCTATCAATAAATCCTTCCCAGTAGCTTATCAGCTTTCTTAACATACTTTGTATAATCAAACCTTCCCTAACAAACGTCATTAGGGAAGGTTTTAATTTATAAACTCCAATCAATATCAGGTCCCAGAGGAACAATACCTGTTGGATTGATATGACGATGACTACCATAGTAATGAATTTTAACATGGTCCAAATGCACAGTATCCGCAATCTTGGGCTGATGATAGAGACGCTTAGTGTAATTCCAGAGGTTGGGAAAATCCACTAGGCGCTTGAGATTACATTTAAAATGCCCATAATAGACCGCATCAAACCGTACCAAGGTAGTAAAGAGACGCCAATCCGCCTCTGTCACCTTATCACCTAATAAATAGGTCTGCTTGGTAAACAGTTGATTCAATTTTTCCATAGTCTCAAAGACATCTGTTACTGCTTTTTCATAAGCAGATTGACTTGAAGCCATACCTGCCTTATAAACTCCTTGATTGAAAGTCGTATAAATCCACTCATTCATCTGCTCGATTTGCTCACGGAGAGATTCTGGATAATAATCCACTTGATTACCAGTCAAATCGTTAAAGGCAGAATTAAACATTCGCATAATATCTGCTGACTCGTTGCTGACGATTTGACCTGTTTTTTTATCCCAGAGAATCGGCACGCTAACTCGCCCTGTATAATCAGGATTTGAAAGAGTATAGAGTTGATGAAGATAGTCTGCACCCATAATCGGGTCAGCCACAACCTTATCTCCAGCTTCAAATGTCCAACCCTGCTCCAACATGAGAGGATTGACTACCGATAAACTCACAATATCTTCTAAATCCTTTAAAACACGCATGACCAAGGTTCTTGAAGCCCACGGACAGGCGTAGGATACCACTAGATGATACCGACCTTTTTCCGCCTTAAAACCACCAACTCCTGTTGGACCTGCCGAACCGTCTGCTGTTACCCAGTTTTTAAAGGCTGCATCTGGTTTGACAAAGTTGCCATTTTTTGACAATTCTTCCAAACTTTGCTGTTGCCACACGCCATTAACCAATAATCCCATATTGTACTCTCCTTATCGTTTCTGTCCACTAAAATTACCTGCATACGTCATGGGAGCTCCAAGATTAACTAAAAAAAGCACCAAGGTTGTCTTTTCCAAGCTCTTACCTACAAACTCATCGCCCTCTTCCAAAGTCACTGCCTGACCTTTTGAAATTTCCTTCCCATTGATAGCAATGCTCCCCTCCATAACATAGAGCCAAGGAGTATAGCCCTCTAGACTAGGTAAGTTAAAATCTTGATTTTCCGTCAAATGTTTGTCCAAAATCTGTACATCCTGACGGAGTACAAGAGGGGCACCACTTCCATTTGGTCCCACTAGATGATTCCACTCCTCTAATTCGACTTTTTCATCACTTGAAAACTGAACTAAGGGTTCTAGGTCAGCCTCTTCTGGTCGTATGAAAACTTGCAACATCTCCACTTGCCCCTCTGGTGTAGATTCTTGGTGGAAAAAGCTCTTACCTGCTCCCATAAGCATACGATGTTCTGGTGTTACAACCTCGACATTTCCCACTGAATCTTCATGCAGCATCTTCCCCTTATGGATATAACTGAAAATCTCATCATTGATATGTTCGTGCATCGGTACAAGAACCTCTTGACGAATATGAGCATGGTCAATCCGAGCCAAAGGACCAAAAGCAAAGTCATCCTTGTCAAAATCTCGGTCAATCAAGCCTGGACGATAAAATGTCAAATGAAAACGAGGATTTCCATTCGTGTAAGTTAATTCTTCTGTATAGATTTTCATGAGTGCTCCTTTATTTTATTTTTTTCAAAAGATGATGAAGAGTGACTTTTTCTTCCCCTGATAAGGAAACAAAAAAGTTCTCGTGATAAGTCTCCAATGCTGGCAAAATAGCAGCATACAATTCACGCGATTTCTCTGTCAAACGAATCTCTTTTGAGCGCTGATTTTGCGTGCGTGATACTAAATCTGACTTTTCCATTTTAGCTAAAATTTGAGCCATATTGCCCTTAGTAACCTGAGCATGGTTAGCCAATTCTTGCTGAGTTTGCGGTCCCATACGTGATAGGGTGCATAGCACATCCATTTGAGCTACTGTTATATCATGCTCTGCCAAGACTTGACTAGCTCCTGCTAGATTTTTCTTGTAAACGCACATGACTTGATGAAATAATTCAATACCTTCCATGCTAACTCCTTTCAATAGTTTAGTTCTAAACTATTTGATATGTATAGTTTATACCTAAACCATTAAAAAAGCAAGACTTTTGCTCAAAAAAATCTCCCACCGTTACACACAGTAGAAGAAATTCATAAAATATAGTATAGTATTTTGAATTGAGGTCAGGACGTCGTTAACTCGTCTTGATTAACCCCTAGTTATATTTGTGACTCATTGCCTAGTCCTATTCCTAAATCAAATCACTATAATTCTGCTCAAAAACACCGCTAAAAATCAAGATATTGAATAGTATCTCTGACTAAAACATCGTATCAACATCTACCCATATCGCATGTTCTAAAGGAGATTCACCATAACAAGGACAAAACAATAGCTTATCCGTCAGAAACAATACAAAAATGACCTTTTCAACTATTCGCATATCCAGCTCATTTGGCTGGGAGCATATTTATTACAACTCTTTAATAACTTTTTCTTTCACCAACAAATATGAAAATATAGTTCATTTCGCACTCTTTCAAGAATTAAAATAGTTGAGCATTGATAGAAAACATGAAAGCTACCAACTTATCCTCATCCCTTTTTCAATAAGATAAGTTTCAAAATTGACAACCTCATATGGCAGTATTGATAACGATTGAAAAACGAATTTATTGACCTTTTTGTACTGCATCAAGTATCTCAATAACTTTATACAGATTTTTTTCAGTTATTGCGTACGATGCCTGCTCTTTGACAATTGGCTTGGCACAAAAGGCAATTCCAATTCCTGCAGTTTGAATCATCGGTAAGTCATTGGCACCATCACCCATAGCAATCGTCTGACTCAAAGACAAACCATTTTCGGCAGCCCATTGCTTCAAGCAGTTTTTTTTAGTTTCCTTGGTCACAATCTCACCAACAACCCGTCCTGTCAGGATACCATTTTCAACTTCTAAACGATTGGCTTTTACATAATCTAGCCCTAAACGCTCCGCTAAGCTATCTACTGTCTGATGAAAGCCACCTGAAACAACTGCTACCTTATAACCACGATCGTTCAGTTCAGCAACCAATTGTTCAGCACCTGGGGTAAAATGGATTTTCTCCAAAATACGCTCAAATACAGTTATCGATAAACCTTTTAGCAAGCGGACACGCTCGTTCAGCGCTTCTTTAAAATCAAGCTCTCCTCTCATCGCTCGTTCTGTTATCTTAGCAACCTGATCCCCCACACCTGCTTCTTCTCCTAGTAAATCTATCCCTTCTTCTCGAATCAGGGTAGAGTCAACATCCATCACTAACAATCCCTTAATACTCATTTCTATCCTCCCAGTTTATTATACTATTATTTTAATAGAAAATTTTGATAATCACAACAAAAACTTCCCTAGAAAACTAGTGGAAGCTTTTGTTATGATTAGCGAATTTCTGCACCAACTTTTTCTTCTAAAGATGCTGCGATTTTAGACATATATTTAGCAACTTCTTCGTCAGTCAGATTATCTGTTGGATTTTGAAAAGTAAGGCTGTAAGCCATTGATTTAAAACCTTTTTCGATAGACTCTCCAGCATAAACATCAAAAAGTTTGACGTCTGTTAAGCGTTTAACGCCAGCTGCAGCAATAGCAGAAAGAATGTCACTGTGACTGATATTATTTTCAACTAGAAGAGCGATGTCACGACTGACAGTTGGAAACTTAGTGATTTCCTTAAAGATGTGAGGCTTACGGTAGTAAGACTCTATAGCATCGAGGTTAATCTCAGCGACGTAGGTTTCACCTATAGTATAGTGCTTAGCGGTTTGCGGGTGCACTTGACCAACAAATCCAATCTCTTGACCTTCTAAGATAATGAGAGCTGTACGTCCCGGATGCATGCTTGCGATTTCTTTAGTTGGAATATAATCGACTTCAACCCCTAATTTAGTAAATAACGCTTCCAAAAGACCTTTAGCATAGAAAAAATCAACAGGAACAACTCTTGTTTGGAAGTCTTTTTCAATCACCTGACCGGATAAAACAAAGGATAGATTAGTCATTTCATCTGGCAAATCAACCTTTGGATCAGCAATTTGCTCAAAGACTTTACCAATCTCATAGAGGGCTAGGTTGGTATTTTTACGGGCGTTATTGTAAGCGACAGTGTCTAGCATTCCAGAGACTATATTTTGGCGCAGAGCAGAGCGCTCCACACTCATTGGCCACATCAACTCTGTGATATGGCTCGGTTTTTGGGTGAATTCGACTGCTTTTTCAGGTGTCGTAAGGGTATAAGTAATAATCTCAGAAAGCCCTAATCCTTCAACAATCGTACGTACTTTGCGACGTAGACGCTGAGAAAGCGTCAATTCACCAATTGTATTACCAGATTCTGGCAGAGTCGTTGGTAAATTTTCATAACCATAAATACGAGCAATCTCTTCTACTAAATCTGCTTGAATGCTAATATCCCAGCGTCTCCTAGGAACTGATACTGTAAAGGCATCTCCAGAAAATTCTAAGCCAAAATCAAGCCTATTAAAGATGTCTTTAAGATCAGCACCAGTCAGAGCTGTTCCTAGACGATGATTGACATAACTAAGACTACTGCTCACTTGGATAGGCTGTGTTGGTAAATGACCTGCAACAACACGCCCTGCAAGCACCTCACCTCCAGCTAGATCCATCAACATGGCTGCAGCAAGGTCAAGTGCTTCAAGGACAGTAGCGTAGTTCACACCTTTTTCAAAACGTGAAGAACTTTCAGATCGAAGATTGAGACGTCCACTTGTTTTGCGAATGCTTGTGCCATCAAAGACAGCGGCTTCGAGAACGACATTTTTGGAATGGCTGTCAATCTCCGTATTACGTCCCCCCATAACACCAGCAAGCGCTACAGGTTTATCCTCAACGGTAATCACTAAATCCCCCGCAACAAGTTCACGTACTTCACCGTCCAGTGTTACCAACTGCTCACCTTCATGCGCTTCACGTGCTATAATGTCTCGACTATCAAATTTATCCAAATCAAAGGCATGCATGGGTTGTCCAAAGTACAAAAGAACATAATTCGTCACGTCGACAACATTGTTAATCGGACGAATTCCTGCATTCATCAAGAGATTTTGAAGCCACTGCGGACTTGGTTTGACGACAACATTTTTCACAACACGGCTAGCATAGGTCAAAACCTTATCAGATGCAATAGCAACCGAAATCTCATCAGATGCAGAGTTGTCAGTCTCAGATAAAGCAATCTCTGGAAAATGCACAGTTTTGTCATAAATCGCTGCTACTTCATAGGCAACTCCACGCATAGATAGGGCATCGGCACGGTTTGGTGTGATGGAAAGCTCAATAATCTCATCATCCAAATCTAGATATGGAAAAACACTATCGCCTGGCACAGATACATCAGGTAATATTTGAATACCATCAGAAAATTCTTTTGGAATAATATTATCTGGTAAACCAAGTTCTTGTAGTGAGCAAATCATCCCCAGCGATTCCATACCTCGGATTTTTCCTTTTTTAATTTTATAATTATCCGCAATACGAGCACCAGGCAGTGCTACGATGACCTTAATACCTGCTGTGATATTCGGTGCTCCGCAAACAATTTGTCGCAAGCTTTCCTCCCCAGTATCCACTTGGCAAAGATGAAGATGGGTATCAGGCACATCCTCACAAGATAGAACCTCACCAACGACAAGCTTGGACAAACCTGTTTGTGGGCTTGTTACACCCTCTACTTCAATCCCTGTCGTTGACATCTTTTCAGCTAACTCAGTACTTGTCACATTCACATCAACAAGCTTTTTGAGCCATTTATAAGATACTAACATATATTTGTGACACACGATGACAGATCGTGTGCTTACTCCTTTCTTTTACTTTAAATAGCGCACAACAATACTCTTTAAAAATTAAAAAACTATACCTCTCGCTTTAAAATTGCTCTATAAAACGGATATCACCTTGGTAGAAACTACGGATATCATTGATACCATAGCGAAGCATAGCAATACGCTCTTGCCCCAAACCAAAGGCAAAACCAGAATATTCCTCAGAATCAAGTCCAGACATCTCAAGCACGCTTGGATGAACCATACCAGCACCAAGAATTTCTATCCAACCAGTTTGCTTGCAGACATTACAGCCACTACCACCACACTTAAAGCAAGAAACATCCACCTCAACAGATGGCTCTGTAAAAGGAAAGTAACTTGGGCGCAAACGAATTTGTCTCTCTGCACCAAACATTTTTTGAATAATCATCTCAAGCGTTCCCTTGAGGTCACCCATCGAAATGTTTTTGCCAACAACAAGTCCTTCAATCTGATGAAACTGATGAGAATGTGTCGCATCATCTGTATCACGGCGAAACACACGCCCTGGTGAAATCATCTTCAAAGGTCCTTTTGAAAAGTTATGTTTGTCCATTGTACGCGCCTGAACAGGCGAAGTATGCGTACGCATGAGAATTTCCTCTGTGATGTAGAAAGTATCCTGCATATCACGAGCGGGATGATCCTTAGGCAAATTCATACGTTCAAAGTTGTAGTAATCTTTTTCAACTTCAAAACCATCCACCACTTGAAAGCCCATACCTAAGAATATGTCTTCAATCTCTTCGCTAATTTGTGTGAGAACATGCCGATGTCCAACTGTCATCTGACGTCCAGGCAAGGTTACGTCCAAACTCTCAGACTCTAATTTTTTAGCAATACATTCCATTTCAATTCGTTTGGCCTGCTCCTCAAAAGACTGTGTCAACACATCACGCACTTCATTGACTTGCTTTCCGATAATAGGGCGCATCTCATGCGATAAATCTTTCAGCCCCTTGAGAAGCTCTGTTAAAGAACCTTTTTTCCCTAAAATCTGGACACGAAGTTCTTGCAGTTCCTTTGCATTATCCTCACGCATTTCCTTGAGTTTTTTTTGCGTTGATATCCGTAGTTCTTCTAATTGTTCTTGTAAATCCATATTTCCTCCAATATCTTATAATAAAAGACAGACAATAAAAAAATGCCAATGCTCCCCATACGGAGCGTTGACACGCGGTACCATCCGTTTCCATCTGCTAAGCAGACCTTAATTGAGATCTTCTCATGAGTGAATTCACCTTGCTTTCTTTTAGCTAACTTCCAGTCACGGTTAGCATTCCCTGACAAAATGCCACAAGGCTACTAGTCCCATCGATCACTATTTAATTTTCACCTATTTTACCAAAAACATCTCTTTATTTCAAGTCTCTAGTCTATAAAAACCTCACCACTTGTATAATTGAAAGTTAAGCCAGACTGGACATTGGGAACAAAGACGTTAAACTCTAAACTGCCATCAGATGATTTAGCTTCTAAATGAGTTCCTGAAGCTAGGAGGTTATCTCCATCATAGATGAGGGTCACTCGATAGCGCACACGTTTGTTCTCATCAAGAGCCTTACGAACGAGCGTCTCATAGTAGTTTTGACCTGTCGAGTGATTACTATTAGCCTGATTTGCCCAAGCGGCTTGTGTCGCAATGTTTTTGGGGTTGCTGGTTGAAGCGTTGTAGCCTCTCAAACCACCAATCAAGGCATAACCCAGCAAATGTCCTCTGTCAACAGCATGGTTGTAGGCACCTTTTAAATGATAGAGCTGATGCCATCCTGCTGGCTTCCAAGAAGTCGAATCATTTTCTGTCTCTTTACGACTCCTATATTGACGTGTATTTTTTGTCAAAAGAGCATTCGCAACAGTTGGAACAGTTTGGTCTTGAACTATTTTCGTTTTATTATCAGCATAAGGAACACTAGAAACTTTAACATTAAGAGTCGTCTTGTTATCATTGATGATAAAAGCACCCGCTCCATTCCATTGGATTGTTCCTTTTAACTGACTTTTGACAGATGACGTAAGGACAGACTCAGATAGACTTTGACTAGGTGTTTTTCCTATGACTTCTGTCTGTTCTTTACTCGTCTGTATCGCCTTTGCCTCAAGGTTTGTCGTCATTTGATAGATAGGATTATCTGACAAATGACCTAAAATCAGGGCAAACATCCCTAAAAAGAGAACAGCTAGAGAGTAAGAAGTTCGTCGTCTTATTGTTTTTTTCTTCACCATATCAGTTTCCTGTGAATTTTCCAATTAAGGTTTTCCATGTCTCCAACGAGAGGATAGCAAAGGGATTTTTCCCATCACCAATTATTCCATAGCCAATCACAAGACCCAATGCTAAAAAGAGTAAACAAAGAAGAGCAACCACCAACAGCAAACTAAATTGCTTAACAACATAACGCCAACCTGTATTCATCAATTTTCCTCACTTACACGACGAATTGTAGCACCTAGAGCTTGCAATTTTTCATGAATCTTGTAATAGCCACGATCTAGGTGATTAAGTTTGCCAACAGTAGTTACACCATCAGCCACAAGCCCAACTAAAATCAAAGCTGCACTCGATCGTAAATCCGTTGATATGACAGTTGCTCCTTGTAAATGTTTACCTCCATGGATAACCGCAGTATCACGCATGATTTCAGATTGTAAACCCATACGACGCATTTCCTCCAAGTGTTGGAAACGATTCTCAAAAACTGTCTCAATCATTGTAGATTCTCCAGAAACAACTGACATCAGTGCTGTAAACTGCGCTTGCATATCCGTTGGAAACCCTGGATGAGGAAGTGTCTTAACAGTTACTGGTTTAAGTTTAGTGACATCAGACTTAACACGAATCCCCTCATTCTCCTCAGATACCTCGACACCCATTTCAATCAATTTTGAAATCAAGGGACGATTATGCTCCCAAATAGCATTTTTGATAAGAACATTGCCTGAGGTCATAGCAGCCGCTACCATAAAGGTTCCTGCCTCTATACGATCCTGAACAACATCATGCTCAACTCCATGTAAACTATCTACTCCAACAATAGTCAGAGTCTCAGTTCCTGCTCCTTTAATCCTAGCTCCCATTTTATTGAGTAAAACAGCAAGATCAACAATTTCTGGCTCACGAGCAGCATTTTCAATAATCGTTGTACCTTCTGCAAGAGTAGCTGCCATCATAAGGTTTTGCGTCGCACCAACAGACGGAAAATCCATGTAGATGGTTGCACCTTTTAACTTATCTGCTGTCGCTGTAATATCTCCTCCTGTCTGTGTAATCACAGCACCAAGGGCTTCAAGTCCTTTTAAATGCAAATCAATTGGACGACTACCAATAGTACAGCCACCAGGCATTGAGACAACAGCATGCCCTTTTCGAGCAAGTAGAGGACCTAAGACAACAATAGAAGCACGCATTTTACTCACATATTCATAAGGAGCAACATCTAAAAGAATACCTGTTGCATCTATAGTGACTTGGTTATGCGCTTCATCAAAGACAACATCAACATCTAAACCTCGCACCACATTATTCATTGTATAAACATCTGATAAAATAGGAACATTGGTCAAGATTGTCTTACCTTTTTCAGCTAATATAGTCGCTGCAAGCAAAGGCAAAACAGCATTTTTAGCCCCTTCAATAGTTACTTGACCTGACAATCGTGTATTGCCACCTTCAATTATGATTTTATCCATGATATTCTCCATCTAAAATAGTATATTGATTATAACACAAACTTTTTACTTGATCATTTTTAACTTTTATTGACCTAAAATAGCAGTCTGTATAATAGAGAGCACTTCCAACATAAAATGACTGACCATATAGCCCACAGCCATACTCACTAAAATCAAGAAAACACGCAACTGTCCCACCTTGTCCTGAGGATTTTTGACAAGTTTAGACCAATCAAAAAGCATCACCAACAGGCGGTGCACCAACAAAATAAAAATCAAATGACTCATCAGGGTCACAAGCGACAATATATATTCCATACTGATATTATAGCATATTTTCCCCTCCTCACCAAACTTCAAATAAAGGATTGTCTATTTTACGATAGCCTAGTAGAGCACTCCTTTTCGTACTTCTTTAAAAAATACCTAACAGACCTAGCAAGATGTGACATTTAACGTTATAATAGACATAGAAAGTTAGGTGACTTATGTATCGAAAACAATTCTTTCTTCCCACTTTTCACAGACTCCGTTTTTTAATTTTTGAGAGTCTTAGAGAGCTATTCCCATTTGCTTTGATGTATGCGTGGATTCAAGTTTTTCAGCAACTCTTTCTTTTTGAAAATGCTTTTTTCCAAGAAACAACAGGATTTTTAAAGGACAATCAGATTGTTGCAGCGCTATCACTAGGATTAAGTACCCTCTCAGATATTCTGTTATCCTTTTTAATGAGCTACTTTGTAGCAACTTTTATTCGTCGTAGTTTAGATAATAATATCATTGATTGGCAATTTCCATCTTTGATTGGCTTTTTGACCACTTGGCTATTATTTACAACGGAAACCAATGGGCGTATTTATTATAATGACCAACCTTTTTGGCTACTTTTAGTTTTATTTGGATTAGTAATTGTCTTTGTTATCAAACATATGAGAGCTCGCTTTACTTACGCCAATAGTTTATTCGGAATTCTTTTACTTTATGGTGCTTACACTTTCAATCAAGCAGCTCAAAAATATCCTTATCTAAATCTTAATTTTCTACTACAGACCATTTTTGAGAATCTCTTAGGAAATGGCTCTAATCATCTACTAGGTGTACTCTCATGGTCACTTCTTGCTGTCATCATGATGGTTTTTGGTTTTACTCCACCTTATATGCTCCAGACAGCCGACATTGATGTAACTGTAGCCAGTGAAAATCTCACTGCAGCTCTAAACAATACTGTCATAACAATACCACATCTCTTTACCATCTACACTTTGCAAGATAGTTTTGCTCTGTTTGGAGGTGTCGGGCTACTTTTAGCGCTGATGATTAGTATCCTTGAAAAAAGCCGTAAGCTTAATAACAAACGTTACTATCGTATTGCTCTATTGTCAGCTATTCCTCTTCTTTTTGACCAGCAACTTCCACTTTTTCTTGGCTTACCCATTCTCTTTCAGCCAATTTTATTAATCCCTATGATGTTATCAACTATATTGTCTGAGTTACTTGGTGCTCTGGCACTTTCTACACATTTCCTTGAACCTGCTATCTATGCAACACCACTTGGAACACCAAGTATTCTCTTTGGTTTTCTTGCTTCTAATGGAGATTGGCGCTATCTGCTATTTACCGTAGTGATTTTAGTCATTTCTATTTTTATTTATCGTCCCTTTGTCACACTCGCTTTTAGAAAGGAAAAGACATATGATGAAATGGTTTAAACGCTTCGTTGTCCTACTCCTTTTTTCTCTTCCAACAGCTATGGCAGTTTTTGGAAGACACTATATCAACAACTTGACAACAACACAATACCGTATCAATAATTCTAAAATGAACCCAACTATTTTAGTTCCAGGGTCTAGCGCTGGTCAAGAACGGTTTAATACACTTCTCGAACAACTCAATAAAATGGGAGAAAAGCATAGTGTTTTAAAACTTACAGTCAAAACTAGTGGCAAAATCGTCTATACAGGAAAACTAGATACCAATGACCGCAAACCTTATATTGTCATAGCCTTTGAAAATAACCAAGATGGCTACAAGAATATCAAAAAGCAAGCCACATGGCTCAACGAAGCCATGTTAGCTCTACAAAAACGCTATAAATTTAAACGTTTCAATGCTATCGGGCATTCTAACGGTGGCTTAAACTGGACCATTTTCCTAGAGCAATATATTGAATCTGATGACTTTGAAATAAAAACACTTATAACCATCGGCACGCCCTACAACTTTGAGGAAAGCAATCTCTCTAATCGTACGCAAATGTTAAAAGATTTGATTGCCCAAAAAGAAAATATCCCTAGTGAACTCTCCGTCTATAATCTAGCTGGCACAAACACTTACGATGCAGATAAGATTGTTCCTCTTGCCAGTGTTGAGGCTGGAAAATACATCTATCAAAAAATCGTCAAACACTATACTCAGGTGACTGTGACAGGTGATGATGCTAGTCATTCCGATCTTCCAAGTAATCCTGAGGTCATCAGATATATAGCTGAAAAAATTGTCTACAAAGATAAAAAAGAAAAAGAAGGTGCTAAGCTTTAGTCTCTCTAAACAAAAAACAGTTGATACATATCAACTGTTTTTTAATGTTTATTTCCAACATTGATACGATTAAGCGCACGTCTAAGAGCAACTTGAGCACGCTGAACTTCATCAGCCTTATGCTCTTGTTGAGCAACTTCGATAGCGCGTTCAGCACGTAATTTTGCACGCTCTGCACGACTTACATCAATATCACGTTCACGCTCAGCAGAATCTGCCACAATCGTTACAACGTTGTCTTTAATCTCAATGATGCCACCATTGACTGCAATCCAATCTACATGATTATCATCATCTACACGACGTACTTTTAACTCGTTGACCTTTAGAGGAGCAATGAGATTAATATGTTCTGGTAAAATCCCAATTTCTCCTTCTTTTGTCACTGCATGAATAAAAGTTGCATGGTGATCGTATTTCAGACCATCAGGTGTTACTACTTGAACAGTCATTTCTGCCATCATATCACCTCATTAGTACTTCATTTTCTTAGCTTTTTCAACCACATCATCAATACCACCAACCATACGGAAAGCATCCTCTGGAAGATCATCATACTTACCTTCCAAAATTTCTTTAAATCCACGAACCGTTTCTTCTACTGGTACATAAGAACCAGGTTGTCCAGTGAAAGTTTCAGCTACGTTGAAATTTTGTGAAAGGAAGAATTGGATACGACGTGCACGTCCAACCAAAGTTTTCTCTTCCTCAGACAATTCATCCATACCAAGGATAGCAATAATATCTTGTAACTCACGGTAACGTTGAAGAACACGTTGTACCTCGGTTGCTACTTGATAATGTTCCTCACCTACAATCTCTGGCGCAAGGGCACGTGAGCTGGAAGCAAGAGGATCAACGGCTGGATAGATACCCATTTGAGTCAACTTACGTTCAAGGTTAGTTGTTGAATCCAAGTGAGCAAACGCTGTTGCTGGAGCTGGGTCAGTGTAGTCATCAGCTGGCACATAGATGGCTTGAATTGATGTAACAGAACCTTTTTTCGTTGATGTGATACGTTCTTGCAATTGACCCATTTCAGTCGCCAGTGTCGGTTGATAACCAACAGCTGATGGCATACGCCCTAGAAGCGCCGATACCTCAGAACCTGCTTGAGTGAAACGGAAGATATTATCGATGAAAAGTAGCACATCTTGTCCTTCAACATCACGGAAATATTCAGCAATCGTCAAACCAGTAAGGGCAACACGCATACGTGCTCCAGGTGGTTCATTCATCTGACCAAAGACCATAGCCGTTTTTTCGATAACACCAGATTCTTTCATTTCCCAATAAAGGTCATTACCTTCACGCGTACGTTCTCCGACACCAGTAAATACTGAAATACCACCGTGTTCTTGAGCAATATTGTGAATCAATTCTTGGATAAGAACGGTTTTACCAACACCGGCACCACCGAAAAGTCCGACTTTACCCCCTTTTAGGTAAGGGGCAAGAAGGTCAATAACTTTGATACCTGTCTCTAAAATTTCTGAAGAAGTGGACAATTCATCAAATGATGGAGCTTTTTTATGGATAGGTTCACGCTGTGCATCTTCTGCAAAAGGTTCTTCAAGGTCAATCGTATCCCCAAGAACATTAAACACACGACCAAGCGTTTTATCCCCAACAGGAACACTGATAGGACGACCTGTATCAAGAACTTCCATTCCACGAGTAAGCCCATCGGTTGATTCCATGGCGATAGTACGTACAACTCCATCTCCCAATTCAAGAGCTACTTCAAGTACGATTTTTTGATTTTTATCGCCATTTTTATAAACAATCAATGCATTGTTTATCTCAGGAAGTTTATCACCTGTTGAGAAAACAACATCAACAACAGGACCTACAACCTGAGCAATTTTGCCTGAGCTCATTTATTTCTCCTTTTCAACTAAGATACAAATTTTATCACTCTTTTGCTAATTCGTAAAAGAGAGCATTTTTATAAAATTGTAGACAAAAGAATGTTCAAGATTACTCAAGCGCATTCGCTCCCGCTACAATCTCAGTAATTTCTTGCGTAATAGCAGCCTGACGAGCACGGTTATACTGGATAGTCAAATCGTTGATGACATTTTTAGCATTATCTGTAGCTGTCTGCATAGCCGTCATCCCTGCAGCATGTTCTGCTGTTTTCGCATCAACAATCGCTCCATAAATCAGACTTTCTGTATATTGAGGCAACAATTGTTCCAATATAGCTTCACGATCTGGCTCTAATTCAAAACCAGAAACACCATCTTCGCTAGCTTCTTGTGCATCAAGATCCGCAATTGGAAGCATTTGTTGCACACGAACTTGACTAGTCAAACTATTGACATGGTGATTGTAGCAGACATAAAGCTCATCATATAATTCATTTTTGTACATCTCAACAGACTTGGAAATAATCTTTCCAACTTGCTCAAAACTTGGCTGATCTTCTAAACCACGCAATTCAAATGCTACATTTAAACCACGTGCTCTAAAGAAATCAGAGCCAATGCCACCAATAGAAATAATAGCATAATCATCTTTTTCAACATGATACTCTGCAATCAAATCCATCATCGCTTTTAAAATCTTTGAATTATAGCC
Organism: Streptococcus sciuri; assembly: GCF_024814375.1. Classification (GTDB taxonomy): domain Bacteria; phylum Bacillota; class Bacilli; order Lactobacillales; family Streptococcaceae; genus Streptococcus; species Streptococcus sciuri. The sequence continues at coordinate 442,034 of NZ_JANUXX010000001.1, forward strand.
ACCGACTAATCCTTTATCTGATGTGATAACAATATAGCCTGTTTTTTTAACAGGACGTGACACCAACATGGGATTATCAGAACCTGTTGTTAACTCAGATTTCAAAAGATCTGTAGTAATCTGACGGATTTTTGAAGCATAGACTTGAAAATCACGTGCGGACTGTTCAGACTTAACAAGCTTTGCAGAGGATACCATCTGCATGGCACTTGTAATTTTACTCGTTTTTTCAGTTGAGGTAATACGCTCTTTGATTTCACTAAGAGAGCCTGCCATATTATACCCTCCTACGCTTTAAATTCTGATTGATCTTTAAATTCTTGAATAGCTGCATCAAGAACAGTTTCTTCAGGTAAATCTTTGGTTGAAACGATCGTTTCAAAGATATCTTTGTGATGTTCATCAAAATAATCAAACAAAGCTTCTTCAAATGCTAAAATATCATTAACTGGAACATCATCTAGAAAACCATGGGTAAGCGCATAAAGAATCACAACTTGTTTTTCAACAGGAAGTGGTTTATGAACAGGTTGTTTAAGTACTTCAACTGTACGACGCCCACGATTAAGTTTAGCCTGGGTTGCGGCATCCAAATCAGAACCAAATTGCGTAAAAGCTTCAAGTTCACGGTAAGAAGCCAAGTCAAGACGAAGGGTACCAGCAACTTTCTTCATTGCCTTAATCTGTGCAGCACCACCAACACGTGACACCGAAGAGCCAGCATCAATTGCAGGACGAATACCTGAGTTGAAAAGATTTTCTTGCAAGAAGATTTGCCCATCAGTGATAGAAATCACATTTGTTGCAATGTAAGCTGAAATATCACCAGCTTGTGTTTCGATAAACGGAAGAGCTGTGATAGAACCACCACCAAGTGCATCAGAAACTTTAGCTGAGCGCTCAAGTAAGCGACTGTGAAGATAGAATACATCACCAGGATAAGCTTCACGTCCTGGTGGACGACGAAGAAGAAGTGAAAGTTCACGATAAGCTACCGCTTGCTTTGATAAATCATCATAAACAATCAAAACGTGTTTCCCGTTATACATAAATTCTTCTGCCATTGCCACACCAGCATAAGGAGCAATGTAAAGTAATGGAGAAGGTTGTGAAGCTGAGGCTGTCACAACAATTGTATAATCAAGAGCACCGTATTTACGAAGGGTTTCAACTTGTGTACGAACAGTTGATTCTTTTTGACCAATGGCAACATAGATACAAATCATATCTTGTCCTTTTTGGTTCAAAATCGCATCAATCGCAACAGAAGTTTTACCTGTTTGACGGTCACCAATGATTAACTCACGTTGACCACGACCAATTGGAACCAAAGCATCAATTGCTTTGAGACCCGTTTGGAGTGGTTCAGAAACTGATTTACGTTGCATAACACCTGGTGCAGGTGTTTCAACTGGGCGAGTTGCAGTTGTCTTGATATCTCCAAGACCATCCACTGGTTGACCAAGTGGATTTACAACGCGACCAATAAGAGCCTCACCTACTGGCACTTCCATAATTTTACCAGTACGTCTCACCTCATCACCTTCACAAATTTCAGAAAAATCCCCAAGGATGATAATCCCTACGTCATTTGATTCCAAGTTTTGTGCCATACCGTAAGCACCATTTGAAAATTCGAGAAGTTCACCGCTCATGGCATTATCAAGACCACGAGCTCTGGCAATACCATCACCTATATAAGTGACTACACCAGTTTCTGTGACGTCAAAATTTGGCTGGAAGTTTTCAATTTGCTTTTTAATTAAAGCGCTAATTTCTTGTGCATTGATTGCCAAAAATCTACACCACCTTCTATTTTAGATTTTGTTTAAATTGACGTAATTGACTCTTAATACTTGTATCAATTACCTTATTATTCGCATTGATAATAAAACCACCAATAATGCTTTGATCAAGTCTTTCAACTAGACGACCATGCGCAACAGTCAATTTCTCTTTTGCTAAAGCCAAGAGACGCTCTTTTTGCTCATCTGACATCTCAATTGCTGTTGTCACAAGGATATCATGGGTATTGGTAGCTTGCGCTTCCTTGACTAAAAAAGTTTGACATATCGCATAGAGTAAATCCTCACGCTCATTGTGTAAAATAATTTCAAGAAAATTGCTCACATAAGTCGAGCTAGTCTCTTGAAACAACTTTATAATGGACGCTTTATCTTCTCTTGACAAAGCAAAATCTGACATCACAGTCTCTAAATCATTATCTTCAAAGATAGCAACAATAGCCTCAACATCAGCTTTGACAGGAGCTAACTGTTCATGTTCAAGTGCTACTTCTAATAAACTCATAGCGTATTGCTCAACGAGTGTCCCAGTTTTTTTCTCCATTAAGCATCTCCTAATTGTTTGAGATAATTATCAATCAAATCACTCTGAGCTTTTTGATCTAACTGTGCTGTCATCACTTTTTCAGCAAGCAAAATGGTAAGATCAGCGACATCTTCCTTAACACTTGTAAGTGCTTCTGTCTTGCTTTGTTCAATATCTTGCTTAGCCTTATCTTTAAGACGACTAGCTTCTGTACGAGCTTCTGCGATTATTTGATTACTTTTTGTATTACCAATTTCTTTGGCTGTTTCGATGATTTGACTAGCTTCTCCTTTAGCGTTAGCTAGTTCTACTTGACGCTTAGTTGCTAAGCCTTCTGCTTCCTTACGTGCTGTTTCTGCTGCTTCAATATCCGTTGCAATCTTATTAGCACGTTGTTCAAAAATACCCGTGAGTTTATCCCAAGCAAACAATCGAATCAAAACAAGTAAAAGAATCACAGAACCTGTAGTGATAATAATATTACCAAGCGTTGTACTATTGATTAGTATTGACATATTTTTCCTCTTCCATAACTTATTCACCTTCACCATTAACTTTGTTACCGATGTAGCTTGAACTCAAAATGATAAAGACATAAGCTTGAATAAAGCCGATAAAAATCGAAAAAGCGACCCAAACCATATTAAGTAAAAAAGCAACAGGACCAGTAAAAATAGATAAGTGAGCGAGTTGTAAGATCAGCGAGGTTACCACAGCACCAGAGTAAATATTACCAAATAGACGTAGAGCAAGAGAAGCAAGATTGGTCACTTCTTCTAAAAGGTTCATCGGTAACATGGCTGGATAAGGTGTTAAAAAACCCTTGAGATAACCTGAGACTCCTTTTTTGCGAATACCTTCAACATGACAAATAAGGGAAATAAGTAGTGAAAGAGTAAAGGTAACACCAAAATTTTCCGTCTCACCCATCCACAAATTATAACCATTAACTTCTAATTTTGTTAGAAGTCCCAAGTTATTTGCCACAAAAACAAAGGTAAAGATGACAAACATCAAAAGACTGTAGTTTTTCGTATAGTCCCCTAGATTCTGTGAAATGGTATCATTAACCAATTCGTAGAGAAATTCTAACACATTTTGCTTGCCTTTTGGCTTTAGAGTCATCTTGCAACTGGCCCAAAAGACCAAGAAAAAAATAATCGTAACCGTCAAGAGAGACATAGCAAGGATGGTCAAATCAAACTCAATGCCTAAAAAAGATACGGTTGGATTAACAGTTGTTTCCAATCCTCATCCCTCCTTCCTTCTAATACTACGGCTATTTTACCAAGAATGTAAAGGCAAAGAGAACGAAGAAAGTTCCTTCAATAAAGGCAACACCTGTAAACATCAATGTTTGCAATTTACTAAACATTTCCGGTTGGCGTGCTGCAGATTTGGCGATATTGGCTACTAAGATACCTTCACCGATAGACACACCCATCACGGCAAAACCAAGTGCTAAAATAGCTAAATTCATAATAGAATTCTCCTTTTTTATAAATTTACCCTTTCTATTTTAGACCTATTTGGGATTAATGTCAATGAAATGGGAGGTTTTTGATGACATTTTCAGTAAATAACTCATCTTTTTTCACTATTAATGGACATTATTGCCAAATGTGACTAGATTTTATCCGCTTTTTACGCTACAGCATTTTTAAAAATACCAAAAATAGACAGCATTATGACTAATGCTGTCTATTGCCTTTTTAAGACTGTTTTTCCAAATCTTCTACCTCATTTGCGAATTTTTGGGCGATAGCTTCCATTGCCAAATCCTCTGTATCAAGGAGCAGGGCATCATCTGAAATCTCATCAGTATCAGCAAAAAAGGAAATATGATTTTTCAGATTAATCAGTGTAATAGGAGCATCACCACCATACTCACCATCCAAATTAATCATCATGCGTTTGTCAGACTGTGGCTCAATAATAATCTTGCTTGTTTTGATATACTCAATACGCTTATCATAAATGTGTTTTCCCGAAAGAAGTAACCTAATTAAACTTAGTAGATGGAGAAGATTCGCAGTTTTGACAATAATCAGGGTAAACAAACCATCATCCAACTTAGCATCCGGAGCAATCTGTTCAAATCCTCCAACGGAGTTTGTAATAGCTGCAAAAATCATTGACGTTTCACCCTCAAAGATACCTTCATCGTGAGTAATTTTGACAGGGACTTTACTCACTTGCGGAAGAAGCTCCGCACCTTTAGCTAGATAAGCAAGGTAGCCAAAAGTCGTTTTTAGGTGACTCGGCACACTATAGGTCAGCTCTGTCAGCGTCCCTGCTGCAGCAATATTGATAAAATAAGTATCATCACGAGCATGACCAATATCCATCTTAACAATCTGTTTTTTTCCAATAACTTTGGCGGCGGCAACAGGATTTCCTCGAGGAATTTTTAAAGCTCTTGCAAAATCATTAGTCGTGCCTGTCGGAATAATTGCTACTTTAGGACGTTTTTTGAGAGGAGCGATGCCATTTACCACCTCGTTGATTGTTCCATCTCCTCCGGCTGCAATGACCAAATCAAAACCAGCCTTTGCAGAACGTTCAGCTTCATTACGAGCTGAGTTTTTCTCTGGTGTAGTCTGAAAAGCTGAGCTTTCATAACCAAATCCTTCTAGGATATTCAAAACTTCACCGACATAGCGTTTCATCAACTCTTGACCAGAGGTCGGATTGTAAATCAAACGTGCTTTTAATTGTTTACGCATAGCACCACTCTCTTCTTTCTAAATAAGGTCTATAAACTTCGCAACCAATTTTCATCACGAACTTCAATACCGAGTTCTTGAGCTTTGGTGAGTTTGCTTCCAGCATCACTACCTGCTACCACAATATCTGTCTTTTTCGACACGCTTCCTGTCACTTTAGCGCCTAGATTCTGTAACTTTTCCTTAGCTTCATTTCGTGTTAATTCCTCTAATTTTCCTGTCAAAACAACAGTAAGACCTGTCAAAGTACCACTGCGACTGCTATCCTGACCCAGAAAAGTCATATTAACACCATAAGAATCTAGATCATATATAAGCTCATGTACTTCTGTCTTTGCAAAATAGCTAGTAAGGGAATCGGCGATCACCTCACCAAGACCTTCTATTTGAGCTATTTCATCAAAGGAAGCATGCCTTAGCGCATCTAGACTATGAAAAGTCTCCAAAAGTTGACGTGAAACCTTGCTACCAATATGCCTAATTCCCAATCCAAACAATAGACGCTCTGCTGAATTATCTTTGGAGGTCTGGATAGCCTTAATTAACTTTGTAGCTGATTTTTCCTTGATACCTTTAAGACTCAAAAAATCATCAAGGGTCAGCTTATAAATATCTGCCACGTCACGCACTAGATGCGCAGTATAGAGCTTTTTAACAAGAGAAGGACCAAATCCTGTAATATTCATCGCATCACGACTGGCAAAATGCGCAAGGCGTTCCTTGACTTGACTCGGACAGATAGGGTTGATACAACGCAATGCCACCTCATCCTCAAAATGGATTAAGTCACTATCACAAGAAGGGCATTTGCTGGGAATGGGCATAACTAACTCCTGATGGCGATTTGTCTCAACTACATGTAAAACTGCAGGAATAATATCGCCAGCTTTGTAGACGACAACAGTATCACCTATACGGATGTCTTTTTCAATGATATAGTCAACATTATGAAGAGTCGCACGACTAACCGTAGTTCCAGCTAACTGAATAGGTGTTAAGTTAGCTGTTGGTGTCACAACCCCTGTTCGCCCAACAGTCCAATCCACACCCAAAATTTCAGCTTCTTTTTCCTCAGCAGGAAATTTATAAGCAATCGCCCAACGTGGTGCTTTAACAGTATAGCCTAGCTCTTCTTGCATAGCAAGATCATCGACCTTAATGACAATTCCATCAATGTCATAGGAAAGTTGCTTGCGCTCATCTCCAATCTCTTCGATAAACTGCCAAATCTCATTCATAGATGATGTCACGATATAATGATGATTGACTGAAAAGCCTTCTTTTGCTAGTGCTTGCAAAACTTCCTCTTGGCTAGTGCAAGTGGTAGGACTAACCTCTTGGTAAAGAAAAGTAGCAAGATTGCGCTTAGCGACAACTGTTGTATCAAGCTGTCTCAGTGTCCCTGCGGCTGCATTTCTAGGGTTAGCAAACTCAGATTCACCGTTAAATCGACGATCTTGGTTAATCTTGTCAAAAGAAGCCTTTGGCAAATAACACTCGCCACGAATGGTAATACTAAGTGGCTTATCAAGCACTAAAGGAATATCCTTAACACGCTTTAAGTTTTCCGTGATATTTTCACCAATCATTCCATCACCACGTGTTGCTCCCACCCGCAAGACACCATCATGGTAAGTCAAAGAAATTGATAGACCATCAATTTTTAGCTCCACAACATAGCGAGCCTCAGGAAAACGCTCCTTAACTCTACGGTCAAAATCCTCTAATTCCTCACGAGAAAAAGCATCCTGCAAAGAGTAGAGAGGATAGACATGCCTGTATTTATCAAAATTAGAAAGCACAAGACCACCCACACGATGGGTTGGACTATCTGGTAGAATCCCTTCGGGATATTTCTTTTCAAGCTCTATTAACTCTCGATAAAGTGCGTCATACTCGCTATCAGCAATGCTAGGATTATCTTCTGTATAGTATTCTCTCGCATAACGATTGAGAAGTTTTACGAGTTCATTCATTCGATCTAACATAGTCTTATTTTACCACAAAAGTGCCATTTTATGTAAGATTTTAACTCATTTTCTATCTTCCTAAATTATAAATAAAGAGCGATAACTCGCTCTTTATACCTCTATTTTGTAAAGTCAATTCTTCTTGCAATTCGATCAATTACAACTGCTCCAACCAAGAGTGATGCCAACTCTCCTAGAGCTGTTGTGAGCCAAGTTATCCAGAACGGCGCTTCCGCAATAACAGCTAACTCAGCTGCGACGGTCACCATAGAAGCTGAAAAGAAGAACGCAAAGAAGAAAAAGGCTTTGTTAAATGCTCCTCTAATAATACGCTCATCCACGTAGCGTTCAAACAGCCATACCCCAAGACTAACAAAAATCAAAGTCGATAAGCTTCCTACAACCACATCAATCAAGCCAAAACTAAAGAAATTAGCAATCATACAACCAATCGTCAAGCTAATGATATATTTGCGGTTATAAAAAGCTAAAAAATTTAGCATCTCAGCAACACGAAACTGATAAGCCCCATAAGAGATAGCGTTGAGCGGCGGTGTAATGGTTAGAACGACGTAAAGCGCTGCAACAATAGCTATTTTAGCAAAATCGTTAATCGTTAAATATTTCATGAGTATCTCCTTTAACACTTAGATAAACTAAGGTTTGTAATATGCTTGGTGAAAGAAGCAAAGCACCAAGGGCTGATATAACAGCTTCTTCATTCTATCACAAACAAATGCGCTTGCCAAGACCTTTTTCTTTTGCAATTCTATTTTACTGGGGGATATGATATAATAAAAGTATGAAACAAATGATAGCCTTATCTCAAAAGGTGCTACAAAACGAGGGTATTTTATATTTGATTTTTGGCGGTTTGACAACGTTCGTTTACTTGATAACTCGCCTATTGTTAGCCATTTTATCCCTAGATGCTAGCGTATCAGCTACCATCGCCAATATTCTGTCTATACTCTTTGCCTTTATCACAAACGATACCATCGTCTTTCGCCAGATACGTCAAGGATGGCTTTGTCGTCTTGGAAAATTTATAATCTCTAGATTAGCAACTGCCTTAATTGATATTGCGTTTGCTTACCTCCTAGTTGCACACTATCCTCATTTTATCGGATATTTTGTAAACGACAATGAACACTTAATCAATCTCATAGAGATATTTTTCTCTCAAACATTTGTCATTTTACTAAACTATATTTTAAGTAAAGTCTTTGTCTTTAAAAACTTAGCTCACTAAAAAAGCAGTGATTTTACAAAACACTGCTTTTTATCATCGTTATCTATAAAATCTCTTTCATTTTTTGAACGACTCTGCAAGATAGAAACTAAATCCCCTCTTCTATTTTCTGCAAAACCTTCATGCAATTCTTGATAGATAGCACTCAAAACAGCTCAAAAAGTCAGTGGTATCAATATTGAGATAAGGAAAAATATTAGCTGCAATTACCACTAGTGGAAAAGTTGTTAGCAACAGATAATAAGCCATTGCGATAGTTGATAAATCCATCTCTGTACTTTGGTAATGTTTAAAATAAATTTTTAATGGCAAAAATCAAGCTTATCTGTCCACTTTTCAACAACTGACTTTTCAGTCGTATCAGTAAGTTCTTTCTTCTCCTTGACTTGTTAAAATAACAGGTCCATCTTTAGTGATGACAAATTGATGTTCGTATTGGCATGACAAACCACTGTCAAGCGTCTTATGAGCCCAACCAGTTTTCATATCCGTGTCAATTTTCCAAGTGCCTGTATTAATCATCGGCTCAATAGTCAATACCATACCTTCACGCAAACGAAGGCCTCGTCCAGCTTTTCCATAGTGTGGAACCATTGGTTCTTCGTGCATTGTAGGACCAACGCCGTGTCCTACTAAATCACGAACAACACCGTATCCACGGCTTTCAGCGTATTCTTGAATCGCTGCGCCAATATCACCGATACGGTTGCCAACAACGGCTTTTTCAATCCCAATATAAAGGCATTCTTTAGTAACGTTCATCAAATTTTTGACTTCATCAGACACCTCACCAACAGCATAAGCCCAGCAAGAATCAGCTAAGCCACCCGTATAGCTTTGGGTATATTTTTTGACTTGTTTGACATTATCAAAATTAAGTTTTGAGACATCAACAACTGACTTATCAAGTGGTTCACTAAGCACCATATCCACTTTAAGGAGGTCACCATCTTTCAAAATATAATGACGTGGGAAAGCGTGTGCCACTTCATCATTTAGCCCACAACAAGTCGCATAAGGATAATCCATGATAGAACCGTCAACCCCAATTTGGAGTGGAAGTACATTTGCTTCTTTACAACGACGACGAACGTATTCTTCGACTTCCCACATATCTATACCTGGCTTAATCACATCTCTAAGCCCAATATGAATGCTAGCTAGAAAATCACCAGCACGATCCATAGCTTCAATTTCTCGTTTTGATTTTAGAGTAATCATCTTGTCTCCTTTTATTTTTACTTAATTTATTTTAGCTGTGATTATTGCTTTTGCAATCAGTTGGTCATCTAAACAAATATCAAAATCTAGTAATGCGCTACGTCGCTTTTCACTAATCACTTTAGGACGTATTCGCAAAATATCATCAATCTGTACTACTTGTAAGAAATGAATAGACAGTTCTTCAACGATAATATTTTTAGGACTTTTTTTGGTCAATTTACGATTGATAATGGCATGCAAAGCCTCTACTAAAACACCCTGTGCAATATTACCCGAACTGTCCACCAAAGCAGGCTCTACAATCAAGCAGTAATCACCATGATCATACTGAAGATTGGTAATAATCTGATCACTTACCGTATAAACCTCACGTGGTTGCGTATTGGGTAGATTTTCCATAGCTTGACGTCTCGTAATCACCCCCAATAGTTGCCTATCCTCTGTCATCACGGGAAGCATATTGAGATCTTCAAAAATCATCTTTTGACTAATATTAGCTAGACTCATATGCGGTTTTGCTGTGATGACATCTTTTGACATGACAAGCTCTATTTGAGTATCATTTGGTTTACTAACAGTATCTTGCACACTAATCACACCAACAACATAATTATCCTCATCAACGACTGGAAAGCGCACATGCTTTGTTTGTTTGACGAGTTGATTGAAATCTTTTAGTGTATGAATTGTTGTCAAATAACCATAATCATGCTTTGATTGGTAAACTTGATTAACCGTTTTCAAATCAGTCTTAATACGCACATCAGACAAGGCGTGGTTAATCATAGTAGCAACTGTAAAAGTGTCATAATGCGTCACCATGACAGGGATGCCCAGACTATCTGCTGTTTTTATGACACGCTGTGATACGCCAAAACCTCCTGTAATCAAAATGGCATTGTGATTTTCTAGAGCCAATAGCTGAATATTCTCTCTATCGCCAACAATCAACAATCCTCCACGTACCAAGTAACGTCCAATATTTTCACGCGTCATAGCACCTATAGAAAACCGACTAAACTCATGGCTCAACCCCGCCTCACCTGCCAATACCTGTGAATCGCTAATTCTTGCAATTTCGGAATAGGTCAACGTTTCAATCTGCACTTTATTGGATTGAGCAATCCGAATTGTACCACTACGGGGCTTTGTCGCAACGATTCCACGATTTTCAGCCTCTTTTATAGCGCGATAAGCTGTTCCCTCGCTTACTTTCAGATGATTAGAAATACTACGGACACTGACACGTTTCCCAATAGCGAGATTTTCAAGATAATCTAAAATGTCCTGATGCTTACTCATAGTGGTAGTCCTTTCTACTTAGAGCATACTCTGCATAAGAACTCATCTGATGTGTGTAACGATCACTACCCTTATAGTAGCGCAAGAGCGTAAATCCTGCTTTTTGTGCAACACGCTGACTAGCCTTGTTTTCCTCATGTGTGATAATGGTTAAACGTGCTAACTTTAACTCATAAAAAGCAAGAAAAACAATATTTTTCAATGCTTCTGTCATGTAACCACATCCCCACTCGCTCTCTTTTAAAAAATAACCAATTTCACAAGTTTCGTCGTAACAATCAAGCTTATCAAAAGAAATAGCACCAATCATCTGCTGATTCGTTTTTAACTCAATAGCCCATATTCCCAAAGGCATACGCATAAAACGTTCAACCATTAGTCTTGAACTTTCCTCTTTGGTTTTAGGGCTTGGAAATATAAAGCGAAGATTGCTAGGTCTTTTTGTAATCTCCCAAAAATCTCTCTCATCTGTAAAGGTAAATGGGCGTAAAATTAAGCGTTCTGTCTCAAATGTCGCAAACTGAGCTAGTCCCATCCAAATGTTCATAAGATTATTATAACATAGCAAAAATAATTTGACTAATTTTGATAATTCCCTAATGAAATCAAATATCTAAAAAGTCCGAGCTAAGCTCGGACTTTGGCTTAATTTTCTTCAAATTGAGAATTGTAGAGGTCTGCATAGAAACCATTTTGAGCCATAAGAGCATCATGGTTGCCCTGCTCAATAATATTACCATCTTTCATTACCAAAATCAAATCAGCATTTTTAATCGTTGAGAGACGATGAGCAATAACAAATGAAGTACGACCTTCCATCAACTTATCCATTGCTTTTTGGATAAGCTCTTCTGTACGTGTATCAACAGATGACGTAGCTTCATCTAAGATAAGAAGTGGTGCATCTTTAAGCAACGCACGCGCAATAGTTAATAATTGCTTTTGTCCAACAGATAATGTCAAACTATCATCTAAGACACTATCATAGCCATTTGGCAAAGTCTTGATAAAGTGGTGGACACCTACAGCTTTTGTTGCAGCTTCTACTTGCTCATCTGTGATACCTTTTTGATTGTAAATTAAGTTTTCCTTGATGGTTCCTTCAAACAACCAAGTATCTTGAAGCACCATAGAAAAAGCATCGTGGACTTCTTCACGTGTCATATCATGGACATTGACACCGTCAATACTAATCAGACCACCATCTACTTCGTAAAAACGCATGAGCAGGTTAACTAGAGTCGTTTTACCAGCACCTGTTGGTCCTACAATGGCAATTTTTTGTCCTGCCTTAGCTTGTGCTGAGAAATCGTGAATGATTGTCTTATCTTTTGAATAACCAAAATTGACATGCTCAAAGGAAACGTCTCCCTTGATAGTAGTTAATTGTTTTGTTTTACCGCTCTCCTCTTCCATCTCATTTTCTTCTAAGAATTCAAAAACACGGTTCATACCAGCACTTGCTTGTTGCAACTGACCAAAGGCTTGTGCTAGTTGGGAAAGGGGTTGAGAAAAGATACGGACATAAATCATAAAGGCGACGATTGTTCCCATGCTGACTTTACCATCAATCATCCAGATGGCACCAAAGACACAGACCATGACGTAACCGAAATTCCCAATAAATTGCATCAAAGGCATCATAATCCCTGAGAAAAACTGTGATTGCCACATACTCTTGTAAAGGGCGCTGTTCAACTTTTTAAACTGCTCTTTGACTTCTGCTGTTGCAGAATAAGACTTAACAACATTATGTCCTGAGTAAATCTCCTCGACATAACCAGATACATTGGACAAGTTTTTTTGCTGACGTTTAAAGAGCGGTTGGGAACTTGCAATGATAACCATAGTAATAATAAAACCGATAAGAACAGAAAGAATAGCGACAGTGGCTAATCGTCCATTGGTTTTTATCATCATGATGATAGCAGCAATCAGGAGAATAGAACTTGAAAAAATTGTTCCTAAACTTTGTTGGAGGGATTGCGCCATCGTATCAACATCATTCGTCACACGAGAAAGCGTATCACCTTGTGTATGTGAATCAAAATAAGCTAGTGGTACACGATTGATTTTTTCTGCGATAGCTTTTCGCATACGATTTGAAAACTTTTGAATAATCGTTGTAAAAGTGTATTGTTGATAGTATGATACTAAAGCTCCAATACCATAAAGAACAGCTAATCGACCTGCTAGCTGTGCAACCTTGGCAGTATCCACATCTGCATTGACACCCATAGCTTCTTTGATGTGACCTGCTTGTAGATAAGCTACAATCTGAGAAGCATTCTTAAGTGAAGATGAAATGGTATTGGTAATATCACTGATAATATTTGGGCCATAGACGGTAATCCAACTTGAAATCACTGCACATATCAGCGCCAAGATAAATGGCAGACGAAAACCTTTCGTATAGGGAAGGAGGCGCTTGATTAGAGCGGTTTTTTCTTTATTTTCCATTTTCTAATTCCTCCTTAGATAATTGAGAATAAGCAATTTCTTGATAAACAGCATTGTTTGCAAGCAACTCTTGGTGTGTTCCTTGACCAACAACGACCCCTTTATCAAGTACAAGAATCTGATCGGCATCCATGATAGTTGAAATACGTTGTGCAACAATGAGTTTTGTTGTATCTGCTAATTTTTCATGCAACTCATGACGCAATTTCTTATCTGTCTTGTAATCTAAAGCGGAGAAAGAATCATCAAAGATGAGTACTTCTGGCTTACGAGCCAATGCACGTGCGATAGCTAAACGTTGCCGTTGACCACCTGAAAAGTTAGTTCCGCCTTGAGCAACCTCTGTGTCTAGTCCCTTCTCTTTGGACTCCACAAAATCTCTCGCCTGTGCTAATTCGAGTGCCTCCCAAATAGCTTCATCTGAGAGTGATCCTTGGCTGCTTTCACCAAAAGTCATATTTGATCGAATGGTTCCACTATAAAGTACAGCTTTTTGGGGAATAAAGCCAATCTTATCGTTCAAATCTTTTTCAGAATAGTGCTTTAGTTTGACACCATCTACCTTGATGTAACCTCCAGTCGTATCATAAAAGCGTGGAATAAGGCTAATCAGAGTTGATTTCCCAGAACCAGTTGAACCAATAAATGCAACCGTTTCACCTTTTTTAGCGGTGAAATTAACATGCTCAATCACATCGTCAGAGGTTTTTGAATATCGGAAAGAAACATCATGAAACTCGACTTCACCTGTTGTATGACTCATTTTAGCAGTTTCTTCTTCAAAGATAACCGAAGATTCTAAAGCGAAAACTTCATTGATACGACGTGCAGAAACAAGAGCACGTGGCAAAATCATAAAGACAAATGCCATAAGCATAAAGCCGATGATGACTTGCATAGCGTAGCTTGAGAACACAACCATATCCGAAAAGACAGCAACACGATCTTTCATACTAGTAGCAAGGTTCGTCGCATAAGAACCATTAGCTAATGCCTTTTGTGTCAACCCTGGTAGCTTAATATCATTAATCAAATAAGCTCCAATCCAATAAACTGTCAAGGTCAAACCAGACGAAACAGCTGTCATAACAGGATTCATCAAAGCCATCAAGCGGTAAACAAAGAGGTTTAGGCGAGTAATGTTATTATTGACCGCATTGTACTTATCGTCTTGATAATCTTCAGCGTTGTAAGCACGTACTACCCGAATACCTGTTAGAATCTCACGTGTTGTAGCATTGAGCTTATCTGTTAAAACCTGAACCTTACTTTGTTTTGGAAAAGCTAAGATAAGTAAGATGGATATCATAATGATAACAACAACAATGGCAACACCTAATGTCATTGTCCAGCTAGAGCTTTCGCCCCAAATCTTGGTCAAAGCCCAGATTGCCATGATAGGTCCCATAGTCACCACTTGCAACCCCATTGTGATTAACATTTGAATTTGTGTAAGGTCATTAGTCGTACGCGTCAAAAGACTTGGAATACTAAAGTTTTTAATTTCAGCATCTGAGTAATCCATGACACGATTGAAAATATCCTCACGTAAACGTGTTGTGAAACTAGCAGCAACACGTGCTGCAATAAATCCAACAACAACCGCTGAAGCAAATCCTAGAAGTGAAAATCCAATCATTTTCCAACCAGGATTCATCACATCAGAAACTTTTGTGCTGCTACTTTGCAGTAATTTTGTAATACTAGACATGTAGTCAGGCACTTTTAAATTTGCCCAAACTTCGATACATACAAACACTACACTCAATAACATCATCAGCCATTCTTTAGCTATCAAGCGTTTGAAAATTTTTAGCATCGCTTACTATACTCCTTAATTTCTAAATTTTCCCGAATTTTTCTTATGACTTTCTTAGCTATTTTTAACTCTGTCAGATCAATATCCGCTAGGATTTTATCATGAATCACCTGATGAAAATTTGCTAATTTTGCCGCTTTTTGATTTCCTAACGATGTCAAAACCAATTGCTTATAACGTTTATCTTTTTGAGATGGAATAACTTTGATGAAGCTATTTTTTTCCATCCGATTAATCAGATTACTAGCAACAGATTTTGAAATTTTCAATCTTTGTTCTATATCTTTGATAAAAACTTCCTCACCAGAGTGCTTATAAAGATACATCACGACAAATCCCTGTGGGCCACTTAAATGCTCAACATCATGTTCTTTTGCAATTTGCTGAACACGTCTTTCAAACAGAGTCACTAAGTTTCGTAAATCACTAAAAGGGTCTCCCATAAAAACACCTCACTTTTTTAGAAAAGGTTCAATTAGTTTCTATGATAATTATTTTATCTTTCTTCTAAAAATTTGTCAATAAATAAGTTTCCAAGAGAACTATTTTTTCAGACAAAAGCCAGCCGATAGTATCGACTGGCTTTTATTCATAACGAAGAGCATCAATCGGATTGAGTTTACTTGCTTTATTGGCTGGCAATATACCAAACAAAATCCCAATAATTGCTGAAAAGAACAAACTAAACAAAGCTACTTGTGCGGACACTGTTGGTTTGATCAGACTCTGAAGGGAAGCAATAAGTGCTGACGAACCATAAGCTAAACCTAGACCGATCAAACCACCAATCAAGGTTAAAACCATAGATTCAATCAAAAATTGCATCAAAATTTTAGAACGTGTCGCACCTATAGCCTTTCTAAGCCCAATCTCACGCGTACGTTCTGTCACAGAGACAAGCATGATATTCATCACACCAATGCCACCTACAAGCAGAGAAATAGCGGCTATACCACCGATAACACCTGTCATGATACCAACTTGCTGATTCACACTATTGATAATCGCTGTCATATCATAGCTAGCAAAATGCCCACCTTTAGCATGACTAAGCTTTGTCAAACGATTACCAATCTCCTCACCTAAGCGATTGGCTTGCGTTACATCCTCAATGTGGAAATACATATTGCCTATTTCTTTTTCTCCCATTTCAGAAGCCAGCTGAGTATTGGTCATCAAAGCATTTCCATCCCCAGCACCATACAATGCACTACCCGCATCAGGGTCTTTATAAACTCCAATGACACGATATTCTTTATTTGAAACGGTAACTAATTTATTCAACGCTTTTTTCGGTGTTTGAAACAAGTACTTAGCAACCTTTTCTTCTAGTAACATCACACGTGAAAAGTTTGTATAGTCACTCTCTTGAAAAGAACGTCCTGCGACTACATTATACTTCTTTATTCCCATAAAAGTGCGATTGATTCCTGTAATAGCCACATTATCCATTGTTTTCTTCTGATAGCTGACTTTCCCTACTGATTGGTTTGTGACATAGTAGCCTGTTACTTCTGGGAAATCTTTGACGATAGAGGCTAGCCACTCTTCTTTTATTTCCGGTTCATTCGTCTCATCGCCACCAGCTTCTATCATCCCCCCCTCTTTAGCTGCTGCTTGCTCAAGTTTTTCGGTTTCTTTAGACTTGTAATAAACTTGTAAATCCTTTTGCGTTGCAGTTATCTCATCTAAGACACCTGCCCGCATACCGTCCCCCAAAGCCATAATCAGAACCACAGATGCAACTCCGATGATAATACCCAACATCGTCAAAAGAGAGCGCATCTTATGCGCCATGATTGAACTTAAAGCAAATTTCCAATTTTCCATTCACTTCTCCTTACCCTATTCGGACGCTATCTGTCGTATCTAGTGTAATCTCACCATCACGAATGACAATCTTGCGTTTAGCATAATCTGCAATTTCTGGTTCATGGGTTACCATGATAATGGTTTTTCCCTCTTCGTTGAGAGCGGTTAGAAGCTCCATAATTTGCTCACCTGTCTTGGTATCTAGCGCTCCAGTAGGCTCATCAGCAAGGATAATTGAGGGGCTATTAACCAAAGCTCTTGCAATAGCGACTCGTTGCTTTTGCCCACCAGATAGTTCAGATGGTAAATGATTCATACGCTCTTTTAACTCTACCTTTGATAAATATTGTTCAGCAAGCAATTTTCTTTTTTTAGCAGACATTCCTGCATAGACTAAGGGCAACTCCACATTTTGTCTCGCATCCAACTTTGAAAGCAAGAAAAATTGTTGAAAAACAAATCCAATTTCCTCGTTGCGTACTCTTGCTTGTTCCTTTTCATTGAGTACTTCAACATTCTCATCATTGAGCCAATAATCACCAGATGTTGGATGATCTAGAAGTCCTATCATGTTCATCAAAGTTGACTTTCCTGATCCAGAAGGACCCATAATAGCTAGAAATTCGCCCTCTTTTACCGTCAAATCAATGCCTTTTAGAATTTGAAGTTCTTCTTCACCATTCTGATAACTTTTCACAATCTGACTGAGTTTGATTATCGTTTTAGGATTAGCTGTCATGGTATATCACCTCAATCTCTTATCTCATTCGGATACTACATCATCTAGTTTTTGTCCGTTTTTAAAATCTGAACTTGGGTTTGCAATAACCGTTTGTCCTGTTTGCAACCCTGTTAAAACTTCCTGCGATTTAGCGTCGGCTTGCCCCAAGCTGACCTCTGCTTTGGCAATTTTTTGCTTGTCCTTATCGTAAACCCAGACATAAGCTTTCTTATTCTTTTTGACAATAGCCGATATCGGTACTAAGGTATGCTTATCATTATTTTGCACTTCAAGAGATACCGTGTAACCTTGCTTCAACTCATCTAAAGGACTCGTAATATCTGCTTTGAACTCATAGTTCGACGCTGAAGCACCACTATTTGTCGCAGTTGTAGTAGCAGTTGTTGACGAATCATTTGGATAATTGGAAATATAAGAAATCTGTCCTTGCCATGTTTTATCAGTATAGACTTTTGATTTGATAGTAACAGCTTGTCCAACCTTGACTGTTGATAAATCATACTCACTAAGATTTCCTTGAACTTGCAACTCTCCTTCTGTCGCGATATGAACCAATGTTTTATTTTCCTTTGAAGAGGGATCAATATCATTGTTAACTTCTACAACTGTTCCTGACACACGACTCGTCACGACAGTATCATTCAAGGCAACTTGAGCTTTATTGACTTCTGCTTGTGCATCAGCATAGCTGTCATTCAAATCCTGCAACTGCTGATTGTAGTTAGCCTTATCCTGTGTTGCTTGTTGTTGACTTTGCTGAACAGTAGTTGCATTCTCCTCATCACTTGTCTCATTCGATGTCGTTTGCGTTGTTGCTGGAGCAACCCCATATGTCTTTAGATAATCAATCTGACGTCCAATCTTGTTAAGATTGCGCACAGCAGTATCGTAAGCGGCTTGAGCGGTTGTCTTATCATATTGAACAACTTGCTCTCCTGCATCAACCTGTTGTCCAACAGATACCAAAACTTGCGCACTCGCTCCTTTGCTACTATCAAAGTAGACATATTGCTCAGCGTTTGCTTTCACAATACCCGTCAATATAGTAGATGTCGAAACAGTCCCTTCCTTAACCTGATAAGTTTTATATGAATCAGCTGTAACTGCCTGTTTTTTACTAGCATTCCCCGTCACTATAGCACTATAAATACCTACTACAATAGCTACTGCTAATCCTCCAAAAATAAGCACTTTTTTCTTTTTAGACCATTTTTTCTTTTGACGTCTTGCCATACGACCTTTCTCCTTTATATAATACAATCTAACAATTGTATTATATCCTAAAGAAATCTTAAATGCAAGTCTTTTTATATTATATATAGATAATCATACAATATGATAATACTAAAAAAGCACACCTCTTTAAGAAGTGTACTTTTTCCTAAATAGCTTGTGTGAGGAAGCTTCTGCTCTCCAGCACACGCACCATAGCATCAGCGGTATCCAGTGCTGTAAAGAGAGGAACGCCATGTTCAATAGCTGAGCTACGAATCACTTGACCATCACCATCAAAGGTGCGTTTTGTACCAACGGTGTTGATGATAGCTTGTACCTTTCCTTGGCGGACAAGAGCAGGAATATCATTATCGTCATTTTCTCCTAACTTATGAACTAAAGTTGATGTTACACCGTTTGTATTAAAGAATTGTGCTGTTCCAGCAGTCGCTAAAATACTGTAACCAATATTTGCGAAACGTTTTGCTAATATAAGCGCTTCTTCTTTTGTATCATCAGCAATCGTAAAGATAACATTGCCAAATGGAGGTAAGTGGAAGTAAGTGGCTTCAAACGCTTTGTAAAGTGCTTTTTCAAGCGTCGTATCCGTTCCCATAACCTCACCAGTAGATTTCATCTCAGGTCCTAGAAGACTATCGACTTTAGCCAGTTTGGTGAATGAGAAAACGGGTGCTTTGACGTGGACTTGCTGGCTTTCTGGATAAAGACCATCCTTGTAACCTTGATCTTTAAGACTCTCACCAAGAATAATCTTGGTGGCTACCTGCGCCATCGGAATATCTGTGACTTTAGAAAGGAAAGGCACGGTACGACTAGCACGTGGATTCACCTCGATAACATAGACTGTTTCGTCTTTAATAACAAATTGGATATTCATCATACCGATACAGTTTAGTCCAAGAGCCAATCTTCTTGTATAATTCGTGATTATTTCTTTCACTTTTTCAGATAGACCTTGTGGAGGATAGACCGCCATTGAATCTCCAGAGTGAACACCTGCACGCTCTATATGCTCCATGATACCAGGGATAAGCACGTCCTTCCCATCTGAAATAGCATCCACTTCACATTCGCGACCAACAATGTACGAATCAACAAGGACTGGATGATCTGGGCTAGCTTTAACAGCTGTACGCATATAAGAACGCAAATCTGCTTCATTTTCTACAATTTCCATAGCACGTCCTCCAAGTACGTATGATGGACGAACAAGAACTGGAAAGCCTATCTTATTTGCAGCTGCCACTGCACCTTCCTCATCGGTTGCAGTTTGACCTGGTGGCTGAGGAATATTAAGTTCTTTAAGAGCTTGCTCAAACAAATCACGATCTTCTGCTCGATCAAGATCGGCTACTTGTGTTCCTAATATTTTGACACCTGCATTGGAGAGACTTTCAGCGAGATTAATAGCTGTTTGTCCGCCAAACTGCACCACGACACCTTTTGGTTTCTCAAGATCAATGACATTCATCACATCTTCAAATGTCAATGGTTCAAAATAAAGCTTATCTGAAACAGAAAAATCTGTGGAGACCGTTTCTGGATTTGAGTTCATAATAATTGCTTCATAGCCTGCTGCTTGTATAGCCTTAACAGAATGCACCGTTGCATAGTCAAATTCGACTCCTTGTCCGATACGAATAGGACCAGAACCAAGCACCAAGATTGATTCTTTATCAGATTTGATTGATTCATTTTCCCACTCATAAGTTGAGTAAAAATAAGGTGTTGATGATTCAAATTCGGCTGCACATGTATCAACCATCTTATAAACTGGAATGATGTTATTTTTAACACGAATGATACGCACATCATCGGCAGTCATGTTCCAAAGCTCTGCAATCTTACAATCAGAAAAGCCATTGCGTTTTGCTGTTTTAAGAACGTCAACGTCTCCAATATGAACCGCTAAGTCTTGCTCAATTTCAAAGATATGGAGTAATTTATCGAGGAAAAAGAGGTCAATCTTAGTCAAGTTAGCCAACTCATTAATCGTATAACCGCGACAAATAGCTTCAGAAAGATAGAAGAGGCGATCGTCTTGTGCTTTCACGATTTTATCAACAAGATTATCATCACTCACATCAGCAAGTTCTGGCATTTCATTGTGGTGGACACCAACTTCAAGTGAACGACAGGCTTTGAGGAGACTTTCCTCGATATTACGTCCAATCGCCATCACTTCACCAGTCGCTTTCATCTGTGTTCCTAAGCGACGTTCCCCATGCTCAAACTTATCAAATGGAAAACGCGGAATTTTAGCGACCACATAATCAAGAGCTGGTTCAAACATAGCATAAGTTGTTCCTGTAACAGGGTTAATCATCTCATCTAGTGTTAAGCCTACAGCAATTTTGGCAGCTAGTTTCGCAATTGGGTAACCGGTTGCTTTTGAAGCAAGAGCTGATGAACGTGATACACGTGGGTTCACTTCGATGACATAGTATTTAAAGCTATTTGGATCAAGTGCAAGTTGGACATTACATCCTCCTTCAATTTTTAGAGCACGAATGATTTTGAGACTAGCATCACGTAGCATCTGATTTTCAATATCTGAGAGGGTTTGCGTTGGAGCAAATACGATTGAATCACCAGTATGAATCCCAACGGGATCAAAGTTTTCCATATTACAAACAACAAGAGCATTGTCAGCAGCATCACGCATCACTTCGTATTCAATTTCTTTGAAACCAGCAATTGAACGCTCAATCAAACATTGGGTGACTGGTGAAAGTTTAAGTCCGTTTTCAGCAATTTCACGGAGTTCCTCTTCATTAGCACACATACCACCACCTGTTCCTCCAAGAGTAAAAGCAGGACGCACGATGACCGGATAGCCAATACTATTGGCAAAAACAATTGCTTGTTCAACCGTATGAACAATTTCAGATTCTGGAATAGGCTGTTTAAGATCTTCCATGAGTTGCTTGAAGAGATCACGATCCTCTGCTTGGTCAATAGCAGAAAGTTTAGTACCCAGCAATTCCACACCAAGCTCATCAAGAATCCCTGCTTTTGACAATTCCATTGCCATATTTAGCCCTGTCTGACCACCAAGGGTCGGTAAAAGAGCATCTGGGCGCTCTTTTCTAAGAATACGTGTCACAAACTCCATTGTGATAGGCTCGATATAGACCTTATCAGCAATCTCCTTATCTGTCATGATGGTTGCTGGGTTTGAGTTGACAAGAACAACGCTATAGCCTTCTTCTTTGAGTGCAAGACAAGCTTGTGTCCCTGCATAATCAAATTCAGCCGCCTGACCAATAATAATTGGACCAGAACCGATGACCATGATTTTCTTTATATCTGTACGTTTTGGCATAATGATGATACAAATCCTTTCCTTATTTATCACATCTCTACATGATAAGAGATCAATCTGCTTTAACGTTTAGCAAAATCTGCTTGATAGGCTTCAATCATTTCTAAAAATTCATCAAACAGATAGCTAGCATCATGCGGACCTGGCGCTGCATCGGGGTGAAATTGTACTGAAAAAGCAGGAAAGTCACGATGTCTCACACCTTCCACAGACTTGTCGTTTATTTCTTCGTGAGTGATGATGAGACAATCTGGAAGTGTATCGCGTTCAACCGCATAACCATGGTTTTGACTGGTAAAATCAATACGACCTGTTGCAATCTCACGCACAGCGTGGTTAAATCCACGATGACCAAAGGTCATTTTATAGGTTTTAGCACCATTAGCTAGACTAAAAAGCTGATGTCCCATACAGATACCAAAAATCGGAATTTTCCCCTGAATACCCCGAATCATCTCAAGCGCTTCAGAAAGATCTTTGGGATTACCAGGCCCATTTGAGAGCATAACACCATCAGGATTTAGCGTTAAAATCTCTTTGGCAGTTGTATTATAAGGCACAACCGTTACGTTGCAATCACGCTTTGAAAATTCACGCAAAATGGAATGCTTCAAGCCAAAATCCACAAGAACAATATTCTTACCAACACCCGGTGCTGGATAAGGTGTTTTAGTTGAGACTTGCTCGATATTATTAGTAGCAAGAACTGTTGCTTGCAATTGATCACAAAGATGATCCATACTATCATTGAGTCTGTCTGTCAAAGTCGCTTTCATTGTCCCATGCTGACGGATAATCTTAGTCAAAGCACGTGTGTCAATTCCAGAAATTCCTGGGATATTTTTAGCTTTCAAAAATGTATCTAGTGACATTTGGTTTCGCCAATTACTAGCAAGTCGAGTATTTTCACTGACAACAACTCCCTTACACGTCGGCTGGATGGACTCATAATCATCTCTATTAATCCCATAATTACCAATCAAAGGATATGTGAAAGTTAGAATTTGTCCGTTATATGATTGGTCAGTGATGGATTCTTGGTAACCCGTCATTCCAGTATTAAAGACAATCTCACCAGTGACATCAATATCTGCACCAAAAGCATCTCCTTCAAAGATTGTTCCATCTTCTAATATTAAAAGTCGTCTCATATCTCCACCCTTTCTTATCATGTACTTGATTTTATTAGGACTTTCCACGTAAAATAGCTTCCAAAATAGCCATGCGCACAAAGACACCATTTTGCATTTGTGTTACAATGCGTGCTTTGGGAGATTCAACTAAGTTATCTGCGATTTCAACACCACGATTAACAGGCGCTGGATGCATGATGATAGCATGATCTCTTAGACGCTCATAACGCTCCATTGTAAGACCAAACTGTTTGTGATAAGCCTCTTTTGAAAAGCTCTCTTTACCATCATGACGCTCATGCTGAACACGCAATAACATCAAAACGTCCAATTCCTCAATGACATCATCAAGATCAACGTAAGTTCCATAAACATCAAACTCACTTGAGTACCACTCTTTAGGACCTGCAAAGTAAAGTTTAGCACCTAGACGTTTTAAAATCTGCATATTAGATTTTGCAACACGCGAATGTGTCAAATCACCTGCGATAGCAATTTTCAACTGATCAAAGCATCCAAATTCTTGGTAAATGGTCATTAAATCTAACAGGCACTGACTCGGATGTTGCCCAGAACCATCACCTCCATTGACAATAGCAGTTTGAATCGTTCTGCTATCAATCAGCTGTTTGTAATAATCCACTTCTTGGTGACGAACGACACAGATATCCACACCAAGTGCGCTCATCGTTAAAATAGTATCATAAAGAGTCTCACCCTTATTGACTGAACTTGTCTTTGCATCAAACTCAATGACATCCAGTCCTAACTTACGCTCAGCTACTTCAAACGACTTATGCGTCCGTGTTGACGACTCAAAGAAAAGATTAGCTGCAAAATATTGTCTATCCAAGGAAAACTCAGCACACCCTTTTTTAAAAGCAATACCACGCTCAATCAAACCTAGAACCTCATCGTTTGTCAAAGTGTCCATCGCCACTAAATGCTTTAGCGATACTTGTCCATCTGTAACAACCATTAGTTTACCCTCGATTCCTTAATCTTTTACTCTATTGTCGCTACTCTTTATCTAGGATCAATAATACTGATACTATCTTTACCATCATGTTCTATAACTTGCACTTCAATTTCTTCAAAACTGCTGGTTGGGATATTTTTACCAACATAATCTGCGCGAATAGGTAATTCACGATGACCTCTATCCACCAAAACCGCTAAGCTAATACAAGCTGGGCGACCAAGACTGACGATATTATCAATAGCAGCACGGATAGTACGACCTGTATAAAGTACATCATCGACCAAAATCACATCACGTTCCGTAATATCAACAGGCATCATCGTTGTGTCCTCTTCAACTTTCACATCATCACGAAACGGTTTAGTATCAATTTCACCAACTGGAATATCAATATTTTCAATCTGTTTTAGACGCTCTTGAATACGTTTTGCGATATAAACACCACGTGTCTTGATACCAGCAAGAACAATCTTATCTAGCGATTTGTTACGCTCAATAATCTCATAAGCAATACGAGTAATAGCACGTTTCATGGTAATATCATCGACAATTTCTTTGAATTTCATCAGTCACCTCTCTAGAAATATAGAAAAAATCTCCTTAACGTTAAGGAGATTCCACAAATAACTGCGTGCAAAAAGCACCCTGTCCTTTTATCGTCGTCTCCTTACTTGCCTCACGGGACAAGATTAAAGGATATTGTTGTCACTATTATACCAAAACAAAACCATTTTGCAAGTATTACATGCTTAGTTACGCAATTTCTCTAACGTTTCTTGGAAAATAGCTGGCGCATCCACACTAAAGGTCATGAGCTCACCTGTTGTCGGATGGGTAAAACCAAGCGTTTTGGCATGAAGAAACTGTCCGTGACCAGAAAGGGTCTTTCGTACCCCATAGACAGGATCCCCAGCAATGGGATGTCCGATATAAGCCATGTGCACCCTGATTTGGTGCGTCCGTCCTGTCTCGAGCGTCAGCTTTAAAAACGTATAATTTCCAAAACGCTCCAAAACTTGAAAACGTGTCAGAGCAGGTTTTCCTTTTGCTGTGACCGCTTGTTTTTTACGGTCTTTGTCGCTACGACCTATCGGAGCTTCAATCACACCGCAATTATTTTGTAAATTGCCATGTACAATAGCCACGTATTGACGAAGAGATTTTTTCTTTTTGAGTTCTTTTGCAAGAGATTGATGCGCTTTGTCATTTTTTGCCACCATCAAAAGCCCTGAAGTATCCTTATCAATACGATGTACTATTCCTGGACGAACAACACCATTGATAGTAGATAAATCCTTGATGTGGTAAAGTAGAGCATTAACTAAGGTACCACTCGTATGCCCTACCGAAGGATGAACTACCATTCCTTGAGGTTTATTGACAACCGCTACATCCTTATCTTCGTAGATAATATCGATAGGGATATTTTCAGGTTGATAATCCAGAACTTCTTCTTTTGGTAACTCGTAGCTGATGACATCACCTATCTTAACAGCATATTTTGCTTTTTGTGTTTGATTGTTGACCAAAATCATGCCAGTTTTTATCGCTTCATTGGCTTGGCTACGCGATAACTCAGTCAAATCAGCAACTGCCTTATCAAGGCGCATCCCCGCCTCTTTAACGATGACTTTCATCTTCTTCCCTCCATAGTGCAATCATGAGAATAACAACACCGATACTGAGGTAAGCGTCAGCGACATTAAATATAGCAAAGTCCATAAAATCCAAATGAACCATA
This sequence comes from Streptococcus sciuri, assembly GCF_024814375.1. GTDB lineage: Bacteria > Bacillota > Bacilli > Lactobacillales > Streptococcaceae > Streptococcus > Streptococcus sciuri. The sequence goes on from NZ_JANUXX010000001.1 coordinate 468,089, forward strand.
TCCACTACATACCCAAGACGCAAACGATCACAAAAATTCCCCAGACCACCAGCGATAACTAAAATCAAGCCTATCAATAGCCAGCAACTGCCATTAATATGCCTTATCAGATAATAAATAGCAAGACTAACAACAATAACTGTGATAAACATAAAAAACCATTGCTGGTTTTGCAACATTGAAAAGGCTGCTCCTCGATTTTGTAAGTAAGTCAAACTAAAGACACCCTTTAAAAAAGGGCTGAGACTACCTAAGGAAATGTTATTAACAATCCAAAGTTTACTCAACTGATCCAATACAATCAAGACGACAACACTAACCATAACTCCTATCTTTTTAGCCATACTTTTTTATTCCTACTTTTGTTGACGTGGCATAAATTTTTTAAAATATGCTTTCATGGTAGCGACAAACTTTTCAGCACAGACAGTCAGATTTTTATCCCGACGCTTGATATAAACCATGTAATTATCCAAATGATTTTCAAGCGGAACAACGGTAATACCATTAACACTTCTGCTATCTAAAAAGCCCGAACCTGTCGCATAAGCGTCTGTTCGCTCCAAAATACCATTAAGTGTCGCTCTGTCAGTGACGTTAAATAATGCTGAACTATCACTTGTATCTACAAAATTTTCAGAATAATACAGATATTCATCTTTTTCTTGCGTAAAACGAACCGTTGGCAGCCCTACTAAATCTTGTAGTACCAGCGATTTCTTCTGTGCCAGAGGATGATTTTTTCCTATATAAATATGTGTCTGAAAAGAACTCAATTCGACAAATTCCAAACCTAGCTTTTCAAAACGTTGCAAAAGCCCCTTACGGTTTTGATTGTTCATGTAAATGATGCCAATTTCACTATCACCTTGTGCAACCTCATCCAAAATCTGAATGGTTGTTGACTCAAAAATTCGGAAATTTTTATAATCAGGATATTCGGTTGCAAAGCTCGTAATCAAGGGTGGTAAAAAGTCATAGTGCTGACTAGCAATCGAAAACTCGTTTTGGTCAGCATCTGACTGCGAAAAAGCTTTTTCAAAAGAGTCAAAACTTTTAACAACCTCAAGTGCCTTTTCATAAAAAGACATGCCTTGGCTGGTCAGCACAGCACCTGTCGTTGTTCTAGTGAAAATCTGAAAGCCCATCTCACTCTCCAAATCACGAATGGCAACAGATAAACTCGGTTGACTGACATAAAGTTTGCTAGCAGCCTCACGGAAAGTGCCACTATTTGCGATAGCTACGACGTAACGTAATTGTTGTATATTCATTTTTCTCACTTTTCTTTGACGATGTCTCTTCTATTATACACTAAAATAAGCTAAGGTGCGACAGGGAAATAAGAATTCACAAGAAAAAAGACTATCGCTCATAGCAACGTCTTTTTAATTAGCCGAATGATATCGAACGACACCTTTCTTCCATACCCAACGAGCCACAAAGGTTCCTAGAACATCCATGATTATCAAAAAAACGAGATACACTATATCTAATTTCCCTTTGACAATAAGTACAGGGAGGTTTGTGCTAATCAAAATTGGAACACCCCAAGTCAGAATAAAACGAACAGATGATGGATAAATCGTCAGCGGTCTTGATGAGAACTCCATCAGGTACTCTGGTAAACCAAGGATACTATTTGCATTATCTTTCCAAAAAACAATAGACACCGCTAGTTGGTTCAATAAAAACAGTAAATAAGTAGCCAGCAATATACTAATAACGAAGAAAACGAGCTGGAGCCATTCTAGCTTATAACTTGATAAAAAGTAAATCTGCGCCACCACACTGATAATAAGGTCACAAAAACTTGGAATATCAAGTCGATACAGCACAAAATACCAAAACGAATCCACAGGTTTAAGGAGAGTAGCGTCTAGCTCCCCCTCTAGAATAGTCTCTGCTAAATGTTCATGAGAAACAACAAACAAAGTCTGATAAAGAAAAGTTATAGTTGAAGAGGTCGCTACCAAAAGCAGATAATCTTGTTTGGTAAATCCTAAAAGGGTATCTGTATATTCAAAGAAAACAAAACCAGCTATAATCTCTAAAGTAAAGAATAAAGAACCGAGCACAAAGGTTATGACAGCTGTTTGACGATTGATGAGCACTTCTTGAATACTGTGACTCACCAGCTTTTTCCATAAAGCAAAAGACATCTTAAGCCCCCATTCCTTCGTAACGCTTTAAACCACACTTAAAACTCCAGAGATAACCGATATAAAATAGAAATGACCACAAGAAAGCTAGAATACTATTTTGCCAAATTTCTGCTAATAACAAACGGTGTTGCAAAGCAAGCGTATACTGAAAACCTACTAGTGAGAAAGGATTGTTAACAACTATCTGGTACAACGGATTTGGCAATAAATTTAGCGGAAAGAGCAAGCCACCTAATAAACTATAGGCTGCATTTAATATTGGTCGAAGTGGCCACGTCTGTATCATCCAAAATCCTAAATTAGCGATGAAATTAATCAATAAGGAAAACATCATCAGGTTACTCATCAAAAGCACTAAGAGCGCTAGCGTGTAATACCACTCATATCCTATAACTAAAGTAGTACTTACAATCGCTACAAGATACAGGAGCAACTGCAAAAATTGGTCTCCCAAAAAGGATACTATCTCTTGTCCCAAAAAAGAATACGGTCGCAATAAGTGCATAGTCAACTTACCTGTATGCACCAAATCCCCCAAGTACGAAACCCTTGTCATCGAAAAAAGAACAGTACTGAAGTTCACAATAATCAAATACACAAACATCTGAGAGCGAGTAAAGTGACCAACAACTCCTTGAGAACTACTGCTAAAAATCGCTGACCAAGTTAGTAATGCAACTAGCACTCCAAGTAACTGATTAAACAGCCCCACGATAACATTAAACTTATAGGTCAGCTGTATTTGAAGGTGATTAACCAAAATGACCACATACTTTTTCATCTCATCTCCTATCCGTTTCAAATAATGCTGCAATAATATCCTCAAAAGGACTGTCATACTTGGTTACCGTTTCAATATCTTTTATATCCAAGGTAAGCGCTAGTGATTGATAGGATGTTTCTGATATTTTTATACTCCTATCGCTTATCTTATAAAGAGAGAGTTTATCTGGAATAGCTGATTGAAAGGTAATGACGATTTCCTTGGGCGCTCCGTATTTTTTCTTTAAATCTACAATAGATAAATCATCCAAAAGTCTCCCTTTTGATAAAACCATGACACGTTGACAAGTCTCTTCTATATCTTGCATATAGTGGGAAGTCAGCAAAATCGTGACCTTCTCTTTACGGTTAATTTCCTTTAAAAAATGTCTAATAGTGCGCTGACTATTGATGTCTAATCCAATCGTTGGCTCATCTAAAAACAACATCTTAGGAGAGTGAATAAGCGCACAGATTAACTCAAACTTCATACGCTCACCCAAGGATAAACTACGGACAGGTGTTTGCAGTTTATGACTAACACTCAATAATTGGCAAAGCTCCCCCAAGCGCTCATCATAATCCTTTTGTGGCACCTCATAGATGACTTTTAGCATCTCGAGCGTCTCTTTTGCTGGTAAATCCCAAATCAGTTGACTTTTTTGCCCTAAGACAACACCGATTGATTTTAAATAATCTTTTTGTCTTAAAGACGGTGTATATCCTTGATTTGATAGAGTCCCACTAGTCGGCGTTAAGATGCCTGTCAATAACTTTATTAAGGTTGTTTTACCAGCTCCGTTAGCCCCTAAAAGTCCTATGCATTCGCCTTCTTCAATCTCAAAATGAATAGCTTCAAGTGCAGCTATCGTTTTATAGCGTCTTGACCAAAAATCCTTTAGAGAACCCCAAAAACCAACTGATTTTTCAAACGTTTTATAGACATAGGTTAGTTCTTCTACTTGAATCATTTTTTCTCTCTTCTAATCAAATAATCATTATCTTTCTCTTGGGATAACTCCTATACCATGATTAACTAACTGAAAATTATCTGCCTCCAATACGATGACCTTAGTACATACAATATGCTGATAATCTCTGACTAATTAAAATATTCTTTATATTTTCTAGAAGTTCAGTGCATGATCTAAATTGATTTTTCATTGTTTTAAACGAAACAAGCTCATAATCATCATTAGGGTAGTGGCATTTTAAAATAGCTAAATACGGTGGAATAGCCTTAAAATTCTTAACAGATAATAAATCCTTCTCATATTCTTCATTACTATACATAGCATAGGATTGATATAACTCTGATAGTGCTCTATTAAGTGCAATTTCAGGATCTTGTGATGTACCACTACCTTTGAATGGAACAACATTTCCTTTTATCCATGCATAATATGTATAAAAACCTTCATAACAGGTAATGTCTAATATTGTTAAATCCTCACCAGTCGTTTTCTCTATATCAATTATCTTTTTTCTCAAATAGCAAGGAAGTGTATCAATATCTAATTGACGAAACGTGCTGAAATTGTTCATCAAAAATACTTCTTGTAAATGTCGTGAGAGTGTTTCTCTCTCCATAATTTCATTCAATGCATGAATTAGAGATTCTTTTTCACTTAATCCAACTGCTATACCATTATTAGAAACATACTTTAAAACAAAATTGGGAATATCAATTTTATCCTTACTATCCATTATAAAGCATTTAGGATACCATATAGTATCATCTAAAACAAGATTTTTCAGTTTTAAGCAAGGAATATCTACATCCATAAGTAAATTTAAAGGAACTATACCTAATAATGATTTCTTTTGTTTTATAATATCTGGAACAGATAACATTTTAATATGTGTATCTCTTCCATTTAGATAATAATGTTCTATCGCTTCAAATAAACCACTAGCTATAGCTTGACTATAATGTCCCTTTCCAGAAGAAAGGGGAAGTAACTTACCATTTTCATTAACAGTCACCGCTACAGAAGTAAATTCATTACTGTGAGTATTGAAGCTTTTAAGTTGGTAAGCTATGCCTAAACGCTCTAAAATATCCTTAGCTAAACCTATGGAGTACTGTACATCATTATCTCTTTCATAAAACATCTGACTCTCCTCTTTAATCTAAAAACTAAGCCTCTAAAAGAGACCTAGTTTTTTATCGAACAATCTGCACATCTGTGTACTTAGAATTCGACAGCGAGTTGCGAACTAACGTTTGATTAGCATCTAAAATTTTAGATAGAACAGATAACTCTTTATCACTCCATACCATCAAAGTTCCCTTATCTGTCATCTCTGATCTAGCTCTTCCCATATAAATACCCCCTTAAATACTAATCATTACCTAGTCGATTTATATAACCAAACCGTCCTAAGGAAGGATTTGTATTGTTTAATTATGCATACAACATATCATTAATTAGTAAAAAAGTCAATAGAGTATTCACAATAAACTTAATTTATCGTCTTCTTTCATATTAAAACGACCAGAACGACTGTAATATTTACTTTTGTCTAAACTTTTGGAATATAGAGGTTTCCTAAGGTAGCTGCCATAACAGCCTTGATAGTGTGCATACGGTTTTCAGCCTGATCAAAGTGACGAGCGTATTTACTTCGGAAGACTTCGTCTGTTACTTCCATTTCTTCTATGTCGAATTTTTCAGCAACATCTTTACCGTAAACAGTCTTAGTATCGTGGAAGGCTGGCAAGCAGTGCAAGAAGATAAGATTTTCATTTTCTGCTTTCTTCACAAGCTCCATGTTCACTTGGTAAGGTTTCAAGAGAGCAACACGTTCTGCAAATTTGTCTTCTTCACCCATTGATACCCAAACGTCTGTGTAGAGAACGTCAGCACCTTTGACCGCTTCATCAACATTGTCAGTGATGAGGATACGAGCTCCGCTTTCTTTTGCAAATGTTTCTGCAAAATCAACAACTTCTTTTTCTGGAAAGAGTTCTTTTGGTGAAAAGATACGAACATTCACACCAAGGATAGCACCAGTTACAAGAAGGCTGTTCGCTACATTGTTACGACCATCACCACAGTACACCAATGTAAGGGCTTCTAATTTTCCAAAATTTTCTTGAATCGTTAGAAAATCAGCAAGCATTTGAGTTGGATGCCATACGTCTGTCAAACCGTTCCAAACTGGAACACCAGAGAATTTGGCCAATTCTTCAACCGTGTCTTGACTGAAGCCACGGAATTCGATACCGTCAAACATACGTCCCAATACTTTAGCTGTATCTTCTATTGATTCTTTTTTACCAAGTTGGATGTCATTTGACCCTAGATATTCTGGATGAGCACCAAGGTCGATAGCCGCAGTTGTGAAAGCTGCGCGTGTACGAGTTGAAGTTTTTTCAAATAGAAGGGCAATATTTTTACCTTCAAGGTAGCGGTGAGAAACATTGCGTTTCTTCAAGTCCTTCAAGTGAGCTGATAAACCGATGAGATATTCTAATTCTGATCGTGTAAAGTCCTTCTCTGCCAAAAAACTTCTTCCTTGAAATACTGATGTCATGGATCTATCCTCTTTCTTAGTTTATTTAATTTTTTATAGAATAAATCAATAGCTTATACATTATTAAATTTGTTATTTTTAATGATTGTATCGTATAGCCTCTTCTTTTGTCAAGTCCATCTGTAAGATAATACTCATTTTCTCTTAAATCTCTTAATAATTGCTCTACCTTAACTTATTTATATACACATCATCTTTCAATACAATTCAAAAAGACCTCGTTTTAGAAGCCTTTTTGATACTATTTTGCGATTGGATAAACTGAAACTTGCTTTTTATCGCGTCCTTTACGTTCAAAGCGTACAACACCTTCAACTTTAGCAAAAAGTGTATCGTCTCCACCACGACCAACATTAACACCTGGGTAGATGTGTGTCCCACGTTGACGGTAAAGAATAGAACCACCTGTTACAGTTTGACCGTCTGCTGCTTTAGCACCAAGACGCTTGCTTTCAGAGTCACGTCCGTTAGATGTTGAACCTCCACCTTTTTTGTGGGCGAAGTATTGTAAGTTTAAAAGATTAAGTTTAATCATGAGTTTTTTCCTTTCGTTGAACATTGTTGAATAATAGGTGTCGCCACATAGTCACCTTCATTTTCAGAGAGATTTTCAAGTCCAATCACCACTGATTCAAAAAGCGTCTGCCACACCGTATCATCTGCCTTTGTCAGGTTATGTGGCTTTTGAATAACCAAATAACCACCATCGTCTACCATTTCCACCTGTGGCATCTTCTGCGTCATTACTTCGATAGAATTAGCAAAGTTAAGAACTAACATAGATACCGAGGCACATACTATATCAAAGCCATACTCACCACTACCAGCATGACCTGTGATAGTCATCTCAGACCATCCTGCAACATCCTTTGTAAATATTGCTTGAATCATTGCTATTAAGCGTTGATAGCCTTAATAACAACTTTAGTATAAGGTTGACGATGCCCTTGTTTACGGTGACTACCTTTTTTAGGTTTGTACTTGTAAGTAACAACTTTCTTTTGTTTGCCTTGTTTTTCAACAGTTCCAACTACAGTAGCTCCTGAAACAAGTGGAGTTCCGACAACAGTTTTTTCACCACCAACAAGAACAACTTCGTTAAATGTTACTTCTTGACCTGCTTCAACGTTCAATTTTTCAACGTAGATTGCTTGACCTGCTTCAACTTTAACTTGTTTTCCGCCAGTTTTAATGATTGCGTATGTGCTCATGATGCACCTCCTATAAAATATTAGTGAAGACTCGCCTAGCACTGTGAGCATCAACTACTTAAAAACAGTGTTCGTGCGGTTGCACAGGATGTGCATTAGTCAACTTCTCAAGTATACTACACTTTCTACCTTCTGACAAGTAAAAATGATTAAAAATATTATCCAATAATAATGTGATGTCTATAACTTTCTATTTATCAACTTATTCTATATCTAACTTCCTTTATTCTATGCGGTTTATCGTTAAGATTTACGTGTGTTTTGTATAATAGTGCACTCAATTTAAAAATGTATTTGAATGCTATTCGGCAGTGATTTTACTGATAACTTAAATAAACTAACCATATCTCATTTTGAAAACCGTCTGGAACAATTAAAGATTAACTCCTCTTGCCCTGAGTGTTTTTCTAGTAACGTGGTTAAAAATGGAAAAAAGCAGAATATACAACAATTCAAATACAAAATCTGCAACAGACGGCTTACACGCTTTATGAATACAATTTTAGAAAAAGCACGCTGGCATTGGAGTATTTGGATTAAAGTCCTAGAAATGACTATCAGCAGTCATTCCATCAAAGATGCGACAAATGTTTCTATAAACTGATCCTTTCACTTATATCCAAAACTAACGAGTCTATAATGGTTACTACTCAGCTTTTCAAAGTGAGATAGAAAGCATCCTTAATAAGATTTTGAAGGAGCTATATCCCCATTTACACTAGATGCAATATATATAGTTCCCATAATTTTTATGGAAAAACACATTATTTTTTAAAAATTGAAGAATAATACTTCAAATATAAAATACCTATCGCAAGGATAGGTATTTATCTATTCGTTATCTTCTTTATGCCAAAAGTCTGTAATAGCACCTTTTGCAGAGCTTGAGACGATGTGGGCATATTTTCCAAGAACACCACGTGAATAAAGTGGTTGCAATTCGGTTTCTGATTGACGCTTAGCTAGCTCTTTTTCAGAAACTTTCATAGTGATTTCTTTGGTATCTTGGTCAACAACAACAATATCACCATCACGAAGATAAGCAATCGGACCACCATCTTGAGCTTCTGGCGCAATATGACCAACAACTAAACCATAAGTCCCACCAGAAAAACGACCATCAGTCAAGAGACAGACAGACTCGCCCTGACCTTTACCAACAAGGATAGAAGAAAGTGAGAGCATTTCTGGCATACCTGGACCGCCTTTTGGTCCAACATAACGTACTACAACAACATCACCATCCACAATCTCATCTGCTAATACTGCATTAACGGCATCCTCTTCACTATTAAAGACTTTAGCCGGACCTTCGTGTCGCCGAACCTTGACCCCTGAAACTTTAGCAACAGCACCATCAGGTGCAAGATTTCCACGAAGAATGATAAGTGGTCCATCCACACGTTTTGGCTTATCAAGTGGCATGATGACTTTTTGACCTTCCTTGAGATCTGGAGCTTCAGCCAGATTTTCTGCTAATGTCTTACCAGTACAAGTTAGGCAATCGCCATGTAAATAGCCATTTTGATAGAGGTATTTCATGACAGCTTGCACACCACCAACATTATACAAATCTTGGAAAACGTATTGACCACTCGGTTTGAGATCTGCTAAGTGCGGAACACGAGCTTGGAAATCATTGAAATCATCTAAAGTCAACTCTACATTGGCAGCATGAGCAATAGCCAAAAGGTGCAAAATAGCGTTTGTAGATCCACCAAGCGCCATTACGACAGTAATGGCATTTTCAAAAGCTTTGCGTGTCATGATGTCTTTAGGAGTGATACCCATTTCCAGTAATTTGACAATAGCACGACCTGCTTCTTCAACATCTTTCTGTTTTTCAGCAGAAGCTGCCGGATGAGAGGAGGAACCTGGTAGACTCATTCCCATAGCTTCGATAGCAGATGCCATAGTATTTGCTGTATACATACCGCCACAACCACCAGGACCAGGACAGGCATTGCACTCAATACGGCGTACTTCCTCAGCGCTCAAGTCTCCATGATTCCATTGACCAACACCCTCAAAAACAGAAACAAGGTCGATATCCTTACCATCAAGATTTCCTGGTGCAATCGTACCACCATAAACAAAGATAGCAGGAATACCTGTATTAGCAATAGCAATCATAGAACCTGGCATGTTCTTATCACAACCACCTATGGCTACTAAAGCGTCACAATTATGCCCACTAATCGCTGTTTCAATAGAATCTGCGATAATATCACGTGAAGGTAGTGAAAAACGCATACCTGGCGTTCCCATAGCAATACCATCTGCAACCGTTATAGTCCCAAACTGGACAGGCCAAGCACCCTCAGATTTCACACCTTCCTTGGCTAACTTTCCAAAGTCATGCAAGTGGATATTACACGGCGTATTTTCAGCCCACGTCGAAATAACCCCTACAATTGGCTTTTCAAAATTGTCATCACGCATACCTGTTGCACGTAACATAGCGCGATTTGGTGATCGAACCATTCCATCATAGACATGGCTTCTGATACGAAAATCTTTTGTTTCTTCTGTCATTTTTTCCCCTTTCATATGTCCTTATTTAGGACTGATACCTAGTGTAATACGACCTAGGCGACTGATACGTGTCATCTTCCAAGCAGGTGTCCAGACAACCTCCACTGATACAGATGTAACCTCATCAATACTGCTGAGTACTTTGACAATATCTGCCGGCAAAGTATCAACACAGGTACAACTGGCTTCTGTAAAGGTAATAACCACATGACAATGCCCAGACTCATCTAAGCAAATCTCATAAACCAATCCCAAATTATAAATATCAAGTTCAATCTCAGGATCATAAATGGTCTGCAACTTGTCTACCAACTGCTCACTAATTGCCAACGCTAGGTCATTAACCTTAATATCCTCTCGCATTGCACCACCCCTTTTTGACTTACTGTATCTATTATACCACAAATATTTGATTTATCAGAAAAATCTTTATTTTTCCAACGAAACAGGCACTAAATAACAGACAGCTCGCTTAAATAAGCGTAAAAGTTTATTTTCATCTAGGTTCATCTGTGTCGCTAAAACCGTGTAATGCTCTTTTCCTTCATAGTAAGCATAAGGTGTCTCTTTAAAGCCGTTACGCTCATAAAAGGCTAATCGCTTTATACGTTCTTCGTAATTATCAGCATCACTGTCTAGAGGCTCAATCGTTAAAACAAGCGCACGCCCTTTAGAAAGTTGTTTACAATCCTCTAAAATAGCACTACCATATCCCTTACCTCTATAAGTGGCATTAACTGCTAAAAATAAAATATAAACTGTTTCCTCGGATTCGACACTATACGTAAAGCCACAAAACTTTTCCTCATCATAGTATGCTGTAAAATGGGTATTTCTCCGTGCTGATAATAATATCAAAGGAAGATAAGGTAAGCGCTCATAAGCTGGAAAAGCTTGCTCATAAAGTTTTTTGACTTGTCTATATGTCTTTGAAAATAATCTAACCTGTCGTTTTTTCATATTACTATTTAAGATTAACATGCTCTACCATTTCTTTATAAACTGTATCTACTCTTTTTTTCGTTGTTGTATCCAGTTCATAACGGTACTTATCGCCTTAAATAAAGTCTGCTAAGATAAGTTTGCTAATAAAAACGCTCACATCCCCTCACTACCATAAATACCTTTACTTCAAGCCCAAACAAGTGGGGGTGAGCTTTTTCCAGAATGATTTTTGATTTCCTTTTTTCCTAAAAGTCACATCCATCAACAACCTACGCTCTGTCCACTTAGCATTTTCAACACCATTCATGCTCTCGATCCGCTGATTTGACAGGAAATTGCCCATAAAATAAATGATATTCTTTATCACTGTACTTTGTAAGTGTTTCAGCAAGCTCTACCACACGTGGGTAATCCTCAAAGACGACCTCAGTACCTCAGTCAATCATTTTATGATAAAGCGCTTCTTGTAATCCAGAATCCAAGATACGATTGTGTGTTTAATCAACATCATAGCCTATATCCTTAATAGCTTGTGCGATATTTCCAGGCGCATCAAACAAGGGATAACCATATAAATCATAATCGTAACTAAATCCGCTTCTAAAATCCAGTTCTTTCCCTATTTAAAATAAGAAGTAAAGTAAGGAGTAAGGAATAAAGAGTCATAGTTACCATCTACTTTTTATGAGCTAGCGTAAAGGACATTGTGAATGAAAGTATCTCCATCCACAACAACTCGATCTGTCTTGATAGTCTCTTTTAATTTTTTTTGTTTGTGAAGGAGAATTTTTATCGAATGCCTCCCCAACAGTCAAAATCAATAACAAGCTCAAGTGAGATAATTGTTGTTCATTTGTTTCATCGCACTGCCTTTCAACTACCATTATAGCATTAGAGAAGATAGATCTAAAGCATAATTCTAAAAATAAGTAAAAACCTGAGATGAACTCAGGTCTAAAAATCATTATTTACCAAGTTTTTCTTTAGCTGCTTCTGCAAGAGCTGTGAAAGCTGCTGCATCATTGACAGCAAGATCTGCAAGCATTTTACGGTTTACTTCAATTTCAGCCAACTTCAAACCATGCATAAGTTGTGAGTACGAAAGACCGTTCATACGAGCAGCCGCATTGATACGTGTTATCCATAATTTACGGAAATCACGTTTTTTCTGACGGCGGTCACGGTATGCATAGTAGTAAGAGTTCATCACTTGCTCTTTTGCAGTACGGAACAAGATATGTTTTGCTCCATAGTAACCTTTAGCTAATTTTAAAATACGTTTACGGCGTTTGCGTGATACAACGCCACCTTTAACACGTGCCATTTATATATCCTCCGAAAATCTTAATTTAGTAAATGAGTTGCTTATTTCATGCGAGTAAGCATTGCTTTGATACGTTTGAAGTCGCCTGAGTGTACCATAGAAGCTTTACGAAGATGACGACGTTGTTTTTTAGTTTTCCCATGAAAACGGTGTGAAGTATAAGCACGGAAGCGTTTCAAACCACCAGAACCTGTACGTTTAAAACGCTTTGCTGATGCACGATGTGTTTTTTGTTTTGGCATGATAGATTTCTCCTTTTAATAATAGTAGTAAGTGACAATTATTTTTTGTCTGAAATTGGTGCAAGTTGCATGAACATTTGACGTCCATCCATCTTAGCTCTCTGCTCGATAATCGCAATATCTTGCGTTGCTTCAGCAAAGTCCGCCAACACTTTTGCTCCAATATCTTTATGAGTAATCATACGTCCTCTAAAACGTATTGAAACTTTAACTTTGTTTCCTTTTTGAAGGAACTTACGACCATTACGAAGCTTTGTCTCAAAGTCTCCTTTATCAATAACAGGACTAAGACGAATCTCCTTAACCGTTACAACGCTTTGTTTTTTGCGTTGCTCTTTACGTTTCTTTTGATACTCAAATTTGAACTTTCCATAGTCCATAATTTTCGCAACAGGTGGCGTAGCTTGTGGTTGGATAAGTACCAGATCAACATTAGCATCATCAGCAATAGCTTGTGCTTCTGACAATGGTTTTATACCTAGCTGCTCACCATCAAGACCAACAAGACGAACTTCACGAACGCGAATTTCATCATTAATAAATAGATCTTTTTTAGCTATGTTCTTCACCTCTTCATATTTTTAGAGAAAAACGAAAACGGACTTGCTAACACAAATCCGCACTACGAGTTATAGCTCATCTCTGAAACTTGACTTGTAGAGCCAGACAACGTTAGTCGCAAGGCGAGAAGTTCTCACTTCTGCTTTTCTCATTGATAATGATTGTAGCACATCTAAGAAAGGCTGTCAATCTTTTTTTGAGCTTTTTCTTGAATAAATTGAACAACTTCTTCAATTGGAATACCACTGGTATCGAATATAATAGCATCATCAGCCGCCTTTAGAGGAGATACCTTACGATGGCTATCCTTATAATCACGCGCAACAATTTCTTCTTTTAAGCGTTCAAGATTTGTTGCAATGCCTTTTTCGAGATTTTCCTTGTATCTGCGCTCCGCTCTTTCATCAACAGAAGCAATCAGAAAAATCTTGAGTTCAGCATTTGGTAGAACAACCGTTCCAATATCGCGCCCGTCCATGATAATAGCACCCTGTTCAGCGATACGACGCTGTTGATTAACAAGCTCAGTGCGTACTTCTGGTATGGCAGCTACCCAAGAGACGTTATTGGTCACATCATTTTGACGAATAGCGAGTGTAACATCTTTATCACCAACAAAGATGGCCTGAGTACCATCTCCTTGCTTTCTAAAAGAAATAGGATACTGAATCAACAAGTCTAAAATAGTATCCACATCGTTTTTTGTCAGTTTCTCTTTTAAAACTAAGTAAGTCGCCGAACGGTACATTGCTCCTGTATCTAAGTAAGTATAACCAAGATTTTTAGCAATAATTTTAGCTACTGTACTCTTACCACTAGAAGCAGGACCGTCAATGGCAATACAAATAGATTTCATAAAGACCTCTCTAGTTAATATAAACCTGATCACCTGGATTTGCATACCAATAACCAAGTGTCATATGGTCAGGATTGAGTTCTTGCAGTTTCGCAACAGAAATGCCAGCACGAGCCGCAATAGAAGCAGCACCCTCACCTGCAAGAACCGTAATAGTCTCGCCACTACCTTGAGTTGAAGAGGATTCTTTCGTGCTTGAAGAACTATCAGTCGCACTTTCACTATTTTGACTTTCTTGTGATGTTGAAGTGTCTTTATTAGAACTTTTGACAGTAGATGATGAACTAGCAAAACCAGCCGTTTCACTCGCTTTGTTTCCCCCTCTATTGGAAGTATAAAAAACAACAAACAAAATAGCGACGATAATGATAAAGAAAACGCTTAAAACACCTGTAATCCAAGATGTACTAATGGTATTACGCTTTGAGCGTGCCCCTTCTCTGGTTTCAATGATTTTTTCTTCCCATGGTTCTTTAGCCATGCTATCCCCCTTGTTAAATTGATAAAATCATATTACAATATGAGTATGAAAATGAAAATTATTCCAGAAAAATGCATTGCTTGTGGACTTTGCCAAACGTATTCAAATCTATTTGACTACGATGATGAAGGTATCGTTACTTTAGCAAAAACAAAAGATAAAGAATGCTCTCTCTCACCAGATGACAATAATGCTATTTTAGCTGTCAAATCCTGTCCAACCAAAGCTCTTACGATTTTGTAAGAGCTTTTTTCTCATTTTCATAAGTCTTAAAATAGTCTAGCTTGATAAAATTATCAACTAGCTCAACCTCACCCTGAAAAGCTAAATCAACAGTAAGAGCATCGATAAAGTATTTTTTAGGCCATTTTCGCATGTAAAAAGTACGCTTTCTCTGATTTTTTACGTACAGAGTCACTGTCGACTTAGTCACTTCCACTTTGGTGACATTTTCCAACGGAATACAAGATTTCCTAAAAACATTCAAAGAAACAATACCTAATCGACCATTTTCAATGACAAAGTAGCGATGAAACCCTACACCAAGCAAGACGATAAAAATAGCAAATAACATCAAGACTTGTTTTGATACTGTGAGATTTTCAAAAATTAAAGCTGCCCCAAGGAAAACGGGAATAAAAGCGATAGACCAATAGATAATCAACCATGACAACTCAGGTTGCCAATGATACCTAACTTTTCCTAAAAGTTTTATCATGTCGTTCTCCTTTGAACTGATGACTCTTTAACAATACCAATAATGACATCAACAGCTTTTTGCATCGTTTCGAGACTGACAAACTCATAACGACCGTGCATATTCTCTCCACCTGCGAATAAATTTGGTGTTGGAATACCCATAAAAGAAATTTTAGAACCGTCTGTTCCACCACGAATTGGCTCAATGATAGGCTTAATTCCCAAATCTTTCATAACTTTCTCAGCTATAACAACCGGTGTCATATCTTTTTCAATAATTTTTTTCATGTTATAGTATTGATCATAGAGATTAACCTTAATACGCTCTGTATCAAAGTTTGCATTCATCTCAGCTGCAATTGTTTTAACGAGTTCTTTACGCTTTTTAAAATCGTTATCTTCAAAATCTCGGATGATATAAATACTCTTAGCTTCCTCGACAGTACCTTCTAAAGAGAGTAAGTGAAAAAATCCTTGATAGCCATCTGTCAGTTCTGGACGTTCAACCTCTGGTAGTTGATTGTGAAAATCAACAGCTAATTGCAGAGCATTAATCATCTGATCTTTAGCTGTTCCAGGATGAACATTACGACCTAAAAAAGTGAGTTCAAGCCCAGCTGCACTAAAAGTCTCGTACTGCAATTCCCCAAGAGGACCTCCATCTACAGTATAAGCAAAATCGACATCGAAATCAGCAACATCAAACTTATCTGCCCCAATACCAATCTCTTCATCAGGTCCAAAACCAACACGAATCTCACCGTGTGGAATTTCAGGGTGCTTTGCTAGATAAGCCATAGCTGTCATAATCTCAGCAATCCCTGCCTTATCATCAGCCCCTAAAAGAGTCGTACCGTCTGTCGTTATAAGCGTTTGTCCAATATAACCATTAAGCGCAGGGAAATCAAGAGGACTCAAAACACAATCTGACTCTCCTAAAACAATATCTCCGCCTGTATATTGAACAACCTGTGGACGAACGCCTTCAGCATTAAAATCAGCAGTATCCATGTGAGCAATAAAACCAATTTTATGTGTCAACTCTTTGCTAGTAGCCGGCAAGGTACCTACAAGATAACCATTATCATACAAATAATGCACATCTTTTAGTCCTATAGCTTCCATTTCTGGCTTCAAGACATCTAAAGCAAACTCTACTTGACTTTGTGTTGTTGGGGTTGTCTTGCTATTTGGATTACTGCGTGTATTCACTTTGACATAGGTCAAAAAACGTTCTAATAAGTGTTGGTACGACATCGTTCACCTCATTTTTTTCTCTTTCTATTATAACAAAAATTCTGAAATCTCTACTAAAGATTTAGCAAAATTTTGCGAAGAAATATAAAAATCTTCTTTCAACACTTCATAAACAAAAGAACCATAAGGACGATGCAACATCCTACTATCTAGGATAAGAACAACAGATTTTTGCTGATAACGCCTCTGAGTTCTTCCAATAGCTTGTTTCAATTTTAAAACAGATAAAGGTAGAAAGTAATCCCAAAAGGGTTGTTTGCCTTGCGCTTTTAACTGTAACTCTATTTTTTTTGACAAGGGATCTTTAGGATTGTCAAAAGGTAAACGTGCTATCATCTCAATCATACGGTCTGCCTGCACAAAATCAACTCCCTCCCAGAAAGCCCCCGTTCCAAGAAGAATCGTGCTATCTCCTCTATCAAAGCGTTTTTTGAGCTGATAAGGTGTACCATTTTTTATCTGAGTAAGGTGCTTAATTGACCAAGAATCTAAATATTCAGAAACCCAAAGCATCATTTGCTTACTAGTAAATAAAACCAAGATAGGGTAATGATAATGAAAAAGCAAATCAATTCTTTTAGCGATTTCTAAGGCATACTGCTGTTCGCTAATATCAGATAGCAAAGGCATACTACTATCAATCAACAGACGTTGATGTTTATCCTTTTGTCGTGGTAATGTAATAAAACTAGCTGTATCAAAGCCCAAAAGATTGGCTAGATTAACGTTATGACTAATTTTAAGAGTCGCTGAAATAAAGTAGAGTTTCTGCATGTCAGGTAGCATGTTTTTAAAATTCAGTAATTCTTTACTTCCTGCATTGAAGAAAATATGACGCATATCACTTTCACTATCGTAGACTGTACTAATCCAAAAGTCGCTATAATGTGATAAAAGCGTATCTTGAAGAGGTTTTACACAAGCAAGTGATAGTTCTGATAAAGCTTGTTTTAAAAGGACTAAGTCATCTTGTTCAAGTTGCTTTATTCCTCTATCATAATGTTCTTTATAAACATTTTCTGCCAAATTATTCAACTCAAAGATGATTTCCTCAAGGAGACGTTTATCAAGCAGAGAGTCTGTTTCATTCAACGCTTTTTGGAGGTCTATCAACAATTTCTTGATCTCTAATTGTTGACGTGAAAAAGTATCTAGTGTTAAAACTAACCGCTGTGCTTCGTCAAAAATAATATGCTTCCCCTTTGCAAAAGCCTTATCATCTTGAATGCGCTCTAAAAAATAAGCATGATTGGTCACAAGAAGTTTGCAAAATTTAGATCTCTCATAGCAACGTTCCCAAAAATCTACATCCTTAAACAAAGAGTTTGACGCTAGATAACCATCATGCTTTAACGTATCAAAATAGCTCTCAAAGCGATTTTTTTGCTTAATCTCATCAAGATCTCCCGTTTGAGTTTCCATTAGCCAAATTAGCAACTGCATCTTAAAACGATTGACCAAATTATTATCACTCGGATTTTTCAAGCTATGATAAAAGGCATCTAATTTAATATAATTAGCTGGTCCTTTTAGACTACATGCCTCTATACCAAAAACTCGTTTGATAGCAGTAGCTTCTTGCGCCATGATTTGATCCTGTAACACCTTCGTCGGCACAGCAACAATCAGCTGATCAACCTCTTTTTTAGCCAATAATGACAGAAGATACCCATAGGTCTTACCTATACCTGACTGTGCTTCGATAAAAGTCGGTCTATTTTCTTCGAATGCAGCTAATATCTCATGCACAAATTGCTCTTGCTGCTGGCGATCCTCTAATCCTAAGAGATGTCTATTGATCTCAAATTGCTGTGACATCTGTTTTGATATTTTCACTCTTTTTTCACGACGTAAAACCAATCCATGGCGCAGATCATAGTCAGGATTCATCAAAGGTCTAGCAAGCTGATAGGCATCATCAATAAGCATACGGCTCTCAAATAAAAGCGCATCAGCAAAAGGAAGTATGCTCTCTAGCAACTCTTTTGGAAGATTTTCAATCTTTTCTTTTACTTGTAAAAAAAGTTGAGCTGTCGCATAGGCGTCCGAAACAGCTGTGTGCGCCTGCGACAAATCTAAATCTAAAGCATCCGCTAAATAGCTCAGTCCATATTTTTCAAAACTAGGATAAAAGACTTGGGACAACTCTACTGTATCCACACGAGGTGTTCTCAATTCATAGCCTTCCAAAAACAATTGCTCAGCCAAAAGATTAGCATCAAATTTGACATTATGAGCCACAAAAACACAGTCTTCAATGAGATCAAAAATTTCTCTAGCTACTTGGGAAAAGTCCGGTGCCTTTGCCAACTGAGCATCAGTAATACCTGTTAGCTGGATGATGTTTTTCTCTAATGTTTCATGTGGATTGACATCTGTACTATAAGTCTTTGATATCTGATTATTTTCAATGATAACAATTCCAACTTGAATAATTGCCGCATTACTTCCTGCCGAGGTAGCTTCTAAATCAACAACGGCATATTTTCGTTTAGCATTTTCATACATAATACTTCTATTATAGCACTCTTTTTTCGTTATAGATAATATCATCTTTAAAACAAAGTACTTTTAAACTTTTTATGTTATACTGACAGCATGGAAATAAAAAGAACAATCAATGCTATTGCATACGAAAACACTTACTATCTCATCAATGATAGCCACATCCTTTTGGTGGATCCAGGGAGTGACTATGTCAAAATCCACAAGGTCATATCCTCTATCGGAAAACCGATTGCAGCCATTTTACTAACCCATGCGCACTATGACCACATTATGAGTCTTGATTTGGTACGTCACGATTTTGACAATCCACCTGTCTATATCTCTGCTGAGGAAGCCGACTGGCTAGGATCTCCTCTTGATAATCTCTCTGGGCTTCCTCGCCATAATGATATGGTGGATGTTATCGTTAGTCCTGCAGATGCTTTCTTTGAAATCGGAAAAACTTATGCATTAAACGGTTTCGTTTTTGAAGTACGTCAAACCCCTGGGCACTCTATTGGTGGTGTATCCTTTATTTTTAAGAAAGATGCTCTTATCCTTTCTGGTGATGCTCTTTTTAGAGAGTCTATCGGACGTTATGATCTTCCAACAGGAAATAAGGCGTTGCTTTTAGATAGTATTAAAACTCAACTCTTTACCCTTCCAAGTCATTATCGAGTATATCCTGGACATGGTTTTGATACCACTATCGGACACGAAAAACAATGCAATCCCTTTTTTATCAACTGATTTTCCTACTCAAAAGTCATTCGTTTTAATAAAATACGAAAAATCCACAAGTTTTAGAACTTGTGGATTTTGTTTTATGTTCTTAAATAGCGACGCATGGAAAGAGTTGAGGCAAAAGCTCCAATGATAATCCCAAAAGCAAAAAGCGCACCTATACCATACGGCAAAAATTCTTGTGGTGTATAAAGTACTAGACCCTTGTAATTTGACACCAAGTCTTTATAGACAAACTGATAGCCAACATATAGAATAATAGTCGGTAAAATAGCTCCTAAGACACCAATCCATGCTCCTTCAAAGAAAAATGGCCCACGAATATAAGAATTTTTAGCACCTACCAATCGCATAATTTCAATATCGCGCTTACGTGCACGAATTGTCAAGCGCACAGTGTTAGATGTCAACAAAATAGCGATAATAATGAAAGCAACAACACCGACAATTCCCCAAAGGCGAACACCTCGTAAGAAACTTATCATCTGATCAGCATCAGATCCACCATAAGTCACGTCCTCAACACCTGATATTTTTTTTATTGACTTAGCAACAGATTTAACTTGACTATCTTTACTTACCTTGATGTAGTAAACATCTTGGAGGGGATTAGCGTCACCCTCTAGTGATTTAAAGGTATCTGGTGACGTTTTTTGAAGTTTTTTCAACTCTTGGTCTTTGCTAGAGTACGTAATGGACTTGACACCGTCAATCTTCTTAATTTGATTATAAATCTTGTGATAGTTGGGATTTGCCCCTGTCTGTCCGGAAAGGTCTGTAATTTCTTTAGCACCATCGGTTGAATCATAGTTTAAGTAAACGCTGATTTGCACTTTGTTCTCAACATTTGATGCAACTTTTTCAACATTTAGAAGAACCGCTGAGACCACACCAAGCAAAGCCAGTGTAATAACCATAGATGTAATAGAAGCAAAAGTCATCCAAAAATTACGCTTTAAGTTCTTGATAGACTGCCACAAGGGACTGAAGAAATATCTAATCATGATAACCGTATTCTCCTCTCTCTTCATCACGGACAATACGTCCATCCTCAATCGCTACAACACGGTGACGCAACTGATTGACAATTTGGCTATTGTGTGTCGCCATGATAACTGTTGTTCCTTGAAGATTGATTCGCTCCAGCACTTTCATAATCTCCATAGAAATATCGGGGTCAAGATTTCCTGTTGGCTCATCTGCAATCAGCAATTTAGGATTATTGACAATAGCACGGGCAATCGCTACACGCTGTTGCTCACCACCAGAGAGTTGAGTTGGAAAGGAACGTTGCTTATGCTTGAGCCCAACAAGCTCCAATACCTCAGGAACACGTTTTTTTATCTCACGTCTACGACTGCCGATAACCTGCATAGCAAAGGCTACATTTTCATAAACAGTCTTTGTCGGCAACAATTTAAAATCTTGAAAAACAACGCCGATACTACGTCGCAGTTTGGGAATATTACGTCGTTTTATTTTAGTAAGATCAACATTGCCGACTTTTAGATGACCAGATGTTATTTCTTCTTCACGGTACAATAGTTTGATAAAACTTGATTTACCTGCTCCTGATGGTCCAACAAGATAGACAAATTCTCCTTGATTGACCGCCAAGTTAATCCCTCTTAATGCGGTTGAGGCACGACGATACTTTTTGCTTACGTCTCGCATTTCAATTAAAGCCATATGTTTCCCCTTTGTTCTACACTTTCTAATCTCCGTTGAGGCGCCATTTGAGATAAGCATCAATAAAGTCATCAATTTCACCATCCATAACTTTATCCACTTGCGCTACTTCGTAACCTGTACGATGATCTTTGACCATGGTATAGGGGGTAAAAACATAAGAACGAATTTGACTCCCCCAAGTGATTTCTTTCTTATCTCCCTTTAGAGCATTGACTTCTTGCGCTTTTTTTTCTTGCTCAAGCTGGTAAAGTTTGGCTTGAAGCATCTTCATAGCACGATCACGGTTACCATACTGCGTTCTATCCACTGTAGAAGCGACAACAATACCTGTCGGAATATGAGTTAAACGTACACCTGTTGATACCTTATTGACATTTTGCCCACCAGCACCACCACTGCGGAAAGTATCCATCTTGATATCATCATCATGAATTTCTACTTCGATGGTTTCATCAAGCTCTGGCATAACTTCAACAGATGTAAACGATGTATGGCGACGTTTCGCCGAATCAAATGGGGAGATACGTACCAAGCGATGTACTCCCATTTCTGACTTTAAAAGTCCATAAGCATTAGGTCCTTCAAAAGAGAGGGTCACCGACTTGATACCGGCCTCATCACCTGCTTGATAATCTAAAACTTCAACCTTAAACCCCTTAGCATTGCCATAGCGAGTGTACATACGGAGTAACATATCTCCCCAGTCCTGAGCTTCTGTCCCTCCAGACCCTGGATGGATTTCTAAAATCGCATTGTTGTGATCGTAAGGCTCAGATAATAACAATGTCATCTCATAGTTTGTCATGAGCTTATCTAATTTACCCAAATTTTCCTCAAGCTCTGTCATCAAACTAGCGTCCTCATCCAGCATTTCAAGTAAAAGTTCACTTTCTTCTGAGAGTTCTTGCATAGTATTAAAGGTATCATAGGTCTGCTTTAGTTCATTTAACTCCTGAGAAACCTTTTGAGCGGCTAAATTATCATCCCAAAAATCAGGCTCAGTCATGCGATTCTCCAAAAGAGCAATCTCTTCTTCCAATTTATCTAAGTCAAAGAGACCTCCTGAAGCTAGTCAACTTCTCTGTGTTTTCTACTATTTTTTGCCGTATTTCTAATATATCCATAAAAAACCTCATTTTTGTAATCCTATCTATTTTACCATAAGATAAAATATTTTACCAGATAGGATATTTTACCTTTTTAGAAAAATTGAATATATCTTATTTTTTATTATCAAAAAACAACTAGTTATCTGTATCAAGTTGACTTTTTCGTATCGCATGCTTTTATCATGAAAATTTAATTTCTAAGGGGATATTAAAATACACTTTCTTGTACTAAACGATTAACCAAATAAGCGAAACAAATAATGATTATACAGAGTAATAAGAAAAATGATATAGCTAAACCAAATAAATTACTTATAGCTACAATAAGAACCGCTGCTAAAGGAACCGTGAAGGTAACAAGTGTACCATAAATACTAAAGATAGAATTCTGTCTTTCCTTTGGAACTGTTTTTAAAATTAAAGTTGTAATTTTAGGATTAGATATCCCCCCTAGATAACCCATAACAAGGCTTGAAAAAAGTACCATAACTATGTTTGAAATATAACCCAGACTTATAATTAATAAAATAGTAAATACCAATTCTGCCAATATATTGTACTCTAACTTCAAATTCCTATACCATTTGATCGGAAAAAGTGAGCCCACAATACTAGAAGAGACTTCTACAACTTCTACAATAGTCAAAGTTAAAGCTAGATTTCCTATCCGTAAGGAAGAATTGCTCACAAATGCCATAGTCATAAGAGAATACAGGCCTGATGACACAAAATTCATAGCTAAGAATAAAGACACAAACTTAAAAATAACTTTTATTTTAACCAAAGATTTTAAATTTTGAATAGTATCTTTGAAAAATTCTGTTATCTTACCATGAATAGTACCTTTTACTGTTACTGTCTTCGTTTTATACTCCTGATGTGATAAAGAAGATCGTAAAGATAGAGCAAAAATAAAAGATAGAGCAAAAAAAGCAGCATTAACCAGTCCGAATTGAAAATAATTATAGGCTAATAACGTTAGCAAAAATGTGCCTAAAGCTTGCCCAACTAACGAAAGAGAGTCATAAAAACCATTCTGAATACCTAAAGCATAGGATAAATCATCCGATTCAACTAGCCTCTGATTCAAAGATAAAGTTAAATAACCGTTATAAGCTGAAATAATATCACTAACAATATTGATAAAAATAATAAAAATAAATAATACGATATTTTTACCAAACAAAGTAGAAACTGCAAAAATAAGATATAAAATAATCTGACATAATTTTGTTCTCAACAAATAATAGTATTTATTGTAAGTTTTATCCGAAAGATATCCGACAATGAACGAAAACACATAGGGGAGCGAAGATACAATACCAGCTATCCCTACTGCTAACTTCGGATTTGGAAAAGTTGCCGCATAGATAATAAAAACAAGATCAAAAAGTGTTTTTCCAAGCACAGAAAAACTATTTGATAATAGAAGATTTCTAAACAGTGGATTTTTTATAAAAAATTTTATCATATCAAATTCCTATAACATTCAAAACAAAAAGATGGGATTTAACACTATCATCACAACTCCTAATCCTCCAAAAAATAGACCGCTAGTTTTACACCACTTTATCCTCCGCAACGTCTCGCAATAGGGCTTAATAATATCTTTTTCTAACATAGTTTTATACTCAAGATTTTTCGTTAGTTTATATAATTCCAAAGCTATAAATACTAAACCAGCTAATCCATCGATTAAATAAGGGATACCATCGTTCTCAAATAAACCAAAACGATAATAAATAATCGAGTCCTTGAACTGCCTATCAGAAATAATATAGATACCATCCATTCCATACAATTTAGGATATAAATCTTCTATAATGGATTTAAATTGTTTATCTGATTTAGGATAAATTGTAACAAACTTTCCTGCCTGCCCATAAGGGGCATCCCCAGATAACAAATAATATAGCGAATTTATATTATCAATATATTTAAAACTAATCTTATTTTCCAAAAGATAATCTCCGACAACATTAATAATATTTAAATGATTATCAACAGTACAAGAGATATGGATTTTCCATCCTTGTCTCCTCCCTCTTTCAAATATAAAGTATCTAAAAAATTCATCTTTTAGATTTTCACATTGTGGTATCTCAAAAGAGATGAGATTGTTATTCTCATAATAAAACATATTATTACCTCTTTCTAAAATAAAAAGTGAGCCAAAAACAGACCCACTTTTCATTTGTTTGTTGACAATCCTACTCCTCCCTAGGTGGACACTTAGTAGAACGGGCCATTGATGAGTATCTCTTTTTCTTTTTAGGTAATTTTAATAGTATTTCCATGATTAAAGCCTCCAATTTTAATAACAATGTATCCGAATACATCGTTATTATAGCACCATCATTTTTTAGATGTCAATATATTCTGTAAATTTTGATAAGTCTTTATTTTTTAATATAAATATGACTAGTAAAGATATTAATCGTGTTTGTGGTATCATTTATTCAGTAGAAGCTGATTCGATCATTTGCTCCTGTCAATTTTTCTAACTCCAAACACTAGCAGATTTATCCGAATGATGTTTGACTGATGTTTCGTCAAAAATCAAACGTCAGTTATAACACGCCTTTTCAAACCTAGCTTCAAAAAATTATAATGATGATTCCTAAAAAAGAAGCAATGTGATTGACAGCGTTCAACATCTACTACATCGTTGTATCCATGCGCCCAATCACGCATTTTGAACAACTTCTGCTAGGTGTTTAAGATAAAGTTCAGCATACATCGTATAGTTACGATTATCATTTTCCTTATCTATCAACCTTTCATCTCAAAGGATTTTATCAACACTCAAGTGCACTCCTTTCTAGCCACTTTTACAAGAAATAGCTAAAATGCCATTTTCTTTTAATATTGCTATCAATTTTATATCGTCATTTTTAAAATTATATTGGTAAGAATAGCCCCCTAAGGCAAACAAATTACATACTATATATAGCCCACATCATAATTACTCGTTGCTTTGTAGGCTGGAGATGTCCATGTTTTAGTGATAAATAGACCAGCAAAACAAGAAATTCCCTTAGTAATCATATCCTGTACTTGCCAGCAACTTTTAAATACCACTCATCCTTGCAATAATCTTCCATTTGTCATAAAGCACTCTCTCTTTTTAGTTTTTGTAAACATTTCAAAAACCACTCAACAAAAAGAGTGGTTTTAACCTATTATAACCGATATATCCAATCACAAATACTTGCCAGCAACTCCACATCATGGCTGATAATGAGAATAGCTTTGCCCTCTTGTTTGAGCTGAATCACTTGTGTCATAAAGGCTTGAAGTTGTGCTCCGTCTAAGTTACTCGTTGGCTCATCAAAAATAAATATTGGTTTTTCAGACAAAAGGCTAGCAGCAATCATAAGACGTTGTTGCTCACCTCCTGAAAGCTTCTGTGGATGACGTTTAAGCAAATCAACTAAACCTAGATGAGACAGTAAATCAATGGGTATCTCTTTTTTAGCCCCTCCCAAGCGTAACTCCTCTGCTACATTAGCAGTAAAGAGTTGCAAACGCACATCTTGTAGAACTAAACTAACAAGTTTTAATCTCTCTTTTGACTTAGTGACTTTACTTTGCCAAAAAATGCGTCCTTGTTTGGGCTTTATAGTCCCCGCTAGTATCTGTGCTAATGTTGATTTTCCTCGTCCATTAGAACCCACCAAACCTACAATCTCACCACAAGCAACTGACAAATGAGATAAGAGACATTGACTATCTGAAAAAAGAGAAATATTTTCAATACTTAGTCCCGACGAATAATTAGGCGATGTCTCTTGAATTTTATGTTCAAGAAGCGTTTGACAAGTGGATAAATCTAGCTGACGCAAGCCAAGTTGCTTTCTCTTGTCAGATGATAAGGACAGCACTTGACTAGGTAGCCAATCATAGCGCAAATGACCGCTATCAATATAAAGCACACGATCTGCTAAATCTAGCAGATACGCTAGCATGTGCTCTGCAATAAGAAGTGTCTTTCCCCTTTTTTTCAATTGAATGATTTGTGAGCGTAATTGAGTAATACTAGCAGCATCCAAGTGACTGGTTGGCTCGTCCAAGATAATAATGGGGGTATCCTGCATGACTGCCACTGCCATCGCTAAACGTTGCTGTTCACCTCCAGAAAGTGTCAAGCAATCACGTTCAAGTAAATGAGTGAGTTCAAAACAATCAGCTACTTCTGCCAGACGTTTTTGGATAAGAGTAGTCGCTAAACCTTGATTTTCTGCTGGAAAAGCCAACTCATGTTTTACTTTTTGGTGAAAAAACTGACGAATAGGTTCTTGAAAAGTGCTTGCCACCTGATGAGCAAATTCTTTTGATGTTTCTTTTCCAGCCCGACAACGACCTACTCTGATAGTACCAAACAACTGGCTCTCTTCATCTGGTAAAAGTCCACTTAAAAGATGCAAAAAAGTTGATTTACCAGCTCCAGATCGTCCTGTAACTAGCACACATTCGCCTGATGAAATGCTAATATCTGCCACTTGAAAGGCAGGATTTTTTGCTCCTTGATAGGTGAGACTGACATTTTTTAATGAAATTTGAGGACAATCCAAAGACTGCTCATCAGGTAACATAGGCAAAAACTCCAATCTATAACAGAAAAACATTTAGGATAAGCAGAGCTTGGTCTTTTAGAAAGCACCAAACCTTTTGTCATAATAG
This sequence comes from Streptococcus sciuri, assembly GCF_024814375.1. Taxonomy (GTDB): domain Bacteria; phylum Bacillota; class Bacilli; order Lactobacillales; family Streptococcaceae; genus Streptococcus; species Streptococcus sciuri. The sequence goes on from NZ_JANUXX010000001.1 coordinate 495,382, forward strand.
CAATAGTTAAATCTTCCACTTGTCGTAAGAGCGCAAAAAGCAAAGGAACGATGAGGTAACTGACATAACGGTGGGGATGGCGCAGATAGTCCCAAGAGCTTGTAAAACAACTTCGGAGATGTAAATTGCGATGTAGTTGACGACTCGTTTTCCAAATCATCGGCAAAAAGCGCAGACAAACCGCTAAGGTCAAGAGTAAACTTTCTGGTAAGTACCATTTTCTAAGAGCATGCACTAAATCGTAACTGGTTGTTGTACTAAAAATAAGACCACCAGCCATAAAACTAGGGAGAAGTCGTCTTGTTCCCACCAAAAGAAGAGCCAGACTATCCAATAAAGAGGTATTGCCAAAATCTACATAAGCTATACTTAATAGAAAAAAGAGAAAATAAGCCAATGCTTTCCTCCACTGTCCATAGCTGATTTGTAAAAACAAAAGACTTGTAAAAAGAAGATATTCTAAAATCCCTGTAACATTGTAGAGAAAGAGCAAGTTGCAAAATAGCAGACAAATGATTTTTGTTCTGACATCAAGCGCCATTGTCCACCCTTTCTGCAAAATGTTTAGCAATAAGTCGTTGACCTGACCAACCTCCTACCAAAGCACAGAACACGATAAAACTTGCCAGATAGAGAACATTACCCACAGTGAAATCTACCATAATTTTTTGAACGTAAGCCATATCCTTGCCACGCTCTAAGAGTTTTTGGATATAAGCATCACGCATAAACCACATCAGAAATATAGGACCTAGATTTCCAAAGGAAAAAAGGACGTAAGACAAGAGATTATACCGATGGTTTTTGTAGTTTCCATACTTTGCCAAACTATCTGCTAAAAAACCACAAATCAAACTTGGAAAAAAAGACAAGATGAAGTGTCCAGACAAGAAGAAAAAGACAGCCATAATAGCACCCATAAGAGATACTGCACCAAACTTTTGAACCTTGGCAATCAGAAGCATATAGACGACACCGCACAGTAGCGCTGCAATCGCTGGTGCTTCAGCCATATTTGCTGAATGAAATATTAGAACGGCTAAAAGTGTCCCCAATCCCACACCAATAAAGTAGAGAGCAGACAGGGCACCTGTTAAAATGATATCTTTAATTGTAAGTTGTTTCATAGGAACCTCACTTTAGTGTTTTCTTAAAAGTTGACCTTCCTTCACTTCATAGATGAGATCAGCTGAAGCAACCGTTGAAGAACGGTGGCTGATAAGAAAGACAGTGCCTGTGAAGTAAGTCTTTATAATGTGAATAAAAGCAGCTTCGCTAAGAGCATCCAGATTACTGGTTGGCTCATCAAAGATATAGATTTCTGTTTGTTTAAGCAGAGCACGCATCAGCTCCAAACGCTGGCGTTCTCCAGCTGAAAACTGGCTAGGACTGATGACGGTATCTAATCCAGACTCCGCCTCCTGCAATCGTCTAGTCATGTCGCATTTATCTGCCACTTGCCAAATCGCTTCATCCGTGATGTTTGAATTTGATAAAACCAGATTTTCCCTAATCGTCTGATTGAAAATCTGAGCAGTCTGTGGTACGTAAGCAAAATGCGCTTGTAAGCTCTGCCTATCTAGCTGATTGATTCCAATTCCTGACAATTCAATCTTACCAGACGTCACATCATACCAACGCATGATAAGCTTGACAAGTGTAGATTTCCCAGCTCCAGATGTTCCAACGATACCAATAATAACTGGCTGATCAAAATTGACTGATACTCTGTTCAACACTCGCTGACTGCGATTATCATAAGCAAAGCTAATCTCATGCAAAGCAATGGGAGTGACTTTTTCTTGTAGCACAGAACCTTTTGCAGACGGTTCAATCTCTTCCAAAAGTTCAAAAACACGCTGTCCTGCATTCATGGCACGTTTAAAGCCAAGCGGCAGACGACTAAGCTCCAAAAATGGTGCAAAGGAGGCTGAAAAAGCAGTAATCATAACAACAGCATTTGGCAACTCTATATTCTTGTTTTGCACACTTGTCAGACTGACTATAGTTACCACTAAAATAGATAAGCCAACGACTAAAAACGTCCAAGCTTGTTGCATGAAGTTGGCTTGTGCCACCTCACATTCTAATTTATTGACTCGCTGACTTTCTGTCTGCAAATGCTGAAAAGTGTCTGCTGTTTTTTGGTATTGTGCCAAGTCTGATCCGCCACGCAGACTTTCTAAAAAGTTACTCGTATAGGCCTTTCTGACTTGACTTTGCTCAGCAAGCTTTGGTGTTAATACTTTAGCAAAGAATATCGGTAAAATCACTGCAAGGAAAAAATAGGTGATAACAGCTACCCCAGCATTAACCAATGAATACCGTCCTAAATAAAATATCATGACAAAAGTAGTAATGATGGCTGTACCAATAGGTGCTAAAGTATGAGCGAAGAATACTTCTAACGCTTCTATATCTTCTCCGATTAATTTAATCAATTGACCACTATCGGTTCGATCTAACTTGCTAGGTGCTAAACGACGTAATTTATCAAAAACCATATTTCTAAAATCCGCCAACGTATGAAAAGCCACCCAATGTCCAAAATAATGCTCACCGTAGCGAAAAATCCCACGTAAAAGTGCAAAGAGAAGGAGAACACCCAGACTTATCAATCGTGGGGACTCACCAGCTAACGCTACAAAAGTCAATCTGACCAATAACACAGGAATAGCCACTGTCATGACAAATCCCATGACAGCAAAAGCAATCGCTAAACCAATAGCTGGTAAACGATGTTTCATAACAGACAAAAGTCGCAGAAGTAACTGTTTAGTTGACTTTGTTTTCATGAAAAACTACCCTTTCTAAATTAGCTTGAGTGTCCACCAAATTTCTAAAACTCTCTACCTTCTCGTACAAGGCTTGTGGACTGTCAAAATGCGCACCCGTATTGTCCAAATAAAGCACATAAGGTTCCACCATAACCTGCGCCATCTTATGCGTAATGATGATAACCATAGCTTCTTTTGATATAAGATGAATGAGTTCAGAGATGGCACGCTCGTTATCTCTATCTACACTTGAAGTCATTTCATCAAAAATGTAGAGACTACGTTTTGCTAAAACACCACGCGCACAGAGAATTTGCTGACGTTGTCCATTCGAAAGATTGCGTCCATTTTCACCGACTGGTGTATCTAACCCCTCTGGCAACTCATGAATAAACTGTAAAACACCATGTGTGTCTGCCCATGACAAAACTTCTTCTTTTGTCATAGGTCTTGCCATTACCAGATTATCATAGATAGTTTTGTTAAAGAGATAGCTCTCACTTGATACATAAACCACCTCCTTGGCGATACTTTGTTTATCTAAGCTTGAAATAGAAACCTCACCAAAAAAAATATCGCCACTACTTGCTATCAAACTGCCTGTCAGTAAAGCAGAGAGAGTGGTCTTTCCTTGTCCAGATGCTCCCGCAACTGCTAATACCTGTCCTTTTTCTAAGGTAAAATCAAGTCTTGATAACACTTGCTTATCCCTTGTATAACCAAAAGATACATTTTTTACCTTCAAATCAGAAAAGGAAGATAAAGACCCATTCTTATTTTCTGTGCTCTTTTTGACACCATCCAAAAAACTAAAAATGCGATCTGCCATCTTAGTATTCATCATGACCAAATGCATACCGTAACCCATCTCACGAATGGGTGCAAAAAATTCCGTTGCAATGAGAATAAAGAAAATCATGGTAAAAAGACTGATATGTCCTGCTAGCAACTGCATAACTGCTACAAAACCGGCCAATCCAACACCTAGATACATGACTGCATCCATATAGCCCACAGACTGTAACTGAAAACGCAAAAGAAGCATGGTGGCCTGTCTAAATTCTTCTGCTTGCATAGCGAAATCCTTGGCATATTTGTCATCTGCCTGATAAGTATAGAGAGTGTTAAGACCTGATAGATTATCCATAAAGCGATTGCCCACGTCCATATAAGATCCCCAATAACGATCCATAATATGACGCGAGCGCTTTTGCATCAGTACAATAGAGATAGGAATCAGAGGCAAACAAAGGAGAAAAATGACACCACCCAAAGGATAGAGGAAAGTAATCAAAATCAAAATCGTTGCACAATTGAAATAAGTCCGAAAGGACAAATTAAGGTAATGTCCATAATAAGTATCGAGACTATCAATTCCTTGAGAAGCAACTGTCAATACATCAGCAGCAGTCGCACTATCCTCAAACTGAGCAGCTTTTGTTTGAAAAGCCTCAAAAAACTGCATCTTTAGCTGATTTCTAGCGTACTGAGAGACGATTCCTTGAAACTTTTTGGCTAGGCTTGCCACCAGAAAACCTGTGAGATTAAGTCCTAAAATAATCAGTACAAATAAAGTCCAGTTGAGCTGTTCGAAGCCTCTTTTAAAACCTATCGCTATATAATAGGCGATGAGAGCAAAACTTGCCACTCGCATGAGAAACTGTATCCAAGATAATATCGCCGATCTATAAATCAAGCTCTTCTTGATTGAAACTTGCTCTTTCAACCGTTTTAAGAGCGCTTTTTTGCGTTCACGAGAAATCTTTTTTGGCTGTGAATTTGCCATGATTTCCTCCTTTTATAAAAATGATATTCTTATATTATAACCTTTTCTTTCTAAATTATCTATACAATTCTAATAAAATAGAACCACTATAAAAAAGAAGCTAAATAAACTTAGCTTCTTTCATACATCAAATCGCTTTTTTATCTTGCCCAGATACACGCTGAAAGGCTTTGACCATTTCAACAAGGACAATCATGAGCAGACTTCCAATGATTACAGCTCCCCATTGAGTCAAAGAGAGTTGTGACACATGGAAAAATGCGTTAAACCCTGGAATAGCAATAGTTATCATCAAAAGGACAAAGGCTAAAGGAATCGACCAATTAAAGAGCTTGTTCCTAAAAGGTCCAACTGTCAAGATAGACTGATAAACAGATTTGACATTAAAGGCATGGATAAGCTGAATCAATCCAAGCGTCGCATAAGCCATGGTCAAAGCATCCTCATGAATAGCACGGCTATTACCAGCATGTTCTGGAAAGAGCAATGCCCAACCGTAAACACCAAGTACTAGAAGAGTCTGGAAGATACCTTGATAAATGATAGCTCCCATAACACCTCCTGAAAAGAAATTAGATTTACGACCACGAGGTTTGTGACCCATGACACCAGGTTCAGCTGGTTCTACCCCAAGAGCAATGGCAGGCAGTGTATCGGTCACAAGATTAATCCACAGAAGATGCACTGGCTGAAGTACATCCCAACCAAATAATGTCGCAAAGAAAATTGTAAAGACTTCTGCCATATTAGCTGAGAGAAGGTATTGAATAGATTTTTGAATGTTTGAAAAAACTTTACGTCCTTCCTCAACTGCAACAATAATTGTAGCAAAGTTATCATCAGCAAGAACCATATCAGAAGCACCTTTAGATACTTCTGTACCTGTAATTCCCATGCCAATACCAATATCAGCTGTCTTGAGTGAAGGCGCATCATTAACACCATCACCAGTCATAGCGACAATCTTACCTTCATTTTGCCAAGCTTTTACGATACGCACTTTATGCTCTGGCGACACACGCGCATAGACTGAATATTGTTTGAAAACTTTTTGAAATTCTTCATCAGAAAACTCATTAAGTTCAGCACCAGTAAAGACATGGTCTTGGCCATCATCTTCAATGATACCAAGGCGTTTGGCAATAGCTTGCGCTGTATCTTGGTGATCCCCTGTAATCATGATCGGTCGAATACCTGCTTCTTTTGCCACAGATACAGCTTGAGCAGCTTCTGGTCTCTCAGGATCAATCATACCTACAAGTCCTGCAAAGATAAGATCCGTCTCCACTGTCTCAGAAGAAATATTTTCTGGCAGGTTATCTATAATCTTGTACGCTCCCGCCAAAACACGAAGAGCTTGGTGCGCCATCATAGAGTTATTTTCTGCGATGAGAGATGTGACTTGTGATGTAATAGCTGTTATGTTACCAGCATCATCACGTGTTACACAACGTTTTAAAAGCTGATCTGGGGCACCTTTGACAGCAACCAGATATTGCCCATTTGGCAATTGGTGAATAGTTGACATAAGCTTACGCTCAGAATCAAATGGTACCTCTGCAATCCTAGGATAAGCTTTCAAATAAGCTTCGACATCATAACCTTTATCTAAAGCAAATTGGAAAAAAGCAGTTTCTGTTGGATCTCCGATAAGATTACCTTCTTTATCAATTTTGGTATCATTTGCCAAAATAACAGATTTCAAGAGTGGCAAATCAAGACCTAAAGGAATAGTTGCAGTCGCCTCATGCAAAACACCATCATAAAAGACTTTTTCCACCGTCATCTGGTTCATGGTCAGTGTACCCGTCTTATCCGATGCGATAATCTCTGTTGAGCCAAGCGTCTCAACAGCTGGCAACTTGCGAACAATAGCATTGCGTTTTGCAAGAGTCTTTGTTCCCAATGAAAGAACAACTGTCACGATAGCAGGAAGTCCCTCTGGAATAGCCGCAACTGCAAGAGCAACAGCTGTCATCAGACCAGATAGAGGAGCTTCGCCACGTAAAAAGACACCAACAACAAAAGTAATAATGGCAATGACGATAATCACATAAGTGAGAACTTTTGAGAGCTGGTTGAGACTTTGTTTAAGAGGGGTATCTGTCTCATCAGCACTTGCTAGCATACCAGCAATATGCCCAACCTCAGTATACATACCCGTATTGGTAACGACCCCAACTCCTCGTCCGTAGGTAACATTTGAGTTTTGATAGACCATATTGAGACGATCACCGATTCCAGCATCTAAAGCAACATCTGCGTCCGCATCTTTCTCAACAGGAACAGACTCACCAGTCAAAGCAGCTTCTTCAATTTTTAGTGAAGAAGCCTCTAAAAGGCGTATATCAGCTGGTACAACGTCTCCAGCCTCTAATAATACAATATCACCTAGTACTAAATCTTTAGAATCAACCTCTACCACATGACCATCACGACGCACACGAGCTAAGGGGCTAGACATGTTTTTGAGTGCCTCAACAGCTGCTTCTGCTTGTCCTTCTTGATAAACACCAAAAGCAGCATTTAAAATAACAACCATCAAAATAATAACTGCATCTGTTATCCCCTCACCACCTGAGGTAATGATAGATAAAACAGCTGCCACTAGTAAGATGATAATCATTAAATCTTTAAACTGATCTAAAAATTTTGCTACAATAGAGCGTTTTTCTCCCTCTTCAAGCTCATTACGCCCATATAGTTGAAGACGTGATTGGACTTCTGCTGAAGTAAGACCCTCTTTGTTTGCATCGACACTCTTCAATACATCTTCTTGGCTTTTAGCATAAAAGTTTGCTTTATTTTGTTTTTTTGACAAAAATTCATTCCTCCATTGATATTTTCCACAGGGCTACAAAAAAGAGACCTGTTTTCTAAAAAACAAGTCTCGCTGTTTAAGACATAGCCGGAAATTTCTTTCGTAATGACGACTATGCCACGGTATCTAGCCAACCCATATCCCAGAACCGTCTGCTACTCCCTTGATATGGTTTCTATTATAGCAAAATTTCGTACAACAAACAAGAACACAGATTCTTCTTTTTTTAAATCTAAACCCAAGAAATAACTAACCGATACGAAGCAAATTTGGTACCACTTTCTTGTGTGAGTGTATAATGAATAGCAAGTGTCTGTTTTGTCACATCCAAATGATAATACTTTGTTTTTGTAGTCAAGTGCTGAACCCCCATAGGTGTCGGAATCATGCCAACAGCCATCTCCTTATGATGAAAACGCATGACAGATTTAGGTGTTGAGAAGCGTGTCATTATCATCATCTCATGATTATATTTCATAACAACTTTTTCATTTTCCTCATTGTGATAAACCAGATAATAAAAACCACCCTTTTGGATAACATCACAGGTATGCACTTCACGAATAAGCTCTGTCTGATCACCAAGGTTAATTTCATTATTCAGTGTTAATTGCATATGTTCACTATCCCTTCTATTTTCTCAATTGTAACAATTTCTGAAGAAAGTTGCAATTTTTGATATAATAAAACTATGAATGAAAAAGTATTTCGTGATCCTATTCACAACTATATACACATTAATCACAAGGTCATCTATGACCTCATCAATACAAGTGAATTTCAGCGTCTGCGCCGCATCAAGCAAGTACCAACAACTGCTTTCACTTTTCACGGAGCAGAGCATAGCCGTTTTTCACACTCTCTTGGTGTCTACGAGATTGCAAGACAGGTCGTCTCTATTTTTGAGCAAGATTATAAAGATATCTGGAATGCCGATGAAAGTCTTCTTGTCATGGTGGCTGCACTTTTACACGATGTTGGGCACGGTGCTTACTCGCACACCTTTGAGCGTCTCTTTGAGACTGACCACGAGAGCTACACACAGGAAATCATCATTAGCCCAAAAACGCAAATAAATGCTATCTTACGTCAAGTAGCACCTGATTTCCCAGATAAGGTGGCTAGCGTCATTAACCATACTTATCCCAATAAACAGGTAGTTGAGCTCATCTCAAGCCAGATTGACTGTGACCGTATGGATTATCTCTTGCGAGATTCCTACTATACCGCTGCTCACTACGGTCAGTTTGATTTAACTCGCATTTTACGAGTTATTCGCCCTATCGAAAATGGCATTGCATTTGCAAAAAATGGCATGCATGCGGTTGAGGATTATATCATAAGTCGATTTCAGATGTATATGCAGGTTTATTTTCACCCAGCTAGCCGAGCGATGGAGTTACTCTTACAGCAACTACTAAAGCGTGCCAAAGAGCTCTATCAAGATGACCCTACTTTTTTTGAACAAACATCGCCTCATTTGTTACCTTTTTTCAAAAAAGAACAGACCTTGGTAGATTACTTAGCTCTTGATGATGGTGTGATGAACACTTACTTTCAGTCTTGGATGCATTCCAGTGATATTATCTTATCGGATCTTGCTAGTCGTTTCATCAATCGTAATGTTTTTAAGTCTGTGACCTTTGATAAAGGCGATGTGCATAAACTTGATATTCTTAGGAATCTTGTTGCTCAAGTAGGTTTTGATTCGCGCTACTACACTGGTATCCATATTAATTTTGACTTACCTTATGATATTTATCGCCCTGAGAAGAAAGAACCTAGAACCCAAATTGAAATTTTACAAAAAAATGGCAGTCTCGCAGAACTATCAACCCTCTCTCCTATAGTACGTGCAATCTCTGGAGAAACTTATGGTGATTGTAGATTTTATTTTCCAAAAGAAATGCTCATACAGGATGACTTGTTCTCCGACATCAAAAAGAAATTTGGAGCGTATCTCGAAAACGACCATTTTCTAGCAGATTAGCTAGCATATCATGACAAAGTCACTTTTTTTTAGTAACATAGTAGTTGAGTTTTTCGAAATAACAAGAAGGAGAAAACATTTATGTCTATCAAACTTGTAGCTGTTGATATCGATGGAACCTTATTAAATAATAAAAAAGAAATCACTCCTGAGGTTTTTGCTGCTGTTCAGAAAGCTAAAAAACAAGGAGTTAAAGTTGTCATTGCAACAGGACGTCCTATAGCAGGGGTTGAGAATCTTCTTAAAGAACTTAATCTCAAAGAACACGGTGACTATGTGATCACTTTCAACGGAGGATTAGTTCAAGATACAGTAAACGGTAACACTATTGTCTCTGAGACATTAAGTTATGACGACTATCTTGATTTAGAATTTCTGAGCCGAAAGCTAGGAGTGCATATGCATGCCATCACAAAAAAAGGCATCTATACTGCTAACCGTAATATTGGAAAATACACAGTTCATGAGTCTAATCTTGTTCATATGCCAATCTTTTATCGTACACCTGAAGAAATGATAGATAAATCTATTATTAAGATGATGTTCATTGATGAGCCTGACGTCTTAGATGCTGCTATTGCAAAAATCCCAGAACAGTACTACGATCGTTTCAATATCGTCAAATCGACACCATTTTATCTAGAACTTCTCCCTAAAACAGTCAGCAAAGGCAACGCTCTCTTGCATCTCGCTAAAAAAATGAACTTGGAAAAAGCACAAACCATGGCTATTGGCGATGAGGAAAATGATCGTGCTATGCTCGAGGTTGTAGGAAATCCTGTTGTCATGGAAAATGGTAACTCTGAGTTAAAGAAAATAGCCAAATACATCACAAAATCAAATGAAGAAAGTGGCGTTGCATACGCCCTTAGAAAGTGGGTCTTAAAATAATGTATAGCTATAAAATCGGTATTTCTGCAGAAGAACACGATAATTTTGCAAAATCAAGTAACCAAACAAACCTTTTACAATCATCAAATTGGGCAAAAATTAAAGATAATTGGGATAACGAACGCATTGGTTTCTACAAAGATGATATCTTAGTTGCTTCTGCTTCTATCCTTATCAAAGCTTTACCACTTGGCTTTACCATGCTTTATATCCCTCGTGGACCAATCATGGACTACAGTGACAAAGAACTTGTTGCCTTTGTTATCAGCTCACTTAAGAAGTACGGTAAAACAAAACGCTCCCTCTTCATCAAAATGGACCCTGCTTTACTGTTTAAACAATACAAAATCGGTGAAGAAGTTGATGAAAATAAAGACACACTTACTGCTGTTGATAATCTGAAAGCAGCGGGTTGTAAATGGACTGGACGCACAACAACAATTGCTGAAAGTATCCAACCTCGTTTTCAAGCAAATGTCTATACTCAAGAAGACATGACAGCAACTTTCCCTAAACACACAAAACGTTTGATGAAAGATGCTATTCATCGTGGTGTCATCACTAGCCGTGGTACAATTGATGACGTTAAAGCTTTCGCTGATGTTGTCGCTCTTACTGAAAACCGTAAAGGCGTTGCCCTTCGTAACGAAGATTATTTCCGCAAAATGATGGAAACTTACGGTGACGATGCTTACCTACACCTTGCCAAAGTTAATTTGCCAAAACGCTTAACTGAATACAAAGAGCAACTCGCTCAAATCGAAAAAGATTTGTCTGAAACCGCTGAACATCAGAAAAAACGTTTGACTAAGTTAACACAACAAAAAAATTCTGTTACAAAATATATCACTGAGTTTGAAGAATTTGTTGAAAAATACCCAGATGAACTCATCATTGCAGGTATCTTATCTGTGTCATTTGGTAATGTCATGGAAATGCTTTATGCTGGTATGAATGATGAATTCAAGAAATTTTACCCACAATATTCCCTTTATCCAAAAGTATTCGAAGATGCTTACGCTGACGATATTATTTGGGCAAATATGGGGGGAGTTGAAGGAACACTTGATGACGGTTTAACTAAATTTAAATCAAACTTCAACCCAACTATTGAAGAATTCATTGGAGAATTTAACATTCCAGTCAATCCATTCCTTTACAAACTTTCAAACTTGGCTTACAATATTCGCAAACAAAGAAGAAATAGCCATTAATAACCTCTCTTGAGATTATCGAAAAAAAGTTTTTGAGACTTTTTACAACACCGTCTCTTACAAATCATTTATGCAATCGGTCAAGAAAACACGATACTATTAGACGATTTTCTATCACTCTGTTATCTTATTACGAATACTTCTATGAGAGTTTTGACAATCAGAATTTACGGTGGCAATACCTCATTTTAAGACCTACTTTGAACATCTAATAGCTGGCCAAGATAAGCTAACTAAAAAAATCATAAAACTTCAACAAACTCTCAAAAATATTCAGACGCTAAAAGTATCCTGCTAGATCTAGCAGGATACTTTTTCTTAACCACGAAAAGCATCAAGAATAACTTGAAATTCCTCATTAGTAAGTGTAATACCCTTTCCCATCTTGCTATGATCAGGACTCCACGTGCGAATATCAAACTTGGGTTCTGCACCATTAAAGCTGACACGATTCAACTCCTTTGTCCAGCCTTTATTGTTTTCTGAAAGAACTAATAATTTTTCAACGATTTCAAATGTAAATTCTGCCATTTTATTACCTCCACTTGTTTATTCGCGATCATTTTTAAAAATAATCATTCTTTTTAAAGTTCTGTACGATTTTCGATGGCACGTAGTAGGGTTACTTCGTCTGCGTACTCAATATCAGATCCAACAGCAAGTCCTCTTGCCAGTCGTGTCACTTTGATACCAGCGGGTTTGAGGACACGTGAGATATACATAGCTGTCGCTTCTCCATCTGCAGTAGCATTGGTCGCAATAATTACTTCCGACACCTCACTATCCATCAATCGTGTAATCAGAGACTTAAGATTGATGTCATCAGGCCCCACACCATTCATCGGTGAGATGAGACCTTGCAAGACATGATAAAGACCATGATACTCTTGAATTTTTTCCATGGCTGTCACATCCTTGCTATCTTCTACGACTAAAATCGTTGATACATCTCTAGTCTCATCCGTACAGATACCACAAGGATTATCATCTGTTAGATTTCCACAAACGGAGCAGTAAGTTAGCTCACGTTTAGCAGATAAGAGATTTTTCGCAAACGTATTAACATCCTCATCGCTCATGCCAATCGTGTAAAAAGCGAGTCGTGTAGCAGTTTTTATACCAATACCTGGCAATTTTGAAAAACTATCGATGAGTTTAGAAATAGGTGTTGGATAAAGCACATTGCCCTCCTTTTTGATTAGTTATTGCTAGAGACATATTGGTTAATAATATCACGCGCAATTTGTTGATGAATATAAGTGTTTGATGAAGCTGCATGCGGATACATAATCGCAACAGCGATAGTCTTATTGGCATCGTAAGCTACTGCATTAAGATTGACAGTTTTAACTGTTATTCCATTTACATTTTTAGTATAGGTTTCAGCAGTACCAGTCTTTCCGCTGATAGTGGTAACACTACTTCTCATCTGACTACCTGTAGCATAGGCGGAATTGCTATTGACTACATTGTAGAAACCTTCTTGAATCAATGCCATATCATCATCAGGAAGTGTCACAGTATTGAGTATTGAGCCTGTGATATCTTTTATTTTATCACCAAGGGCGCCATCTTTCTGATTATAAATACCCTCAACAACATGTGTTGATACTCGATTGCCTCCATTAGCGACTGTAGCAACATACTGCGCTAACTGAATAGGACTGTAAGAGTCGTATTGTCCGAAAGATTCAAACAAAGTATCACTGACTGTAAAGTCAGACGGAATATAGCCTTGCGCTTCTGGCAAATCAAGTCCAGTCGTCGTTCCAAGTCCATACTCTGCATAAGTGGCACGTAGTTTACTCATAGCATCTGTATAGCCATCATCAGATAACGGAACCCCTGCTGTGTAGCTTTGCCCCATGAGTTTGAGTGCTATCTGCACCATATAAGTATTTGAAGAGTATTCGAGCGCCTGCACTGCAGTAATTGGCATTTTACCTGAAGTAAACCAAGATTTAATACCTGAGATTTCTTGGTCATAAAGAACTTCATTTCCTGAGAGAACATTATTTTGCCAACCAGCGCTAAGAGTCGCTCCTTTCACAACAGAACCTGGAGTAAAGACATTGTTGATATTACCTAATATATCCTCTGTAGTAGCGCTTGATCCAGTTTCGTGCTTGAGTCCAGCCATAGCAAGCACTTTCCCTGTTGATGGTTCAATAGCTACTGCGTAGATACCATCTGAATTAACCGCCTCACCGTTTGAAATATCAACATTGTAGTACTGTTGCAAAATGGATTGGACTTTATTTTGAAAATCAAGATTAATGGTTAATTTGAGTGAATTTCCTACCGAACCTTTTTTCGTCACTCTATCACTGACAATTTTATTATTGCGATCAACCACTACTGTTCTGACTGTATGTTCACCTTGCAAATCGCTCTCATAAGCCTTTTCGAGATAAGACGTTCCCACACGGTCATTAAGCGAATAACCTTTTTTGATGTAATTTTTAGCTTCCTCTTTTGGTAAACCAGTTTTTTCAGATGAGATACTACCCACTAGACTCGCTAGACTCGTATTCGCTACATCACGATCCCAAGTCTTAGAAATAGCTAATCCTTTTAGAGATGATTTAGCAGCGCTAATCGCATCAATCTGATCCTGTGTCAAATCTTCTGTCGTGATATTAACTGTAGCAAAGGTCTGCGCTGCATTCATCTCAGTAAAAGCATATACTACACGTAACTCTTCGTCAGAATAATCAATAGCAGAGTCAGGAACACTAGCGACAGCATTCTTATAAATCGTTGACTGAGCGAGAGAATTTCCAAAATAATCCACTTTTTTAGACCTTGGCAGAGCGTCAACAACCTTTTGATAGGTCTCTGTATCTGCTAAATAATAGTCTTTTTTATCACGTGTACTAACAGTTCCTCCCCCAAGGGTCACATAATTAGGTAACTTTTGTGCTAGCTCTCTAATGTATTGAGTAGTCATAGTATTGCTACGAGTAAAGGTTACAACATTTTTTTCGACATTGCTAACAAGGGATGTGCCATTGGCATCATAGATTTGTCCTCGCTGATTAGCTGTCTTAACAGTATAGGTTGTTGAGGCAGTTAACTTCTTTTGATAAAATTCATGATTCACTAGCTGCATCTGGACTAGACGAAAAAGTAAAATAGAAAACAAAAGCGCTACTGCAAAAAATAGAGCGTTCAAGCGAAAAGGAAGATTAGCAATACGCTTAATCTTCTTTTTATGTTGTCGTTTAATCATTTACGTTCCCATCTCATTTCTAAGGATTTTTTACCTCTTTCCAAAAACTCTCCTTACTATTTTAACACAAAAACGACAAAGAAATCTTATCTAAAAGGGCAAATTCATGAAAAACATTTAAAGCATATCCAAAAATAGTCAAAATAATCTATAAAACCCAGTCAATAACTGGGTTTTATAGATTATTTAACTAACATTTCCATCTCAGCAATACGAGCGACTGTTGCATCGTATTTGGCTTGGTAGTCAACTTGTTTGTTGCGTTCTTTTTGAACAACTTCTGGATTCGCATTAGCGACGAATTTTTCGTTGCTGAGTTTACGTGCCACCATGTCCAATTCTTTTTGCCATTTAGCAAGTTCTTTGTCAAGACGTGCCAATTCTTCTTCGACATTAAGAAGGTCAGCAAGTGGCAAGAAGATTTCAGCGCCTGTGATAACGCTAGACATTGCCAATTCTGGCGCTTCAATGTCAGAAGACATTTCTAGTTTTTCAGGATTTGTGAAGCGCTTGATATAGTTCACATTGCTGTTAAAGAAGTCTTCCAATTCTTTATCACTTGTTTTCACAAGAAGTGTGATTGGTTTACTTGGAGCAACATTCACCTCGCTACGTGCGTTACGGACAGCACGGATAAGGTCTTTAAGGCTTTCAACACCTTTATGCGCAGCTTCATTTTCAAATGCTGGGTTAACTGTTGGGTATTTGGCTGTTACGATTGAACCCTCAGAAATTTGTTCAAAGATTTCTTCCGTAAC
This sequence comes from Streptococcus sciuri, assembly GCF_024814375.1. Lineage (GTDB taxonomy): Bacteria > Bacillota > Bacilli > Lactobacillales > Streptococcaceae > Streptococcus > Streptococcus sciuri. The sequence continues at coordinate 510,851 of NZ_JANUXX010000001.1, forward strand.
AAATGGCATGATTGGGTGAAGTAAACAAAGAATCTTATCAAGGGTGTAAAGAAGAGTTGAACGAGTGATGACTTTCTCGTCTTCGTTATCGCTATAAAGCACTTCTTTTGTCAATTCAACGTACCAGTCAGCAAATTCATCCCAGATGAAGTTGTAAAGGATGTGACCCGCCACACCAAATTCAAATTTATCAAAGTTTTCAGTAACTTTGGCAATTGTTTCATTCAAGTTATGAAGAATCCAGCGGTCAGTTACGTTACCAGCCGTACCAGCAACAACTTTGTCAACATTTGCGCTAGCTTGGTCAAGCGTAAGATCTTCATTGTTCATCAAAATGTAACGAGAAATGTTCCAGATTTTGTTAATGAAGTTCCAAGCAGCATCCATTTTTTCGTAAGAGAAACGAACGTCTTGACCTGGTGCAGAACCGTTTGATAAGAACCAACGAAGGGCATCAGCACCGTATTTCTCGATAACATCCATTGGGTCAATACCATTACCAAGTGATTTAGACATTTTACGTCCTTGTTCGTCACGGATAAGACCATGGATAAGCACGTTTTCAAATGGACGGCGTCCTGTGAATTCCAATGATTGGAAAATCATACGTGATACCCAGAAGAAGATGATGTCATAACCAGTTACCAATGTAGATGTTGGGAAGTAACGTTTGAAGTCTTCGCTTTCCATATCAGGCCACCCCATTGTTGAAAATGGCCATAGTGCTGAGCTAAACCAAGTGTCAAGTACATCTTCATCTTGAGTCCATCCGTCACCTTCTGGTGCTTCTTCACCGACATACATTTCACCTTCAGCGTTGTACCATGCTGGGATTTGATGTCCCCACCAGAGCTGGCGTGAAATAACCCAGTCGTGAACATTTTCCATCCATTGAAGGAAAGTATCGTTGAAACGTGGTGGATAGAATTTCACCTTGTCATCAGTATCTTGGTTGGCAATAGCGTTTTTAGCTAATTGATCCATTTTAACGAACCATTGTGTTGATAAACGTGGCTCAACTGGTACACCTGTACGTTCTGAATGACCAACGCTGTGAACCATTTTTTCGATTTCAACAAGCGCACCGATTTCTTCCAATTTTTTAACAACAGCTTTGCGAGCTTCAAAGCGATCCATACCAGCAAATTCACCAGCAAGTTCGTTCATTGTACCGTCATCATTCATGACGTTGATTTGTGGCAAATTATGACGCTGACCAACTAAGAAGTCATTAGGATCATGTGCTGGAGTGATTTTAACTACACCAGTACCAAACTCTGGGTCAGCGTGTTCATCACCAACGATTGGGATAGCTTTGTTAACGATTGGAAGGATAACATTTTTGCCAATCAAATCTTTGTAACGGTCATCATTTGGATTAACCGCAACGGCAACGTCACCAAACATTGTTTCAGGACGAGTTGTGGCAACTTCAAGGCTACGTGAACCATCTTCCAATATGTAGTTCATGTGGTAGAAAGCACCTTCGACATCTTTGTGGATAACTTCGATATCAGAAAGAGCTGTACGAGCTTTTGGATCCCAGTTGATGATAAATTCACCACGATAAATCCAACCTTTTTTATAAAGTTCAACAAAGACTTTACGAACCGCTTTTGACAATCCTTCATCAAGGGTGAAACGTTCACGTGAATAATCTACGGAAATACCTAGTTTACCCCATTGTTGTTTGATTGTTGATGCGTACTCATCTTTCCATTCCCAAACTTTCTGCAAGAAAGATTCACGACCAAGGTCGTAACGTGAGATTCCATCTTCAGCAAGACGTGCTTCAACTTTTGCTTGTGTTGCAATCCCTGCATGGTCCATACCAGGAAGCCATAAAGTATCAAAACCTTGCATACGTTTTTGACGGATAATAATATCCTGCAAAGTGGTATCCCAAGCGTGACCAAGGTGAAGTTTACCAGTTACGTTTGGTGGTGGAATAACGATAGAATACGGATGAGCTTTCTTATCGCCAGAAGGCTTGAAAACATCCTCATCTAACCATTTTTGATAACGCCCAGCCTCAACCTCAGCTGGGTTATATTTTGGTGAAAGTTCTTTTGACATTTATTTTTTCTCCTTTTTTAAATAATTCAAAATATTAAAAATTTGCTCTAACTCTTGTTTCTGCATATACGATTTCATATGGTCATAATCTGGCAGTCCAGCCTCAGTAACTGGTAACATAATCTTCTGGCGTTTCATCCGTTCACCATTAAATTTATAACCATAGGCATATTTGATTTTTTGAGATAAAATCATTTGCTTTAAGAAAAGATAGGTGTATTTACTGCCCTTTGCCTCATCTTTCCATTTCACGCGTTTGACATCATCTGAAAAAATAGCTTGGTAAGGGTGATAGAAATTTTCGACAACACTGCCATTATAATTAACACCAAGTACATCTTCATCAAGACTTTTATTCGTATTGGATACAAATGCCGTCACTCCGTTGTCGCTATCACTGGCACCAATAAAAGGGCGCTCCCCAACTTCTTGATTAGCTTTTGTCAGACGAACACCAGATTTAACGTCACAAATATCTTCAATCCAGAAATCTTTCCAAGAAATTTCACAAACTTTTTCTTTAATCATTGTCTTCAGTTTGATATATATATATATATATATATTCAAGCACTTCTTGGACTTTATCAAGTTCTAATTTTTTCACAAAGTCTGACATATATTGAAAATCAGGATTGCCATTTTTGTCAGCAGGAAGAATGATTTTTTCTCTTTTTATACGAGTATCATTGATTTCCCTATTGAAAGAATATTTTTCTTCTAAGCGTTTGACGACTGATGATAAAAATAAATAAGCATATTTATCTGCATTTTCTGATTTTAAAGCTGTCACATGATCACTAGCTACAAACTCAAATTGTTGATAAAAAGTTGAACCGACACTACCACTATTAGCAAGTGTTAGAACATTTTCAAATTCCCTAACTCCTGCATTATTTCCAATAAAGCCATCTACACCGTTATTTTCAGCAGTTGAGGAAATATAAGGTTTAAGTCCATCTGTCTGGTTAGCCCTTGTTAGGCGCTTTCCTCTTTGGATTTCTTGAAAGACTTCTGTAAACTGAAATGTTTTATACTCAACTTTCTCCAATCCAACCACATCACTAGCTAATTCAACCAGTTTACGCTCATAATAGTCAATGACTTGCTGAGCTTGTTGCTGCTGCTCCTGTTTAACGTAGTCTTCCATAAATTGCCAGTTGAGTTGACCTTGAGAATCAATTGGAAGTAAGATAATTTGTTCTCTAACTCTTTCAGTAAATGCCTTTCTACCAAATGCATACTTAGATTTATTGGACATTATACTATTTGATATAAATAATCCATTATACTTATTAAGATATTTATTATCTAAAATAGTCATTTCATCACTAGCTGTAAAAGTATTTATTGCATAAAAAGCATCACAAAATGTAGTCACTACAATCTTATTTTTCATTGTAAATAGTGGATTAGAGATGAAATCTGTTACCCCGTTATTCACAGAACTAGCTGAATAGTATGGAATATTTCCTTTATTTCTATTCTTTTCAATGTGACGCTTTCCTCTAGTTATTTCAAAAATATCCCCTATCTTAAATTCTCCCCACTCCACATCTGTCAATTTTAAGTTACTCATCTTTATCACCTGCCATCAGTTTCTGGATTTGCTTATCAAAATCTGACACGATTTTTTGGGTACGGTTGAATTTCTCATACTCTTGTCCAGCTTTTTCTTCGGCTTGTTTTTTAGAGATCTTTCCTTTGCCCTCTAAAATTTTATATTCATTAAACGATAGAAAACGGTCAATGCTCTCTGCCAAAGATTGCATAGTAAAGGTATTTTGACGCTCTATCAGTCCCTCAATATAGTCAAAATAAGAAGTAACTGTCCGTTCTAGTTGGCGAATTTCTGTTTCTTGGAGATAATTTTTGGCTATCATGACATCCGATTTCAAAATACGGCCATCTGGTGCGTTCTTCCAAGTGGTTAAACCCATTTTTTCTTTATCCGCATCGGCTTTATGATAAACAATCTCCGCTGCTGTATTTCCAGTGATAGCGAAGTGAAATTTATTTTGTACCATGGCGTAGAAATTCTTTGTAATTTCTGAATGAGGATTATAATCAATCGCACATTCAGCAAAAATATCTGTGATTTGCTGATAAACCCGGCGCTCACTAGCACGAATAGAACGTACACGCTCTAGAAGCTCACGGAAATAATCTTTCCCAAAAACAGTCTGCCCTTGTTTTAATCGCCCATCATCAAGAACAAACCCTTTGATAATGAATTCTTTCAAAGTATTAGTTGCCCAGATACGAAATTGGGTGGCTTTATTTGAGTTTACACGGTAACCAACGGAGATAATGGCATCGAGATTGTAGAACTTAGCATTTCGCTTAACAAGACGTTGTCCCTCTTCACGAACTTGTAAAAATTCTTTACAAGTTGCTGACTGCTCCAATTCACCACTTTCATAAATATTTTTTAAGTGGGTTGTTATATTTTGCGGACTTGTCCCAAACAACTCTGCAATCCCTCTTTGGGTTAGCCAGAGGTTTTCGTCTTGTAAAAGAATATCTAGATGTACATCACCATTCGGTGTGGTATAAAGGATAAAATTAGAGACTTCATTCATAGTCACTTGCCTCCTCTGCTACTAGTAAATCTGACTCTTTTCCAAGTTCATAATTTTCAGTCTCATCTTCTAATCCAAAGAGATATCCACGACCATGCGTAATCATATTGACTTCAAAGGTCAAATAGTCCGCAATTGTTTTTTGAAAATCTTCTTCCGTTGGAATTTCATCGTTAAAGTAATAAAAAGAATGTAGCCATTCATCAGAAGCTTCAATCGTTGTTTTAACACAAAATTTTGTCTCAGCTTCTGTACGGTTAAACCAAACATCAAGCAAGTGTTGCTTTTTATCTTTAGCAGAAGCAGTTTCTACTAGGCCTATATGCTTAGAAACTTCGAAACCATCATTTTCAAAATTGATGAATTTACATTCTTTATCAGGACGATGTGGAATACCAACAGTAAAAACAGCAATACATGGATTGGTTCCTACACCATAAAAAGTATTTTTATTTAGAGTGATGACACCTTCTAATGTATGGTATTTTAAAATATTTTGTTTAGTTTCTTTTTCAAATTTTGTCTTTCCTGTGAAAGTTGACTGAGGTACGATAACAACTACTTTCCCACCTTCTACAACAGAATTTAACAAATGTTCTGTAAAGTTAATTTCATACAAATCAGTATTTGCCTTTGACCCCATAGAATAAGGAGGATTCATCATTCCTACATTACAACCTTTTAATTGGAGTTGACTAGGATTTTGACGTAAGAAATCTTGGTTTTCCAAATTACTTTTACCATCACCACGCAGAATCATATTCGTTGTAGCAATAGTGAACATATACGACTGTTCTTCTATTCCAAATAATTGGTGTTTTCGAATCTGCTCACACTGATAATCACTATTTGCCTTCTGTAACATATCGTGCATCGCAGCAATCAAGAAACCAGCTGTGCCACAGGTAGGGTCTAAAACTTTATCAGTTGGTTTTAGGTCAACCAAATCACAAAAAAGTTCCGTAATATGTTTGGGCGTTAAGACAATTCCAAGGTTCTGCCCATCTCCTCCAGAGTATGACATAAATTCTCCATAGAAGCGACCAAGATAGTCTTCTGCTGAACTATGATATCTTAAACTTTGATAGATACTTTTATAAAGAAACTCTGTGAAATGCTTAACTGGTGTTTTGCCTAAACTAGTATTCACTTCATTGATTTTGATATCATCTCGAATAATAGAAAATTGACTAAGCAATTTATCTTTTTTTACCTCTGGAGAAACGTTAGCACGTTTTAGATTATTCTCAATGGCATCATATATTTTTGCGCCATCCGTTTTAATCTGATCAGCTGTTAAGCTGTCAATTGAAAATGTACCATATTCTGTTTCTCTTAAAGCAAGTAAAATTCCCGAAACAATCAATGGTTTATTTTTTTCTTCAATGTTTCCATAATTTCTTAAATCATTATGTAAAGTAGCTGCATCTTTTAAAATTTCAGCCGTTTCTTTTTCAAAATTTGTTTCTTCTTGAAGAATTTCTTTTATATAATATTCATCAATATTTTGCAATGAGAACGAAATTAATGTCTCAATATCGGCTAGCTCAACATATTCACCACGCTCATTCACAAAAACAGGTGTAATACGATGCTTTTTTTCATTACCACTAATGCCTAGGGCGATAATTTTTTTATAACTGACCTTATCTGCTAAGTGCTTAGCATAAAATACAGCACCATTTACTGCATAATCTGTATTTGATTTGACATCATCAGCAATTAAGTCATCATCCGTATAATTGACATGTTTGGATAAGCTAGACTTATCTTCAATAACAATCAAAAAATCTTTGACAATACCAACATACTCTGGATATCCTGAGTTCCCTGTTCCACTTTTTGAAGCAGACTTCAGAGCTTCGTCAATTTCTTTTATATTGCTTCCTTGAGCATCAAATTTATCACGAATTCCAGCTTCTTTTAAAAGCTCATGAACCCATAAATCTGTATTTACTTCTTTTTTTGCCATACAATTTATTCCTCATAAAATATGTTGATAGATTCATTCTCTAGCAACCTTGAAAGTCAAACCTTTACCAATACCCATTTATAGTTTTTCCTAACTGTTCAATTTTTTCGAACAGTTGAACTTGTGCAAATTTTGCATGAGTTCCTAGTTCTTTTTAAACCTCACACCATTTTCTTTGAGCTTTTTGACTGTTGCTGACCCAATGCCTGGAATGGCTAAGATTTCTTTTTCAGTACACTTTTCTAAATCTTCTTTGCTCATAATACCAGCATCGCATAGATATCGGATTTTATCTACCTAGATTCCCGTCATGCAAGAAGAATTTAAAAATTCTAATCGTTTACGTGGAAAATTAGGCAGACTATCCTGATAGTCTTCTGCTAAGACGACCATTTGATGAATAACAAAGTTTTTTGTCTCCAAAAAGATCTGGAGAGGATGCAAGGCAATCTGGATAGATAAAGCTGAATTAAGGCTATAGGTCAAAACCTCATTAGCCATATCAAGCAAGTATACCCAATAAGGAGTATCAAAAACTTGTATAACTTCACCATTAATTGCAACTAAGTCAGCAAACAGCGATTTAGCTACTTCAATGTCCCCTTTTAGCAACTTAACAATAATCAGATGTGCAAGGACACCGTCACCCTGCCAATCTTGGGCTAACTGCTCTTTATAAAAATTTTCAATTTTCTCTTCTTGATAGAGCGCATTGTAAACACTCATCATAAGATAGATAAAACCAGGTGGAAAACCGTCATCAATCTTCGAACAAACAAACTCTACTACCTGCCCTGCCAGACCAATCAGCCCTTCCTGCAAGTAAGTCCACAAAAGTGATAACCATCAAAAGAGCGCGCTTCCAAACTATACCATGATTCATAACCTACCTTCTTCCATTCCAATAAAGCAACTTGATAAAAATCTTACAACTCTTTTAAATAGTTATCTGAAAACTCTGTGCTTCTTAAGAGCAAGGACTGAAAGTTTGCTTCAAAATGGTTAGGATAATCTGCTAATAGGTCGGTAAGTAAACGAAGCTGTACCCCTTCGTCTTCCTCTTACATTACTTGGTAAAAACGCTCATCTGTTTCATCTATTTTAATATCTCCAAAATCTAAAATAGAAGCTAATTTTTCCAGAATTCAGGGTTACCAGTACGCTCAAATTCCTTAAAAAGTCTATTAACTGATTCTGTATCTAATTCAGGTTCAGAAAAAGCTAGTGGATAATTAACTTTTTCTGAAAGGGGAAGCAAAATCAATAATTTTGTTATCTTCTTGTTTTTGCTTCTGATTCAATTCTTTTTCCGATTTCTCTTTTTAGCCATGATGTCTTCCTTTTTATCTTGAATTATCAAGTTGACTACACAACTTCTCCATAACATACTTTATAAGTTATTTTTTAGTTGGAATATTTTCGCGTCCTATTATTTCTATGTCCTCCCACTCACTTTTCAACAATCCATAACGTAATAAATCACAGCGTTTTCCTTGTGCGTCTTTGCGGTCACGGATTCGAGCTTCGAGGGTAAAACCTAGTTTTTCAGCAATACGCCAGCTTGCCCTGTTGTAACCATAACATTCAATTTCAATTTTGTGAAGATTGAGTAGGGTAAATCCAACTTCCAATAGCGCACGCGCAGCTTCTGGCACGAGTCCTTGCCCCCAATAATCTGGATGAAGCAAATAGCCCATTTCAAGAATATCATCAGCATGGCGCTTATTAAAATCAACCGAGCCAATGACTTTATTTGTCCCTTTTAAGCAAATACCATAACCAGACGGCACCTTTTGCTCAACCCAGCGCTTTGGCATCATGTTTTCAAGATAATATGCCTCTGCTTCTACGCTTTCTGCAGGTGGAAAACCAGCTGACCAAGTCACTTCTGGCAAGCTCGCATAAGCAAAAATATCCTCAGCATCTGAGACCAGACGTTGACGCAAATATAATCGCTCTGTCTCAATATCAGGAAGTTTACTGTCCTTAATCTGACCTAAAATTGTAATCATAAGTTCTCTCCCATTTTGGTGATAAAAAATCGTCCCTGCCAAATGACAGGGACGAACTTTTTATAAATCCGCGGTACCACCCAGATTCGGACAGCAAGGTCCGCTCTTTCGTATCAAGCATGAAAAACTTAGCAACCAGCTTTGGAAACATTTGTGAACTTCTCAGCACCGTCACTTTCTGTAAAATGTCTCTTCCAAAACACCTCTAATATTTTTATTATAGCATATTTTTTAGAAAAAGCAATGGTTGCTTAATAAAAGTCTAGATGATTAATAAACTCTCTTACCTAACAGTTCATCAGGTAAATCGTGAAAGTTTTTACCAGCGTGATAGTTAGCTAACTTACCTTGCAAAAAGCGATAAGCGTCTAACTTGCTTTCATAACGAATAAAAGCGTCTCTAGCCTCTTCATCTTTACTTTTTTTAAACTCTTTCTCACTTTCAGCCATCGCCATTTGATTAATCATAACTTGCGTATCCAACCAAGATTCAAATTCTTTTAGGAATAATTCAGCTTTTTCCACATCTTATCTCCTCATTCTTGATAATTCATTATACCTTAAATAAAATCAAAAGAAAAGCCATAAGATATCTGTCTTATGGCCTTCCCTTCATGAGAAACATATCCCTATAAATTGGTATTTTTACAGAAATACTACCTGTATTTTACATTTCAATCCTATGATTATTTAGTATTTTCTTTACGACGAAGTCCAACAATACCAAGAGATGAAACAAGGATACCGATTAAGCCTAAACTTGACTTAGCATCATTTGTTTTTGGAAGTTCTCGTTTGTTCGTATGATTTTTAGCAACACGAGAAAGTGTAGCTGGTTCCTTAGCTGGTTCTTTAGCTGAATCCTTAGCTGGTTCCTTAGCTGGTTCTTTAGCTGAATCCTTAGCTGGTTCCTTAGCTGGTTCCTTAGCTGGTTCCTTAGCTGGTTCTTTAGCTGAATCCTTAGCTGGTTCCTTAGCTGGTTCTTTAGCTGAATCCTTAGCTGGTTCCTTAGCTGGTTCCTTAGCTGGTTCCTTAGCTGGTTCTTTAGCTGGTTCTTTAGCTGGTTCCTTAGCTGGTTCTTTAGCTGGTTCTTTAGCTGAATCCTTAGCTGGCTCTTCATCTTTTATGAGAACCAATTTTCCGTTGTTTTCACCAGGTACTGTTGTTAAGCTTGAACCTGACAAGTTGTCGTTCTTGTATCCGTCTGGTGTAACGGCTACACGGTATTGTACTTCTTGACCTGGTGTTGCAGTCAATTCAACGTTACCATTCGCATCTGTTGTCAATTCGTATGGTTGACCTGCTACTAAAACGTCTACTTTTGTACCTACTACTGGTTTACCATTTTGGTCTACAACGCTAATACGAGTTGGAGATACTGTTGATTCTGTTGAGGTTGTGTTCGTGAGAACCAATTTTCCGTTGTTTTCACCAGGTACTGTTGTTAAGCTTGAACCTGACAAGTTGTCGTTCTTGTATCCGTCTGGTGTAACTGCTACACGGTATTGTACTTCTTGACCTGGTGTTGCAGTCAATTCAACGTTACCATTCGCATCTGTTGTCAATTCGTATGGTTGACCTGCTACTAAAACGTCTACTTTTGTACCTACTACTGGTTTAC
>NZ_JANUXX010000020.1 GCF_024814375.1 Streptococcus sciuri
CTTTCCTCATCCCATGTGTCGCTACCTGTCACCTCATCGTGCTTACCACTAAAGCTGTAGTCATTTTGCGTGTCGGTTGCTGGGGTCGCATCGCCTGCTCCCTCAAAGGTGACCGTTTGACTGGTTGCTTTGCTGATGTCAGTCAGTTTATGACGGTACTTAACAGGAGTATCTGTTGTTGGATTGTCTGGGGTAACGTCACTTGGATCAACGGGTTCCCATCCGTCAAGACTTGGCACTGGAGTTGGGTTGACCTTGGTTGGGTCATCTGGATTGTTGCTGTAGTTTGGCGTTGGTGCACCCGTAATCGGTTGACCATCCTCATCTACTGGAACAAGCTTACCAACTGCTGTGTAGGTGACGGTATCACTAGCGTCTGGATTTGCTGGGGTGACTTCCTTTTCACCTGCACTTGCTTTATCAGCGACATAGCCTTGAACTACTGGAACAGTGACCTTGCCATAGGTGTGGCTTTCCTCATCCCATGTGTCGCTACCTGTCACCTCATCGTGCTTACCACTAAAGCTGTAGTCATTTTGCGTGTCGGTTGCTGGGGTCGCATCGCCTGCTCCCTCAAAGGTGACCGTTTGACTGGTTGGAACCGTCTTGT
>NZ_JANUXX010000021.1 GCF_024814375.1 Streptococcus sciuri
CTTCCCCTGTAGATGGCAATACCGCTTGTTTTGCTACTGTCTTAGGAGTTTGAGAACGTGGTGCTGTTGTGACTTCTTTTTTCGGAATCTCGTCACTGTGAGTTTGCTTCGTTTCTGGTTTATCGTCAGGAATTGGGGCTGGGGCTACAATCTTGCGATAAACATAAACTACAATCTGTTCACCGTCTGTAAACTGTCCTTCCTCTGAACCTTTAACAGATAGCAACTCATAACCTTCAATCACCTTAGGAGATGTATGATATGGAGTTCCTTGCTTATCTTCTGATGTTTCAGATGGTCGTAATGGATTCCCCACTTCATCCACATAATGAACAGTGAGATGTCCCTCAGCTACGCTTACTTTATGACGGTACTTAACAGGAGTATCTGTTGTTGGATTGTCTGGGGTAACGTCACTTGGATCAACGGGTTCCCATCCGTCAAGACTTGGCACTGGAGTTGGGTTGACCTTGGTTGGGTCATCTGGA
>NZ_JANUXX010000002.1 GCF_024814375.1 Streptococcus sciuri
CAGATGTTGGTTACCTAAGGGAAACAAAAATGCGACTCAACAAGTCGCATTTATTGAAAACTGAATCACTAACTGTCCAAAGAAAATACTAGATGACAAACCTCCCAGAGAGATTTGCAAAAGGGCTAACTTGAAATTTGACGAAAAAACTTTTACTCTCTAACGGAGATATTAAAAGTCTTCCTCTTGTAAACTATCTGCCAAATTTGCAAAATCCTCAATGGACAAAGCTTCACCACGTACATTGGGCTTAATGTTAGCCTTACCCAAAGCTTGCGTTAACCTTTTTTTTACCTCTTCTGACTTACCAAAGGCGCTGGTCAAGTTGTTCCAAAGAGTTTTGCGACGATGAACAAAGCTGATTTTTGAAACATGAAAAAAGAAATCTTCATTTTTGACTTGAACGAGTGGTTGTTTGCGACGAGTCATTTTTAAAATCGCAGAGTCCACATTTGGTGTTGGTACAAAGACTGTACGTGGTACAACAAAAGCAACTTTAGCTGTCATATAATATTGCACCGCAATTGATAATGACCCATAATCTTTGGTGTTTGGCTCTGCCGAAATACGGTCTGCCACTTCTTTTTGCATCATCACGACAAATTCCGCAAATGGGATTTTTGATGCAATTAAGTGCATCAAAATTGGTGTTGTGATGTAGTAGGGAAGATTTGCCACGACTTTAATTGGAAGGCTTGGGTTAGCAAATTCTTTGATACGACTTTGTAGGTCTGATTTCAAAATATCTTCATTGATAACTTTCACATTATCAAAATTGCGGAGCGTATCAGCTAAAATCGGAATCAAACGGTCGTCAATTTCAAAAGCCATGACTTCGGCAGCATTTTCAGCCAAAAATTCAGTCAAAGCACCGATACCAGGACCGATTTCAATAACATTGACGTTCTTATCAATTTCAGCAGTATCCACAATTTTCTGAAGAATGTTTGTATCTGTCAAAAAGTTTTGTCCAAATGATTTTTTAAACGTAAATCCATGACGCTCAAGAACAGCATGCGTCACACTGTAATCTGCAATTCTCATAGTATCTTCCTTATCCACAGGTTATCCCCAGAATAAAGTTTTCTTTCCTTTCATTTCTATCAATGCAAGTTACTATTGTATCACATCTGGCTCAATCGCAAAATGCTGCGACGCTTTCGCATGGTTGCTGTGATATGTAACTGTTTTTCAAGGAGGTACAGGCACTCACTACCAGCTTTCAAGATTTCAGCACCAAAATCCGTCTCTAGTAGTTCATTTAATATCTCTTGGTCAAGCTGGTCATTGGTAAATACCAAGTGAACACGTGAGTCATCGTAGCTTTCATCAAAGGGACTTTCAGAAAGAGCCGTCGTAAACCGTGCTTGCGTTTTGAGGATAACCGATAAATCAGCACCGATTTTTGCCTGAATCGTGTCATGAATCAATGCACAAACGTCATCGTCAGACAAGGTCGTCTCAAAAACGCTATTGCCACTTTGAATATATGTCTTAACATTGTCAAGACCTGCTTCTGTTAAAATCTCTGCCAGATAAGCCATTTTAGGAATACGATTCTGCCCAACTGGTGTAACTCCCCATAAAAGCGCAAAAGCGCCATTTTTTCATCCCTCATATCTCTCCATAGCTTCCTCTACTTCGGCTAAAGTGATGCCAAAGAGCTCTAGGCGTTTGAGAAGTTGTTTGCCGTTGCTGTAGCCAATGCGGAGCTTTTCGCCCAAATATTCACGGCGCCTGCGGCTATCATTTCCCATTAAAAGCCCCATACGCATTAGGTCAGCTCTTGTGATGTCGAATTGATTATCACCATCAAAATTTCCTAATACACCAGAAAGAGCTTTTTGCAAATCTTCGAAACTTGCGTGTTCAACACCGAGTGAACGCCCTTTACTTTTTGATTTTGGTGCAGCTTCATCACGATTTAAAAAAGCGTGTTTAACATTTGGGATAGCGTTCATGATGATTTTGCGAATGCGTTCTCCGTTATAATCTGGATCCGTAAAGACAATGACCCCACGAAGGTCATTTAATTTTTTGATACATTCAAGGTCACCTTCATTGATAGCTGACCCGCGAGTTTCATAGGTATCCACGTCATAAAAACGGCGCAAATTTGCAGTATCATCTTTTCCTTCAACGACTAAGACTTCGTATATTTTTTTCTTAATCAATACGGAACAACCTCACTGCATTGTCATAGGTAGCTTGTGCGACTTCTTTCACAGACAGACCACGAAGTTCTGCGATTTTCTCTACTACATAGCGGGTGTAAGCAGTTTTATTTTTACGACCACGTTTTGGAACAGGAGCAAGATAAGGAGCATCCGTTTCAACCAAAATCTTATCAAGCGGTAATTTCTGTGCAGCTTCTTGAACATCAAGCGCTTTTTTAAAGGTGACAACCCCTGAAAATGAAATCATCATGCCAAGATCGATAAAACGCTCTGCCATTTCCAAAGAACCTGAAAATGAATGAATAATTCCGCCGCGAGGCCCAACGCCTGCTTCTTTGATGACAGCATAAGTATCTTCAAGCGCATCACGAGTATGGACGATGAAAGGAAGGTTATGGTCTTTTGAAAGCTGAATCTGACGTTTAAAAACCTCAATTTGAACGTCCTTTGGGTCTTCCATCCAATGATAATCTAGCCCAATCTCACCAAGACCAATCACTTTGGGGTGTGATAGATTGGCAACAATCATATCCTCAATTTCTTGAGTATATGAACCTGCTTCCGTTGGATGCCAACCAATAATTGCATAGAGGTTGTCATAAGCATTTGCTAACTCTAAAGCACGATTGATAGTAGGATGATCAAAACCCACGACATTCATCTTGGTCACACCAAACTCACGTGCCAAAGCTATTTCCTCTTTTTCTTTACTTTCAAAATCATCCACATTAAGGTGAGTATGAGTATCAAATATTTGCATTATGTCTCCTTCGTTTATTTCTCTTATTATATCATAAAAACAGAAATCCTAAGATCTCCGTTTTAAAGCTATTTTGTTGTGAAATCTTGAAGTTGACCCGTATAGTTTGCCCAAGATTTTGACAAGAAAGCGTCATTAAGATGATAATTGGGTATAGCTTGTTTTTCTTCCAAAAAAGGAGCTATTGCCTTATCAAAAGCAAGCCATCCCTTCCAGCCCATATGGATTGTATCTTGCATAAAATAAGCTTTATTACCATCTTTTGAGAAGTCCGCTATATTTGTGAAGCCTTGACTCTCTAATTGATACTTAATTTTAGCTACTGCCTTTTGATACATCTCCTCATTAAGCCCTGTATAGGCAATCCATTTGCTATTGACAGAAGGAATAACAAAAATGACCTGACTATTGTTTTTAGCAAATTGACTCAGAACCAATTGTAAATCATTGTACTCAGGAGATCTGAGATAAGAAAACTTTTTTTGTGCTCCTTTGAGACGTTTTAGCTGATAACTGACACGCTGCGTGTAAAAACTGTTATCAATGTTAAAAGAATTATTCGTCGTTGACTTCTTGGCAATCTTTGTAGCTAATTTTTCTAAAGTTTTATAAGAAAAAGGCTGAGGAAGATGGCTAGCTTTCTTGACAACTTTTTCTTGGTAAGATCTTGAGAACGATAGTTTACTAAAGAGAGCGTCTTCTTTAAGAGCTATAAAACGTTCAACAGCTAAAATGTTCTTATCCAGACTGGATAAGGACTCTCCTTTTGAAACTTTAGCTACTAATTGATGTAACATCCCTTGGGGATAGAGTTTTAAAAAACGTTTAGCTGCATAGCGGTCATAGATGGTATCTGTTTGATTTTCCAAAAAACTGATCATCTGACCACTTGAAAAGTAATTTTGAAAAGCTGAAGCATTTGCTCCTTTTTTGACAAACCACTGTGGCGAAATAAAGTAAACTGCTTTTTTATTGCGCATCTGACTACTTATTTGTTGCATTCCAAAATATTGGGTCAGAGAAGCGGCTCCTTTTTGCCCTAGTAGATAAGGGGTATAGCTACGATTATAGGCTTCTGCCAACATAGATGGGTGGAAACTGTCCATACGATTCCACTCACTAGAGCCAAAAAAAGGAACAAAATTCTGCTTTTTATCGCTTAGCGCTCTGATTTTTTTAGCACGACTTTTAAAACTGATGTGTGTCAGAGCTACGGCATCATTTTTTTCTTCCTCAACAGAATGTGTTATTTTCGTAGGATAAACTATCAACAAAGCTAAAATAAGAAGAAAAGCGCAAACGACCGGCCCCAAAATCTGCCAAAGACGTCTAAGCATTGCGCAACTCCGTTATTCCAGCAATAATTTTATTAGCTGTATTCCAGTCGTCACGCCCAAACTCAGACACAGGGACAGTGATATCAAAACGGCTCTCAAGCTCCACAATCAACTCAACTGTACCCATGCTATCTAGTACACCTGCATCAAACAAATCCTCATCCATCATGTCAGAAACATCCTCCATGAATAGCTCATCAATAATTTCAATAACTTCTGATTTAATATCCATCATTTACTCCTTCATTTATTTAGGAAACCACAGTTGGTCTAAAAAGCCTGAGAATAATAAGAATGAGACCATCACAACATTAAAGGTAATGACAATACTCACCCCTCTAGTAAACCTATTTTCAGGAAGGGGGGGCTTACCAGTAGCTTTTCGTTCTTTATTTATTTTTTTCTTCTTACGTAGCCAAGCATCATTGATAATCAAACCTATTCCATGAAACAAGCCATAAGCGATATAATACCAGGTCACACCGTGCCAAAACCCCATGAGAAGCATATTGACCAGATAAGCAACACTTGATGTGGTATTGCGGTTTTTAAAGACCTTATTTTTAACTAAAATTTTTACCAAACGCATGAACACAAAGTCACGAAACCAAAAGGATAAACTCATGTGCCAACGATTCCAAAACTCTTTAAGATCATGCGATATAAACGGTTTATTAAAGTTTATCGGACTCTTGATACCCATTAAATTTGACATAGCTAGAGCAAAAAGCGTATAACCTGCAAAGTCAAAGAATAGGTCAAAACCAAAGACATACATGACACCTACTGTCGGAAGATTAATAACCCCACCATGCTCCAAAGCAAGCTCTTTTAGCGGTGGTAGAAGCAATTGTCCAAAAAAATAATCAATGATAAACTTATAAAGAAAACCTAACATGAGATACCAGATAGACTTCTCTAGCATATCAAGCAACTCATCGCGATCTGGGATACGTTCATAATCATCATTAAAACGTTTAAAACGATCAATCGGACCACTAGAAAAAGTAGGCAAAAACATCAAAAACCGTAGGAACTGCCACAATGTAAAATCTGTCAAAACACCATCTCTCATCTCAATAATCAGCCCAACCGCTCGGAAAGTGAGATAAGAAATTCCCAAAAAACCAAACAGACTCTGATTAACTGTGGCAATAGGCATTATCTTAACAAAAATAAGAGGCAAAACAGATAGAAGACACCACAAGTAAAAAATCCATTTGCCATTGCGTTGTCGTCTATAAACCTTATAAGAAAAGACAAGAATCGTTTCCCAAATAACATAGGCTAACAGCGACTTAAGTTGCAATTGTCCTTTCCCTGTCAACATCAAAATGATAAAGAAAAGACTGAATAGAGCCTCATAAATGGGAAAGCGTTTTTTGAAAAAGAGACCTATATAAATTGGCAAAACCGCCAAAATGAGGTAAAAGAAATATTGCAGATTACCATAAGCTTCCATGTGAGGGAGAGCATTCCATAATTGCATCATAAACGATTAACCTCGCTTATCAAACGTTTAATGTCAATTTTACCATTTGGTGTCAATGGTAGATCCTCTTTATAGAGAAATTTTGATGGCATCATATAATCCATCATAATCTCTTTCAAATCTGTTTTTATTGCCTTTGTAATATCCAAATCCCTCTCAAATTGTTGGCGAACACCTGTTTTTAAAACAATATAAGCCAAAAGGTTTTGCACTTTATGATCTTTATTGTAGCGTGGCACAGCAACTGCTGACTCAACATAGCGAGACTTTAACAAATTTTGTGAGACATCTTCTAGCTCAATACGGTAGCCGTTAAACTTAATTTGAAAATCCTTACGACCACCATAAAGCAAAAGCCCCTCGTCACTCATCTGACCCAAATCACCTGTATGATAAGCAGGCTGACCTTTAAAAATAAAGAAAGCTTCTTCTGTTTTTTCAGGATTGTTAAGATAACCTTTGGATACTGCAGGACCTGTGACGATGATTTCGCCTTGTTGACCATTTGCGACAATCTCACCTTCATCGTCTACAATGAAAGTAGGCGAATCTGGTTTTGGATAACCAATTGGCAAGCGTTTATAACTCTCTAACATCTCATTTGTAATAGCAACTGCTGACAAGGCAACGGTCGCTTCAGTTGGACCATAGGCATTAACAATACGAGCATGAGGAAAACGTTGACGCAATTTTTTAGCTGTCTTAACCGTCAATTCCTCACCATCAAAATAAAAATGTGTCAATTTTGGCAAATACTCCTCAGAAAAAGTATCTGATAATAAAGCCATATCCACAAAAGAAGGTGTTGAAGTCCAAACTTGAATCGGTAAATTCGAAATCGTCGCGAAAAGTTTTCTAAAATCACCAATAATCTCCTTTGGAAGAGCATAAAGCGTGCCACCCATAGCTAGCGTCGGTGCCCAATACATAACAGATAAGTCAAAAGAGTATGGTGGTTGTGCAAGCATTTGAGGCTGTTTAGGAACTGAAAAAGTCGCTTGACTAATCATCCAATTGGTAAAACTCAAGAGATTCTTATGCGAAATTTGGACACCCTTAGGCTGTCCAGTCGTTCCAGAAGTAAAGATAATATAATAATTATCATCCCCCTTAACAGGATGCACCAAGTTGTATGAGCTTTTCTTTTCAAAGATAGAGTGCAATTGTATCAAGTCTATAATCCTTACATCTGTCAGCGTTAATGGAAATTCCCCAACGCTAATCACGAGGCTAGGATGCGCAATAGCTATGATTGCTTCAATACGATCTAGCGCAGAGTGCTGATCAACAGGTATATAAGCATGACCAGACTTTGTCGCTCCAACAAAAGTTGCTAGCATCTCATACTCTTGTCCACCAAAAACAAGAATAGGTGACTGTGGATCCAATCCTAGGCTATCAATATAGGAAGCTAAACTATCGGAGTCACTCTTTAATTGTGCATAACTATATGTTTTTCCCAAAATATCATAGACAGGAAAATCAGGTTGCTGATGAGCAAACTCATCAATCGTTTCAATCATATCTCGTATCATAGATAACTCCTAAAATTCATTGTAGATAAAACTACCCTGACCACGACCAAGGTAATTAAAGAAGTAGAGTAGCATCATAAAGATAACAAAGAAAAACAACGTTTTTAATAAAAATCGGAGATACTTATTCATCTCGTACCTTCTCTCACATTGTATTAAACACTTACCTTTTTGAAATGAAAAATTAAAATGCTCACTTTCTTAACACTTATAATATAAGAGGAGAACCTCTACATTTTCTCATATCATTGTACTATGATTGTAGCAATAATACAAGAAAAAACCAATTGTGCTCATAGGTAACCGCTTTTAGTGCAAAAAGCCAACAGTCTCGAGTTTCCGTTGGCTTTTCCTTTATAAATCGTCTTAATTAAGCTGCCAATACTTTACGTCCTTTACGACGACGGGCAGCAAGCACACGACGTCCATTTTTAGTTGACATACGATGACGGAATCCGTGTTTACGTTGACGACGGATTTTACTTGGTTGATAAGTACGTTTCACTTTTAGTACCTCCTCATAGATTTCGTATTCGTTTAGCCGGCTATAGTTGATCAGTTACTAAACATACCTTATTATTTTACATCAGATACTATTTAGTTGTCAAGTGCTTTTTGATGATATGATTTGCCGACTTTAGCAAAACATTAATCTTTAACGGTGACGACAACATAACGATTAGGATCATTTCCTTCAGAGTAACTATCCACACCATTGATATGTGCAATCGTTTTATGAACAATCTTACGTTCGCTATTGCTCATCGGATCCATTCTAAAATCTTGACCACTAGCAAGAACACGACTCGCAATTTTCTGACTAAAATCTATCAAAGTCTCTGTACGATGTTCAACATAATCATGAACATTAACAGATACAGAAAAGGTTTTGGAATAGTGGTCATACAAATAATTCTGAGCTAATAGTTGTAGAGACTTTAAAACCTTGCCATGATAACCAATGATACGCCCTGGCTCTGGCGTCTCAATCTGCAAACTGATATGACGACGTTTGGTCATTATCTCTATGCTAGCCTCCAAATCCATCTCATAGATTATGCTTTCCACATAATTTTTCACTTGAGTAGCTGCTTCTAAAATATCTACTGTTTGCACTTTCGCCTTTTCATTATCAAAGCTTGATGCGACAAAAGTTTCAAAACTATCATCCGTTGCAGAAGATGCTGATGCTTCGTCTAAAGATTGACTCATCACAAGCTCACTATCGGTTTTCTTTTCCGTTTGAGTTTTAATCACATCTTGAGACACAACCACCTCACCTTTAGCAGAATATGGTTCATGACTTGTGTCTACAATAGTAACACTCTCACTTGGTTGCATCATATCTTGGTTTAAACGTTCTGTAATGCTGGTCACTTTATGATGTGCGGAGGAAACTTTAGCTGTTTTTTTTATCTCTAAGCTTTCAATATCAACTTGAGCAGGTCTTTTTCCGAAACCTAAAAATCCCTTTTTCTCACGTGCAATCACACGAATATGAGCTTTTAGGCGAGTCAAGTTTAGCTCATCAAGACCTTTAGAGATAGCTTCCTCTACTGTTCGCCCTGTAAATACTACCATATTAACTCCTTATTTCCGTTTTTTATGCGCTTTTTTCTGAGCACGACGGATACGTGCCTTACGCTCTTTTTCCTCTCTCGTTGCCACCTCACGCGCTTCAATAATTTTAAAAGGATTATTGAGTAACATGATTTGAAAGACCTGAAAAGCATTGGATACTGTCCAATAAAGAGCCACACCACTCGCAAAATTAAACCCAAAAATAAAAATCATTATTGGAAATCCATAGGTCATGATTGTCATCATTGGATTTTTCTCAGGAGCAGCTTTGTTAATCAACCAAGTTGACAAGAAAGTAAATAAAGCCGCTAAAAGAGGTAAGATAAAGTACGGGTCAGGTTTTGCGAGATCCAACCATAAGAAAGAGCCCTCACGTAAAAAAGAAACACGTGTCAAAGATTGATACAACGCCCACAAAATCGGCAATTGAATGAACAAAGGAACAAAACTTGCATAAAGGCTGACGCCATTTTCCTTGTAGAGCGCTTGCTGTGCTTCTGCTAATTTTAGACGACTATCGCTGTCGCGCCCTGCATATTGACGTTGTAATCCCCTTAACTTTGGCTGCAACTCTTGCATCTTCTGACTAGACTTCATCTGTTTACTAAAGAGAGGCATCAAAGCAGTTCGCAAGATAATAGTAAATAAAATAATCCCAATCGCTACACTTCCACCAAATGATAACCAGTCAATGGCCTTAGCAAAGCTGTAAACAATCTGACTCCAAGCTCCTTTTGAATGTCCTGTGACATCATCTCGTCCACAAGCAGAAAGCACAAGCAGTGCTAAGCTACCCAACCCCAATAGTTTAACGTTTTTTTTCACCTTCTATACCTTCCTGATAAATCGTTGCTAATCTTAAGACATGCAAAAGATTTTTTTTCATCTCGTGATAATTCAGTTGCTCAACACCTGACCTTGCAATCACCACAAAATCCTCTGGCATGAGAAAGGGCTTTGCTTCCTGCAGAATATGACGAAGGCAACGCTTGATGCGATTACGTGCTACAGCATTCCCTAGCTTTTTACTCACCGATAGTCCAACACGAAAATTCTTCTGCTCTATCTTTAGATGATAAATAACAAATTTTCGATTGGCAACACTCCTACCCTCATGAAATATCCTTTGAAAATCTTTATCACTCTTTACACGATAGGTTTTCTTCACAGTCCACTCCAAGTTTTCTATTTCTTTTTATTATAGCATATTTTCCCCATTAAAGCATCCCTCTTAGTAGCTATTTTCTTAATAAAACATAAAAACCAGACAGCGTCTGGTTTTCCTATATAAGAATGTTTGTACCAATTTTTAAATGACGCTCTTTTACCAACTAGCAGTTACCCCAAAGTGATCACTAAGAACAGGAGAGCTGTTTCCATTAAAAACTATTTGTGAGCTCTTAATGGGTGTATCTAAGTTTGTAAAGATATAATCAACTTTCAGAGCCTTTTTATTTCCTTCCCAACCATCAATATTAGCTTTGATAGTATGATTACCTGAAATCTCACTGGCAACGGTGTGACTGTCTCTTAAATCTAGCTTACTGTCAAGCACCATCTGATAACCTTCATAGCCATAAGGGTTGTTGAAATCCCCCATGATAAGGACTGGCATCTCTTTAGCAAGCAAAGCATCTTCCAATTTTTTCCATTCACCTTGAAATCCCTTATTCCACCATGATAGATGAACACTGACTGCTAAGATAGATTTTTGATTTAGCTCTGTCTTGACAGCCAAAGCCCGACGGGTGTGATAATCTGCCTCTTCATTCACATCAGATACCAAAATATCAAAAACTTCAATTGGTTGCTTAGATAAAATAGCAACTCCCTCATGATACTTATCATAACCGATATGATTGTAAGCCCAAGACCAATAGTAAGTTTTGCCTTTTTCTAAAAGTGCTAAAATCAAGAGCAAGGCGTAATTATCTACATGAATAGCAGGTGATGCCTTTAAAGCTTGATAGTGAGGCACGCTAGTCGCCACTTGACTGGTCATTTCTTGATTGATTTCCTGTAGACAAATAAGATTGTAATCATTTGTTGCGATATCATCTGCCAACTTTGCTAATTTTTCTAAAGGATTATTTTCCAACCAAGAATGCGTATTTAGGGTTAGAACCTTTGTTCCATCCTTTCCTATGTTATTTATCATTGAAGTACCTCATCACTTTAATTTAAGAAGAGTCTAGAAGCAATTGCTCTAAACTCGACATTCATTATATACTTAATGGTTAGAGTTCAACGGTTACAACTGGGGTTTTCGCTACTTGTTTACCCTCTTTGTTTAGTATCACACTCTTAATTTCAGCAGTATTTGTAAAGGCAACGATGATTGTTGTTTCACGTCCTGCTGCCTTGATTGCATCAAGGTCAGCTACAAGAAGCAAATCGCCCACTTCTACACGTTGACCGTCTAATACTTTAGCAGAAAATGGAGCTCCATTTAGTGCAACCGTATCAAGACCTACATGAACAAGGACTTCAAGACCGTTATCAGTCAATAAGCCGAGAGCATGTTTTGTTGGAAAGACACTGGTTACGATACCAGACACAGGTGCATAAACATTGCCATTTTCTGGTTCAACTGCAAAGCCATCACCCATCATTTTTTGTGAAAAGACAGGATCTTTGACAGCTGTAATAGGAATTACCTCACCGTCAGCTACAGAGGCAACCGTATCGCTCACCCCTTTAAACGGATTAGCTTCTGAAGGCTTGTCCTCAACTGCTCCAAGGTCGATTGTCGGAATATCAACGCCTGAATCAAGAAGATCTTGGATGTCCGATTTCAGAACATCAGCTTTTGGCCCATACACAGCCTGAACACCTGAGCCCTTAATAATCAATCCCATGGAGCCCGCACGTTTCCATGCATCTTCACTACCAACTTTTTTGACATCATTAACCGTTATGCGAAGACGAGTCATACACGCATCAACATCAGCGATATTTCCTTTACCGCCAAGAAGATTGATAATGGTAACAACTTGTGAATTGACGGGAACGTCAACACCAGCAGTTGCAGTATCCGTTGTCACATCAGAATCATCATAGTTACCGTTACGTCCTGATGTAGCAAGATTAAATCTCTTAATCATAAAATTAGAGATGAAGTACATAGCAACACCAAAAAGAGCGGTAACCCAGATAAAGTTCAACACATCTCCTAATAGTCCTGCTTTAATCGCCATTGGTACACGGGTCAAGAACTCGATATTACCAAATGAATGGACACGCAAATGAACGAGGTCAGCCATCGCAAAAGCACACCCTTGAACAACAGCGTAAACAAGATAGAGCGGAAGAGCCGCAAACATAAACATATACTCAATAGGTTCAGTAACCCCAGTCAAGAATGTTGCTGCTGCTGCCGAGAGGAACATAGACTTGTATTTGCGTTTTTTATCGTCATCAACATTGCGGTACATAGCAAGAGTAAGTCCCATAAGAACACCAGATGCACCAATCATCTGACCGACTTTAAAACGTGCTGGAGTGACCGTGTGCAAAAGATCATTATAAGCGGCAGTATTTCCTGAGCCTTTAAGATTGATAAGGTCAGTGACCCAAGCAAGCCACAGTGGATCTTGACCTAGCACTTGTGTCCCTCTAGCGGCACCTGTTAGGACAGTATAAGTACCACCCAGTTGTGTATAGTTCATTGGGATTGTCAACATGTGATGTAATCCAAATGGAAGGAGCAAACGCTCAAGAGTACCGTATAAGAATGGTGCTAAAAATGGTGCTGTATCTTGTGAGCTTGCAATCCACATACCAAAATCGTTGATACCTGCTTGGATAAGTGGCCAAATGACAGCAAGAACAAGAGCTACAATTGTTGAACGTAGAATAACGACGAACGGAACGAAACGTTTTCCATTAAAGAATGAGAGAGCATCCGGAAGTTTACGGAAATTGTAGTATTTGTTGTAAGCTGTTGCACCGACAAAGCCAGAGATAATCCCAACAAAAACACCCATATTGAGCGCTGGTTGACCTAGCACGTTGATGAAATAATCTGAGATGTGCATCACTCCGCCAAAGACATTGTGAACTGTGCCTTTTCCTGAGGCGATTTGATCAACACTAACACCGTAGAAGTGACCTGTAATCAAGTTAATCAAGATAAAGGCAATACCTGCGGCAAAAGCACCACCTGATCGCTCTTTTGCCCAACTACCACCGATAGCTAAGGCAAATAAAATATGCAGATTGTTGATAACTCCCCATCCGATTTGGGCAATAATATTACCAACTGTCGCCAGAATATGTGAGTTAGCATTGATAAGAGGTAGTGAGTTACCAACGCTAACCATCAAACCAGCTGCTGGCATAACAGCGATAACGACCATCAAAGCCTTGCCAAATTTTTGCCAAAATTCAAAGCTGGTCAAATTTTTGAACAACTGTTTCATATAGAGAACTCCTTTTCAGGTTACATTTAGCTCAATTTTGTGCAACCGTTTGCATTTGTTGACTCTATTTTATCATATTTTTTCATTTTGTAAACCTTTTCTAGAAAAAATATTTTTTATTTAGCAAGAATTTTCGCAATGACAAAAAGTACTTTTAAAGTAAGGGCTAACTTGACGAATGAGTTAATTCTAAGGCATAGCTAATAGCAGAAAGAGCATACAAGGGAGCTGTCTCTGCTCGCATAATCCGAGGTCCAAGACCAACTGTTTTTGCTCCTAGTCTCTCAAATGCAGCCATTTCATCTGGTGATATGCCCCCTTCTGGACCAAAGATAAGGAGGATTTTGTCGTTTTTAGACACATCACCTAAACTCGCCACAAAAGCTGTTTGCTCTCCTTTTTTGGCTGATTCCTCATAGGCGACAAGAACCTTGTCAAACTGCTCAAACCGTGCTAGAAAGTCTTTCTGACTAGCAAAGAGTTGCACATCAGACACATGATTTCTCTTACTCTGTTCGGCTGCACCTAGGGCAATTTTTTCCAGTTTTTCTGCTTTTTTAGCTAATTTTTTACTGTCCCACTTGACAACCGACCAGTCAGCTGGAAAAGCCCATAACTGACTTGCCCCTAATTCAGTTGTTTTTTGAGCAAGAAACTCTAATTTATCCCCTTTAGGAAAACCGCATGCAATCGTCACTTGAACAGGCAATTCCACCCAATCGGGCAAGGCTTTGACCAGCTTAAAACGACAGTCCAGCACATCAACTACTCGTGCCACATGTTTCACACCGTCATCAAAGACCAAGACCACCTCATCGTCCTCTTTCAAACGCATGACCTGAAACATGTGCTTAATAGTATCTTTATCTCTGATAGTGACTTCTGAACTTGCCTGTCCTTTTACAAAATACTGTTGCATTTATCCTCCTACAACACCTGAAATATCCTTTGTTTTCTTGAAAACACAAGCATGCCATTCCCCTTGAATCATCAGAGTTTCTAGGAAAAATCCTGCTTTCTCAGCCGACTCTCTCACCATTTCCCACTTGGAGGCGATAATCCCACTCATAATCAAGTAACCCTCATTTTTGAGCAGACGATAAGCATCATCTGTCAAATGTACTAAAATATCTGCTAAGATATTCGCCACAATCACATCCGCTTCTCTTTCTACTCCTCGCAAAAGGTCACCCGTTGCCACAGTGATATTATCAGTATGTTCATTCAAGTCAATATTTTCCTGAGCCACGCGCACTGCCACATCATCTAAATCATAAGCATAAATCTCTTTTGCTCCCAAAAGTGAACTAGCAATCGCTAACACACCACTTCCAGTCCCAACATCCAGCACCGTCTCACCCCCACGCAAAACCTGCGAAAGGGCAAATAAACTCATCTTCGTTGTCGGATGTGTTCCTGTTCCAAAAGCCATACCAGGATCCAGACGAATAACCTTTTCATCTGCTGTTGCTTCGTATTCCGTCCAAGACGGCACAATCGTTAAATCGTGCGTGATACGAGCAGGTTCATAATATTTCTTCCAATTATCCGCCCAGTCTTCCTCCTCCAAATCCTGATGAGAAAAATGGACTGTTGCTGGATTGATAAAATCACTCACTTTCTCCAAACGCTTTCTCAACTCAGCTACCACATCTTCAATAGCTACATTTTCTGGATAATAAGCAATCATGGTAATTTGTTCAAGTTGCTCCTTTTCAGGCACAATCTCCCCAAATAAATCCGCTTTGTTCAAATAATCTGCCGTATCTTCAATAGCTACCCCTTGAGCGCCTTGCTCAATCAAGAGATTAGAAACAATCTCCTCTCCCTCTCTATCTAGAGTCACCTTTAACTCTTGCCACATAATTACTCCTTATAGTTCTCTTTCTTCAATCTCTTTTAGGCTAATGCCCTCTTTATTTTTCCATTCAACTCGTCCATTAGCACTCATACCAAGAACAAACATCACTGCATAAGACGCACTATTAAAAAGCTGGTCTTCTTGTAAAACCCCATCCTTAATAAGCTGTTTTTCCATCAACTCAAGTCGCAAATCAATTATTTTTGGTGAAATGGCATGCCGAGCCTCTGCCACATCAATCATGCTCCCTTTCAAAACAACAAATCCTTCCGATGTCTGCTTACAAGTCGCCTGAATCGCTTTGTTAGATTTCTTTGTGCGACGTTTTAAATAAAGAAGGTCGTCATTCTGACCTCTTTCAGACTCAACTGGTTCTTTCTGGTTAATCGGCACAAACAATTTATAACCTAAACTACCAATAATCATCAGAGTATTATCGAGAATCTCGTCCAATTCTGCCTGTTTTTCTTCCGTCACATGACCAGGATTGGGGTCATTGTTATTTTTGACCACAAAACGCCCTGCCTCCTTAGCTAGATTGGTAAAGGAATTTTCCAAATAACTGATTTCTGTTGAACCAAAAGAGTTGTTTTGAGTTGTCAAAATCATGACATCATTAAAATAATCAGCATGAGCATCTCTCGTATGCTCTAACACTCGAAAAAGAACTCCCTCACCATTTTTTCTAGTCGTTGCCTGTCCGATATAGGCCATCTCCTTTTGCGTCTCATCATCGCGACCCAAAAGAAAATAAATACCACTTTGTTTCAAGTCTTCCCTATCTTTGACATCTTTCAGATACTTACGAGGAATCTTATAAAGCACCCCTGTCCAATTGGAGAGGGTACACTTCATTCGACCTGTCACATCACCATCCATCAGAAAAATATTGATATTTTTGCTCCTAGCCATCAACTAATACCTCGGATAAGGGTGGAAATCTTTTTCATCTACCCCTGCTCTGCCATTTTCAAAAGCCTGCTCGTCCCAAGTCATGGAAAATTCTTCTGCCGTATCGTCTGCCAAAAAGTCCATGAGGTCATCTATCCCCTTATGGGCAGTTTCGGCTAGAAAATCAACAAAATAAGCTAAAAATTCGCTAGATAATCCCTTTTTCTGCTCATAGGGAATGGTTGTGAGGTAATCCCCGGCATCAACCTTAGACTTCATGGGATTGTAAAAAAGAACAGCCTCCTCAAAGAAAATATCATCTGCCGTTTCATTGCCTTCATCGTCCACTGTTGCAACGCCCGCAGCATTTTTTACCTCTAACAAAAAAGCCAACTCCACCGCATGATTCTTCTTATCCCAGTTTATCTCGTAATCATAGGGAAAGTTCCTACTCATCATTTCATCTAAAACATCTAAAAATCCGTACTTGCTCATCTTGCCTCACTTACCTTAGAATATGATAGAATATATAGATAAGTGTACCATAAATCCCATAAAAATAACAGAAAGGACAAACCATGAACGACAATCTAGCACTTCGTATGCGTCCAAAAACCATTGACCAGATTATCGGACAAAATCATCTGGTTGGAGAAGGTAAAATTATCCGCCGTATGGTAGAGACAAAACGTCTATCCTCCATGATTTTATACGGTCCCCCAGGGATTGGAAAAACCAGCATTGCCTCTGCTATTGCAGGCACTTCAAAATATGCCTTTCGTACCTTTAATGCTACCATTGACAGTAAAAAACGTCTACAAGAAATCGCTGAGGAAGCCAAATTTTCAGGCGGTCTAGTCTTGCTCCTTGATGAGATTCACAGACTAGACAAAACCAAGCAGGATTTTTTACTTCCTCTACTTGAAAATAGTACCATTACTATGATTGGTGCAACCACAGAAAACCCATTCTTTTCAGTTACCCCTGCCATTCGCAGTCGAGTTCAGATTTTCGAACTAGAGCCTCTGACCAATGATGATATTAAAAAAGCTGTTTTAATAGCTGTCACAGACAGGAAGAGAGGTTTTGATTTTCCCATTGAACTAGACCCTGACGCTCTTGATTTTATCGCAACCAGTACCAACGGTGACGCTCGCTCTGCCTTAAATGCACTCGAATTAGCTGTTCTCTCTACTTCTGAAGAAACAGACGGCACACGGCATATCACCCTTGATATTATGGAAAATTGCTTTCAAAAAAGCTATATTACAATGGACAAAAGTGGAGACGGACATTATGATGTCCTATCCGCTCTCCAAAAATCCATTCGAGGAAGTGACGTCAATGCCAGTCTTCACTATGCAGCTCGCTTGATTGAAGCTGGTGATTTACAAAGTCTAGCCAGACGGCTCATGGTCATCGCCTACGAAGACATTGGACTTGCCAATCCAGATGCTCAAATCCACACGATGGCAGCTCTTGATGCTGCTCAAAAATTAGGATTTCCAGAAGCTCGCATTCCAATTGCTAATATCGTCATCGACTTAGCACTCTCTCCGAAATCCAATTCAGCTTATATGGCAATGAACGACGCTCTTACTGATTTGCAAAAACAAGGACATCTGCCTATCCCTCGTCACATCAGAGATGGTCACTACAAAGGTAGCCAAAAACTAGGTAATGCTCAAGGTTATCTCTATCCCCATGATTTTCCTGAAAAATGGGTTGACCAGCAATATTTACCCGATAAAATCAAACACGCCAACTATTTCACCCCAAATCAAACGGGTAAATATGAACGCGCATTGTCGGCTAACAAAGAGCGTATCGACTATTTATTGAATGAAAAAAGGGCATTAAAGAATAGTACTATCCTTTAGCAATCGTTTTCCAAAAAAATAAAATTTTCCTCTTGAAATTTTCTGAGAAAATGGTATCATAGGAGTATAGAAATATGCTGTGGCATACGAATTCACAGCGAGTGTTGACCGACTATTTTCTGTATTTTAGGGAAACATAAGTCTTCTAACAGTGTGCAAGCCGTTCCATGCGGAAGCGACTGAAGTTAGAGCGAGTTGCCCACCTGCTTATTTGTGCGGGTTCAATACAAAACGTGAATCACGGTGCCAATACAGCAACTAGCCTCCTTAGCTCAGTTGGTAGAGCAGTGGACTCTTAATCCATGGGTCACAGGTTCGAGCCCTGTAGGGGGCATTATAATATGCTTTGAAAGCCTTGTTTTAAAGGCTTTTTTCTTTTTTGGCACAAACCGCATTTTTCTGTGATAACTTATGACAAATAATGTCATGTTTTTTATAACGTTTTTCTTCTAAGAGATGACCGTACGTTTTCGTTACCTGCTCAATATCTCTGTTCCCACCACATTTGAGACAATCCAAATACCATTAGCCAACAAATAATACAGCAACTTATTTACATCTGCTGATGTCAGAACATCTATACGTTTTAACCACCTTATGCTCAAAATCAATACACTCCCAAGTCAAACCTAGATTTTCACCAGTTCGCAAAACTATTTTCAATGCTACAAGTATGAAAAAGACGACTTCCAATCGGAAATCGTCTTTTTTAATATTGTTGAAGATCCTACACCTAGACTTCAGTAGCTCTTCTATGTGGCATTTTGTTTTTTTATTATATTTACTGAAATCATCTACTGATTTTCAACTACTAGGAATATCTAAATCTAGCTTAGTAGAAAAATCCTTCATACTTACTATCCGAGAAACAATTTTTGAACATTCTTCACACTGTTAAAGTGTTAAACTTGATTTATCACGAAAAATGTTATAATCATCAATCATCCATTGCAGCCTTCCATATTTCTATGTCTACGACACGATTCGCTACATGCTCTATAAAGTAATAATCATGACTAACAAAAACCAAAATACCTGAAAAAGTGTTTAAAACTTTCTCACAAGCTTCGATGGTTTTCATATCGAGAAAGTTGGTAATTTCATCTAGCAGCAAAACATCCAAGTCACTGACCAACAAAGCCAAAAAGCTGATTTTCACCCGCTCACCTTGGCTGAGGTCTTTGATTTTCCGAAAGACTTTCTCTCTTTTAAAATCCAAAAGGGCGAGTAAGGTTCTCAGCTGATTTTCATCCAAACGTCCATCCGCTTTTTTGCTCACCGCTACTAAAACGGTGTCGTTGCTATCTAGAAAATCCAGATGTCTCTGGCGAAAATAGCCAACTTTATAGGCTTTTGGAAGCACCTTCATCAAGTAATTTAAAAAAGTAGTTTTTCCAGATCCATTAGCTCCCTTGATAGCC
Source organism: Streptococcus sciuri (assembly GCF_024814375.1). Lineage (GTDB taxonomy): Bacteria > Bacillota > Bacilli > Lactobacillales > Streptococcaceae > Streptococcus > Streptococcus sciuri. Next base: position 19,357 of record NZ_JANUXX010000002.1, read on the forward strand.
AACCTATCACCGCTTTTAAGCGTCAAGTCTTGTGACTTCCAAAGAAGTCTCTCACCGACAAAGGCGCTGTAAGCTGGTACGACTAACTGCCTTTTCGGACGGAGACTGACCTGAGTCAAAAATGAGATGCCATAGTCCTCTGTCACTTGCTTAGGTGGCTTGAGCTGGTTTAGCTTGTCCTCTTGTTGTGTAATCCCCTTTTGCAGTTTCTTTTGCTTGACATTGATAGTCGTTTTCACCCCTGCAATACGGTACTCAGAAGTGCTCATTTTTCTAGGCTTGCCCTTCTTCTTATCTTTCTTTTCCTTCATCTGCTGGAGCGATTTCTTGATTTTTCGCTTTTCACGCTCATAATTTTTGAGCTCACTTTGATAATGGCTGGTCTCGTAAGCTCGCTCGATCAGATAGTCCTCATAGGTACAGTCGTACTGCTTGACTTTCCCTTGCTCAATGACCCAGATTTTAGTAGCAACTTCTTCTAAAAGTGCCCTATCATGGCTAGCGATACAAAAGCTAGACGGAGAGCGCTTAATCATGGCGACAACTTTTTTTAAAATTGCGATTATCTAGATAAGTCGTCGGCTCATCAAGGAGGAAAAGGTCAGTGGGCGTCCTAAGAAGCTCTAAAAAATTTGCAATAGCAAGCTCACCACCACTTTTAAGGTCATCATCAGTCAATATCAGCTCACCAAAACAAGTCGAAGCATTGCTAGAAATGCTCCCCGAAAAATCTGTCAACTCACCTGATATTATCTTAAGTAGACAGGTCTTGCCAGCACCATTTTTCCCAATGAGACCGATGATATCTCCCTCCTCGATGGTCAGCTTATCTAACGAAAATAACTCTTTTCCCTCTATCTCTAAATGAATATCCTTTAATACGTGTAATGTCATAACAATACCTCTAAGATTCAAAAGCTCGTTGAATACTAGACAATCTTCCAGCAGCAACAGCAGCAAATAACATAATCACTGCAAATACAATAATCAAGATAGAAATAGGAGATATGATTACTAGAAAACCTGAAGTCAGAGCTGCTAAAGGATTTACCAAAGAAAACAACGTTAATATAGAACCTATGACACTTCCAATAATAACTTTGGGAACTTTAACCTGAAGACTACCAAAGTAAACAATAGAAAATACTGTATTTAGCACAGCATAGCTGAACCACATGGCTAACATAACAATATAGGAAATAATACCACTTAATAAGGCTAAGTTTATTCCTAAAAATAGTAACACCAAGCTTTGGCATAAAAGCGTTATCTTAAAAAGACTATACTTATTCTTAAAATTTAAAGAGTATTTTGATAACAACCATCCGCCCAATACACCACCTAAGGCAAAGGATAACTCTAACCCACTGTAGGATATGTTCCAAAAAGAAAAGTGGTCATTTGCAATCTTCGGCAATAAAAGAAAAATACTCCAAAAAGCAAAATTCATAATTAAAGCAATAGGCATTAAATCTCTAATATACGGTGTTTTTAAAATATAACGAATTCCACTAGTGATGTTTTTAAGAACAGATTGTGCCTGTAAAGGATTCTCAACGTGAGTACCTAATAACAACACAAAAGAGATGACTGCTAAAAGCAAAGAAAGAATGATAACTGCCCTAAAAGATAAAAACGTAATATATCCTGCAGAAACAATAATAGCCATAATACTAGCCAATTGAGTTAGACTAGCAACAACAGAATTAACTTGATAAAGTTCATCTTCCTCCTTTACTAAAAAAGGAATGAGCGATTCCAAAGTCGGAGATAAAAGATTGCCAATAATTGTAGAACTAAGCATAAATAAAGGTAATAAAATCTCTATACTTACACTCCCCTCCAAGAAAAATATTATTCCCAATAAAACGATCTTCAAAAATTTCAGACTTTTTATAAAGGATAACTTATTAACTCTATCTGATATGCCACCGCCAAATGTTGATAGTAGTACCCCACTTAATTGACCAAATCCAATTACAGACACCATAAATTGACTCAAAAAGTGGTGATAAGTAAACCAATAAATGTAAATCGTAAGTGCAGCTGAAAGTGTGGTATCAAGAATATCCGAAGCTATGATTCTTTTAAGTGACATATATTACTCCTTAAAGAAATGGAAAATGTTTTTTTAATAACAACATCTTTGTCGCTAGCTTTAAAAAACGTTTCGTTAATGGCACTGTATCACAATACAAGGTTGCTTATAAATCTCTTCTTTGCCACATAAAAGGGTGCAGATGTATTGGAAGGACAAAATTACCAAGATCTGAACCACCAAAAAATACCTCAGAAAAATTATTTTCTCCAATCATTCTCAATTCTTGAGATTCTATAATTGCCGCACTCATAGCCTTTTCTGCATTATCACTAGTAGCACAAGGGCGAAATGTACTCCCCTCAGTAAAGTGATAAGTAAAGAAATCTTTCAAACCTAATTGAATTAATCTAAACCACCTATGTCGCTCATTATATCATAAAATATATATTTTGTTAATATCTTGACTAGTTTTTATTTTCAAAAAATTATATAAAATGTGTTTAAAAATAAAATAAAAAACATTAGACAAAATTCCTTTTTAGGATAGCTTATGACGAATTGGCTCATCTTCCCTATCTTTTTCCTCCAAAATATTTCAACAGAATATACCGAAAAATCTGAATTTTTTATTGACATTATCTTTCATACGATGTATAATTGTCATGAAAATATGAAGAGGATAATCTTGAACTAACCATTCTTGGTTAATCACTTTTTATTATAAACGGAAAAGATTAATTTATGAAATATAAAACAAGCTTAACTGCTACTACATTAAAATCTAGCGAAAACTTGATTGGCATTGGTAGTAAACAATATACTGTTAACGATAATGAATTTAACCTATCATTAAAAATTTTAGAATTTTTGATGATAGAGAGATGAAGAGGAAATTTTAAAGTGGTTGACTGATAACAACTCCTTTGAAAAGTATACCTTACCGAATACTAAAGACCCTTATTGTAATATATGTGGCGGTACACCAGATGATTAAAAAGCAGATTTTTCATTACTTATTGGCGACTTTTTTAGTCACAGTTGCCTATACATTACCCCATTCAATATTGACAGTCTTATTATTAAAAAAAGGACTATCAATTCCTCAAATATTGCTCATACAATCAGCATATAGTCTGGCCATCATACTGTTTGAATTTCCAAGTGGTATGTTATCAGATAATTGGTCAAGAAAATATCTCTATTTATCATCGAGATTTCTGCTCATCCTGATGTTTCTTATTGTCCTTACAGCTTCTAACTTTTATTTTTTATATTTAGCTTGGTTTATCTATGGGATTGCAGCAGCATTTGAAAGTGGTACCTTAGACTCCTATTTAATCAATGCATTGAAATTATCAGCTAATGATAAACTAATAGAATCTTTTATCTCTAAAGATAATAAAATCCAGTTTATATCTATGATTATAGGGAGCGGTATGGGAGGCATTCTATATTTTATGATAGGGATAAAAATATATATTATTGCCATCGTATTAGTTTGTTTATCCATTTTTGATATTGGATTTTTCTTTAAAGAAGATAGGAATAATCACAAAGAAAAAATAAATCTGGATACTTTCAAAAAACAACTTTCTATAAGCTTTAAAGAGTTAAGAGAAAATAGTGTACTCAGGGTGATTATTATTTTCGACTTATTAACACAATTATTTTTTCAAGCACATTTTCAATTGTGGCAACCCTTTTTATTGGAAAAAGGTATTGATAAACAGTATTTCACATACTTCTATTTTCTTTTTCAAATAATCAGTATTCTATCTTATTCTATACACACAGAAAAACTACAAAAATGCATTCGTTATCGAGCTTGTTTTCTACTAGTTCTTACTTTACCCATATTTTTCTTCTCAAAATTACCTCCTGTTTATCTTATAGCCTATATTTTATATGTCTTTATATTTTATATCATTCAATTTGTCCTAACCATCTACTTTAATAAACAGGTATCAACAAAAACCATATCTTCACTCATATCTCTTAAGTCAACAATCTCTAGGATAGGCGGTTTATTTATTTTATATGCTTTAAGCTTCTTATTAAACTATACTACTGTTAGCCTAGTGGTAAGCTCGGTATTTATTGCCTCTCTTTTATCTATATTGTTATTATTAAATCACTTTCTTAGAGTAGAGAAACATTTTTAATAGCCAAAAAACTAGCCTCTTTAAAAGACTAGTTTTTTCTTTTATTTTTAAATTTTCTATAACGATGTCTCCAACGGTAATAATCCAATGTTAGGAGGATTTTATTTTTAATAGGATAATCGTGCTGGATAAATTTGGCACTTTCCCAAAAATGCTTGATGCCTAGTGTTTGCCAATTGGATTGAATCAAAAATTGCCCACGACTACGCTCCTTTTGTTCCTCTCTTTTGTAAAAAAATCGGCAAATCTTAGCCAAACGAATCGTTGGCTGAAAGTTGTTTTCTGCTGTGTAGGGTTCTGTTGCTATATTAATCAAGCCACCTCGCAGAAGTTCTTGCCAAAATCCACGATTGGCATAAAAATATTGGCGCATTGGCAATTGCAAATCTCTTGGTAACTGCAAGATACGGTGCATCCCATTGAGTTCTTCGACTTCAACATAAAAGTAAATTTTTCGCTTTGTCATTACATTTTCCAACTCTTCTGATGTGCTTCAATCAAACCTTTTTCTGTTTGTTCTTTATTATACCATATCTGAGCTGACATCATGAAAAAGTTGAACAGGACTCAACTTCTAGCCCAAAACGAGAGCATCATCTGTCAGTTCTTGACCACTATTTTTATGAAAGAGATCCATCAGCTGTGCTACAGTGAGAGTCTTTTTCTCCTCACCAGAAACATCTACAACAATTTTCCCATGATAGAGCATAACAAGACGATTACCATAGGTAATAGCATGTTCCATATTATGAGTAATCATTAAACTCGTGAGTTTTTGCTCCTTGACAATTTTATCGGTCAACTGCATAACCATCCCACTAGTCTTAGGATCTAAGGCAGCTGTATGTTCATCTAAAAGGAGGACTTTCGGACGAACAAGCGTTGCCATAGACAAGGTGAGCGCTTGACGTTGCCCTCCAGAAAGAAAGGCAGCATCAGTTTTGAGACGGTTTTCTAGACCTAATCCAAGCTCGCTAAGTACTTCCTTAAAGAAGTTGCGTTCTTTATCTGTAACAGCATTTTTGAAAAAGCTACGTTTTTTACCACGACGATAGGCAATTGCCATATTTTCTTCGATAGTTAGATTGGTTGCCGTTCCCATACGAGGATCCTGAAAAACACGACTGATAACATTTGCTCGTTTCTCAACAGACTCTTTTCGAATAGACTTGCCCTCAAGCCTAATATCACCTTCATCAATGGTAACAAGACCTGCGATACTGTTTAAGAGAGTGGATTTCCCAGCTCCATTACCTCCAATAACGGAGATAAAATCACCCTCATTGATAGTCAAATCAAGCCCACGCAAAACATGATTTTCGTTGACGGTGCCTTTTTCAAAGGTTTTATGAATACCAGAAAGTTCTAATAAAGTCATTCTTAATCACCTTCTTTCGTTAATGTTTTTGAAGGGCGTACGCCCAATTTTTCACGTAACTCTGGAATATATAGAATAATTGCGAGAAGAAGCGCTGATACCAGCTTAATCATTTGTGCCTCTATATCAGTCGTTAAGATAAAGACAATAATCAAGCGATAAATAACTGAACCCAAAACCAAGGACCATAGACGCTTTCCAAGTGGTAAATACTTAATAATCACTTCAGCCAAGATAATAGAGGCTAAACCAATAACGATAGTTCCTACTCCCATATTAAGATCGGCATAGCCATTATTTTGTGCTAAAAGGGCACCTGATAAAGCAATAAGACCATTCCCAATCATATAGCCTAAAATCTTCATCCGATCGACTTTGATACCATTGGCTTGTCCCATAGCGACGTTATCTCCTGTCGCACGTAAAGCTAGACCAAGCTGTGTATTCAAGAAAAGATATAAAATCAAAATAACTAAAATCACAAAAATGCTACCAATCAACAACACTGAGCTGGTTCTATCCAATCCCAGTTTTGCTACCATGGTCACAATTGTCTCATGTGTAGACAGATAAACATTTGAACTACCTAGAATGAGAAGGTTGACCGAATAGAGACCTGTCAGAGTGATAATCCCTGTCAAAAGAGATGGAATTTTCATTTTAGTATGCATGATGCCTGAGACAAAACCAGCCAACATTCCACCAAGCATACCAAGGATAGTTGCTAAAATAGGATTAATATCGTGCATGATGCAAAGTGCACAAACCGCTGCTCCCATAGGAAATGCACCTTCAGCAGATAAATCTGCAATATCTAAAATACGAAAGGTGATGAAAACACCTATTGCCATAATGGACCACAGTAGTCCTTGTGAAATTCCTGATAATACAATATCGAACATAAACTTCCCCTACTTACTATTTGTTATTTGACTCACATCAATACCTAAATATTTGGCTATTTTCTTATTGACGACGACCTTGACTTCCTTAGGGTATTCAGATGGTACATCTGAAGGCTTTTTTCCTTTTAAAATCTGAATCGCCATTTTAGCAGTCTGACGCCCTAGACTTTCATAATCTGCTCCGTAAGTGAATAAGACGCCTTGCTCAACAACATCGGCAGAACCTCCTATAACAGGTACTTTCATTTCCTTCGACAACTCTGTTACCAAATTGATGGAGCTAACAATAGTGTTATCCGTTGGAATAAAGAGAACATCACATTTTGACATGAGACTCTTTGCTGTATCTTGTACGTCGTTAGTTGAGGAAATACCCTTAATCACAGTTTCAATGCCAGCTTTTTTAAAAAGCTTCTTTGCCTGATTGACCTGCACCTCTGAATTGCGCTCACTCGTGGTATACATGATACCAACTTTTTTGACGTTGGGTATCACTTTTTTAAGCAATGTCACTTGCTTTGCAATCGGTGCCATATCACTAGTCCCCGTAGCAATGCCACCTGGATATTTCATACTTTTTACCAAACTGGCAGACACAGGATCAGTCACATCTGTAAAAATAATGGGAACATCTGTAGACAAACTCGCTAGCGATTGCGCAGCTGTTGTTGCAATTCCTAAAACAATATCGTTTTTCCTAATAAGCTTTTCAGAAATAGACTGAAGGTTAGACTGATCACCTTGGGCATTTTTATAATCAATCACAATATTCTTACCATCTACATAACCCTCTTTTTTCAGCTCATCAATAAATCCCTTTCTGGAAGCGCTCAGAGAAGGATGCTCCACATACTGCAAAATACCTATATGCTTAGCACTCCTATCAGCTGTTTTTTCACGTTCTGATGTACTTGAACATGCACTAAGTCCTGCTACAGCAATGATCAACACTAACAATCCCTTTAGGAAACGTTTCATTATTTCTCCTCTTCTAAAATGCTATCAAAAAACCAGCTAGAGAGATAAACTAGCTGGTTGATGCCTATCTGAGTACAGTGCAACAGCCAGTTAGAATATATTATTATCTAATCGGCTAATCACAAAAGGCTCTAGCTCCATAGATACAAACACCTAACGTTCGTACCACATAACTACAAACGTCTATCTAGAAACTAAAATAATATTCCTTTTTTATCTTCACAATTGCTAGTACACTTGGCATCCTATTTTCCTCATATTAGGGTTCAAAACACCCACTATTTAATACTACTATACCGTTATTTAAGAAACTTGTCAATAGATTTTTCAAGGATAAAACGCTAGAAGTCAACTCCTAGCGTTTTTGATGTATAACAGCTAATTTTGTTTGTAAATCATCAATCACACGATTAACATTTTGTTGCCCTTTGTAAATACCGTAGCCAAATAAAAGCATTCCTAAACATCCAATAATAACTAATCCTATACCGCTAAAGCGTAATAGTAGAGAGACTTTGGAGAAATAAAGAGCTACTACGCCAAGACTAGATACAATGAAAAGTGAGCTAAACCAACGCTTGAGATTAGCAATCATGTGTTTTTGGTAGCTGATTTCAGTCTGATAACCTGATAATAACTCTTTTTCCGTCATAATGGCTCTCCTAGTATTTAAGTCCTGGATTGAAGAATCCTAACAATACACCAACAAAAGCAATTGCCACTAAAAGTAACATGACTTTATTTGGTGAGATATTTTTCTTAGCCATTAGCCACCAACAAAAGACGATAAATAAAGCGGTTAATAGTCCTAGATAAACAGCGTCTAATTGATCTTGCAGGACTAGAAAAGCTTTTCCAGATGAGTTGGTTAATTTGAACGAAGTCTTTACAGATACCCATGTGGCAGCAACACCACCAATAACCATTCCTCCAATGATCCCAATAGCTCTTCTGATAGCTTGACCTTTGGGTCCTACTAGAAATTCAACTGCCTTATCCCCTAGCTCATAACCTTTGAAATAAGCAAACCGCATCCCAAAATAGGCTAATAGATTCCAAACGATGATGTAGAAAATAGCACCCACAGGTGAGCCACCTGTTGATAGACCTAGTGCAATCCCAAGTAGAACAGGAATGAGTGTCCCTACAACAAGGGAGTCACCGATACCTGCAATAGGGCCCATAAGCCCTGCACGCATCCCATTGATAGTCTCATCATCAACACCATCACCGTTTGCTCTAGCTTCTTCAAGACCAGCTGTAATACCAACAACTAGTGTCCCTAATTGTGGTTCTGTGTTAAAGAAAGCAGTATAGGTTTGCATTGCTTCTTTCTGTTCTTTTTTATCTGTATATAGTTCTTCAATGATAGGCAACATAGAAGTCAGATAACCAAAGGTTTGCATGTGTTCTTGAGAGAAACAAGTCAAGTGCCCATAATACCAGTGATGAAATGACTTTGTTAATGTTTTTTTCGTGAGTCTTTTTCTTTCCGCCATCTTAGATGTCCTCCTCATCATCTTCAAACTCAAAACTATCGTCACTTGTGCTTTCTTTTTTTATTTTAACCATGTCAATCTCAAAGAAGAGAAGCGCAAAAATCAAGGAAATAACAGCACAAGATACCAAATTAAGCCCTAGAGAAGCAGCCAGAGTAAAACCGACAAAGAATGGAACAAAGTCTGTCACTTTTTCAACCAGCTGTTTTAGTAAGATAGCTATCCCTACACATGGCAACAGAGCTCCTACAGTAAACAACGTTTTCATAGGGACACCATCCATTGGAAGAGCATGTTGCAAACTAGTAACCGCTGTCGCTCCTAATTTACACATAATCAATGTCGGTAAAAAAGAGAAGAGAAAATGTGAAATCCAAGGATAACCCCAATCAACAGCGTATAATTTTTTAAATTTCCCTTCCTCAACTGCCTTCCAACCGATATGTTGCCAGACAAGGTTCATAGTAGCTGTTCCGTAAAAGAGAACAGTCCCTATCGTTCCCACTAATGTTCCCATTGATTTGGCAAGGTCTGAAGCTTCTGATGAGTTTACGGAAATTCCTTGCGATTGAATGGCTACCATAGCAAGTGGAATGCCAATATAAGAAACTGCACGTACATCAGCAGATACTGTACCACCTGGTGTAACCAGAGCAATATAAACTAACTGCATAGCTACTCCACAAATGATACCTAGCTTAATATCTCCTAGAATAAGTCCACACACCAGTCCTCCAACTAAAGGACGTCCCAACGTATAATTACCAATACTAGAACCACCCATACCAGGCATGGATGCTAAGCTTGCAAACAATCCCAATAAAGCAGCCTGTAACCAAGATATTGTCATTTTAAACTCCTTTCTAGAAACCTTAGCCCTTTATCCTCAATAACCAAATTTGCTCTTGAAGTCAGACCAGTAGCCAATCGAAACATCTGGTAACAACTGAAACTTCACTTTATAGCCTGCTTCTTCAATCGCTTGAATAGCATCTGCTTCTTCTTGTGTAATAGACTGATTGTTTCCCAATTTAACCGCACCTGGTCTATCGTTAGCAGGTCCTACGATAATTTCCTTGACATCATCTGGAACAAAGCTTTGATCTACTAGGATTTCTTTCATATCGATAGGGTTTTTAGTGATAAGAAAATAACGGCTATCAGACTCTAATACTTTTTGAGATTTTTGAGCAAAAGCCTCTTTTGTCCAGACAAATGTTTTTTTATCAGAAGCACCCTTATAAGCTTGTATTAGTACTTTGTTTTTGGCAGCAGCATCATTAACTGCAATCAAGCCATCACAAGGATATTCTTTTGCCCAGCGTGTAACGGTTTGCCCATGAATCATACGATCATCAATTCTTACAAATGAAACAGTCATCTTTTTTCTCCTTTTCTTTTGTTACTATCAAATATCATCATCCATCACATCTTCATCAGAAACTACATCAAGCTCTTTCAAAGCAGCGCTTGCTTCCCCTAAAACCGTCTCAACAAACTCTTGCCCCTCAATAATGTCTTTCATAACGACTGCATTTAACGCCATCGGAAGATTCATCCCTCCTAAGACAATAGCATCATCTAAATACCCCAACTCATCTAGCACCTTGCAAGCTGTCGTCAAAGGACTGCCACCAACAATATCTGCTAGAATGACCACACGATCATCCTCTTTTAGATGCGCAATGGACTGCTTGAAATGATATTCAAAATCATCAGCACTCATGCCATCTTTAAGACCATTTGCAATCACATCACCAATCTTATCTTGGGCAAACATGGCAATAGAGGTCTTGAGACCAGAAGCAAACTCACCATGACTCACTAATAACAGATATTTCATAGCTCTTCCTCCTTTACTAACTGTATTTTACAACAAAGAAACCGTTTTCTCTATGGAGGATTGTCACTTTATACAGATGACAAATGTCATCATCTAAAAAATCCTAAAAGCAACCTGCTCTTAGGATTTAATCATTAGCTAATTGTTTTTCAATAGTAATTAAGTCATTATCAACTGTTTGTTGTTGAAGTGCTTTATTAATGAGATAGTCAGACTTGGCAAGAAGATTTTGATAGCCTTTAACCATTGGTTTTGCCTGCGAATGTTTGAGAATGTAATCAAGCGTTTGTGAAGTAATAACATCTGATCCTAGGTGCTTACTCTGAAAGATCTGTCGTGTTTCTTTGCTAAGCATTATCTTTTTGATAACGGAGGCTCCTTGGGAATATTTGACTAAAGATTGTTGCGTCTTATCCGAGATAAACTCGCCTAAAAGTTGACCAGCTAGCTTGGCATGCCTTGTCTTTTTACCAATAGCCAACAAAGAGACAGACAATTGACTTGCTTTGATGTGAGAGGACTCAGCAGGAAGAGGTAAGCAAGTCCAGGAAAAAGTAGTGTACTTAGCGCTGCGATAAGGGTAGGGCTTATAGGTACGATACTGAGCAAGCGTTATCGGTTTAAAAGCAACTTCCCCTTGATCAAAATCACTATCTGTCGCTTCTTTTACCTTAAGTTCTGAAAGCTGATGAATATAGTTGAGCGCTTTTTTCATCTGGGGAGTATTGATTGTCACATGATCATTAGCCGTTACAATCTGCCCACCGTAGGCTGATAGAGCCATTTGCCAATCATAGCCTGTCAAAGCGTAAACTTGCTGTGTGGGACTATCTGAATGCGTTAATTGCTTACAAATGGAAAGAAAAGTTGTCAAGTCCCATCCTTTTGGAGAAATAGCAATACCTTCCTTATCAAGAATATCGGTATTGACACAGAGAATGGTAGGATTACTTTCAAAAGGGAGAGCGTATTGTTGATGATTATAGCGACCTGCAGCTAAAGCAGATGTATAAAAACGGTAAAGTACTTTCTTTTTCCCAATCGAAAGAGAGGAGAGATTTTTCAGAGCATCTATCGAAGCAAGACGACTAAAGTCATCATCTGGCAGGATAAAAACATCTGGCTCATGACCACTCACGATTTTCTGTGCTAACCAGTCGGCATAGTCTTTCTTTCGAATACCTGTTTCATAAATAACCTTAACCTTAGGGTGCTTTTTCTCAAAGCGAGTAATCGCCTCATCAATCACTTTCGTATGTGAAGAAGGGACAGCCCAGCTACTGTCAGCATAAATACCTAGCTTTAGCACTATAGGTCGCTGTTGGTACCACCTGTAGCCAACAACCAAACCTATCACTAAGACTAAACCTAATACAACAAAGTACAAACGTCGCCTAATCATCGTGATTCCCCACTTGATAAGAGGTCATACCTGCCTGCGTTGCCCAAATAGCTAACTGCATGCGGTCACGCAAACCTAACTTCGCAAAAATTGTAGACAAATAGTTACGCACTGTTCCCTCAGATAAGAATAAATCGGCTGCAATTTCTTTATTTGATTTGCCATAAGCAACATCCTTGATAATCTGATGTTCTACGGTAGACAAACTTTCGATTTTTTTAGGAGCGACCGAAACGGTAAAGTTTGACTGCGCCATTTGCGAAAAAATGGTCACCACTTTACTAGCAATATCAGGATTGATCATCGCACCTCCACTATAGACTGTGTGAATAGCTTTGTGTAACTCTTCTGTTGAAACACCTTTTAATAAATACCCTGATGCGCCATACTTAAGGGCACTAAAGATAAACTCGTCATCATCAAACGTTGTTAAGATAATAATTTTAATATCACTATATCTTTCTTTGACACGCTTGGTACACAAGACACCATCAAGAGTAGGCATCCTGACGTCCATCAAGATTACGTCTGGACGAATCGTTTTTAGTTTTTCTAAAACCTCTTTACCATCTGAAGCTGTGGCTACAACTTTTATATCCTCAAATGAGCTCAAAATAATACTAAGTGACTCTCGGATAAGTTCTTGGTCATCAGCAATCAATACTTTAATCATAGTTACTCTCCTTTTTGCCTTGGAATATCAACAATCGTTTTAAAGCCATCTTCACTCCGAAATACTACCGTTGCTCCTATGATAGCGAGACGCTCGCGCATCTGCGTAAGTCCATAGCCAAAATGCAATGTCTCAAAACCTATCCCATCATCTTGGATAATCAGATGGTAACTGTCATCTCGTGTCATCGAAATGTCCACATGATGTGCACCCCCATGACGAAGACTATTTGTTAAGGACTCTTGAACAACTCTAAAGATAATATCTTCTTTTGTAACTTCCAAATCAACAGCACCCCATTGATAATCGAGTGTAATCGCTAAGTCTGATAACACCTCATAATCACGGATAATCTTCTCCAGTGCCACTTGTAAAGACTGCTCTTCAAGTGCGCCTGGTCTTAACTTTTCAATGGATCGTCTTACATCTTTGATACCTTCTCTGACAACTTTTGAGATATCTTTCAATTGTTTTTTAGCTCTGTCAGAATCAAAGTCAATCAAAACTAGAACAGCATCTATCCCAGCAGAAATTCCTGTCAAAGCATGCCCTAGTGTATCGTGTATCTCTCTTGCAATGCGCTTTCTCTCTTTATCTTTTGCATTTTTTTCGCTAATAGCGAGATAGCTGTGCAGTTCTCTATTTGCTTGCTCTGCCATACGAAGTTCCTCTTCAATCTTATGCGTTTCTGCCACAGAGTAAATAATAGCTAAGATAAGATTAATAATAAAAATCATCACGCTGAAAGAGGAAAGAAAGGACTTGATAAAAAGGGTTAATATATGGTAGTGAGTTGGCAGAAAACTAAGATAAACCTCTAGTGTTGGTAATTTAACAACCATTGCCAAAATTTGACTGTTTGACAACAAGAGCATCGCAAAACTAAGAATGAGAAAAATAGCCCAATAACGCTTCTGTCTAGCAGTGTAAAAATCTGTATAAGTCTGGAAAATATCTAACAAAACAAGAAGGATAACACCATTGTAACTCCCTTGTAAAAAGCTAAAGGTAATCAATAACAAACAAATTTCAAGAAGCAAAAACCATTCTTCGTAAAAACTCTTTTCAAACAGAAAATGACGCAAATAAATGAGAGAAAGTAGCAACACAAAAGAGAAAATGCTCCCCAAAAATATCAAATGCGGTGCCATGGGGATAATACCAATCTTATCCAAAAAGTCTTGGCTAGCACCTGTCTGCGTGATATAGGTTGAGCAGAGCAGATACAAAGAAGCATGATAAATCACTGCAAAAAGTGTCACCACTATAAAACTTCTCCAAAGAAACAGGCGTGATTTTGCATAAGTCATTATTGCCACCCCATTTCTATAGGACTATTGCGATCATACCAAGATACTTTAATAGTGATATTTTTAGGCACTTTCTTTCCCTTTAGAAGCGAATAGACAGAAGCTGACGCTTGTTTTCCCATGGTTATCGGCGATTGGGCAACCGTTCCTTTTAGCATTGTGGTTTGACTCAGCAACTGTTTCAAATCTCGTGAACCATCTACACTATAAATAGCAACAGAGGTCAACTGATGCGACTGAAGAGCAGCTAGAGCTCCAAGTGCAACACGATCATTTAGTGACATAATAACATTAAAATGCAATCCACTTGCAATCACACGCTCAACTTGTGGCATTGCTACTTCTGTCTGTCCTTTTGTCTCTTTTCTAGCAACAATATGATAATCACTATGGGAAGCCAGAGTGTCTAAGAAACCTTGAACACGACTGCTTGCTGATACTGTCTTTTTATGCTCTAAAATCAAGATATTGGCACTTTTTTGATCTGCCATCACATGATGAGCAATTATCACACCTGCTTGATAGTTATCAGATACAATGGTTGTATCAGCTAGCTTTTTATCTGATAGCTGTGTATCAACGACTATGATTTTAATTCCTTTTTGCTTTGCCTTTCTCAAACAGCTAAGCAACTTCTGACTATGACTATCAACTGGGTTAATGATAATCGCATTAACCCTTTGATCAATAAACATTTTGATTTGCTGACACTGTCTCTTGACACTTAATTGTGGGTCTCGTGTATAGACACGATTGCCCCGCTTTTCTAGCTGACGTACAATCACATCATTTACCACTTGATAAAAATCATTATTCATCGTCATGTAGGTCGTCCCAACAATTATTTGGTTAGGATTCAATGCTCTTTGTTGCCCCCAAAGATATACCCCTAAAGTCAATAGCACCGTGATACCAGTGACAATGATAGGAAATGACAATGTCTTTTTCATACTAGCCTCTTCCTTAAAGCAATATAAAAATAACCTCCCTTTCACTATACCATAGAAACAAACTTTTTGAAAGGTAACTTTTTTGCATCACAAAAACCCTTGAAATATCAAGGGTTTGTTATTTATATTACATCATACCACCCATCATTGATGGATCCATAGCTGGAGTTGCTGGAGCCTCTGGAGCTGGCTTGTCCGCAACGACCGCCTCGGTTGTTAAAATAAGACTTGCTACTGAAGCAGCATTTTGAAGAGCAGAGCGGGTCACTTTGACAGGGTCAATGATACCTGCATCAACCATATTAACCCACTCACCATTAGCGGCGTTAAAACCAGTTCCTAGTTCACTATTTTTCAAGCGCTCAATGATAACAGAACCCTCATAACCAGCGTTATAGGCAATTTGGCGAACAGGTTCTTCAAGAGCACGAAGCACGATATTACGTCCTGTTGCTTCATCACCTGAGAGTTCGAGACTTGCTACTTTATTGACGACATTGACTAGAGCTGTTCCACCACCAGCGACGATACCTTCTTCGACAGCTGCACGTGTGGCATTTAAAGCATCTTCAATACGAAGTTTCATTTCTTTTAGTTCGGTTTCAGTAGCTGCACCAACTTTGATAACTGCAACACCGCCAGCAAGTTTTGCTAAACGTTCTTGTAATTTTTCACGATCAAATTCTGATGTTGTACTTTCAATTTGTGATTTGATGGTATTGACACGGTTAGCGATAGCCTCTGCTTGACCAGCACCTTCAACGATAACTGTATTATCCTTGTCAACAGTTACTTTAGCCGCTTGACCTAAAACTTCCATTGTTGCATCTTTCAACTCAAGACCAAGGTCTTCTGTAATAACAGTACCGCCTGTTAAAATAGCAATATCCTCAAGCATTGCTTTACGACGGTCACCAAATCCAGGAGCCTTAACTGCTACAACATTGAATGTACCACGGATTTTGTTAAGGACAAGTGTTGGAAGAGCTTCACCGTCAACATCATCAGCAATGATAAGAAGTGGACGACTAGTCTTAAGCACTTCTTCAAGAAGTGGCAAAATGTCCTGAATGTTTGAGACTTTTTTATCTGTAATCAAGATGTATGGATTTTCAAGATCAGCAACCATTTTTTCATTGTCAGTAACCATGTATTGTGACAGGTAACCGCGGTCAAATTGCATACCTTCAACAACATCAAGTTCTGTCTCCATACCACGAGATTCTTCAATAGTGATAACACCATCGTTGCCAACTTTTTCCATAGCTTCTGAAATGTATTCACCAACTTTTTCTGATCGTGATGATACAGCAGCTACTTGGGCAATCGCTTCTTTACCTGACACAGGTTGAGAAATAGCTTTCAACTCTTCAACAGCAGCAACTACAGCTGCTTCAATCCCACGACGAATGCCAAGAGGATTTGCTCCTGCTGTTACGTTTTTAAGTCCTTCGCGTACAATAGCTTGGGTCAAAACAGTTGCTGTTGTGGTACCATCACCTGCAATGTCGTTTGTTTTTGAAGCGACTTCAGAGACGAGTTTAGCTCCCATATTTTCAAAATGATCTTCTAATTCGATTTCTTTGGCGATAGTCACACCATCGTTTGTAATAAGGGGTGAGCCAAAGGATTTTTCAAGGACAACATTGCGTCCCTTAGGACCAAGCGTTACTTTGACTGTGTCTGCTAAGATGTCAACACCACGTACCATCGCTGTTCTTGCATCTGATGAAAATTTAATATCTTTTGCCATTTTATTACCTCAACTAAATTTCGTTTCTATTATCTATTAGCTCAAAATCGCCAATACATCTGACTCACGTACAATAACATAAGTCTCGTCGCCGTCTTTGACTTCTACACCTGAATATGACTCAAACACAACAGTATCACCTACTGACAAGCTAGGAGATACCAACTCGCCACTAAGGGTACGTGTCCCCTCACCAACAGCAACTACAGCTGCTGTTTTAGTTTTGTCTTCGCTAGCACCAGCAATCACAAAGCCACCAATTTTTTGTTCTTTTTCTTTTGTTACACTAAGAACCACACGGTCTCCTAATGGTTTTAACATAATATGACCTCCATGTCTATTCATTTTATTAGCACTCTTCATATATGAGTGCTAACTTATAATTCTATTTTAGCACTTAGTCAGAAATAGTCAAGAAAAAACAACTCGAATTTTCTAATTTTTATTGAAACTTTTTTATCTTCCTTTTTTCGCATTTACATTCAATGGGGTAGCACATATCAAAAAACACCCTTACACCGATAAGACTATCTATCAGCATAAAGGTGATATTATATTCGTTATCCACTAATCCACTGCAAAAACCAGTTGTTGTCTACGACAACCAATTTTAAGACTTTGTGCTGTATCTAACTCGCCACTGAGGAGCATCTCAGCTAGTGTATCCTCAACATCTGTCTGAAGTGTACGACGCAAAGGTCGTGCGCCCATATCTGCATCATATCCCTTCTTTGCCAAATATTTGAGAGCTGCTGGTTGTATTTTTAGGGCAACACCTTTTTCAGCAAGACGATTAACTAGTGGTTTAATCATAATCTTAACCACCTCTTTTATATTCTCTTGTGTCAAACTATGAAAGACAACTTTCTCATCAATGCGGTTAAGAAACTCTGGACGATAGGCACGTTTCAACTCTTCAAAAATACGAGACTGCACTGCCTGATAAGAGTGCGCCATAGCTTGCGCTCCAAAGCCGACAGTTTTATCATCACGTAGTGCAGTAGCTCCCAAGTTGCTGGTCATGATGATAATCGTGTTTGAAAAGTCGACTTTGCGACCTTTACTATCTGTTAAGATACCATCATCTAGTACTTGTAATAAAAGATTGAAAATATCAGGATGTGCTTTTTCCACCTCATCAAAGAGAAGAACAGAGTAAGGTTTGTTGCGGACTTTTTCTGTCAACTCTCCTCCCTCATCATAGCCAACATAACCAGGGGGTGCTCCATTTAATCGGCTTGCTGCAAATTTCTCCATATACTCAGACATGTCAAAGCGAATAAGTGCGGACTCATCGCCAAAGAGAACTTCAGCCAGTGCCTTAGCAAGTTCTGTCTTTCCAACACCTGTCGGACCAAGAAACATAAATGAACCAATTGGACGTTTACCTGATCGAATGCCAGATCGGTTACGACGAATAGCACGGCTAATGCTAGAGACCGCCTCATCCTGACCAATCACGCGCTTATGAAGTTCTTTTTCCAGATTGAGGTATTTCTTATTATCAGAAGCAGTCATCTTCTCAACTGGAATACCTGATAAGCGACTTAGAGTTGTTAGAATATGATCTGATGTTACTTCTTGGTATGGCTTCTGCCTTTGACTTGTAGCTTTTTTAAGCAATTTTGTAGCCAATGCTATATCAGCATTTAAGATAGCTTCGTCCACAGGAGTTAAAAAGCCAGTGTCTTCTTTTTTTATCATCGTCTGGATAGTCGCACTCGCCTCATCCAACAAGTCAATAGCAGAATCCGGCAATTGTTTGCTGGTCAAGTACTGGTGAGCTGCTGTAACAGCTGTTTTGACTGCCTCATTTGAGATGCTCACATGGTGAAAATCTTCATAAGAGGCTTTTAAGCCGAGTAAGATTTCATAAGCCTGATCAACCGTTGGTTCTTCAACTAAAATCTTAGCGAAACGGCGAGACAGTGCTGCATCTTTTTCGATATGTTTTTGGTATTCTTCTTGAGTAGTGGCTCCTACAGTGCGCAAAGTTCCACGAGAAAGAGCTGGCTTTAAAATATTTGCCGCATCCAATGTACCATCAATCCCACTTCCAGAACCCATAATCGTATGCAACTCGTCAATAAAGAGAATAATATGTCCATCTTCCTCAATATCTGTGATAATCTGATTCATACGCTCCTCAAAATCCCCACGAAAGCGAGTACCAGCAACGACACTCATCATATCAAGCTCTAGCACACGCATATCCCGTAGCTCATAAGGAATGTCACCTGTTGCAATACGCTGTGCCAAACCGTAAGCAAGAGCCGTCTTTCCAACACCGGCATCACCAACAAGAACAGGGTTATTTTTTGTTTTGCGACTTAGCACTTGAACCATTCTGGTAATTTCTTTATCTCGACCAAAGACAGGCTCTAGCTTCCCAGCTTCTGCCTGCGCTGTCAAATCACGAGTAAAATCTGCCAAATCTCCAGCCGTGCCTTGCGGACGCATCATATCCGAAAAATTACCACTAGATTTTGTCGACTTAGGACTACGAAGAGCATGGATTGACTTGATATTTTCCTTACTAAAACCAGCGTTGCGCTCAAGTGACTTTCTCAAATCTAAAAGACGTAAAGAATCTCCATCATCCTTATACTTAAATCCTGCTAATTCCAGAAGTCTTGTCGCTAATAAATCTTTATTAAGCAAGATAGCAAGTAAAACATGTTCCGTACCAACAGCTTCACTTGATGTCACTTTTTGCATCTTTTGCGCTAAGTCCATCACTTTAGATAAAGCCCTTGATTGAGGACGAAAAGCAACTGTTACATCGCTCTTTGGCGATTTATTCATCGCCAAAATTGCAGCATTCTCATAATTCTCAGGAGACACCTTATCCTCGTATTCTGCAAAGGTCAACCCAGCAATGGAATCTCTAATTCCTACCATAGCTAATAAAACATGCCAAGTCTCCAAATAAGCACTTTCATAGCGTGCAGCCTCATACTGAGCAAGGCTAAATACCTCCTGCAATTTATATGAATAATCACTCATAAATGAAACCCCTTTCTATCCAATCTTTGTAATAGTTTACGTAACATACGCGCTCGAATCTTAGGAGCCTGATCCCCCAAAACTTCATCGCAAGCTGTCACCAAAAGTAAATACCCTTCACGTTCACTAATCATCCCATCTTCAAATAAAAACTGGATAATATCCTCATACACCTGTTGGCTAATCTGATTACCAATAGTTGCTTGGAGATTACCAATCATCTGATGTTTATCTGAAAAGCGAACTTTGGCAATACGGATATAGCCACCACCACCACGCTTACTCTCTACAGCATAGCCACGACTCTCTGTAAAACGTGTCTTAATCACATAGTTAATCTGACTTGGCACGACTTGAAAGGTATCAGCTAATAGCGAACGCTTAATTTCTACGATACCAGATTGTGCTAATAAGTTTTTGATGTAGTCCTCAATACTATCTGAGGTATTTTTTGTAGCCACTAGCGTCTCCTTTCTTCTTTGACTAATACTGACGTTTATTATATCAAAAATAAAGCTATTCGCAAACTAAGACGCAAGACAAAAGTGGTTCTAGGGTTGTTATTCTCATAGAGATAAGATAAAATAAAGAGAATATCTCTATGAGAAAAATATTCCAAATGAAGAAAGGTTATCATTATGAATTACTTGATTACGCTGCTCGTTTCTATGGTTCCTTTGATTGAGCTACGTGGGGCAGTTCCTTATGCTATTGCAACAGGCATCCCATATTGGCAAGCTTTAGTTATTGGTGTTATCGGCAATATGTTGCCTGTTCCCATCATCTTTTTCTTTGCAAGAAGGGTTCTTGAATGGGGAGCTGATAAACCGATTGTCGGCGCTTTTTTCACTTGGTGCTTAAAAAAAGGGCACAGTGGCGGACAAAAGCTCGAAAGAGTAGCCGGTGAGCGAGGTATTTTCATTGCGCTATTACTCTTTGTTGGTATTCCCATTCCAGGGACAGGCGCTTGGACCGGAACGTTAGCTGCAAGCATCCTTGATTGGAACTTTAAGAAAAGTATCATTGCTGTTATGCTGGGAGTTATTCTAGCGGGTCTCATTATGGGAACCATCGCACTTTTAGGTCTCAAAGCAATCGCTAGTTAACATACAAAAAAGCCCCTAGGGGCTTTTTTGTATGTTAACTGATAGAACTTAGTTTTCAAGAGCAGCAGCCATCGTTGCAGCAACTTCTGCTTCAAAATCATTAGCCGCTTTTTCAATACCGTCCCCAACTTCAAAACGCACAAATGCAATGGCTTTTGCGTTAACAGAGTCAAGGTAAGCTTCGACAGTCTTGCTATCATCCATAATGTAAACTTGTGAAAGAAGTGTATAAGCCTGATCAACTTGAGTGTTATCAAGCATAAAACGAGCCATCTTACCAGGAATAATCTTATCCCAAATTTTTTCTGGTTTACCTTCTGCAGCAAGTTCTTCTCTAATCGCTTTTTCAGCGTTAGCAATAACTTCATCTGTCAACTCAGCTTTAGAACCATATTGCAAGAATGGAAGAGCAGGTTTACCAACCATTGCACGACTTTCGTTATCTTGTTCAATTTTATGGTTAAGTTGGGCAAGCTCATCTTTCACAAATTGAGGATCTAATTCTTCGTAAGAGAGCACTGTTGGTTTCATCGCAGCGATGTGCATCGCCACTTGTTTAGCTGTTGCTTCGTCTGCACCTTCAAGAACAGCCACAACACCGATACGTCCACCGTTATGTTGGTAAGCGCCAAAAACTTGCTCGTCAGTTTTTTCAACCAAAGCAAAGCGACGGAATGAAATTTTTTCTCCGATGGTTGCTGTTGCAGCAACAAATGCTTGCTCTAATGTTTCACCTGAAACAGTTGTTAAAGCAAGAGCTTCTGCTTCGTTAGCTGGTTTACCTTCTGCGATAATTTTTGCAGCTTCATTGACCAAAGCAACAAATTGGTCGTTTTTAGCAACAAAGTCTGTTTCTGAGTTCACTTCTACAACAGCTGCGACGTTACCATCAACATAAACACCTGTCAAACCCTCTGCGGCAACGCGATTAGCTTTCTTAGCTGCTTTTGCCATTCCTTTTTCACGAAGCAATTCAATTGCTTTGTCAATATCACCTTCTGTTTCAACCAATGCTTTTTTAGCGTCCATGACACCCGCACCAGATTTTTCACGCAATTCTTTAACAAGTTTAGCTGTGATTTCTGCCATTTTAACGTCTCCTATAATTTGTATTTGATTTTTATATTATAAAAACGAGACAGAGCGGTTTGCATCTGCCCCGTTTAACAATTTATTAACACCATCTGCAAAACAAATTGACAATAGTCTTTACACACTCGTCAATCTTGCTTGAATCGTCATTAGTCGTTTGAACCTTCAACAGCCTCAACGATTTCTTCAATAGAATCTGCTTCTGCTGCTTCTTCAAAGTCAACATCTGCATCTTCACCTTGACGTCCTTCAATCACAGCATCAGCCAATTTAGAAGTAATCAACTTAACTGCACGGATAGCGTCATCGTTAGCTGGGATGATAACATCGATATCATCTGGATCAGCATTTGTATCCACCATCGCAACGATTGGGATACCAAGTTTTTTAGCTTCTTTAACTGCGATTTGTTCTTTGTGTGGATCCACGATGTAAATCACATCTGGAATACGTGGCATATCTTCAATACCACCTAAGAATTTTTCAAGACGTGCACGTTGTTTATTAAGAAGTGCAACTTCTTTTTTAGGAAGAACTTCAAAAATGCCGTCAGCTTCCATTTTTTTGATTTCTTTCAAGCGAGCAATACGTTTTTGAATGGTATCCCAGTTTGTCAAAGTTCCACCCAACCAACGGTGATTGATATAGTATTGACCCGCACGAGTAGCTTCCTCAGCAATAGCCTCAGCGGCTTGCTTTTTCGTACCAACAAACAAGATAACAGCATCGTTTGCAGCTGCATCACGAACAAAGTCATAAGCTTGATCTGCTAATTTTACAGTTTGTTGAAGGTCAATCACATGGATTCCGTTGCGTTCTGTAAAAATATACTTAGCCATCTTAGGATTCCAGCGACGTGTTTGATGTCCAAAGTGAACACCAGCTTCAAGAAGTTGTTTCATTGAAATTACTGCCATGAGTAAGTTCTCCTTTAATTATGTTTTTTTAACCTCTCTCAAACTTCAGCTCGCACGACCACCACAGGGGCAACAATCAAACGATTGGTTTGAGATGAGTATTTGTTGCAAGATGCAACTCCCTTATAATATCATGAATAAGTAGAAAAAGCAAGACTTTATCACCATCATGTACGCCGTACGCATGAAAAATTTCTCTTGCCCTTTTTGTGCCCACCTCCAATTTTTGAAATTGTATCGCTTAACCATCATCTTAGTCTCTCTTGCCAAATAATTGTTCTAAATAATCCCCTAAATGGACAGAAATATAGCGTTGTTTACGACGATAGCTGAGGTCTTTCTTAGGGAAGCCCATCACTTTAAGGAAATAAAGGCACATCTTCCGAATCATATTCAAGTTGAAAGCCGTATGTTTATCTAATGTCTGATTGTGGTCTTCACGATAAACCACATCTGGCAAAGCTCTCGACATCACCCTTAAAACTGAAAATGAAGTAGCCTGTCTCCGGACTAACCTTACCTTCCTTTTCAACGGTATTACGTGTCATACCGATACCCCGTAATTTTTGCCATTTAAAGTGATTTTGTGTTAGCCATTTAACATTGGTCGAAATCCAGTAATCGCGCGTCTCTATCTGACCTCTTGCTTTCTCAATGGTCTGATAATGTTATCCTTTTTGCACTAATTTATCCAATAATTTGGCATCACTAAAATAGAGGACAATATCCTCATGTACAGCCCCCTGATTTCCTTTGACGGCAAGGCAATAGTCCCCCTTTCCCTTGATAATCTCATTGACAATCTCGGTTTGAGTCCCCATAGCGTCAATCGTGACAATGTCTTTTCGGATGTCGATTGTCCGTAGAAGCCTAGGAATAGCAGTAATTTCATTACTTTTTTCATCAACGGCTACCTGACTTAAGCTAATCTTATTGTCAGCACTATAGGCTGTCACAATGTGAGTTGGAGCTTGATTTTGGCTACGATTGCCTCGGATGGTTTTTCCATCAATCGCAATCAGCCGTTGAAGAGCTGGTATGTCACCAGCTGATTGTCCCATGTGACTTTTCAATTCTTTTAATCGGGTCTGGATTGACTAGACTCACCACACGTTCTAAGGTATCATGTGATGGACAACCTTCACTCAAATCCACATACTTGCCTAGCACTTCAACGTGCATTTCGATGAAGTCTCCCATCTCTTTCCAGCTCTCAATACCCGATAATTGGCAGACGAAGACTAGAAAGAGAATCGTTGATAAGCGGTAATGAACTTTCCAAGCTTGCCAGCTATCTAATTCCGCAGCCTGCTCATCAACACAAACGAAAAAATCAATCATTGTAGTCACCTCAGTTATAGTTTACTACTTTGATTGATTTTCTCAATAGGATTATCGCTTTCTGAAAACTTAACTTTCTTCATGCGTTTGTCCTGTTAAAAAAATGGGTGTCAACGGAAGTTGATGCCTTTTATTGTATTCCAGAAAGGAGGATTGAGTGGTGATTCATCAGCTTTATAGCCTTATTTTAAAAGATGGCTTAAGAACATTTAAATTTAAAAATAGTAGCCATCAGAATCCGCCTTTAGAGGAACAAAAAGGCTCAATTTTCTGTTATCGAAGTAAATCTAATATGATTAGTGCAAAAGGGATTGTAGTGACTTCTCTTGAAGCTGTTCAAGAGAATGCTTCTAGTTTAAGTCATTGGACACCGAATGTTTATTGCTATGGAACATATGAGAACAAGAAATTGAGAATAACAAAAGGGCATAGTGAGGAAAACTTAAGGCAAATCAATACTTTCTATGTTGATTTTGATATTAAAAGTCAAGATGAGACCATTAATTCTGGCGATATCCTTGTTTCATCTCTTGAACTTGGATTCATGCCCACATGTATCTTAAAAACAAAGCAGGGTTATCAAGTATATTTTGTCTTAGAGGATGCTGCTTATGTGACCGCAGACAGTGATTTTAAAGTAGTGAAAGTCGCAAAAATGATTTCTCAAAATATTCGACATCATTTTGCCAAGACGTTACCAGTTGATATGACCTGTAATCACTTTGGAATTGCTCGGATTCCAAGAGAGGATAACCTGGAGTATTTTGATAAAAATAATATCTATTCGTTTGCTGAGTGGTTTAGATGGTCCATGCATCAAGATGATTTAGTGTACCTTAACAAACCAAATTCATTCCTCTTGTCAGGTACAGAAGGTCAGAAGCATATAGATGAGCCTTGGTATAACTTATTAAGGAATACTTCAGAGATTCGAGGTGAAAAAGCGCTCATGGGACGTAATAATGTCATTTTCACCTTAGCTTTGGCTTGCTATTCATCAGGAGTGCTTATTCAGGTAAATATGAAGCTGCTAGTCGAGATTTTGTGAAAGAATTGTGCCAAATCTGGGTAGATGACTCTTTGACAAGCAAAGATTTATTTATTCGTCAAGGATGGTATAAGTTCAAAAAAGCACGTGCAGACCGTCAGAGAAGTCATTTCTCTGAATGGAAGGAAGATTTACTAACGTACATTGAAGAGAACACGTCTAAGAGTAGCCCTTATTTAAATATTAAGAAAAAAGATATTATTAGTCATTTAGGTATTCCAGAACGTTCTTTGGACTATGTATTAAAAGAATTGAAGAATGATTATAAAATCTTATATACTTTTAAACGTGGTAGAGGTGGAGGCATCAGAGTGGCTTCTATTTCAGCTATTTTAATGGCTATTATTGCTTTAAATAAAGAAAATAGACAGAGATACTACCAGCACTTTCAGAGCTGTTAGAGAGCTCTCAGAAGGCTATAAAAGTTGTTATCGAGAGACAGTTGCACAATTTACTCAAAGATCAGAAAAATAGTTTATTTGAGCTTGATATAGGATAAAATTAAAACCCGCAATCTGCCATTACATTATATCTATGATAATGGGTTAGTGGAGAATGGACAATAGGGTGTACTTAAGTGGACTTTTTTAAATATTGGTTTTAGTTCTTTTCTGATTGGGACAATAAAGTGGAGCAAAAATATGAGAATTGGTTATTGTAGGGTTAGTAGTAAAGGGCAGAATTTAGATCGTCAATTGGAGTTGTTGACGGGTATTTTTAAGGTGTTCTCAGATAGGGAAACTGGAAATAGATTTGATAGAAAAGGCTTGAATGATTTATTAGATTTTATTCGAGAGGGTGATGTTGTGGTTGTAACTGAGTTGGATCGATTAGGTAGGAATAATCGGGAGTTAACGGAGGTTATTTCTAGGATTCATAGTAAAGGGGCTACTGTGGAGGTTTTAAATTTACCTTCTTTATCTGGAATTCAGGATGAGAATTTGAGAAGGTTACTGTCTAATTTAATTTTAGAGATTTATAAATATCAGGCAGAGTCAGAAAGGATAAGGATTTTAGAACGTCAACGTCAAGGGATAGAGATAGCTAAGAAAAAAGGAAAGTATAAAGGACGTCAGCGATTATTTACTAGAAATAGTCCTCAGTTACAGCATGCTTTTGAGCTTTTTCAGTCTGGATGTTCGGATAGAGAAGTTGAGAGATTGGTAGGGATTAATGCTAGGACTTTTAGAAGGTATAGAGAGAGGTATGAAATAAAAAGAAGACCCAATTGTTAAATTGGGTCTGGGAGTTACTTTAGTTCTTTCTTTTGGAATAAATAATAGCTAGCCCCTAGATAAATCAAGGAAAAGAGGCAGGCAATAAGGGTGCTGCCATTCCAAGTGCTTTCCGTATTCTGCAAGGTAAGAAAGAGATAGATGTTCTTTGGAAGAGGTAGATGGAGGAGATTTTCACTAATCAGATGAAGAACATTATCAAAAAGGAGAGCTATGAGGATAAAGGAAAGATAGGCTTGATTGATTTTTGGAAGAGTAATAAAAATGATGGAAGCAAGGAGAATGATACAGGTGTAAAGGGGGACTTGATGAATAAAGATTGACCAGACATCTGCGAAGTTAACTGCTCCTCCAAGAATAAGCCGAAAAGCACAGGAAAGACCGTAAGCTAAAGAGATATAGAGGAGATTGAGGATGAGATTTGCAAGGATTTTATAGAGAAAGATAGACTTTCTTTCTTGCCGTTTGACGATGAGATTGTTAATAGTCCGATGGTGGAAATCTTCCCCAAAGAGGAGATTGGTAGGGACAAGGAAGAAGAGGGGGAGAAATTGGGTCAAGAGCTGGATAAGGGTAAGGGTTTCTTCACTTGATGGGACGCTGCTGAGTAAGAGAGCAGCCAGGAGGGTCAATCCCAATAAAATGGCTAAAGATAGGACCAATTTTCTCTCTTTTAGGATACGGTAGAGGTCAGCTTTAAGATAATTCATGGCTAGTTTCTCCTTTTTGGATGAGTTGTAGATAGTAGCTTTCAAAGGCTATTTTCTTGTTAAAAATCTCTTTGAGGTCAATATTTTCCTGAATGAGGTCTGTGATAAGGGGCATCACTGCTGTTTCCTTAGGAAGAATGAAATAGTGGTCCTCTTCTTGGAAAGGAATGGCTTGTTTTTGGAGAAGAAGAGCAGTTTTTTCTTGATCAGAAGTCGCTAGGTAGAGCTTTTCGTCTAGTTCCTGCTGGAGTTGCTCTTTTGAAAATTCTTTTAAAACCTTCCCCTTGTGCATGATAATGTAGCGGTCAACGACTAGTTCCAGCTCAGACAGGATATGGCTGGAAATCAAAATAGTCATTTGGTACTGTTCACGGAGCTTGAGGATAATATTTCGCATATCTCGAATGCCTGCGGGGTCTAAGCCGTTGATAGGTTCATCGAGAATGAGAAAATCCGGTTGATCCAAGATAGCCATAGCAATGGCAAGTCTTTGTCGCATACCAAGAGAGAAATCCTTGGCTTTCTTGTGGGGGTCAACCTGTCCTAGACCGACTGTTTCAAGAGCTTTCTGAATCGTTTCTTTCTTGTTTTTTAACCCTAATTGCAAGGCAATATAGTGGAGATTACCCTCGGCAGAAAGATTGGGTTGGAGGGCTGGAGATTCAATCAAGGCTCCGATTCGGTAGGCTTGATCCTTGAGAATTTGGCCAGAGCTTGCAGGAATCAGGCCAGAGAGGATTCGCAAAAGCGTCGTCTTTCCAGCGCCGTTTTCCCCGACCAGACCGCAGATTTCCCCTTTTTGAATGGAGAAAGAAATGTGGTCAACAGCGAACTGTTGCTTGTATTGCTTGGTGAGTTTGTCAAGAGTGAGAAGTGTAGTCATATCATGCTCCTTTATCAGTTAGAAATGTTTTTTTAAAGTAGTTATCATGAGTATTATTGATAAAAATAGATAGATGTAGATAATATTTTTAAATGAAATGATTAAGATTAGAGTAGTGAAACTGAGTTGAATAATCAATGTACCTATTTGAAAAATTGTACTAATGCTACCTGTCAAGATACCTATTTTTTCTTGAGATAGGTTGTTGAGGATAAATGCATAAAATTTAGGATTGATGCTTCCGCTTAAAAAACCTAAACTAAATAGAATAAAGCTATATAGCCAGATATTCTGCAATAAGAAAGATAGGAAGAGGAGAGGGAGACACAATGTTGCTATGATTATACATGATTCTAGGGTTCTATTTCCTAAGATTGTTGCTCCACTGATATTTCCGATGATATTACTAATTATCAAAATCGTGCTGACTAATGCAATAGTTGTAGCATTATTGATGATCACAAATTGTTGATATTGAGAAATCATTGTAACTGTTAGAGGAGTAATGATTGAAAAGAGTCCATTAATTACCATGATTATCATTAAGAAATTTTTGAGCAGTGGAACTCTGAATATTTCTTTTAGAGCTAGTTGAATAGATTCTTTTAAACTTTCTGTTTCTTCTATAGTTATATCATCATTGGATACTTTTTGCAATTTAGAACGAATAACCAGCATTATGAGAGCACAGATTAGAAAGATAAAGGCATTCATAAAAGCTAGTGTGTGGTAACTAATCCAAGTGATAAGAACAGCTCCACTAAGTTTAAAGAGAATATCCGCAATAGCTGAAATACTTTGAGTAGATGCGAATATTTTTTCCCTATCTTCTTCTGAAATGAGCTGGATTTCAATTGGTAAATAGAGTGCATTTTCGTATTGTCCAAGTAAATCAGATAATAAATTTAGAATAGATATGATTAAGATAATCCAAAGAGAAGGAGAAAATCTCAAAATAAATCCTGCACTGAGATAGATTATAAATCTTAGAACCTGAGTTAAAAGGATTCCTTCTATTTTTTAGTTGTTTTATCTGCTAAGTGTCCTAGGACTATTTTAAATAGAATAGGGAGACTTTCAGATAAAGTTACAATTGAGATAGCAAATTGATGTTCAGGAACAAGTAGAACATAGTTCATCAGAGCTAAATAGTATAGAGTGTCCCCAAAATCAGACAAGAGATCGCTAATAAAAACTGATATATAAATCTGATATTTTTTTAAAATATTCATAGTCATTACCACTCATGAGTAATTTTAATAGATCTACTCTCAAATATAGGATTAGTAGATGGAAAATGATTTTCATGATATTTTGACGTCATTGGTTTAGGTAAAATGTTCATGGGTAGAATGGATAGTAGTGGGAACATTTTTTTCATGGGGGTATAACCTCTTTCATATTTTCTTTTTATTTCTCTTTATTTCTTTTTATTTCTTTTTAAATATGATATAATTTTTTTAGCGCATGATTATTTTTATTACATAAGTGTAAAAAAGGATAGAGAAATGGAAGAATTTGGCAAAGTTTTTAAAATTATTCGGGAATCGAAAAATATGTCTTTGAAAGAGGTTGCTGGAGAGTATGTAACTCCAGCACAATTATCACGTTTTGAGAATGGAAAGAGTAATTTATCAGTTGATACGTTTTTCCACTGTTTGAATAATATGGATGTTTTACAGGGCGAGTTTTTTACACTATATAGTATGTATTACCAAGTAGAAGATATTCGTTTGTCTCAGGAACTATATAAGGCTTTAGATAGTGGGAATATTGCTTATTTTAAAAATAAAATTATGGAATATGAAAAGAAGTATGCTACCACAAATAGAAAGTCAGACCGATTACTGATTTCAGTCTTTCATGTTTTCATTTATGATTGTGATTCTTCCTATGTTATTCCTGAAAAGGAGAAGACGAATATTGTAGACTATTTATTGTCGATTGATGAATGGTGTCTTTATGAATTATGGATTTTGGGAAATTGTGTGCGATCTTTGAGTACAAAAACTTTAAGTATTTTAGGGATGGAGTTGATAAAACACACTCAATTTTACCATAATATAGAGGAAAACAGAAGGAGAGTCTACAGGGTTTTATTAAATATAACGGGTGAGTTATTGGGAAGAAGAGAAGAAAAATATGCTATAAAGTTTATTAGAACCTTGAATAATTTAGAAATTTTAGAGAAAGACTTAATAGAAAGATTACAACTAAAATTTTGTAAAGCCCATTTAAGATATTTGCAAGGTTTTGAGGATGCATTAGATATTATGAAAGAGTGTTTAAAAATGACAGATTTTTTAGAGTGTTATAGAATTTCTAGACAAATTGAACAAACTATTATCCAACTTACAGAAATTACAGATATGTAATGATTTTAAAGTTGATGAGTTTTTCCTGTAGAATGATTCTTGTAAGTCTTACAAACAACAGAAATATTTCGGAGGAAAAACAAATGACTAAGTTTGTAAAAAATGTAAATCGTAACCCTAAATTGGTGAAGTCTGGTCGAAGAAAAACAGTGAATACATTTATCTGTTTTGGTAAATTTTAATCAGGTTTCAATGAAAAAAGATATTGCTAATATTAAACAGCAATATCTCTTTTTAATATATAAGTAATTAAAGGAGCATGCCATCATGAAAAAAATGATTATTATTACAGTTACACTTTTATTAGGAGTTGGTTTTCTATCATTCTTTGAGCTTGTAAAACCATCAACTGCAAAGCCAACAAACCACAAATTTATTACATTTGGAAAGGTTGATTTTTCAGACGATGATTCTGATAACGATTATGATTCAGACGATGATTCTGATTCAGACGATTCAGATGAAAACACAAGTTGGTTTGAAAATTTTATTGAGAATCATAAAACACCATTCTCTAAGACAATTCAAAAATAGAGATGTAGGTGGTATATATGAGTATTTCTTTTACTTATAGAAATATAAAATATAAACCTTCAAATATCTTTGGTTTCAAAATTCATATATCAGCTACTTTTGAGAACTATAAGACAATAGTAGAAGCCGTCATCCCTTTTTTAGATAAGGAAAAAATAGCTTACAAATTTATAGAGAATGAATCAGATATTTTTTATAATTTTTCTGTTTTTGAGGATGCAGCTGAGTCTGGCAAATTAATTACTATATATCCTCAACCTCATCAATTTAGAGAAGTCGTTGAAAAATTGTATCAAATATTACCAAGAGAAGCTGAAGGCATTTATATTTTAAGTGACCGAAATTACAAAGATTCGAGTATCTTATTTTATCGATTTGGTTTAATTCAATACTCATCAACTTCTTTTCAAGAGGGTATTCCTACATTAACCACTATAGAAGGAGATATTTGGCAGGACTATCAGAAAACTTATTTTGATTTACCGCCTTGGATAGATGATATCCAGGAAGAAATAGTAGAAGAAGAGGGTTATCTTGAAAAGAATTATGAAGTACTGGATTCACTTCATAACAGCAATGGTGGAAATATTTACCTTTGTCAAGATAAGAAATTTTCTTCTCTTGTTGTACTAAAGGAGAGTCGCCCTCATATTCTTAGTTTTCAAAATATAGAGAAGAGAGAACTGCGTCAGAAAGAATATGACATAACAATACGTTTACAAGAATTAGGGGTAGAAAATATCCTAAGACCTGTTGAATGTGTTGACGAATGGATTAATAGATACTTTATTTATAACTATATAGAGGGAGAAAACTTACTAGATATTTGTAAGGAGTTTGGAATAAATGCCTATTCCAGAAGCCACAAATCAAAAAACTTGAGATTATTTAACCAATTTCTATCCTTAGTAAAATCTTTATCTACTCAGATTAATTATTTTCACTCTAAACAGTTGATTCTTAATGATATACATCCAGAGAATTTTATAATGGATAGTTCAGGGAAAATACATTTTATAGACCTGGAAAATTCTTATTTCTATGGTGAAAAACCATTTGTTGGAATCGAGAGTAAAATTAGTTTGAAACAATGGAATCACTTAGATGGTAAGGTAGCAGATTATCATAAGTTAGGAAATACTCTTTTGTGTCTATTAGCACGTCTATATATTGGGGAACAGCCTAACAAAGAATTAGAAATCCTAGATGATCTACTACTATCTTATGGTATAAAAACTAATTTATCTAGTTTTATTGATTATTTATTATCTGATGAGGTTAATGCTGAAGGGGTGAAAAATTGGCTAGAAAAGCTATACTCTCAGCCTATTCTAATAGAAGAAACTTTGCCAGAGCTGCAGCCAATAGTACCAGTATCATTTTTAGACAGAGTTAAAACACTTTGTTTTTCATACAAGAAATATGAGCACTATTTATCAAACGGCAAAGATATAACTGCTCAAGATGAAACTTCAGTTAGGTCTCTCATGAGTACTGAGAATAATTTGGGGATAGGTGGACTATCAGGAATTATTATCTTATTTTCTGAGATGGGATTAAATAGCCTAGTTGAAGATGGAGTAAATTTGTTATTAAGTCGTTTAGTAGAAATTGATGAGGAGCTTTTGGTGCCTATTGGTAATGGTTTCTACTCTCCATACATTTACAATGGATTAGCAGGAGTTATCCAAGCATTGTACTATGTAGATAAAAACAAATATCGTAAGTTGATTATGAAATTACGAAAAAGTCTTTTAGTGCAGTTTGCTCAATATGAAGATTACGATCGAGGAATGTTGGGAATAGCAGACACATTATTATTGACAATGAAATATCAAACTAATAAATCTGTTATGCAGTATATAGAATCTTTGATGTTGAATAGTCACATATATCATAGACATCGTAATCATGAATTATCAAATTTTAATCAAGTTTTAGATACTTATAATCAAATATGTAGTAAGTATTGATTTGGAAATTTTAAATCAAATTAGGAGTAGTTATGGTAAATTTGAAGGACAACTTTTATGAGGCAGTTAATAGTAGCTGGTTACAACAAGTAACATTAAAAGAAACTCAAACTCATGTAGATAATTTTACGGTAACTACAGACCTTATAGAGAGTATTTTACATCAAAAAATTAGAGAATGGATGGAAGGAGAAAAACTTCCAGAAGGTTCGTATCTAGATGATTTTCTAAAGTTTTATTCTCAAGCAGTAGATTTTAAAGAAAGAGAGAGAATAGGAATCACGCCTATTTTATCCGCTATTGATGAGTATAGAGAAATAAAATCATTTAAAGATTATACTTCTAAAATTTCTTCAATGGAATTAGAAGGAAAACCTAATTTTTTACCTTTTAATGTAGCACCTGACTTATTCAATACACAATTGAATGTTTTGTGGGCTGATGCTCCTAACTTGATTTTACATGATATTAGTTATTATGATGATAATGAAGAAGGAAATTTCTTACTTCAAGAATGGAAAAAATGTCAAAAAGAGTTATTGATGGAATTAGGTTTCTCAGTAGCTGAGTCAGAAGATGTTTTAGACAAGGTCATTGAACTAGATAAATTAATATCTAAACACCTACTATCAAATGAAGAACGGTTAGACGTGAAAAATACTTATATTTCATACGACTTCCACTCATTTTCTAAGCTAGTACCAGAGTTACCTTTAATTTCTTTTTTTGAAGATATATTAGGAGAAGTTCCTTCTAAAATAATTGTTTCAGAGCAACGTTTTTGGGAAGATTTTGCTAAAGAGCTATATTCAGAAAAGTATTGGGAATATCTCAAAGCTCGATTAATCTATATAATCTCTACAACCTGTATTTCATGTCTGACAGAAAATATTCGCTGTCTTTCTGAATCTTTTAATAGATTTTTAATGGGAACAGAAGAAGTTGACCCTCCAGAAGTAGGAGCATTTAACTTAGCACAATTTGCATTTAGTAATGAACTAGGCTATTGGTACTCACAAAATTATTTGTCTTTTGAAGATATACAATATATTCGAGAAATGGTTGACGGTATAATAAGTATGTATTGCTGTCAGATTCGTAATACAAAACAATTAGAAGAACATTCTCGAAAAAAATCTTTGGAGAAGCTGAAAAATATGGTAATTCAAATAGGCGGTCCTACAGAGCTAATGACTACAACACTAGTTAGTCAGGATCGAAATCTTTATGAGAATGCTAGAAATATTTTAAAACAATCAATCATAAATAATTGGAAAAAGTGGAATCAAAAAGTAGAACGTACAGATTGGGAGGTGCCTGCTTTTTCAGTAGACCCATTATATTATTCTCAGTTAAATAAAATTATACTTCCAGCAGGTCTGCTACAGAAACCTTTTTATTCTAGAGAGTACTCTAGAACTAAAAATCTATCAAGAATTGGTTTTTTAATTGCTCATGAAATTTCTCACGCTTTTGATATTGAGGGAGCTCTATTTGATGAAGTAGGTAATTTTGGTAACTGGTGGTCAGAAAAGGATAGTGTTGTATTCCAAGAGATGACTATGAAAATTATAGATCATTATAATCAAAGAGAAATGTTAGATTTAAAAGTTGATGGCTATTTAACTGCATCAGAAAACATTGCAGATATTGCAGGATTCTCATGTATATTAGAAATTGTAAAACAAGAATCAAGTACTGCCTTACAAGAATTGTTTATCAACTATGCTAAGCTATGGCGTTGTCTGTCTCGTAAAGAATATCTAGAATTTTCAATAATGAGCGATAATCATTCACCAAATAAACTTAGAGCAAATCTTGTATTGTCAAATACTAAAGAATTCTTAGAAACATTTGATATAGCAGAAGAAGATGGTATGTGGCAAGATCTAAATAAATGCATTACAATTTGGTAAAAAATATACTGGTTTTTTATAAACTAGTATATTTTTTTGAACAATATGATGTACTATGTTACAATATATTTGAGGTGAGTTTTAAGATAATAACAGTAAATATCAATAATACTTTTTTTGTAACTTAACGTTCTCTTTTCAAAATTTAAAAGAAAATCAATTTTTGATATTTTTCAAACAGGAAAATTTGATATTAATCATGTTAGTGAAAATTTAGATTTTATAAAAGGTTCGGAACTTTTAACTGATGATACTTTAGAATTGAGAAAGCGACAAAATAACTGTTTAATTTTGTTCATGTGAATTGCTGACAATCTCCAATTACTTTCCAGCTATGATTACATTATTGTAGATACTCATAATGATTCCAGTCTCCAGTCTGGTAACATCAAATTTCATATCTATAGCAGATAGTGTAATCGGGATAGCAGAGTCATATTTAATTACTAATAAAATTGAATACATCGGCAATACCTCAAAAGAATTTTTAGCAGCTGTTTCAGAAGAAAAAGTCCATCTTGGACAATTTTCTTCAATCTTTTTTGTTTTAATGGTAAATTTAAAAACTCTTAGAAACATCGTTATATCCGCATTTCTAAGAGTTTATATTATACGATAGTCAGACTCTAACATTACTATTTGTCTATTGTTGATAGGGTTTGTCTACGTTCTGAAACCAAGGTATGCACCTTGATCTTTCTTATTATGTGACTTTAATCCGTCTCGCTTGAATACTATTAAAGTATTTAATCCAATATGGTATAATAGAAGATGTAGAAAAGTAGAGACGGTAGCTCTTGTTTTCTGAAAGTGAGGTGGTACTTAATGTTGCATTCATCAAAATCCTACAGGAAGGAGGAGCATTGTTTGTCAGTGGCAGAAGCACTGCAAGTAATGTTTGCTTTTGGTGATTTCATCATCAGCTTGCTCACACTTGTAGTAGCTTTAATTGTTATGGGTAAACAAAAATAGCCGTCTACTTTAGCTGAGTTACGGCTATTTTTTTGTAACTATACTTAGCTACCGTCTTAAACGGTTCTACATGGAGTTGAGTTCCAGCTCAACTCCCTTCTATTTTCATTATATCATTTTTGAGCCAAAAGGCAACTCATTAACTATGTGAATCACGCCCGTACGCATGAAAAATTTCTCTTGCCCTTTTTGTGCCCACCTCCAATTTTTGAAATGATGACTGTATCGCTTAACCATCATATTATCAGTTGTCCCAATCACCATAAAAGAAATGCTTTTCTTAAACTTATAGCTATAATAATCTTTATCTACTTTTATAGCAATCACTTTTAGAAATTTTGTTATAATAAAACAGGAATGTAATTAGAAAGTGAAGCCTTATGACACCAAATAAAGAGGATTACTTAAAATGTATTTATGAATTAGGACAGAATTCTAATAAAATCACAAACAAACAAATTTCAGAAAGCATGGATGTCTCTGCACCAGCAGCTTCTGAGATGACCAAAAAAATGATTGCCCAAGAACTCATTCAAAAAGACAAGGAAAGGGGTTACATTTTATTAGAAAAAGGCTCAAGACTGGTATCTAAGCTCTACCGCAAACATCGCTTAATTGAGATACTGCTTTTAAATCATCTTAATTACTCAACAGATGAAGTACATGACGAGGCAGAAGTACTCGAGCATGTGGTTTCAGATCGTTTTATTGACCGCTTAGATAAAATGCTAGGATATCCTAAGGAATGCCCACACGGTGGTTCTATTCCGTCTCCAAACGAACCACTTGTAGAGGCTCATCAGCAAACGCTAAGCCAAATTAAAAAGCTAGGTGATTACACCATAGTACGTGTACGCGATAGTCACAATCTCCTCAACTATATGGAAAAATACCACTTAACCATTGGTACTAAACTCCAAGTACTAGAACACGATACCTACGCTGGTACTTTTACCATTATAGCAAACGGAAATACCTCTCAAATAACAGAAATTATCGCCAATCATATCTATGTTGACTAGAAAAACTCTGAACCGTTATCCAGAGTTTTTCTTGATTTTAACTTTAGATTAAAATAGCTAGAGTTTGATAAGGATTGAGAAGTAGTTTCTCATCAAGATTAGTATTTTCGTAATTACTGAGAAGCACTTGACCTTTAGTGTAAACCTCTGGTAAGGCGATTTCTGCCTTATCAGCACTGAAGTTATTGAGAACAAGGAGTTTTTGTCCAGCCAGTTGCCGCTCGAAAGCGTAAACTTGCTTACTGTCTTGATAAGCGGCTTTGTAATCTCCCTCTGAGATGATGGGGTAGTTTTTACGCAGAGCAATGAGTTTTTGATAAAAAGGAAAAATTTTCCCTGATTTTTCAGCAGTAACATTTATCTCTTTATAGGTTTTTCCAACGGCTAGCCAAGGTTTAGCGTTAGAAAAACCGGCATAGGCACTGTCATCCCATTGCATTGGCGTTCTAGAGTTATCACGTGACTTTGCCTTAATAATAGCAAAAGCTTCTTGTTCGCTTTTTCCTGAGTCAACCAATCCTTTATAAGCATTGAGACTTTCAATATCAACATAATCAGACATAGATGTAAAGTCAGGATCAAGCATACCAATCTCCTCACCCATGTAAACATATGGTGTCCCTCTTGAGAGATGGATGCTAGCAGCTAGCATCGTTGCCCCTTCGTTACGAAAGTTTTTCACATCCACAAAACGATTCAATGCACGCGGTTGATCATGATTATTCCAAAAAAGAGCACTCCAACCTCCACCCTCACTCATAGCCTCACCCCAAGTATGAAAGAGAGTTTTAAGACTATCAAAGTCAAAAGCTTTTAATGTCCATTTTTGCCCCTTATCATAGTCTACCTTGAGATGATGAAAATTAAAGACCATTGATAACTCACGTCGATTTGGGTTGCTATACTTGACACAGTTGTCAATTGTTGTAGAACTCATCTCACCGACAGTCATACTATTACTATCTTGCCCAAAACTAGCTTCGTTTAGCTCTCTTAGATACTCGTGTGTAATTGGACGATCGGTATAGGCGGGTTTTCCATCATTGATAGGACAATCCACTAAAGTCTCATCTTTACCGATGAGATTAACCACATCAAAGCGGAAATGCTTGACCCCTTTATCACGCCAAAAGTTGACAACCTTGAACAGTTCTTCTCGAACATTAGGATTACGCCAGTTAAGGTCGGCTTGTGTAACATCAAAAAGATGCAGATAATATTTCCCAGTATGACCAAAAGGTGCCCAAGCATTCCCACCAAATTTGGAAAGCCAGTCTGTTGGTTTATCCCTTAGAATAAAGAAATCTTGATAATAAGAATTACCTGCAAGTGCTTTTTGAAACCATTCATGTTCTGTTGAACAGTGGTTTAACACCATATCTAGCATAAGCTCGATACCATATAATTTAGCTGTTGAGACGAGTTCTTCAAAGTCTGTCATCGTTCCAAAGAGAGGGTTGACAGCAGTGTAATTTGAAATATCATAACCATTATCCCGCTGAGGACTAGGATAGAAAGGATTGAGCCAAATAATATCAATACCAAGCTCAGCCAGATAAGGCAATTTTTCCTTAATTCCTTGTAAATCTCCAACCCCATTTCCTGTAGTGTCTTTATAAGACTTAGGGTAAATTTGATAGACGACACTTTTTTTATCAAACGACATAAGTAATCCTCACTTTATGCTTTTAAATGCGACTAGCGCTCAAAATATCTTCACCACGGACGATAGTTGATGGTAAATCGCTCAAGGTATCCACTTGATAATCATTTTGATTGGTGATAATCAGAGGTGTTTCAGTAATATAACCAGCTTCTACTATAGTTGTTATATCAAAACTAATCAGCGGATCACCTACTTTAACTTTGTCCCCTTGCTTAATGTGTGCCTCAAATCCTTTACCATCTAGGTTGACCG
The DNA here is from genome assembly GCF_024814375.1 of Streptococcus sciuri. Classification (GTDB taxonomy): domain Bacteria; phylum Bacillota; class Bacilli; order Lactobacillales; family Streptococcaceae; genus Streptococcus; species Streptococcus sciuri. Next base: position 58,299 of record NZ_JANUXX010000002.1, read on the forward strand.
TATCCATACCAATATGCATGAGTAACTCAACACCTTTATCTGAAATGATACCAACAGCATGTTTACTTGGAAAAAGAACAGATACCACGCCGTCTACAGGCGATACTAGTTCGCCCTCAGAAGGTTGGATAAGAACACCTTGTCCCATGACACCTTGAGCAAAAACGGGGTCAACAGCTTCTGAGAGAGGCTTCACTTCACCTGCGAGTGGACTCTTGATAATATCAACAGTACCTTTATTGATATCAGCCTTACTCTCTGCTTTCTCAATAGCTTCAACTTGAGGAGCTTTGACGGTTTCATCTTCGACTTTTGTAAAGTATCCTGCTTTTCTAAAGAATACCGTCAAGATAAATGGTACGACAATAGCAACCACCATCACTCCTGCAAATGGTAACATATATTGTGCCTTTATAGACAGAATACCAGGGATTCCACCGATACCGATAGCATTCGCTGTGATGTTAAAAGTCGTAGACAAAAGACCTGAAACACCCGCTCCAATCATTCCTGCTACAAAAGGATAGACATATTTGACATTGACACCAAAGAGAGCTGGTTCGGTGACACCGAGATAAGCAGAGATGGTCGCTGGAAGTGCAATCTGCGCTTCACGTTCATCGTGACGATTCATCCAATAATATGCAAAAACAGCAGAACCTTGTGCAATGTTAGATAAAGCAATCATTGGCCAAAGAGCTGTTCCACCTGTATCAGCAACCAGTTGAGTATCAATGGCATTAGTCATATGATGGAGACCAGTGATAACAAACGGTGCATAAAGAGCTCCAAAAACCGCTCCAAAAAGCCACTTGAAAGAACCTGTCAACCCCATAAGTACAATCGTCGAAATCCATTGACCAATTGTCCAACCTATCGGTCCAAGAACAGTATGTGCTAAAATAAGCGCCGGAATAAGAGAAAGAAATGGCACAAAAATCATAGACACCACTTCTGGGATAACTTTACGCCAGAAACGCTCCAAATAGGCTAAAGAAAGACCAGATAATAATGCAGGAATAACCTGTGCCTGATAACCAATACGCTTAATCGTAAAGAAACCAAAATTCCATACCCAGTTTTTAGCCATTTCAGATGCTGAAGTACTTGCCACATCATAGGCATTGAGTAACTGTGGCGAGACTAAGCAAATACCAAGCACAATACCTAAAATTTGTGATGTTCCCATCTTACGTGTCACAGACCAAACGATCCCTACTGGTAAAAAATGGAAAATGGCCTGAGCTGGTAACCATAAAAAGCTATTGACACCAGACCAAAATTGAGAGACATCAACAATCGTATTATAAATTGGTGTACCGTCTTTGGTAGTTTGCGCAACACCATCGACAATCTTGCGCCCTAGCCACTCCATTTGAACGCCTTCAAGGATATTTCTAAACCCTAAAATAAGCCCACCAACGATGATAGCTGGAATAATTGGTGTAAAAATCTCAGCTAGCAAGGTCATTATTTGCTGAATGATATTTTGATTACTCTTTGCAGCAGATTTAGCAGCTTCTTTTGATACCCCTTCTATACCAGATACCGCCGTAAAATCATTGTAGAAAAGCGGTACATCATTTCCTATGATGACTTGGAATTGACCAGCATTTGTAAAAGTTCCTTTAACGGATGAAATGTTTTCAATCGTTTTTGTATCAGCCTTTTTATCATCAACAAGAACAAAGCGCATACGAGTAGCACAATGCGTTACTGCACTAACATTCTCCTTCCCTCCAATCGCATCGAGCAGGGTTTTAGCATCCTGTTCAAATTTTCCCATAATATGTTTCCTCCTTCAAGTGCATGGGCTTGATTTTTATCATGTTTTTATTGTAACCGCTTTAAAAGTTGTATGCAAGTTATTCTATGATTTTTTGCTAAATTTTTGTTAAAATAATAAAGTTGTATGATTTTTAAAAGACAACTAAACGAAAAAACGGAGATTATAGACATGAAAAAATACCAAGCTATCGCTAGTGATCTAGAGAAAGCTATCCAAAATGGCAACTACCAACCTAACACTTTTTTACCAACCGAAGACAGCTTAGTCAAACACTATCAGGTCAGTCGTGACACGATTCGACGAGCTTTACGACAACTTAGTGAGCAAGGTCTCATCAAAAAAAGGCATGGAGCAGGCTCACAAGTCATCAAACAAAAACAAATTAACTTCCCAGTATCAGAATTAACAAGTTATCAAGAATTATCCCACCATCTCGATGTCTCGTCAAAAACAAATGTGATATCTATCGACAAGCTCATCGTTGATGAAGACTTAGCACAGCTCACAGGTTTTAAAGTAAATAGCCTCATTTGGCGTATTGTGAGACAAAGAGTTGTTGACGAGTTAGCTTCTGTCATTGATATTGACTATCTAAGAAAAGATTTGATCCCCGAGATGACCCGCCAAATAGCAGAACAGTCCATCTACCACTATTTAGAGGAAGAGCTAGGTCTTGACATCGCCTTTGCACAAAAAGAAATCACCATTGACCAACTGACAGATATGGATAAACTCTTATTAGACCTAGGGCAAGAACATCATGTCGTCTCCGTCAAGTCAAAAGTTTTCCTATCTAGTCAAGAACAGTTTCAATTTACCGAAAGTCGCCATAAACTCGAAAAATTCAAATTTGTTGACTTTGCTAGACGCAAAAAACATAAAAATTGACTTTTTAACTCCAATCATCCATAATGGGAGGTATGATGTTCTTTTTAATCCCTACCGCCAAAGAAATGGCACAAGCACATAAGCATATACCATGTAGCTTACCAGTAAAAGTAAAGACTATCGTTGAAACTATGGCAAAATTGTCACCGAGTGAGCTTGAAAAACTCTATCATATCAATCCTAAAGCCAGTCAAAAAGAGTATCAACGCTGGCAAAATTTTACTACAGATGACATGAAGTGTGACTCTGCGATTGCTATTTACAACGGATTGATGTACCGGAACTTAAAGCAAGAACCTTTTACCTCAGCGGATTGTGACTATCTTGCGCAAAATCTCCGTATCACATCCAGTCTTTACGGCATCATCTCACCTTTTGAGATGATTTCTGAACATCGCCTTGATTTTAATACACCTATTACCATTGAAGGTCATAATCTCAAAAACTACTGGCGAGCTGACTATGATTGCTTTTTACAAGAGAACACCTCGGTTATCTCGCTGTTGTCAAGTGAGTTTGAGGCGGTTTTTTCACCCCATTTACGTCAAAAACTCATCAAAATACAATTCTTCGAAAAACACCAAAATAAACTAAAAACGCACTCGAGCATCTCTAAAAAAGCTCGTGGGCAATTTCTTTTTCACGCAATGCGACAAAACTGCCAAAGTCTTCGCAGCTTAAAACAACTTAGCTGGAATGGGTTTTCCTATCAAGAGAACCTCTCGACGGAGCAAAAACTAGTCTTTATTAAACTCCGTTAAATTTTTACAGCCCACCTTGCCTTAACAAAATTGTCAAGACAGTTTTTATACCACCTCACCACTTATCTTCAGCTTTCCACAGTTTGTGGATAAGTTAGAGGATAAACTGGGGATAAGTTGACAAAAAAAGAACTCATTCTCCTTTTTGTTTGACAATTCTTGATAAATATCCACAAAATGTAGGGATTCCACCTGCTTTTGGTATTGATAATTCTATCAACTTTTTTAAACAAGTTATACACAATCTGTGGATAAGCTTCCTAAAAAGCTGTGGGTAACTTTAGGCGAGTAACAATAAAAAGGATACTTAATGTATCCTTTTTATTTACATCAAATATTACGACTAACTTGCTCAAAAGTTTTACCGTGTCCATCGTTGAGCTTATCCCAGATAATCACTTTATTAGAAACTAAAGATTTTTTGACATCAATAATTCTCTGATTATAAGATCCTCGGAATTGCAAAGTCAGATCCTTTTTTTGAATATCAAATCGCCCATCTACCAAAATATCAATAAAACTAAGCATCTCTAACTTATCCTCTGTCTCAAACATCAACTCTTCCCAAGTATAGCCGGTCCAAGACCAAATGTCCTTTTCAGGCAACTCCGAACGCACACGCTTAAGCAGAGGAATCAAAATTCCTGTATTTAAAAAAGGTTCACCTCCAAGAAGAGTCAAGCCCTGTACGTAAGGTTGTGACAAATCCGCAATAATTTGTTCCTCTAGCTCCTTTGTATAAGGTATACCAGCCTTAAAAGACCATGTCGCCACGTTATAACAACCTTTACAGTGAAATTGGCATCCTGATACATAAAGCGAATTACGAACACCCTCACCATCTACAAAGTTAAAGGCCTTATAATCTATGATATGCCCTTGACTGAGCTCCTCGCTTTTCCACTCTCCTGGTTTTGGTGTATTCCAGTTTGTTTTCTCCATAGCACAGTACTCTCTTTCTAAGACAAAGTGATGATATAGCGCTCTATGTCCTTTTGTTTATCTATATACTGTCCACCATTTGCCAAGATAACCAAACGACTTGCTACGTTTCTTTCATGACAAGTGATAAGTACTTCTGTTATATTTTTAGACTTTGCTTCTAGCAAACCTAACCGTAGCTGCTCCTTAGCATAACCTTTATTCCGTTTGCTTGGACGAATAGAGTAGCCTATATGCCCACCTTTTTGAAGCAATTTGTCATTTAAACGCAAACGTAAGTTCAAAAAGCCAAGTGCTTGATTTTTTTCATTGAAAGCAACAAATTGAATGAAAGGGACGAAGTCTTTAGGGAGATTCAATCCCATTTCAGCAGCGGATAAACTTTCTAACCAGTCTTCGTAGTCCAACTCAGGCTTATAAAAGCCACCATCCATAGCACTTCTTTTCTCTTGAAACTCCGCAATCATCTCAAGTATAGCCTCTTTGTCATTTGGATTTGGTCGTCTTAACTGCATATTATTCCTCTCAAATCTTGCAACACTCCATACACTAAGAGTGGAAGTAGCAACCTCCACTCTTCTTACTTGGTATGACCTGCTTTTTTCAGTAACGCCTGAACACGCTCTTTTTTAGTATTAACGAAGCCCTTTACTTGTTTTTCATGAAACCGTTCAATTTGAGCTTGCCCCTTATAATCTAATTGATATTTTCCCATGATAGCTCCTAACTGTACTATTCACCTGCGTAATGAATGGTTGAACCATTCATGTGTTTGACACGCGCTGCAATTTCTTTGTGACGTCCCTTAACCATTGGACGCGCTTGTGGGTTACCGAGATAACCACATGTTCGTTTCACCACATCTACCGTCTTAGGATCACTATTGTCACAGTTTGGACACATAAAACCACGCTCTGTTGGTGTAAAATCACCCTCAAAACCACAAGCATAGCACTTGTCAATCGGCGTGTTGGTTCCAAGATATCCCACACGATCATAAGCATAGTCCCAGACCGCTTCGAGCGCTTTAGGATTTTGTTGGAGAACAGGATATTCACAATAGTGAATGAAACCACCAGACGCTCCAGCCTGTGGATAATCTTTTTCAAATTCCAGCTTCTCAAAAGGTGTAGGATTTTTACGAACATCGTAGTGAAAAGAGTTAGTGTAGTATTCTTTATCAGTGATATCTTTGACAATACCAAATTTCTCCGTATCAAGACGGCAAAAACGATCTGTCAAGCTCTCAGATGGCGTTGAGTAGACTGAAAAATGGTAATCGTACTCATTAGACCACTCATCACACAAGCGCTTCATCTGACGAATGATGTCTACTGTGAAAGCTTTGGCTTCTGGATTATGCTCCCATTTGCCACCATAAAAGACACTTGCCACTTCGTAAAGCCCAATATAGCCCAAAGATACAGTGGCACGTCTGTGTTTAAAAAGACTGTCGACATTATCGTACTTTCCAAGACGTTTACCAAAGGCTCCGTATTGATAAAGAATTGGAGCATTAGCAGGAATGGCTTCTTTGACACGTTCTATGCGGTAAACTAAAGCGTCCTTAGCCACAGCCATACGTTCATCAAAAAGCTGCCAAAACTTAGTCATATCACCTTCAGACTCCATAGCAATACGAGGAAGATTGACGGTCACAACACCTAGATTCATGCGTCCAGAGTTAACCTCAACGCCATTCTCATCTCTCCAGCCTTGCAAAAACGAACGACAGCCCATCGGTACCTTGAAAGAACCTGTCAATTCAATAATCTTATCATAAGATAAAACATCTGGGTACATACGCTTAGTGGCGCACTCCAACGCAAGCTCCTTGATATCATAGTTTGGTGTTCCTGGCTCTAAATTCAATCCTCTCTTCAAAGTGAAGATAAGTTTTGGAAAGATTGCTGTACGATGTTCAGATCCAAGCCCTTGAATACGAATATTCAAAATCGCTTTTTGAATTTCACGCTCAAACCAATTTGTTCCAAGCCCAAAACCAAGAGAAGTAAAAGGTGTTTGACCATTTGAAGTAAATAGCGTATTGATTTCATATTCTAAAGACTGCATGGCATCGTAAATATCTTTTTTAGTTTTAGTCTTAGCATAGGCTTCTCTTTTGTTCTCAGCCACCCACTCTTTAGCATCTTTTAGATGCTTCTGGTAATTCAACTCAGCATAAGGCGCTAGCACTTCATCAATACGGTCTGCCGAGCAACCACCATACTGACTAGAGGCAACATTAGCAATGATTTGTGAAATTTGTGCAGTCGCCGTCTGAATAGACCGTGGACTTTCAACCTCCGCATTCCCAATCTTAAAGCCAGAACGCAACATGCCCTCAAAATCAATCAAACAACAGTTCGTCATCGGTGTATAAGGGCTATAATCTAAATCATGGTAGTGAATATCTCCTTTTTGATGAGCGTTAGAGACATGTTTAGGCAACATTTTTAGCCCAATCGATTTCCCCACAATACCTGCAGTCAAATCGCGCTGAGTGTTAAAAACATCACTATCTTTATTGGCATTTTCATTGACAACTGTTTGGTCTTTATTGAGTAGCTTTTCAATCGTAAAGTTAATGTCCGTAGCTTGCGAGCGAGCAAAATCACGCTGAGTTCGATAGTTGATATACTCTTTAGCAATCATATACTCATTTGCTGCCAGCAATTCATGCTCCACAATATTTTGAATTTCATATATTTTAATATCTTGACTAAAACGACTGTAAATTTCTCTAACCACACGATCAGCAACTTCTTTAAGCTTTGCCTCAACAAGCGGACTAAAATCAACGACTTGATTACTAGCTTTTAATAACGCTTTATATATTTTATCTTCATCAAAACAAACAAGACGACCATCACGTTTGATGACCTTGATTTGGGGATATTGAGTCACCGTACGTTTTTCCAATGTTATCATATCTTTCTCCTTTGACTTTTATTATAACACGATAATCAAAAAAATCAATATATTGTATCAATAATCATCACATGACACAAGATATTGATTTTTTCATTATTTTTTCTGATAAAGTGTAAAGCTCTTTACATTACTCACAGAGATAGCTTTGTACTCTTTATCAAGCATGTTGGAAACACTCTTTGGCAACGTCATAGATTTATTAACTACAATATAAGCTGCATCAGCCTCTAACAAACTATCCACCAAGTTTTTTTGATTTGTTTTATTATGCGTATTGACCATAGGAAGAGCAAACGATGAATTTGTCTTTAGCTTACTATCTGTATAAATAGTTGCGACTGTATCCCAAGCATAGATGGTATCATCACCTGAGGTTTGTTTGGCAAGATAATGAGACGTAAGTAAACGTTCATGATTGATCGAGGTCATAGACAACACACGATACCCTAAATGCCCTATCGCAATAACCACTAACAAAGCGGTTAAATAAAAACCACGCCTGATATATGTAATAACTACCTCAAACATACCTTCATTCTTTGATCGACGTCGACTACGATCTCGAAAATGAGATGCTGTTAAAATCAAGCCATATATGGTTAAAGGAAGCAAATGATAAAGACAATAGTCGCTAGATAACAAAGCTAAAACAAAATAAATAAACGCTGTTATCCCCAACAAAATAGTTATGAATCTATGATTTTTTCGTTGAAAAATACCAGACAATCCACGGAGGAGACCAGTTCCTAAAGCTACTGCTAACTGTAAAATGAAAGCTAAAATAAAGTTATCCGAACCCATAGCAGGGCTAATAAAAGGGTAAATAAAAGCTTGATTAATGTAAGGTGATAAGATTTGTAAATTAAAGATGAAATAACCTGCTGTATAGATGACTAACAATGCTCCGAAAATAATACAGAGCAATTGGTAAAATCCTCGTGCAAAATGCTTATAACTAATATTATAAATACCAATAGTCACAAAAGATAATAGCCAAAAAACAAGAGATTGTGGATCAAATAAAAGGGCAAAAGCACTGATAAAGCCATAAAGAACAAAGGCTTCATCATTGATAATCCCTGCAAAATAGCGCAACAAAAACCAAATACCAATCAGAACAAAAGGCATACCAAATTGGCTTGGATATAAACCTCCAAAACCCAGCAGCAATTGTAACAAATAAAAGATAAAAGCAAAAGCTAATGTAACATCACGGCGCACTGAAAGGTAGTAAACAATCTTATAAAAATAAAGACCGGATGTATAGAAAAAGATAAGCTGAAAAGGTATCAACCAAAACAATGACCCTAACCAATCACTAACCAAAATTAGCAAGTAGTAAAAAAAGCCACCTGTTGCAAAGACATCGCTATAAGGCAACTGCCCTTTAACCATCATCACTCCAGTATAGAGACTCTCTGATTGCCAACCATTAGCATATCCTGCCAGAAAAGGTACAGCAATACTACATATGCTAACCACTAGACTTAGCAATAACAAATAAAAGCGGTGAAGACTCGGTACTCTAAAATTACGGTCATGATTACGTCTCTCACCAACACGGTAAGAACGAGAAAGTCTGCTAAAGTTTTCCTTTGTTTGCCCTAAAGAGGGTTCTGATATATAGCTCACATGTTCTCCTGTCGTTGTAAAGTTTTTTCTATATTACAGTATAGCAAAAACTAATGTTTAGTCAATTTCTTTCGGAGTTTGACATAGTAGCGCATCTCCCAAAAAGAGTGTAAAATCTTGCTTTTATAAGCTGTTAAAAAAGCTTTTTCTTTTTTACTCAATGTTTTCACAATAAACTCCTTACGTAGCATCATTTATTCATTCGTAAAAACACTTGGTAACAAAAAAAGAAAAAGGGTAAAAATTCCCCTATCCCATCTAAGCTTCCTCATCCATAAAGCTGTTGAACACTTCCTCAATCATATCCCACTCAGCATCAGAATCTTCTGGGATTGGCTCCAAATTACCCTCACGTCCATCTTCACTCTCTGTAAAGGAATAAGCTTGAATCTCAATTTCACCAGCTTCATCCTCTTCTGCCCCAGCAGGAACAAGCAACACATAGTTTTTACCAAATTGTTCACGACCATCAATCGTTAGCAAAATTTCAAATAATGTTTCATTTCCTTGATCATCTACCAAGGTCACCATTTCGTGTTCATGAGTATGTGCCATTTTCTCTCTCCTCTTTATAACAAAGTAAAACCATAATGTTTTAAATTGTACGATCTAAATAATTTTGTAAGATAAGCTGTGCTGCTAACTTATCAATCACTTTTTTACGTTTACCACGACTAACATCAGCCTGCTCAACTAACATGCGCTCTGCTTGAACAGTTGTTAATCTCTCATCTTGATAAGCAACGGGGATTTGAAAAATTTCTTTTAGCTTCAATCCGTAAGATTGGCTCGCCTCAACACGAGGACCACTCGTATTGTTCATATTTTTAGGCAAACCAACCACAAACTTGTCCACTTGATACTCTTTAACCAACTCAGCTAAACGCTCAAACCCAAATTCACCAACCGCTTCATCAATTTTGATGACTTCAACACCTTGAGCCGTAAAACCTAGGGGATCACTGATTGCAACACCGACTGTCTTAGATCCAACGTCTAATCCCATTATTCTCATAAATCAATCCCATTTCCTTTGAGATAAAATTTAACCACTTCCTCAACAATTTCATCGCGTTCGTACTTACGTAACTTATTACGTGCATCATTATAACGAGGGATATAAGCTGGGTCTCCGCTAAGCACGTAACCAACGATTTGATTGATAGGATTGTAGCCTTTCTCCTTAAGAGAACGATAAACGGTAGTCAAGGTCTCGCTAATTGCTTTTTTATTACCATCATCAAGATTAAAACGGACAGTTTCATCTGTAAATCCCATACTTACACCTTCTTTCTTCAACTTCTAATAAGCTCTATTATAGCTTATTTCTAGCTTTTCCACAAGCTGAAAGAACAAGAAAAGTAGACAAAAATATAAGAAGCCCTAAGTGGCTTCTTATTCCTATATCATAGAGCAGCTCGCATACGAGCTTCTGTATTTTCAACGTCACGAATAGAGCGTGGCAAGAAAGCACGAATATCATCCTCTTTGTAGCCTACCTGTAGACGCTTATCATCAATCAAAATAGGGCTTTTCAAGATGCGAGGATTCTCTTGAATCAAATCAATCACTTGACTTAAACTCAAATCTTCAATATTGCAATTGAGCGCTTTTGCATAACGATTTTTGGAAGAGACAATACTTTCAATACCATTCTCTGTTTTTGATAATATGCTTAAAATTTCTTGCTTTGTTATGGGTTCTTTTCCAAGGTTCTGTTCTTTATAAGGAAGTTGATGAGCATTTAACCAAGTCTTTGCTTTTTTACAACTTGTGCAACTTGAAATCGTATAAATCTTAATCATGTTCATCCTCACTTTCTATCCTATGATACTGATTATTCTAACATATTTCTTGGAAATAAAAAATAGGTCCCTAGACCTATTTTAGAAAAATCAACTTAACATTAAAACTCTTTGAAACCCTACTCTTCAATTTCAATCGTATCATCAAGATCAAGAACTACTTCATCAGCTCCAGTCTCATTTTCAATACTTGGCACTTCATCATCTTTTGATTGGTCAGATGTTGCCTTTTTATCGACTTTTTCAGTTGTATTTACCTCAGCAACTTCGTCTTCTGTAATCATACCATAATGAAGACGAACTTTACGATCAATTTCCCCAAAAACTTCTGGATGTTCAGCCAGATATTTTTTTGAATTTTCCGACCCTTGCCCAATCTTTTCGTCGTTGTAAGAGTACCACGATCCTGCTTTCTTTATTATGTCAAGATCACTTGCAATTCTTAATAACTCCCCTGTCTGCGAAATCCCTTCGCCATACATAATTTCGACATAGGCTTCCTTAAATGGTGGAGCAATCTTATTTTTAACAACTTTAATTTTAGTTTCTTTACCAACATTGGTATCTTTTTTGTCACCAGTTCCTTTGATTTGTGTATTTCCACGTACATCAAGACGAACAGAAGCATAGAATTTGAGGGCACGTCCACCTGGAGTTGTTTCTGGATTACCAAATGAAATCCCCACTTTTTCACGCAACTGGTTGATAAAGATAGCAATAGTCTTTGTTTTATTAATTGATGCACCTAACTTACGCATAGCTTGACTCATCATACGGGCTTGAAGACCAACGTGAGAATCACCAATGTCACCATCAATCTCTGCACGTGGCACCAAAGCAGCAACAGAGTCAACAACCACCAAGTCAATAGCACCAGAATCAATCAATTTTTCAGCAATCTCAAGTCCCTGCTCACCAGAATCTGGCTGAGACAAGAGAAGCTCATCAATATCGACCCCTAAAGCAGCAGCATAAGCAGGATCAAGAGCATGCTCTGCATCAATAAAAGCAGCAATCCCGCCTTCTTTTTGAGCTTGCGCTACAGCGTGAAGAGCAACAGTTGTTTTACCAGAACTTTCAGGTCCATAGATTTCAATGATACGCCCCTTAGGATAACCACCTGCTCCTAAAGCAATATCAAGGGCAAGCGAGCCCGAGCTCATGACCTGTACTTTTTGTTCCGCACGCTCCCCTAAGCGCATGATAGCACCCTTACCAAAATCTTTTTCTATTTTTTTTAGAGCTTCTCCTAAGGCTTTCTCACGCTCTTCGCCAAATTTTTTCTTAATTTCTTCTGGTTTTTTATTTACTTTCTTAGCCAAATCATTCTCCTTATCTAAAAAATTAACAGCAATACCTTAGTTTTGCAACGTCTCATTATACCAAATTCTAACTATTTAATAAAGATTGACGCACCAGATTAAAAGCATAAAGTGTGCTAATATAGCGCACATCACTTCGTGTACGACCTCCAATCAAAACTTTTAGAGATTGTGTCTTTTCTTTCGTGGCGATTGCAATGAAGACTGTTCCCACCTGCTGACCTTCAAGTTCCTCTGGTCCAGCTACACCTGTCAAACCAATACCTATATCAGATTCCATTAGACGTCTTGATTGCTCTGCCATCTTTTTAGCTGTAAAGTTACTCACAACACCATGCCTTTTCAGTTCAGACAAAGGAATATCTAACATTCTTGCTTTTTCCTCTATGCTATAAGTGACATAACCTCCTTTAAAAACTTGAGAAGAGCTAGGAAAATCAGTTAACATCGATTGAAATAAACCTGCAGTCAAACTCTCTGCTGCCGTAATTGTTTTACCTTGTTCTTTTAGCAAACTAAAGACCGTCTTAGCCAAGCTATTATCATCTCCATAGCCGTAGAAAAGATCCTTCAGCAAAACACCGTCTAAACTAGTCACAGCCAAAATATCTGCTTCTAAAGCATCTAACTTAGCATTCGCTTCTTCTTGACTACATGCCTTAGTAGACAATCTCAAAGTGACTTCACCTGTCTTAGCGTAAGGAGCTATCGTTGGGTCAACTTGATTCTCAATAAGCGAATCCAAAATAGTTGCCAGCTGGCTCTCCCCAATCCCAAAGAAACGTAACACACGAGAATAGAGTTGCATATGTTCAGTTGAGATTAAGGGAATCAACTCCTCTGATACCATTGGTTGTAACTCACTTGGCGGGCCAGGAAGTACCACATAACGAACGCCATTTACACTCAAGTAACCTCCCACAGCAAGACCTGTTCTATTTTGAAGAGGAGTAGAGCCCTCAATAATTTGCGCTTGACGCTCATTATTGGATGTTCTCACATGTTCTGGACGTAGCGCAAAAAAGGCATCCAATTTTTGACTAGCTTGTCGATCAAAAACAAGCTGGCGTCCCAAAAATTCCGCTAATGTTTGCTTGGTTAAATCATCTTCAGTCGGACCCAGACCACCACACAAAACTATCAAATCACTACGTTTTGATGCTAACTCGATAACCGACAATAAACGCTTTCGATTGTCACCAACAGACGTTTGAAAAAAAACATCAATTCCTATCTCTGCAAACTTCTCAGATAAAAACTGCGCATTGGTATTTAAAATTTGTCCTGTTAAAATTTCTGTCCCAACAGTAATTAGCTCAGCTTTCATATTAACCACCTATCTATTCATTCGTTATTCCCCCTTATTTTAACAAAAAAAGTGACAAAAGAGTCACTTTTACATGATTACTTAAAATCACACTGATTGTCATGATCATTGATGAGACCGGCTGCCTGTAAAAAAGAATAGATACAAACTGGTCCTACAAACTTAAAACCCCACTTTTTCATATCCTTTGAAATAGATTCAGACAGAGGGGTTTTGCTAGGAACAGGATGCCTTTCATCTATTATGTTGACAATAGGTGTAAAGTTTATAAAACCCCAAATGTAGTTATCAAAGCTATCAAAAGTGTCGCAAACAGCTAAAAAAGCTTGTGCGTTAGCTCTTGTCGCATAGAGTTTAGCCTTATGGCGAATAATGTCTGGATTACCTAAAAGGGCATCCAAGTCACTATCAGACATCTCTGCGACTTTGTGAACATCATACAGATGAAAAGCTACTTTAAAGGCAGCACGCTTCTTTAACACCGTCTCCCAAGACAATCCAGATTGATAAGTCTCAAGGCAGAGCAACTCAAACAATTTACTATCATCATGACAAGGAATTCCCCATTCCTCATCATGATAATGAACATACAATGGATTGGATTCTTTAACCCATGAACAACGCACAGCATACCTCCCTTTATTGACACTGATGTCAACTTATTTCATTAACATCTTCAAGCTAGACTTGATGTAGCTTTCAGCACTATCAGATGTTCCTTCAAAGAAAGCACGAATTTTATTAAGTTCATTAGCCTTATAACCAAGAGCTAACAGAGCTTCCATCGCTTCATCTAATTCCATATTATTTGTTTCTTTCATTTTAGTAGATTTGCTATCATCGCTCTTTACATCAACAAATTTGCCAGCTAAATCAAGTACCATCTGTTGAGCTGTTTTTTTTCCTATCTTGGGAAATTTCATCAAATATCTGATATCACCCGTATCAATAGCAGCAACAAGTCCATCGTTATCATCAGCTGCTATGATTGCAAGCGCTGTTGTTGGACCAATACCAGATACAGAAAGGAGGTTAAGAAAGACCGATTTTTCATCTTCATTATGAAAACCATAGAGCACATGTGCATCGTCTCGGATAACCTGATGTAGAGGAAGAAGCACTTCCTGTTGCATAGAATCTGAAAAACTATAAGGATTAGCCACGTTGATTTTGTAACCTATACCAAAAGTTTCTACAACGATGTAACTAGCTGTAATCTTCGTGACTGTTCCCTTTATATAATCGTACATTTTTTCCTCACTTAATATTTACCAAGATCACGTAAACTGGTATGGTTTTCTTGTATACGACGAAACATTTTTTCCATATCAGACTGACTAAAGTGCACCAAGACAGGACGTCCATGCGGACAATTATAAGGATTTTGACATTGAGATAGCTGCACTAACAAATTACGAGCGGAGTAGTCATCTAAGTAATGATTTGCTTTGATACTACGTTTACACGACATCATAATGGCTAGCTCCGAGCGATACGTTTTAATCGAAACTTCATTCGTCAAAAGAAGCATATCACACATCTCATAAACACCTGAAGCTATCTCCTCTTCTTTCATCCAGATAGGATGTTCCCTTAAAATATAAGTATTCTCACCATACGAATCTAGATAAATGCCCACTTGATTAAGAAGAGACATTTTTTCTTGCAATGCCAAGAAATCTGCAGATGAAAACTCAAACAAATAAGGAATCAATAACTGCTGTAAACTACTGTCAACATCCGCTATTTTTTCACGATAATACTCATACTTTACTCTCTCTTGAGCAGCGTGTTGATCAATGATAAATAGTCCATCTCGTCCTTGAGCAAAGAGATACGTTCCATGCATTTGTCCAAAATAATCTAACTCAGGAAAAGTTGATTTGGTCTCATTACCAAGTTTATGGAGCAACTTTTCAACTGTTGCCCTATTTTGAGAACGAATACTAGGGTGTTCACCATCATACGGCTCTTCCGACTGTCGTTCAGCATATTTTACAGTTATGGGGGTTGTCTTATTTTCTTTCTTGACAGTATTGTCAATGTCTTTTGACACTGCCAAAAATTGACTATTTTCTTCCACTAAAGCTTCCTTTATCAAGGAGTTGTTTCTTTCTTTGTCATAATATAGCTGACTAGAGGTCAAAGGTAGCTTTATCTGCTCAGTTTTAGATTTAATTCTTGTGCTTGCTTTAGCTAGATTATCAAGAGCATCTGGTATAAGTTCTTGTTCTTTAAGGACTTCTTGTATAGACTGACTGATGAGCTGATGAAGTTCACGCTCTTTTGATATACGAACTTCCTGCTTAGTGGGGTGAACATTAACATCTGCTAAATAAGGATCGATTTGAATATCAAGGATAGCAATTGGAAAACGCCCTACCATCAGTTTTGAACCATATCCATCTAGTATAGATCGATTCAACAAGAAATTTTTTATGTAGCGTCCATTGATTAGAAGTGTAATATAATTACGGTTAGCTCTTGTGAGCTCAGGCAAACTAATATAACCTGATACTTCAAAATCCAAATCAGCTGCCGAAATCTCTAACATTTTCTTAGCTGTTGTAATCCCGTAAATTCCCGCAATAGCTTGCCTCAAATCACCCCTTCCACTTGTTTGAATGAGCGTTTTACCATCACTAACTAACTCAAAAGCAATCTGAGGATGAGCAAGGCTCTGACGATTAACTACATCAACGATATGAGCCAACTCAGCCTGCAAACTCTTCATGTACTTAAGTCTAGCTGGCGTATTAAAAAACAAATCTTCAACAACTATCTTAGTTCCAATAGGTGTTGAAACAGGTTCTTGTGAGATAATTTTACCACCCTCAGCCAGCAACAAGGTTCCATAAGCTTCACTAGCTGATGCTGTCTTAATAGTCAAACGACTAATAGAGGCAATCGAAGGAAGTGCTTCACCCCTGAAACCAAGCGTTCGAATGCGAAAGAGATCACTCTGCTTTTTTATTTTACTAGTAGCATGTCGTCGTAAGCTAAGAGGAACATCCTCCGACAACATCCCCTCACCATTGTCAATAACAGCCATTTTTTTCAAACCTGATTCTTCAATCTCAATAGTAATACAACTGCTATTAGCGTCAATAGCATTTTCTAGTAGTTCCTTAATAACGCTACTAGGACGTTCGATGACCTCCCCAGCAGCAATCTGGTTTGCTAAAATTTCTGGAAGTTCTATGATGTTTGCCATAGCTCTCCTTTCTTTTGGTTAACACAATATTGACATAATATTTACAGTTCTTGTTTAAGTGTAAAGATTAAATTCATAGCCTCCATTGGTGTTAATGTCATCATGTCCGTCTCTCTCAAAGTATTGATAATCTTGTCGTAAGAAGGACTATCAATAAACGATAATTGCTCACTAACAGATGCTTGTTTAAGAGATTCTTTTGTTTTTGTCAATGTGTCCGTCGGTATTATTGATAATGGTAACTCAGAAGCATTTGTTTCCAGCTCTTCTAAAATGTAACTCGCTCGCTTCAGTAATTCTTTGGGTAATCCTGCAATCTTAGCAACATGGATACCATAGGATTTATCAGCAGGCCCTTTGGCAATTTGATGTAGAAAAGTCACTTCTCCATCTTTTTCTAAAGTTGCCACATGAACATTGACAAGATTTGTCAATTCTTTTGACAATCCTGTCAACTCATGGTAATGCGTTGCAAACATCGTCTTAGCTTGGACATGACGATAAATGTATTCGATAATAGCTTGTGCTAAAGCTAATCCATCATAAGTAGCTGTTCCTCTTCCTAGCTCATCAAAAAGAATCAAAGAATTTTTAGAAGCACGTTGCAAGGCATAATTGGCCTCGGTCATCTCAACCATAAATGTTGATTGCCCTGAAATCAAGTCATCAGCCGCCCCAATACGTGTAAAAATTGCATCAAAAACTGGAATATCTGCACTTTTAGCTGCGACATAAGCACCAATCTGTGCCATAATAACAGTCAAAGCAAGTTGACGCATATAGGTTGATTTTCCAGACATGTTAGGACCTGTGATGAGTTGGATATTTGTCTCTTTTTTAAAGTGAATACTATTTGGTATGTACTCTTGACTGCCCATAACTTTTTCGACAACCGCATGACGACCATCAATGATAGTAATTTCATTATCATCGTTAAAGTTTGGTCGGACATAGTGATTCACCTCTGCAACAACAGCAAAACTCTGCAAGACATCAATCTTTGCGATTATTTTTGCTAGATTCTGCAGGGGCTTGATATAATGCTCTACCTGCTCACGAACACGCATAAAAATATCATACTCTAAGTCGGCAGATTGATCCCGCGCTTCTAGCAACTCTCCTTCTATTTTAGCGAGTTCTGCCGTACCAAATCGCTCAGAATTTTTTAAAGTCGCTTTTTTAAAAAAATGTTCTGGAACGAGTGATAGATTAGAGTTGGTGACATGGAAATAGTATCCATCTTTACGATTGTAATCAATTTTCAGATTGTGGATACCACTTGCTTTTCGTTCTTTAGCTTCGATGTCAGCAATCCATCCTGTACCCTCACGCAGAACTTTGCGATAACTATCCAACTGTTCATCAAAACCTGTACGAATGATATTGCCCTCTGTAATCACTGCCTGCGCTTCTGGAGCAATAGCCAAACGAATAAGCTCTTCTAACTCTGGTAATGTATCTAGCTGTTTAATCAGTTTATCCAGAACAGGTTCTTGAAAATTTCCTAAGATTGCTTTTATGACAGGTACCTGCGCTAGAGTATGTCCTAATTGCAATAGATCTTTAGGATTCGCCTTACCAAAAGAGACTCTGCTCGCTAGACGCTCAATATCATAAACACCTTTCAAACTCTCTGTCAGATCTGTACGCTCAAAAAAATGCTCCAAAAAGACCTGCACAATCTCTTGACGCTCAATGATAACATCCTTATTAATCAATGGCTTATCTATCCAAGAACGAAGCATACGCATCCCCATAGCTGTCTTAGTCTCATCTAAAAGCCAATACAAACTACCGAGTTTCTTACCTGTTCTTGTATTTTCAAGTAAATCAAGACTAACCTTGGTGCTATAAGACATCTGTAAATGATCTTTAATTTCATAATGATGCACAGACTGCAAGTGACTGAGCTCTCGTTTTTGAGTGATATGAACGTACTGTAAAAGCTTCTCAGCTACTTGTTTTTCAAGAGGAGTTAGTTGCTTTGCAATAAGAGGAGACATATAACGTTCCTTTTCAGACGATACTAGAAGATTCATCTGCTTAGTGAAAACAGCGTGTTCTTCCTCTTTTAACTCATAACCAACTACCAACTCACGCGCTTTTAAGTTCATGATTTCACTACGAACAAGACCAAAATCAGCTAACTCTGTCACTCCAAACTCACCTGTGGAAACATCCATATAAGAAAGACCAAACTGATGCTCATCTTTATCAATAGCCACTAAAAAATTATTGGCGTTATCTGCTTTTGTTGAATCTATGACTGTTCCTGGAGTGATAACTTGAACGACTTCGCGTTTAACCACTCCAACAGCTTTTTTAGGATCTTCCATCTGTTCTGCAATCGCTACCTTGTAACCCAGATCAACCAAGGTATCAATATATTGCTGAGCAGAGTGATAAGGAACGCCTGCCATAGGAATGGGATTATCTGCATTCCGATTGCGACTGGTCAAGCTAATCTCTAAAATTTGTGCCGCTTTTACCGCATCTTCATAAAATAACTCATAAAAATCACCCATGCGAAAAAGTAAAAAAGCATCTGGATATTCTTTTTTTACATCCAAATACTGCTGCATACCTGGTGAAATTTTACCACTTGCCATTTCCCAACTCCTCATTAATTCTATCTTCCAATCGTTGCGTCACATATTGCAATAGGTCACTAGCATCTTGCATCTTTTGTCGATAATCTTGGACAAGCGGACTATCTTCTAACATCTGACGGAGAACATCAGCCTGACTAGCCGCTTGCTTGGCTGCTTTTTCTTTATGAATTTTCTGATATAAGACGACATCTTGCTGATAGATTTTCATCTGAATGACTTCATCTTTTAACTCAGAAAGTTCTTTTAGCCGTTCTTCTACCTTTTGAAAGGCTAAAACACTGGAATGATTCTGTAATTGACTGGTAAGATGTTGGATAGCTTTCTCTAGTTCTGTCATTTTTTAGCTCTGATTTTCTTTTCAAGACGAGACGCTACTACTTCGTCTTTACAAACCACAAGAAGAGTATCAGCACCCGCAACAGTACCCAAAATACTGTCATTCTTTTCAGCATCTATGAGATTTGCCAAGACATCAGCCTCACCTAGATCGGTTTTTATAACAAGCATAAATCCAGCACGTTCTAACTTTTTAACATAACTGTAAATTGCTGGATTTAAACGCAGATTTGCCTGTGAAGATAAACTATAGTAAAGTTTACCATCGCTATTGCGTAGCTTTAAAAGTCCAATCTCTCGCAAATCACGTGACAGGGTAGCCTGAGTTACTGAGATACCATCATCTTGCAAATAATGTTTGATTTCTTCTTGTGTGCCAATATTTCTTTCTTGGATAAGTCGTATAATATGCTCTTGTCGTTCTTTTTTATTCATTATCCATCCTCATTATGCATTTGTCTCTAAAATTATACCAAAAATTGCTAACTTTTTCATCCTATGAAGAGATTTCTCAAAGTCTTTTTTAAACATTCCTCTAAAGAGTCGTCTAATTGCCTAAAATATGATAGAATGGAGGTGAATAACTATACTAATAAGGAGAACTTCATGGATACCAAACAAACTGTCGCAAAGAGTATTCACCAAGCCATTCCAGACTTGACATTAGAAGAAATCATACAATCGTTAGAAACCCCTAAAAATACTAAAATGGGAGACCTCGCTTTCCCTACTTTCTCTTTGGCAAAAACATTTCGTAAAGCACCACAGATGATTGCTAGTGAAATCGTTAAAAAACTAGATACTACTGGTTTTGAAAAAATTGAGGCTGTCGGTCCTTACATTAACTTTTTCCTAGATAAGACAAGCATCTCTAATCACGTTCTTAAGGATATTATCACAGCTGGTAGTCACTATGCTGAACAAAATATTGGACATGGTCGTAACATCGCTATTGACATGTCCAGTCCTAACATTGCAAAACCTTTCTCTATCGGTCACTTACGCTCAACTGTTATAGGAGACAGTCTCGCCTTAATCTTTGAAAAAATTGGCTACAAAGCTGTTAAAATCAATCATCTTGGTGACTGGGGTAAACAATTTGGAATGTTAATTGTTGCTTATCAAAAATGGGGAGATGAAAAAGCAGTCCAAGCTCATCCAATTGATGAACTCCTCAAACTCTACGTTCGTATCAATGCTGAAGCCGAAAAAGATCCCAGTATCGATGAAGAAGCACGCACTTGGTTTCGTAAGCTAGAAGACGGTGATGAAGAAGCAATTAAATTATGGCAGTGGTTCCGTGATGAAAGTCTCATTGAATTTAATCGTCTTTACAATGAATTAGAAGTCTCATTTGACAGCTACAACGGAGAAGCTTTTTATAACGATAAGATGGACGAAATTGTGGATAGTCTCACTCAAAAAGAGCTTCTTGAAGAATCACAGGGAGCACAAGTCGTCAATCTTCAAAGATATGGCATTGAACATCCTGCTCTCATCAAGAAATCAGACGGTGCCACATTATACATTACACGTGACCTTGCTGCTGCCCTTTACCGTAAACGTACCTATGATTTTGCTAAAGCTATTTACGTTGTTGGAAATGAGCAATCTGCACATTTTAAACAACTAAAAGCCCTACTTAAAGAAATGGGGTATGAGTGGTCTGATGATGTGACACACGTACCATTTGGTTTAGTGACAAAAGATGGTAAAAAACTCTCTACACGCAAAGGAAATGTCATCCTTCTTGAGCCAACAATCGCTGAAGCTGTTAGCCGTGCTAAAGCACAAATTGAAGCTAAAAATCCAGATTTAGCTCATAAAGATGAAATTGCACATGCCGTAGGAATTGGAGCTATTAAATTTTACGATCTCAAGACCGATCGACTAAATGGATATGACTTCAACCTTGAAGCTATGGTCTCCTTTGAAGGAGAGACAGGACCCTATGTACAATATGCTCATGCACGTATCCAATCTATCTTAAAAAAAGCTAACTTTACACCAGATCCAGAAGCTCGCTATCATTTAAATGACAGTGAAAGTTGGGAAATTATTAAACTCCTTCAAGATTTTCCACGTATCATCATACGTAGCGCTGATAACCTTGAGCCTTCTATCATCGCAAAGTTTGCTATTAATCTCGCTCAAAATTTCAATAAATACTATGCGCACACACGCATCCTAGATGATTCTCCTGAACGTGACAGTCGTCTTGCCCTCAGCTACACCACTGCTATTGTCCTAAAAGAGGCTCTACGTCTACTTGGAGTTCAGGCTCCTGATGAAATGTGATATTCAAGATTACCAAATGAAAAGCTCTTAGAAAATTAATTTTCTAAGAGCTTTTCATTTATCATAATTATGCCGTCTAATTTTAAAATCAGAACTAACAACTTCATCTACATCAATAATTGAAATGAAAGCATCTGGATCAATCTTTGCTAACAGCTCTTTCACATCACGCACTTCACTGGGATTTAACACAACATACAGAATATCCATGCTCGTCTTGGAGTAAGCTCCTTGTCCCCTTAAAAAGGTAACACCTCGATTGATTTCTTGTAAAATTGTATCTGCTACTTGCTGAGAATATCTTGTAACAATAATCATTCCTCGCACAGTATAGCCACCATTTTGCACAATCGTAAGTACTTGGCTATAAACGAAACTGGCAATTAAAGTGTAAAGCATATGCTGCAAATCAATATAGCTCAAAGAAGCAGTCAGAACCAAAGCATCTATAATAAGCAACGTTTGCCCTAATTTAAAACCAAACTTCACCTCCAAGATACGTCCAATAATGTCTGTTCCTCCGGTTGTAGCACCATAACGAAAGACAAGACCACTACCAACTCCAGCGATAAGACCAGCCACCACTGCAACCAACATCATATCATCATGAAGAGGAAGATCTATTAGAAAGTGCTGCCACAACCACATAAAGAAAGAGAGCAAAATTGTTGCGTACAGCGTAAAAGCTAAAGAACGTTTACCTAAAATCTTAATTCCCAAGATAAATAAGGGAATATTTATCAGCAACGAGATATAAGCAGGGTCTATACCGTAGAAAGAATGAACAATCAGAGTCACCCCTGTAACTCCCCCTTCTGCTAAATGGTTAGACATATTCAGTTTGATAAAACCAAAGGTATAGATAGCAACACCAACTGTAACACCGACCAAACTCTTAGCTAGTGCTAATTGTTCTCGCCTAATCACTCAGCTCACCTCCCCACAAAAACACTTAATCATCGTCCACAAATCGTCCAATAATGTGAACATTTTCAGCTATTGAAATAAAAGCACTTGAATCTGCTTTTTTCATTAGATGTTTAAATTCGCCGTATTCTTCACGTGTGATAATCGTTAATAACACGGATTTTTTCTCATGATTATAAGTTCCTTCAGCATCATTGATACAAGTCACCCCACGGTGCAGACGCTTGTGGATTTTATGAATGACTTTCTCAGGATGGCTGGTGACAATCATAGCCTGCATTTTCTTTTGTTTAGTAAAGATAGCATCTGTCACTCGACTAGAGACGAAAATAGTCACCATTGAATAAAGAGCATATTTCCAACCAAATAAAATCCCCGCAAAAATCATAATCGTCCCATTGACCATGAGTGAAATACGCCCAACGTCGCGCCCTGTTTTCTTGCGAATAGCCAGACTCACAATATCTGTTCCTCCGCTTGAAATACGGGATTTAAGACCATAACCAATCCCAACTCCCATAACAAGCCCCCCAAAAATAGCATTAATTAGAGGATCGGTAGTCAGAGTCACCTGTGGAATAAACTGAATGAAAAAAGAGCTAACCGTTACTGTAATAAAGGTAAATACCGTAAATTTATGCCCTATTTGATACCAAGCTAAAAGCAACAATGGTAGGTTAATTGCATAAAAAGCAACTGCAATCGGTATTTCAAAACCCAAAAAACGCTCACTCACAGCCGATATGACCTGTGCTAAACCTGTTGCTCCACTTGAGTAAACATGACCCGGCTGGAAGAAGAAATTAACCGCTATACTTGAGAGAAGTCCATAGAGAAGAGATGCTGAAACTTTTTCAGCATATTTCTCTCTTGAGATACTTTGAAGAGTGTGGAAAAGACCAACTTTCTTAGCTAAATTACTAGCCAGATATTTGACTCTTTTCAAAAAGGGGGCTTTTTTTCTTGGCATAATTTTTCTCTTTATTTTTCACCCAATTGTTCAGACGTTGTTGCAATTGCTAATTCATCAAGTTGCTTACTAGAGACAAGGCTGGGAGCTTGTGTCATTGGATCGCTTGCTTTATTATTCTTAGGAAAAGCAATAACTTCACGAATATTATCTTTGCCTGCTAGTAACATAACAAAACGATCAAGTCCTATAGCAAGCCCCCCATGAGGTGGGAAACCATATTCCATAGCTTCTAGTAAGAAACCAAATTGCTCTCTTGCTTCTTCTTGCGAAAAACCAAGAGCCCTAAACATACGTTCCTGCATATCTTTATGATTGATACGCAAACTACCACCACCTAGTTCGTAACCATTTAAGACGATATCATAGGCAACCGCACGCACTTTAGAGAGATCTCCTTCAAGTTCATGAGCTGTCTTTTCTTGAGGAAGTGTGAAAGGATGATGAGCGCTCATATAGCGTCCTTCTTCTTCTGACCATTCAAACATTGGCCAATCAACAACCCAAAGGAAATTGAACTGAGACGTGTCAATCATGTCAAGCTCTTTTGCGATACGAACTCGTAAAGCACCAAGCGTGTTATTTGCAACTTCAAGACTATCTGCAACAAAAAGAACTAAATCATCGTTTACCAACTGCAAACAATCTGTCAACTTATCTTCAATACATGTCAAAAATTTAGCTATAGGACCTGTAAGAGTCTCGTCACTATACTTGATCCAAGCTAGGCCTTTCGCACCAAACTGCTTAGCTATTTCAGTCATCTTGTCAATATCTTTACGAGAATAATGAATGGCTCCATTCCTAATAACAATAGCCTTTACAACTGGTGCTTGTGAAAAGACCTTAAACTCAGTCTCTTTAACAGCTGCGGTAACATCTTGAAGCAACATATCAAAACGTGTATCAGGCTTGTCAGAACCATAATTGTTCATCGCATCATCGTAGGTCATACGTGGAAATGGTAAAGTTACATCAATCCCTTTCGTTTCTTTCATGACCAGAGCAATCATACCTTCTGTAATATCTTGAATATCCTGATCAGACAAAAAACTTGTCTCTAAGTCAACTTGTGTAAACTCAGGTTGGCGATCCCCACGTAAGTCTTCATCACGAAAACATTTCACAATTTGATAATAGCGGTCAAAACCAGCATTCATCAAGAGTTGCTTCGTAATTTGTGGGCTTTGAGGAAGAGCGTAGAAACGCCCTTGATTCACACGACTTGGTACAAGATAATCACGCGCTCCTTCTGGCGTTGACTTGGCTAACATTGGTGTTTCGACATCAATAAAGTCTAGCTCGTCTAAATAGTTGCGAATAGAGTGAGTCACCTTAGCACGCAATTTAAAGTTTGCAAGCATTTCTGGACGACGAAGATCAAGATAACGATAACGCAAACGCGTTTCATCCGTTGCTTCGATACCATCTTTAATTTCAAAAGGCGTTGTCTTAGCTGTATTTAAAATCGTTAAACTCTCAACCTGTAACTCAACACGTCCTGTTGCTACCTTATCATTTGCTTCTTCACGAGCGACAACGACACCAGTCACCTCGATGACAAACTCACTTCTTAGCTTTTCAGCGGTTTCCATCACGCTAGTATCCACTTTTTCAGGATTGATAACTAGCTGCATAATACCCTCACGGTCTCGCAAATCAATAAAAATAAGACCACCAAGATCACGACGACGCCCAACCCAACCATTTAGCGTCAAAGTTTGTCCGATATGTTCCTTTCGGACACTACCCGCATACATACTTCTTTTCATAATCGATACCAAGATACACAAATGTACCTGCTTCCTTTCCTGCTTAAAATCAATTCATCTCACCTATTATAACAAAAAGACAGCAAAAACCCCACCCATTGGGCAGAGTTTTTTCTATTTGTCTTGAGAATACTTTAGTTGTCCGTCAACTTCTTGGATAATCCTCTTCATCTCCTGTAACGAAAACCAGTAAATGATGGCGTAAATGATACTAAAGATAACGCTAAACAAAAGCACATTTGTCACGTTTGGATTGTACCAACCCGCTAAAAATCCAATACCAAAGAGACATATGAGCATGGTGATAAAATGGCAAATAGTCATGCGCAATAAGCTCCATTCTTGTTGGAAGAACCAACCGCCTAGAGAAAAGAGACAACCAATCAAAAACCATAAGCCTACACAGACAGCCATGGTCTGCACGTTTGTCAGATGTTGGCCATACCAAACGCCCATGATTGAGTGAGGGTTTACAGGACTGTAAACATCTGAAAATACAGCTGAAAATATCAGCGAACACATTAAACCAATACTAAGCCCTTGACAACCCGCAACAAATAATTCCTTAACTTTCATCTTACAATGCCTCCTTTAAAACCTTGAGATAACGACGTGAGGAATAACTGATTTTATCTCCAATAAAATATAACTCGACTAGCCCTGCTTTAGTTATCTTGACACGCTGGACATAGTTGCGATTGATGATCTCTGATTGTGATATTTGAATAAAATCTCGACTCAAGATCTGCTTCATATCCCTAAGAGCTTGATATGACTCAAAATAGCCATCTAACGTGTCAATGATTAGTTTACGGTTTTCACGATAAATACGAATGACAGATTTTTGTTGCACCTTGTACTGCTCTCTCCCCTTTTTGACCGATAAAAATTGTGGCATTAACAGCTCTTTAATCCTCTTTTGAAGAGTCTTAACCACTTTATCCAACTGGTGGGCATAGATGACGACTTCTTCTTTATCCTGCTTTGCAATCGCTATTCTAACCTCCATAGCTAACCTCCTTTACACCCTTATTAAAACACAAGTAAAGCCTCTTTGCTACGCTTTTGGTCTATATGGTTTATCTCCCTGTCTAAACGGCAAAAAACAGCCTCGTCTGAGACTGTCCTTTTAGAAATTAAGTTGTTTTAAGATACTTGCAAAATCTGTTTTTATCGTCTCAAGACTAACTTTGACTTCTTCACGTGTGTGATTGTTTTTGACACTGACTTGCTGGCTTTCAAGCTCGCTAGAGCCGAGTGTAATAACTGTTTTAGCATTAAAGGCGTCTGCTGATTTGAATTGCGCTTTGATTTTACGTCCAAGGTAGTCACGTTCTGCTGAGAAACCTTGGCTGCGGATAGCTTGAACAAGTTCCAACGCTTTAAGGTTTACACCCTGTCCCAAAACAGCAATGTAAACGTCCATTTTGTTTTCAACTGGCAATTCGATACCTTGTTTTTCGAGGATAAGAAGTAACCGTTCAAGACCAAGTCCAAAACCAAAACCAGGGGTAACTGGCCCGTCAAAGTATTCAACGAGACTGTCATAGCGACCACCAGCACAAATTGTCAATTCAGATTTATCAACAGTTGTGATGAATTCAAAGATAGTGTGGTTATAGTAATCAAGACCACGAACCATGTTTGTATCAATGATATATGGGATATTGAGGGTTTCAAGCATACTACACACAGCATCAAAATGAGCTTGGCTTTCGTCATCAAGATAATCAAGAATTGATGGTGCGTTTTCAACAGCAATCTTGTCTTCTTTCTCTTTTGAATCAAGGACACGAAGTGGATTTTCATCTAAACGACGTTGACTGTCTTTTGACAATTGCTCACGTATTGGCGTGAGGTAATCAATCAAAGCTTGACGATATGCCAAACGGCTTGCTGCACTTCCCAAAGTATTCAAATGAAGCGTAACATCTTTAATGCCCAGCGTTTGGAACAATTGGTAAGCCATCGCGATTGTTTCAACATCTGTGGCAGGATTTGCTGAACCGAAGCACTCAACACCAACTTGATGGAATTCCCGCAAACGACCTGCTTGAGGGCGTTCGTAGCGGAACATTGAGCCGATGTAGTACATCTTAACTGGCTTTTGAACTTCTGGTGCAAATAATTTATTTTCCACAAAAGAACGCACAACAGGAGCTGTACCTTCTGGACGCAAAGTAATATGGCGGTCACCTTTATCGTGAAAATCATACATTTCTTTTGTCACGATGTCCGTTGTATCACCAACAGAACGGCTGATAACCTCATAATGTTCAAACATTGGTGTACGAATTTCGCTGTAATTGTATTTTTTAAATGTTTCACGTGCAACTGCTTCTACGTATTGCCATTTAGCGCTTTCGCTGGGTAAAATATCCTGTGTTCCTTTAGGTTTTTGTAATTTCATAATAACTCTAAAGAGTCTCGTCTACATTACCTTGTAGACTGCTCTATTTTCCTTTCTCTAACTAATAAACCTAACCCATTTTACCATATTTACGCTCATAGTGCCAAAACTATCTGATTATCAAAGATACCAAAACAATACTCCCTCAAAAAAATGTCAAGTAACTTTACTTTACATTTTTTTTTTGGTATACTGTTAGAGTTGATGAAAATCAAACATTAGTAATGAATATTTCAATGGAGGAAACAAACAAATGGCAGTACCTGCACGTCGCACATCAAAAGCGAAGAAAAACAAACGTCGTACACACTACAAATTGACTGCTCCATCAGTTAAATTTGACGAGACTACTGGAGATTACTCACGTTCTCACCGCGTATCTTTGAAAGGATACTACAAAGGACGTAAAATCGCAAAAGCTGCTACAGCTGAATAATAGAAGGGAGATACTATGCGCGTAAATATTACACTTGAACACAAAGAATCTGGTGAACGCTTGTACCTTACTTCTAAAAACAAACGTAACACTCCAGACCGTCTTCAATTGAAGAAATACTCACCAAAATTGCGTAAACACGTTGTTTTTACTGAGGTGAAATAAGGTTTCACTACACGTCAATAGACGTTAGAAGCCTTGATTTCATGCGGTTTCTGATTTTTTAAATTTCAGCAGATTGCAATAAAAATCAACCGAATCACTACCTTTTTCTCTACCTTTTAGGAAAAATGAATCGGATAACAATAAAAAGTACTCTAGTCTAATGTGTAAACTAGGGTACTTTTATTAATAAAAAATCAAACTCCATTCTTTAACCATCTTTTTGTGGAAACTTTTATATAAACATAATTTATGATGAACAGTGTAAGAAGATAGGGTAATACAACACAAAATGATGAGAAATCCTGAATATTCCCTTTAGACATTATATTACTAACTTCTTCATACAATAAATTGGAAGCATCAAAGATGGCTACATATTTAAATATTCCTCCTATTGCAACTAAAATAATTGATGTAATCCAATAAGCTAGTGAAACTCCTATTGAAACAAGCATATTTGAAAAAATGACACTAATTGTACCAACAATTAAAAGATACTGTAATATAATTATAGAAAAAGCTACTGTTGAGAATAAAAAATAAAAAATTGAAAATCCTAATGTTAAACAAACTATAATATTTGCAAGTATTATTGAAATGACAAATTCAATAAATAACACAAAAAGTTTACTATAAAAGTATTGTACTAATTGGTAACCTGAAAAGTAATTCCATAAAATCGTTTTTTCGGAATAGTCCTTATTAAAAAAATACACGACAACAAAGCCAAATATTAAAAAACCAAATTGAGTAAATACTGTATAAGTACTAAAATAAAAATCTCCTAATTCTAAAGTACTCACTTTATCAATTCCAACAGGTAGAATATAGCCCAAAATATAGGATAATATTACTGTTGATACAATATAAAAAAGCGTCCTATTCCTTATTGATTTGCGTAACTCTAATTTAAACATATTATGACTCTCCCAAATACCAACTAATTGCCTTATCTAATGAATTAACTTTATTAAATTTAGTGTCATCAATTACTAGATAGTTTCCCTCAAGTTCCCTAATATCACTTATATCATGTGAGATATTAATGATTATTTTTTCAGGATTATTAATAATATAATTTTTTAAAAAAACATGTATCTCATCAACAGTTTTTTTATCTAGGGCATTCGTAATTTCATCAAAAATGATAATATTCTTATCTAAAGAAAGAAGGATATACAATTTTACCTTTTGCTTTTGACCATCACTTAAGTATTTTAGTTTGACATGAGCATCAATAGATTTTATATTTAATAAGTCGTACATTTCATTAGACAATTTCCATGGAACTGTATTTTGTAAATCTGATATCGTCAATTCACTAGGAATATTTGAATAACTAGATATAATTAAAGTTTTTTTAGAAATGTCATTTGGAAAGCACTTACTATTATTAAGTATAAAGTCCTTTGCAAGTTGTGATTTTCCTGAACCATTCCTTCCTAAAACATGATTAATTTTACCTTTTTCAAAAAATAGTCTCGTATTTTCTAATAATTTTTTATTACCAACTGTTAAGTTATAATTATCAATAATCATCTCATACTCCTTAATTTGCTTACTTTAGGGAATGGTTTGTCCAAATAATTAATCTTAATTGTTTATCACGTTAGTGGGCTGAACCAGCAATCCATCGATTTGCTTGGCTTTTTACAAAATACCAAAGGTCATTAACATTATCAAGTTCATTTTTTTGAGTAAGGATTTTTTCAAAATTCATATCATCAAGAACAGTTTTAGTTTCTCTTTGTACCATTTTATTTTGTTTCATAGTAATTCCTCCTCGTAATAAATGGATAAACCACTCCCTAAAGTAAGTAAATTTTTCCCTAAAGGCTCCAAATAAACCACAGTGTATAAACTATTACAAATATAATATTTATCAACTTTATAGTTTTAATAAATTTGTTATTTTCTATAAAAAGTTTCTTTTCAACAACCTCTCTAACTGCTAAGATAACTTTATATCCGTCCGAATTCATCATAGGAATTGAATTAACTATAATATCAATAGACATATATTTAGCTAGAGAAATTAATACACCATTAGTAAAAATAAGTCCCACACAAAATAGAATATTATTCATTAGTAAGCTAAAGAGTAGACCTCCTAGGTGAACTATTATTTTTTCTTTTTTGCTCAATAAATAAGTATCATTCATCCTAACAAAAAACGAAGGGAACACATAATTAAATTTAAATCCAACCTTATCTATTTTTCTCCCAAAATATTTGAAGCAAACTATATGTCCCAACTCATGAAATACGATAAATATTAATAAGTACAACACTAAAAACGAAATAAAGTTTTCCTTTGTAACGCTACCATATAATTTTATGTCGGATACAGCTATATATAAATTAACCAATTCTAAAAAAAAGATAAACAATATAAAAACATAAAAACCAATAGTAGATACTTTTTCTTCTCTTTCTAAAAGTTCAATATTTAGTTCATTGATTTCCTTAGGGCTTATAGTGTAGAATTTATGTTTCTCTTTATCTTTTACCACGTAAGCATCATTTTCACCAAATACTTCATATCTAAAACTATTAAACGTTTTCAAAGTTTTCTTCATAATAATCCTTTATATCATCTGATATTGCTCTTATTTTTTCTACATCAGAAAAAATAAATCTACATATCTCACAACTAGATACAAATTTTTGCTTACTTAAATCTAGATGCATTTTTTCTATAAACCATTTAAAGCCCTCTTTCTTCAATATGTATAATAATATGTTTGAATAAAGTTGAGACTCTAATTTCTCAACTCCGTCCCCTGTAATACTCCCAATTCTAAGATTGCTTTCAAATACAGATGGTGAGCAACAAGGGTATATATAGCCATCATGATGTACTACAAATTCCCAGCCAGTTGCAGGACAACTTAGTTCGAGCTCTCTCACTGTTTTTAAATATAAATCATCAACATTCAAATTTGTTGCTCGTCCAACAGGAGATGCTGGAACCATTGTTATTTGAATACCAAATATGCTTTCTCCCAAATCTCTAAGTAATCCAACACCAATGTGTTTTTTATCTACCACCATATTTAACGCTACACCAATATCAAATTTCTTTATAAGTGTTAGTAAACGTTTGATATTGGCAATAGGGATATATTCAGCGTGATAGTCATCATAACTAATAGTCAAATAGTTTAGACCAGCTAATTTTAGCTCTGACAACATTCTTTCTGTTGTAGTTTCAGATGTTGCCCAAAAGCCATTAGAAATCAAGGTAACTTCTTTACCTACTGACGATAGTCTTTGAATTATTTCTAATACTTTATTTTTACGTAAAAGAGCTTCGCCACCTGTTAAAGAAACAACTTTAACTTCATCATGACTCTCAGCATAAGATACAACTTTTTCAATCTCATCATCTGTTAGATAATTATTAGAATTTGGTAAACACTCGAAACAACAGTGAGAACACTTCGCATTACACCTTTGTGTAAGATTAATAACAATACTTTTCATCTAATCACCCCACAAATAAAAAGATACATACAAGATATAACTAAATCTTCACTCTAAATTGTAATCGTTATCATTAGCTATAATGTACAATTTCTTGTTTGAAATTTCAATAAATTGAGAATTATTAATTGTGAAAATTATCCTAAAAATAGAGCAAATAAAAATCTAAAAATATATTATTTAAGTGATGCCAGTGTTCCTTTCTAGTCTAATGATTTCTTAAAGTTTTCTGCCTGCCCCAATACTTGCTCAAAAACTTCTTCATTCCATTGTGGAGGATAACCATTTTCATATAGTAAGACTGTTAAATCAACATTCAACTGCGCCTTAATATCTTCACGCTTTGACCAGTCTGCATACTGTGCTTTATCATCTACCAACTCTTTGATAGCTTTAGCAAGTTCCATACATTTGTCATCAGCATACTCAAATTCATGTTCATCACGTACTTTAATCAAAATATCATAGAAGACTTTTTCTTCATAAGATACGCCCATAGCTTGGAAGGAATTCATATCAATTTGAAGGTCTTCCAAAATCTTCATGACTTCTTCAGACAAACCATCAACAAATTGAGCCATCTCCTCTGATGAAAATACAAGTTCATCACGGTTATTATAATTCTCTATTACCTCGGTCAAGCGTTCTGAAAACTCAATTGCTTTGACAAGGTTAGTTGCCCCGTACTGGTCAATGGCACGTTTCAAAAGTTTCAAAAGAGCATTGAATTTGGTAATTGGCATTTCCAATTCATTCAATTGTTCAAGGAAGTTCTCATCAAATAGTTCTAACTTATCGTTATTGACAATATCCTCAACACCTGTAGAAGCGATGGCATCTTCAATCATTTTTTGAACATGTTTATTCATAGTTTCAGCATCAGGAGCTGTTCCCTTGGTCTGCTTGTAAATGATTGAGCGAATAGCA
This sequence comes from Streptococcus sciuri, assembly GCF_024814375.1. Taxonomy (GTDB): domain Bacteria; phylum Bacillota; class Bacilli; order Lactobacillales; family Streptococcaceae; genus Streptococcus; species Streptococcus sciuri. Next base: position 91,252 of record NZ_JANUXX010000002.1, read on the forward strand.
AGGTAGAATTGAGCTTTTTCTACCTCATTATCCCTTAGTTCACCCGATGGATAAACTATCTCATAAGCGCTCTTCATTCTACGGGAAAGATACATAAAGCGAGTTTCCATGTCTTTAAGCATCTGTAGGTATTCAGCAGCTCGATTTAAGCACAAGAGACGCTCTTCAGGTCTTCCATTGAAGAAATCTGTGGCATCAAATTTCCCCACCAATTCGTCAATCAAACTCAATTGATTTCTAAACACCTTTAGACTAATTCCTAGTTCATCAACTGGACTTTCTTTCTCCCCTCCGTACATCTTGATGGCTTCCATCATAGAACGTTTGATACCAATGTAGTCAACAACAAAACCATGGTCTTTGCCTTCAAAAACACGGTTAACACGGGAAATTGTCTGAATCAAGGTATGTTTCTTCAAAGGTTTATCAATGTACATCACAGCAAGAGATGGGACGTCAAAACCTGTAATCCACATATCAACTACAATTACAATTTGGAAATTTGAGCTGGTATTCTTAAAGGCTTTATCCAAGCTTTTACGATGTTCAGTAGTTCCGAGAAGATTGTACATATCTTCTTCGTCATCCTTACCACGAGTTGCAACTATATTGACCTTAGGAAAAGCTGTTAATTCTTCAAGCTCTTTTTCGGATAAATCATCACGTTCAGTTTTCTTGGCAACAAACCATTCCGGACGAACTTTTTCAAGCTCTTTGTAAACTTTGTAAGCATGTTCACGATTTGAACATACAATCATGGCTTTTTGAACAATATCGGGCTTCTCACTAACTACTTTTTCATAGTGCTCAGCAATGTCTTCAACAACCTTTCGTATACGGTCAGGATGGCTCAAAATCTGAGTCATATTCGCCATGGCACGTTTACTGGCTTCAATCTGCTCCGTATTTGCTCCTGCTTCTTCAACAGATTTGTAGTAATTATCAATCTCATCTACTTGCTGTTGATTCGTGATAACACGAGCTAATCGAGGCTCATAAGAGATTTTCACTGTGATACCGTCATCCGTAGCCTCTCTCATGGTATACTGTTCAACTACTTCACCAAAGACATGAAGCGTTTCATCAATTGGCGTTCCAGTAAATCCAGCATAGGTGGCATTAGGAAAGCTATCACGCAAATACTTGGCAAAACCATAAGTAGTCTCTACACCTTTATCTGTATATTTGAGCTTTGCTCCAATATTGGTCTGTGTACGATGTGCTTCATCTGAAATACAGATAATATTGGTTCGTTCTGAAAGTAAACCTGTAGCCTCCTCAAATTTTTGGATCGTTGTAATATAGACACCACCACTTTGATTAAACGACAATTCTTCTTTCAACTCAGCACGACTACCAATAGTCTTAACATTTTCCGTCTTCAAATAACGCTTTGAGTTTTCAAACAAAGCACTGGTCTGAGAGCTTAAATCCTCACGGTCAACAAGGATGATGACCGTTGGAGACTTGAAAATATCCCTATCGTGAGTTCCAAGTAAGCGTGAAAGGAAAAGCATCGTATTCGTCTTCCCTGAACCAGTTGCACCAAAATAAGTGCCCCCTTTTCCATCACCATGAGGCTTCATGTGCTCCTTGATGTTCTCTAGCATCTTGATGGAAGCGAAAAATTGAGGATAACGAGTGACAATGGTCGTCTCTTTTTCATCTGAATCAGGATAGTAGATGAAATCACGCAAGATAGAAACAACTCTATCCTTTGCAAAAGCACCGTGAATCATTGTCAATAGAGCTGAAATACCATTGGCTACTTTTTCATTATCATTGGCTTTATTCCATGAATAATAGTATTCATAAGGGGTAAAAATAGACCCTAATTTCGTATTAGCCCCATCAGAGATGACAGAGAGGAATGAATACTTCAAGAGGGTGGGGATATCACGTCTGTAACGAATACAAACCTGTTTCCAAGCATCATAGACGGTTGTTGTCTCCTGAATAGCTGTTTTGAACTCAAAAATGGCAACAGGAATCCCATTGATAAACAGGAGCATGTCAGGACGGCGCTCACGCTCATCTTGAACAGTAAATTGATTAACAACCTTGAAAATGTTATTCTCTGGCTTATCATAATCAATATAGTCAATATGAAGTGTCTCTTTTTGAGAATCCTCCCGAATTAAATTGAATCCCTCATTAATGAGATAAAAAGCTTCTCGATTTGCTGTATAGACAGGTTTGCTTGGAAGGTATTTAAGTTTATAGACGACTTTATCAAGCTCGACACTTGTTAATTCAGGATAGCGATGCTTCAAGAAATCTTTCAAATCATCTTCAAGTAAAACCTCATCATATTTTCGATTCAGCTTATGCCCATCAAGATAGGCATACCCCATTTCTTGAAAAAGCTCAATAATCGCCATTTCAAGCTGTGTTTCAGTAAATTTAGCCATTGGCTTTCGCCTCCTTAATAGCTCCTGCAATCAAAATTGGACAAAGGTCTTTGATTTGCTGTTTAAGCCTCTCATTGATTTGCTTGCGTTCCAAGTATACTTTATAAATGCTAGCTAAACTATTCTGAAAATCTTCATTAGCTATTGGTATTTCAACCTCACAGAACCTTCCCCATTCTAAAGAACCTCGAACACTACTATCGCTATTAAACCAACATCTCAAATCAAAATCAGTAGTTGACATAACCATCATTAAATAATCAGAATTTATATTTTCTCTAGCTTTGAATGTAAAGTATGCACTAGAAATCATATAGTTTTTACCGCTTGTGTTCTGAGCAATAGTTATTCTTCTATCACGCCCAACCTTCATTAAGACCGCTGCGAAATCATTGGGATACACAACTTTATATTTCGTAAAATCTAATCCCCTAGAGTTAGCTATCGAATCAATGAAGTAATTCTCCATGCTCAATCCTTTAAAAGCAAAATCTTCATTATTCTTATTTCTGATATCAAATAATTCTATATAATCCCCAATCATTTGTTTAGGAGCGGTTTTTTGAAGTTTTGCAATTGTTGCATCACACACCAGCTTCAAATCTTCTAGCCCATTTTCATAGGCTTTTTGATTAGCCAGCATGGCTTGATAGACAGCAACATACTTTTCTTGGATATCTAGCGGAGGAAGATCAATTTCGATATCACATAATGCTTTCCATGAAAAAACTTCTGTGGAACTTCCCCATGAATCAAACACCGCTTTTCTATCCCATTCATTACGATTAAAATACATGAAAAGATAAATCGGATTAACTCTATCAACTTCCTTCACCTTGAATGCAATGTTGTTCCAACTAATTATAAACGGTTTGTCAGTTTGGTTAAAACCTAATCCAATCTTCTTACCATGAGTACGTGGGTTATATATGAACTCATTAGGATTAACAATCAAAAATTTACTTAGGTCCGTATTTTTTACTTTTGCTTTTGTCGGTATAACTTCTTTATCAATAGTCATCCCTTTAACATCATTAGTTGCATATACACCATCAGAATTTACAGTTAGAGACTGCTCAATTATACTTCCTAATTTAGTTAATACCATACCCAATCCCCTTAAAGGCTTCTTCTAGACTAGCTTGTGAGGCTTTTTCTATTGATAAGACTTCTTTCATCTCGGCTTGGATTCGTGCCATTTCCACATCGTAGTCAATATCCAAATCATGGTCGATAAATGCCACATATTTAGATGGGGCAAGTGAGTAATTAGCTTCTCGAATTTCCTCAAGTGTCGCCGTTTGACAGAGTTCCGCCACATCTTCATATCCTTCCCCTATTTGCCAAGCATGATAAATCCGCTTAATTTCAGCAATTTGGTCATCAGTTAGAACAGTCTTTTTCTTGTTTTTTCCTTTTTCATAAACATACTTCTCGATATGCCCATCCCAACGTCTCAAGTCGCAAAAAAGTATTTCATGCTCACGATTACGAAATAAGTGACCATTTTTCTCACCACCCTTTTTGTTATTATTGAGAATCCAAAGGGTAACTGAAATGTCAGTTGTATAGAACATATCACGAGGTAAAACGATAATGGCTTCTATCTTATCATTTTCAATCAACTGCTTACGGATTTCGTATTCCACACCATCAGCATTCAGGGCGCCGTTTGCCAATAGAAAACCTGCAACCCCATCTGTCACATCAAGTTTTGATAACATATGAAGAATCCAAGCATAATTGGCATTGGAAACAGGAGGAACTTGATAGCCTTCCCAACGAGAATCATCTAATAACTCATTATCACTACGCCAATTTTTCAAGTTGAACGGTGGATTGGCCATGATATAATCAACTTTCATATCTTTATGTTGGTCATCTGTAAAACTAGAAGATTCACCATAAGGCTTACTACCTAAATTATATGAAATCCCCCGAATAGCAAGATTCATCTTAGCAAGGCGACGTGTATCAGGATTTTTCTCCTGACCGATAATAGAGATGTTTTTCTTATTCCCATGATGTTGTTCAATGAATTTCATTGATTGAACAAACATCCCTCCAGAACCACAAGCGGGGTCATAGACACGACCAGAATATGGTTCAATCAACTCTGCAATCAGTTTAACCGCTGAAGGCGGAGTATAGAATTCTCCCTCTTCCTTGGTACTGGTTACAGCGTAAGACTGCATAAAATATTCATAAACACGACCAATCAAATCATCTTCATGGAATTTTTGAGGGTCAATTTTATTGATTTCATCAATTAGGTTTTTAAGGGTGCGAATTTCAACTCCTAAACTAGTATAGAACCCGTTCAGCAAAGCTCCTTCTAACGACTTGTTTTCTTTCTCAAGTTCAGACATTGCCTTATCAATCTTTACAGCAATATCATTTGCACTTGCTTCTTGAACAATGTACGACCAACGACTTTCTTTTTTTAGGTAGAAGACGTTTTCTGCGGTATAGAAATTCTTATTATTCAAAAAAACTTCATTTTCCCCGTATTGTTCAATAATTTCCAAGCGACGTTTTTCAAACTTATCACTAGCAAACTTGATAAAGACCAAACCGATGACTGCATCACGGTTCTTTTCAGTACCACCTGCACCACGAAGGGCATTACGGCAATTAAATAGGATTTGTTCAAGAGTTGTTTCTTTCTCAACTGCTTTTTTAGCCATTACAAAACACCTCCATTCTCACAAAATGAAGGCGTTTTTTCGCTCGCTGAAAAAAGGTAGAAACTACCTTATGCTGTGCTGTGCTGTGCTGTGCTGTGCTGTGCTGTGCTAATAGATTGTATCACATTAAATCTCCTAGTCAACTTATTACTTACCATTATATCATTTTAATAGAATCTTTGAAAAAAGGTACGTGTTTTTGTGCACTATCCGTGCATTTTTCAAGAGATTTTTAATCGTTTTTCCAATCATACTCAGAACGAGTTAAACCAACTGTACCAGATTGTTCCTGAACATCTTCTCCATTAATAGAGACAATTGAAAGTCTGTTATATTAGACTCATTAAAAATTCTTGCATTGAGATTTCTTTTTGTTGTCCTCACGTTAATTTCCCCTTTTTAGGATAAATCCATATAGAATAGATAATTGACCTTTTTAATATAATAACAGTTGCTGAAATAAAACCTTACGCAAGTCTATTTGAGAGGAGGTGTTAAGTACACATTAGATCTTTGGCGTCTTACTTGCTATTGTGGCAGAAGTAATCGCAAATAAAAAAACTTAAGCTTTTTTAAGTTTTATTTAAGCAGTCATTACTATAATACAATTATCCTAAAACTTTTCTTTTTCATAAATCTCCTAAGAGAGAAGCCAGAATCACTAGGTTTCTCTCTTTTTTATTTTCATATCTAAAAAAGTTCGAGTAAAACTCGAACTTTTTGTTGTCTAATCTTCTTCTGGTTTACGATAAATGAGAATCGCTAGAAGCATTGAGCCTAACATAAAGCCAATCAACGCCCACGTTTGTCCTGTTATATCACCAGTTAAAGAAATAGATTCTCTAAATCCTGAAACAGCATAAGACATTGGAAGATAAGGTTGAACCGTTTCAAAGAATTTATTGCTTAATTGGATAGGGTACGTGCCTGCACTCGATCCTAGTTGCAATAAAAGAATAATCATACTGATAAATGAACCGTACCGCCTGTCCCAACCTACCAAGGCTGTCACAAGCGCCATCATACTCCATGCCGCTAAAATTGCCACGATGAAAGTTTTACCAATATAACTTGGATTGACGCCAATAACCATCACAGCAAAGACTAGAATGAGGGGAGAGGCAGTCGCAATGATACCATTGATTAATAGCTTATTACCTGCCCATGCAAAGCGATTCTTAGGTTCTTTACCAGAAAGAGCATCTGCAAAGATAACGTTAGCAGATAGAGCTACAACCATAAGAGCTACAGACATCATATAAGGAGCCATGCCTACACCGTTCGTTTTAACGTTATCCTTATCAACATGGGTTACTTTAAGCGGATTAGCAACAGCTTTTGCGTTTTTAGGTTTGACAGAAACTAATTTTAATTGACTTTCCGCTTGGCTTAAAGAGCTCAATAGCGTACTTGTACCAGTTGACAAAGTTGTCAAACCGTTTGTTAAGCTTGTTCCTCCTTGTGCTAATTGGCTAGAACCTGATGCAATTTGACTGGCACCTGAAACAAGTTGATTAGTACCGCTAGTAATAGCAGTTGAGTTGCTTACCAATTGACCTGACCCTGAGACAAGTTGGTCAACTCCTGATAACAATTCACTATTATTACTTGTTAGCTGACTGGCACCTGAGTTCATTTGGCTAATACCTGATATCAAGTTCGAGTTATTATCAGCCAGTTGTGTTGCTCCGTTGTTAAGCGTAGCAACAGCAGTGCTAAAGCTAGTTGCTCCTGTCAACAGTTGACCAGCCCCACTTGCTAATTGACTTTGTAGTGTTGAAATACCCGATGTTAACCGCTGACTACCAAGAAGGGCGGAGGTACTCACAGCTGCGTGGATTTCTGACATACCACTATCAAGTTGTGTTAAAGCGTCTGTAGCCCCTGTAAGAGCAGTATTGGCTTGGCTAGCAATAGCATTGACTTGTGCTTGGAGATTAGCCAGCTGGCTATTTGTGCTTGTCGATTGCAATTGTGCTAATGCTGTCTTGAGACTAGCAACTGTACTTAAAGCTGGGGAAACGTCCACTGAGCTGGATGAGCTAGAGTTGGTAATCGCAGCTGTTATCTCACTTTGTTGCTCTGAGCTCAAGCTTTGGTAGGCAGAGGTCGCTTGGACAGCAGCGAGTGAGCTACTAGATGAGCTAGATGATGACTGCAGTGACTGGAGCTGCCTCTCAAGCGTATTGAGACTCGCTAAGACACCTGAAGTATCAGCGCTGCTTCCAGATTGACTGTTCAAACTGCTATTCAAGGCTTGAATAGCCTGATTCAATTGTGGTAAACCTGCTTTTAAAGATTCCAAATTAGACTGTTGTTCAGCAGATAGCGCTGTCTTAGAAGATAGAGCTTGTAAACCATCTGTCAACTGCGTTGCTCCATCAACTAATTTTTGAATTTCTTGGGTACTGTTTGATAAGTTTGAGATGCCATTAACTAACTGATGTGTATTGTTATCAAGTTGATTAAGACCACTTGCTACTTGACTTACACCAGCAGTATACGTCGTAAGACCATTTGAAAAAGCGCCTAAACCATTATACAAAGTGTCAACACCCTTAGTATAAGTAGTGAGACCATTTGACAAAGTACCTAAACCACTATACAAAGAACCAACACCCTTAGTATAAGTTATAAGACCACTGTTTAAGGCATTTGCACCACTGGCGAAAGTTTGACTAGAGTTTGCCAAGGTTTGCAAATTATCAGTCAACGTCTGACTACCATCTTTCAACGTCTGACTACCATCTGCTAATTGTTGCGTGCCATCAACAGCTTGTGTCATACCAACTTTCAATTTTGTCATACTTTTAAAAACAGCAGAAGTATAGGTTTGTGTGATAGACTCTGACACTTTAGCTTTTAGTTTTGTCATAGCAGACTCGCTCATCTTAGAAGCTACAAAACTACGACCTTTAGTAGTTTTATAATCAATTGTCAACCGTTTAGGACTATTCGTCATCAAACTAGCTGCGCTTTGGGACATATCCTCTGGAAAAGTAATCACCATATAATAATCACCATCAGATAATCCTTTTTCTGCCTTACTCTTAGAAACAAAATGATAGTCTAATGTCTTACTCTTTTCAAGACTATCAACCATATCAGATCCAATTGTTAATTTTTGGCTGTTGAGAGTTGCTGATTTATCTTCATTAACCACTGCAACTGGAAGTTTATCTAACTTTCCATACGGATTCCACATGGAAGATAGGAAAATAACATTATACATCATAGGGATTAGAGAAACCCCAAAAATTGTTACCCATAATTTAGGACTTTTAAAAATTGCTTTTAATTCCGCTAACATATTTCCCTTTCTATTGAGACAGATGTTTTCTCTTTCTGTTATAATATATCATTATACTAATTTTAATCCATTTTACAACCTTAACATTTTATTTTTAGACACAGTGTATAAATTTGTTCAAAAGGAGTCATCTATGTCACACGATACACGCAAAGAAAAGACCAAAAAAGCTTTAGAAAACGCTATGATAGAGCTTTTAAAACAGCAAAATTTTGATGAAATTAGCACAAGTAATCTTACTAAAACAGCTCATATCAGTCGTTCTAATTTTTACAATCATTATAGAGATAAATATGAGATGATTGATATTTATCAACAATCTCTTTTTAACAAGTTAGAATATATTTTTGATAAAAACCAGTTTGATAAACAAGCTGCCTTTCTAGAAATTTTTGAATTTTTGGATAGAGAATCTCTATTTGCAGCTCTTCTAACACAGAATGGTACTAGAGAGATCCAAACTTTTATCAGGACAAAGCTGCAAAAAATGATTTCGAACGATTTACATGAAGTTTATCTTGACGGTAAAGTCGAAACACCCATCGAATCACTCTATAATAGTGTTTATCTCAGTCATGCTGTCTTTGGTGTTTACCAAATGTGGGTAACTAGAGGTAAACGTGAGACGCCTCAAGAAATCACCCAACTGTTACTTAACATGCTAAACTAATAGACTTGACGAAATAGTCTGGTCTATTTTTATACTTTACAAAAAAGCCAATTCATAAAGAACTGACTTTTGAAGAATAATATCTTAAAGTTGTTTGTTGTAGTATTCAACGATAAGAGCTTCGTTGATTTCTGGATTAATCTCATCACGCTCTGGAAAGCGAGTAAGAGTACCTTCGAGTTTCTCAGAATCGAAAGTAACAAAAGCTGGACGTCCGATAGTAGCCTCAACAGCTTCAAGAATAGCTGGAACTTTAAGAGATTTTTCACGAACAGAAATCACTTGACCTAGTGTTACACGGTATGATGGAATATCAACACGCTTACCATCCACAAGAATATGACCATGGTTTACAAATTGACGTGCTTGACGACGTGTCGTTGCTAGACCTAGACGATAAACAACGTTATCCAAACGACGTTCAAGAAGTACCATGAAGTTAAAACCAAGTGTTCCACCTTTAATTTTAGTAGCTTGTACGAACAAGTTACGGAATTGTTTTTCACCTAAACCATAAGTGAAACGCAATTTTTGTTTCTCAGCCAATTGCAAACCGTATTCTGAAAGTTTGCTACGATTATTAGGACCGTGTTGTCCTGGCACATAGTTACGACGTGCCAATTCCTTACCTGTACCAGTAAGAGATAAACCAAGACGGCGAGATTGTTTCCATGATGGACCTGTATAACGTGACATTTATATGTCCTCCTCTAAAAATATAAAATTTAGGGAAATAGTCACTTAGATAAACCTAATTCGTGCAGATGTCTTTCGCCTAAACAGCCGAGGTTACTCTTCTTTTTTCAAGACACCTGTTGACGAGCTTCATTTTATCCTGCTGCTATTTCGCACAACCATCAGTATAACATAGTCTCAACCAAATTGCAAAATAATTCTATAAAAAAGCATATATCGTCTCTGTTCAACTTGTAAATAGTACTCTTAACAAAAAAATAAAGCTTAATGAAGCTTTATCAAATTAGTCAAAATAATGAATAAGTGTTTTCTCTGTTAAAATATCAGAGTAAGTATAGGATTCGACGTAAGTATTGTCTTCAATCCCAGCTACTCCAGATTCATCTTTGTATTCAACAATAAACAGCGATGGGTACACCTCAATAAGGCGTCCTACTTTATTTTTTTCACGTTTACGTCCATTTTCAAGCGTCAGCTCAACAAGCTGACCCTCATGTTTTTTAATATCTTCTTTGATTTTTTTCATTTTAGCAACATCTGCAAATGCATCACTCATAAAAATACCCCCTCTATCTTTCTTCAAATTGTGCAATACTTGAAAATTTATTATACTCTTTCTGAAACATCAATTTAACAGTGCCACGAGCCCCTGCGCGGTTTTTCTCAAGGATAACTTCAACAACTTTATCATCAACAACTTCCGTATCGTTTCCTTCTCTGCGATAATAATCCTCACGATAAAGGAAAGCAACAATATCGGCATCTTGCTCAATAGATCCTGAATCACGAATATCTGACAGAATAGGACGTTTATCCTGACGTTGCTCAACGCTACGCGATAGCTGACTTAAAGCGATAACAGGAACTCTTAATTCTTTAGCAAGAATTTTCAATTGACGAGAGATTTCTGACACTTCTTGTTGACGATTTTCTGGGCGTGTTCCTGTAATCAACTGAAGATAATCAATCACAATCAAGCCTAAACCGTCTGTCTCTTTTGCTAGCTTGTGCGCTTTAGCTCTAATTTCCGTAACCTTAATAGTAGCTGTATCGTCAATATAGATAGGAGCATCCGCCAAAGCACCCTGAGCAATAGTAATATTTGTCCATTCCTGTTCAGTTAATCGTCCTGTTCTAAGATTTCTAGCATCAACCATCCCCTCAGAAGCTAAGAAACGATTAACTAAATCTTCTGCACTCATCTCAAGTGAAAAGATAGCAACAGGCTGGTTTTGTTTTGTTCCCACATTTTGAGCAACATTGAGAGCAAAAGCTGTCTTTCCAACACCAGGACGTGCAGCTAAGATAATCAATTGATCTGGGTGTAAACCGGTTGTAATACGATCAAGATCTCGAAATCCTGTCGGTAACCCTGTAATATCACTAGTCTGTTTTGAACGTACCTCCAAGTTCTCATAGTTAATTTTTAAAACATCTGAAATGCGCCTAAAACCACTACGACTATTGCGCTCATTTATGTCTACTAAAGCTTTTTCAGCATCAGCAATAACTTCTTCAGACTCAATCGTTCCTTCATAAGCAAGATTGACAGTATCTGTCAACTTACTGATGATATTACGTAACATGGCTTTCTCAGCAACTATTTTTGCATAAAATTCAGCATTAGCACTAGTCGGCACACTATTAACCACTTCAACAATGTAAGCCAGTCCACCAATATTTTGTAAATCACCTTGACTATCTAAGATGCCACGAACAGTCGTCACGTCAATAACATCATTGCGATCACTAAGCGTAACCATCGCCCGAAAAATAATTTGATGCGAATATTTGTAAAAATCTTCAGAGGTGATAAACTCACGAACTGTTATGAGCTTATCTGGTGAGAGAAAGATAGCTCCTAACACAGATTGTTCAGCCAACAAATCTTGTGGTTGAACACGCAACTCCTGCAATTCTACCACTCTAAGTCACCTAACCTTCTAACATTTATTTCTTTAGGCTTCTTTGATGTGTAATTTAATTTCACCAATAACATCCTTATGTAGCTTGACTGGAACTTCAATCAAACCAATGGCGCGAATAGGATGGTCAAGTTCAATATAGCGTTTATCGACCTTAAGTCCGTACTGTTTTAACAGCTCATCTGCAATTTTTTTAGCAGTGATTGATCCGAAAGTTCGCCCATCTGGACCTACTTTTTCTTTAAATTGAACACGGGTTGTCTCTTTTGATAGTCTGTCCCTTACTTTTTGAGCTTCTGCCAAAAGCTCCGCTTGTGCCTTTTTTTCAGACTTTTGTTTGCCTTTTAACTCGCCAATAGCTTGACTGGTAGCTTCCTTTGCCAAGTTTTTCTTGATAAGGAAATTCTGAGCATATCCCGTGGGAACCTCTTTTATTTCTCCTTTTTTTCCTTTACCTTTAACATCTTGTAAAAAAATAATTTTCATGACAATTCCTCCTGGTTAGCTGTATTAATTAATTCATTTGTAATCACTTCAAGTAGCTTTTCTTTTGCTTCATTTACAGTAGTATCAATTAATTGACAAGCAGCAAAGCTAAAATGGCCTCCGCCTCCTAATTTTTCCATAACTAATTGAACATTAACTGTTTTATGGCTTCTAGCTGATATTGATACTTTGTCTGTTTGATTTTGTGTGATAACAAAACTAGCTTCAACATTTGACATTGACAACAGTGTATCCGCCGCTTTACTTGCAATGACATTATTGTAAAGCTTGTTGTCAGTTCCTGTGGCCACAATGATACCTTCTGTCACACACTCACCTCTTAGTACCAATTCATTAATAGCACGATATTCATCAAAATCTGTTGCTGAAATAGTTTGGATATCACTGCTATCGCTACCTCGTGAGCGCAGATAACTCGCTACATCAAATGTACGACTGGTTACTCCTGTTGAAAAATTCTTTGTATCTAACATAATACCAGACATCAAAATGCTTGCTTGTGTTTTACTCAACTTACGAGATGATTGTTGAAATTGAATCAACTCAGTTACCAACTCACTCGCACTGCTCGCTCCGCTTTCAATAAAGGACAGACTAGCATTTTTAGGAAAATCTTCATCACGTCTATGGTGATCAATCACAATCACTTCATGAAACTGCTTATAAAATTCTTCTGACAATGTTAGGCTAATCTTTGAATGGTCAACCATCACTAAAATAGATCGTGGTGTTGCCATTTTCTCTGCTTGCTCAAGCGATATGAGGTTAGTTTTATCATCCTCGATAAGATAGTGAACAGCACGCTTAATATCAGTATTCATCTCACGAGGGTTGTAAACAACATAGCTACGACTGATGATATTGCTGGCAAAAAATTGCATCCCAATCGAGGCACCCAGTGCATCTAAATCTAGGTTACGATGTCCAACAACAAAGACATTATCAACCGTCTTAAGACGATCTGAAATAGCAGACATCATTGCCCTCGTTCGTGTTCTAGAGTGCTTAATCGTTGAAACTGTACTTCCTCCAAAGAAAACAGCTTGTGAGTTTGCATCATTTTCTCTGATGACAATCTGATCCCCACCACGAACTAAAGCCATATTGAGATTTTGTAAGGCCAATTGTCCAATCTGACTATGATTTCCGTCTCCAAAGGCAATCCCCATACTAAGTGTCAACGGAAATTCTTTCTGAGCTGTCTGCTTTCTAAACTGCTCAAGCATCTCAAATTTGGTACTCATCAAATCTTTTAAGATAGCATAGTTCGTGAAAAAATAAAACCGATCCACATTGACACGACGGTAAAAAATACCCCACTCCTTAGCAAAATCAGAAATAAAGCTTGCAATAAAACCATCAATGGTCGCAACCTCAGCATCTGGCAAACTATCGGTCATATCATCATAATTATCAATCGAAATAATTCCGATAACAGGACGCATCATAGCTACATCTCCTAGTTGACGATTACCTATAGTAGCGTCAAAAAAGTAAAAAACTCCTGTTTTTAAGTCAAAATAAGCAACATACTTATTGCGACTAATTTCAAACGTCTGACTAGCCACTCCACCACGCTTATTAACTATGATTTCTCTTACTTTATCATCATTAAAGAACCCATCTTCGTCTGTGAAAATCAACTCAGCATAAGGATTGAACCATTCTATCTCATTGGTTTCGATGTTAAATTGAATAACTCCAACAGGCATTTGATTCAACAAATTTTTAAGTGTAGTCTCTGTCTGATCGTTTAAAAGCTCAATTTGCTCCAATTCTGAGCCCTCGTAGGTTTCTTTTTGATAATATAGCAAAGCTGTCACCAAAGCAATCACAACAAAAATGATAGCCAGTAAAGCCACTTGTGACTGTAATAACCGCACGCTAATTGCTAAAATACCAAATAGAATCAATCCTATGAGCACTAATTGAATACTTGCAAAGCGAAATCTTTTCATAATTAACCTCTTAAGGCTATATTGTACCATAAAACAGCCCTAAAATAAACTTAGTACTGCTTTTGTAACGGTTTTGTTAAGAGTTTTTAGAAGATTTTCGTCTCCCTTCCAAGTAAACCATCAAAATACTAATATCTGCTGGATTAACTCCTGAAATCCGACTAGCTTGACCGATTGTTTCAGGATTGATTTTCTTGAATTTTTGACGTGCTTCTGTCGCAATAGAATCAATATCATCCCAGTCAATATTGTCAGGAATACGTTTTTCTTCCATACGTTTCATTTTGGCTACTTGATCAAGAGCTTTTTTAATATAGCCTTCGTATTTGATTTCAGTTTCCAAAAGTTCAATCACTTTGCTATCAAGTTTTTCTTCAGCAGGACCAATAAAGCTTATCGCAATGTCATAATTGATTTCAGGACGGCGCATAAATTCTTTTGCTGTCAAGGCATCTGTCAACGGTTTAAAACCAAGAGTTTTTATGCGCTCATTTGTTTCCTTAACTGGCTTTATTTTAGTTGTTGACAACCTTGTCAACTCTTTGTCGAATTGACGTTTTCTTTCTGTAAAAAGATGGTAGCGCTCATCATCTACAAGCCCTACTTGTCGACCAATCTCAGTCAAACGCATATCTGCGTTGTCATGTCTCAGTATCAAACGGTATTCTGCACGACTAGTCAAAAGTCGATAAGGCTCTAGTGTCCCTTTAGTCACCAAATCATCAATCATAACACCGATGTAAGCATCACTACGTTTCAAAATCAACTCTGGTTTTCCCTGTATTTTAAGAGCAGCATTAATACCCGCTACCAATCCTTGACCTGCTGCTTCTTCGTAACCAGAAGTTCCGTTGGTTTGACCTGCTGTAAAGAGACCTGAAATTTTCTTCGTTTCAAGCGTTGCACGTAATTGGTGTGGCAAGACAATATCATACTCAATAGCATATCCTGTACGCATCATTTCAGCATTTTCAAGCCCTTTAATAGAACGAACTAATTCTTTTTGAACATCTTCAGGAAGACTTGTCGACAACCCTTGAATGTAAACTTCTTCTGTTTCACGACCTTCAGGTTCTAAAAAGAGTTGATGACGTTCTTTATCTGCAAAACGGACAATCTTATCCTCAATAGAAGGGCAATAACGCGGACCTACCCCTTTGACAATGCCTGAAAACATCGGTGCGCGGTAAAGATTTTTATTGATAATATCATGACTTATTTGATTCGTATAAGTCAACCAGCAAGGAATTTGATTCGTGAGATAATTTTCGTCCTTTGATAAAAAAGAAAAATGATTTGGTTTTTCATCACCTGGTTGAATCTCTGTTTCATCGTAATTGATAGAACTTGCTTTGATACGAGGCGGAGTCCCTGTTTTAAAGCGCCCCATTTCAAGACCTAAAGATTTTAGATTATCCGCTAAGGTGATAGAAGCTAAACTATTGTTGGGACCTGAAGAGTATTTTAATTCTCCTAAGATAATCTCTCCACGTAAAGCAGTCCCTGTTGTAACCACTACAGATTTAGCTGAAAAGCATTGATTGGTAGCTGTACGAACTCCAATTACTCGTCCTTCTTCTATTAGTATCTCATCAACCATAGTTTGACGAAGCGTTAGATTTTCTTGACGTTCAACTGTTTGTTTCATCATACGAGAATACAATGCCTTATCTGCTTGCGCACGTAAAGCACGTACTGCAGGACCTTTACCCGTGTTCAACATCTTCATCTGAATATAAGTCTTATCAATATTTTTACCCATCTCACCGCCAAGAGCATCAATTTCTCGGACAACAATTCCTTTAGCAGATCCTCCAATAGAAGGATTGCAAGGCATGAAAGCTAACATCTCCAAGTTAATAGTTGCAAGTAATGTTTTGCAACCCATACGACTCGCAGCAAGACTCGCTTCTACACCAGCATGTCCTGCACCAATCACAATAATATCATAAGATTCTGCAAAATTATACGTCATTGCCTCTCCTTTTATAATAGCGTACCAATAAACTTGACACAATAAAAAACGATCAAAACTAAGGATAAGGATAGGTCAAAAGACCTACTTTCCCATGAAGCTTTGACCATCATAGTTCATTTCTTTTATTTTATCAATTTCTCCTAAAAAAGCAACTTTATTTAGCTTTTTCAGGACATAAACAATCAATCCTTTAATATGTCAATGACATTTACAGTAGTTTAAATATACTGACAAGCTACACCATTTTTGTAAGCTGTATCAATAAGACCACCGCCTAGGCACTCTTTTCCATCATAGAAAACAACAGCTTGACCTGGTGTAATGGCACGTTGTGGTTCATCAAAGACAACTTCTGCTTTGTCACCTTTAACATGCACTGTAACTTTAGAGTCTGGTTGACGATAACGGAATTTTGCTGTAACTTCCATTGTAAATTCTTCAGGCATATCACGTGTAAAGTGAATCTTTGAAGCGTCCAGGCTAGTTGACATTAGCGAATCGTGGTAGAAACCTTGACCAACGTAAAGAATATTTTTTGACAAATCTTTTCCAACAACAAACCAAGGTTGATTGTCACCACCTTGTTGTCCACCGATACCAAGACCGCCACGTTGACCGATTGTATAATACATCAATCCAGCGTGTTCACCCATATCACGACCATCAACAGTCATCATACGACCAGGCTGCGCAGGAAGATAATGACCTAAAAATTCTTTGAAATTTTTTTCTCCGATAAAACAAATTCCTGTTGAATCTTTTTTCTTTGCCGTTGCAAGTCCTGCACGCTCTGCGATTTGACGCACCTCTGGTTTTTCCAAATGCCCAAGTGGAAACATAACTTTTTGCAATTGTTCTTGTGATAGTTGGCTCAAGAAGTAAGTTTGGTCTTTATTATTATCTGCTCCACGTAACATATGAACGGTACCGTCTTCGTCACGAGAGACTTGCGCATAATGCCCAGTTGCTACATAATCAGCTCCAAGTGTCATAGCATAGTCAAGGAAAGCTTTAAATTTGATTTCTTTGTTACACATAACATCTGGATTTGGTGTACGTCCTACACGATATTCCGCTAGAAAATATTCGAAAACGCGATCCCAGTACTCTTTTTCAAAATTGACAGAGTAATAAGGAATACCGATTTGGTCAGCTACCGTTGCCACATCTTTATAATCTTCAGTTGCTGTACAAACACCAAATTCGTCTGTGTCGTCCCAGTTTTTCATAAAGACACCGATAACTTCATAACCTTGCTCTTTCAAAAGGAGAGCCGTTACAGATGAATCAACGCCACCGCTCATACCGACAACGACACGTATTTTTGAATTATCTGACATGATAATCCTCCCATCAAGATATTTTTCGAACATAGGCTTGAAGGGCCTAGTTTTTCAAAAATCGATTTGAAGGTCGATTTTCAATTGCTAAAAGCGCTAATAATCATTATAACAATAATATGATGCTTTTTAAAGCCTTATTCTTTAAATTTTCATTTAGGAATTAAAGCGTTTATTTGGTATAATAAAGCAGACTAGATTAGAGGATACAATCATGAAACACTTAAAATTTCAATCTGTTTTTGATATTATAGGACCTGTTATGATAGGACCTTCTAGTAGCCACACCGCTGGTGCTGTTCGTATTGGGAAAATCGTCTCTGCTATTTTTGGAGAAAAACCTACTGAGGTCGAATTTCAGCTCTATAACTCCTTTGCCAAAACCTATCGTGGACATGGAACTGACCTTGCTTTAGTAGCTGGAGTCTTAGGAATGGATACAGATGACCCTGCGATTCCAAATGCCCTTGAAATCGCACATCAAAAAGGTATCAAAGTTACTTGGAAAGTCAATAAAGAATCAAACGCCCCCCACCCCAATACCACACAAATCATTATGAAAAATAATCAGAAAAGCCTATCTGCTACTGGTATCTCAATAGGTGGAGGTAATATTCAAGTAACAGAGCTTAATGGTTTTGCCGTCAACGTCAATATGAATACTCCGACTATCATCATCGTACATCAGGATGTGCCTGGCATGATTGCTTACGTGACAGATATCCTTTCATCTTACCGCATAAACATTGCCCAGATGAATGTGACTCGGGAAAAGGCAGGCGAGAAGGCAATTATGATCATCGAGGTAGACTCGCATGACTGCGACAAAGCAATCGATGAAATAAGGCTTATCCCCAATCTACATAATGTGCATTTTTTTGACTAGAAAGGAAGATTATGTTTTACAGCGTTGAAGAACTCATCCAACAAGCAGAAAATCGCTATGGTGGCAATGTTTCTGAGCTGATGATTGCAACTGAGATAGAGCTTAGTGGGCGCAGTCGAACTGAAATCATCCAGCTCATGACAAAAAACCTAGAAGTCATGAAATCCTCTGTCCAAAAAGGCTTATCTCCATACACATCACGCTCTGGATTGACAGGAGGAGATGCTAAAAAACTAGACGACTACATCAAAAAAGGAAAGACCTTATCTGATATTACGATTCTATCTACTGCTCGCAATGCTATCGCTGTCAACGAACACAACGCCAAGATGGGCTTGGTCTGTGCGACACCAACAGCTGGTTCAGCTGGCTGTCTCCCTGCTGTCCTCACCACCGCTATTGATAAACTAGGACTAACAGAAATAGAACAATTGCAATTTTTATTTACCGCAGGTGCTTTTGGTTTAGTAATAGCCAATAACGCTTCTATCTCAGGAGCTGAAGGAGGTTGTCAAGCAGAAGTAGGATCTGCTTCTGCCATGGCGGCGGCTGCCCTAGTAATGGCTGCTGGTGGGACAGCGCAAGAAGCCAGTCAGGCGATTTGCTTTGTCATCAAAAATATGCTAGGTCTCATCTGTGACCCTGTTGCTGGATTAGTCGAAGTTCCTTGCGTCAAACGAAACGCTATGGGAGCTAGTTTTGCTTTTATCGCTGCTGATATGGCCTTAGCTGGAATCACCTCAAAAATCCCTGTGGATGAAGTAATCGATGCCATGTACCAAGTTGGATCCAGCCTACCGACAGCCTTTCGTGAAACAGCAGAAGGCGGATTAGCAGCTACACCAACAGGCAGACGCTTAGCGAAGGAAATTTTTAGCTAAATCTCTATTTTCATTTTAATAGGAGTTCTGTAATGTTAAAACACCTTTTCTTTGATCTAGATGGAACACTGGTAAATTCCAGTAAGGGCATAAAAAATGCTTTTAAGTATACTTTTTCAAAACTCGATATGCCGACTCCTAATGAGAAAATTTTATCCACTTTCATAGGACCACCACTTGAGACAACCTTTTCACACTTTTTTGATAATACTTTTCAAATAAATCAAGCAATAACTTTCTTTCGTGACTACTATCAAGAAAAAGGAGTACATGAAGTTAAGTTGTATGATAAAATACCACTCGCATTAGATATATTAAGTCAATCATATCAATTATTCGTGACAACCAGTAAACATGAACCTTCTGCTTACCAAATGCTATCTGAATTGGACGTTGACGACTATTTCACAGCTATTTATGGTTCAACAGCAAATCGTTTTGTAAAAGAGGATATAATCGCTACATGCCTTAATAAACACTTTATTAAACCTGAGACAGCAGCTATTATCGGAGATACAAAATTTGATATGATCGGTGGTAAGAGACAGCATATTAATTGTATCGGCGTCACATGGGGCTTCGGAAAGAAAGATGATTTAGTCAAATATGGTGCTAATACCATTATCACATCCCCTATCGATCTTATAAACTATCTAACATAAAAAATCTTAGATAAACATCTAAGATTTTTTACTAATATCCCCAAGCAGATAAACCTTGAGCATTATAAGCTCTAATAGCCGCATTAATTTGGTCTTGAACAGTTGCTGTAGAACCCCAACCTGGCATCGTTTGAAAAAGACCAGATGCACCAGAACTGTTAGTGACGTTAGGATTTCCGTTTGATTCACGAGCAATAATATTTTCCCAAGTTGACTGAGGCACACCGGTGGCTGCAGCCATTTGAGCTGCGGCATCTGAGCCAACATTCCCTGCAGTATTACCATTAGATAAATAAGTGGCACTTGCAGTTGTTACTTGAACTGAATCTGTCTGTAAAGGACTATTATTTGTCGTATCAATATAAACCTGCTCAGTAGATTCCTGTGTAATCTGTGGTTGTGCAGAAACTTCTGTCATCTCGTTCTCTTCACTGGTATTGTCCTGCAGTTCTTCATTTGTACTTGAAGCAGATGAAACACTTAATTGGGTAAGAGTACCCACTTGACTAGAGCTAGATGCTGTTTTTGCTTTAATCACTTTATTAGCTTTTGATGATGATATTTTAGCAGATAAAGTTTCTGTGCTGACTTTTGTGGCTGCTAAGGTAAAAAAGAAAACACTGACGCTGGCAATAATAACCAAGGCTCCTAATAAGAGATAAGTCATTCGACGAACTCTTGCCTGACGACGCTTTTCATATCGACGTTTCAGTCTTGTCATATAATTATCGTACCTCATACTAAAATCTTACAGTACCTATCATATACTTTGTTTGTTACTTCAAAATTGTTTCTTGATTAAAAATGTTACAAATTTGTTGTATCATCATAAAAAAACGCTATAATAGCGTTTTTTTATGAATTTTTTAGGAAATATAAGACCAAACCAAGGACTAAAATGACAAAAATTGTCAGACTATCTTTTCGCTCCCATTTTAAAATGCGGTATTTACTACGTCCCTCTCCTCCCTGATACCCTCTAGCCTCCATAGCAAGGGCAAGAGCATCTGCACGCTTAAAACTTGATGCAAATAAAGGGATGAGAATTGGGAGGATTGTTTTGACTTTATGGAATAAATTCCCTTCGCCAAAGTCTACACCACGTGATCTTTGCGCATTCATAATACGTATAGTATCATCCATGAGAGTCGGAACAAATCGTAAACTTAGTGACAACATCAAACCAATCTCATGCGCAGGAACTTTAAAACGAGTTAAGGGGTGTAACAAAGACTCAACAGCATCTGATAGACTTAGAGGTGTTGTAGTGAGAGTCAGCAAGGTAGAATAAAAAACGATTAAAACAAAACGCATAAAAATTAGACATGCTTGGTTAAGACCGTAAGAAGTAATCGTTATAATACCAAGGTGAAAAAGAGTTTCTCCACCACCTATAAAGAAAACTTGAAACAATGTTGTAAATAAAATAATTCCAACCATGGGGCGCAATCCCCGTAAAAAAAAGGATAATTTCACTTGTGACAACAATATTGACACTAACGTAAAGATAACTAGAATTAAATTTGTTACAAGATTGTTTGCCCAAAATACAATCAAAATAAACAGAAACATTGCAATCAGCTTGCTTCTAGGATCTAGTCTATGAATCAGAGAGTTTCCTGGAATGTATCGCCCTAAAATCAGCTTATCCATGGAAGAACCTCCTTCGTGAATTCTTCTAGAGTAATAGGCAATCTATCTAATATCAATCCTTTTTTAACTAATTTTTGGCTGAATTTTGTGATTTTAGGAACACCAAGTTGCCTTTTTTCTAGAAAATCAACATTTTGAAATACCTCACAAGGAGTGCCTGATAAAAGAATTTTTCCAGCTTCAAGTGCATAAACCATGTCAGCATAGTTAGCAACATCATCCATCATATGCGTCACAAGAACAATTGTTTGTCCTTTTTGATGTAAATCATGAAAAAGACGCATGAGCTCTGATCTCCCTTTGGGATCAAGACCAGCGGTAGGTTCATCTAAAACTAACACATCAGGATTCATAGCCAATATACCAGCAATTGCTACTCGTCTCATCTGTCCACCGGAAAGATCAAATGGATTTTTTTCATACAATTCTGGAGAAATACCAACTATCTCTAGCTTTTTACGAGCTAATTCCTCAGCTTTTTCTTTTGACACTCCAAAGTTTTGTGGTCCAAAAGAAACATCTTTTAGCACCGTCTCTTCAAACAATTGGCTTTCTGGAAATTGGAAAACAAGTCCTACTTTTTGACGAACAGATTTAATGTCCTTATTTTTTGAAGTTGGAGTAATATGTACATTTCCAATGACAACCTCTCCTTCAGTGGGCAAATATAAGCCATTCAACAGTTGCATAAGCGTTGATTTACCAGAACCTGTGTGTCCAACTATAGCTGTATAACTCTTCTCCTTGATAACTAAGTTAATATCAAATAAAGCCTGTCTCTCAAACGGTGTGTCGGCTTGATAAACATAACTTACATGTTTAAGAGAAAGCTCCATAGCCATTCCTCCAATTCATCTTCTGTCAAGTAGCTTTCCTCTATGGAAATTCCTGAATCCTTCAAAGCTAATAAGACATTCGTTGTAAAAGGTTTGTCAAGTCCAATAGTTTCTAAATCGTGACGTGAAAACAATTCTCTAGGGGTCATATTAGATTCGATTTGACCTTCTTTTAGCACTAACACACGATCACTCCATGCAACCTCATCTAAATCATGAGTGATTGAAATAACGGTCATCTCATGTTTCTTACGAATTGCACGAATCACACGAATAAGCTCTAAACGCCCTTTTGGGTCTAACATACTTGTCGCTTCATCTAAAATGATAATTTTAGGTTGCATAGCAATAGCTCCAGCAATTGCTACTCTCTGTTTTTGCCCTCCAGACAGACGAGAAGGCTCACTATTAGCGAAATCTTTCATACCAACGACAGATAAAGCTTTTGACACACGATGGCGCATATCATCAAGTGAGACGCCCTTATTTTCTAGACCAAAAGCCACATCATCCTCAACTGTCGCCCCAACGAACTGATTATCTGGATTTTGAAAAACTATTCCTATCTTGTAACGAATATCCCAAACTGTCTTGTCGCTCATCAGTTGACCATCAATCTTGATAGAACCAGACTGGGCTACTAGTAAACCGTCCAGCAGACGTACTAAGGTTGACTTTCCCGAACCATTATGTCCAACGATGGACAACCATTCTCCCTGTTTCACATGAAACGAAATATCTTTCAGAGTATATTTCTCTTGCTGATCATCATAGCGAAAAGAAAGATTGTTCACTTCAATAATATCTGTCATTATTTAAAAGTATCCTTAAACAAATAGCTCGCTCCTTTAAAATAATCATAGCCTGAATAAATAGTGAAAAAGAGCGCAATGTAGAGTAAAATTGTGCCAATTAGAGACAAGTGACATAACAAGAGGATAATAGACAACATCTGTGTGGCTGTTTTCACCTTTCCTGGCATAGCTGCTGCTAGGACAGTGCCACCAGTTTCCACCAAAAGCAGACGTAATCCTGTCACCGCCAACTCTCTACAGATGATGACTGCTGCCACCCAAGATGGAACCATATCAAGTCCAACTAACATGATAAAAGCACTCATCACAAGCATCTTATCAGCTAGAGGATCTGCAAATTTTCCAAAATTTGTCACAACATGCCACTTGCGTGCTAAATAACCATCTAAATAATCCGTAAAACTAGCTATGGTAAAAACTAGAGCAGCAATTATATGCCATAAAAAGCTAGCCGAAAGTCCTGTTAATATCAAAAAAACAGGAATCATACAAATCCGTAGAATAGTCAATAAATTGGGGATATTTTCCTTTTTCATCTTATTTGATTTACTCTCCTTCTGTTACATTAAAAGTTGCTGTATTTGCCGAACTAGTAATTGTAGTCATATCTAATTTCTGACCATTTATTGTGACTGTAACTGCCTCTGGATAACCAAAGACAAATTGTGAGGTAGTTGCAGCTTCATCTAGAACAGCCGTCACTGAGGGGTTTTGTGTCGTTAAAAGTACACCTTCACTAGACAAGTCCGTGTTGGACAAAGACACCCAACTTGGTGCTTCGCCTGATAAAGTGACTTCAATCGTAATAGGTCTTGTTGCTTGAGACAAGGTAATAATCGTTGCACCATTAGCATCTTGGTTAACAGTTAATTGAGGTAGCTTAGTCGAACTAGCGATTGTTGATTTCGAAGAAGACTTTTGATGCCTAGTGACTGCTTGTTTACTTACTGGAAGTTGGCTAGACTGTCTCCACCATAGCCAAGCAAGAGCCGTACCAGTTAAGAAAATGAGCATTATTGATATTCCTACCAACCAACTTCTTATACTGTAGTAACGCTGCCTCCTAGAACGAGATAAAGGGATTGTCTTTGCTTCTTTATCCTTTATGGATTCACTGACAGGTTCTTGACTATTTTCAGGTCTTTTCTTTCCCTCTTCTCGTTCTAACGACAAAAAATCAACTGAATCATTAACGTTTAGTCTTGATATAGGGAGAGCCACTTCTTTAACAGACAAATTGATATTAGCTTTTTTCTCCTCAGCTAGTGAAACCGCCTTAGCATAAGAACTAATATAGTGATCCAAATCTTCAACTGGAACCGCATCAAATTGGTTTAATTCTAATGCTAGTAAATAATGAAGAGGAATATTCGTTTCTTTTTCAATATCCTTTAAACTGAGATTCAATTTAATTCGTCGAGTTCTTAAACGATCGCCTAGTGTTCTTTCTTTCATATGGTTTCCTCTGCATGATTTTAGTCTCTTCATTATATCAGAAAATGTCAATTATTTCTTGATTATTTACTTTGGAAGCATAATAACCTCTGCTCTATCTGCTGTTTCAAAAAAAAATACAGACTTCTTTCAAAACATCTTCAAAAGTTAAATTTTCTGGAGAACTTAGCGGTGTCAAGAGTTTCTCCAAATAGCTAAATATAACGAGTCGCCTCGTTGACACATCATTTACTAATGATGTCAACAATTGTCAATATTTCCTCTAAAAATATCAACATTATCTAATATTATAAAACAACAACTAGCTTAACACCTGAATTACATGATAACTACCTCACTACAAGAACTTACTTTAGTTTGTAAATGTGTTGTAAACTTAATTTACTGCTGTAAAAATACCTTTTGACCTGCCTCCAAGCAATGCTTTAGAATATCTTCTTCCATATTGAAATCTAGTAGCTACTTCAAAACAAAAGATAATACAGTTCATTTTATAGTCTTAAAAGACTTAAAAGGATTACTTACCTCTTCTATCCACCAAACATTTTGTTCTTTGACAGGTTATGGTATAATATTACCATCAACACCCTGTGAGGAGCTTATGAAATATACATTATTTGATGACCATATCACCCTACAATCACTGTTAAAAGACTTACGCATCATTCAAAGTGGAGGAGCTATCAAAAGTTTTTTACAAGATAATGTTGTACTGGTTAATAATGAGAAAGAAATGCGTCGCAGACGCAAATTACGACTTCTAGATACCGTCACTATTCCTGAATTAGAAACAACAATCACCATTACACAACCAAGCGACAGCGAAATCAAAGAAAGAAAAGAACTTCTTAGCGAAAAAGAAAGGGTCACAAAGATTGTTCGAAAAATAAATCAAGAAAGTAATTTCCAAAAAGTCCGAACCAACAAAAAACAAAAACCACGCTTTCCAGGAATGTAGGTTATGTTTATAGAATCAATAATTCTCCAAAATTACCGGAACTATAATAAACTAGAAGCCAACTTTTCTCCTACGCTTAATATTTTTATCGGAAAAAATGCTCAAGGAAAGACAAACTTCCTAGAAGCTATTTACTTTTTGGCACTTACAAGAAGTCACAGAACACGCTCAGATAAAGAACTGATACAATTTCAAAAAGAGTCTCTACATGTATCAGGTACTTTGGTTCGTGCAAATAGTAAGGTACCACTTGATATTTATCTCTCCAAGAATGGGCGCATAACCAAGCTCAACCACTTGAAACAGGCAAAATTGTCCGATTATGTTGGAAATATGACAGTTGTTTTATTTGCTCCCGAGGATTTGCAATTAGTCAAAGGTTCTCCTTCTTTGAGACGAAAATTTATTGATATCGATTTAGGGCAAATTAAACAACTTTATTTATCTGATTTAGCACAGTATAATCACATTCTCAAACAACGCAATAGCTACCTCAAAACTGCTGATAAGGTGAATAAGGAATATCTCTTTGTACTCGATGAACAGCTAGTCCACTACGGTAGCCGTGTCATTAAACATCGTTATCACTTTATTCAAAATCTATCAAAAAAAGCTGATAAACATCATTTTACGATTTCAAATGAACTAGAACACCTATCCATTAAATATCTTTCCTCTATTTCATTTACAACTACTGCCGAGATTGAAGAAAAATTCAAAACACAATTACTAGCTGCTCAAAAGCGTGATATATTTAAAAAAAATACAGGTGTTGGTCCACATAGGGATAACTTAGCTTTTTATATCAATGATCTGGACGCCTCATTTAGTAGTCAAGGACAACAAAGAAGTCTCGTTCTTTCACTGAAACTAGCTGAAATTGACTTAATCAAAGTAGCAACCCATGAATCACCTATCTTGTTACTTGATGATGTGATGAGCGAACTTGACCAGACTCGACAAGAAAAACTCCTACAAGCTATAAGGGATAATAATGTCCAAACTTTTATGACTACAACCAATATTAAACACTTTAAAGACTTACCACAAGGACTAAAATTATTTACTATTGACTCTGGAAATTTCCTTGATGAAAAAAATTATAATTGATAGTTATATTTACAATATATTTACGCATCAGATGCCTCCGCTGAAACTATCTCTCTAGTTTTTTTACACTTATATTGACAATAATAAAAAAGAGATTGACACCTCTTTTTTTATTATTGTACTGAATAATTCGGTGCTTCATTTGTAATTTGAACATCGTGTGGATGACTTTCTTTCAAACCAGCACCAGACATTTCAATAAATTGTGCATTTTCTCGAAGAGAATGTAAGTCAGATGCACCGACATAACCCATACCAGAGCGGATACCACCAAGCATTTGAAAAACAATATCAGCTACTGCACCTTTATAAGCAACACGTCCTTCGATTCCTTCTGGGACTAATTTATTTGCTTCGTTAACAGAACCTTGGAAATAACGATCGCTTGAGCCCTTTTTCATAGCTGCGATTGAGCCCATGCCACGGTATGTTTTAAACTTACGCCCTTGGAAAATTTCTGTTTCACCAGGTGCCTCATCTGTCCCTGCAAACATAGAACCCAACATAACAGCATTGCCACCTGCTGCTAAAGCTTTGACAATATCTCCAGAATATTTGATACCACCATCTGCAATGATTGTTTTGCCATACTCACGAGCAACACCTGCTGCATCATAAATAGCTGTAATTTGAGGAACTCCAACACCAGCAATAACACGTGTCGTACAAATAGAACCTGGACCAATACCGACCTTAACAACATCTACACCAGCTTCATAAAGAGCACGAGCACCTTCAGCTGTAGCAACATTTCCAGCAATGAGAGTTTTATCTGGAAAATAGTCACGAATTTCCGCAACTTTACGTAATACGCCAGCTGAATGACCATGTGCTGTATCGATTACAATAGCATCTGCACCAGCTTCAAAAAGTGCTTCAGCACGTTCAAACGTATCTGATGTAACGCCTACGGCTGCTGCAACTAAAAGACGTCCAAAAGCATCTTTAGCAGCATTTGGAAACTCAATAACCTTTTCAATATCCTTAATAGTAATAAGTCCTGATAAACGACCTTCTTCATCAACGAGCGGTAATTTCTCGATACGATGTTCGTGTAGAATGCGTTCAGCTGTTTCAAGGTCTGTACCTACAGGAGCTGTGATAAGATCGCTACTCGTCATATGTGCTGAGATAGGTTGATTATAATCAGAAATAAAGCGCATATCACGGTTAGTAATAATACCAACCAATTGACGATTATCTAATGTTTCAACAATGGGTACACCACTAATACGATAGCGTTGCATAAGCTCTTCTGCTTCTGAGATAGTATTATCAGGTGTTAAGAAAAATGGATCGATGATGACACCATTTTCTGAACGTTTTACCTTACGAACCTCCTCGGACTGTGCCTTGATAGACATATTTTTATGAATAACACCAAGCCCTCCAGCACGCGCAATAGCAATTGCCATTTGGCTTTCAGTAACGGTATCCATTGATGCAGTAATAATAGGAATATTCAACGTCAAATTTTTAGCAAGTTTAGTTTGCAGGTTGACTTCATTTGGAAGTACATGGCTTTCCGCAGGAATAAGCAAGACATCATCAAAAGTAAATCCTTTTTTCAAAAATTTAGTGTCCCAATTTGACATTTACAGTTCCTCTTTTCTATTTTAGTAGCAAGACCTACAAGCCTTCTCCTAAAGGTTATTGTTATTATCATATCACGCTAAAATCATTTGTCAACTACTTCTGTTTTATTTTTAAAAATGATAATTTTTTTCTATTACAGTCAGAAAATTTATAGAAATGAAAATTCTACCAACACAATTTGTTAGCAGAATGGTCAATATATTTAGAAATAGTTGATTCCCATAGCAGCTTTAACTTCTGAAAGTGTTTGACCAGCAACTTCACGCGCTACTTCACTTCCTTTTTCAAGCATATGGAATACTTCACCCATGTCTTTTGCATATTCTAAACGGCGTTTGCGAATTGGTGCCAATTCACGTTCAAGAATATCAAGTAAATAACGTTTTGTTTTAACATCACCAAGCCCTCCACGTTGATAGTGTTCTTTCATGGCTGCAATGTCAGCTTGGTCTTCTTCACGTCCGAAAATATCAAGATAATGAAAAACCATATTTCCTTCAACTTGCCCTGGATCTTCAACACGAACATGATTAGGATCTGTGTACATGCTCATTACTTTTTTACGAACAGTATCAGCATCATCAGACAAATAAATACCATTTCCAAGAGACTTAGACATTTTAGCATTACCATCTAATCCTGGTAAACGACCAGCTGCCTCATTTTTAGGAAAAATACCTTCTGGTTCAACCAAAACATCTGTTTTATAAGTGTGATTGAAACTGCGAACAATTTCACGTGTTTGTTCAATCATTGGTTTTTGGTCATTTCCAACTGGCACATAATTCGCTTTAAAAGCTGTAATATCTGCGGATTGAGAAATTGGATACACCAAAAATCCTGTTGGAATTGAACTTCCAAATCCCTTTTGCGCAATCTCTGTTTTTACAGTAGGATTACGTTCCAAACGTGCCAATGACACCAAGTTCATGTAGTACATGGTTAATTCAGCTAATTCAGGGATTTGACTTTGAATGAAAATCGTAGATTTAGCTGGGTCGATTCCTGCTGATAAGTAGTCTAATGCAACATTTCCAACCGATTCTCTAATAATTTCAGATTCTTTAGCATGGTCTGTCAAAGCTTGTTGATCTGCCAAAAAAATAAACATATCGTACTTGCCTTCATTTTGCAATAATACACGATTTTTTAAACTGCCAACGTAGTGTCCTAAGTGCAACTTACCAGTTGGACGGTCACCTGTCAAAATCACTGGTTTTGTCATAATTACTCCGTTCTTTTTATTAAAAAACTCGCACAGCTAGACTAACTATGCGAGGACGTTTCTACAACGCGGTACCACCTCAATTGAGTAGTAGTATTTACTACCCATCTCACTCTTCAAAGAATAAGCATACTAAGGAGTGCTAACCCTGAAACTTATGTATTTGTTTCACGTCAAACATCAGTCCAAAGTCATCTTGTAATTACTAACTTGCAGCACCGTTAACTCTCTATAAATTACTAGTGATAACCTATCTGAATAACGTCCTTATTTTATGTTATTTTCCATTATTTGTCAAGCTAGATAACTAGATAAGAACCTTGACGTCTTCTAAAGCTTTTGTGATAATAGAAGCAATAAGTGAGAAAGAAGATACAATGATTAAAAAATTTTTTGATTTCTTTTTGGTAACGATAGGGGCGCTGATTTCAGCTATCGGTTTTAACATTATGTTTTTACACAATCATATCGCCTCAGGGGGTGTTGGAGGGCTAGCAGTTAGCTTTGAAAAACTTTTTGATTGGACACCAGCAACTTTTGTCATGGCAAGTAATATCCCTCTTTTAATTCTCTGTTTTATTTTTTTAGGTAAAGATGTTTTTCTCAAGACCATTTATGGTTCACTGATTTATCCTATTTTTATCCAGATAACAGATAAGCTTCCCAATATCACTGATAACCATCTTTTGGCTGCTCTTTTTGGTGGGATAATTGTAGGGGCTGGACTTGGGCTTGTTTTTCTTGGTAACTCATCGACTGGAGGTACAGGCATTATCGTACAGATCCTTCACAAATATACTCCTCTTCCCTTTGGAATTGTTTTAGTGCTCATTGATGGTATTGTGGTTGGTATTGGTTTTGTTGCTTTTGATGCCGATGCTGTAATGTACTCTATTATCGCTCTTTTCACTATTTCCTATGTAGTAGAAATTATCAGTACTGGTTTTAATTCATCTAAGAATATTATGATTATCACAAAAGAAACAAAGAAAGTTCGAGATTATATCACAAATAACCTAGACCGAGGTGTTAGTCAATGGCCAATTATCGGAGGATTTACAGGTGGCACAAAAGAAATGCTGATGACAACTGTCTCTAGTTTTGAGTTTCCGCGCTTGCAAAACGAAATTCTCAAATATGATGAAACAGCCTTTATTATTGCTATGCCTGCTAGCCAAGTGATGGGACGAGGTTTTAGTCTCACAAAACACTATAATAAAACAACAGATGACTTTCTGCCACCAATGTAGCTACAATGTAGTCCATTGAAAAATCAACGTTTTTTAGATAAAATGAAAAAATGACAATAAATGAGGTGAAAAAATTTGCTAACAGTTTCTGACGTATCACTACGCTTTGGTGATCGAAAATTATTTGATGATGTTAATATTAACTTTGCAGCAGGTAATACTTATGGATTAATTGGTGCCAATGGGGCAGGAAAATCTACTTTTTTAAAAATATTATCTGGAGATATTGAACCAACGACAGGTCATATTTCTCTTGGAGTAGACGAACGATTGTCCGTCCTTCGCCAGAACCACTTTGATTACGAGGACGATCGTGCTATCGATGTCGTTATCATGGGAAATGAACATCTTTACAGTATTATGAAAGAAAAAGATGCCATTTACATGAAAGAGAATTTCTCCGATGAGGATGGAGTGCGTGCAGCTGAGCTTGAGAGTGAATTTGCCGAATTAGGTGGCTGGGAAGCTGAGAGTGAAGCCTCTCAACTTCTCCAAAACCTCAATATTCCTGAAGAACTCCACTACCAAAATATGAGTGAATTGACCAATAGCGATAAGGTGAAGGTTCTCTTAGCCAAAGCCCTCTTTGGTAAACCTGATGTTCTTCTTCTTGATGAGCCAACTAACGGTCTTGACATCCAATCTATCACTTGGCTAGAGGACTTCCTCATTGATTTTGACAATACTGTCATCGTTGTATCCCACGACCGCCACTTCTTGAACAAGGTTTGCACTCACATGGCTGACCTTGACTTTGGAAAAATCAAACTCTATGTCGGAAATTACGATTTCTGGAAAGAATCTAGCGAACTGGCTGCCAAACTTCAAGCAGATCGTAATGCCAAAGCAGAGGAAAAAATTAAGCAACTCCAAGAATTTGTTGCCCGCTTCTCAGCTAATGCCTCAAAATCAAGACAAGCTACTTCTCGTAAAAAAATGTTAGATAAAATTGAACTAGAAGAAATCGTACCTTCCAGCCGAAAGTATCCTTTCATCAATTTCAAGGCAGAACGGGAAATTGGAAACGACCTACTGACCGTTGAAAACCTCTCTGTGACTGTCGAGGGTGAAAAGATTTTGGATAATATCAGCTTTATTCTACGTCCAGGTGATAAAACGGCCTTTATCGGTCAAAATGACCTCCAGACTACAGCTCTAATTCGAGCAATTATGGGCGATATTGACTATAAAGGAACAGTTAAGTGGGGCGTGACAACCAGTCGTTCTTACTTACCAAAAGACAATAGCCATGATTTTGCTACAGATGAATCTGTTATTGAATGGTTACGTCAATTTGCAAGTAAAGAGGAAGATGACGACACCTTTCTTCGTGGTTTCCTCGGTCGCATGCTCTTTTCAGGAGATGAAGTTAACAAAGCTGTAAACGTCCTCTCTGGGGGAGAAAAAGTACGTGTCATGCTTTCCAAACTCATGCTTCTCAAATCAAATGTTCTTATTCTTGACGATCCAACAAATCACTTAGATTTAGAATCTATCTCTAGTCTAAACGATGGCCTTAAGGACTTTAAAGAATCTATTATCTTTGCTAGCCATGACCACGAGTTTATTCAAACTCTTGCCAATCACATCATTGTCATCTCAAAAAATGGTGTTATTGACCGTATTGATGAGACTTACGATGATTTTTTGGACAATGCAGAAGTTCAAGCTAAAGTAGCAGAACTTTGGAAATCTTAGTAAACATTCAACAAGTCTGAAGCACTATAGGCTTCAGACTTACCTATTTATCGCCCTAGATAAGGAGTGACTATGGCATTCTTAAAAAAATATCACAATAGCTTTTATTACTTGTGCAGTTTTCTCCTACCTTTAACGATTCTAGCCTTCATTTTGTTTACACAAAATATCTATTGGAATAGTCCTACAACTATTTTAGCCAGCGATGGTTTTCATCAGTATGTGATTTTCGCTCAAAATCTACGTAATATTTTACATGGGCAAGACAGCCTTTTCTATACTTTTACAAGTGGACTTGGATTAAACTTCTATGCTCTTATCAGTTACTATCTAGGAAGTTTTTTATCACCTTTTGTTTATTTCTTTAATCTTGAGACAATGCCAGATGCCATCTATCTGTTTACTTTACTAAAAGTTGGACTAATGGGAACCTCTAGCTTTTATATGCTCTCAAACATTTATACTAAACTGTATAAACCTTTTGCTCTAGCACTCTCCCTATCCTATAGTTTGATGAGCTTTGCAATGAGCCAAATCGAGATTAACATGTGGTTGGATGCTTTTATACTAGCACCACTGATTATTTTAGGGCTACATCATCTGATTGAAAAGCAAGAAATCACTCTTTACTATCTGACACTTTCCATTTTATTCATCCAAAATTATTACCTAGGGTTTATGATGGCTCTTTTTCTCGTACTCTATAGCATCGCCTTTCTCAGTCGACTGACTTCTTGGAAAATGCGCCTACTTAACTTTGTACGTTTTGGATTTATATCAATACTTGCTACACTAACTAGCTGTGTTATGTTACTACCAACTTATCTCGACTTGTCAACACATGGTGAAGAATTGACAAAGTTGACAAATCTCTTTACAGAGAATAGTTGGTATCTTGATTTTTTTGCTAAAAATCTAGTTGGTAGCTACGATACAACTAAATTTGGAGCTATTCCCACAATCTATGTGGGCTTATTTCCTCTATTTTTAACAACTATCTTCTTTACTTTGAAGCAAATAAACTGGAAAGTACGTCTTTTCTACGCTTGTTTGTTTGCTCTTTTAATAGCGAGTTTCTATCTACAACCACTGGATTTATTTTGGCAAGGTATGCATGCTCCAAATATGTTTTTACATCGCTATGCTTGGCTATTCTCACTGCTAATGATTATCATATCTGGAGAGACATTAACCTATTTGCAAAATAGTCAACTGAGACGCTCTCTTTTAGGAATAACCATTCTTATTATAGGTTTTATCTCTACTTTTATAGCTAAAAAGCACTACCCTTTTTTGACAAATTACCTCTTTATATTTACTCTAGTCTTTACACTCGTTTACACTCTACTCATTATCAGTTGGAAAAAAAATTGGTTCACTAGAGTAATATTTGCATCCTTTACCTTACTTTTTACCATTTTAGAAATGACCTTTAACACGCATGCTCAACTCACAGGTATCAAAGATGAATGGGTCTTTCCAACAAGAGAAGGGTACAACAAACAGCTAATAGATATAACCAAGCTTGTTTCTATAAGTAAGAAAAGAACGAGGTATTTTTTTCGAACTGAGAGAAATCTTCCTCAAACAGGAAATGATAGTATGAAATTTGGGTACAATGGAATATCACAATTCTCATCTATTCGCAACAGACTCTCTAGCAGAGTACTTGATCGGCTAGGCTATAAATCAATTGGAACTAATCTCAATCTTCGCTATCAAAACAACACTATAATTGCTGATAGTTTGTTTGGTATCAAATATTTACTAGTCTCAGAAAATACACCAAATAACTATGGATTCTCACTTATAAGTTCTGGAGAAACAGTAAAACTCTATGAAAATCACAATGCTAGTCAGCTTGCTATTCTAACGAATAGTATTTACAAAGATGTCAAATTCACTGTCAATACACTTGACAACCAAACAGCTCTTCTCAATCAACTAACTGGACTTAGTGAAAGATATTTTTCTCGTCTACCATCTCAATTAACAAGCGGAGCTAGTCAACTAGACAAAACAGTTACCACTCAACAAGTAAATAACGGCACAGCTTCTGTCACCTATACATTCAAGACAACAGCAAAAAGTCAGGTTTACCTCAGTATGCCAAATCTTCTCTTTTCAAATACGAATCAAAAAAATATTGCCATAGCCATCAACGGAAAAACGATTCATTATACAACAGACGATGCCTACTCTTTCTTTGATTTAGGAGAATTTGATGCCAATGAGAATATCACAGCTACTATTAATTTTCCAGAAAATCAACGCGTCAGTTTCCAAGAACCTCACTTTTATGGATTAAATCTTGCCAATTACCAAAAGGCAATGGATATCATAAACCAAAAAGATGTCTCTGTCAGCACTCATTATAATCAAGTTATAACACATTATAGTTCTAATAAAACAAGCTCTCTCTTTTTTACTTTGCCATACGATGATGGATGGTTCGCTGAAATTGATGGTAAAAAAGCAACCATACGTAAAGGACAAGATGGCTTAATGGTTATTGATGTTCCTAAAGGAAAACACAAGGTTACACTTACCTTTATACCAAACGGACTCATAATAGGAATGGAACTCTCTTTTCTTGGTATTAGCCTGTTTCTTTGTCTCCTTTACGCTAAAACAAAAAGAAAGAAACAGTAAAAAGAGACAACAGATTTCCTGTCTCTTTTTCTCTTTATAGTGAGATAGTAATCATGAAAAAAGAGATGTTACTCAGAACATCTCTTAATTGTCTTATCACTCCGACAGTAGGACTCGAACCTACGACATCATGATTAACAGTCATGCGCTACTACCAACTGAGCTATGCCGGATAAATAAAAAACTGCCTAGCAGTTTTACCATAGTCCGTACGGGATTCGAACCCGTGTTACCGCCGTGAAAAGGCGGTGTCTTAACCCCTTGACCAACGGACCTAAAGAGGAAACTGTCCTCACTACTCATATTATTATATCAGAAAAAAAAAATTTGTCCAGCACTTTTCCAAAAAATTTTTCGTTCTGTTTATTACAGAATACTCTTTTGAGAGAAAACTAGTATACCTTCAACTAACCAGTATTTTTATCCAAACTTTCTATCCTATAATTGACACTAACTATCATTTTTGTTAAAATAGTGGTGTTTTGGTTCCATAGCTCAGCTGGATAGAGCATTCGCCTTCTAAGCGAACGGTCGCAGGTTCGAATCCTGCTGGAATCATTCTTGTTGTCCGCTATTTATGATATGGGCTACCTTGCTGAATCATAAAAGCACGATAAATTTGTTCAATAAGCACAAGTCGCATTAACTGATGAGGCAGTGTCATTTTTCCAAAGCTTACCAGTTGGTGAGCTTTTTTCTTAATGATAGAAGACAAGCCAAGACTCCCACCGATAATGAAAGTCAATGTAGAATAACCATTTAATGTGGCGTTTGCCAATATCTGACTAAAGGTTTCAGAAGGAAGTTCTTCTCCTTCAATAGCGAGAACTATAACGTACTCTCGATCGGATATTTTCGATAAAACACGCTCAGCCTCCCTTGTCATGATGGCATCTTTTTCAACTTGGCTAGCGTTATCTGATATTTTTTCATCTGCTACCTCAATTAGTTCTAACTTAGTAAAGCGACTCAAACGTTTACTATATTCTGCGATACCTTCTTTGAGATATTTTTCTTTTAATTTTCCTACAGTAATCATTTTTACTTTCATGTCTCCATTTTACCATATAAACAAGAAATAAACATCTTTTTCCACAAGTAAAAAAGACTTTGCTTGTTTAAAAAGATGATTTTTAAGCGGAAAAATTCCATAAAAATTTATTATCCACAGACTGTGGATAACTTTTTTAAAACCTTTAAGGTCTAATTAAGTCTACTGATATATTGTTTAATAAACATGAATTGACGAAGGAGTTTTCGTATGAAATTTATCACAACATTTTTCAAAAGTTGGGGAAAATGGTTGATTGTTATTGTCATCGGATTTATCGGTGGTACCTTAGGGACGATTATCATATCACAAACCCCTCTAGTTTCTAATTTAAACGCTAACTCAACAACAGTAGCTGGTAAAGTAGTCTATGATAATTCAAATAGTACTACAAAAGCGGTGAAAAAAGTTCAAGGAGCTGTTGTTTCTGTCATTAATTACCAAAAAACACAAAATTCAAACTCTGATATATCTGACTTGTACGGACAACTTTTTGGCAATGATGGTCAAAGTGACCAAGATAATAATTCGAGTTCTGATACATCAGATAATGGTTTAACTGTTTATGGTGAAGGGTCTGGTGTCATCTACAAGAAAGATGGTGAAACAGCTTATCTCGTTACAAATAATCACGTTATTGATGGCGCTCAACAAATTGAGATCCAACTTTCTGACGGAACGAAAGTTGTTGGGGAGCTAGTTGGTGCTGATACCTACTCTGACCTTGCTGTTGTTAAGATTAAATCAAATAAAGTAAAAAATATCACAGTTGCAGAATTCGCCAACTCTTCCACCATTAAGGTAGGTGAAACGGCTATTGCAATCGGAAGTCCTCTCGGTACTGACTATGCTAACTCTGTCACACAAGGTATCGTCTCAAGCCTTAGCCGAACTGTTACAACAACTAACGACAGTGGACAAACTATTTCAACGAATGCTATCCAAACAGATGCTGCTATCAACCCAGGGAATTCTGGTGGACCTCTCATCAATATTGAAGGGCAAGTTATCGGCATCAACTCAAGTAAAATTTCAAGTACTTCTTCATCAAGTCTTTCAAACGGTAATTCTGTTGAAGGAATGGGATTTGCGATTCCTTCAAACGATGTCGTGAAGATTATTAATCAACTTGAAAAAAATGGTCAAGTGACACGTCCTGCCCTAGGCATTTCAATGACTGATCTCAGCAGTTTGTCAACTAGTGCTATTAGTCAGCTTAATATCCCAACAAGTGTTACAAATGGTGTCGTAGTAGCTTCGGTACAATCTGATATGCCTGCCAGTGGCAAGCTTGAAAAATACGATGTCATTACTGAGATTGATGGAGAAGCAGTCACCTCAACAAGTGATTTACAAAGCCTACTCTACGGTCATAACATTGGAGATACCATTAAAGTAACTTTCTATCGCGAAACAACTAAGAAAACTGTTGAAATTAAACTGACAAAATCAAGCAAAGATTTGACTTCAAGTTCTTCTAGTGAGTGATTTTCTTCTAGTGAATTGAACAGAGATATAGTACAATATTAGCGAGTTCATCTCGCAAAAAAGGTTGAGAGTTCTCAACCTTTTTATATATTATTTAATGACTGGAACAATTTATGACTAAAGACACATTAACAATTATTGCAATCAAAGACATCAGCTCCAATCCTTATCAACCTAGGCTTCACTTTAATCAGAAAGAACTAGAAGAGTTAGCTCTCTCTATTGAGCAAAATGGAATTATCCAACCAATTATTGTACGTCCATCAGACATCTTTGGCTATGAGTTAGTAGCAGGAGAACGTCGACTCAGAGCAGCAAAATTAGCTAACTTAACAGAAATTCCAGCTATTATAAAACGGCTTGATAATACGCAGAGTATGCAACAAGCAATTATCGAAAATTTACAACGTAGCGATCTTGACCCAATAGAAGAAGCACTAGCTTATCAGCAACTTATCAGTAAAAAAGAACTAACACATGAAGAATTAGCTCAATTTATGGGAAAATCACGTCCTTATATCACCAACAGCCTAAGACTTTTGCAACTTCCAAAAATAATTCAATCAGGGCTAAGAAATGGCAATATCAATACAGGGCAAGCAAGACTTCTTTTGACCGTAAAAGGAGAACATTCACAGATTGAGTGGTATCAAAAAGTTCTTAAACAACAACTAACTGTTCGTCAGCTTGAAAAACGACTAAAGAAAAAAGTACTCGTTCCAAAAGAAAAGAAAGATATTTTTACCAAGCATCAAGAGCACACTTTAGCAGAAAAGTTGGGACTTGAGGTAAAAATTCATTCACAAAAAGACGGATCAGGAACGCTCAGTATCACATATAACAACCTAGATGATTTAAACAGAGTTATAAACAGTTTTAAATAAACTGTTTATAACTTCTTTTTTTATTTTTGGTTATCCACAAGCAAAAAAGGGCAAAAAGGCTTTCATTTCTTGAAAGGAAATGTTTTTCACAGTTTGTGGATAAGTATGTAAACAGCTGTGCTTTTCTTTTATCCACAGTTTAAAAATTCTCTATTCTTTTAAGTTACTTTTTGATGACAATTTAAAGTTTCTACTTCATATGTATTACTTTAAAAATGGATAAATAAGCCTTTTATAGAGAAAATGTTGAAAATCTTTCTTTTTTTATCCTGTGGAAAACTATGTGAACTTATGGTACAATAAAAAGAGCAAAATTATCCACAAGAGGACTGCCTATGACTGAAAATGAACAGTTATTCTGGAAGCGAGTACTAGAGTTAGCTCAAGATGAATTAAAACAAGCTGCCTATGATTATTTTGTTGCCGATGCTCGTCTGATTAGTATTGAAAACCAAATTGCTACTATCTACTTAGACGAAGTGAAACAAATGTTTTGGCGTCAAAATTTAAAATCTGTGATTCTAACAGCAGGTTTTGAAATCTTCAACGTTGAGATTCAGTGTCGCTTTACCTTTGAAGAACCAAAAACTCAAATCTTACAACAAGAAAGAGAGGAAAAATTGGTTCAAAAAACTACTGAAATAACACATCTAGCGCCCGTTATCTCTAACATTGACGATAAATACAGTTTTGACAACTTCGTTCAAGGTGAGGGCAATAAATGGGCAAAAGCAGCAGCTATAGCTGTTGCTAGCTCTCCTGGAACCATTTATAATCCGCTCTTTATCTATGGTGGACCTGGTCTTGGCAAAACACATCTGTTAAACGCCATTGGCAATGAAATCTTAAAAGATCGCCCAAATGCTAGAGTCCGCTATATATCTGCTGAAACATTCATCAATGAATTTCTAAAAAGCTTACAAACTGGTAAAAAAGAGGAGATGAAAGAGAGTTTTCGGACACTTGATGTATTGTTAATTGATGATATTCAATCAATGGGGACTTCGAAAATGAAAGCTACACAAGAAGAATTTTTTAACACTTTCAATGTCCTTCATAGTAATAATAAGCAAATTGTTCTGACGAGTGACCGTATTCCTGAACAATTAAATGGGCTTGAAAAACGTTTAGTCACGCGCTTTAATTGGGGGTTGACTGTTGATATCACTCCTCCAGATTATGAAACACGTGTTGCCATTTTGACAAATAAAATCCAAGAACTCCCCTATGATTTCAAACAAAATACCGTTGAATATTTAGCAAATCAATTTAGTGCTAATGTTCGTGATTTAGAAGGTGCCCTTAAAGATATCGATCTTGTTGCACGCTTTAAACACGTAGATACTGTTACGGTTGAGATTGCAGCAGAAGCCATTCGAGCACGTAAAAATGACAGTCCTAAAATGAATGTTGTCTCAATTGATGACATCCAAGAACAGGTTGGAAAATTTTATGGCGTTACAATCAAAGAAATCAAAGCAACCAAACGTACACAAGATATTGTTCTAGCACGTCAAGTAGCAATGTATCTTGCGCGTGAAATGACAGACAATAGTTTGCCTAAAATCGGAAAATCCTTTGGTGGGCGTGATCACTCGACTGTTCTCCACGCTTATAATAAAATCAAAAATATGCTATCTCAAGATGACAATCTACGCATTGAGTTGGAAACCATAAAAACAAAAATTCATTAACTTGTGGAAAGAAGCTCTTTTTATTACAAGTTATCCACAAGTTGTGAACAACTCTTTTTGCTTGTTACGTCATCGTTTAACCTCATTTTCCACTTTATCCACAGTCCCTACTGCTACTACTAACTATAATATTTATCTATAAAGGAGTTATTATGTTAAAATTTTCTATCAACAAATCTCTTTTTCTCCAAGCTTTACTAGCAACAAAACGTGCTATTGATTCAAAAAATGCTATTCCTGTTTTATCTAGCCTAAAGCTTAATGTTAGCGCCTCAGCTATTACTTTAACAGGCTCTAATGGACAAATTTCTATTGAAAATACGATTCCTACAAGTGACGAAAATGCAGGTCTCCTTATTACTTCACCTGGTGCCATTTTACTCGAAGCAAGTTTCTTTATTAATGTCGTCTCTAGTCTTCCAGATGTGATTATTGATTTAGAAGAAATCGAACATCATCAAATTGTCTTAAAAAGTGGAAAATCAGAAATCACCCTTAAAGGAAAAGATGTAGAACAATATCCTCATCTTCAAGAAGTTAATACAAGTAATCCATTGATTTTAGAAACAAAATTACTTAAAACCTTGATTGCAGAGACAGCCTTTGCTGCTAGTCAGCAAGAAAGTCGTCCAATTTTAACTGGTGTACATATGGTCTTATCTAATCAAGAGTTTAAAGCTGTAGCAACAGATTCTCACCGTATGAGCCAACGTAAGTTACATTTAGAGGATAGTACTACAGAGTTTGATGTGGTACTTCCAAGTCGCTCTCTTCGTGAATTCTCTACTGTTTTTAGCGATAATATCAAAACTGTTGAGATTTATCTGTCTGATAGTCAAGTTTTGTTTAAGAGCGATCATATCAGTTTTTACACACGTATGTTGGAAGGTACTTATC
Source organism: Streptococcus sciuri (assembly GCF_024814375.1). GTDB lineage: Bacteria > Bacillota > Bacilli > Lactobacillales > Streptococcaceae > Streptococcus > Streptococcus sciuri. Next base: position 132,425 of record NZ_JANUXX010000002.1, read on the forward strand.
CAGATACTGATCGTCTCTTGACGACTCAGTTTGAAACAGAGGTTATCTTTAAAACAGAATCTCTTCGCCATGCGATGGAACGTGCTTTTCTGATTTCTAATGCGACACAAAATGGAACTGTTCGTTTAGAGGTAAAGGCTGAAAAAGTATCTGCTCACGTAAACTCTCCAGAAGTTGGTAGGGTCAACGAAGAGTTAGAGAGTGTGAGTCAGTCTGGAAGTGATTTGACTATCAGTTTTAATCCTACTTATCTGATTGATGCACTAAAGGCACTCAAAAGTGAATCGGTTACTATACGCTTTATTTCCCCAGTCCGTCCTTTTACCCTAACACCTACTGAGGATGTTGAGAACTTCGTTCAATTAATTACACCTGTTAGAACCAGCTAAAAAAGCTGATACTATCAGTTTTTTTAGAATTATTTGTTAGAAGTAGAAGCGCTCTTGTGCTATAATACATGGTATGACACTACTTATCATTGCTAATCCTCATGCAGGAAATCGTCAAGCTTTAGCTGTTACTAAGGCTGTTAAACATATTTACCATAAACCTATTCGTGTCTTTCTTACACGTTTTCCAGATGATGAAAAACATCAGGTTAAGCGTTTATTGGCAAAATATCAGGAGGGTGATAAGGTATTGATTGTTGGTGGAGATGGCACGTTATCTAAGACACTTTATTACTTACCTGATACAATTGCTTTTGCTTATTATCCGGTAGGTTCTGGCAATGATTTTGCACATGCTTTACGTTTGCCTAATTTAAAGATGACCTTAGATAGGTTAGATAAAGAGCAAACAACAGAAATCACTGTTTTTACTTATCAAGGAGGGATTGTTCTAAACAGTTTAGACTTAGGTTTTGCAGCTTATGTGGTAAAAGAATCTTCTCAATCTCATCTAAAATTTTGGTTTAATAAATTTCATCTTGGAAAGCTCACTTATATATTAACTGCTCTTAAATGTTTATTTAAAAATCCAACAGCTAATGTGAGTTTGACCTATGAGGATGGAGAAAAAAAAGTTTTATTAGATTTATTTTTATGCTCTTTGGCAAATAATCGTACATTCGGTGGTGGTGTCGTTATTTGGCCTAAAGCAAGTGCCCTAACGCCACGATTAGAGATTGTCACAGCAAAGGGAAAAACGTTTAGAAAACGTTTAGCGGTTTTGTTGACCTTAGTTTTAAAAATGCATCAGCATTCATCTAGTCTTACACATAAAAGTGTCACAAGGCTTTCTGTTGACTTTGAAGATGATGCTATTATAGAGATTGATGGGGAGATTGTTGTATTAAAACATATTGACTTAATTCCACAAAAACGCTCTATTTATTTTTAAGGAGAAATCTATGTACACTTTAGGTTCCATTGTAGAAATGAAAAAGCCACATGCCTGTACGATTAAAACGACTGGTAAGAAAGCTAATGCTTGGGAGGTGGTTCGTGTGGGAGCTGACATCAAGATTCGCTGTATTAACTGTAAACATGTCGTCATGATGAGTCGTTATGACTTTGAACGTAAGCTTCGAAAAGTCCTTATAAAAGCAAAATAGTTCCTTACGGTAAAGTTATTTCCAAATGCCCTCTAGATAGCTTTTTATCTGACACTAGCCTTTTGGAATAATTTAGATTTTGGGCAGGTTTTTTTGTTAGAACTATGCTATAATGATTTAGATTGAAAATGAACGGAGAAAAATGCATATATGGCTTTAACAGCAGGTATTGTCGGATTACCAAATGTTGGAAAGTCGACACTTTTTAATGCAATTACTAAGGCAGGGGCAGAGGCTGCCAATTACCCTTTTGCAACGATTGATCCAAATGTTGGTATGGTAGAAGTACCAGATGAGCGCTTACAAAAATTAACCGAGCTTATCACACCCAAAAAGACAGTACCAACAACTTTTGAATTTACCGATATTGCTGGTATCGTAAAAGGTGCTTCAAAAGGTGAAGGGCTAGGAAATAAATTCTTAGCGAATATTCGTGAGGTGGATGCGATTGTCCATGTTGTCCGTGCTTTTGATGATGAAAATGTTATGCGTGAGCAAGGACGTGAAGGGGCTTTTGTTGATCCATTAGCAGATATTGATACAATTAACCTTGAGTTGATTTTAGCTGATCTTGAGTCTATCAATAAACGCTATGTTCGTGTTGAAAAGATGGCAAGAACACAAAAAGATAAAGATTCCGTTGCAGAGTTTAATGTACTTCAAAAAATCAAGCCTGTCCTCGAAAATGGTAAGTCAGCTCGTACTATTGACTTTACAGAAGATGAAAAGCAAGTTGTTAAAGGACTCTTTCTTTTAACAACTAAACCTGTTTTATATGTAGCTAATGTTGACGAGGATAAGGTATCTGATCCAGATAGTATTAGCTATGTTCAGCAAATTCGCAAATTCGCAGCAACTGAAAATGCTGAGGTTGTTGTTATATCAGCGCGTGCTGAAGAAGAAATTTCTGAACTTGATAATGAGGATAAAGCAGAGTTTCTTGAAGCTATGGGGTTGAATGAGTCTGGTGTGGATAAATTGACGCGTGCTGCTTATCATTTGTTAGGATTAGGGACTTATTTCACTGCTGGTGAAAAAGAGGTTCGTGCTTGGACTTTTAAACGTGGTATTAAAGCACCTCAGGCAGCAGGTATCATTCACTCTGACTTCGAGAGAGGTTTTATCAGAGCTGTAACGATGTCATACGATGATTTGATGACGTACGGAAGCGAAAAGGCAGTAAAAGAAGCAGGGCGTTTACGTGAAGAAGGTAAAGATTACGTCGTTCAAGATGGTGATATAATGGAATTTAGATTTAATGTCTAAGTCTAGATAAGTGAAGTAAAAGGTTAGGAAACTAAAAACAGTTTCTTAACCGTTTTTATGTTTTGAAAGTGAGAAAATATGGTAAAAATGATTGTTGGTCTAGGAAATCCAGGTAGTAAGTATAAAGAAACACGTCATAATATAGGTTTTATGGCTATTGACAAAATTGTCAATGATCTTGATATTAAATTTACAGAAGATAAAACCTTTAAAGCAGAAGTGGGAAGTGAGTTTGTTAAGGGAGAAAAGGTTTATTTTGTTAAGCCCACTACATTTATGAACAACAGTGGTCTTGCTGTAAAGGCACTTCTCACTTATTATCATATTTCTATTTCTGATATGCTGGTTATTTATGATGATTTAGATATGGTTGTAGGTAAGTTACGTATGCGTAAGAAAGGTTCTGCAGGTGGTCATAACGGTATTAAGAGTATTATTGCATATCTCAACACACAAGAATTTAATCGCATCAAAATTGGTATTGGTCGTCCTCAAAAGGGTGTTAGTGTTATTAACCATGTGTTAGGAAACTTTGATACAGAGGAACACATCGCTATTGACAATACCCTTGATAAGGTTGATAGTGCTGTCAACTTTTATTTACAGTCTAATGATTTCGAACAAACAATGAAACGTTTTAACGGGTGATCAAAATGGATATTATTGACTTATTTAGTCGCAATAAAGCTGTACAAGATTGGCATAGTCAGGTACAATCACAGGGTAGACAGTTAGTTACAGGCTTATCTGCTAGTAGTAGAGCTGTGGCGATAGCATCTGCTTATCGCTCACAAAAAACAAAGATTGTTGTAGTAACATCTAGTCAACATGAGGCTGAACAATTATCTGCTAACTTGGTAGATTTAGTGGGAGAAGAACAAGTCTATTCATTTTTCACAGATGATATTGTTGCTGCAGAGTTTATTTTTTCATCGCATGATAAGGTAGCTTCTCGATTAGCTGCCCTACATTTTTTAAGAGATGAAACTAAATTGGGAATACTTGTTCTTAGTTTACTAGGACTACGTGTCTTACTTCCTAGTCCTGATATTTATGAGAAAAGTCAATATGACTTTAGGATAGGAGATGAGTTTAATCTTGACACACTTGTCAATCATCTGTCTGCAATTGGTTATGAAAAAGTCTCTCAAGTGACATCACCAGGTGAATTTAGTCGTCGTGGCGATATCTTAGATATCTTTGAAATGACACAAGAGCAACCCTATAGACTGGATTTTTTTGGAGATGAGATAGATGGTATTAGAACGTTTGATGTTATCACACAGAAATCTTTAAGACAGATACAAGAAGTGAATGTGTCTCCAGCTAGAGATGTTATTTTATCACCTTTAGATTTTGAACGAGCGAGTGCTCATTTAGAGCGCCAAATAGAGATTGCAAAGGAGCCACTAAAAACTTATTTGTCTGATATACTGTCGTCTTGTCAGAAAGGATTGTTGCATCAAGATGTACGAAGATTTCTTAGTCTTTTTTACGATAAAGAATGGACGCTTTTAGATTATATTCCAGATGGGACGCCTCTCTTTTTTGATGATTTTCAAAAAATAACGGATAAAAATGCTAAGGTAGACTTAGAAAGTGCTAACTTATTGACAGAAGATTTACAAAAGGGTAAAGCATTTTCTAGTCTAAGTTACTTAGCAGATAGTTATCAAAAGTTAAGAGCTTATCAGCCATCAACTTTTTTTTCAACCTTTCATAGAGGATTGGAAAATTTACACTTTTCACAGTTCTACCAGTTGACACAATATTCTATGCAAGAATTTTTTAATCAATTTCCTTTATTGGTTGATGAAATTAATCGTTATCATAAACAAAAGGCTACGGTTTTACTACAAGTATCTTCCTTACAAAGTTTGGAGCGTTTACAAAAAACTTTACAAGAATATCATTTAGATGTTACTATTTCGAAAAGTGAGAATCTTCTTCTCCATCAAGTTCAGATGATGATTGGTCAATTGTCTAGTGGTTTTTATTTTGCTGATGAAAAGATCGTTTTGATAACAGAAAGAGAAATTTTTCATAAACGCATCAAACGCAAGAGGCGATGTACGAATATCAGCAATGCCGAGCGTTTGAAAGATTATAATGAATTATCAGTAGGCGATTATGTGGTGCATAATGTGCATGGTATTGGTCGTTATCTTGGAATTGAAACCATGGAGATTGGAGGTGTTCATAAAGATTATCTGACAGTACAATATCAAAATGCAGACCGTATCTCCATTCCAGTTGAGCAGATTGAATTACTATCAAAATACGTATCGGCAGATGGTAAGGAACCTAAACTTAATACCTTAAACGATGGTCGCTTTAAAAAGACTAAACAACGTGTTGCAAAGCAAATTGAGGATATTGCAGATGATTTAATTAAACTTTATGCTGATCGTAGTCAGCAAAAAGGTTATGCTTTTTCAAAAGATGATGATTTACAATATGATTTTGATAATGATTTTGCTTATGTGGAGACAGAAGATCAGCTACGTTCCATCAAGGAAATCAAGCAAGATATGGAGAGTTCTCGCCCCATGGATCGGCTTTTAGTCGGTGATGTTGGGTTCGGTAAGACTGAGGTCGCCATGCGTGCTGCCTTTAAGGCAGTCAAGGATCATAAACAAGTGGCTATTTTAGTGCCAACGACAGTATTAGCTCAACAACACTACGAAAATTTTAGTCAACGTTTTGCTAATTTTCCTGTGAGCATCGATGTTTTGAGTCGTTTTAGGAGTAAAAAAGAACAAAATAAAACTCTTGAAAAGCTTAGAAAAGGGCAAATTGATATCATCATTGGAACGCATCGTCTCCTCTCAAGAGATGTTACTTTTTCAGATTTAGGTCTGATTGTTATCGATGAGGAGCAACGTTTTGGTGTTAAGCACAAAGAAATGTTAAAAAAATTAAAGACCAAGGTTGACGCACTTACTCTAACAGCAACCCCTATTCCAAGAACACTTCATATGTCTATGCTCGGAATCAGAGATTTATCTGTTATTGAAACACCACCAACTAACCGTTATCCCATACAGACATATGTCATGGAATTCAATCCTAACACTGTGCGTGAAGCACTACTTCGTGAGATGGATCGTGGAGGACAATCCTTTTATATTTACAATCAAGTGGAGACTATGGAGCAAAAAGTGACAGAGATGCGTGAGTTGGTACCTGAGGCTAATATTGGTTTTGTTCATGGTCAAATGAGTGAGATTCAGTTGGAAAATACGCTTTTAGATTTTATAAATGGAGAATATGATTTACTCATTGCAACAACAATTGTTGAAACAGGTATCGATATTTCAAATGTCAATACACTCTTTATTGAAAATGCAGATCAGATGGGGCTATCAACACTGTATCAGTTACGTGGCCGTGTTGGACGTTCTAATCGTATTGCCTATGCTTATCTAATGTATAGACCAGATAAAGTTTTGACAGAGGTATCTGAAAAGAGATTGGACGCTATTAAAGGTTTTACAGAATTGGGATCTGGTTTTAAAATTGCTATGCGAGATTTAGCTATTCGAGGGGCAGGTAATATCCTAGGAGCTTCACAGAGCGGTTTTATAGATTCAGTCGGTTTTGAGATGTATTCGCAGCTGCTTGAGCAAGCTATCGCTCATAAGCAAGGAAAATCTGTAGCTAGACGAAAGAGTAATACTGAGATAGCTCTTCAGATTGATGCTTATATCCCTAAAGATTACATCACAGATGAGAGACAAAAAATTGATATTTATAAGCGTATCCGTGAGATAGAGACACAGATGGATTATGAGGAAATGCAAGAAGATTTAATGGATCGTTTTGGTGAATATCCAGATGAGGTAGCTTATCTGTTAGAGATTGGTTTACTAAAAGCTTATATGGATGTTAGCTTTGCTGAGCGTGTTACACGTAAGAAAGACCAAGTCGTTGTTACCTTTGAGAAAATATCCCTTCAGTATTTACTAACACAGGATTACTTTGAAGCACTTTCAAAAATTAATCTCAAAGCTCGTATAAGCGATAATCACGGAAAAGTTGAACTTATCTTTGACATCAAAAATCAGAAGACTTATATGATTTTGGAAGAATTAATGACTTTTGCAAAAGCTTTGGCAACACGAAAACGAAAAAAAGAAGCACAATTAGATACATAAAATATAGCCATAAAAGAGTAAAAAATGTTAGAATATAGGCTAAGAGTGAGGTGACCTGATGCGCTTAGATAAATATTTAAAAGTTTCTAGAATTATTAAACGTCGTCCTGTAGCAAAAGAAGTCGCTGATAAAGGACGTATCAAAGTGAATGGTATTTTAGCCAAGTCCTCAACAGGCTTGAAACAAGGAGATGAAATTGAAATTCGTTTTGGTAACAAGCTTTTGACAGTTCGTGTTTTGGAAATGAAAGATAGCACAAAAAAAGAAGATGCTACCAAAATGTATGAAATCATTAGTGAAGCAAGGATTGAAAGTGATGAGTAAGGAAAATATCGTTCAATTGAACAATCAATACATTAAAGATGAGCATCAAAAAATACGATATGAGGAGGCAGAAAATAGTAAACGTCACCGTTTGATAGGAGTTGTTATGCTTTTTATGATTTTACTTTTTATTCTCCCCACCTTTAATTTGGTAGAGAGTTATCGTAGTATCCAGTCCAATAAAAAAGAGATTGCAAAGCTCAATAAAAAGTATAAAGTCTTGTCTAAAAAAACATCAAAAGAACAAGATTTAGCAAAGAGTCTACAGGATGAGACGTATATTGAGAAATATGCACGTGCTAAATACTACCTTTCAAAAGATGGTGAAACCATTTATTTGGTTCCAAGTTTATTGCCAAAGTAAGAAAAATGGAGAAAATAGTAACAATTATTGAGCGTTTTCTGGAGTATTCTGATATCAAGTTAGAAGAGCTCTCTCAAACAAATCAAGAGCTTCTAGAGACTTTTTATAGCAAAGAGGAGAAAAGATGAAAAAGCTAGCAATTATTATGCTTTCAACCTTTCTTTTTTTGCCTAGAACAGTAGATAGTACAGAACGTGATGGAGAACTCACAGAAGCTCAAAAAAAGACTTTTTCAGATACAACAACACAATTACTATACTTTACAGATATTCCAAAAGTTCCTCGACTTTCTTTAGCTAGCATGACTTATAATGATGTTGATTTAACGAATGCGTCAGTCATATTACAAAAAGAGACCCTTTTAAAAGTGGTAGCTATTCTGACAAATAATAAAGGTGTGAGGGTGTTTCAATTAGCTAATGGCACCTATATTGAAGCAAGTCACAATCTTATCTTTGATGATAGGGTTGTTAGTAGCGAGGGTATAGATGAGATTAGATGGTTAAAGAATGATAGCAGTTTATATAACGCTCCTTATACTTATGGAGTTACAAAGCAAGCAAACTCTTTAAATGCTGGTGATAGGCTTCATCTCGTTGAAAAAGCAGTCACTCATTATGGCATTTATTATAAGCTAGAAAATGGAGGCTGGATTTCTGAGGAAGAGACTTCAACGACAGATACACGGATGCTAAAAGTACAGGCATTACTCAACAGCAAGTACAATAAATCTAACTATAGTGTCTACGTCAAACAGCTGACGACTCAAGCAATTGCAGGTATTAATATGGATCAGACTATGTATTCTGCAAGTATTGCCAAGCTCGCTACTCTTTATATCACTCAGGAAAAAATCAATACAGGTGAGCTTTCTTACTCTCAAAAATGGACTTATGTTGATGCAGTAAATCATTTTAATGGTTCTTATAATCCAAGTGGTAGTGGTCAACTCAGTAAGGAAGCAGATAATAAAGAATATTCTGTTGAGAAATTGCTCAAACTAACAGCTCAACATTCAGATAACGTTGCAGCTAATATGTTAGGATATTATGCTACCAATCAATTTGATAATTCTTTTTATCAAACAGTGCGTACAATAACTAGTCAGAATTTGACTATGACAGATCGTCAATTATCCGCTCATAGTGCAGGCAATCTTATGGAAGCTATTTATCATCAAAATGGTCGGATTATTGATTATCTTTCTCAGACGGATTTTGATGATAAACGTATCTCGAAAGATATTCCTGTACAGGTAGCCCATAAGGTTGGAGATGCTTATGACTATAAGCATGATGTTGCTATTGTTTATACAAAATCTCCTTTTATATTGTCTATCTTTACAGATAAGGCGTCTTACAGTGACATTAGTCAAATTGCAAATGATATTTATAATATATTGAAATGACAAAGTATCACGAATTACTAACTTATATCAAAAAAAAACATCTATTTGACAAGCATAAAAAAGTTCTGGTGGCTGTGTCTTCTGGTATTGATTCTATGAATTTATTGCACTTTCTCTATCACCATAGGGAGGATTTAGGTATTGAAGTCGCAATTGTTCACGTCAATCATCAACAACGCTCTGAATCAATGGAAGAAGAAGCTTATTTACGTCATTGGGCAAAGGAACATAACATCTTTATTTATGTAGCTCGTTTTTCAGGCATTTTTTCAGAAGAGCGTGCGCGTGATTTTCGCTACAATTTTTTCAAAAAGTGTATGCAGAAATACGGATATACTGCCCTCACAACTGCTCATCATGCTGATGATCAAGCTGAGACGGTCTTAATGCGTATCATACGTGGTAGTCGTTTGCGTTATTTATCTGCTATTCAGGAGGTACAAAACTTTGCAAGCGGTGAACTGATTAGACCTTTTTTAACTATAAAAAAAACAGACTTTCTCGATATAATGCATTTTGAGGACAAGTCTAATCAGTCAGAACACTATTTTAGAAATCGTATTAGAAATCATTACTTGCCACTGTTAGAGCATGAAAATGCGCAATTGAGTTCTGCTTTACGTTATTTAGCAGATGATAGTCGTTTGGCTTATCAAGCATTTCGTGATCTGACAACATCTCTTGATATGACTCAAACTGCAATTTTTCTCAGTCAATCGAGAGCAGTGCAGTATCTAGCACTTGAGGAATATTTTTCACAATTTGCTGATTTAGAGCTTAGCAGAAGACAGTTTGAGACGGCTCTTGACTTATTAAGAAATGATAAACAATTTACTTATCCACTAAAGAAACATTATATTTTGCATAAGGAAGAGAATCATTTTTGGGTGGATAAAGTGGATAGGCAAGAAGTATTTTCTCTTTCATCTCCTCCTTGTCTTATATCTACTGGAGAGTCGCTAGTTTATGATGGTTATCATTTTTCCTATGATAAAGAGTTAGCATTGGCTTTTCCTTTATACGATGCTAGTCCTATTTTACTACGCCATAGGCAAGCTGGAGATAAAATATCTTTTGGACATTTTACAAAGAAAGTGCGTCGTTTGTTTATTGATGATAAATTGTTACCTCAAGAAAGAGCAGAAGCGATTATTGGTGAGCAAAATGGCGAGATTATTTTTATTCTCACAAGACGTAAAACTTATTTGAGAAAACCTTCTAAACATGATATAATGATAGGAAAATTGTATTATCAAAGCATAAACAAGGGAGAACATATGCTCGAGAACGATATCAAAAAAGTCCTCTACACTGAGGAAGACATTATTCGTAAGATAAAAGAGCTAGGAACGCAGTTGACAAAAGATTATAGAGGAAAAAATCCTCTGTTAGTTGGTGTTTTAAAAGGTTCTGTTCCATTTATGGCAGAATTGATGAAACACATTGATACACATGTTGAGATTGATTTTATGGTTGTTTCAAGTTATCATGGTGGAACAACTAGTAGTGGCGAAGTGAAAATCCTAAAAGATGTTGATACAAATGTCGAAGGACGTGATGTTATTTTTGTTGAGGACATCATTGAAACAGGGCGTACACTTAAGTATTTGCGTGATATGTTCAAATATCGCCGAGCCAATTCGGTTAAAATTGCCACACTTTTTGACAAACCAGAAGGTCGTGTTGTCGAGATTGAGTCAGATTATGTATGTTATGACGTACCAAATGAATTTATCGTTGGGTTTGGTTTAGATTATGCTGAAAACTATCGCAACCTTCCTTACGTTGGTGTCTTAAAAGAAAAAATTTATTCTAATTAGTAAAGGTTCACAATTTTATGAAAAACAATAAAAATAATGGCTTCATCCGAAGTTCCTTTATTTACATTCTTGTTATTGTGGCTCTGGTAACCTCTCTTCAATATTATTTGAGAGGAAATAATACGCAGAGCCAGCAGATTAGCTATTCTACTTTAGTAAAACAGTTAAAAAAAGGTGACATAAAGTCTCTGACTTATCAACCTAATGGCAGTGTCGTTGAAATCAGTGGTAAATATACCAAAGCTAAAACAGTCAAAAATGTAACGGGACTTTCCTTTTTAGGCAATACCAATACTACAAGAGTCACTTCTTTTACAGCAGTTACTCTCTCAAGTGATACTTCTATTAAGGATATTACAGATGCAGCTGCTAGTACTGATACTGAAGTAACGGTTAAACATGAAAGTTCTAGTGGTGCATGGATTTCGTTTTTAGCAAGTTTCGTTCCTATTATCATTATGATTGTCTTTTTCATGATGATGATGAACCAAAGTGGTGGCGCTCGTGGTGCTATGAGCTTCGGTAAGAATAAAGCACGTTCAGCAAACAAAGGCGAAGTTAAAGTTCGTTTTTCTGATGTTGCAGGTGCAGAGGAAGAAAAACAAGAACTGGTTGAAGTCGTTGATTTCTTAAAAGATCCACAACGCTATAAAGCACTTGGGGCGCGCATTCCTGCTGGTGTTCTTCTTGAAGGACCTCCAGGAACAGGGAAAACTCTTCTTGCAAAAGCTGTTGCTGGTGAAGCAGGTGTGCCTTTCTTTAGTATTTCAGGTTCTGACTTTGTTGAAATGTTTGTTGGTGTTGGAGCCAGCCGTGTGCGTTCGCTTTTCGAGGATGCTAAAAAAGCAGGGCGTGCTATCATCTTCATCGATGAAATTGATGCTGTTGGACGCCGTCGAGGAGCTGGCATGGGAGGTGGAAATGATGAACGAGAACAAACCCTCAATCAGCTTTTGATTGAGATGGATGGTTTTGAGGGCAATGAAAACATTATTGTTATTGCTGCGACAAACCGTAGTGATGTTCTTGATCCTGCTCTCTTACGTCCGGGGCGTTTTGACCGTAAGGTATTAGTTGGACGTCCTGATGTAAAGGGACGAGAAGCTATTCTTCGTGTACATGCTAAAAATAAACCTTTAGCGGATAATGTTGATTTGAAAGTTGTGGCGCAACAAACTCCTGGTTTTGTTGGAGCTGATCTTGAAAACGTTCTTAATGAAGCTGCGCTTGTTGCCGCTCGTCGTAATAAAAAAATTATTGATGCTAGCGATATTGATGAAGCAGAAGATCGTGTTATCGCAGGTCCATCTAAAAAAGATCGCACTGTTTCTGAACATGAACGTCAGATGGTAGCTTATCATGAAGCGGGACATACTATTGTTGGTTTGACGCTATCAAATGCGCGTGTTGTCCATAAAGTAACTATTGTTCCTCGAGGACGTGCAGGTGGCTACATGATTGCACTTCCTAAAGAAGATCAAATGCTTTTGTCCAAAACAGATCTCAAAGAGCAACTTGCAGGATTGATGGGTGGACGTGTGGCAGAAGAGATTATTTTTAATGCACAAACTTCAGGCGCTTCAAATGACTTTGAACAAGCAACACAGATTGCTCGTGCTATGGTTACAGAATATGGTATGAGTGACAAACTTGGTCCGGTTCAGTACGAGGGAAGTCATGCTATGCAACCAGGACAATTCACCCCTGAGCAATCTTATTCAGATCAAACTGCTCAGCTCATTGATGATGAAGTACGTCATCTTCTCAACGAAGCACGTAATACTGCAGCAGATATTATCAATGATAATCGTGAGACTCATCGTTTGATTGCTGAGGCACTGCTGAAGTATGAAACCCTTGATGCTGCTCAGATTAAGTCTATTTATGAGACAGGAAAAATGCCAGAAGAAAAAGATGATAATGAAGAGTATGCTCTTTCTTATGATGAAGTTAAAGAGAAAATGGCTCAAGGAAGTTCTTCTGTCAATGACTAACTTAACCCAACTTTTCGTCACTTTGTCAACTGTGATGGGTGATGAGAAGCTAAACCCAAGAGAGGAAGGTATTTTCCTCTCTTTTTTGATGTTTCATGTGATGAGAATTTTAGTTTTGAAGTCATTAAAGTTTCTAAATCCAAAAGCTTGTCGTTTGACATTTTTGATGAGTTTGTTGGTAGTTTCTAGCTTAGCATTAGAATAGGGAAGCTCTAGAGCATTACTACTATCTTTCTTATAGCGTAGAAAAGTTTTGAAGACTTTCTTAAAAGGTGGATTAACAAGCATTATAGTATTTTCATAAGTGCAAAAAAATCAGGAATTTTAGTTCGTGAATTTGCAATTGGTATGGGCCAAAAATCTTTTCTCATATTGGAAAAGACGGTACAGAAATTCGCATTGTTCCGTTTGATGTGCAGTATCAAAATGCCTCTGTTTGGGGACGTTTAATCACCAACTTTGCAGGTCCGATGAATAATTTTATCTTAGGAACGTTGGCATTTATCTTGTTCTTCTTTTTACAAGGGGGTGTTCCTGATACTTCAACGAATAATGTGACCGTAACAGAAGGTGGAGCTTTGCAGGCAGCAGGAGTGGATACAGGAGATAAGATTGTCTCTTTAAATGGTCAGACTGTTGTAGATTATGATGAGATTGTTCAAGTAATGAAACAGGCTAGCTAAGATGCGACTTCAGCGCCTGAATTTGATGTCGTTGTTGAGCATGACGGTCAAGATAAGACCGTGCATGTAAAGGCTAAGGAAGAAGAGGAAACTTATTATATTGGAGTTTCTCCGTTATTGAAAACTGGCTTTTGGAACAAAATTCAAGCAGGGTTAACACGTGCTGTTAAAACGAGTTTCTTGATTGTTACTGCCTTGAAAGGCTTGATTGCTCAATTTAGTTTGGATAAATTGAGCGGTCCTGTTGCAGTGTATCAATTTAGTGCCCAAGCAGCACAAGACGGTTGATTATCTGTCATCAATCTGCTTGCTCTCTTATCTATCAACCTAGGAATTATGAACTTGATTCCAATTCCTGTTCTTGACGGTGGTAAGATTGTTATCAATATTATTGAAGCAATTCGTAGAAAACCATTGAAACAAGAAATGGAATCCTATATTACCTTATCAGGTGTAACCATTATGGTTATTCTAATGTTAGCAGTTACTTGGAACGATATTATGCGTGTCTTTTTCTAAAGAAATAAAAAGGAGATTACAATTTATATGAAACAGTCTAAAATGATTATCCCAACTTTACGGGAAATGCCTTCTGATGCACAGGTTATTAGCCATGCTCTTATGGTACGTGCAGGGTATGTTCGTCAGGTATCAGCAGGAATTTATAGCTATTTACCGCTTGCCAATCGTGTGATTGAAAAAGCAAAAACGATTATGCGAGAGGAATTTGATAAGATTGAAGCGGTAGAATTTTTAGCACCAGCCCTCTTGTCAGCAGATATATGGCGTGAGTCAGGACGGTATGAAACCTATGGAGATGACCTCTATAAGTTAAAAAATCATGAGGGATCAGACTTTATCCTAGGTCCAATTCATGAGGAAACCGTAACTTTGTTAGCACGAGATGCTGTCCAATCTTACAAGCAATTACCGCTTAACATTTACCAAATCCAACCTAAATACCGTGATGAAAAACGCCCTCGTAACGGTCTTCTACGTGGTCGTGAATTTATCATGAAAGACGGTTACAGTTTCCATGCCAACTATGAGAGCTTAGACCAGACCTATGATGATTACAAGTCTGCCTATGAAGCAATCTTTACCTGTGCAGGCTTAGAATTTAAGGCGATTATCGGAGACGGTGGTGCTATGGGCGGTAAGGATAGTCAAGAATTTATGGCAATTACACCAGACCGGACAGACTTAGAACGCTGGGTTGTGCTAGACAAATCAGTAACTTCTTTTGATAAAATTCCAGCAGATGTTTTAGACGCTATCAAGGCAGAATTAGCAGCATGGTTGGTATCTGGTGAGGATACGATTGTGTATTCTAGCGAATCCAGCTACGCTGCTAACCTTGAAATGGCGACAAGTGAATCAAGCCACGCAATCAAGTGGTAACGGAAGACTCCCTTGTCAAGGTGGCAACACCAGATAGCAAGACCATTGATGAGGTTGCCGCTTTCCTGAATGTAGCAGAGGAACAAACGATTAAAACCATGCTCTTTATAGCAGACGGTGAACCAGTTGTTGCTCTTCTTGTTGGAAATGACCAAGTTAATGATGTCAAATTGAAGAACCACCTCGGAGCTGATTTCTTTGACCCTGCTGGTTCGGAAGATGCTGAAAAACTTTTTGGTGCGAATTTTGGTTCATTAGGACCAGTCGGTTTGCCAGAAGGTATCAAGATTATTGCAGACCGTAAGGTGCAAGATATTAAGAATGCAGTTGTTGGTGCTAATGAGGATGGTTTCCACTACACAGGAGCAAATGCAGGTCGTGATTTCCAAGTGACCGAATATGTAGATATTCGTGAAGTCAAAGAAGGTGAGCCTTCGCCAGACGGACAGGATGTGCTTCAGTTTGCACGAGGTATTGAGATTGGACACATCTTTAAGCTAGGAACTCGCTATTCAGACAGTATGAATGCTACTATTTTAGATGAAAATGGTCGAGCAGTACCGATGATTATGGGCTGCTATGGAATTGGTGTTAGTCGTCTCTTGTCAGCCGTCCTAGAGCAACACGCTCGTCTCTTTGTTAATAAAACGCCAAAAGGCGAATACCGTTTTGCGTGGGGTATCAACTTCCCGAAAGAATTGGCACCATTTGATGTGTATTTGATTCCAGTTAATGTCAAGGACGAAGTAGCGATGAACTTGACCCAAGAGATTGAAAATAGCTTACTAGCAGCTGGCTATGAAGTCTTGACTGATGACCGCAATGAGCGTGTCGGAGTGAAATTCTCAGATAGTGATTTGATAGGATTGACAATCCGTGTTACTGTTGGAAAAAAAGCAGCAGAAGGCATTGTTGAAGTGAAAATCAAGGGGACTGGTGATACAGTTGAAGTTCATGCAAATCAGCTACTTGAAACCTTGCAGATTTTGATGCAAGCTAAATAATTTCAGAAGTTCATTTTTACAACAATATAAAAGGTTTATAACCAAATTTGAATAGTTGGTTATAAACCTTTTTTTATTAAAAAATAAAATGCAGGTAAAGAATGGATATGGACAAATATTGTCCACGAAGCCTGATATACTAAGCATATCAGGTATTGCATTATCATACAATACCATAAACTAATAGAAAGGGGATTAGGATTATGACAGAATGGTACGTTGTGGACCAGTTTGGAAATAAGATTGCTGGACCATTTATTGATAAGCAAACCGCAGAAACATTTGCTAATGGTAATCCAAATTTTTCTGTGATTGCACAGTAATCATGCTTTGAGGGGCTTTTGGTATCGTAAGGTCAACTTATACGCATTGAATTTCAAAAATAGCAGTTTTGGCGACCATTGCAAACAAGATGTACTTTGGCGGATAAATATAAGGTTACTTTCGCCGTAGTGGAATGATTCGCAACAGTCGCTGTTGCGAATAACGGAAATTTTGAGACTTTTGGCTCAACATTTAGCAATGAAACTCCCTTGGATATAACAAACAGTTACCCAAACGATTTGTTCTTACGTCCGCACTATTTAAGAAAGTAAGAAAATGCTCATTTTGATTTTCACAGAGTATTACTAGGAGAGCCTCTCTCCTTTTTATGAGGAACTAGAATGGAAAAAGAAGTTATTATTTATTGCTATCGTATGACGCATGACTATGGCATCAATCCCTGTGTATTTACCAGTGATTATCAAGGTACACCTGATTTACTGACAGAAGGTGGCTGTATGAAAGCTATCCGTTTGAATTTAAATAAGCATTGGGTTCATAAGATTAGAAGGGGAGAAGTAGAGGCTTATATGATGGCGGTCGCTGGCTATTCAGATGATTGTGGCAGGAAGTGCGATAAGGAAGGGAGGGGCTTTATTACTCCACATCGGAATCGCTTGATTTTTGTTGCTAAGATTTGTGATGTGATTTCAAGGGGAGAGTATTTGGCATCTGCTGTATCTAAAAATCGGCGTGATAGCTATACCTATAATTGGGAAATAGAGCGGTATGACCTATGGGATTCAAAGGTTTTACAAGAGCCAATGATTCTTTCAAAGGATTTTCGCTATTTTGGTCAATCAGCCTTAGAATTATCTGCTGAGATTGTTGAATTATTCCCTTCAGGAAATAGGGCTATGTTGGGAGGGAAACGTTTTCCGATATGGAATGCTAAGAATGGTTTTTACCGTTCAACAGAGCGTCCGCAGGAGACAGCGGAATTATTGGAATTTATTCAGAACGTATTTGTTTCAACAGAACCTATTGTTGACTTGCCTTATTATCCTATCTATCCTATCTATCCTAAAGGAGAATAGTCTATGAAAATCATTTTATCCAGAAAGGGCTTTGATAGCTCAAATGGTGGCATACCAAGTCCGATTTTACCAGACGGAACTCTTTTATCTTTACCAATTCCTGCAAAGATAGACCAATTGTCTTTTGATGATTTACACTATAATGGAGTCAGTTATGCAGAGATTTTGAGGCAATTGCGTGGTAGAGATTGTAAGGAGCATCACTTTAATTGCCACCTAGACCCAGATATTCGGAAACATGTTCGTTCCAAACCTGTGGAAAATTGGCAGGCTGGTTTCGGACAGATAAATGCAGCTCAAGGCTTACTCAGAAATCAGGGAGTCGGTGTAGGAGATTTATTTCTCTTTTTTGGCTGGTTTCGACAGACAGAGGGAAATCTTTCTGCTGGAACCTTGCGTTATCGGACAGATGCTCCTGACTTAAATATTATCTATGGTTATCTTCAAGTTGGAGAGCTGGTTCATCAAAAAGAAAGGCTTCAAAATCAGTATCCTTTCCATCCGCATTCTCTTGAAGAACGTGCAAATAAGCCAAGTAATATCTTATATTTGTCTCAAGAAAAATTGAGTTTTGCAGAAGATAAAGAGGGATATGGTGTCTTTAATTATGCGGAAAATCGGGTCTTAACCAAAGAGGGAAAAAGTAGAAGTATCTGGAAGGAAATCCCAGCCCTGTTTCCAGAGAATTTATGTGGGAATCACAAAAATTCTGCTAAGAATGGTGGTATTTCTTATGCAGGTATTTGGCAGGAAAAGGTACTCCAAGAAAATTCTCTGTCTGAATCTTGGGCACAATCTTTGTTTGAATAGAGGTTGACAGAGAAAATGAATGATGTAGAACGACTTTTTGATATTTTTTTCCGACTACAAGCTGGTGAGTATCTGAGTAAGAAGCAGGTGGCGAATCTCTATCAGGTTAGTGAAAAAACTGCTCAACGGGATTTCTCACTTTTAGCCTATATTCTCGAAACACAGTCGCAACAAGGCTTGGTCCTTGTCTTATCAAAAGGAGGGCTATCAACGCTATTTAAGGCAGCAAAATCGTTTTGGTAAGCAGGAGATTCTAGTTTTAATCAAGATTTTGCTGGAAAGTAGAGCTTTAAATCGTCACGAAAATCAAAAAATGATAGAGGGTTTGTTGCAGTTATTGAATCAGCAAGGGCAAAAGGAAGTCAAGCAGATTATCGGGAATGAGTGGATAAATTATAGAGGACCTTATCATCAAGTAGATAAAGTTGACAGGATTTGGGAACTTTCCCATGCTATTTATGAACAGAAAATGTTGATAATTGATTACCAGCTTCCTAAGGACAAAGAAACCAAGACTTATGAGGTGCTCCCTATTTCTATCTTTTTTGACTTATTTTATTTTTACGTAGTTGTTTATTATGAGAAGTATGGGGAATATTTGACCTTGCGAGTGGATAGGATTCAGCATATCAGTGTTTCTTCTGCTTCTGCTCCTAGATTGGACTATGCTAGTCGCTATCGTGATGGCGACGTCCGACTTTTTAAGGTAGATGCTTCTGAAGGAGAAATGATTTCCATGCGTTTGGAATATTATTTTTATACAGACATAGTCTTTGACCAATTTCCCCAAGCTAGATTGGTCAAAAAGGACGGGAAAACGGCGATTTTTGAGATTGAATGCCAGTGGACATGGGGGCTTGAAAAATGGTTGCGGGGTCAGGGAGCAAATCTCAAAATTTTAGGTCCTCAAAAGTTACGAGATTCGTTTGCGTCTGAATTGGAAAAAATAAGAAGTTACTATAAATAAGTAAGTGAATGGACACTATTTGTCCATTCATTTTTATATACTAACGTTAAGTTAAATGATTAAAGGAGACCTATAAATGAGTAACAAAATGATTTCATATAGGGATGAGAATGGGCAACTCGTTTCTGCTACGGATGTATGGACATTTGAAAAGTTAGAACAGCTCTTTACTAAACTCAATCCCAAACGTTTGCAACGTAAGGATATAGTGGAAAGGGAAAAAGAGAATGACAGATAAGTTTCAATTGTTGATGAAGCAGATTGGTTTGCCACTTGAACTTAGGGAATCAAGTGATTTTTCACATGCTCGTATTGAACAAGTCCTTATTCATAGACTAAGTAAAATATGGGATTTTACGTTTTATTTTGACAAACCTCTGCCGTTGATGAGTTATCAATTATTAAAGGCACATTTGATAAATGAATTTCAAAAAACAGGGAATCAGGCACGTTTTCAAATTGTAACAGGGGCGCAGGAGTGGGAGATAATCCAGAGTGGCTTTGATGATAAGATGGGAGTCAGATTTCAGAACTTCCTTAATTGTGATTTGTTTATCTTTTATTCCGATGAGTTTTGTGGTATTCTTAATATGTTCCATAAGCTACTTTTTAATGATGGTTTGGTTGCTTTTCATTATAAGTCCTTCTGTGGGAGTTACCCACTACAGAAATTATAGAGCCGCTTTTTTCAAAGTTTTTTTTTTTTTTTTGCACAGATTACGAATAGAGAAAGTAAGGAGGAAGAAGGAGCTTATGCGAATTTCTGAAACAAAACACTTACTAGCTACCTTATTCATAAGTATTACCTTATCAGCCGCCCCTGGACAAGCCACAGTAATAGGTGATGATTATCCATCACAATGGCGTCACGGTGTCGGCGCAGACAGCTGGGGAATGTATCTGAGACAATGCACCTCTTTTGTCGCCTTTAGACTGAACAGTACCAATGGCTTTAGTCTCCCACAAGGATATGGTAACGCCATCAGTTGGGGAAGTATCGCTCGTAGCCAAGGATACCGAGTTGACATGAGCCCCACAGTAGGCTCCATAGCATGGTTCAGCTCAGGAGTCAATGGCGCAGGAAGCTACGGACATGTCGCTTGGGTAGCAGAAGTGGACGGTGATACTGTCACCACAGAAGAATACAACTACGATTACGGTCAAGGTTCTGAGCAATATTATCGACGCAGTTTCCATAAAAACCAAGTATCTGGCTATATCCACTTCAAAGATTTAAGCACTGTCGATACTTCCAATCTTAGTCCAAGCTCCCCTATCTCTACTTCCGTTTCTCTCACTTCACGAGGGTGTTATATCTTTCCTCAACGCTCTTATATCAAAAATATTCCCCAACAAAACAGTAAGACTGTTGCCTATTACGACTCTGGTGACAGTGTTAACTACGATAGCATCATTTACTCTGAAGATCACCAGTGGCTCTCATATATTAGTTACAGTGGCATACGTCGCTATATCGCCATAGAGTAAAGAAAGACAATAAGTCTTTTTTTAAAAAACATTTCCCATTTTCATTGACAGGTATATCAAAATTTGATAGACTAATGGAGCTGTCGGACGTCCTGTATTTTGTTACTTTTTTTGGAAAAAGTTTCAAAAAAGGGTTGACAAGGCTTAGGTAGTTTGATAGAATATAGGAGTTGTCTCGAGA
>NZ_JANUXX010000003.1 GCF_024814375.1 Streptococcus sciuri
CATTCGCATCTGTTGTCAATTCGTATGGTTGACCTGCTACTAAAACGTCTACTTTTGTACCTACTACTGGTTTACCATTTTGGTCTACAACGCTAATACGAGTTGGAGATACTGTTGATTCTGTTGAAACAGTAGTTGGAGCTACATCTGTGTCTGCGTGAACATCAGTCGAATATGCTACCGCTGCTCCCAAAATCGCTGTACTGGCCAAGCTTACCAAACCAGCCCGAAAAATTTTCTTCGTCTTCATGTGACATCCTCCTGTTAATATACATACTATTAACAAATATTATTTGTATACCATTATTCTACCCCCCCCCCCAACATTTTTGTCAAGTATTTTAAGCGTTTTTTTAAGTTTTATTGATATTTTTTTCTAAAAAGACTTGCCTAAAAAAACATTTCATGATACTATTAAAAAGTCGCCGCTATAGTTAAATGGTATAATAGAGCAATGGTAATGCTCAGTTCCGAGTTCAATTCTCGGTGGTGGCAGTTTTTGATTCTTTGAAAGCCTTGTTTTAAAGGCTTTTTTCTTTTTTGGCACAAATCACATTTTCGTTAAATAAAATCGCATTGCCAATAGATAAAATAGAGAGGCAATTAAATTAAACTATAGCAATTTTAGATTTCTTGATTGAAAATCAATACATAATACGTCATTCTGGGTCAAGAGCAATAAAAAGACGGATAAAGAAAAAATATTTTTCAAAGATAATTGGTATATAGTCCTCACATATGACTAAAATACCGTAGAATTTTTGTTGAAAAATATAAATTCTTTTAAAATATAAAGATGATAAGTCAATAAATCTACCCTTTGGGTATCACTATGAACTTCCTATAGCGAGAATTTAATAAAACGAAATCATACAGACCCTCAGCTAATAGATAACATTTCTAGTACTTCTTTTATATCTATCCAACTCTAATAAAAAAGCTATGCTACAAATATGACTTTTAACTCACCTATAGAACCTACTTCCCTCACCGCAAGGGGCTTCAAATCTGAAATAGAGTAACCGTTATATTGTAAATAACACAGCACCTATCTTCATACTATACTTGAATAAGATAATGAGCTAACGGAATCACTTTGATAGCTCTCATTCTCATCATTTTCTTCTTTTTAAATTAAAAATGTGATTGCTAGAGTTCATTTAGATAATCTTGGTGATTTTCTAGATAGAGTCTCACCTCTTTTAACTGTTTTCGTACTAATTTTTACCTGCTATACTAACTGCTCCCATCAAAGGCACAAGAATAATAGTTAGCAGTAGTATTGAATATTTTTGTTATTTCACTATACTTTTGAGTGTAGACTCCGTTCTCCCATTTTGCATAAACACTTTGTCCAATACTAAGTCTATTGGATTTTTTTCTTGTGTATAATCCTCTTGTTTTCTTTTCTCTTTCAAGCGTTCAGGATAGAAATCTCTATCTTGTTTTTTGTTTCGTTTTAACCTTGTATCGTACGATAGTATCATTTTTTACTCTATTTTTTTATTTTTAGGGTTGACTTTTTTGTTAAATAAGAGTATAGTATTAGTTAGAAGGCGGTTGAAAAACCTAAATTTTACCACTAAAAACACACCTCTCAAACGAACTGGATAAAACCAACGTGGTAAACCTTCGAAAGTTACACTATCATATGATAGTATCATTTTTTACACGAGGTATATATTATGGCAAATAACACTTATGGACGCGATCCTTTTGGAAGCATGGATGACATTTTTAATCAACTCATGAGCAATATGGGAGGATACAATACAGAACGTCGTCGCTATATGATTAACGGACGTGAAATAACTCCTGAAGAATTTGAAGAATACAAGAAAACAGGCAATATTCCTAGCAACACGAGTCAAGTTTCTGCAGCAAATGCCAAAAAAACAGATGGCATCTTAGCTAAGCTGGGGACTAATCTCACTGAAAAAGCTCGACAAAATGAGCTTGATCCTGTTATCGGACGTAACAAAGAAATCCAAGATAGTGCAGAAATTTTGGCACGTCGTACCAAAAATAATCCTGTGCTTGTCGGAGATGCTGGAGTCGGTAAAACCGCCGTTGTCGAAGGTTTAGCACAAGCTATTGTCAACGGAGAGGTGCCAGCTGCTATCAAAAATAAAGAAATTATTTCTATTGATATTTCTGGACTAGAAGCAGGCACACAATACCGTGGAAGCTTTGAAGAAAACATTCAAAACCTCATCAAAGAGGTCAAAGAAGCTGGTAATATTATTCTCTTCTTTGATGAAATCCATCAAATTTTAGGCGCTGGATCAACTGGTAGTGACAGTAGCTCTAAAGGTTTAGCTGATATTCTAAAACCTGCGCTTTCTCGTGGAGAACTAACTGTGATTGGTGCGACGACACAAGATGAATATCGTAATTCTATCCTGAAAAATGCCGCACTCGCTCGTCGTTTCAACGAAGTTAAGGTGAATGCTCCTTCTGCTCAAGATACCTTTAACATTTTGATGGGAATTCGTGATTTATACGAAAAGCACCACAATGTGGTTCTTCCAGATGATGTACTGAAAGCAGCTATCGATTACTCTGTTCAATACATTCCACAACGTAGCCTACCAGATAAGGCGATTGACTTGATTGATATGACAGCTGCACATCTGGCAGCTCAACATACTGTGACAGATGTAAAAACCATTGAAAATGAGATTCAGCACCAAAAATCCATTCAAGATAAGGCTGTCGCCGACGAAGATTACGAAGTGGCACTCAATGCTAAAACACGTATCAAGGAATTAGAAAAACAAAAAGACAATCACACAGAGGGGCAAAAAGTCACAGCAACTATCAACGATGTAGCAGAATCTGTTGAACGTCTAACAGGTGTTCCTGTTTCTCAAATGGGTGCCAGTGACATTGAACGCCTCAAAAATATGGCAAATCGTCTTAAAGGGCGCATTATCGGACAAGATGAAGCGGTTGAAACTGTTTCTCGTGCTATTCGTCGCAATCGTGCTGGTTTTGACGAAGGCAATCGTCCTATCGGTAGTTTCCTCTTTGTCGGACCAACTGGTGTCGGTAAGACTGAGCTCGCTAAACAACTCGCTCAAGATATGTTTGGCTCTAAAGAAGCTATTATCCGCTTAGATATGTCTGAATTTAGTGACCGTACAGCTATTTCAAAACTTATCGGTACAACAGCCGGTTATGTTGGTTACGATGATAATAGTAACACCCTAACTGAGCGTGTCCGTCGCAATCCTTACGCTATCATCCTACTTGATGAAATCGAAAAAGCTGACCCTCAAGTCATCACACTTCTTTTACAAGTTCTAGATGATGGTCGCCTAACGGATGGTCAAGGTAATACCGTTGACTTTAAAAATACTGTCATCATCGCAACCTCTAATGCAGGATTTGGCAATGAGCGCTTAACAGGTGATGCAGACAAAGACTTAAAGATTATGGAACGTATTGCTCCTTACTTCCGTCCCGAATTTTTGAATCGTTTCAACGCTGTTATTGAATTTTCACACCTTACCAAGAATGACCTCAACGATATTGTGAACCTTATGTTGACAGAGGTCAACCAAACGATTGCTAAAAAGGGGATGGATTTAAAAGTAAGCGAAACTGCTAAGACTTATCTCATCGAAAAAGGATATGACGAAGCCATGGGAGTTCGTCCACTACGTCGCGTTATAGAACAAGAAATCCGTGACCGCATCACCGATTATTATCTCGACCACCTTGACAGCAAACATCTTCTAGCTAATCTTGTTAATGACTCAATCGTCATTAGCGAACAGCAGGAAACAAAGAATGCATAAAATGTAAAACACCTCTTCTACTAAATAAAAGAGGTGTTTTTATACCTACATTTCAGAAATATTGAGACTAATATTGTAAATTGTCTCCACCATTACAGTACTACAATTCTATGGTCAACTTCCAAAGATTTGTCATATCCTCAAATTCCTAAAGTTTTTTTCTCAAAAGCTTCCTGTTATTCTCTGATCAGAGCCATCTGATATTCAAAGAAGAGCTTGTCATGCCCTAAAAAATAAATACTGAAAAAACACATTCAGAATCCGTATCGTAAAAACTGTAAGAGTAAACTTTACCCTTATAACTCAAATCTATCTCTCTAAAAGGGGCAAACAGTCTAGCGCTTACGTGTGAGTAAAGACTTTCAGGATAGATTACACATCACTTCTTTTTTACTTGAGTCGCAAAAATCTCTTCGTTTAGAAAATCATTTATTTTAGGGTAAATATCCGTTGAAATCAATATAGTAAAGAAAACTGAAACACCAACTCGCAGACGACATCTGCGTTTTTTCATTTTTCAAAAAATTAACTCTCTAACATCAATCAGCCAAATGAAACCAATAAAATCAAAGTATATCACTGTACGAATGATTAAATTTGTCTCAATTAAAAGTACAGTATTTTGGAATTTTGTTTAACAACATAGTTCGACTGTAGCTTATTTGTCGAAAAAAAAAACTCAGCTATGAATCGCCTAATAAAATATTATTATCAGGTGCAAAACAACGCTTTTTATAACTATCTAATAACTGTTTTTGAATGTCTTCTAAAGTTTTCATTCTTATCTTTCTTCATAGAAAAAACAGGTCGGAAAAGACCTGCTCTCTCGATTTATTGTGGTGTTTAACTTTTATTAGCTAAACTTTTTTGCTTACAAGAGATGGCTTTCGCGTTTTTCAAACATCTCTTTAGCTAATGTAACCAACTCAGCAATCACATCCGTATAGTTTATTCCCATATTCTCCCAGAGAAGAGGATACATAGACCACTGAGTAAACCCAGGCATCGTGTTGAGCTCATTGAGATAAATCTGACCTTCCTCAGAAAGGAAGAAGTCACAGCGTGATAAACCACAACCACCAATTGCCTTAAAAGCTTTACAGGCATAATAACGCATTTTTTCAGCTATCTCTGTTGGGAGTTCTGCTGGAATCGCCATAGTGACTTTATTATCAACATACTTTGCCTTGTAGTCATAAAAGGCAACATCTTTTACCACCTCACCTGGCATAGTTGCTCTAACATCTGTATTGCCTAAAATACCAAGCTCAATCTCACGCGCCACAATACCCTGCTCAATCAAGATACGGCTGTCGTATTTGAGCGCTAAAGTCACTGCTTCAATCAACTCAGTATCATTTTGTGCTTGAGAAATGCCGACACTTGAACCCATATTAGCTGGTTTAACAAAAACAGGATAGTTCAGTTTGTCATGAACATCTTTTATCACCTCATCCAAACTATCTCCATCTATATACGTTACATAGGCAACCTGTGGTACTCCTACACTTTCTAAGATATGTTTAGTTGTAATCTTGTCCATAGCAACGCTTGATGATAGAATGTTAGTACCAACATAGGGCATTTTTAAAATCTCAAGAAAGCCTTGGATAGAGCCATCTTCTCCCATCGGTCCATGGAGAACTGGAAAGACAATCGCCCCTTTTTCATAGATAGCGCTTGGGCTGATGATTTTCTTTTTATCAATCGTTTGATTAGTCATCAGCTTGACATCCTTAGTCGGTGTTTCTGTAAATTCTTGCGTTTTGACAAATTCACCATCTTTGCTGATAAAGTACGTTTTAACGTTAAATGCATCATAATTAATCGCTCTCATGACACTCTCAGCAGACAAGACCGAAACTTCACGCTCTGCAGAACGCCCTCCATACAAAATAATTAAGGTTTCTTTAGACATAAGGTATCATTCCTAACTCTATTGGTTTTATTAACTATCATACCACAAATGACTTAAAGTTTCAAAATGACCTAGTCTAAACCTTTAACCACTTTCACAACGTTTTCAACGGTGAAGCCGTATTCTTCGATGACTTTATTGGCTGGAGCGGATGCGCCGAAAGTATCAATACCAAGGACTGCTCCGTCAAGACCGACATACTTGTACCAACTTTGAGTCGCTGCCATTTCGATGGCTACACGACGACGAACTGCATTTGGCAAGATTTCTTCCTTATAGGCTGCGTCTTGGGCGTCAAAGAGTTCCGTTGATGGCACGCTGACCACACGAATTTTTTGACCTTGAGTTGCCAATTCCTTGGCTGCTGCCACTGCCAAGTTGACTTCAGAACCTGAAGCAAGGAGAATGGTGTCAAAGCCACCTTCTGTTTCATAGACCACATAAGCACCTTTTGCGACCTTATTGAAATCTGTTCCTTCTTCCACAGTCAAATTTTGACGGGTAAGGACAAGGGCTGATGGAGTAGACTTGCTAGTCAAGGCAAGATACCAAGCAGCTTGAGTTTCACGAGCGTCCGCTGGGCGGAAAACATTGAGATTTGGCATAGCTCGAAGTCCTGCTAAATGCTCAATTGGTTCATGAGTAGGACCATCTTCACCGACTGCAATCGAATCATGAGTAAAGACATAGGTCACTGGAAGTCCTTGAAGAGCTGACAAGCGTATCGCTGCCTTGAGATAATCAGAGAAGACAAAGAAGGTACCACCGTACACTCGAAGACCACCGTGGGCTGCCATACCGTTCAAAACAGTTCCCATAGCAAATTCACGGACACCAAACTGGATATTGCGGTTGAGGCGATGATTATCGTCTTGAAGTCCATCTTCCTTGATATAGGTCATGTTAGAATGAGCAAGGTCTGCTGAACCTCCAAGGAAGGTTGGCAAAACTTTTGCTGCTGCGTTAATTGCATCCTGACTAGAATTACGAGTTGCTTGTGAGAATCCTGTAGCATAATCTGGGAAGTCCGATACTTTTAACTCAACAGTATCACGTCCCTCAAGGATAGCAGTCACTTCTTCTGCCAATTCTGGGTAGGCAACTTTGTAGTCTGCGACCAATTTTTCCCAAGCGGTATAGGCTGCCTGACCACGATCTGCGACCTTTTTCTTAAAATCAGCATAGACTTCTGCTGGTACTTCAAATGGAGCGTAGTTCCAGTCAAGAGCCTTGCGGGTTGCTTCTGCCTCTTTTGCACCTAGTGGAGCACCATGAACAGCATTCGTTCCTTGTTTGTTTGGCGCACCATGTCCTATGATTGTTTTCACTTCGATAAGAGATGGTTTACCAGATGCTTTAGCTGCCTCAATAGCTGCATTGATAGCTTCAACATCCGTTCCGTCTGCAACAAAGTCAGTATGCCATCCGTAAGCTGCGTAGCGAGCACGTACATTTTCTGTGAAAGCATCGTCAGTACTACCGTCCAGACAGATATTATTTGAATCGTAAAGAACAATAAGTTTATCTAGTTTTTGAAGACCAGCATAGGAAGCTGCCTCACCAGAAACTCCTTCCATCAAATCCCCGTCTCCACAAATGACATAAGTGTAATGATCAAAGATTGAGAAACCATCACGATTGTATTTGGCAGCAAGGAAACGCTCTGCTTGAGCAAAACCAGTTGCTGTTGCAATACCTTGACCAAGAGGACCTGTAGTCGTATCCACACCAGCTGTATGTCCATACTCTGGGTGACCAGGTGTTTTAGAGTCCCATTGGCGGAAATTTTTGATTTCCTCAAGAGAAACATCTTTAAATCCAGAGAGATGAAGGATTGCATAGAGTAACATCGAACCATGTCCAGCAGAAAGAATAAAACGGTCACGATTAATCCAGTTAGGCTGCTCTGGATTGATACGCATTTGTTTAGCGAAAAGGCTGTAAGCCATAGGTGCAGCACCCATAACAACACCTGGATGACCAGATTTTGATTTTTCGATTGCATCGACACCCAAAAAACGAATCGCATTAACAGATAAATTAGACATATATTTCTCCTTTTTTACTTCACTTATCATCATACCATATTTTTGACTTCTTTTAAAATATCCGCACATCGTGCGATATGCGGATATCAATCGTTTGGTTTTAAGTACATTACTATCTCACATACTCTGACAACTCAATTCAACTCTCTCCTATAGGAGGAGCTATAAATTAGAGGGAGAGTTCTTATAGAAGAGCTTTGAATTGGATGTTAGAGTCGTGTTCAAAAGCATCGTCAAAACCACGTGGGTGGTGGTATTCAATTCTGTCTTTATCTTGTGGATAGGTGTACTTGCCACCAACCTCCCAAATAAATGG
Source organism: Streptococcus sciuri (assembly GCF_024814375.1). Taxonomy (GTDB): domain Bacteria; phylum Bacillota; class Bacilli; order Lactobacillales; family Streptococcaceae; genus Streptococcus; species Streptococcus sciuri. The sequence continues at coordinate 8,086 of NZ_JANUXX010000003.1, forward strand.
GTGAAAATTGTATTGAAGGCGTTCTTTTCTCATCTTCCAAAGAGCCAAAATTTCATCAGTTGATGCCATAAAGTTTGACCAAATATCGTAGTGAACTGGGATGATGACTTTAGCACGAAGATTTTCAGCCATACGAAGTAAGTCAATAGAAGTCATCTTATCTTGGATACCGATTGGATTATCTCCATAATTATTAATAGCTACATCAATATCAAAATCTTTACCGTGTTTAGCAAAATAGTTTGAGAAGTGAGAGTCCGCACCATGGTATATAGTTCCGCCTGGCGTTTCAAAGACATAATTAACTGCTTTACGAGCCATTTCTTCATCAGTTACAGCAAGACCTTTAAGGTTATCGTCATTTTCTTTAGCGCCTTCAACTGGAAGCGTTACAAGACACGTACGGTCAAAAGATTCTACAGCTGTTACTTTAACATCTTTAAATTCAAAGCTATCACCTGGTTTGATGACGATGATACGATCTTCTGGTACACCCCACTTTTTCCAGATTTCGCCACATTCGTAAGGTCCTACGAATTTCACGTGATCAAGATTTGGATTGTTGACAATTGCTGCCGCTGTGTTGATATCAATATGATCACTATGGAAGTGAGACACAAGATAGTAGTCTAATTCATTGATGGCAAATGGGTCGATAACCATCGGTTGTACACGAAGGTTTGGTTGTAATTTACGAACCCCCGCCATGTTTGCCATTTGGTGTCCCCAGACCATGTCTTTGACTTTTTTAGTGGATTTACCACGATTTGACCAGAGATCCATCACAATATTGGCACCACCTGGTGTCTTAATCCAAACCCCACAGTTACCAAGCCACCACATGGCAAAATTATCTTCTGGCACAACTTCTTCTTCGATTTCTTCATTGAGCCAAGTTCCCCATTCTGGGAAGGTTGATAAAATCCATGATTCTCTTGTAATATCTTTCACGTTAGCCATTTGCTAATTCCTCCTTGTATTTTGTTACTTTTTTCTTACACTATTAGTATAGCTTTTGTAAACGCAAACAAAAAGGCCAAATAAAACACAGGTATGTGTTCAAATTTGGACTATATAAAGAAAAAATACTTGCAAAAGCAGGGACACTTACTCTGACAAAGACAATTAGAGTGTTTTGAATTTAGATTAAGACATCATTCATTTGTCTTGAACAATTTTTTATAGACTGTTCTTTCAGAGGAAGTAAGAGCGCATCATCTTGAATAAAGTCTTCATTGATACTGTAAAAAAGAGATAATCCTAGCTCATCGGCTTTTTGTTTGATAGCAGGAAGTTCTGCATTGATATTCTGGAGAAATTCCCACCAAATTTCAACTCGCTTCAAACCTAAATCCTTAACCTTACCTAGCAAATCAACTTGAGAGATTCCTCGGTCTAAATCCTTCTTAAATACAATCGTGTTTATAATAATATCTTCTTTTTTAGCATATCATTCCTTTCTTAATTCACAAAGATCAGACCAGACAGGAGTTAGAGCTTCAAGGAGTTTTTGGTAAAGGCGATATTTCTTCTGGTACATTTGACTTTCAGCTAATCGAGGTTCAAACCGCTCCTTGACACAAACCATTTTTTCCATACTGTCTGTCAAGTCTAGCTTATCCAGTGCTTGAAGACAGGCTATAGCTCCTCCTAAGCCACCAACTTCAGTAGCCTCTGTAATTTCAACTGGAAGTTCCAAAATATCTGCAAACATCTGCATCCAAGCTGGAGAATTAGTCCCTCCTCCAGACAAACGCAAAACTTTAGGAGACTGCTCTACAGTCTTGAGCAAGTCCTCCACATGCTGCTTGTGAGCATAGACTATCCCCTCATAGACTGCTCGCACCATCTCAGACTTGCTGGACTGAGTAGTCAATCCAAAGAAACAACTCTCGGCTTCCTGACCAACATTACTACCATAAAGGAAAGGTAAGAAGATAATCTTACTGTAGCTTGCAGAAGTTGCAACTAACAACTCCTCCAAGCTATCATAAATAGATCGACCGTTTTCTTTATGATTTCTGATTTCCTCCTGCGTAAGCATTTTTAAAATAGCGTCTAAGTTCCCCGCAGAAGTTGGACTGCTAGCTTCAATTAAAAAATCTCGATTTGGGAAATAGGAATTCATCAAGCCAGTTGAACGAGAGGCAGAAGTCTTACTCGGGTAAACATTAATGCTCCAAGTTCCTGCAATAATACCAAAAGTTTCCGCATTCAAAACTCCAGATCCGATCGCACATGCATCAATATCAAAAAGTCCACCAATGACAGGCGTTCCTGCTACCAACCCCGTTTCTGCAGCTGCTTCTGAACTAACACCACCGACAACTTCCGCATAGTCAACCAGAGGAGCTAAAACATCTGCCATTTCTTCAATTCCGAAAAATTCAGTAATTTGCTCATCATACTGCCCCGTTTCAAAATTGATCCAATGATTACCTGAAGCATCACCTATTTCCTGCTGAACTAAACCTGTCAACTTAAAACGAATATAATCTTTTGCAGATAAAACTGCTCCTATCTGCTCATATATTTCGGAATCATACTCTTTGAGCCATCTGAGTAGGACAGGACTTTGGGGAGCCACTACATGCTGCCTAGTTAAGGACCAAATTTCCTCTAAACGTGCTTCAAATTGACTAGCTAACTCGCTCCCTCTACTGTCCGCTGATAAAATTCCGTTAAAAAATTCCTTATGATTTTTGTCCAAGAGATAGAGACCCTTACCGTGACCAATACAGGCTACCGCTGCAATCTGTTCAGGTTTTAGCTGACTGAGTTTCAAGACGTTCCAAATCGCATAACTGATGGCTTTCCATGTCTCTTGCAAGTCAACTTCTCGAAAACCAGCCCGCTGCTCAATAACCTTAGTCGAAAAAGCGGAACTTGCCAGCTGCTGACCACTTTCATCAAAAATGACCGCCTTGGTATTCGTCCCACCATAATCTATACTTAATAAATATCGCATATTTACCCTTTCTATACAAAAATAGAGAAGAGGGAGGACTCCCTCTCACCCTATTTAGAGAATATCTTTAGTCACTGAATCTTCGGATTCCCTATTAGCTGCAACAGCAGATGGTTTAAAGTAAACGCGTTCAGCGTTATTGTAAAGTACATCTTGCAACTCTTCTGAACTAAAAATATCCACATGCTCTAGCCAAGTTGCCAATTCTTCATAGGTGTTGAAGGTTGCTGACCACGGAGAATCTGTTCCCCAGATAATGCGTTTCGCTCCCAAAATTTCCTTGGCAATTCGAACACTTTGTTCAGATTTTGGAAACGGAAAAACATCTGGGCTATCAATATCCTGGATAGCAGAAATATCAGTGTAAATATTATCATAATCTTTCCACATAGACAATTCCGCCCGTAAACGATCTTGATTTGCCACATGTGGAAAAGATAAATGGCAGACTACAAAATCAAGGCTAGAATAATGACGAGCAAGGTTGGCAATAGCATCTGGCTGATGACTAATTTGGTCATAATTACCATAATCAACAGTGACGACAAAGCCTGGATAATCTAACAAATAAGTCAAAATCAAGCTAACATGTGGATCGGTATCCAAACGAAACGGTGTTTTTTGTCCACGATAACCATGAATTCCGCCTCCTTGACTGATTTCAAACTTAATCGCTCTAAAGCCCAATTCTTCAACATGACGACGAACAATAGTCATGGCATTTTCCACATAAGGATCAACCGAGAATGCTCCTGTAAAACGGTCTGGATATTGCTTAATAGCTTGGTAAGTATAGTAATTTTGGTAACCGTTGAGATGACCTTGAAGAATAACGGCCTTTTCTACTTCATTTGCGTCCATGAAGGCTAGGAGAGATTCTGCCTTGAAATCCACAGAACCATAGCCATCTGGAATCAATTTAATCAAATCACCATCATCCCAAATGGCATAACCATCACTAAGCGCATTTAAACGCCCCTTGCCATTGAATCCTGCAATTGCATTAACAATATGAGCATGTCCATCAATTTTTTTCATGCTTTTGTCCTCCTTATTAACAAAAATGAATCTTACAAATTCTGTGATAAATACTTAATCTAATCTTCTCCAATAAGAATTTTTTCCTTGCTGCCATCAAAACCACTGTTTTTATCAGCCATAGTCTTAAGATAACTATAAATAGACTCACGCTTAGTCCGAAGCAAGAAGAGAGAAACAAGATAAACAGCGATAGAAATACCAATGTAGAGAGGATTTCCAGAAATCCAAGCAAAGAACACGACAGCAGTCAAAGGGTGAGCCAAGAGGTTAAAACTCATGATGAGGGTTACACCTGCTGGCAAAGCTGCTCCAAACTGCTGAACAGCATCGGTATAGATAGGACCTAAGGCACTAGCTGCATAAAGTCCAAGAGAGAACCAAACAATTCCATTTAGGATAGCTTTCAATATATTTCCCTTAGTCACGGCAATCATCGCTTCGATCATGAAAGGAATGGCAATTAAGTCAACAACTGGTAGAGCCTTATTCCCTGGTAAAAGTAGGGAAATAAAAACCATAATAGGTACTAAAATCAAACCTGCAATAATTGTCGCTGGTTCTCCAAAACCAACCCCATCATCCACAGCAATAAACCAACGTTTCTTATCTACCTTTCTTTCTGATTCACTTTCTTTTTTCTTATTGCTTTCCACTGCAGCAGCAAGCGGTGCAAAAGCAGAGGCAAAAACTCCGGTAATCAATGGGAAGATAGTCATAACAGCCGCTAGGGATACAGCGAAACTAAGTATTCCACCCCAAGCCTCAAAATTTCCCAATTCTTTCAAACTACCAAGAACTCCGATAATCATTCCAAGGATAAAACCAAGAACCATCGGCTCTCCAAAAATACCAAGTTTATTTTTCAAAGACTCTGGATTAAGCTTCACCTTATTGATACCCAACATATTCCAAATCGGGTCAAGAATCAAAGCAGGAATTAGCGTTTCAATATTATGAATGGAATTGATAGTAGCATTTTTAACCCCGTAATAGTCCGCCCAACGGTCAGCCAAGACTTCTGACATGACCAATGAATAAAGAAGTACAAAGACCATAAAAGCAAAGGAAAGAGCAAAATTTCCCGTTGTAGCATAGGCCATGGTTCCCCAGACCATGTATCCAAAGTTATTCCAGAGATTAGATGGAACAAAGACACGAGTAATACCTACTAGGAAAAGTCCTAGTTCAATCAAAAGACCAAAAACAAAGAAAGACAGACCAATTTCAGAAGAGAAAGCGGTCAAAGAACCTGCCTGCCAACCAATATCCACAATTGGAAGATTGAGACCTGTAGTCTCAACCATTTGTTGGATATACTTGGTCACCAAGGGAGCAAAAGACGAGATAACCCAGCCAAATCCTGTCAAACCAACTCCTGCGCGCAAGGCACTGAAAAAAGCTTTTTTAGGATTAACTTTTAGGAACAAGCTGACAATGAAAATCATAGCTGGAACAACAGTTGATGCGCCAAATACATCAAAAAACTTATGAAGTGCTTCTAACATACCATTTCCCCTTTTAGTTAAAACGCTTACATTATGGTTGAAGAATGAAGAGATAGAATCCCTATCTCCTAGTTCCTATTCTCTATTAAGGGTTCACAATATTGACTGGTTGACCCGCAAAGAATGCTCGAATATTTTCTGCTGCTTCTTCTGCCAATATCCGACGTCCCTCAATCGTACCAGTTCCAGCATGAGGAGCCATAATAACATTATCCAAGGCTCTTAATCGTTCAGAAACTTGTGGCTCAAACTCAAAAACATCCAAGCCAGCTCCAGCAATTTCTCCACTTTCAAGAGCTTCAATCAAGTCTTCCTCAGACACAATCGGACCGCGAGCTGCATTGATAAGATAGCTACGATTCTTCATTTTCTTAAAGACTTCCTTATTAAACTGATGCTTAGTTGATGGTAAGAATGGAGCGTGAATAGTAACGACATCAGATTGCTCTACTAATTCGTCAAAAGAAACATAAGTTACACCTAATTCTGCCTCTTGCTCTGCTGATAATTGATACACATCATGGTAAAGCAAGTTCATGCCAAAAGCTTTGGCAAATCGAGCTACAGTTGAACCGATACGACCCATACCATAGATTCCCAGAGTCGCTCCTTCCAAAGTTAAACCTTGATAGCGACGTTCGCTCGGATCTAGCCAGTCACCTCTGCGAACTACTTGATCATAAAAAGCCAAACGTTTGGTTGCTGCAAGCAAGAGGGCAAACGTCATCTCAGCTGTTGGTACTCGCACCGCCTGTGGTGAATTAGAAACCACAATTCCCTTGCTCTTAGCATATTCAATATCCACATGGTCAAAACCAACTGCATTGAGAGAGATCATTTGTAAATTTTTCCCTGCATCAATCATTTCTCGGTCACCCTTTTGCCCCATGAGAAGCCAAGCATCGTATTCACCTAAATGCTCCAAGACATACTCACGAGAAAATGGCTCTCCATCTGAGTAAGTCACATCATACTCCTCCATCAAGGTTGTCAACCCTTCCTTAGGAACAATTCCTGTTACTAATACTTTTTTCTTAGACATCTGTATTCTCCTTTTTCATTTCGTACAATCCGACGATATGTTGACCATTATTTGCTGAAAAAATATAGGCTTTCCCTTCTTTTTCAAAAGCCAGACAATTACTAGACGCAACCCCTGCCTCAATGACTTCTTGAACAAACCTTCCATCTTGGTAGTGAAAAGCAACAAAGTCTTTCTTACCTGCTCGCCAACCAAAGAGAAAGACCTCTTTTCCTAAAAGAGAACCTGCCCAAAGAGCATGCCCAAATGGTGTAGCTTCGGGGTAAGTAAAACGTTCCTCCTTGAAATCCTCTGATAAAATTCTAAATCGATCTCCGTGAAAGTCCTGAATGATGGCATTTTCCAAACGTCCATCTCCGTCCACATCTAGTTGAACAATGTCGCTGGTTTCCTCTCCAAAAATCTTGGTTAAATGCCACTGTCCATCTTCTCCAGGATAGTCCAAACGAAAAATCCCTTCAACTCCTGTAATCAAGGAATAGGCTTGATCATGAACTTCATAATAGCCATGATTCTTCTTCAATCGAAGAGACAATTCTTCCAGATTTAAAATATTGTTTTTCTTCGTATCAAATTGACCAACGAAAATCTTACCATCATCAGACCAATCCTCAGAAAACGCCTTAGAATTGGCAATAGTACAGCCTATAAAGAGAATCTTTCCACCATGTTCCACCAAGTCAAAGCGATGCAAATAGGGGAAAGAAGTCACTTCTGAAATCTCCCATTGACCAGCTCCTTGGAAAGTTCCACGGACAATACGGCAACTAGCAGCGTCAAATCCAGGATAGAACCTCTGGGTCGCTAGAAAATCCATACTTTCAGGAATCTGAATGATAGACATCGTACCACCAACTTCACCCCAAACCTGAGTCTTTTCAAAGTTTCGATTGACATCATAAGCCAAGCAAGCTTCCTCCACCTCAGACGCTACTAAAAGATAATCGTGAGAACCATGATAGATACGAGAGACTGCATAACAGGATGGTAAAACATCTGATAAAACCTTTGTAAATTTCACTTTTTCTCCCTTCTAGTCAATCGTTCAATATCTGGTTAAACGATTAACCTAAATTTAAAAAGAAATAAGTAATTCCTGTAAGAAACGACTTTTATAAAAGCAGTTAAACGTTTCACTTGTTTTTATAAATCTATTCTACACTATTTTCTCTTGGATTGCAAGCGATTACATATTTTTTTAAAACGAATCCCTCAGAACGACCAAACTAGGAACGACCAAGAGTTGTGGAGGATTGATTGGTATCTCATCTTTTAACTTTTGAATCAAGTGCCTGGCTGCCAATTCTCCAATCTGATAGGATTCTTGACGAATGCAGGAAACCTTAGGACTTAACACCTCCATCCACTCTAAATCCTCATAAGACCCCAGACCAAAATCTCTAGGATAGCTATAAGGTGAGTTATTGACAATCTTCATAAATGCTAGTAGGGTTGGACCATTCATAGTAAAAAAGGCTAGCTTTTCTGTTTTCTGAGCAATCAAATCTAAAATCCTATCTTCAATGCCCTCCTCTCCCAAAATCAGAAGCTTTTCAGGATTATCTGAAACAACTTCCTTAAAACCTTGATAGCGTTTTTCTCGAGTTGAAATACCTGCTAAAGGAAAAGAGACAAAGTAAATATCTTCGTAGCCAGCAACTTTCATCTTCTCTAAAAAAGCCTTGGTTGAGGCGATATTGTTGGATACTACAGTATCCAAAACCAAATTCTTAGCTTCTCGGTCAACCATGACAACTCTAGTATTGTCCAATTCCTGCAAAAAAGGACGATTAGCGTCTGTCGGATCAATAATCATGCCAGACACATGTTGTTGCTCCAAACGATGAATATTTTCCTCCTCAATCAAAGGATCATTATCCGAATTAGTAAAATTGACTGTGTAACCATAGATTGTACAGGTATCATGAACCGCTTTCATAACCGTACTAATAAAAGGGTTCGTAATATCCGCAATAACTACACCAATAGTCTTGGTATCACGAGTCACCAAGCTCTGAGCCACCTTATTAGGTTGATACCCCGTTTCCTCTATCACTTGACGAATCCGTTCGCTAGTTTTCAGCGACATCTTATGAGTATTTCCATTGAGATAGTAAGAAATAGTCGCCTTAGACACCCCAACCTGCCTTGCAATATCGTTAATCGTTACTTTTTCCATTTTCTCGCTTACCTCTTTAAAATCGTTTTAATTATATCATGTTCAAGTACAAATTTCTAGCCTATCTAAGCTACATCAAAATATGAATGTTCACTCTCAAAATGTAGGCACACTTTCTAAATAGTGCAATATCTTTATATGACTCTTTAAGACTATGATATTATGATTTTTTAGGATTGAATTTTAACAACAAAAAAGATTGATGGAAATTGTGAACCTATAATATCCATAGGAGGTAGTTCCACTGTAGAATCATTAGGCTTTTTGAGCATAACGAAAAAGTGCCATATCATTTATAATGAAAAACAGCCAAACCATCATAAAAAACATATGGAACATGTCAAAAATACCTCACTTTTATTCCGATTGAAAGATCTAACTACAATCATCTTGTTCTTCCTCAAACACAAGATTCCTATTGAGATTAGAGCAAAGCTAGATTACACGACCAGCCTACACTCGTTGTCAAAGATAGCACTTCCTATCCAGAACTTTTGACAAACTCTAACGTCTCAAGAGTTTGTTCAGAAGAGCTTATTTTCACTTAAGTTGCACTATTACTACGATTATCAGCTACTGATTCAGGATAACTCAGAATTTTCTAAAGTATGAAATCTATATCACCAACAACCTTACCAAAGACATCGAACAGATAGCTTTTGGCTTTTGAAACTTCAAAAACTTTAGAGCCAAAAGCTCATCGCTTTGAACATGCAAAAAGAGAGAACGAATCTCGTCCTCTCCTCGCACATAGTTTTTCATCAACCCACTACAGTTGACAATAAGATAAATACCAAGCTTTTACTTTAAGTGTCGTAATAACTCATCGCGAAAAACTTTTTCTAATTGATTACGCAAGACATACCGTTCAGACTCATCCTTGATATGATTTCCCAATAATTGATCCAAATCCTGCGATAAATCATCGTGTGTCCTCTTGCCATTGGAATAGACAAAAGACACTAGACGAATGATGTCATCATTGGTCAATACAGAATTAACTACCAACATAGGAAGTTTCGTCTCAATCCCATCGCTTGTTGCAATAACAGCATCAGCTGAGACAATATCTCTGACACTATTAAACTGTTCAGAGGTAAAAACCGCTTCGATGTTTGCCTGAGGAATGTAGCGCTGGCATTGCTTGAGCAAAAACTTACGAGAGCCTATGCCTTCATCACATACTAAGATAAGTCTAGGTTGATAGTGATCCTGCACTCCAATATGATAAAGAGCCCCTCCGAGATGAATGGTCAAATAAGCGATATCATCGTCATTCAAACGAATAAACCAAGCGTCCTCCAAAATATGAGCACATGACTTTGTCATGGCAAAAAGATTGCCATATTTGGATTTTACTTGTTCTGTCATCGGATTTAATGAGAAGATACCATAAGTCTTTCGGTAAAGTAGAGCTTTGCAATGAGTGAGCAATTGATTATTCAATTCATCCTTGTGCTCAAAAGAAACGTGATAAGTCCTTTCGCAATCATCTAAAAAGTCCTTAATCACATTGCGCATCGCATCAAAATCAGAACTACCATTGTGACTATCCTTATCTTTTCTAAAAGAAAGGAGTAACATAGCAATGATGCTGATTTCAACATCATCATAGGCAACATGAAACCTTTCTTCAAAGTCTTTTGCAATACGCTCAGCAATATGATACTCAATACGCTCTTTTGCCAGTAAAAATTCTTTTTCTAAGCGTTTTCTTTCATTGGAGCTGATAACCATATTGCGATAGCTCATCAATAGATACGGTAAAATATTAAACATAAACGCACTATCTTGCGTATTCAACTTTTTACCAAGTTCTTTTTTAGACTCATCTAATAATTGACGTAAATAATCAAGTTTAGGTTGAGAAAACAGCTTATCATAGCCTGTAGATACCACTATCTTATCATGCATGATTTTTTGAAAGCTACCAGACTCTGTGGTATAGATGTTGTAGAGAGTCCGATGAACAAACTGCATTTTAGCCAAAGGGTGAGCTTCTAAGTAATAACCTCTCGTCTTTGTCACATGAATTTTCACATTATACTGATCTAAAGATAAGCGTTCACGCAAGCTATTAAGATCATTGAGCACAGTGTTTCGTGAGACTTCTGTCAGCTGCATAAGCTTCTCAAGGGTCACACGGCTATCAGCCACTGCAATGTAAATCAATAGCAAACATATCCGCTCGTGACTACTCATAACATAGCTATAAGCATCTAGCTCCTTTAGTAGCTTTTGGCAAGCCTTTTTTTGATTCTCACTCAGAACAATACCCACACGTGGAAAACTCACTATCTTTTCCACATCATCTGATAAAGATTCATTAATCTTATCTAAATGATAATAGATTTTTCGTCGTGACTGTCCTAAATGTTTTGAAATCGCCATAACCGTCTCTGGTTCATCAAGAGAAATCAAGTAAGACAGTAGTGCCGAACTCTTCTTATCAAGCACAATCACCATGTGTTCTCCTTTTATGAAATTACTTACATTATATCATGTTTTTCATAAAAATGCTTGCGTATAATTGACTCCTTAAAAAGCTTATTTTTTAAAAGCAGCCCAGTCTTTCATAAAGGTTGCAATACCTTGGTCTGTTAATGGATGTGAGAAAAGTTTGGCAAAAACTGTATCTGGGATAGTTGCAATGTGTGCACCTCGCTTAGCTACACCTTCCACATGAGGAAGCCCACGAATACTTGCTGCAATAATCTCAGCGTTATAACCGTAAAAATCAATAATATGGCGCAAATCTTCTATAAGAGCATAGGCATCTGTCCCTATATCCTCTAATCGTCCGATAAATGGACTGATATAAGTCGCACCAGCTTTAATAGCTGAGAGACCTTGAGAGACAGTAAAGATAAGGGTTACATTCGTTTTGATATTTTCTTTTGAAAGGACATTTACTGCAGCTAGTCCTTCTTCTGTCATTGGAATTTTAATAATAACATTATCAGCCCATTTTGAGATGTTACGGGCTTCTTCAATCATCTCTTCACGTGTAAGACCTGTTACTTCTGCACTAACAGGTCCATTCACAATAGTACATATTTCTTTGATGACAGTCTCAAAATCACGTCCTTCACGTGAAATGATAGTCGGATTAGTCGTTACTCCATCCACAATTCCTAATGCATTTAAGCGTCTGATTTCATCAACATTGGCAGTATCTAAAAAGTATTTCATCTATAGTAATCCCTTTCATTTTTTTGATAAGAAAAGCGAGATAGGAAATTTATCTCGCCAATAGTGGAGATAGTTATGCAAAAATAGTGATAACTGCTTACTATACAGCCACAACTATCTGACAATAAGGAAGAAGTACTAGTGGTTATCTCCTTTTTGACCGTAATAAGCATTTGGACCATGTTTTCGAAGGTAGTGCTTATCCATAATGTATTTTGGTGCAGGTTCAACCCGTGGGTTGATTTGCTCGGTTAAACGGTTCATCTTTGCAACTTCTTCAAAAACAACTGCATGGTAAACTGCTTGTGCTGGATCTTTACCCCAAGTAAATGGACCGTGATTGCGAACAACGATACCAGGAACAGCAACTGGGTCTAAGTCACGATTTGCAAATTCTTCAATGATGACTGTACCAGTTTCTTTTTCGTAAGCAGAGTTCACTTCATCTGCTGTCAATGAACGTGCACATGGGATTGGTCCATAAAAGTAGTCTGCGTGTGTTGTCCCGTAAAATGGAATATCACGACCTGCCTGTGCCCAACCAACTGCTTCTGTTGAGTGCGTGTGCACGATTCCACCAATTTCCGGCCATGCTTTATAAAGCTCAACGTGTGTAGGAAGGTCAGATGATGGATTGAGGTCTCCTTCAACGATGTTTCCATCAAGATCGGTCACTACCATGTTTTCTGGTGTGAGTTTGTCATAATCAACACCTGATGGCTTGATAACGATAAGCCCTGCTTCACGATCAACTTCTGACACATTACCCCAAGTAAATTTAACTAAGCCATGTTTTGGTAGGGATACGTTGGCTTCGTACACACGTTGACGCATTTCTTTTAGTGATTTTGGCATTATTTTAACCCCGCTTTCTCAATCAATGGGTAGAGGAAGTCCTGTGCTTCTTTAATAGCTGCACGTGTTTCTTCTACAGTTTCACAATTTTCAGACCACATTTCAATCAAGAAAGGTCCTTGATAATTGGTTTGTTTCAAGACAGCAAACATGTTGTCCCAATCCACACAACCTTGTCCAAATGGCACATCACGGAATTGCCCCTTAGAAGTTTCTGTTACAGCATAGGTATCTTTCAAATGAAGGGCTGCAATAGAGCGATGTCCTAGATAAAATTCGCTATAAATATCATTATGCCATGCAGAAACATTTCCAGTATCTGGATAGACAAATAGATATGGTGAATCAATCTCTTTTTCTACTGCCAAGTATTTCTCAATCGAATTGATAAATGGGTCGTCCATAATCTCAATCGCTAACATCACCTGTGCTTGCTCTGCCCAATCACATGCTTGACGCAAGTTCTTGATGAAGCGAGCACGGGTTTCTGGTGATTTTTCTTCGTAATAGACATCATAACCTGCAAGTTGAATGACACGAACACCTAAATCTTGAGCCAACTCGATACATTGTTTCATGGTTTCAAGGGATTTAGCTTCAAGAGCTGGGTCATTAGAACCTAGAGGGTATCTGCGGTGTCCTGAGAAACAAATGGTTGGAATACGAACGCCTGTCTCATAAATCGCCTTAACGACTTCTAGACGCTCTTTTTTGGTCCATTCTAAACGAGCCAAACGTGCGTCGCTTTCATCTACTGACATTTCTACAAAGTCAAAACCTAACTCTTTAGCAAATTGTAAACGCTCCAGCCAAGTAAAATGCTTGGGCGTTGCTTTTTCGTAAATTCCAATTGGTCTAGCCATGGTTTACCCCCAAATACGACGAATTTCATCCTTAAATTCACGAGCTGCTGCTGCTGGATCCGGTGCCTCAGTGATACCACGACCAGCGATAAAGGTAAAGACATCTACACCTTCAAAGAGTTTCAAAGTGGCCACATCAAGACCACCTGTTACAGAAACACGGAAGCCCATTTCAACCAATTTTTTCACTTTGTTAAGGTCTTTTTCACCCCAAGTTTCTCCAGCAAGAAGGGCATCACGAGATTGGTGATAAATCGCTTGAGAGATGCCAGCGTCAAGCCATGCTTGCGCATGTTCATAAGTCCAATCTCCGTAAAGTTCTACTTGGATTTCTCCCTTATCACCACGAACTTCTTGGATAGCTTTCAAAGCTGCTTTCATGGTTGGAATAGTTGCTGAACAGATACAAGTCATCCAGTCTGCACCACGAACAGCATTATTTTTAGCAACAGTTCCTCCAGCGTCCGCACATTTTGTATCAGCTACGATGATTTTATCAGGGAAAAGGTTACGTAATACTTCTACCAATTCACTACCAACTTGGAGAAGACAGACAGTACCTGCTTCGATAACGTCTACCTCATGACCAACAGACACTGCTGCTTTAATGGCACCTTGCAAATCAGAATGGTCGAGAGCTACTTGTAAATTCGGTAATTGTTTTGTCATTTCTAATCGCTCCTTTTTAATGATATAAGTCTTTCTAACCTTTAGTCAAAGTCAAATCCTTCAAGATATGGACTGTCTTTAGATTCCTCAACAAGAGCAAGTACATCTTCAGGACTCTTGCAAGCAAGTAGGCGATCAATAGCATTGTCTAACTCAAATAAAGCAATAATTTGAGGAATAGCTACTGATGCGTGAATAGCTGAACTCGTTGCAGCAAGCGTCAATAAGACTGACACTTCCTTGCCATCTGTAAAGGTAACAGGCTCTGTCAACGTAATCAATGAGAAAGCATCACGTTTTACACCAGCTTCGGGACGAGCATGTGGCATTGCCATACCTGGTGTCAAGATATAGTAAGGACCATGTTCTTTTGTAGAAGCAATGATAGCATCATAATATTCTGGAAGAACAGCTCCACTCTCAATCAAAGGGTCAACAGATAATTTAACCGCCTCTTGCCAATCAGTGGCTGTTAATCCAAGGCGAATAGAATCGTTTTCAATAAATGCCGTCTTTAAATCCATGATAAATCCTCTTTACTTTCTATCTTTCTAATAAATAAGGGAGTAAGTGCCACATCACTTATAAGATGACAACTCACCCCCTAAAAAACTATTGATACATCATTCTAATTAAAAATTCTTATAATACAGATTGTATCGTCCTATCTTATGAAAGAGCAGCTTCTAGTTTCGTTTTGATTTCATTATCATCCATGAGATTATCAAGTCCGATAAGTTTACCATTTGTACGTCCATCCAATTCATGGATAAGATGGTTAGATGCGACAACGATGTCATAACCTGAAGCCAATCCTTTTGCCTCACCAACTGAGCAAGATGCTGATTCAATACTTGTAACACCAAGTTGACGAAGAGCGTTCTCAACTTTCATTTTAATAACCATTGATGAACCCATACCGTTTCCACATGCTGTAAGTACTTTAACCATAATATTTTTCCTCCGAAATTTTATTTATTTTATTTTTTATAAAGAGTTCGACACTACTAAGCATTACTCACCTTGAGCTTCGCCTCGATAGTAAGCTTCTTTGTCTTTTGCTTTGGCAAATTGAAGTTGCGGAATAATAAGTAAGAACAAGCAAACCACCACGTAACCAATAACACCAAGGTACTTGAAGAGATAAGCAAATGGTAGCCAAGGAATATCTAAATCAATATTTCCATGATAACCACCAACGAGACCCAAAAGGCTAACAGCTAAAGCTCCCAGTGCAACTTGAATAATACCTGAAATGAAAGAAAGTATAAATGCTGCTTTCCAACCACCACGTTTGTCAGCATATACTGCAATTGCTGCATTATCAAAGAATACAGGAACAAAACCAGTGATGATAAGAACAGGATTTTTAAAGACAATCAAGAGCACAATTGTTATCAATTGACCAACAAGACCAGTTGCAAAACCAAAGAGAACGGCACTTGGTGAGCCAAAACCAAATGATGCTGCAACATCGACTGCTGGAAATGAACCAGGAAGTAATTTATTTGAAATACCTTGGAAAGCATTGGTCAATTCACCAACGAACATACGCACACCTTGCATCAAGATAAAGAGATAAACTGAGAACGTAAATGCTGTCTGTAAAACATACATGAAGAACGCTTGTTTTTCAGGATTATAAAGTGTCCCTGATGTGATAACTTTAGCATTCGCCATGATGTCTGGACCTAGTACGTATAGAATAGCCCCAAAGAATACAAGCATCAAGGTTGCTGAAGCAACAACTGTATCGTGGAAGATATTCAAGAAAGTCGGTAATTTGAGATTATCTAGATTTTCCTCTTTTTTGCCTAGCTTTGGTGCAACTTTATCGACAAACCAGATAGCAAATTGTTGTTGATGACCGATAGCAAAACCGCCACCACCCGTTAAACGTTGCGTAGGTTCAACAGTCATATTTGAACTGACCGCCCAGTATAAACCACAGACAATACCGACAGCTAGAGTTGCTACTAATTCATTAACTTGGAAAGTTGGAATAAGAAGTACCATAACAGTGATTGTCGCAGCCTGTTGCACCATGATATGACCTGTGATAAATAGAGTCCGAATCTTTGTCAGCTTACGAAGTGCAACCAATAAGATATTGATGAAGAAACCTACCAACAAAGCTGATGTAGCCACACCAACAAATTTTGGAAATGTTTCTGCAATTTTTTCATTAGCAGATGTTAAACCAAAGTAAGGGTCGATGACAGCTGCACCGATGTTAAATTTGTAGTTCAAAGCTGTTAAGATTGGACGGAAAGTACCAACCAACCCCCCAGCAGCTACATCTAAAATCATGTAACCAACTGTTGCTTTTATAAACCCAGCAAAAACATCATACCAAGGCTTTTTCAGTAACGCATATCCTATCAAAACCAAGATACCAACGAAGAAGGCGGGTTTTTGCAGAATGTTTTGCGAAAACCAATTGAGAATATCCATAAGGAAACCCATAACATTTCTCCTTTTTAATTTTTTAGTTGTCGAACGTTCTTACAATAGTAGTATACAAAAGAATACGCTTACAAAAAAGAGCAAAAAACACACAGTTATGTGTGCAAAACTAGACTCACTAACCTCCCCTTGCTGTTTTGCTTGCTTTTTGAGTTAATCATAAAAAAATAGACTGGATAACCAGTCTATTATAAAAATATTCTCTCACGTGTTTTTTCATAAGAGCTAACAAAGCGATCCGTCACACCTGATTCTACAAGTTCCAGCGCATTTGAAATTTCATCAAAAGACGCAGCGTAGTTATTATCCACTTCAAACAATCTGAGCGCATGCTCAAAACTTTGCTGAATACTAGGTTCAAAACTACGGTAACGATTTGAATATTGAAGCAATTGCTCTGTAAGCACGGCATCTTGCACAACCTGATAGGCAGATTCTTCCAGATTATGAATGGCATTTGTTGCTACTTCAGACAAACGGCTCACCGACATAATATCAATGCGTTCACGACTCAACTCATCCATCAGAGCTTCTAATTGTGAACTTGTTGTAAAGAAAAGACTCATAAAATCTTGAGGAATTCCCGGTAAATTACGTTTTTCCATGAAACGTTTGATAACATACAGACGATTGATGTAGTCATCAACATTTTGTCTAGCCATTACTTCGATTTTTTTCAAATCCTGAATCTCGTGATAAAGATCCATCTGCTCATTTTCAACTTCACCAAGCTTTTTCAAAGCCTTATTAAAAAGGACTTGTAATTCTGAAAATGGCTTATCAGCTTTTTCAAAGGAAGTCACAAATGGTATAACATCATGCTCGATAGTTCCCAGCTCACGTACGAAAGGACGGACAGTCAAGTTATTATTTTCTGTTAGAATATAACGAATAGATAAGCGATGAATCTCTTTTTCTAGTTTCGTCGTATTTTCCTTAGCATGTGCAAGATATTTTGGCAAACGTTTACTGTCACGCCTAGCGACTTTTTGTGCCTCTATTTCACGCTCAAAAAGCTGATAAAGTGCATCAATCTTAGCTTGAATGCTTTCATTTTCCTCATGCGCACGATCAAGATCTAGTGTCACTAACTCAGAACCATTTGCTCGAATATCATCACGAACTTCTTGAAAACGTGCTTCAATATCCTTTTCAGGAAAATGATAGTTAGCCTCCAGAAGGTGTTTGTAACCATTTTCTAAATCATCCATCTGATCAGGAAAATCATCCTCTAGCTTGGCGACAATCGCTGGGATTTGTTCAGAAATCTGACCTAGCGCAATCGTATGCTCTTCAGCTCGATCTAACACTTCTGAAGCTTCCAAGGGATCACCTGTTGAGTTTAAAGTGACAAACTGTGAAAATTCCGCTTCGATGTTATTCAGCTGTTTTTCTATTTCTGGCATGGTTGTGCCAAAATTATCTTCATTTTCCTTGATATTTTTTTGAAGCAATTCATACAAGTCGAGTGCATGTGTCACACGTGCGCTATTTTTTTCTTCCTGCTCTTTTAAGATGGACAGAGCTTCACGGATGGCAGCAATATCCTCTTCAGCAAGAGTGAGTTGGCTATCAGCATTGTCAATTTCATGCTTTGCTTTAATAAAATTAAAAGTATTATTGAAATTTTCTGCCTCTAAGGCATGTGCTTCAATTTCGGGAAAGACATTTTTAGAAACATCTGACCATTTTTGACTCCATTCTCTAAAGGTCGTCTGACTTTGACCTATGAGATGGAGTGCTTTCACCGAATCAATTTCGTCTTGAACTGGCAAATCAAGTAGAGCTTGCTTGCGATCATCAAGGTTAGAGATGAGTGATTCATTACGCTTACGTAGAATCACTCCTGCTAGATAAGCTACTACCACAATAAGGACAATAGCTACCAGCAGCAAGATAAGTCCGCTAGACATGAGTTTCTCCTTCATCATAATGAAGTAGCCTTATAAAACATAGGCTACTTTTATTTTTTTATGCAGCGTTTTTTACTAAAATGAACGTCTACGATTATACCATATTTCCCTGTTTTTTTCAAAAAACTTTAGTATTAAATATCGAGAGTGCTATAAACAGCATTTTCTTCGATAAACTCACGACGTGGCTCCACACGATCTCCCATCAGCATATCAAAAATTTTATCTGCTTCTGCCGCATCATCCACAGATACACGTGCCATTAGACGATGTTCAGGATCCATGGTAGTCGCCCATAATTGATGGTCATCCATCTCCCCAAGACCTTTATAGCGCTGAACAGTGGGTTTAGTTCGACCATTATTATAGCGTTCAATGACCGCTTGTAGTTCTTGTTCCTGATTATTTCCCGGTTGAATATACTCTTTAATTTCACTTCCTACCTTGACACCATAAATCGGTGGTTGGGCAATATAAACGTAACCAGCCTCAAGAACAGGACGCATGAAACGATAAATAAGAGTCAGTAAAAGTGTACGAATATGAGCCCCATCAACATCGGCATCTGTCATAATAACAAGCTTATGATAGCGTGCTTTTGTCACATCAAAGTCTGCACCAAATCCAGTTCCCATAGCAGTAAAGAGGCTTCTAATTTCATCGTTTGCCAAAATCTTATCCATACTGGCTTTTTCAACATTGAGAATTTTCCCTCGGATAGGCAAAATGGCTTGAAACTCACGGTTACGTCCAGACTTGGCTGATCCACCTGCTGAATCTCCCTCGACAATGAAAAGCTCATTTTGAGCAGCATCATTTGATGAGCAGTCAGCTAATTTTCCAGGTAAGTTTGAAATTTCTAGACCAGACTTTTTACGCGTCACTTCGCGTGCACGTTTAGCAGCGATACGTGCCTTTGAAGCAAGAATTCCTTTCTCAACAATTTTTTTAGCAATCTGAGGATTTTCAAGTAAAAAGCGGCTAAAAGCATCACTAAAGAGACGATTAGTAATTTTCACTACTTCAGAATTACCCAATTTAGTTTTCGTTTGTCCCTCAAACTGTGGATTAGGATGTTTTACCGAGATAACTGCTGTCAAGCCCTCGCGAACATCGTCTCCCGTTAGATTATCATCGTTTTCTTTTAAGAGTCTATTTTTCTTAGCGTAGTCATTGATAACACGTGTCAAAGCAGTTCTAAAACCTTGCTCGTGTGTCCCTCCTTCGTGGGTATGGATGTTGTTGGCAAAACTCATAATCGTTTCGTGGTAACTCATCGTGTACTGCATAGCCACCTCAACTGTGATGCCATCCATCTCACCATCTGTATAAATCGGCTCTGCAAAGATAAGCTCCTTGTTTTCATTGATAAAGGAAACATAAGAAGCTATCCCCCCCTCATAGTGGAAAGACTGTGTCTGCTCTTTTCCCTGACGCTTATCCGTTATAGAAATTCTAAGCCCACGATTCAAAAAAGCAAGTTCTTGAACACGCTTTGCCAATTTTACAAAGTCATAAGTCGTTGTTTCTGTAAAAATAGCACTATCAGGTGTAAAATGAACAGTTGTTCCTGTACGATCCGTCTCACCAATAACTGCCAAATCTGAAACCACTTGCCCACGCCTATACTCTTGAAAATAAATGTGTCCATTCTTGTAAACTTTCACATCTAGCTGGGTTGATAAGGCATTAACAACAGATGAGCCCACACCATGCAGACCACCAGAAACCTTGTAGCCACCTCCACCAAATTTACCACCAGCATGAAGCACGGTAAAGACCGTCTCAACAGCAGGGCGTCCCGTCTTTTTTTGAATGTCAACTGGGATACCACGCCCATCATCAATAACAGTGATTGAATCATCAGACTCAATAATAACTTCGATATGGGTTGCAAAACCTGCTAACGCCTCGTCAATAGAGTTGTCCACGATTTCCCACACAAGATGATGTAAACCTTCTGACGAGGTTGAACCAATATACATCCCTGGACGCATACGAACAGCTTCTAGTCCTTCTAAAACTTGAATCTGGCTAGCGTTATATTCTTGTGCACGTTCTTCTATTTTTTCTTTTGTCATTATCTTACTATCTCCATTAAGGATTTTTTCCCATCAACTAATAAAGTCGCAAAACCTGCCGCTTCTCCAGCTTGGCAGTCAATCTTACGATCACCAATCATAACACCATTTGTTATGTGATATTTTTCTCTTAAATAAATCATACTTTCAGGACTGGGTTTCCTAGCAAAACCATTTTCAGAAGTGACTATTTCTGTAAAATAAGCTGATATTCCCGTCTTTTCAAGTAAAGAGATAACTTGTTTATCACGATGTGACACTAAAAAATTGCGCCCACCAGAAGCCACAATCTTTGTGAGCAATTCCTTGGCTCCTGAAAACAAAATGGGATGCTCTAATCGCTTTGCTTCATTCTCCCTATAAAGTTGCAAAAATTTGTTTTCTTTTGGGATAAAATGAGCAATCGCTACTGCAGTAGATTGCTTAAGATAACGATAGACCTCATCATGAGAAGCACTCAATCCAAAAGATGCTAAAGCTTCAATAAATGCTTGGGTTGACAACTCATAGTTATCTAATAGCGTACCACCTAAATCCCAAATATAATCGTCATAATACATACCTATTATTATACCATATTTTATATAAATAGTGGATTTCGATACTAATTTCCCAAAAATTTACGTGTCTTTTTCTTTAAGAAATACAGAAAAAGGTTGACAAACTTTGTGAAAAGATATACAATATATTTGTAAGCGATTCCAAAGTGGTTTATATAAGGAGGTATTATCATGAAAGCTGTCGTTGTAAACCCAAACAGCACTGGAGTTGAGGTTGTCGAACACGACATACCTGAAATAGGTTATGGTGAAGCTTTGGTCAAAGTTGAATATTGTGGTGTCTGTCACACCGATTTGCACGTTGCACATGGTGACTTTGGTCAAGTTCCAGGGCGTATTTTAGGGCACGAAGGCATTGGGATTGTCGAAAAGCTCGGTGAGGGAGTCACATCGTTAAAAATAGGTGACCGTGTTTCTATTGCGTGGTTCTTTGAAGGATGTGGTCATTGTGAATATTGTACGACTGGACGCGAAACACTTTGCCGTTCTGTCAAAAATGCCGGCTACAGTGTCGATGGAGGTATGAGCGAGTACGCTGTAGTAACTGCTGAATACGCTGTCAAAGTTCCTGAAGGTTTAGATCCTGCACAGGCTTCTTCCATCACTTGTGCTGGTGTCACCACCTATAAAGCCATTAAAGAATCTGGTGCAGCTCCTGGTCAATGGATAGCTGTTTATGGCGTTGGAGGACTTGGAAACCTCGCTGTCCAATACGCTAAAAAGGTCTTTAATACTCATGTTGTTGCTGTTGATATCAATCAAGACAAGCTTGATTTAGCCAAAGAAGTGGGCGCTGATTTGATTGTTAATGGGCATGACATCAAAGATGTCCCTGCCTACATCCAAGAAAAAACGGGTGGGTGTCATGGTGTTGTCGTCTCTGCTGTCTCTAAAGTTGCTTTCAATCAGGCAGTAGATAGCGTACGTGCCGGCGGAACGGTTGTTGCTGTTGGTCTCCCATCAGAATATATGGAATTAAGCATTGTCAAAGCAGTTCTTGATGGCATTCGTGTGGTCGGTTCACTAGTTGGTACACGTAAAGATTTAGAAGAAGCTTTTGCCTTTGGTGCACAGGGATTGGTTGTTCCTGTGGTTGAAAAAGTCCCAATAGATAGTGCTCCGCAAGTCTTTGAGGATATGGAACACGGACGTATACAAGGGCGTAAAGTTATTGATTTTAGTTTGTAAAACATTAAAAAAGCTAGGTTTTCCTAGCTTTTTTAATGTTTTTTCTGGTAATAATACTCATTCAAAAGATTTTGATTACTCATTGAAAGAACCAATCCAATGCCAATCATATTACTAATCAGAGAACTTCCCCCTTTTGAAATAAAAGGTAAAGGAATACCAGTCAGTGGCAAAATACCAAGCGCAGCTCCAATATTCTCAAAAATATGAAAACTAATCATCATGATAAAACCAGTTGAGATAAAAGTATAAAACTGATTATTGGACTTTAGGGTAACCAAAAGCATACGGTAAATAAGAAGTAAATAGAGAAGTAAAATGATACTGCTACCTAAAAATCCAAAATCCTCAGCAATCACAGTAAAAATCATATCACTTTCGCGTACAGGAACTGATAAATCTAAAACATTAAAACCTTTTCCAAACGCTCCTCCGCTACCGATGGAAATCATACCCTGCGTTTGCTGATAAGCAATGCTCTCAGAATATTTAAAAGGATCAAACCATGCTGATAAGCGATTAATCTGATAGGTGTCCATTCCCATCTTGTAGAGAAATTCCTTTCCTCCAGGAATGAGAAAAATAATCAAAAAAGCAGAGACAATAACTAACACTGCCATAATCATCGGAATTAAAATGCGACTCGAAATTCCAGAGAGCAAGACTACACCTGCTAAAATAGCCATAAAGACTATCGCTGTTCCTAAATCTTTTTGCAAAGCCAGCAAAATCATAACAGGCAGAGTTACCAATCCATAAAAAAGAAGAAACAACCAGTCATCTCTCAAATTGTCTGATGCAAATAACTTAGGACGCCACCAGACTGTCACCCTTGCAATCACTAAGATATAAGAAATTTTCATAAACTCTGAGGGCTGAAATAAAGGGGTATTAGCAATCGTTACCCAGTTTTTCGCCCCAGTCGAAGCTACCAAAGACTGACTATAAAAAATCAAGGGAAGAATCATCAGTAAAAGCCCTAACACATAAAGATATGGTGTTGCTTTCCATAAAAAAGAGGTTTTAAACATCATGACTAAGTAAGCCAGACCTCCACCAAGCAAAATCCAAACAACTTGTTGCGCCATCACGGATATTACTGTCTTTGGGTAATCATTAGTTGTTGCTATATAGATGACAATCAAGCCAATTAAAATCAAAAAAAAGACTGGCAGCAACAGACCGTAATCAATATTCTGTTTAAAAAATTGCTTGTATTTTTTCATTGTTTTCCTCTCTAAGCTTTCAAGTAAATATTATACCACTATTTCAAAAAATCTTGACAAAATTTTTAGCATTTCGCTTAAAAATAAAAAAGGAAAATACTTTTTCTTTATTCTCCTCATCTATTATTTTTCACCCAATTTATCATCGATTAAAAATAACAACTCCACCGATTATTTTATGTAAATCTCCATTCTTACACAAAATGGTTTATTCATTCTTATCTTCATTCCTTTTTTGTAGTTTCACTACAGCCTCAACCCTAGCAGTATGAGGAAACATATCTACAGACTGAATATAGTCAATCTTATAAACAGTTGCTAATGTTACAAGATCACGCGCAAGTGTTGAAGCATTACAGGAGACATAGACCATTTTTTCAGGTTGAATATCTAAAATAGTTTTGAGCAGTTTATCATCTAGTCCTGTCCGTGGCGGATCCACGATTAACGCATTTGCACAGTAGCCCATTTGATACCAGTGAGCAATTATTTCCTCTGCTTTGCCTACTTCATAAAAAGTATTTTTAAAACCTAACTTTTTAGCATTTTCCTTAGCATCAGCAATCGCCTCTGGGATAATGTCCATTCCTCGAACTTCTGCTACCTTGTCTGCAAAAATAAAACCAATTGTTCCCACACCACAATAGGCATCAATCAGCCGATCACTAGGTGAGATATCAAGGGCTTTAGCGACCTCGCTATAGAGACGATTAGTCTGCTTGGGGTTGAGCTGATAAAAAGCTCTCGGTGATAATTCAAAACTGTAATGCAACACTTCTTCTGTGATTGTTTCTTCTCCCCAAAGAATGGTGGTCTTATCCCCATAAATAGCGCTTGACTTGCTGGTATTTAGATTGAAAGCTACCGTTTTTATCTGAGGGAATTTTTGAGTCAATTCTGCAATAACATCGTCTAGATCAAGAATCTTACTTGTGATAAAAATCAACTGAATGTGATTGCTTGCTTGCCCCTTTCGTATCATGACCGTGCGTATTCCAGCAATCTTACGTTCATTGTAAATCGGAAGGTGGTACTTATCCAAGAGTTGCGTAATACGATTGACAATAGCCTGTGTCAACTCATCTTGCACTAAACAATCCGTTAATGAAACCAAGCGGTGAGAATCCTGCTGATAAAGACCTGATTTGACACTACCTCCAAAATAGCGCGTCTGAAACTGCAACTTGGCACGATAATGCCAAGGATTATCCATTCCAATCGTTGGACGAATGTCATACAACTCATAACCCTGAGGTTTAAATTTTTTCATCGCTTGTCTAATGACATCATCCTTATAAACAAGCTGCTGATCATAGCGCAAATGCATAATCTGACAACCACCACAAATTTCATAAATCGAGCAAGATGGTTGCACACGATAAGGGGAAGATTTGTTAATCGTCAAGAGACGTGCTTGAGCAAAATTACGTTTGACATCTGTAATCTGACAATAAACATCCTCTCCTGCCAGAGCACCCTCCACAAAAACGAGAGTCTTTTTGTAAAAACCGATTCCCTCTCCATTAATTCCCATCCGCTTAATTTTTAGCGGAATTCTTTGCTTTACCTTTACATTCATACTGCCATTATACCACACATCACCCAGCAGTCCAATTATCATATATAAACAATCATTCCTATAAGCTAGTAAGCCTATCTTTAGAACTTTGAATCGAGGAAAAGTGTATTTTCATTTCGAATGCCTTTCTAAATGTTTATCACACTTATTTAAAATAATCTAATCTTTTTCAAGACATCTCTTTAATTTTATCTATTTTGAGGTTTCCATCTAATTTATATTTCACATTAATTCAATATCTACAATTTTTATGGTAATATTTAGAAAATCTCTGCTAAAATTTCATCTCTCCAACAATTTAAGATTTGACGAATTGAGTCTTTATAATGATTATTAACAGCTAAAAAGATTTTTTCTTGCCTAATACATTTCAATAATTCAACAACCTCTGATATACTTAATGCAAAAATCTTTAATCCCTTAACACTGTCGGAAATTAACGTGCCATTTAATTCAATAAAAGAAGTAGCTCTAAAGAGATTTATCACATTGTCATCTAATTCATTGGCGCTTCAAAAAACTATTCGAGACACAGGAGTTATCATTCCACATTGCTAGACAATGAGAAATTGGACAATTTGTGTTAAAATAAAGACAAGAAATCGTTTTAAAGGACTCATATGAAGATTACAAAGCTTGAAAAAAAGAAACGACTCTACCTCCTAGAATTAGATGATACTGAACGTCTCTACATCACCGAAGACACCGTTGTTCGTTTTTTTCTTAGTAAGGAAAAAGTTATCAGTCAAGATGAATTAGAACATATCAAGGACTTTGCACAATTTTCCTACGGTAAAAATCTAGCTCTCCATGCTCTGTCTTTCAGACCCCGTACTGAAAAGGAGACTCGTGATTACTTGCTCAAGTACAAGGTTGATGAAGGCGTCATTACCAAAGTTATCAACAATCTTAAGGAAGAAAATTGGCTTAACGATGCTAGATATGCCAATACTTTTATTGAACAAAGATTAACATCTGGTGATAAGGGGGCATATGTCCTCCAGCAAAAACTAAAGCAAAAAGGAATTCATCAATCTATTATCGAAGAAGCCTTGACAGATAGAGATTTCAGCCCAGTACTCGAAAAAGTCGCTACAAAACTGGTCAAAAAATATCAGGACAAACTACCGGTAAATGCACTCAAGACAAAAATTAAGCAGAGCTTAACCACCAAAGGTTTTTCTTATCAAGAAGCTAAAAAAGCTGTCGATAACTTAGATCTTGAGCGAGATGAAAGCCAAGAAATAACACTTATCGAGCGAGATCTCTACAAACTCCATCGTAAGTATAGCAGACGTTATGACGGCTATGAGCTCAAACAACGTCTCATTCAAGCACTCATGCGAAAAGGCTACGATTACGCAGACATCAAATGCCATCTGAGAGATTATTAATCAGTATCTGCTATAATCTTTAAGAAATCTCTGATAATCATGCTCTCAAAGGTGCGATTTTTGTCAAATTATGGTAGACTATAGAGGATAAGTTTTAATTGTAGAAAGTTGGTAAGCCATGAAATTACCCAAGGAAGGCGACTTTATTACAATTCAAAGTTATAAACATGATAGCAGTTTGCACCGCACATGGCGCGATACGATGGTACTAAAAACAACAGAAAATGCTCTCATCGGTGTTAATGACCATACTCTAGTCACCGAAAGTGATAGCAGGCGTTGGGTAACGCGTGAACCTGCTATCGTTTACTTTCACAAGAAGTATTGGTTCAATATTGTTGCCATGATACGAGATAATGGGATTTCCTACTACTGCAACTTGGCTAGTCCTTATCTTCTTGATGAGGAGGCTCTCAAGTATATAGATTATGATCTTGATGTCAAGGTTTTTGCAGATGGTGAGAAAAAATTGCTAGATGTAGATGAATATGAATCTCACAAACGCAAGATGGGATACTCAGCAGATATTGATTACATCTTAAAGGAAAATGTCAAAATCTTAGTGGATTGGATTAACAACCAAAAAGGACCATTTTCTTCAGCCTACATCAACATTTGGTACAAACGTTATCTTGGACTGAAGAATCGTTAAAGTTGACAAAGAGGCTAGAGAGATATCTCAGTCTCTTTATTATTTTAAAAGGAGGGACTTATGGCATTTGATAATACACGTGAACGCTATACGAGTTTTGGGGTTGCGACATCATTATCACATGATTTGATTAATACGATTTGGGATATTTTGGATAATTATTTAAAGGGTGTGGTATCACTTGATGAACAATTGACTTTCCACTTGATTAAAAATGGAAACAAACTCTCTATTCAATACGTTGATGATAATAGCAACATCAGTATTGTTTTTGACTATATGGTCACTTTTGATCCTTTCTTTCCTCGCACTATCTATCTAATCGACGAAAGCGGAATTGAGACTATCTTGTTACCTTATGAATTGTAAAAAAGCTTGGTGTTTTTCCAAGCTTTTTTGTCTACATTATAGTAAATCATCAATCAATTCATCAAGCGCATCATCGGTAGCTTGTGGTGTGATTTCTATGATTTTAATGCCTGAAACAGCTCGATTAACAAGCCCCTCAATATCCAAGCGTGCTTCATATTGCTCCACATTTTTAATTTTAGGATTCGTTTTTGGACGATCAGGTGCAAAAATCGTACAACAGTCCTCAAACGGTTGTATCGAAAGGTCGAAAGTGTCTATTTTTTGAGCAATATTAATAATCTCAAGCTTATCCATGGTCACTACTGGACGGATAACAGGCGTTGTTGTTACAGCATTGATGGCTTGCATAGATTCCAAAGTTTGACTGGCAACTTGTCCTAAGCTCTCACCATTGATAATCACAAGACCACCACGCTCTTGTCTGATACGATCTGTAATACGCATCATAAAACGACGTGTCAGGGTCATAAGATACGCTTCAGGGACTTTGTCTTTAATTTCCTCTTGAATCTCAGTAAATGGTACTTCAATAAATTGGATATTCCCACCAAATTTAGTCAACTTACGAGTGAGTTCTTGCGCTTTTTTTAGCGCACCTGGGCTGGTGTAGGGAGGACTAGCGAAATGCACAGCTTCAATATCGACCCCACGTTTTAACGCAAGATATCCTGCAACAGGAGAATCAATGCCACCGGACAACATCAACATACCACGCCCAGCCGTTCCTACTGGAAGACCACCTGCTCCCTTAACATTTTCATAAGAAAGATAAGCCGCTTCTTCTCGAATTTCAATCTTAAGGTTGATGTCAGGCTGTTTCATTTGTGCTTTTATCTGTGGCAAAACATCAAAAACAGCATTTCCCATGATTTGATTGAGCTCACGACTATCTAGCTCGAAGGTATGATCGCTACGCTTTCCTGTAATTTTAAAGGTCATCCCCTCTTGATAAATAGATAACATGACATCTTGAACTGCCTTTTTGATAGCTGATACCGTCTTTTCCACCCTATAAACAGGTGAAAAAGCTTGAATTCCAAAAATCTGCTCAATCGACTCTGCTACTGGCTGATAGTTTGTACCATTAAGGTAAATATGAGCTCGGTCACGTTCAGCTTGTACGGTCACATCTGGATAAACAGATAAAACATGTTTCATATTGCTTTTAAGTTTATTAATAAAGCGCATACGGTTTTTACCCTTGGTTGATAATTCGCCGTAGCGTATCATAATTTCAGAATACTGCATACTACTTTCTAACTTTCTGTGTTTTCGTATAAATATGTTTAAAAATCGTCAAAAATTGCTCTACTTGACTCATATCATTATCATCGTCTAAACTGATACGAATTGCTGTTTGAGCTTCTTTTTGTGGCACTCCCATAGCCATCAGAGTACCCGCTGGTCTGCCTGCTTTTGAGGAGCAAGCAGAAGTTGTTGAGACGTAGATATCATGCTCTTCAAAAGCATGCACAATAACTTCACCACGTACCCCTTTGAGTCCAAAAGTGATGATATTAGGGGCAAAGTCTTGATTGCCTGAAAAAAGATGCACACCATCAAACTCTCCTAACGCTTGGAGAAGCACCTGCTTCATCTTAGAAATCTTAGCAAGAGCAATTTCTTCCTTATCAAATACCATACGCAGTGCACGTGCACTAGCTGCAATACCTGCAACATTTTCTGTCGTTGATCTTAGATGATGTTCTTGCCCACCGCCTGTAAGAAGCGGAGCAAGGCGTTTACCTTCTTTTTTATAAAGAATCCCAACGCCACGTACACCATGGAACTTATGTGATGAAAATGACGCCAAGTCCACACGACTGGTGAGATACCAACTAACAGGAATCTTGCCGATAGCCTGCACAGCATCTACGTGAAAAGTAACAGTTGGTTTATCATCCAAAACCTCTGAAATTGCTTTTATAGGTTGAATAGAGCCAACCTCATTATTGACCGCCATGACAGATACGAGAATAGTCTCCGGTGTGATGAGTTCAGCCAATGCCGCTACATCAACAAACCCACGACTATCCACTGGTGCATAGTCCACCAAAAATCCATGTTCACTAAGCCATTTAGCAGATTCCTTGATTGCTGGATGTTCAATATCTGACACGATAATATGACGCCCATACCGCTCTTTTTCAAACGCCACCCCTTTTAGCGCCCAGTTATCACTCTCAGTACCACCTGATGTGAAAAAAATTTCATGATATGACACACCAAGTAAATCCGCTACTTGCTTGCGACTCGCCTCAAGGATACGAGTCGCATTACTTCCTAAGTGATGAAGGCTCGAAGGATTGCCAAAAATTTTCGTTGCTACCTCTTGATAAGTTCTTAAAACCTCATCATAGGGACGTGTCGTTGCAGCATTATCAAAATATATCATTTTTTATCTCTTCTCGATGTAAATCTTTTGCGAGTCAAACTCGTTAATCCTTATCATTATAACATATCCTGAGACTGCGGTCAGCATTTTAAAATGAAGTTTTTGATCGCTTTTTTTATCGAAAAATCATATAATGAAAATAGACTTTCTCTTATCATTGAAAGTTAAGGATTATTTTCAAAATTATCTTGACTGGCCTCTCAGTCTTAAAGGAGTATCTTCTCATGTCAGAACATTATTCAAGACAAAATAAAAACACAAAAAGAACTACTCAATCTCTCAAAAAACCAGCAAAACATATCAAGACCGGATTTTCAGCACTTCAAAAAACTGTAGCACTTATCGGTAGTATTTTGAGTATTATTGTTGCAGGTATTACGATTAACAATGCTATAAACAACTCAAAAGCAAAATCTTCTAGTGGTACGTCAACCACTAAGACTGTCATTATCAAAGAAAAAGATGCTAACAGCAATACAAACACATCTTCTAGCAGTGCTACAACCAATAATCACGTCACAGATGACGAAGACAAACAAACCTACACCTCAGATAATACAACGGCATCTAGTGATGCAACTGTCAGTTCGTCTGCATCTCAAGCAAGTAGTAACGATGCGACTGTACCAAGTACAACAACTTCTGATGTAGATGACAGCACCGCAGGTACAGCGAACTCTTAAACTTAAACCATTTGAATCATCAAATGGTTTTTCAGCATTTTTTGATTATTAAAACTTATGATAACAGATACACTTAACTGGATTCATTCCTATAAAGCAAATGGACGACGTCCTGATAAAAAGCGCCTACTCACTCTACTATCTTTTATGGGCAATCCTCAAAAACAAATGCCCCTCATTCATGTTGTTGGAACAAATGGTAAGGGCTCAACCACCGCTTACTTACAGGCACTCTTTACCACTAGTGGATATCGGTGTGGTACTTTCACCTCACCTTATATCACTCACTTCAACGAGCGCATAGCAATTGATGGTTTACCTATTGCTGATAATGATCTTGAAAAACTGTGTAAAGAGATAAAACCACATTTAAAAAATATAGAAAGATGCTACGATCGAGTAACGGAGTTTGAGCTGATTACTGCTTTGATGTTTGCTTATTTTGCTAAAGAAAAGGTTGATCTTGCTATCGTTGAAGCAGGGATTGGCGGATTACATGACGCCACTAACTGTTTTATCGCACAAGCTGTTGTTTGTCCATCCATTAGCTTTGAGCATACAGAAATATTAGGGACTAGCTTAGCTCAAATCGCAAAACAAAAAGTTGGTGTCTTAGATGATTATGTACCTTTGATTTTTGGTAATCTCCCAAAAGAAGCTAGAGATGTTTTCTATGATAAAGCTAAAGAATTGCACTCATCTACTTTTGAGCTAGGACAAGACTTTCAGTTAATACGACATCAATACTCTTTTGACTTTCTTTATCACGACTTATCCTTAAACCATATCACACTCTCTATGGCAGGTCAGCATCAGCAAAACAATGCTGGATTGGCTATCATGACGTCACTTATCTTAAAAAAACATTTCCCAAAACTCAACCTTTATCTCTATCCTAAAGCTCTAAGTCAAGTACAGGTTAAGGGACGAACAGAATGGCTGCTTGATAATTTGGTTATTGATGGAGCACATAATGAAGGTGGTATCAAAAGCTTGCGTGACTGGCTGGCTAGCCAATATCCAAATCGCTCTGTTGCTATTCTCTTTGCAGGGCTTCGCAGAAAACCTCTCGCAAAGCTACTTAACCTTCTTTCAGATTACAGTGTATCAGTCACTAGCTTTTCTTTTTACGAAGCTGAATCACTAGAGAATTATCCAAAATATTATCCTAGAGTAACTAACTTTAAAGAGTGGTTTCAAAAAGCGCAATATAACCCTAATACACTTTACGTCATGACAGGCTCACTTTATTTTATCTCTGAAATAAGAGAGTATTTTTTTAAATCAAAAAAGAGCTAGACTTATCCAGCTCTTTTCTTTAACGCATAGTGACAAATTCTTCTGCCCCAGTTGGATGAATAGCGATGGTATTGTCAAAATCTTTCTTTGTAGCACCCATTTTAATAGCGACTGCAAAACCTTGAATCATCTCATCAACACCATAACCAATGGCATGAAGTCCTATAACTTTTTCATCTTTTCCAAATGTCACTAATTTCATCTTCACCAACTGACGATTATCAGTCACAGCGGTATACATAGAGGCAAAGCTTGAGGTATAAATATTGATATTATCCTTGCCATACATTTCTACCGCTTTTTCTTCTGATAAGCCGACCGTCCCAATCGCAGGATGCGTAAAAATCACAGAAGGAACATTGGTGTAATCTAACTTTTCATTAGTTTTATGGTTAAAAAGTCGCTCTGAGAGTTTACGACCTGCAGCAATGGCAACCGGAGTCAAAGCAATCTTACCATTAACATCTCCAATAGCATAAACACCAGAAACAGAAGTATTTTCATAGTCATCTGTTTTGATATAACCATCTTTTGTCAGCTTGATATCAGTATTTTCAAGTCCAATATTTTGTGTATTTGCCCCACGACCAATCGCCCAAATCACACGCTCTACTTCGATGGTCTCGCCATTTTCTGCTTCAAACAAGAGAGTGCCACGCTCCGTTTGCCTCAAAGATTTAGGGATACATGTTGGATACAGGGTAATGCCAGAACTCTCCATTTCAGACATAATCTGTTTGGACAACATACTATCAAAGTCACGTAATATACGCTCTCTACGGTAGGCAAGAACTGTTTTGACACCCAGTTCATTTAAAACACCAGCTAGCTCCGCTGCAATATAACCAGCTCCGACAATAAGAACAGAGTGCGGCAAACTCTCCCAATTAAAGAAATCATCAGATATCTCACCTAGATCACTTCCTGAAATATTGGGATAGAGTGGATGCCCTCCTGTAGCGATGGTGATGTGTGGAGCAGTGTAGAGTTCACCACTAACACTCACCGTATGATTATCCACAAAAGTCGCAAAACCATCAAGCCTCTCAACACCATTACGTTTGAAATTGTTTGCATAAGACTGTCTAGCCCGTGTGACATAACTATCTCTACTTTCTTTTAGTTTACTAAAAGAAAACAGACTGCTCTTTATATCATAACCATAATCACTAGCGTATTTGTGAAACGACTCAGATATTTGAGTTGCATACCACATGATTTTTTTAGGTACACATCCCACATTAACACATGTTCCCCCAATCTGCCCACCTTCAATCAAGAGTACCTTAGCACCATACATAGCTGCACGATTAGCGGTTCCACTCCCAGCACTACCACCACCGATAACGATATAATCATATTGTTTTACCATAATTTTCCTCATTCTTTTTGCTTTCGTTCTAATTTAACACAAAAATAGATAGTGCACAATTTTTTGCTATGACAGTTATATTTACAAAAAGCAACATCTTAAAAGGTGTTACTTTTGCTTATTGTAACTCTTGCAAAGGGGCAAAAATGATTTTTTCAATATCTGCAACATAAACGGATAATCGCTGTTGCGCATTGAGATAGGCTTTTAGTTGTGCATTATTATCAAAACTCTCAAGAAGTGCTTTATAGTTTTCTTGTTCTTTTTGAGTCGGTGTTTGGCCAGACTGCACTACCGTTTGAAGATGGGACTGTACTTTCGTAAATTCCTCCCACAAGTTCTTTGCATCACTATTATCAGCAATAGCTAATTTAGCTTCTAAGACAGCCTTATATTCTGGTAGTTGACGTAACTCACGCTCTAGCTGATTAGCAACATCATAAATATTAGACATAGAAACCTCCTAAAATATTATTGAATCATTACCTTATAGTGTGTGTGTCTTTCAATGACCTTTTGAGCATGGGCTTGATCTTTAGCATTTTTAAAAGAAATCTGCAAGATTCCATGAATATCATCACGATTCTTCTCATTGATACGAAGATTAACCAAAGATGTCCCACGTAACAATTCCAAAATCGTAAGAATGACATCCTCCTCATCAGGAATGTTGATAAAAATATCGTAGAAACTGTCCAAACCTCCACGTTTGTGAATTTCCATTTCTTGACGAATGGTCTTAGCATGACTAAAATACTGCCAAATACCATCAACATCTTGATTTTTTATCTTATCTGCGACACTATCTAAACGCTGCTTAAAATCCTCAATACGGTCTAAGACAGACTCTTTATTAGTCAAAAGAATGCTAGCCCACATGCCAGCCTCACTCTCTGCAATACGCGTCATATCTCTAAATCCACCTGCTGCAAAATGATTGGTCATCTCATGCTCTTTAGCATATTCACCTGCCTGCTCCATGAGACTGGCCGCAATAACGTGTGGAAAATGAGAGATTTGACTAGTAACACGATCATGCTCTGCTGCA
Organism: Streptococcus sciuri; assembly: GCF_024814375.1. GTDB lineage: Bacteria > Bacillota > Bacilli > Lactobacillales > Streptococcaceae > Streptococcus > Streptococcus sciuri. The sequence continues at coordinate 42,628 of NZ_JANUXX010000003.1, forward strand.
TCAATCGTAATAAAACGTGCACGTAATCCTGATAAATCCCCTTTGAGTTCCTCAATAGTTTCCTCTGTCGTAAGCGAGGTAGGAGTAAGGATATAGTAAGCATTTTCAAAAAGATTGACATCTGCAGCGATAGCGCCTGACTTATGGCTACCTGCCATAGGATGAGAGCCAACAAAACGAATGGGCTGATGTCTGAAATTGTGTTCCGCTGCTTTGACAATCTCAAATTTAGTTGAACCAGCATCTGTAATAAGAACATTCTTCTTGAGAGAAAGACGTGACAACTCCTCTATAAAAGCGATAGTTTGCTTGATGGGAACAGCTAAGATGATAACATCTGCTAAAGGTGCAAAACTCGTGAAATCATCTGTCACCTCATCTGCAATTCCACGCTCAAGGGCAATTTGACGTGACTTTTCCGAACGATTGTAACCTAAGATAGTATAGTCAGGATGATCACGCTTTATTCCAAGTGCTACAGAGCTTCCAATAAGTCCCAAGCCTGCCACATAAATGACTTTATGATCCATACTACCTCCTTGTTTTTCATTTAAATTAAAAATTTTTTAGATAAGTGCGGTAATCACTTACAGCTACTTTCAAATCCTCCATATTGTCTGACGAAAACTTCTCTAAAATCTCTGTGACAAGAACAGTTGCAACAACAGACTCCATAACAACTCCTGCTGCTGGTAGTGCTGTTGGATCTGAGCGCTCAACCGTTGCTTTATAAGGTTCATGCGTCTCAATATCAACAGACATCAACGGTTTATACAATGTTGGTATTGGCTTCATAACACCACGAATAATAAGTGGTTGTCCATTTGTCATTCCACCTTCAAAACCGCCAAGATTATTGGTACGACGTGTATAGCCTTCCTTTTTATCCCACAAAATTTCATCCATGACTTGGCTTCCTTTAAGATAGCCAGCCTCAAAGCCAACGCCAAACTCAACACCCTTAAAAGCATTGATAGAGACAACTGCTTGAGCAAGTTTGCCGTCTAACTTTTTATCCCATTGCACATAAGATCCTAGACCAGCTGGGACACCACCAACTACTGTTTCAATAACACCACCGATAGTATCGCCATCTCTTTTTATTTGGTCAATATAGTCTTTAATTTCTTGTTCACGATCTTGATTGACAATAGAAATCTCTGATTGGCTAGCACGATTTTTAATCTCTGCTACACTTAGATTGTCTGGAACATCAATCTCCTTACCTCCAAAAACGACTACATGATTCGCAATTTCAATATCTAATTCTGCTAAAATACGCTTAGCAACTGCACCAACGGCAACTCGCATAGTGGTTTCTCGAGCAGAAGAACGCTCTAGAGAATTGCGCAAATCCTCAAAACGATACTTCATTCCTCCAACTAAATCTGCATGTCCTGGACGTGGATGGGTGATTTTACGTTTACTTTTAAGGTTATCTTTTACATCTTCAACTGCCATGATATCTAGCCATTTTTGATGATCACGATTGATGACATGAAGGGTAATAGGAGCTCCTGTTGTCTTACCATGACGAACACCAGAGGTGATTTCAACCTGATCAGACTCTATTTTCATACGTCCTCCACGTCCATAACCTCCTTGACGACGCTTTAAGTCACTGTTAATATCAGAAGCACTCAAGGAAAGTCCAGACGGAATTCCTTCAATGATAGCACTCAAGCGTGGACCATGTGACTCACCTGCCGTTAAATATCTCATGTTATCTCTCCAAATATTCTTTCATCTCTTCTAGTGGAATCTGATGGATTGCTGCACGTCCTAACTCAGGTACGATAACTGTTTTTATGGTTTTACCTCGTGCTTTTTTATCATGTGTCAAAGCTGTATAGAGAATCTCAATATCCCAAGGATCATAGCTTATCGGTAGTCCAAACTTTTCACACATCGTACAAATAGATTTTGTCATCCCCTGTGGCATCAAGCCTTTTTTCTCCGCTACACGTGCCATCTGAACCATGCCAATTGCTACAGCCTCACCGTGCATAACCTGACCATAACCTGCTGTTGCTTCAATAGCATGCCCGATGGTGTGCCCAAAGTTAAGATATAGACGAACACCGTTATCAAGCTCATCCTCTACAACGACTTTACGTTTAACATTACAAGAGCGGTAAATAATACTCTCTGCATGCTCAAGGATACTATCGATAGAACCATCCATACGTTTCAATTCATCCCATAATTCAGTATCATTAATCAAACCATACTTAATGACTTCGCCCATTCCTTCAATCAACTCACGTTTTCCAAGAGTTTGAAGTGTGTCAGGATCAATCAATACACCGTCTGGTTGTGTAAAAGTCCCTACCATATTTTTAGCATATGGTGTATTAACTCCAGTCTTACCACCAATAGATGAGTCCACTTGTGCAGTCAAACTAGTTGGAACTTGAAGGAAGTGAATACCACGCATATAAGTAGAAGCTACAAAGCCTGCAAGATCACCAACTACGCCACCACCAAGCGCCACAATACCATCACTTCTAGTCATACCTGTCTTTGTAAGAAATTCATAGGCTTTATTAACTGTCGTTAAATTTTTACGAGCCTCACCCTCTAAAAAATCAAAAACAGCTACCTCAAATCCTGAATCTTCTAGACTCAACTTAACTTTTTCAGCATAGAGACGTCCGACATGGTTGTCTGTAATAATGACTATTTTTTGTGGTTTCCAAAGACTCTTAACCCATTGTCCCACTCTTAACAGACTGCCATGCTCAATAACAATATCATACGGACTCTGTGGTAAATCAACATGTAAGAGCATCTTATTCCTCCTAGTTCTAAAGGATTAGTGTACATCGTAAGTTTCGGTCAGTGCTTTCCAGATATCTTTAGTCGGCATTGTAACATCTGTCCAAGCTTCATAAGCTTCTGCTGCTTGAAAAAGAAGCATACCTAAACCATTAAGGGCAGTTAGTCCTTTTTTTCTAGCATAAGCTAAAAAGGGTGTTTCAAACGGCTGATAGATGACGTCAGCAACCAAAAGATTAGCTGGGAAAGTCATGTCAGATTTGACAATCATAGATTTACCATCCATACCAACACTAGTGGCATTGACCAAAAGTTGCGATTGAGCTGTTTTTTCTTCAATCATATCAAGGTCTTCAATTGGTAAAACCTCAAGCAATACGCCAGTTTTTTCTGCAATCATTTGAGCATAGGATTGCGTTTTTTCTAAGAAAGATGTTTGATTAAAAATGGTTACTTTTTTAGCAGCATTAAGAGCAGCCTGTGCAATAATCGCTGTAGCCGCACCGCCTCCACCTAAAATAGTCATCGTTTTGTCTCTTACATCAAAGTCTGCAAAAGTCGATAAACTTCTAAAAAAGCCAATACCATCTGTATTATGACCGATCAACCGACCATCACGATTGATGACTGTATTGACCGCACCAATCAACCGAGCGGACTCTGTTAGCTCGTCCATATAAGGCAGAACCGTTTGTTTATAAGGCATAGAAACGTTCACTCCAAACATGTCGTAGCGCTTGATATTATCTAGGCTAGCTACAACATCTTCTTCAGGAACATCCCAAGCAACGTAAACACCGTTGATACCAGTCTTGTCAAAAGCATAATTATGAATAAAAGGTGAAATCGAATGTTTTATCGGTCTTGCTACAACCGCTGCTAGACGAGTATGACCATCAATCTTCATTTAATACCTCCTGAATAACTTTCATATTATTAAGAGAAATTTGCCCAGGCGCACTGGGTTGGTCAAGGCTTGCAAAAGTCCAACTAGAGCCTGCTAAATCAGCCGCTAAACGAGAAATACGCCCCAATTTTCCCATAGACATAGTCGCAAACTCCTGTTCTGGGTTAATACTCTTAAAACCACGTGTATAATTCATCAAATCAAGCACTTCCTGCTCTGTCTTTGGCATAATGGCAATCTTTACCATACGAGGAGTAAGTGAGGTCAACTCTGAAAAAATTTCCATGATATTCTCTGGCATTTTCTCAAAGTTATGATAAGAAAGCACAAGATTTGAAAAATCAAGCATCTGTTGGAAAACTTCCTTATGAGAGTAATATTCAAAATCAATATAATCAGGATGATAAATAGTATCAATCTCACGAATCAATTCTATATATTCCTCACTTGTGAGTGTGAGATGCCCTCCTTCTTTGCTAGTTCTTATGGTAAAAATAATTTCATGACCAGCAAACTTTTCAAAAATAGCTGGGGCAACTGCCACAATCTCATCTTTTGATAACATATCTGCACGCCACTCTATAATATCAACACCTTGAAAGCGAGATACATCAATGGTCTGAGCTTCTTCCAAACTACGGGGCATTATAGGTACTACTATTTTCATTGCTCAACCTCCACTGTAAAGACTTTTAAATACTGGCTTTTTCTGTCTGCTTTATTGCTAACAAAATCAGCAGGCAAAGTCTTAAAATCTAAATAAGTATGTCTGATATCTCCAAAACCTTTTTCCAATTGCTTTTTAAATTGTACTTGACTGACATTTGCTGCGTTTGTAGAGGCAATCAATAACCCCTTTGGTGCTAACACCCCTAAAGCTTGGAAAACCAATTTGTGATAATCTTTAGCGACAGAAAACGTTTGCTTTTTATTGTGCGCAAAGCTTGGCGGATCAAGGATAATCACATCAAAACACAGTCCTTTTCTTTGGGCGTATTTAAAGTAATCAAAAGCATCCATCACCACAAACCGATGATTTTCTAAAGTAAGACCATTTGCTAAAAAATGCGCTTTCGATAAGTCACGAGAACGTCTAGCAAGATCAACAGATGTTGTCTCATACGCACCACCCATGGCTGCCGCCACAGAAAAAGCGGCCGTATAAGAAAACATATTAAGCAGACGTTTTCCCATCGCAAGACCATCAATCAAGTTAGCTCGAACCTCGTGCTGATCAAGAAAGATACCCGTCATAAGTCCTTCGTTGAGAAAAACACTATAAGCTACACCATTTTCTAAAATCGTGAAAGTCTCAGGTGCTTCCTGTCCATAAAGATGAGCGCTCTCGTAGTCAAGTCCTCTAAAGCGAATTTTTTCATAAGCCCCAACAAGATCGGGAAAAACCAATTGAAAAGCTTTGATAATAACCTGTCTGTTTTCATAAACAAAGACATTGTACCAAGAAAACAAAGCATAATCTCCATAGCGATCAATTGTCAAGCCACCAAAGTTATCACCATCTTGATTAAAAAGACGATAAGCAGTTGTTTGAGTATCGTTTTCATAAGAATGTCGCTTCTTTCGAGCTGCTTCAAACAACTCTACAAAATAGGCTACATCAAGTTTTATCGCTTTTGGCGATAAAAACCACCCCATGCCTTTATGCTGTTCAGATAAATAAGCTGTTCCCAAAAAAGCAGACGATGAATAAAGAAAGACCAACTGATTGGCTAACGAATGATTAGCTATATCGTGTTTATCAAGAAGCTGGACGCCGTTTGCAATCTTTTTTTGCACACTAGCATCGACAAATAGTTTACTCATGCTTTCTATTATAACAAAAATTCCACTATTTTCCCACCTAATTTACAATTTCAAATGATAACTTTCTCAAAAATATGTTATAATCATGTTTGAGATTTTAACTTTAGGAAATTGATAGCATAAGGATGTTCCTATTTTGAAAAAAATAAAAGAAACACTTTTCGGAGTTTTAAGTACACGTCTAGGATTTGTTTTGACACTAGTCCTATGTTATTGGCTAAAGACGATGTGGGCTTATCACACTGATTTTAGTTTAGGACTTGAAAATATTTACCAAGTTCTCTTATCCATTTTCAATCCTATTCCACTAACTCTACTCTTTGTAGGGTTGTCTCTTTATGTAAAGAAAACAAAGATTTTCTACACCGCAACATGGATTATATACACCTTGCTCAATCTTCTGCTAATTGCTAATGCCATCTATTACAGGGAATTTTCAGATTTCTTGACAGTTAACGCTATGTTAGCAAGCTCTAAAACATCGACGGGACTGGGAGATTCTGCACTCAATCTGATGCGCATCACCGATATTATCTATATCTTAGACTATATCATTTTAATCGCTCTGTTTGCTACTAAGAAAATCCAAACAGATCAGCGCCCTTTCAATAAACGTGCGAGCTTTGCTGTTACGGCACTCTCTGGTATGCTCTTTTCGGTTAATCTCTTTTTAGCAGAAATTGATCGCCCTGAGCTTTTAACGAGAAGTTTCTCAAACGTCTACTTGGTTCGTGCCTTAGGTCTTCCGATGTTTACTGCTTACAGTGGTAATCAGACCTACCAAGCACAAAAAGAGCGGAGCCAATCAACTGCTAAAGAGCTCAAACAAGCCAAAGCTTACGTTGCAAAGCATTACGCAGCACCTAATCCTAAATATTATGGCATTGCTAAAGGACGTAATGTTATTGTTATTCATCTAGAAAGTTTCCAACAATTTTTGATTGATTACAAGCTCAAGGTTGATGATAAAGAATATGAGGTAACTCCTTTTATCAACTCACTCTATCACTCAAACGAAACGATTGCTTTTTCTAATTTCTTCCACCAAGTTAAGGCAGGAAAAACCTCTGACGCTGAGACATTGATGGAAAATTCCCTCTTTGGGCTAAGCAGTGGCTCTTTTATGGTCAATTATGGTGGGGAAAACACCCAATTTGCCACGCCAAATATCTTAGCACAAAACGGTGGCTATACAAGCGCTGTTTTTCATGGAAATGTAGGAACTTTTTGGAATCGTAACAATGCTTATAAGCAATGGGGATATAACTATTTCTTTGACTCTAGCTATCTTTCAAAACTAACCAAGAAAAACTCTTTTCAATATGGTCTTAATGACAAATACATGTTTAAAGACTCTATCAAGTACCTAGAACATATGCAACAGCCGTTTTATGCTAAGTTCATTACGGTTAGTAACCACTTCCCATATACCAGTCTTGATGGTGATGCTAAGGAAAAAGGCTTCCCACTTGCTAAGACAAACGATGAAACCATCAATGGTTACTTTTCAACAGCCAACTATCTAGATTCTGCGCTACACGCTTTCTTTGACTATCTGAAAGCATCTGGACTCTATGAAAAGTCTATCATCATCATGTATGGCGATCACTATGGTATCTCAAATTCACGTAATACCAGCTTAGCACCACTTCTTGGAAAAAATTCTGAAACATGGACAGACTATGACAATGCAATGTTGCAGCGTGTACCGTATATGATTCATATTCCTGGCTATACAGAAGGTGGGATTAATGAAACTTACGGAGGCGAAGTGGATGCTCTGCCAACTCTTCTACATCTCTTAGGAATTGACACCAAAAGCTATACGATGGTTGGACAGGACTTGCTCTCACCACAAAATAGTCAAATTGTAGCTCTTCGTACCTCCGGTTATTTTATCACACCAGAATACACTAGCTATGGAGGACAACTCTACTACACCAAAAATGGGACTGAAATTACCAATCCTGATAATACCACAGCTGAAAAAGTTAAAGCTATCCGTGAAGCTACGACTGAACAACTGAAAATCAGCGATGAAATTCAAACAGGTGACCTGCTTCGCTTTGATACAGATAATGGGCTAAAGACTGTTGACACTAGCAAATTGAACTACACTAAGGCAATGAGCAAAATGGGAACTATCGAAAAGAAACTCGGTAATAAATCAACGAGCTTATACAGCCAAAATGGGAATAAGTCCACACAAAGCCTCTTCAATGCTCCAAGCTATCTGCAGTTGAGTGAAACTGTTATAAGTTCTAGCTCAACCAGTGAATCCACAAGCTCTAGCACTGAATCTGAGTAGTACCAAAAAAGAGTAACTAGCCTATCTAGACTAGTTACTCTTTTACTTAACTCACTTTGAACTTGTAAAAAAATCTTCATACTTGCTTACATAGTTTTTTCCTGTTGTTATATCATACTGAATCAACTTCAAATCTTCTTGTGTTTCCTTATCACGCTCATTTTGACGATCTGGCAGTGCTTTGGTCAAAAGAGCATAGTAAGGAGACACTTTTGAATTTGTTTCCTCAAGAAGAAGAGCTGGAAAATCGTTAGAGCGAATTTTAGGATAGTTGAGTTTTGGTGCCTCATAATTAGACCAAATAAAATAGTCTGTCAGGTACTGGCTTTCAGGATTAGCCACAAAGAAATTTTCAGGATAAATTCCTGGCAAGTGGTCTCCATAAAAGACTACAGTAACCTTCTTAGGATAGTTTTTTAACTTATCTAAAAATGCTTGGGTTGCCTTATCTGTTTCCACAATCAAATTGGTATAGTTGTGCAGTTGATGATTGCGACTCTCGTTAAAACCCTGACCAGAGATACTAATCGTATCACCTACATTAGCTAAGTAAGGACTGTGATTTTGCATGGTCATAACGGAGAAAAACTGATTTTGATTGCTATCTAACTTATCAAGAATATTTTGATATGTGGCTGCATCACTATATTGCAAACCAAAAATGTCAGTATCTGTCGGTTTATCCTTTGTCCCAGATAAAGCTACAAAAGTACCAAAGTTCAACCTTGAATAAACTAGTTTACGATTGTAATTAGCAGCGCTAGCAAGATGAATGGCAATCCGATTTTTAGCATTGTACTGTTGACTGAGTGTTGGCACATAAGACATATCAGGAAATACATCAGAATATAGTACAGAAACACCAGACTTAAAGTTAGTCATTGGAAGTCCTGTCAAGGACTGAAATTCCATATTGGCTGTTCCACCACCATAGCCATCTGATAGCATAAGACCACCCGTTGATTCGTTTTCAACCTGCGTGATATACTCCAGAGGATTCGCACTTGCACTAATCCCTGTAAGTCTTGTTGGATTGGCTAAGCTCTCACTCAAGATATAGATAACCGTCTGATCAGATAGTTTTTGTTGACGAGTTTTGTTCAAATCTGTTGCTATCTTTTTATACTTATCATAGATTTCTTTAATCTTAGTGCGATTATAATCTTTTGGGGTCGCCATTTTCTTTGTGGTGAGACTATTAACCCAAACATAACTTAACGATTGATAATTAGCTTTGGCATTGATACCACGCCAAGAAATGTCATAAAGATTATAGAGAGAAGATAGAACAGGCACACCTTTTGGAAAACTTCCTTCATCATGACTGCTGATATAGCGAATGCTAGTTATTGATACCAACAACATAATCATCACTACACTCAAACGTTCCCTCCATTTGCCCACGATAGCACCTGGGAGCACACGTCCTCTAGCCAAGAAAAGAAGTCCTATGATGACGCCTCCTCCGACTACGATAGCAACGATGATTTCAGTGGATACATACGCTTTAAAAAAAGAAATTTCTCGAATCCAAATCAAATCAGATGGTAAAAAAGGCTCCTGACGTAAAGCATATTTAGCTTGATTGACCACCGCGATAATGATTGCAAGTAAACTTACAAGCACTAAGGACGTGAGATAACGATTAATGATGAGAAAAATAACAAAGAACGAAAGCGTTAAAATAATAATCTGAAAAATCGTCGCTCCAGGAGCGGTATAGTAATCGTAATTTTTCCCCTTATCTGTGATACCTGCTTGAATGAAATAATTAGCGACTGTTGCGACCAATAGACAACTTGATAGTGCTAAGGACAAGCTAGGACGATTGGATTTGAGATGATGAAAAGCTTTTAAACAAAGATAATTGATACAAAAAAAGAGAACAAAGAAGGTCGATACATACTGAATAACTGACCAAATCTGTTGGCTCTCAGATACTCTCTTTCCTATAGGTAAAAGGTGATTGGATTGTAAACGGTCTAAAAAAACTTTTCCTGTCACATAAACTGATGATAACATACCTGAGAGAACAACTCTACGATTTACCCGTGATACTTCAAGACTAAAACGCTCTCTATCCCATCCAAGAGTGATGAAATACTGAAATCCATAAGCAACTACCATCATCACCATCGCTTCTAACAAGAAATTCATCTGCCAAAAGGACTTAAAACTTTCCCAGTGAAAATCCTTATTATTGAGCGAGAGGGTCATGGTCATCCAGTAGGAAGCTATCAGATAAAACACGTAACCACAGACAAAGCGCACCACAAAACGCCAAGTGACTAACCGACTAATCAAGAAGCCAATGATAATCACAATAGGCACTTGAAAGAAAAAGGGAAACACACGGCTCGTCTCGTTTTGTGCGACTGCTAGATTATTCCAAACAAGAGAGACACTCAACTCTAAAAAGAGTAGGAAAATAAGTACCTGATACCAAAAATTGCGTGAGATGACTAAGCTTTTTAAGAAGTCTATCATCTGTCTAAACAAACGCCTAAACCACTTGATGAAAGCTTCTTTAGAAAAAAATTCTCTATTTAGTATCGATAGTATTTGATTGCTGACTTTTTTCATAATAATTACTAATCCATTTTGCGATGGGCTTTGGCCAAAATTGTTCATACATGAACAAATCTTCTTTTGTGCGGGTATTATCCTTTATAGTGTTGCTCGTTTCTGACTCCTCATGGATACGGTGAAACATCAACTGTTCTGGTATATAGTCAAACCGCCCTTTTCTTTTAGCAATCTCCGACCAAGCAAACCAGTCAATGGAAACCTTCATTGTGGAATCAAATTGAAAGTCTGATAATTTTTCAAGATTATAAGTCACAGCAGGGCAAGAGATAGGATTTCCAAAAGATAGCACACGCCTACGCCACCACTTCCAAGACGGAAAAACTGCCAAAGTTCCTAACATAAGACGCTTAATTTTAAGGTTGGTATTTACCGTGACTTTTTGCTTATTTTTAAATTCATAGTAATCACTGTAAGCAATCAAGGTGTTTGAAGACATTTTTGCCATGATTTTTTGCGCATAATCCGATTCATAATAATCATCCTGATGAGCAATTGTCACATAAGGTGTCTTAACAAAGGACAGGGCTGCATTCCAATCTTTACCAATTGATCCCCCTGTTGCTGTGTAGTAAGGGAGGTGATAGTGTTCGCATAACTCTTGAATATAGCTACTTGGTGTCGAAGTATAGAGCAAGATCTCTGATGAATAGGTCTGTTGTTTGAGAGATACGATACACTCGCTTAGATAGGGACTATCTCCATAAGCGCAAATAACAAAACTATGATTAGTCACGTTTATCACCATCCTCTGCAACATCCTTTTTGACCATAGACACTTCTTGAATAAGGTCTTTAATCTCCTCTTTCTGCTTTGACATCTGAATGGTTTGTAAAAAGAGCAAGACCATAAGTACAATAACCGCTAAAAACAAAATAAAATTAGAAGTTAACTGAAAGCCCAATAGATTGCCAAACCATTCAGGAATAGACGGAAATAAAGCGCAAAATACCATTAAAAATCCAAGAAGCAACCACATAGCAGCTTGTTCAAATAAAATCTTGTTTTTATTGATACCTCGAATAACAAAATATAAAAATAACAAACTCGTCACTAAAATGACAAGAGAAAATATAGACATTACTCACTCTCCTTCATAAATACTGACACAACAATGGATAAGCAAACTTCTAACATATAGCGAATAGACTTAAAAGGGGTAATCGAAGATTGACCTCCTAATCGATCATGCATATTTGCTGGACATTCCATCACTCGTTTTTTCCGCTTTAGGACGTGCACCGTTGACTCTGGCTCTGGATATTTTCTTGGATAGCGCTTAACGAATTGAGCAATAATCTCTTTATTAGCCAGACGATAACCTGATGTGGTATCATAGATTTTTTGTCCCGTCACAAGCTTCATCATAAAAGAGATAACATTGATACCAAAGCGTCGCATAAAGGTCGTTTGAAACTCTGAACGAATATCTCCGACAAAACGTGAGCCAATCACAAGATCTGCTCTACCTTCTTTAAGCGGTTCTAAAAGACTCGGTAGAGAAGCAATATCATGCTGCCCATCTCCATCAAACTGAACCGCCACATCATATCCATATCTAGCAGCGTATTTATAGCCTGTCTGAACAGCCCCACCAATACCCAAATTAGCAATCAGATGAATCGCATTGAGACGATGAGCATCTAAAATCTCCCTTGTACTATCTGTGGAGCCATCATTGATAACGATGTAGTCCAAAGTAAAATCAAGTTGCTCACTCTCGCTAAAAGTTAGAATTGACTGGACTGTCTTTAAAATACTCTCTTCCTCATTATATGCAGGAATGATTACTAATACTCTCATCTTTATTATCCCTCATTTAATAGTTTCTTTGTCAGTAGAAAGACACCTATACTAAGCACCAAAAAAGCAATCATGGAAATCATAAAACTATAAGCAGCTCCAAGCATTCCGAAATTTGTAATTAACGGTGTTGAAATTGTCTTTGATAAAATAAAGGTCAACACATAGACAATCACAAAATTCACTTGCTTTCTAAAGATAGTCATCATATTACCAATAACTGAAGCTAACACATTCAAAATCCCTCCAACGAGTAAAATCACAAACTCCCATTTATACTGCGTCAAAGGAACACCGTACAAAAGCCCAAGCACTTCTGTTCCTAATACATAACCTGCTATCACTACAAACAGACCAAAACCCAGCAAAATCAGAATGAGCTTCAAAAACGAGCTATAAAATTGATGGTAGTCCTTATCTAGCCATACCCTTGACAAGTCAGTAATTAGAGGACGTAAAATCATCAAAAGCAAAGACATAATAAATGTAGGCATAAAAAGAATGTTAAAATCTCTCTGAAGACCTGCTTGCAGTTGCCCAGATGATAGTAAACTATCAATTACCAATTTAGGTTCATTGAAGATATAGTTAATCAAAAAACCACTCAAAAATAAGGGAAAGCAAGTAAGCAAAACAGACCAAATTTTCTTGATTTGTAAATGCTGTCGCCATACTATAGTATGGCTAAAATAACGTGATATATATCTAAAATCTAGCAAAAAGGTCAGCAAGACATTTAAGCTAAAAATACCTAGGCAAGCTATCAAAAGTGATCCTGTTGTTAGCAAGAAAAGATAGAAGCTGATCATAATAACTATACTTCTGAAAAAAAGAATTTTCCCAGCTAAGTCTGAGCGCTCATGTTGTTGGAAAAATCCCTGAAAAACATCTGAAAAAGCATCTATCGCACGACTCATAACCAAGACAAGAAAAATCAAGGTCTTTTCAGCAGTATAGTGACTAATCGCTGCAAAAACAAAGGTCGTTCCAATCATCAGTAAAATTGTCACAATCCTAGTTTCCAAATACACTTGAAAATCAAACTTTTCACGCACGTCAGTTGCTTGATAATCTCGTACCTGAAACAAGCCTATGACAAACAACTGTTGTCCCAAAGAGTAAATAATCCCAAATAAATCTGAAGAACTCGGAGATAAAAGCCTTGCAGAAAATAGCAAAAGGACTGTTGAAATTAAGGAAGACGAAATCGAACCAATCATATTCCAAATATAGTTGCGTTTTTCATCTGTAGCATTATATGTCATAAATTAGCCTTTACAGTAAAATAAAGCGAAAAGGGGAAGCAAGTGCCATTTTGCTAAGCCTTCAAAAATGAATATCGCAAGTTTATTTTTAAAACTCTCCTCACTTACCCTCTTATCAAAAGAACTCATGGTTGATACTAAATTATTCTCAGATAACCATTGTGTAATGCGACTATATTCTTTCAAAAAGACATCTTTTGAAGAATATCTTCCTGAATAAAGAAGGTAATATATATATCTTTTTATACAAAAACTTGTATAAGTCTGTCTCATTCACCTTTTCATGAATTGATTTTAAGATATAAAGAATATCTATCTCTTCTTTAATGCCTTTATGGTCAACACTTGTTATACTTAAAGGATTTAAATAATAATTATAGCCGACATATGAAATAGTTTTAACTTTTGTTGTTTTAGAGAGAGCAACGCTATTAAAATATAAATCTTCCATCGTGTAATCAATAAAATGCAAGCAATTATCAATCAAAAAATCACGTCTAAATAGCCTGCCCCAAGGAGTCATTAACATATATTTAGACCATTCTGTATTTCCTAGGACTGTCTCTGATAACACTTTTTCATCATCTACTCGACGAAAACCTGCTATCACTATATCTAAGTTTTCTAAAGAGATTGCTGTGTAAAGTTGTCTCAAATAATCTGAGTCAACATAATCATCACTATCAATAAATGTGATGTAAGTTCCTTTAGCTTGTTTTATGCCCTTATTTCTAGTCTTGGCTGCTCCTTCATTCGTTTTATCGACTACCTTAACTCTTTCGTCTATTCTAGCATAATGATTCAAAATACTAAGAGAATCATCTGTTGAACCATCATTTAACAAGAGCAACTCAAAGTCTGTAAAATCTTGCTCTAAAATAGAGTCAATACACTTTGCAATATACTTTTGTGCATTGTAAACAGGGATAACAATGGAAATAACAGGTTTTTTCATAACATCACCTTTCTGTAACATTCTTTTTTACGTAAAGATCTATCGAGTGTTGCATTAAAGCACATGAGGTACCTGAGTGTAAATGGCTACTGCAATCGTCAAAATCGTTAGATAGGCGATACTATATTGCATGAAACGGACAAATCTTTGGTCATCTTCTGCGATAAGGTCTGATTGTGATAAAAAGAGCTTTTGAGATGGTTCTGCTACCAACAGTGGTAAACTAGCTACCATAAAGTAATAGTAACGAGTTTGTACACCATTGACCAGTATATCTCCCATGTGATAAACACGAGGATCGCCTGCTATCGCATAAATAATTAAAAAACTGATGATAGCAAAAATTGTCCAAACCATTATTTTTGTTGAGCGTTTTAATGTTAGCCTGATACGCACAGAAACTCCCAATAGCAATAGCAAAAATAGCAGGTAACTAAAACTATTTAAAAAGTCCGAGTTCGCAATTGTATAGTGGAGTGCATTTGAAAAAGCACTGAGACTACCTATCATGGTGTTAACGAAAGTTCTTAAAAGAGGAAACGGATGTCTCATAAAATAGAAAAGAGATGGTCTCGTTCCTATATCCGAAACCAGTACACTGACTCCTGTCAAACGGGTTAATATACTATCATGAACGTAATAAACAAGAGAAACAAAGACGATTAAGAGACCAAAATAGAAAGAAAGTAGACGTTCCTTTGTTGAATAATAATAGCGTTTAGGTAATATGGATATCAAGAAAGCTGATAAAATAAATGGAAATTTGGCAAAAGCGAAAGGTAGCGTGGTGAGCTGAAAAGCAATCATTTCTTTTTTACCAATTGGCTCATCTCTAGCAAGCAAGTTTGTCCACAAAGCGAGCAGTATCAGCGAGAAGCCATAGTAAATCGTATCATAATGAAAACCTGCACAAGTATATAAAACCGCTGGAAAGGTCGAAACGAGGTAAAGTAATTCTCTATAATACTTACTAATTTTTAAGGCAAAGTAAACCAATAAAGCATAGAATAGAATATTGAAAATACGTCCTAAATAGTAAGAGACGAAGATTTTTCGTGAAAACAGTTTTCCTACATTCCAACCAATAGCGCTTGGAATATAGGAAGGATTGATGATTTTGATGATAGCACCACTAAATTTACTCTCTTTATGCTTAACATTCAACCAATAATCTTGATTTGTATAGGTAGATGGACTACGTAAAATATCGTGATGTTCTACAGCCTTATAATCTGGTAAACTTTCCTTTTCATATTGAAATATCCCTCCATCTGCAAGCCGAATGACATTGATTAAATGCGTTTCTTCGTCCAATCCAAATTGAACAGGCTTTGCAAATGAGATGACTGTGCCAAAGAGGATAATCGTCACCAGAGCATTACGAATCATTTTTTTTGAGTTCTTCAAATCCGTTAACAAAAAATAAAGGATAACAGCTACGATTAGAAGAACAAATAAAGGATTATAATGAAATTGTGCAGGTAGAGGCAATAATAGCTGAGCACTAGCAATAAGAGCTAACCCTATCACTATCGGCCAAAATTTAATGTAGACATTTTTTTTCATTCTATAGATATTTCCTATTTTTTATTTTTTCAATTAGATACTAAAATAATCATAAAAACTCTTTTTCTATTCTTCTGCTTTCATTTTACTCAGTAAACGCATGAAGATGTATTTTATCGCTCTGGCTGGACCTATCACGATATACTTGGCAGCACCTCTTATGCCACCCAAATGATCAAAGTTCACGTAAGTATGTGGTAATAAATCTGAACGCTGGTTCAAGCTTTTGTTATCTATGAAAGCCGTTAAATGATTAGGATTTTCCACAATTCTAAAATCATAATGCCTATCCCAAGCAATATAAACCAATAAACGCTCAATCGCATGGAGAATAGAGTTTTGAGGAAGAGGTTCTTCCGGAATGTCTTCTTCTGCCAAACCAAGTTCAAATAAAGGCTTTAAGGAATCATACCTAAACCAGACATAGGTTCCATATGACATAACAAAGGTGTGAAAAGTATTGAAATCTATTGATTTTGAAAGATTCATTTGCTCCCACAAATCATTCATCAGCGGTGCAATCGTATTTTCATTGTGAGCATCTACGATTTTATTATACCTAAAAAAAGTGGGAATATCTGCAATCACTAAGCCTAAATCGGAATTTTTACTAAAAGATTTTAGAATTGCATTCGCTGGTTTGACAAGCATCTCTATTAACTCTTTACGCCAAGACTCTCCTGCCCAAAAATCAGCTTCTTTAGACTTTTTCGTGTGAAAATGACCAATATAATCGTAGCGTTCAAGTTTATCTTTCAATTTTAACATCGGTAGCACATCCCGCCCAATATTTCCTGTCACTGTAATTTCCGCAGACAGGTTAAACTCTTTTAGAATGGCGTTAATCGTATCAACTTTATCATTATGATCTGTCGTGATAAACAAGTCATAAGAAAAATCAAAATAGCTGAAATTTTCGAGAAACTCTGCTAACAAATCCACATAGAAAACATGTAAATGCACAGCGACTTTTTGATGAACAACCCCATCTGAGATAGGCTTTAGATACTTTCTACCCAATAGGTATCTAAAGTCAGGATAATTGATATCTGACATATGAGATACAATCAAATCTATAGGATAAGCACTATCACGCTCAATAGTATCTAAAATATAAGGTGCTATATGCTGATTGGCATCTATAGTCTTGATTTTAATAAAGGGCACCTTGTTCTTGAGGATAGCTGTCGGATTATAGTAGGAAAAGTCGGGATGTAACATCCCCGTGTCATCTGCATTGATTGTATTAAAAACTGTTTGGTAGTTAAATCCTGCGTCTGTTAGAGTTGTTGTGACCTGTGATTCATAGTTTTCAATCACATCTTGAACATCTGTATAGTCCTGCACATTCTGCCAAAAGTTTCGGAAAATAGCCGATGAAAACACTTTTTTAGAAAAAGAAAGGTAATAACTTTGCACATGTTCTTTAAATTGACTATTTAATCGAAAATTAGTCATTCCCCAAAAATCAATATTTTTATCGGTTTCAAAACGTTGATAGTAAGGTTTTAAATCCCACAAGGGACCAAAGCAAGTATCGTTCATCAAAGTCAAAGAATCGTACTGACGCATCGCTTTATCACCAACAAAGGCCATTCCATCACGCCAAGCCGCAAAATCAAAGCCATGATTTTCACGTTGGATAAAATCATCAATCACACCAAGCTGTTGCAGTTTTTTGCGTTCTTTATCTGACAACATGCTATTTGAAATAAAAACAACTCTCGAAAATAATGGTTTTATATGTTCCAGTTGATACTCCACATGGGGGCTTAATAAATTGAATTTATTAAAGTGGACATACAACAATAAACGCTTCATTTTCTCCTCCTAAAAAAGTTAATCATTTTTGTTGAAATCGTCCAACGGCGTGAATGTACGACAGCATTGTAACGTTGTATCATTTTTTCCAAGTCTCTTTGTTTGGCTTCCAACTCTAGATTTAACCGATTTATCAGTTGCAAATGTGTTAAATCATTATCAGCTTCTTTCTGAGTGATATAATTAACCAAATATCGAAGAGCTTCACTGCTGGTTGTTATCATTTGATAATGAAGATTAACCGTTCTATGATACTCACCAGGAAGCTCATAAATAATCTGTGGATCATTTTCTGTAAACAAATAATGACGTTCAATATAAACACCGTTTGTAAAGGCTGGTATTACTTCCAAGTCTTCCTCACCAGTACTCAATGTAACAACACTATAATAGCTTGAGCGTTCTGATAAATCGACTCGAATCTTCTGACAACCTTCTGGCAACTCTATTATCAAATTATCTTTCAAAAGGAGAGGAAAAGTTTGGATATTTTTTTGGCTAAATTGACCATCTCCATCTGCAAAATAAATCGTAACTTTTTCATTTAGTAATTTAGCTTGAGGTTGCGATTGTTGTGACAAAAGGAGTTCATAGGCGTTATTGCGTTCCAGTAAAATATCAATAATCTTATTTCTATCACTATCTGGATACTTCCTTACATACTTTTTTTGCGTTTCAAGCAACTTATAAAATCTTTTTTGCGTTTTCTTAAAATCACTTGGTCTCGAATCAGAACCCTCATTTATCCGATAAGCCGTCGTAGATATGGGTAGATAAGATAACACTGTCCGCTTGAACAACTCCAACTGAATATCAAAAGTATCATCTGCTGTATCATCCGCAATAATATCATTAACCTCTAATATTAAATTACGGTCAATCAACCAAGTTGATGGGGCTGTAAAACCACGTGTAGCGAGCATCTCTTCAAAGCTATGCGTCTTTGGGAGATATTGGCTTTCAAAAACCGAAGAAACCTTTATTTTACCATGCTCATCGACATAATCAATATCCGTTCCAGACCACTTAGCACCTATTTTTTCCATGTATTGAACTTGTTTTTCAAGCTTTTCAGCATTAAACCAATAATCATCACCATCACAACGTGCAATATAGGTGCTATGTACATCTGCTACTTTACAACCTATTCGCCATGTTGCAATAATTCCCAGATTTTTTTCATTATAATAAGCTTTGATGAGTTCTGGAAAACGCTCAGCATAGTCACGAATAATACTAGCGGAGTTATCCGTTGAGGCATCATCTATCAGAATGATTTCATAGTCAAATGTTGTTTTTTGTGTTAAAAAACTATCAATCGTCTGTCTCAACCACTTTGCTTTGTTATAGACAGTGCAAACAATTGAAACTTTGATACACCGTTTTTCAGTTTCATGTATTACTGACATCCTTACCCCTCGATTAGCCATTGTCCATTCCTATGCAACAGCCCAGCTGCAGAGTCAATTGCTGAAAAGTCATCTCGTGCAATATCTGTTCGATTGACAATAATAAGTGGCTGCATTTCTGAATCAGCATATGCCAACATTTCACGCTCTTTTCCTAAAATTGTCACCTGCAGTTGTAATTTAATATCATTAATATCTATCAATTGACACGTATAAGTAAATTTCTTATGTCCTTTTGTTGTCGTTGGTGTATCATATGCATTGTCATTATAAATCCAAATATTTCTATCAATATCTGTCATACAAAAAACAGGATAAGTGGTTATATCTTTTACAACGTCATATGAAATCTCAAACTGAACAGTATCTTCTTGTTGTATCTTCATTGGTGATAGAAGTTTCACTCTCAAGTTGTTCACCAATGTTTCTTTATTTGATTCTGACTTTACACCATCAGCTACATTTTCCTCTTTGACATAAACTACAGCATTGTCTACACTGTACTGATTTGCTACATCATCTGGATTTCCCAAGGCTTTTACAAAACCATCTTCAATGAGGACAGCTTGATTACAGTATTTTTTAACAGCACTCATATCATGTGTTACAAGGATTGTAGTTTTGCCACTTTTCTTGCGTTCCATAAAATAATCATTACACTTACGCTGAAAAGCTTCGTCACCCACAGCAAGCACTTCATCTAAAATCAAGACGTCTCCTTGAGCCTTGATGGCTACAGAAAAGGCTAAACGCACTTGCATACCACTCGAATAATTTTTGAGCTTTTGGTTCATAAAGTCTCCAAGTTCAGCGAATTCGACAATATCATCATACATAGTGTCTACTTCTTCTTTTGAAAAACCAAGAAGTGCACCGTTCATATAAACATTTTCACGTCCTGTCAATTCAGGATTAAAACCAACACCAAGCTCAATAAAAGAAACTAATTTACCATCTACAGTTACACTCCCTTTTTCGGGAACATAAATTTGTGAGATAATTTTCAATAGCGTTGATTTCCCAGAACCGTTACGTCCGACAATCCCAAAGAAATCACCTTCTTTGACCTCAAAAGAAATATCTTTTAAAACATGCTGTTCTCTATAACCTTTGATTCCTCGAAAACGGTTCACCATAGCTGTCCGCAAACTGTGAGTACTCTCGGTTGGTAATTTAAAAAATTTGCTGACATGTTCTACCTTGACGACTGTTTTTGATTGATTCATTTTACAGCACCTCCGCAAATTTCTTAGAATATTTGTTAAAAACGAACACACCAATCACAAAAACAACAAAAGGGATAAGATAAGGAATAGCCACAATGGCTTTATTATTAATCAATTGCCAAACCGTGACATTTGCCTTATCAAGGAGAAAATAGCGGGCATCTTGGATAATTTGAGCTACAGGATTAAGTAGCATAACCTTAGCTGCAATCAAGCTACGATCAGATACATAGGTGATGGGATAAATAATGGGTGTTGCATAAAGTCCAGCTTGCATGAATACTTCCCAAATTTGAGATAAATCACGAAAACGCACAAAAACTGTTGATAAAATCAGAGCAATCCCTGTTGAAAGAAGAAAAAGCTCAACTGCTAACGGAATAGTTACCACGGTTGCCCATGAAAACTGTACACCATTAAACAGAGCAAAAAGTAACACCACAATAAGGTTAATTCCAAAGTTAATTGCTGCTCCACAGATAGATGAGACAACGATGATTTCTTTTGAAAAGTTGAGTTTACGCAATAAATCTCCACGAGAAACAATAGACACCATCCCCATGTTCGTTGCTTCTGAGAAAAATCCCCATATAACATTAGCAAGCAATAAAGCCACAGCAAAATGTGGTACATCGCCACCTAAACGTAAGAAATGGATGAAGACAACGTACATGATAGCAAAGAGCAACAAAGGCTTCAAAATAGACCAAAGATAACCAACGACACTTCCTTGATAACGCAATTTAAAGTCAGTCTTTACCATTTCTCTTAAAAGAATGCGGTTTTCTTTACCGAAAAAATTCATCAGTTTCTCCTATAACCAAATTTTGTGATAATCAATGTTCTAAAAATAAAGGTGTGAAACCAGCGATTTTTAGCTAGCTTGTATGATTTCAAGGACGAGAGACGTTTCATGAGTGGCGCTTCTGTTATTCCAACAAAAGCGTCTACCAAGTCTCTATCACTAGAAGTAAGCTCAAAATTCCTCAACAAGCTTGCTTGCTTTTGACTAGAAGTGATAAGATACCAGTATTTTGCAACTAATGCTTGCGGTTGTAACCAATTTTTAATACGCTTATCCCACGTTCTAGCCCCAAGTACATTATTGCCATGCTGGCGGTAAAGTTCACCTGGTTTATCAATATAAATAAGTTGCCCCAAAGCCGCAGCTAACAATGCCAAGTACCAATCATGCATAATCACATTATCTGTTCTTGTCCACAGACTAGCTAGACTATGGTTAATACCCGACACACCACCTGTTACCGTATTTTCTGTCATTTCTTGGTAAAGTTTAGTATTAGCATGATGTGATTGTGTTTTCACCATACTCCTATGAAGCACATTGAGCTTAGCATCTACAACCATCAAATCCATATAAACCATGATAGGCTGATGACTATCATGCTCAGCAAAAGCAGCTAGTTGCACCTCTAACTTATCCTCTAGCCAAACATCATCTTGGTCGCTAAAAAAATAATAATCTGCCTCTTCAAACTTAACCAAGCGATAAAAAGACTCTATAACACCACAATTTTGAAAATCTTCTTCATTAATGAAAAAGATGCGATCATCTTTTTGAGTATAAACTTTGATGATGGAACGTGTTCTATCCGTTGACCCGTCATCTCGGATAAGAAGCTTCCAATCTTTAAAGGTCTGACGACGAATGCTTTCAATCTGATCTGCTAAAAAAGGCTCACCATTGTAGGTTGACATCAAGATATTAACTCTCATGCAAAAACAAATCCTCGTACTCTCCTACAATTTTTTCCCAAGTGTAATTATTGATGATAATCTCTTTAGCACGATTACTATAATCTACCTGATTAGGCATTCGTTCAGCTTTTGTTATTAGCTCCGCTAAATCACCAGTTTGTTTTTCCCAGTAAAGACTACTATCTTTTGCTACCGAACGGTTAAAATCTACACCAAGGACAAGATTTAATTTCGTCTGACTGAGCGCTTCAAGTAAGCCAGGATTGGTACCTCCAACCTCATGACCATGGATATAGGCAAAGGCATACTCTCGGATATAAGTCAGTAATTCACGATTATAGACAGTACCGACAAACTTAATACGCTTGTCTTTGTCAAAACCAGTTTTTCGACGTAACTCTTCAAAATAAGCATTCCCTTCATGATTACAAATGATAAGTAAATCACGCTTAGTTTTAGTCGTCATAAACTCACGAATAATAGTCTCGTAGTTATTTTCAGGAACAAAACGCCCAACGACAAGATAATAATTATCCTCAGAGATAGCCCATCTTTGAAAAAAAGTGCGCACCTCATCAGAATCTTTTGTCAGATAAGAAGGAGAAACATTTGTACCATAAGCAATAAAGGTCGTTTTAGCATTGGGATAAGAACTCTTGATATAACTTTCAATACCTCTATTATCTGCAACAATCAAATCCGCTTTTTGAGCCATTTTTTTCTCAGCATATTTCAAATAAGCTTGTATAGAGTGTGACCACTTAGAACGTCTCCACTCAAGTCCATCAGGATTGACCAAAACCTTTCCGCCACATTTGTGAATCCTTGAGATAAAAGGAACAATAAAAGCTCCTATGGTATTACCTAAAATATAAAAAACAGGCTCTTTAATCGCATTTTTCTTAATAAATGCAAGAGCATAGTTGATTGCCATCATATCGTATAAAATGACGCGAGCAGAACCAAGATTAGGTACCTTAATCCTAAAACAATCAGCTCCTTTATAATCATAATGAGTGCCGTGTTGCTCTTGGCTAAGACAGGCTACATGGTATTTGATGTACCGATTTTTTTGATGCGTCACCAACTCTGAAACAAATGTTTCAAATCCACCATAACTAGCAGGTAGACCACGACTGCCAATGATGAAAACATGCTGCAAAGCGCACTCCTCCAAACCTATAATGATCAGCTCCATTATATCATAAATACTAGCAGATAGCGACTTTAAAGATAGATTTTAGGCTTTTTCAAAAAGAAAAACCTGAATAAACCAGGTTTTAAAATTATTTTTTTACATTTTGCTTGTAAAATTCTTTTAAAGCATCTTTCCAACTTGGAATAACGAAGCCACTTGCCTTAGCTTTGGCAAGACTCATCGTTGAGTTAAATGGACGCTTAGCTTTAGTCGCAAATTGGCTTGAATCAACAGGTGTCACTACTACATCAATATCTTTCAAGATTTCTACTGCAAAATCATACCACGTTGTATCCTCACTGGCATCATTTGATAAATGATAGTAACCAAATTCTTTTTGATTTTCTGTCAAATAGGTCATAAACTCAGCTAATGTACGAGTCCACGTCGGACGACCATGTTGGTCATTGACAACCGTCAATGTATCGTGCGTTTTAGCAAGATTTTGCATTGTGAAAACAAAATTCTTCCCATAATTTCCAAACACCCAAGATGTACGGATGATGTAGAATTTATCTGCGTATTTTTCAACTGCTTCTTCACCAAGACGTTTTGTACGTCCATATTCTGTTTGAGGATCTGGTGTATCATCAACTTCCCATTCTTGACCAACTGGCTTCTCTCCGTCAAAAACATAGTCAGTTGAAATGTAAACAAGAGTTGCACCATATTTAGTAGCTGCTTTAGCTACAATTTCTGTACCTGTTACGTTGATAGCATAGTCAAGCTCTTTGCCTTCATCTTCAGCAGCATCAACAGCTGTGTAAGCTGCGCAATGATAAACAAGTGTTGGTTTCACTTGTGCAAATACTTCATCAACCTTTTCAGCATTTGTAATGTCCATTTCCGCAACATCAACCGCTACGTACTCTTCATCACGTTCATCTAATAAATAACGTAATTCTGTCCCTAATTGCCCATTGGCACCTGTAACTAAAATCATCTGTGACTCCTTTAATTTCGTAAGTTAAATTCATTATAACGCAAAAAAAGGATTTTTTCACCCTTTTTATCTGATGCCAAGCGCAATACGGGCATATCGACTCATTTTTTCAACAGACCAAGCTGGAACCCAAACAAGCTTGACCTCAACATTTGTCACCTCAGGAATATCTCGCATAACATCATAAATCTGATCAGTCAACAAATCAGCCAAGGGACAACCCATCGTTGTGAGCGTCATATCAATCTCTACCTCGCCTTCATCAAAACGAATCTCATAGACTAAACCAAGGTTGATAATATCAATTCCGAGCTCTGGATCAATGACCATCTCTAGCGCTTCTAAGATACGATCTTTGATTCTTGCAACTTCTTCTTCAGTATATAAGGCTGACATTTTTCACCTCCTAAAGCAAGACTAATCTTCCATAAAGTCTTTTAGTTGTTTGCTACGACTTGGATGGCGCAATTTGCGTAGAGCTTTTGCTTCAATCTGACGAATACGCTCACGTGTGACATTAAAGACCTTTCCGACATCTTCCAAAGTACGCATTTTACCGTCATCAAGACCAAAACGTAAACGCAAGACATTTTCTTCACGATCAGTCAATGTATCAAGCACTTCATTGAGTTGCTCACGCAAAACAACACGTGTGGTATATTCGACAGGACTTTCAATCACTTCGTCCTCAATAAAATCACCAAGATGACTATCATCTTCCTCGCCGATTGGCGTTTCAAGGGAAACTGGCTCTTGTGCAATTTTAAGAATTTCACGCACCTTATCTGGTGTCATGTCCATACGTTCTGCAATTTGCTCTGGGGTCGGATCTTGACCAAGATCTTGTAGCAGATTACGCTGTTCACGTACAAGCTTATTGATAGTCTCCACCATATGAACTGGGATGCGAATCGTACGCGCTTGATCAGCAATAGCACGCGTAATAGCCTGACGAATCCACCAAGTCGCATAAGTTGAAAATTTAAACCCCTTTGAGTAGTCAAACTTATCCACAGCTTTCATAAGCCCCATATTGCCTTCTTGAATAAGATCAAGGAACTGCATGCCACGTCCAACATAACGTTTAGCGATAGAAACCACCAAGCGGAGATTAGCCTCTGCTAAACGCTGTTTTGCTTGCATATCTCCTGCAGCTACCGCCAAAGCAAGTTTTTTTTCTTCTTCATTTGTTAATAATGGCACAACACCAATCTCTTTGAGGTACATGCGAACAGGATCGTTAACCTTAGCAGAGTTATTTCCTAGCAACTCCTCGTCTGTTAACTCTTCTGGTTTTGGCTCTTCAACCACGTACTTACTAGAGGGATTCCCTTCTTTGTCAGTGATAGCAATACCGCCATCTGTCAGACGCTCTAATAAATCATCAATCTGGTCAGCATCCAAAGCAAATGGAATGACTAACTTTTCAGTAACTTCCTCATCTATCGCAGTTCCTACTTTTTTATGGTTTCTAATAAAGTCTGCCACTTGTACGTTAAAGGTTGTTATTTTTTTCGTTTCTGCCATAGTTTCCTCATTCCATTTTTCTTTTTTGAGCAATCAATTGCTGAATTTTTTCCTCCAGCTCATCATCGACATTACCTTGATTGCTTAACTCACGTATTCGTTGACTTTGTTTACGGATATTTTGTTCTGCCAGCAACTGCTCACGCCTACGCTCAATCGCCTCCATCTCACCTAAAGCAACTTCATCTGGCAACCGCTCTTCTAATATACGATAGTACATCTGTCTCTCAGTATCACCAATCTCGTCCAAATCAAGACTTGTAATCTCTCCTTGACGACATAAAATCTGATACAGGCTTTCAATCTCCGGTGTATTGAAAGCAAAATCTAGACGATTGCGATAAGATTGCAATAAATAATCATGATGCAATAGGCGATGAAATAGCTGAATTTCCGCCTTTATAAGAGCCGATAACGGTTTAAATGTCGGAAAAGTCACCACTTGATGCTGAGTTTCTTGACTTGCTTTTCGTCTATTATTTCGACTGATGAGACGCTCGTTGTTAACCGCCTGTTCAATTTGTGGATAATCAAAATCCGGCAAAAATTCAGCAACTTTGTTAATATAACCGTTTTGCGCTGTGATAGATGGCTCCTGAGCAATCAATTTAGCTATTTTTTCCACATAAGCAATCTCAGCTTGCAGATTGTTGTTATTGTCAGGTCTTAGGTATTGAATATAAAATTCAGTGTTACTAATGCGACCCTTTTCCAAGAGCTGTTTAAGGGTCTCTTTTGAGTTGTGCCTTAAAAACTCATCTGGATCCATCTGATTAGGAATTCTAATGACATCAACAGACAATGAGGCTGACGCACCTAGTAATTCTAAAGATTTAGCTATTGCTTTTTGACCTGCACTATCACCATCATATACCAGTACAACTTTTTTAGTAAATCGGCTCAAATGCCTTACATGCTCAGAGGTTAGCGCTGTCCCCATAGAAGCGACCGCATTTTCAATACCTGATTGATAAGCTGCTATCACATCCATAAAACCTTCCATAAGATAAAGCTCGTGTGTTTTTTGTGCTATTTTTTTAGCCTTATCTACATGGTATAATTCGTAAGATTTATTGAAAATAAGGGTCGATCTCGTATTTTTATATTTTGCTACCTTTTTCTTCTGTTCTGACGGAGTCCAAATACGACCCGAAAAAGCAATCACGCGCCCCTCATCATCCGTTACAGGAAACATAATACGATTTCTAAAGGTATCATAGAAACGGCTGGAGTCCTCATCAATATTAAAAAGCCCAGATTGTACAAAAGCTTCATCATTATTAGGATACTTATCACTCAAAGTTTGATAAAGAAAATCAGGTTGCCTCGGTGCTAATCCAATATTAAAATGCGCTAATACAGCTTCATCAAGCCCTCTATCTCTCAAATAATCCCGAGCTTTTTGCCCTTCCTTTGTTGTCATCAAGATAGCGTGGTAAAAACGGGCAGCTTCACCATTTAAATCATAAAGCACTTGGTGAGGACTAGTCTTAACTGGCTGCTGTTTAGGTAAATCTAGCGTTACCCCTATGCGTTCCGCTACAAGATAGACGCTATCCATAAAACTAATTTGCCTGTACTCTTCTAAAAATTTAAAAACATCACCAGATTTTCCACAACCAAAACAGTGGAAAAACTGCTTATCTTCAACCACATTGAACGAAGGTGTTTTTTCCTTGTGAAAAGGACACAGACCAAGGTAATTATGACCAGAACGTGTCAGATTGACCACTTCGCCGATGACCTCTACAATATTGACACTACTTTTAATTTCAGATATTGTTTCACGACTAATCGCCAGAGTCATCACCTCCCTACTAAAATACAACGATTTTAGTTTTACGTTTCATTATATCACTTTCTAATCTTTTTGTAAATTATAAGGTTAAATAAAAAAGCATACTTAAAAAAACAAAACTATTTGCTTGCTCTTTTTATATTTTACTTGATATAATGTTAAAATCACTATAAATATGAAAGGTTTTTTATGGTTAAAGAACTCAGAGACTTTTTATTTAGAGGAAATATCCTCGACCTCGCTGTCGCTGTCATTTTAGGAGCAGCTTTTAATGCTATCGTCACTTCGCTTGTTGGTGACATTATCACTCCTCTTATTTTAAAACCTGCCTTAAAAGCTGCAGGTGTTGAAAAAATTGCTGACCTTGCTTGGAATGGTGTTGCGTACGGCAGCTTCTTGAGTGCTGTTATTAACTTCCTCATCGTTGGAACAACTCTCTTTTTCATCGTCAAAGCAGCTAATAAAGCTATCTCTCTTAGCAAAAAAGAAGAAGCTGACAAAGAGGCAGATGCACCCACTCAAGAGGAATTGCTTACTGAAATTCGTGACCTCTTAGCAAACAAATAAGAGACAATATTAAAAGGATTAGAATTAATTCTAATCCTTTTAAGTAACTTATAAACAAAAAACTAGGCTATACCTAGTTTTTAATATACTTTATTAGAATTTTTTACGCTTACGAGCAGCTTCTGATTTACGCTTACGTTTAACAGAAGGCTTTTCATAAAATTCACGTTTACGAGATTCTTGAAGAGTTCCTGCTTTCGTAACAGAACGCTTAAAACGACGAAGTGCATCGTCAAGTGATTCATTCTTTCGTACAACAGTTTTTGACATCATTTTCACCTCCTCAAGATATTGTGACAGCTACCGTCCATCTATTAGAATACCTAAATTTCTTTTTTTTGTCAATAGACTAATGCAGTGTTCTCAGATTATCTTCATCATAATCTCATATCTTTTGACTGCACTCTCTTTCAAACACCGTTCGTTAGATATAAACTATCTTATTAGAACAGTAAAAGTATTCGTTATTCATCAGGCGAAAAAGTCAACCTATCTCACAATAGTACAGTCTTCTTGGTCACATACCTCAAAATCATTAGCACAACACATATTTCCTATTTCTCAGAATTTTGGATTACAATTTTTCCTTCTTTTAACTCGATAATTTCATCAAAGTATGGCTTCATCTCTGATGATAAGTGGTGAGTGATTGCAATGATAGTGTACTGATGGTTAGATAACAGATTCTTTTCAATCATTCTAGCTAGTTCACGATTCAAACTCGAAGTACTCTCATCTAATAACAAGAAATTTCCTCCATTTATTAAAGCTCTGGCTAAGGATAATCGTTGTTGCTGACCTCCAGATAGGCTGACTCCTTCACTACCTATGACAGTATCTAACCCTTTTGGTAGCTTTTTTACTTCCTCTAGTAGTCCTACTGAAGTAAGAATCTCCTCTATTTTACCTTCTAAATTTTTATTTTTTAAAAGGATATTCTCCCTTACTGTTCCGTCAAAAACATAGGGGTATTGTTCAACGTATGTGATTTGTGATCGTAAGGAACTTCCTGAAATATCGGCTATTAATGTATCATCAAACGCTACAGTTCCCCTATCATAGCTCATGCCACCATTTAAAATTTTTAAAAGCGTTGACTTTCCTGTCCCACTAGCACCAACAAGACAATATTTTTTGCCTTTTTGAAAGGTAAAGTTAGCGCAAGAGAAAATTTCATTTCCCTCAAGTGATAGAGTCAAATCTTTTAGAGTAACTGCGTCAGTGAACTCAAAATTTTGGATTTTTGAATCATCTTTTAGACTCTCTTCTTGAATACCCTTTTGGAGCGATTGAAACTTTTCAAATATCGGAAAAATTCCCATCATTTCAATAATACTGGAGGACAGATTGCTGACACCATTAAAAATATCAACACTAATCGTAGATACAGATATCACCTGACCAAATGATATCAACTTGTTTACTACAAAAAAACCAGACAATATAAAACTACCTATTTGTCCCAGCACATTGCCAAAAGCAGCTAAAAATGTCACCGCTCCTACTATTTTGTAAGTAGAAGTTTCAACCTCTCTGATAGATTCTATCTCCTCTCCTGCTTTTAAACTAAAATATTTTTGCTGATTTAAAGAGAATAAATGTTTGAACCCACCAGCAATATTATTGATAGCTATGGTAAATTTTTCTTGTTTGCTTGTCAGCTGTCCAAAACTTTCAGCCATTTGTTTATCCAAAAGTTTAGGTAAAATTAAATTCAAGACTGCCAATAAAACAATCGATAACATTAATAACCAGTTAATATATATCAAAGCAAAAATAGATAAAGTCACCTCTACTATAGCTTCTGTAATTTTATAAAAGCTTCCATAGCCTTCATTATCAATACGATTAATGTCCATTGTTAACCACGAAATAATATTAGACTCACTGTCCTTATTCGGATTCGTTTTAACATACGAACTCACTATATCATTTCGAATATCGGCTAGCATTTTTTGCCTTACAAACACTTCGTACCATGTTCTAAAAGCAAGTAATATGACATAGACAAAATATAAAAGAGCAGCTAAAATGGCACCACGTACAAATACTTCAGTATCTCCTGCAATTAAACCATTGAAAGCATCAGCTGTGAGAAATGCTGATTCTATTTTCAAAAAAGTTGAAATTGCTATAATGATAAATAAAAAAACATTCTCTTTATAACGTTTTCTTATGTACAAAAACATCATAATTTTTCTCTCCAATCTAGCTTATCGCTGAAAAAATCATAACTTCCATTAAAGGTGCTTTTCCCAATAAATGGAGCAATGATAATCTGACCAATCATAAAGGCTGACATATATCCGTTTAGGATGCTACCACTATTATCATTGATATGTTTTATTGAATCATTAACAACATTATCAATATATTCGCAAAAGACCTGTGCTGTCTGGGAAGAATTGATGAGGTATACTGTTTGAAGAAGAGGACCATATCCAGATTCAATAATATGACAAGCGAGGTCTTTATCTATAATAGATTGTGCCAAATTTCTCATCAAGATATAATCATCTGCTGCATTTATAATAATATCGTCATCATTTATCTTCACTCCTAGATTGGACAAGTCTTCTATAGAGGTGATAAACTGATCATGTGCTTGGATACTAGCTTGTTCACCATAGCGAGATTTCATTACTTTAACTTTATATTTTCCGACATCACTGAGAAAGTAAGATTGAGCTGAAAGATTCTTTTTTTCTACTTTATCACCATCAATTAATACAAAATTTTCAAAACCAAGTTTTACTAGCATATCCAGCGAGTGACTGCCTACCGTCCCAAGACCAATGATAATAATCTTACAAGATTCTCTATATTTTCTAAAATTCAAATAATTTGTATTAGGAAAACAATTAAGAAACAAATCCGTTCTAGTCAAATCAACAGGAGCTTGAAAAAGTTGAAGATAGTTCTTCTCTTTTAAGTAATTAATGATATCTATCTTTTCCTTTTTTGTTAATTGATTATAATTTTCGATATCATTTGACGTTCTAAATTCCGATAAAAAAAGCAAAAAATTAAACAATTCTTCATTTTTGTCACTGTTGATTGCCATTTGCAAATCACGATGCCCATCGTACACAACAATCCCTACTTCTCGAAGAGACCAATTTAGCTCTTTTTTTAATCTGTAATAGCTCATATATTTTGTTTTTCCCATCTATAACAGTAAACCTAGGAAGTGATATTCCTAGGCTTAGAAACTATTTGTTAATCACGCAAATATTAATGTGTATAAACCCACATACTGTAACAACCAGTTTTGTTTCTTTAATGTCCATAGCCTTTTCCTCCTCACATTTATTCATTACTAGTAACTGTCTATTAGTTTATCAAAGTAAGAATAGTTTGTCAATTGTTTTTTGGGAATTTTATTTCTTTTTTGAATTTTTTGTTAATAGTTATATGATAAACTGGATTCATAGATATAGCTTATAAAGTTATTTAGCTATTGATATTTGTAGATAATTCTTTAAGCATACATAAAAGCCGCTTTTTAAGCGACTTTTACTAGTCTTTTATCGATTGCTCGTAAGCTCGTTGAACATACTCATCTATTTTTCCTGAGTCTTTCAATTTTTTAATAACTTTATTAATTTTCTTTTTAAGAGATGTGCTCCCCTTTGTCATCGCAATGGCATAAGCATCTGCATCGCTTGATTTCAAAGTAACCTTTTTGGCGATAGTCAAATCACTATTTTTCTCAGCATATCCTTTAGCAATTGGCTCTTCTAGGACAACTGCATCAACTTTACCACTCTTTAGTTCGTTAATCATCTCACCATTTTGAGTAAGAGTAAGCACTTTAGACCCTTTGAGTTGGTTTTTAGCAATAGTTTCTTGGATGGTTCCTTTTTGAACAGCTATTTGTTTATTCTTAAATGAACTTGTCGATGTATATTTATCAGCTTCAGATTTTCTTATGAGTACCACATTAACAGACTCGTAGTAATCATCTGAAAAGTCATATACTTTTTGACGTTCTTTTGTCACAGAGATACCAGATATAGCAATGTCTGATTTCCCAGATTGAACACTGGCTAAAACATTGTCAAAAGACATAGAAGAAAACTTGACCTTCACACCAAGTTCCTTGCCGATTTCCTTTGCAAGCTCAACATCTGCACCAACAATTGTATCTTTTCCATTGACAAGTGTTTTAAATTCAAATGGTGCAAACTCAGGATTGAGTGCTACTGTTAGCGTTCCCTTATCTTGGATTTTTTTCAAAGAGTTATCTTTCTTGGTAGACGATGAGCCACAGGCGACCAAGGCAGTGGCTGACAGAATCATCATAACTCCAACTAAAAGTTGTTTCCATTTCATAAGTGTTCCCTCTTCTCTTTAAGTTATTTTTTAGTATATTATTATTTTATTTTATATTTATTCATTTGTCAAGACATTTATGGAAAAATATTCATTTTTATTAAATAACATAAAAAGAGACCGCACGGTCTCTTTCATTTTAGTGGCTACGCCAGATATCATCATTATATTGCTTGATTGTACGGTCTGATGAGAAAAAACCAGCTTTAGCGATATTGTGGATGACTTTTTTATTCCAACTATCTTGATCCTCGTAATCTGCAAAGACTTGTTCTTTTACTGCTATGTATGCTTTGAGATCAATCAACGTCATAAACCAATCTTTATTGATGAGTTCATCACGAAGTCGGGTAAGACGTTCTTTGTTTCCAATTGCTACTACTTCATCATTAACAATAAAATCAACAGCTTCCTTAATAACGTCATCGCCTTCATAATAGTTTCTTGAAATATAGCCTGTAGTAGCATAAAGGTCAATAATAGTATCAGAGTCTTTACCAAATGTGTAGATATTTTCACGGCCAGCTAATTCAGCAATTTCAACATTGGCGCCATCCATCGTACCAAGGGTTAAAGCACCATTGAGCATGAATTTCATATTACCAGTACCAGAAGCTTCTTTTGAGGCAAGAGAGATTTGCTCAGAAATATCTGTCGCAGGAATTAAGTGTTCAGCAACAGTAACGTTATAGTTTTCAACCAAGTGAACATTTAGGTATTGATTTACTTCTGGGTCGTTGTTAATCACTTCTGATAAGCAAAGAATCAAGTGGATAATATCTTGGGCAATGGTATAAGCAGGTGCCGCCTTACCACCAAAGATAACGGTAATCTTGCGTTTTGGCAAGTGACCACGCTTGATTTCAAGGTATTTATGAATGACATAAAGAGCATTCATTTGTTGACGTTTGTACTCGTGAAAACGTTTGATTTGTGTGTCAATAATGGAATTTTCGTCAAGGTCAATATCTTTATTTTCTTTGAGATAACGTTTAAGAGCAAGTTTATTATTGTGCTTGATTTCAGTCAATTTAGCATGAACAGCTTTATCATCAGCAAAAGCAAGTAGTTTTTCAAGCTTAGTCGCATCAGTTAAGTAATCATCACCGATAAGTTCTTTAATATAGTCAGCCAAATCTTGGTTAGCAAATTCAAGCCAGCGACGGAATGTGATACCGTTTGTTTTGTTGTTGAATTTTTCAGGATAAATATCATAGAACGGTTTCAATTCACTATTTTTAAGGATTTCAGTGTGAAGTGCAGCTACCCCATTAACAGATGTTGAGAAATGAATATCCATATGTGCCATGTGAACACGGTCAGAGTCATCGATGATTTGAACAGCTGGATCAGCATATTCACTAGCAATCAATGTATTTAATTTTTCAATGATTGTTACTAAATGAGGAACGACTTCGTTAAGGTAGTCAAGAGGCCATTTTTCAAGCGCTTCTGCCAATATAGTATGGTTAGTGTAACCAACCATATTTTTTACGATTGAGACAGATTCATCAAAGTCAATGCCATGTTTTTCAGTCAAAAGACGAATAAGTTCTGGAATGACCATTGATGGATGAGTATCGTTGATTTGCACATAAGCATAATCAGCCAAGTCATGTAAGTTTGATCCACGTTCGATAGCTTCATCAATCAATAATTGTGCCGCATTTGAAACCATGAAATACTGTTGATAAATACGAAGCAATTCACCATTTTTATCTGAATCATCTGGGTAGAGAAAGAGTGTCAAGTTTTTCTTGATTTCAGTCTTGTCAAATGAAATACCATCGTGAATCAAGCTATAATCAAGACCGTCAATATCAAACAAGTTCAAATAGTTTTTAGTGTTGCGTTTGTAACCCAAAACATCGATACGGTCAAGACGAGATTTAAGTGTGAAATCTTTAAATGGCACATCATAACTGATATCAGTTGGAACAAGCCATGAATCTTTTTCAATCCAGTAGTTAGCTTCTGCTTCTTGTTGGTTATCAACAAAAACTTGTTTGAAAAGTCCGCAGTGATAGTTAAGACCAACGCCTTCACCATTGATGCCAAGTGTCGACATTGAATCGATGAAACATGATGCTAAACGCCCAAGTCCACCGTTACCAAGAGATGGTTCAAGTTCAACATCTTCTACTTCAGCAATTGATTTACCAGCTGCTGCTAATTCAGCTTTGACCTCTTTGTAAATACCAAGGTTGATAAGATTGTTTGATAATAGTTTTCCGATAAGAAATTCAGCAGAAATGTAATAAACTTTGCGTTTTGCTGTATTTTTTGGTTTTTCAGCCGCTAATTCTTTAACGTAATGCAAAAGCGCTACGTAAATATCTTCATTGCTCAATTCAGCAAGCGTTTGTCCTTTTGATTGGAGATAGTTTGTGAAATTAGTTGTCATTTTTAGTTTCCTTTTCTTCTTTAGTTGTCGTTTTAAATGTATTTTTGCGGCAGTAAAGTGCTGTAATATCTTTCAAGAAAGCTTTGCGCTCATCGGTCAAATCTTCTTTAAGCATACGCCACTGCCAATTTCCTCCTAAAGTATTTGGTGTGTTCATACGGCTATCAGCTGATTTATCAAGTAAATCTTGCATTGTCGCAATCGCAACATCACTAACGGTCGCAAATAAAGTTCGAAGCATAGCTTGTGTAATCAGTTCATCATCACTACGATGAGTGTAAGCATTTACAAATGCTTTTTGTTCGTCAGTCAAGTTGTCGTACCAACCGTTGATAACTTCATTATCGTGTGTTCCTGTATAAGCAACACTATTTTTATTACAGTTATGAGGAGCATCGATGCTCTTTCCTTCGGTGTCATAAAAGCCAAATTCAAGAATCTTCATACCTGGAAAAGCTGTATCCGTCAACAACTGTTCAGCTTTTGCATCGATGTAACCAAGGTTTTCAGCGATAATTGGAAGGTCGCCAAGTTCGTCTTTGACAACATCAAACAAGTCACGTCCTGGACCTGGTTGCCAACTACCGTCGTTTGCTGTTTTATAGTCACCGCGAATTTCCCAGTAATCAGAAAAACCTTTAAAGTGGTCAATGCGAAGCACGTCGTACATCGTCACACCAGCCTTGATACGCTCAATCCACCAAGCATAATGCGTCTTCTGATGTTCACTCCAGTTATAAATAGGATTGCCCCAAAGCTGACCATCATCGCTAAATTCATCAGCAGGTACTCCAGCGATAGCTGTCGGACGACGATTTTCATCTAGTTTGAACAACTCAGGCATGACCCACACTTCTACACTGTCTGCTGATACATAGATAGGCATGTCACCGATAATTTTGATGCCTTTAGCATTGGCATACTTTTTCAGTTGATACCATTGTTGATCAAAGAAATATTGCACTATTTTATGAAAGAGAATTTTATCTTTTAGCTTTTCACGATAAATAGCTAGTGTTTCTGGATCTCGCTTGATTACATTGATGTCATCCCACTCAGTTAATGCTTTATTTCCAAAATGTTCTTTCAATGCCATAAACTCAGCATAGTTAGCTAACCACGTTGCTTTTTCTTCAAATTGTGCTAGACGCTCCCTATTACTTTCTTCTTGCAAGAAAGCAATAACCGCTTTTTCCAAGATAGGACGGCGAGTCGTGTAAATACGCTCATAATCAACTTTCTCTGGGTCATCTCCAAAATCAATAGCCGCATAGTCAGATTCACGTAGATAGCCTGCTGATGCTAATAAATCAAAATCAATAAAATGTGTATTTCCTGCAATCGCAGAGAAAGATTGATAAGGGGAATCACCATAACTTGTTGTCGTTAGTGGTAAAATTTGCCAGTAAGTTTGGTCTGTTTCCTCTAAAAAATCAACAAAATCATAGGCAGATTTACCAAAAGTTCCCACACCAAATTGATTTGGTAAAGAAGTAATATGCATTAGGACACCGCTTGCACGTTTTACCATAGTTATAATCTCCTTATACTATTGTCAACATATTCAGTTTAGCGCAAGCGGTTGCATAAGTCAAGTGTTTTTGACAAAAAATTAAAAATACCTTTTTACCTTTATTATTTTAGCAGAACGCTATAATCTGAGAATTTTTTCTCACATCACGCTAATCCCTTATTTCTTGATTTCAAAGACGGAAGCTGACAAAGCCTTCAACGTTTTAAAATAACT
This sequence comes from Streptococcus sciuri, assembly GCF_024814375.1. Lineage (GTDB taxonomy): Bacteria > Bacillota > Bacilli > Lactobacillales > Streptococcaceae > Streptococcus > Streptococcus sciuri. Next base: position 79,315 of record NZ_JANUXX010000003.1, read on the forward strand.
TTTAGAAGATGCCGCATTCGTTAGAACTACAGCATATTTTGAAACATCTGATAGATAATGTTCTATTTTCTCTTCAGAAAAATTAAAAATGATTCGATAATGCTTTTCTCCTATGATATCATAAACGATTACATGTGATCCTGTCTCGGCAAAGCGAATCAAGACATGCTTTCTAATATCATCAAAACTTAGATAAGAAAATTCAGGACGATAGCGCTTTAGTTCTATCAATGAATGTGTAAATGCAACGGTGGGCTGATGATAGCTCACTTGATTCCAATCAATCTGGTTCACTTTATCTGATGCATTGTAGCTATTCATCGCTAACGCCTTGTCTGTTAATGTGAGATCCCCATTTTCTCCTGTTGGATGCAACTTTGTCCTTAAAAATTCTTGCCCCAACTGAATAAAACTCATTCCCTGCATTAACATACTCATCGCTATTGCTAACTCAATTCGCTTAGTGTGAGTGTCTAAATCATCATCTGGATGAAGTTCTCGTAATAGGTCGTTTACATTATAATTATCATGTGCCTCAATGTAGTTAAGCACTTGGTTGGGAGTCTGATAGCAAGATAGCCCCTCACTTCCTAAAATACCTTTTGCAACTATTTGCTCTGTCAGCTCTCCAGAAACAAAACCCGTTTTAATGTGACCATAAACTTCTGCACCTTTAATAGCATCTCTAATATTGTCATTGAAAAAGCCAATATTAGGCATCTGACATGCGTTTTCTTTTATTGCCTTATCTTCTTGTTTTAAGGCATCTCCCATATCCCAACCTTCACCATAAATAATAATTCGAGGATCAATAGCATCGACAGCTAATCGAATTTGATTCATCGTCTCCACATCGTGAAGCCCCATCAAATCAAATCGAAAACCGTCAATGTTATACTCTGTTACCCAATACAAAACAGAGTCAATCATGTACTTTCGATACATCTCTTTTTCACTCGCCATCTCATTACCACATCCCGAACCATTTTGAAAGCTCCCATCAAGGTTCATCCGATGATAATAATCCGGTACAATCCGTTGAAAAAGGGAGTCGTAAGATGAGTATGTATGATTGTAAACCACATCCATAATAACGCCGATACCTGCATTATGATAAGCTTGTATCATTGTCTTTAATTCTAAAAGACGTACCTCTGGTTTGTCAGGTTGACTGCTAAAACTCGCTTCTGGAACATTATAATTTTCTGGGTCGTAGCCCCAATTATAGGCAAAATTGCCATCAGCATCGATTACTTGATGATGATCGAAAATTGGTTGCAGTTGAACATGACTAACCTCTAATTCTTTGAGGTAATCAAAGCAAGTCTTATCCCCAAAATCATTTACCGTTTCCACTTCACAAGCACCCAGATACGTACCACGATTAGCTAAACTTACACCTGATGTTTTAGAAATTGAAAAATCTCGGATATGCATCTCTGCTATCACAGATTGATTGGGATTGTCCAGACGCCATGTTGCATCCTTACCATGTTTTACACAAAAGCCAGATGGGGTGCGTTTTTCTGAACTCAGGATAACACTTCTCTTGCCATTCCCCGTTGTTGCAATACTGTACGGATCACGACTCTCTACTACCCTATCTTCAAAATAAAGACGATAAGTATAAGCTTGGCCATCATAATTTCCAAAAAACGTTGCAAACCAAACACCATGTGTGTTTTCTTCATGGTTATCAGGGTTTTCCACTTGACCTCTATTCATGATGATGACATCTTTTAAGGGAGCATCGTTTGCACTCGTTTCATAAAAAAGGAGTTCGACTTTCTTGGCTGTTGGTGCCCACAATCGAAATTGTGTCTCATTACAGTGATACTTGACACCTAGCCAGCCATCAAACCCCCACTTATTGTCAAAACGCTTAGCATTAACTGCCATATCAAAGGCATGCACATCTCTGTAGCGATAATATCTGCTCGTATGGGCTGCCTGATGCGAATAATAAAGCGTATCATCTCCCTCAACAATCCATACCTCTGTCGTTTCCAAACCTTTATGACGTTGGATTTTAAATGGTTTTATCTTTAGTGGCTGATTTCTACCTTTAACAACAACGTACAGATATTCTAAAAAGTAAGAACTCTCAAAAGTTATCTGTCCGACAAGACCAAAACTATCAAAAGCTGAAAAGAGTGAATGCTCTCCTACACAAAATTTCCCCCAGCTCCAAAAACTATAATCAAAATAATGCCCAGATTGACTATGATAATGAACAGTTACTGTATTTTTCATCTTTTTATCCTCACTCTATCTCAAACAACCGCTTAAATTTGTTGATACAAACGGTTACTATCTCTTTTCTTAGAAGATAATGCTATCATAAAGGATACCCTTTTTGATATTCACGAACAGACTCTCTTTCTATCAAATGAAATGGCACGATAATTTTTTCACTATAAAAATGTTTATTTGATTTGGTTAACTCAAGTAAACGTTTCAGACTTGTTTTTCCTAGTTGCTCTATATTCACATCAAATGTCGTTAGATAGGGATGAACAATTGTTGAGAAAATAGAATCATTAAAGGTTATTAACGAATGTTCTTCTGGGATATGAAGTCCTCTTTGTTTTAGGTCTTGAATCAACTTAACCGATAAACGATCGCTGACAGATACTAGTCCTGTAACGTCATACTGCCACAGTACTTCGATTATATTATCCAAAGTACGTGGCAACTCGGTATCAAACAAAAGGTCATCTAGCGGTGATAGACCTGCATTTGTCATTGCTCTAAGATAGCCAAAATAACGCTCTCTTGAAATTTCTGACTCCTTGTCATCTGTTACAAAAGCAATATGACGATGTCCTCTCTCAAGCAGATAATCAACTGCTCTACTTCCCATTAGTTGATTATCGTTATCAATATAAGTAATTTCTGTTTCATGACCATTTGATGAACCCACAACAACAAAAGGCAGTTCGTTTTCTAATAAGTATTGTCTAACGGGATCATTTTTCTCTGAAAATAAGACGATAAAGCCGTCCACTCGCTTTTGCTTGTGCATGAGTCTTACTTGTGCTTCAAGCTCCTGCATAGTCATACCCGTTGCAATAGAAACTGTCAAATCAGACTGCTGCGCTTCATAGGTAATAGTAGAAATAATATTCATAAAAAAAGGTTCACTCAAACGCTCTGGAGTAACTAAAGGAGGTAGGACAACCCCTATCGCTTGTGTCAAACCATTAGCCAACATTTGGGCAGCCACATTAGGGACATAACCTAAATCGTCCATTGCCTTACGGACTTTTTCTTTCGTTTTTTGCGAAATGGAGCGATTATCTTTTAATACACGACTTACAGTTGAAGGGTTGACTCCTGCTTTTTGAGCAACATCTTTTATCGTTACCATTATCTTATCCTTCCTTTTCCATTTAAAATGTTACTAACAGTATAATAAACCTTGTCAAACAATGCAAGCGCTTTTTTCAATGCTATCCAAAATGATACATTTTTCTAAAATGAAAATCATGCTATAAAAACTTCTAACTCTTTGATAACATTCTGTTTATCCATGTAAGCTCTTTCTTTCCGATAAATTCTACTCCTCATTTTTGCAAAAAAGCTTGACTTTTTTTGCAAACGGTTGCATAATAGAGTTATAGAAAGCTAAAAATTCCTTAAAGGAGGAAATATTATGACCAAGAAATCTTGGAAAAAATGGTTAGCAGTCTCTGCTACTCTCACTTTGGCAGCTGGATTCGTTGCCATATCAACCGCTTCACCTGCTTTGGCAGCATCAAAAACCACTTTGAAATTATGGGTTCCAACCGATTCAAAGGATTCTTACAAAGACATTGTCAAAAATTTTGAGAAAGACAACAAAAACATTAAAGTTAAAATAATTGAGTCAAATGACTCCAATGCACAAGAAAATGTCAAAAAAGATCCAAGTAAAGCTGCAGATGTCTTCTCACTTCCGCATGACCAACTCGGTCAATTGGTTGAATCTGGTATCATCCAAGAAATTCCAAGTAAATACGCTGAAGAAATCAAGAACAATGACACAGAACAATCTGTTCTTGGTGCACAATATAAAGGTAAAACATATGCCTTTCCATTTGGTATTGAGTCACAAGTTCTCTTTTATAACAAGGAAAAACTATCAGCAGATGATGTCAAATCCTATGAAACTATCACAACTAAAGCCACCTTTGGTGCGAATCTAAAGCAAGTAAATTCTTACGTCACAGCACCGCTTTTCCTCTCAGTCGGTGATACTCTCTTTGGTAAGACCGGTGAAAATATCAAAGGAACAAACTGGGGTAATAAAGCTGGTGTCTCTGTCCTTCAATGGATTGCAGACCAAAAGAAAAACAAAGGTTTTGTTAATTTCAATGCTGATAATGCAATGAGTAAATTCGGTGATGGTAGCGTCGTTGCTATGGAATCAGGACCTTGGGATTACTCAGCAGCTCAAAAAGCTGTAGGTGCAGATAAACTAGGAGTTGCCATTTATCCAACCATAAACATTGGTGGTAAAGAGGTGCAACAAAAAGCCTTCCTTGGTGTCAAACTCTACGCAGTCAACCAAGCACCCGCCGGTTCTAATACCAAACGTATCGCAGCAAGCTACAAGCTCGCAAGTTACCTCACTAGTGCAGATACTCAAAAACAACAGTTTGAAACACGTAACATTGTACCTGCAAATAAGGTCATTCAAGAATCTGACGCTGTAAAATCAAACGAACTTGCAAAAGCTGTTATCACAATGGGTAGCTCAAATACTTACACGACTGTTATGCCTAAGCTTAGCCAAATGTCCACTTTCTGGACTGAAAGTGCTGCTATTCTTAGCGATACTTACAATGGTAAGATTAAATCAAGCGACTACCTCAAGCGCCTCAAGCAGTTTGATAGCGATTTAGCCAAATCAAAATAAGATGCTAAAAATAGAACCTTGCTAGCGACGCTAATCTGCAGTTAGCGGGGTTTATTTTTTAACACCTTGACTAATCATTGATAACATAATATATTATCCGTTATTTTAGAGGAGACTTATCATGGATACTACCCCTAAAAAACCATTACAGCTTTTTGTAGAAACCTTTAAAAAAGGAGATTCAGCCACTAAAACATCTTACTTTATTATGGGAGCTACTAATCTAAAAAATAAACAAATTGTAAAAGGAATGCTCTTTTTAATTAGTGAGATTCTCTTTCTTATTTCCTTTATCTACCAGGTTATCCCTGCCATCAAAGGACTTATTACCCTTGGTACTAATAGTCAAGGCATGACAACAAAGACTGTCGATGGGATTAAAATACAGATTGCCACGCAAGGTGACAACTCTATGCTACTGTTGATTTTCGGACTTGCCGCTGTGATTTTTTGCCTAGTATTTATCTACATCTACTGGTGTAATATCAAGAGTGCTGCTCACCTAGTGGAGCTAAAAGCGCACAATCGTAAGATTCCAAACTTTGTTGAAGATTTAAAAACCTTAGCAGATGGTCGTTTTCACATGACCCTTATGATTATCCCTTTGATAGGGGTTTTGCTCTTTACCATTTTACCATTGATCTATATGATTTGCTTGGCATTTACCAACTATGATCACAACCACCTTCCTCCAAAGAGCCTTTTTGATTGGGTTGGCTTTATCAACTTTGGCAATATCTTTAGTGGCCGTATGGCAAGTACATTCTTTCCTGTCTTGTCATGGACATTGATTTGGGCGGTCTTTGCAACGGTTACCAACTTCTTCTTTGGTATCGTTCTTGCTCTTATCATCAATACTAAAGGGCTCAAGTTTAAGAAAATGTGGCGGACAATCTTTGTTATAACCATAGCAGTTCCACAATTTATCTCGCTTCTTATCATGAGAAACTTACTAAACGATGCTGGACCTGTCAATGCTCTTTTTGAGAAGATTGGCTTGGTATCACATGCACATCCGCTTCCATTCTTATCAGATCCTATCTGGGCAAAGTTCTCTATCATATGTGTTAATATGTGGGTAGGTATTCCTGTCACTATGTTGGTTGCCACAGGAATCATCATGAACCTTCCGCAAGAGCAAATCGAAGCTGCTGAGATAGATGGAGCAAACAAATTTCAAATCTTTAAGTCTATTACATTTCCTCAAATCTTGTTGAACATGACACCAACACTCATTCAACAATTTATCGGAAACATCAATAACTTCAACGTCATCTACCTTTTGACAGGTGGTGGTCCTACCAACTCAAACTTCTACCAAGCAGGTAGCACCGATCTTTTGGTCACATGGCTCTACAAACTGACAGTAAGCGCTGCCGATTACAACTTGGCATCTGTTATTGGTATCATTATCTTTATTCTCTCTGCTGTCTTTAGCCTACTCGCTTACACAAGAACAAATTCTTACAAGGAAGGAGCTGCTAAATAATGAATAAAAGAAAACGCATCAACCTTACTTTCGTCTATATTTTGTTGACTGTTCTATCAGTCATCTGGCTCTTTCCTATCGCTTGGGTTGTCTTAACCAGTTTTCGTGCTGAAGGAACCGCTTTTGTCAATTACTTCATTCCGAAATCATGGACACTGAACAATTACACTAGACTCTTTACCCAAACCACCTTTCCTTTTGGGCAATGGTTTTTAAATACTTTGATTGTAGCAGCATTTTCATGTATCATCTCAACCTTTATAACTGTTGCTATGGCTTATGCTCTCAGTCGTATTAAGTTTAAACACCGCAACGGCTTTCTAAAATTGGCTCTTGTACTCAATATGTTTCCTGGTTTTATGAGTATGATTGCGATATACTATATTTTGAAAGCTCTTAATCTCGACCAAAGTCTGACAGCGCTTGTACTAGTCTACTCATCAGGATCTGCTCTGGGATTTTATATCGCAAAAGGGTTCTTTGACACCATTCCATACTCGCTCGATGAAAGTGCTATGATTGATGGTGCCACTCGTCAAGATATCTTTTTCAATATCACTCTTCCTCTCTCAAAGCCTGTCATCGTCTACACAGCTCTCATGGCATTCATCGCTCCTTGGATGGACTTTATCTTTGCCAAAGTTATCCTAGGCGATGCTACTAGCAAGTATACCGTAGCTATTGGACTCTTCTCCATGCTCCAACAAGATACTATCAATGATTGGTTTATGCCATTTACGGCTGGATCTGTCATTATCGCAATTCCCATTACATTACTTTTTATGATCATGCAAAAATACTATGTTGAAGGTATTACAGGCGGATCTGTCAAATAAGATTTGCCTTCTCACACAATAAGATAAGAATAGGAAATACATTATGACAACTCTACAATTAAATCATATCTACAAAAAATACCCAAATGCAACACACTATTCCGTGGAGGACTTCAATCTAGACATCAAAGACAAAGAATTTATCGTCTTTGTCGGTCCATCTGGCTGTGGGAAGTCAACAACACTTCGTATGATTGCAGGGCTTGAAGATATTACAAAAGGAGAACTCAAAATTGATGGAGCTATCGTCAATGATCTTTCCCCTAAAGATCGTGATATTGCTATGGTTTTCCAAAATTACGCCCTCTATCCTCATATGACTGTCTACGACAATATGGCATTTGGGCTGAAACTTCGCAAATATTCCAAAGAAGACATTGATAAACGTGTGCGTGAAGCAGCTGATATTTTGGGCTTAACAGAGTTTTTAGAGAGAAAGCCCGCCGATCTCTCTGGTGGTCAACGTCAACGTGTCGCCATGGGGCGTGCTATTGTTCGTGATGCCAAGGTGTTCTTGATGGACGAACCTTTATCCAACTTGGATGCCAAGTTGCGTGTGTCTATGCGTGCTGAAATCGCCAAGATTCATCAACGTATCGGATCAACAACTATCTACGTTACCCACGACCAAACCGAAGCTATGACACTGGCTGATCGTATCGTCATCATGTCTGCTACAAAAAATCCCGACGGATCTGGCACTATTGGGTGTATCGAACAAATTGGATCGCCACAAGAACTCTACAACCAGCCAGCTAATAAATTTGTCGCTAGTTTCATTGGAAGCCCTGCTATGAATTTCTTTGACATGACAGTTGGTAAAGATAAATTAACTAATCATCAAGGACTTACCTTAGCTCTTCCTAAAGGACAGGCTAAGGTACTAGAAGCCAAAGGTTACCTTGGTAAAACAGTCACTTTTGGTATTCGCCCTGAAGATCTCTCAAGCGATAACATTGCTCAAACAGCTTATCCGAATGCCACTGTGACTGCAGAAGTCGTTGTTGCAGAACTTCTTGGTAGTGAAACTATGCTCTACCTTAAACTGGGACAAGATGAGTTTGCTGCACGCGTTGATGCTCGTGACTTCCACAATCCAGGGGATAAAGTAACGCTTACTTTCAATGTTGCTAAAGGGCATTTCTTTGATATTGATACAAGTCAGCGTATCACTGCAGAGTAATAAAAAAGCACTTATCAGTGCTTTTTTATTACCAAAATTCACGGATAAAATCAGCTCCTAAACGTTCACTGTAAAAAAGTTCCGATAAGTTATCCTCATCAAAGATACGTACAAGATTAAGCAAATCATAGGCAAGATCTAAATCAGCAAGATTTTCTTTTTTTACCCATGAAACTTCACCTTCATCAGATGATTGCAAGCAACCTGTAAAATCCGATGCTTTATACAAAAAGACAAGGTAGCGTTCATTTTCCATAGTGTGCCAGTGCTTAACACCTACTAGCTGCGGACGATAGATAGTAAGTCCTGTTTCTTCGTACACTTCACGAATCATCGCCTGATGCAAGCTCTCACCTTTTTCGATATGCCCACCTGGAAAAGCAAATCCTGACCAAGCATAACGTTCTGGACGACGGTATTGCATGACGACGTTTCCTTTATTATCTTCTATCATACACATGTTGGTTAAAATGACCTTTTCCGCTCTTGACATAATACACCTCTCCTTTATTTAATTATCAGTATAGCAAAAAGAAAGGGCAGATACAATTGTCAAAACAACTTAATGGAGCGCTTTTTGCAACGTCTTTGAAAAACTACTCAGGTAGTAAAGACTATAAGCTAGAGCACTTCCCAGTACACTTGATAAAATATCAAAAGGTAACTTCAAAAGAGCGTAAGCTGGTGTCGAATAGATAAAGGAACGTCCTAAACCGTATCCTACAACACTAATAACACTGCCTACTAATAGCGCTAAAAAAATCTGCGTCTTTGAAACATTTCTAGCATCGCCAACCAGTTTGGATACTGTATAAGCTGCAAATCCCTGAACAATCAAGGATACAAACATCGGTGCTGGGTAAAAGAAGAAGTCCCCCAAAAAGCTTCCTGCGCCTGCAATAACAGCTGCTTCTATCGGATTAAACACCAAGGACGCGAGAAAAATAATCACTTTATTAAAGTAAAAATGACCACCTGGAACAGGCACGCTAAAGGAAGATAAGATAATGGTTAGCGCTGTAAAAAGCGCAGCGTAAGTTAATCGTTTTGTCATGATGAACCTCCTAAGACTTTTGTTTAACAGTATATTCCTCTTTAGCGAACCTTTCAAGTTCTAAAAAAGAAAGTTGTCTGGGGACAGTTTTAGAGTCATATTGACGTCATTAATGCACATAAAAATCAGACTAATAAAATTAGTCTGATACATTTGCCGTGACCCAATGATAAAATCGCTGATAGACCTCTATAAAAATAATGTCCTATCCACATGCCAACGCTCATCAACCTTACACCAAGTCTTTTATCTTTAAACTCATGATTAGTAAGTGTTTTGTAAAATCACTCTCTGAGAGCGACAATGTGGTATCAAGACACTCACCTAGTAACTGCACCAATTTAGATACTTTTTTATTTCTATTCATTTACTATCTTCCTTCTGCATTATAAGAAATGAATTTCCTCCATACTTTTATCTATGGACAACTTTTCCTCATTCAATACTTCAAACGGTTTCGTTAGTTTATTCATCATCATTTCTTCTGTTACTTATTTTTATCTCAAGGTTTCTTCGGTTTAGTACAAAGATGGTAGTATCAATAATTTAATACAAATTTAAGAATTTCCCTTGATTATCAGATTGATTTTTCTTTCTTGCCCCTGAAAATCATCGCAATCTTGATATTAAGCCATTTTTTCAATATCACCCTATCGCATATCAGTCATCACTGCGCATTGTTTTTTATTGTTGCCGTAACAAATACTCCATAGAAAGACTACTTCTTTTTATATTGTTTTGAGTTCTAAAATTATATCTCGTAATTGTGCAGCCAACTCAAAATCCAAGAGCTCTGCTGCTTCATTCATCTCTTTTTGGAGTTTTTTAATGGTTTCTTGACGCTCTTTTTGAGTCATGGTTGAGACATCAATATTTGTCTCAAGCTCAGTTTCCTCAGCTTTATTTGTAATGGCGATAAGATCACGAATTTCCTTTTTAATCGTTTGAGGTACAATACCGTATTTTTCATTATATGCCATCTGCAAGTGACGACGACGAGCTGTTTCATCCATTGCTTTTTGCATAGACTCGGTTATCTTATCAGCATACAAAATCACGTGTCCATTACTATTTCTAGCTGCACGACCAATAGTCTGTATCAGACCGCGTTCATTCCGCAAAAAACCTTCTTTGTCTGCATCAAGGATAGCAACAAGACTAACCTCAGGAACATCAATCCCCTCTCGTAAAAGGTTAATTCCAATTAAAACATCAAAAATACCAAGACGCAAATCACGAATAATCTCTGTCCGCTCTAATGTTTTTATATCTGAGTGCATGTATTTCACCTTGACACCCATTTCCTTGAGGTAGTCAGTCAAATCCTCTGCCATTTTTTTGGTCAGCGTTGTGACAAAGGTTCGCTCACCTTTATCAACACGACTGTTAATCTCTCCAAGAAGATCATCCATCTGTCCCATAGTTGGTCGCACTTCTACTTCTGGATCTAAGAGACCTGTCGGACGAATAATCTGCTCAACAACAGTATCTGTCTGCTCTAACTCATAATCACCAGGTGTCGCCGATACGTAGACAATCTGGTGGACATGACTTTCAAATTCTTCACGGCGAAGAGGGCGATTATCCAGAGCAGAGGGCAGACGAAAACCGTAATTGACTAACATTTCCTTGCGAGATCGGTCACCATTATACATCCCTTTAATCTGCCCCATAGTCATGTGACTCTCATCAATCATAATCAAAAAGTCATCTGGGAAAAAATCAAGGAGGGTATAAGGAGGCTCACCCTCACTTCGCCCATCCATGTGACGAGAGTAGTTCTCAACACCATTAGTGTAACCCATCTCACGGAGCATTTCAATATCGTATTCGGTTCTTTGGCGAATGCGTTGCGCCTCAATTAGTTTCCCCTCTTTTTCAAAAAGAGTGACTTGCTTTTCCATTTCCTTTTGAATAGCAGCAATTGCTTCTTCTATGTGATCATCATTTGTCATAAAGTGAGTGGCTGGAAAGACAACCAAATGATCCACATCAGCAATCACACGTCCTGTCAACGGATCAATTTCACGAATGCGGTCAATCTCATCTCCAAAAAACTCTATTCTAAAAGCATGTTCATCACGGCTGGCTGGAAAAAGTTCAACCACATCACCACGAACACGAAAACGTCCACGCTGAAAATCGATGTCGTTGCGTTCAAATTGAATATCCACCAAATCGTTGAGCAATTTATCACGTGAGATTTCCTGCATAGGACGTAAACTCACGGCACTATCAGCATACTCTTTTGGTGATCCCAAACCATAAATACAAGATACAGATGCCACAACAATCACATCATTTCGTTCTAGGAGAGCAGAGGTTGCTGAGTGGCGGAGTTTATCAATCTCATCATTAACTGAACTGTCCTTTTCAATATAAGTGTCACTGGATGGTACATAAGCCTCAGGCTGATAGTAGTCATAGTAAGACACGAAGTACTCAACCGCATTTTCTGGAAAAAATTCCTTGAACTCACCGTAGAGCTGACCTGCTAAGGTCTTGTTATGAGCGATGACAAGAGTAGGCTTATTGACCCGAGCGATGACCTGACACATGGTATAGGTTTTCCCTGTCCCCGTCGCTCCTTTTAAAATTTGTGCTTTTTCTCCACCTTCAATATTATCCACCAAGCTCTCAATAGCCTCAGGTTGGTCTCCTGAAGGCTGATACTTTGATACTAATTTAAAGACATTATCTTCTTTTCTGTCAATCATGTTATTCTCACTTTCTTCACTTATTGTAATACATTATCCTAAAGTTATCAATTCTAGGCTTTTATCTACCCTTTAGAGTTTATGTTATAAAACCTAACATAAGAATATGAAAAAGTTGACTTTCCCCTTATAATTTGCTAAAATGAAGTTCATAGTGCTAGGACACAGTCGTTCTAGTGATTTTTTTAGTAAAGGAGACATTCATGAAGAAAACAATTAAGGCAATTGTATTTGCCCTGATGGCTGTATTCATGGTTTTTGGCGAAAAAGCCAGCGCTGACACGATTTCAATCGTGTCTGATACCGCCTATGCACCGTTTGAATTTAAGGACAGTGATCAAGTTTATAAAGGAATTGATGTCGATATTATCCAAGAAGTGGCAAAGCGCTCTGGTTGGGATTATAAAATGACTTTTCCAGGATTTGATGCTGCTGTCAATGCTGTTCAATCTGGACAGGCTGATGCTCTTATGGCAGGAACTACTGTCACAGAAGCTCGTAAAAAAGTATTTACTTTTTCTGATACTTACTACGATACTTCTATCGTTATTTATACCAAAAAAGAAAATAAAATCAGCAAGTATAGCCAACTCAAAGGAAAAACAGTTGGAGTTAAAAATGGAACTGCTGCGCAATCTTTCCTTGAAAAAAACAAATCAAAATACGGCTATACTCTCAAAACTTTTGATACCAGCGATTTAATGAATAACAGTCTGGACTCTGGTTCTATTGATGCCGCTATGGATGATGAACCCGTCGTCAGATATGCTATCAACCAAGGAAAAGACTATGCTATCAATATGAATGGCGAGTCTGTCGGAAGTTTTGCTTTTGGTGTAAAAAAAGGAAGTAAATACGAATACCTCATCGAAGAATTTAACACAGCACTTGCTGCTATGAAATCAGATGGTACTTACGATCAAATTATGAGCAAGTGGTTAGAATCAGATGCTACCAAGACTAGTGCTAGTGCAACTGGAGATGCAAATGCTAAAGCAACACCTCAAAAAACGACTTATAAAATTGTCTCAGATTCTTCTTTTGCTCCATTTGAGTACCAAAATAGCTCAAACAAATATACTGGTTTTGACATGGAGCTTATCAAAGCTATTGCTAAACAGCAAGGCTTTAACATCACTATTAGCAACCCAGGATTCGATGCTGCTCTTAATGCCGTTCAATCTGGGCAAGCAGATGGTGTTATCGCTGGAATGACCATTACTGATGCTAGAAAAGAAATCTTTACTTTCTCAGATTCTTACTATACTGCTAACATCATCTTGGCTGTCAAAAAAGGATCTTCTATCAAATCCTATGAAAATCTTAAAGGCAAAACTGTCGGTGCCAAAAATGGAACAGCTTCTTATACTTGGTTAGAACAGAATGCCAATAAATACGGTTTTAAAATCCGTGCTTTTGATGAAGCATCTTCTATGTATGATAGTCTTAATTCAGGCTCTATTGATGCTCTTATGGATGATGAAGCCGTCCTTGCTTACGCTATCAAACAAGGACGTAACTTTGAAACACCCATCAAAGGAGAAGCTTCAGGCGATATCGGTTTTGCCGTGAAAAAAGGGGCAAATCCCGAACTCGTTGAAATGTTTAATAACGGTTTAGCTGCCTTAAAGAAAAATGGACAGTATGATAAGCTCGTGAAGAAATACCTATCAACAAGTAACTCTTCTTCTAGCCAGTCATCTTCAAGCTCTACAGTCGATGAAACAACTATCTGGGGATTGCTGCAAAACAACTACAAACAGCTACTCCAAGGATTGTGGACAACGATTAGCTTGACTCTTATCTCATTTGCTATCGCAATGATTATCGGTATTTTCTTTGGTATGCTAAGTGTGGCTCCAAATAGTGTTTTGCGTACTATCGCTGCTATATTTGTTGATGTTGTCCGTGGTATCCCACTAATGATTGTAGCTGCTTTCATTTTCTGGGGAATTCCAAATCTTATCGAGCAACTTACCGGTCACCAAAACCCAATCAACGATTTTGTTGCAGCAACTATTGCTCTTTCTCTTAATGCTGGTGCTTATATCGCTGAAATCGTCCGTGGTGGGATTGAAGCCGTACCAAAAGGGCAAATGGAAGCAAGCCGTAGCTTAGGAATTTCATACGGAAAAACCATGCGAAGGGTTATCTTACCACAAGCAGTTCGCCTTATGCTTCCTAACTTTATAAATCAATTTGTCATCTCTCTCAAAGATACAACTATCGTCTCAGCAATTGGATTGGTTGAACTCTTCCAAACAGGGAAAATCATTATCGCACGTAACTACCAATCATTCCGCATGTATGCTATTCTAGCAATCCTTTACCTCGTGATGATTACCCTATTGACTCGCTTGGCAAAACGCTTAGAAAAGAGGCTTAACTAATGGCAGAATTAAAAATTGATGTTCAAGATTTACACAAATCATATGGGCAAAATGAAGTTTTAAAAGGCATTAATGCTCAGTTTTATGAAGGAGATGTTGTCTGCATCATTGGACCATCTGGTTCTGGAAAGTCTACTTTCCTTAGAACACTGAATCTCCTTGAAACCATTACTAGTGGAAAGGTCACCGTTGATGGTTATGAATTATCTGACCCCAAAACAAACCTTGATAAAGCACGTGAAAATATCGGAATGGTATTTCAACACTTCAATCTTTTTCCACACATGTCTGTTCTTGATAATATTACCTTTGCTCCAGTTGAACTCGGTAAATACACTCAAGAAGAGGCTGAAAAAATCGGAATGGAGTTGCTTGAAAAAGTTGGCTTAGCTGATAAACGTGATGCTAAACCAGAAAGTCTCTCTGGTGGTCAGAAACAACGCGTTGCTATCGCACGAAGTCTAGCCATGAATCCTGATATCATGTTGTTTGATGAACCAACATCAGCTCTTGATCCAGAAATGGTTGGAGATGTTTTAGAAGTTATGCGAGACCTAGCTGAGCAAGGCATGACCATGCTAATTGTTACACACGAGATGGGGTTTGCCAGAAAAGTAGCTAACCGTGTTATTTTTACAGATGGCGGTCAATTCATAGAAGATGGCACACCTGAGCAAATTTTTGATCATCCAAAACACCCACGCTTACAAGATTTCCTAAACAAGGTCTTAAATGCTTAAAAAGAACTCTCATAGAGAGTTCTTTTTAATAGCCTAACATTACCTATAAACTCTAAAGTAAACAGCACATAAATATTGCTCAATAATCTATCTTTTGATATGATAATATCATGTTTACATTTATCTCTGTTTTGCTAGCCTATATGGATCGACACATACTCATTAATATCAAAACAAGTCAACAAAAAGGATTAGTATTTTGGCGGTCATTTCTTGCTTATTTCTTAGTTTTTACGCTTTCTGTCACAACAATATTCTTGACCTTTTACTTGTTGCTTCAAGGCTTATTTACTCAACAACTCATCTATTATCTTGGAGCTCTTTTGATTCTTGGAGTCGCCTTTTTCATAACTTATCAACTTATCCTCTACACGCCAGCTGTTTTTAAAAACTGTACTTTTATGATAGGATATGCTCTTGTTCGTGTAATCAAATCACATCATCAACGCAAAACAAAGAAAAAAGCAAAGGTAGATTAAGTATTCAATCTACCTTTGCTTTTTTCTCACGCTCTAACCGCAACTTACGGTTAGGATTTAGCTCATTGAATAAGGCTTCAAGTTTAGCAGCATTCCAAACATCTGCTGCTGAAACAAAGTTACCATTCTCATCTTTAAATGATATGGGTTTATCTCCCATAATCTCCTCCTTTTAATCAACAAACTCAAATTCAAAATGACCTATACGAACCGTATCACCATTTTTAGCACCACGTTCACGGAGAGCTTCATCAACACCCATACCACGCAATTGGCGAGCAAATTTCATGATAGACTCATCACGTTCCATGTTAGTCATGGCAAAGAGCTTTTCAATCTTTTCACCCGAGAGAATCCAAGACGCATCATCAGCACGTGAAATGTAAAAGGGTGGCTCATCCTCATTAAAGCCATAGTAGACCTCATCTTGCTCCATATCATTCTCATCATAAAGTAGGAATTCATCAGTTTTGTCAAGCAATTCTGCTGTAGCTTCTAAAAGATTTGTCAAACCTTGATGAGATAGACTTGATATTGGAAAAATCATTGGAAGCTCAGCAAATTCATCGTATCCAGCTGCTAGCTTTTTCTTAAATAGGCGCAAATTCTCCTTTGCCTCTGGCATATCCATTTTATTAGCAACAATAATCTGTGGACGTTCCATAAGACGTAAATTATAGCTTTCTAGTTCATGATTGATGGCGAGGTAGTCTTCGTAAGGATCACGCCCTTCACTTGCCGCCATATCAATAACATGTAGGATGACACGAGTGCGCTCAATATGACGCAGAAACTGCGTCCCTAAACCAACACCTTGACTAGCCCCCTCAATGAGCCCAGGAAGATCAGCCATAGCAAAGCTCTCGCCAGACTTGGTTCTCACCATTCCGAGATTTGGTACAATAGTGGTAAAATGATAGGCACCAATTTTAGGTTTGGCTGCACTGACGACACTAAGCAGTGTAGATTTCCCAACAGATGGAAAACCCACTAGGCCAACATCGGCTAAAATTTTCAGCTCCAACTGCAAATCACGCTCTTGACCAGGCTCTCCATTTTCTGCAATTTCAGGAGCTGGATTGCGAGGAGTAGCAAAGCGGATATTACCACGTCCTCCACGTCCTCCATTTGCGACGATAAATTCTTGCCCATTTTCAATCATATCAGCGATGACCTTACCAGTGTTAGCATCACGAACTGTCGTCCCAGGTGGGATAGGAACAATCAAGTCCTCTGCACCACGACCATGCATGCCTTTGGTCATACCTTTTTCACCTGCTTTCGCCTTAAAATGACGATTGTATCGAAAATCCATAAGAGTACGTAGACCCTCATCTACTTTAAAAATGACCGATCCACCTCGTCCTCCATCGCCACCCCAAGGACCACCATTAGGAACATACTTTTCTCTGCGGAAAGCAACCATGCCATCTCCACCACGACCAGCTTTGACACTGACTTTTGCTGTATCTAAAAACATACTCATTATTATTTACCTATCTTTGTCCGTTTAAAAAAACGCTTATTAAGCGCTTTACAGTTACATGCCTGTCACTCCAGCAAGTGCTGTGAATAATATTCCCCCAATTGTCACAATGATCATCACAATCACGACAATCATAGTTAACTTTTCAAATGGGGTCTTTTTACGTGGTCCATTATCTCCAAATGCCATGACATACTACCTCTTCTTGTTTGTTTCTATTATCTTACCATGAAATCAGCCTTTTCGCAAATATAAAATTCAAGTGCTACATCGAAAATAACTAATGTTTTTAACTCTTTTGCTAAAGATATATACTATATACTAAAGCACCGCTATTTGTCAGTAACAAAAGACCTATGTCTCTATCTAACTAGTCACTCAACCAAAAAGGCTTTCTTACTTGCAGTTTTCCAGTAAAGCCACTGTTTTGTGCTGTCTATCCTCCGTTGCAGAGATAGTTCCGGACGGTTTATTGAGTATATCATAAACAAGACGTTCATAATGTAAAACCTGATTTTGATAAGTGATCATATCTGTCACCTCATCAATCTAAAATGAGATGATGTAATGATTTTAGGATTAACACTTATTGCTCTCTTTTTCACCAATACTTTTACTTCTTTTCGTGATTTTAGACTGCACAAAACTAAAATTTATCTATCGCTTTGAAACTCCTCTATCCTTTTTATTATAGTATAAAGGTAAAACCAATCAGTATTCTTAGTCCTCATTAGGGTGACTGACGATTAACTCGAGTTTTCCTGTTATCGTCCAGCAGTTGACATCATTTGGAAGGATAAAGTGGTCTCCTTTTCTGATAGGATAAACCTCTCCCTCAATAGTCAATTGCCCCATGCCTTCTAAAACACTAAGGAGGAGATAGGAGGCTGTGCGTTGAAAATCAACTTGACCTTTGATTTGCCATTTGTAAACAGTGAAAAATGCATTAGCAACGAGCGTTGTCAAATCTAGGTTATCACTTATGATGCGAGCGGGCGTACTATTAGCAGGTTTGCCAATAGTCAAGACATCGATAGATTGTTTGAGGTGCAAATCACGAGTTCTACCTTTTTTATCCTTGCGTTCAAAATCATAAACACGATACGTTGTATCACTAGATTGCTGGGTTTCTAAGATAAGAATTCCCTTCCCGATAGCATGCATAGTCCCACTAGGAACGTAGAAAAAATCACCAGCTTTTACAGGAATCTTGGTTAGCAAGTAATCCCAATCACTTTCTTTTATTAACTGCTCAAGCTCTTCTTTAGACTTAGCATTGTGTCCGTAGATAATCTCTGCTCCCTTATCTGCGGCAATCACATACCAACACTCCGTCTTACCAAGCTCTCCCTCATGCTCAAGAGCATAGCTATCATTGGGGTGGACTTGAACACTCAACCAATCATTCGCATCTAAAATTTTTGTCAATAATGGAAAAACCTCTGACTTTGGATAACCAAATAAATCCTTATGGTCATGATACAGCTGATCCAAACCATAACCTTTATAGCGACCATTTGCAATAGTCGATACACCATTTGGATGCGCAGAAATTGCCCAGTATTCACCCGTTGTCTCACTTGGAATATCATAACCAAAAGTGTCTCGCAACTTTGTCCCACCCCAAATTTTCTCATGCATTTGTGACTTTAGAAATAACGGTTCTGCCATTTTGATTCTCCTCTTAAAAAACTTTCTTGATTTTTACACAGTGCGACTTATTATCGATTAATTCTTTTCTTATTATAACGCAGAGTCTTCTTGTTTGTCTAGCATTGTCAAAAATGAGTAGTACAATCTTTTCTTTTTTATTTTTTATAAACAAAAAAACTGCCGTTATAACGGCAGTTTTTGCAAGTTATTTTACAGCATCTTTAAGAGCTTTACCAGCTTTAAACGCAGGAACTTTTGAAGCTGCAATTTCAATTTCTTCACCAGTTTGTGGGTTACGACCTTTACGAGAAGCACGTTCACGTACTTCAAAATTACCAAAACCGATAAGTTGTACTTTCTCGCCTTCTGAAAGCAATTCAGTTACTGCTGCAAAAACTGCATCAACAGCTACTGCTGAATCTTTCTTTGTCAACTCAGAAATTTCTGATACTTTTGCAATCAAATCTTGTTTGTTAGCCATTTAACAATCCTCCAATAATTTTGTAAGCTTTCGCTTTAACAGAAACTATAATACCTAAAAATCGCTGTTACGTCAAGTTATTAACGCTTTGAAGCGCTTTTTTTCTTAAAAATATCAAAAGTAAACTGGTCATTGACTAAATCAATGCTGGTAGCTTTGAGGTAAAGACCCGCATCGTTTTTAAGATTTTGCAGGTTAATTGTGATAGTTGCTTTTTGGGGATCAATTACGACAATATCAGGTAATTTATAACTTGTTTTGATGTATTGTAGAACTTCTTTTTGAGGAAGAGATAGAGTTCCTACAGAAAAGGAGGTCACTTTTAATTGCACAGCACCATTTGAGAGACGCACTGGCTCAAAGTAGACATAAAGTGGAACCTCATAGCCAAGCAAGGTATAAGATCCTTCAAATAAGATTGAAGAAGAAGCAACATAGATTTGATAAGAAAAATCCTTGCTCTGATAATCTTTCAAAAAGGCAGCAATAGTGTTATTAAGTTCCTCTTTATGCATAGTAAAGGTACCAACCTTAACACTGTTTGTGGTGTGTTTGAGAGTTTGCTGATTATTAGGTTCCCTTGGTTGTATCAAACGACTCATAACAACACTTATAAAACCGATATTGATAGCAAAAAGCAGTAAAAATCCCCATTTCCACCAGTTAATCTTTTGTCCAAGAATCTTTTGTTTCACTGATTTTCTCCATTACTTGATCTGACATGATTTGATAGCCGATATTATTGGGATGAAAATGATCTCCCTCAAAAAGTGCATCATTTAAGATGCTGGTCTGATTACCTGACGTTTGTACAACACCTTCTTTTCCTTCAATACCTTTATAAAGTGCGTCATTGATTGGGACAAAATAGACATTTTGGTAGGCTTTGGTAATCTCTTTCGTTGCTGTATTCCAATTGTCAACAACCTCTTGCATCTGGGTCATATCTGGAAAATTAAGGTAAAAAGGGTTATAAATACCCAAGATATAGATGGGGAGATTACTGTTATCTTTTCGAGCCAATTCAATAATAGCACGAAGACGCTTTTGGTAAGCTTTAGCAGGCTTCTTGAAACTATCAACACTAAGCTTAGTTAAAT
Organism: Streptococcus sciuri; assembly: GCF_024814375.1. Taxonomy (GTDB): domain Bacteria; phylum Bacillota; class Bacilli; order Lactobacillales; family Streptococcaceae; genus Streptococcus; species Streptococcus sciuri. The sequence continues at coordinate 99,823 of NZ_JANUXX010000003.1, forward strand.
TCTTTCGGATAACCGCCATAACATCATTGCCACCAACAGTCAATGTCATCATCTGTGATTGTTTGAGAGCTCTTTGGATTTTAGTCTGCTTCTTCATGCGACTTAAAATCTGAGAGCTGGTATTGCCAGAAATACCATAATTTTCACTATGCACCATATAACCATACTTACTCTGTAGCGCTTGTGCTAAGATAGGCACAAAACCACCTTGATTAGTCGTATCTCCAACACCTTGCGTCAGAGAATCACCGATAGCAACATAAGTAAGTGTCTTTTTGTTTTGCCTTAAAAAGTCAGATTTAGTCAATTTAGGATTAGATTTTGGGATAAGTATACTAAATAGCCCAATGGATAAAATAAGACTCACTAAAAAGAAAGCAAGTCCTGTAAATACTGATTTTCTATTCATAGCGCACCATAACTGCAAAAGCATTTTCACCCGTGTGGGTCTGGATGATAGATCCTGTCTCAAGTACGGAAATTGGAACGCCTAAAACTTTTAATTTTTCCCTGAAAGTATTTGCCAAATCAGCTGTACCACAATAAGAAATACCAACTTCTGCGATTTGACGTCCTTTGATATGTTCCATAAACTGCTCAAACCATTTATTAAAAGCTTTAGAACCACGTCCTTTTACAATCGGTACCAATTCATGATTTTTCATTTCTACAACGACACGGATATTAAGAAGTGATGTCAAAACACCTGTCACACGTCCTATACGACCACCTTTGACAAGGTTTTCCAAAGTAGATACACCCATAAAAAGTTCAGATTTTTCTCGCACTTCATTAACACGCTCCACAATAGTAGTGAGTTCGGCACCTTCTTTAGCCAATTTTGCAGCTTCTACTACTTGAAACTTTTGGCATTGATCGGTGAAAGTTGAGTCAATCACAGTCACCTCAACGCCTGCGAGATTAGCACCCTGACGAGCAGCCTCAATGGTACCTGAAAGGGTATGTGATAGGTGGATAGAGATAATGTCTGTCGCCCCTTCTTGGTACAAGCGTTCGTAAACTTCAGCAAAGACACCAACCGATGGCTGACTGGTCTTTGGTAAATTTTTGCTATGGCGCATCAACTCCAAAAATTTTCCTTCTTCTTTTAAATCATTATCTGAATAAAGAACCCCATCAACCATAACAGATAGAGGCACCACTGTAATATCAAGTTCTTTTATCAATTTCGGTTCGATTGTAAGGGAAGAATCCGTTACAATTTTTACATTTGCCATAATCTTTTCCTGTCTAATATAATCATTTTCTCCTCCATTATACCAAATTTTAAGGAAAACCGTATTGGTAAAATCAAAAAGATTGGAAATCCAATATTTTTACGATTTTCTTAGGAGTTCTCTTGCTTGTGTCCTAGCAGCTTCTGTTACGTTACTGCCTGCTAGCATTTTAGCAATTTCTTCGACACGCTCATTCTCATCAAGCAATCGTACTGTTGAAACAGTTGAATTATCATCAGAGACTTTTTCAATGAAAAACTGATAATCCGCAATCGCAATGACCTGAGGTAAATGCGAGATTGCCAGTACTTGCGAGTGATTACCAATCTTGTAAATTTTTTGGGCGATAGCTTGTGCCACACGTCCAGATACACCTGTATCCACTTCATCAAAAACAATACTCGTTTTATCTTCCTTACGAGAAAAAGCCGACTTAATGGCAAGCATCAAGCGTGAAATTTCACCACCAGATGCTACTTTAACCAAAGGTTTGAATCCTTCACCTGGGTTTGTTGAGATATAAAATTCAATAAGTTCATTTCCATCTTTATTAAATTTACCTTTGGTAAATTTAACCTTAAAATCTGCTTTTTCCATGTAAAGTTCGGTTAATTCTTGCTTAATCTCTGCTTCTAATAGTTTGGCAAGTTCGTGACGCTTATCACTTAATAACTTAGCTGATTGAATCAACTCTTTTTCTAACTTCTTAAGTTGGTGTTCTAAATCATTATTTGAACTAATGTTTCCAGTCAGAAGATTATACTCCTTAACACTATTGTCCAAGTACTCTAACACATCATCAACACTACCACCATATTTACGCGTGATGACATTAATAGTATCAAGTCGGTTTTCAATAGTTTGGAGATAAGCAACATCAAAGTCCATATTGTCAATAATAGCCTCTAAACGCTTGGTGACTTCTTCAAGGATATAGTAACTCTCAGCTAAACTCGCTGAGAGTTCCTTATAGTCAGAGTCAAACTCCTCAAGAGTCATCAAGTCATTCATAGCAGTGCGGATATTTGAGAGACTTGAGAACTCCTCATCATCTAGCATGATAAAGGCATCGTGCAATGTATCTGCAATATTTTTATAATTCATGAGCTTTTCACGCTCTTTTAAGAGTTTTTTATCCTCTTGAGATTTGAGTGAAGCTGCCTCAATTTCTGCTATTTGAAACTCTAGCATCTCAATGCGTTCTTTATGCTCTCTTTCATTTTTTTGCTTGAGAACGACTTGCTTACGTAAATCTCGGTAAGCCTCAAAAGTTTTTCGATAGCTTGATTTTATCGTTTTGAAAACAGTATCCCCAAAACTATCTAGCATGCTAATATGAAGTTGTGGACGCATGAGTTCTTCTTGGTCATGTTGTCCATGAATATCAACCAAATGCTGTCCAACTGCACGTAAAGTCGCTAGATTGACCATGCGTCCGTTAATGCGACTAACACTGCGCCCATTATGAAAAATTTCTCTACGGATAATTAACTCATCTGAAAATGCAATCCCATTGTCCTCCAAGATACGAGATAGCATAGGATTATCATTAACCGAAAAAAAACCCTCAATCTCAGCTTTATTGGCACCATGACGAATAACCTCAATACTAGCACGCGCCCCAAGCATCATATTCATAGCATCAATAATAATCGACTTTCCTGCACCGGTCTCTCCAGTAAGTACTGTCATACCAGTGTCAAAAGTCAAGGAAATCTCCTCAATGATAGCAAAATTTTTGATGGAAATTTCTAATAACATGAACGCTCCTCTCTAAGATTTGTCCAACATCCACTCAGACAAAGCCTTTTGAACCTTCTCTACAACCTCTTTTTCTTTTACCAGCAAAAGGAGACTATCATCATCTGCAATAACACTTAATAAATCAGATGTAAAGTGTCTTTTTAGACGTGTTTTGAGCACACGACTATTGCCGGGAATAACATCAACCGTCAAAAAGAAAACCTCTCCAGCAATAACATTTGATACTGAGACAATTGGGTTTGTTTCCTTTGTCACTGCTTGTTCACTAGGTGTCTCTACTTCTTCAGAAAATCCATAAATGTAATGTCCTAAATCCGATGGCACCTTGATAATTCCAATTTCATTCATATCTCGTGAAATAGTTGCTTGTGTCAGGTGCATACCACGCTTTTCCAACAAGTTCAACAACTCTTGTTGAGTCTCGATAACTTCTGTCGTAATCAACTCCTTAATCATTTTCAAGCGCTCTTTTTTTCTCATCATTTTTTAAACTCCTCATGTGCTTTGTCGATAATTGTATCTATATAGTCAGAGGCTAGATTGTGCGGATGCTCCGTTTTTTTCAAATGTGCCAAAAACTCAATATTACCGTGCCCTCCTTGGATAGGAGAAAAATCTAATCCACAGATTGTGTAGCCAGACTCTAACGCAAACTGACATACTTGTTTGACAACCATCTCATGAACCTTTTTATCTTTGATAATGCCATTTTTGCCAACAAATTCCCTGCCTGCCTCAAACTGTGGTTTTATCAGAGCAACCACATCTCCACTATCAGCTAAAATGCTAGAGAGAGCTGGTAAAATCAAATGAAGCGAGATAAAACTAACATCAATGGAGGCAAATAGTGGCTGACCAAAAGTAAAGTCACTAGATTTAGCATAGCGAAAATTGTACTGCTCCATACTGATAACACGCTTATCTTGTCGCAACCTCCAAGCAAGCTGATTGGTTCCTACATCTACAGCATAGACAAGCTTTGCTCCAGACTGTAACATCACATCTGTAAAACCACCCGTAGATGCTCCAATATCAAGAGTGTTCTTCTCTGCAAGTGAAATATCAAACACTTCTAACGCTTTTTCAAGCTTAAGCCCACCACGACTAACGTAGCGCAATTTTTTACCTTTCAACTTAAGTTCTGTATCACTAGCAATTTTCTCGCCAGGTTTATCAAAACGCTCTCCATTTAAAACAGAAATAACAAGTCCTGCCATGACACCACGCTTAGCCTGCTCTCTGGTTTCAAAAAGCCCTTGTTTATAGGCAAGAACGTCCACCCTTTCCTTAATCATCTAGCCGCAACCTTTCCAATAATGCCCTTAGTTTTATAAATTTTCTTGATTGCCTGACTTCTAACTCTTCCACCAGTGCGAAAGCTCGGTTGAGAGTGTCCTCAAGGATATGATGAGAGTTGTCCAGCCCTAGCAAACTTGGGTAGGTGACTTTTTGTGCTACTATATCCTTGTTTGGCGTCTTCCCCAAGGTTGCAAAATCTGCCGTCACATCTAAAATATCATCTCGCACTTGAAAAGAAAGACCAACTAACTCACCTATCTGCTTTAACAAAACCAACTCTTTTTGTGAAACATCAGCCAAAATCCCTGCTGCAAAAAAAGGATAAGCAAGAAGACAACCTGTCTTATGGCGATGAATGGTAGCGAGCTCTTCTATAGAAGGGTGGGAGTGTTCAGCTGCCATATCCAGCATCTGTCCTGCAACCATACCAAAACTACCTGAAGCTTGCGACAAAGACTGTATCAGATTAACTTTGACACGATCAGCCAAATTTGCTCCAGAAATTAAGCCAAAAGGGTCTAAAAAGAGACTATCTCCAGCTAAAATAGCAGTCGCCTCATCAAACTGTTTGTGATTAGTCAAACGTCCACGGCGATAATCATCATTATCCATGGCAGGGAGATCGTCATGAATTAAGCTAGCTGTGTGAATCATCTCAAGAGCAGCTGCTACATCATAGTGTCCACTATCCAATTTAATTCCTAAATCTTCCAGTAGATCCAGTAGAATAAGTGGTCGAAAACGCTTACCTCCTGCATCAACTGAGTACAAAATCGCTTCAATCAATCTCTCTGAAACCGCCCCAGACTGGCAATAATAGGCATGAATAGCCTCATCTACACACTGTTTTTTATTCATTAACTATCCATCTCTACTTCTGTTCCGTCATCTTGCATGACAGTGACAAGTGTTTTTTCAGCAGCTTGCAACGTTTGTTGCAACTCTTTTGACAGTGCCATTCCTTTTTGAAATGCACCGATAGCTTCCTCTAATGCAATATCTCCTGTCTCCAATTTCGCCACAATAGTTTCTAAAGCTTGTAAGTTTTCCTCAAATGTTTGATTTTTTGACATGTTCTACCTCAACTTCTAGCTGACCATCTCGCATAACAATCTGCAAGAGGCTACTTTTTTCTAGTGCTTCGACACTTGATAATATTTGACCATTTTGTTTAACAATAGCATACCCACGCGCCACAATATGCGAAGTATCTAATGATAGCAATGCATCCTGCACTCGCTCAAAACGTGCCAATTTACTGTCATATTGATTAGTCATCGTTGTCAATAACAGCCGCTTGAGATAAGCAAGCGTTGTTTGATTTTTTTGAATTTTCCCCATCAATTCAAGCCCTAATAAACGTTGTTCCAAAAGCTCTGCTTTCTGTTTATTATGGCTATAGATATGACGCATATTACTTGTCATCTCTGTACATAAATAATCAATCTTTTGTACATAACTATCATATAAGCGCTCAGGTTGACGAAAAATCACCGACTGACGAGACTTTGCCAAACGCTCCTCTAATGTCTCTATGCGAGCAAGCGTTGCTTGATAACTACGTTGCCTGCTCTCTGACAAAAAAGCAAGTACATCTGCCTTGGTCACAGGAGTAGCCAACTCAGCAGCAGCTGTGGGTGTTGCAGCACGCCGATCCGCAACAAAATCTGATAAGGTCGTATCAGTCTCATGTCCGACACTTGAAATCACAGGCAGATGAGACTCAAAAATTGCCTCCACAACTGATTCTTCATTGAATGCCCAGAGATCCTCAATTGTGCCACCACCACGTCCTACAATCAAAACGTCCAAATCCTTGAGCTGATTGGCTCTTTTAATGTTTGCTACAATCTCTTGAGAGCTTCCATCGCCTTGCACTTTTGTTGGAAAAAGCACAATAGATACGCCAGAAAATCGACGAGAGACAGTCGTAATAATATCTCTAATCACTGCACCACTGACACTAGTGATAACACCGATTTTCTTTGGAAAACGTGGAAGTGGTCGTTTGTGTGTATCTTCAAAATAGCCAGCCTTAGCCAGCTTTTCTTTTAACTGCTCAAATCGAAGCGCCAAGACTCCTACTCCATCTGGATCAGCTCGCTCAATGATAATCGAATAAGAGCCATTGGGTTCATAAAGGTCTATACGTCCCACAACATTGATTTTCATTCCCTCTTCAAGCTCAAATCCCAAGGTTTTAAAATCTTTTGCCCACATGGTTGCTTTTATTACCGCATTCTCATCTTTTAGGGAAAAATACTGATGATTAGGGCGACGTCGAAAGTTTGAAACTTGTCCTGTCACATAGACACGCTCTAAGTAAGGATCTTTATTAAACTTTAACTTGAGATACTTAGTTAAGCTAGATACTGATAAATAATCCGTCAATAGATTCTCCCCCTAACATAAAAGACTCATCATACGCTTTTTATTATATCAAATTTAATAAGCTTTTGACTAAAAAAGAGGGAAAGAAGGGTTTTTGGCAGACAAACTCTCAAATCTTTTCATCACTTTAGGAATTTGCCGACTAATCTGCGTTGGAAGGACAACATAAACGTCCTCACTTAGCATATCTGCGATATAAGAATGTAGGTAAGTGGAAGCAACGACGGTCTCAAAAAGATTGTCTCTAAACTGGGCACAAAAACCAGCTATCATACCCGCCAAAGTATCTCCCATCCCTCCAGTCGCTTGGTAAGGTCCACCAACACCAATCGAACAAACTCTATCCGTAGTATAGACCTTCGTTGCTTGACTTTTAGCTACTAAAATCGTTCCATTTTGAAAGGAAGCGAGGGCTACTTGAGTGTTTCTGGTAGTTTGTTTATCTATTTTGAGACCCGATAAACGCTCCCACTCTTTTTGATGTGGTGTGAGAATGATCTTATGTTTTTTTAATGCAATCTTTTTGTTTCTTGCTAGTAAATTCAAAGCAGAACCGTCAATAATAAAAGTCTGATGATCCGCTATAGTTTCAAAAACAAGCTTAAAAATTGCCTTTGAGAGGGTATCCTCACCTAAACCCGATCCAATAAGAACAACATCAGACTGCCTAATAGCAGTCACTAAATGCTCTTGATGACTCATATCAAAAGCCATGGCTTCTGGTAGGTGAGCATGCAATGCTGTGATATTCTCTTTATCTGTGGCAACGCTCACCAAGCCAGCTCCGCTATTTACACAAGCAATAGCCGCCATAATAATAGCACCACCATAAGGATAATGGCCTCCTATCAAAAGCACACGACCAAGACTCCCTTTATGGATATCTCTAGGGCGAGGAGTAATGACTTTTTTGGCAATAGTTTCAGCACTCAACATGACGAACACTCCTTTGGGCTACCTGGTAGGTTTGCTCAAGAAGCATGGTAATAGTCATAGGACCAACACCACCTGGAACTGGAGTGATGTAACTCGCCACATCTTTGACAGCATCGAACTGTACATCACCAATTAACTTGCCATCACTGTCACGGTTCATACCAACATCAATTACCACAGCCCCTTTTTTAACATAATCTTTTGTCACAAAGTTGCCTTGACCAATCGCAACAATTAAAATATCAGCTGTTTTGGTAACTTCCGAAAGATTTTGTGTACGAGAGTGGGTAAGGGTCACCGTTGCATTTTTAGCCAATAAGAGCTGCGCCATAGGCTTTCCAACGATATTGCTACGACCGATGATAACAGCATGCTTGCCGTCAAGATCAATAGCATAAGTAGCAAGCAGTTCCATGATTCCAGCTGGCGTGCAAGGTACCATAGTAGGACGTCCATTCCAGAGATGCCCAGTATTTATAGGATGAAAACCATCAACATCCTTGTTGGGATCAATCGCCATAATGACTTTTTTATCATTGATATGCTCTGGAAGTGGTAATTGTACCAAGATACCGTGGATACTGGTATCTTGATTATATTCTTCAATCACCTCTATCAACTCTTCTTCACTTATGTTATTAGCTACACGCTTAGTGATACTCTTGAAGCCCACTTTTTGCGCTGAACGTTCTTTATTGCGCACATAAACTTGACTGGCTGGATTGCCCCCAACCAAAATAACGGCTAAGCCAGGTACAAGTCCATAAGTCTCTTTCATTTTTTGAACCTTATCAGTTAGCTCTTTCTGCATTTTAGCAGCAAGTACTTTTCCATCTATAAGTGTCATTATATTCTCCTTATCATAGCTCTTTTCTTTCTTATTCATTATATCGAAAAGCCTTGCAAAACGCTATCATAATTTCAAAAAATACCACTAGAAATCTAGCGGTATTCGTTATTTCACCGTTGTCAGGAGATAATCACCAATATTAACACGTACAGCTTGTGTCACTAGGATATCATCATAGTCTGATGAATTAGTCACAATGACAGGTGTAACAACAGAAAGACCAGCATCACGTATAATCGCAAGATCGAACTCCAATAGCTTATCTCCTGCTTTAACCTTTTGCCCAACCTCGACAAAACTCCTAAAGCCTTTACCAGCCAGAGAAACAGTATCCATACCAACATGAATGAGAATTTCAGCACCGTTTTCTGTACGTAATCCAACAGCATGTCCAGTAGGAAAGACTAGTGTAATTTCACCATTACTTGGTGCTACAATCGTTCCATCTGATGGATTGATAGCCAGACCTTTACCCATAGCACCTGAAGCAAAAACTGCATCAGGAACATTTTCAAGCGATACTACCTCGCCAATCATAGGACTAGCAACGATGTCTTGTTGGAGTTCTTTGAGCTTTGGAGTAATTTCTTGCATCTGATGGGTATCTGTTACTTCACCGTAAAGATTAGGAATTTTGACAAACTGCGTCAGAATAAAACCTAAGACAAAAGATATGACAATAGCTACACCATAGTAAATCACGTTCTGACTGTTGCTAGGCGATATGAAAGATGGGATAGCAAACAATCCCATACCACCAAAAGAGTGTGCTTTCACATCGACAAAACCTAAGAAAGCACCTTGAACAGCACCTGCTATACAGGTCATGATAAATGGTGTGCGCATTGGTAGTGTAATCCCATAGATAGCTGGCTCAGTCACACCAAACACGGCAGAGATGAGGGCAGGAATAGCTAATTCACGAACTTTTGTTTCTTTGGTACGTAACATAATATTAAGAAGTGATCCCGCTTGAGAAAAACAGATTGCAGTCGCTGCCACCAGAATCACACCAGTCGGATGTTGTTGCAATTCTAAGATAGCAAGTGGAATCAATCCCCAATGCACACCAAACATAACAAGTACTTGCCAAGCACCACCAAGAATAAAACCATACAAGATGGGACTGACCTTGTAGATAGAGCTAAATACAAAACCAACAAAATCACTGGCGTAGTTCATAACAGGTCCGATAGCAAGAAAAGCAAGTGGCACTGTTATCACAAGCACGCAAAATGGTACGAGAAAAACCTTGACCACATCAGGAATGATTTTTTTAAAGAACCGCTCAAACTTAGAGCCCACCCAAACTGTTAGAATAATAGGAAGTACCGTCTGCAGATAGCTAGAAGCTGGAAAAATAACAGGAATTCCTAAAAAATCGACATTGTCTTTTGCAAAGCTTACTGCGATATTAGGATAGACAAGAGCAAAAGCTAGCGCCATCGCTGTGAAATGCTCCATCTTGAAACGTTTAGCAGAGGTAATCGCTAGAATGATGGGTAAAAACTGAAAAAGCCCATCACCTGCAGCATTGAGAATAATATAAACGCCTGTTGTCTCTTTCATCCCAGATACTGCTAAGATAGCTACCAAGCCCTTTATCATACCTGATGCACACAGTATACCAAGCATAGGTTGAAAAAGACCCGATACAAGTGTGATAAACTGATCCAGTATATTTTCTTTAGGAACATCACCCTCATCAGCGTCCACACCGCCATCACCAGAGATACCTGCGACCTTTAGGACATCTGCATAGACATCTGGGACGTGATTGCCAATAACCACCTGATACTGACCACCTGCTTTAACTACTGTAACAATGCCAGCACGTTGTTTGAGATAGTCATCATCAGCTTTACTCTCATCCTTTAAACTAAAACGTAATCGTGTTACGCAATGCACTAATTTTGCGATATTTTCTTTACCACCAACATGAGTCACAATATCTTGTGCTAACTCTGTATAATCTTTAGCCATAAAAGCCTCCACATCATCTTATTTTGTCTGAAAACAAACAAAAAACCTAAACAAATACCAAACGAGACGCTCTACCACACAGTAAAAAGTCACTCATTTCATATTTATCTAGGTTTTGCCTGCTTATCAGTAACAATCCTTTTTGATAATCTTATTATAGCAAACGTTTACATTTAATACAAGTGTTTTTTTGGAAAAATATTGAATTATTCCTCACAACCTCATCTTTTCCAATAAACTAACAAAAACACCTCAAGAGCAAGATATAAAATCGAACTTTTGAGGTGTTTTCTCTTCTATATTTACTTTCTAGGGTGTTTCATCTCTTCTTTAATAGGGCAAGAGCAGTTACAATCCCCACAAGAGCCTTTTTGTTTGATATATTGACGAATACCAAAAACAGCTGCCAATGCAATAAGTAATGCAATGATAATGGTAGACATAAGACCTCCTATTCATTGATAAGTGCAAGATTGTCAAGGCTAATCACCGTTTCTTTTTGCCTTGGTTTTCGAACAACAAAGTAAGTCATTACTAACACTAACATCGCTGCAACCAGTGTCCACAAAGTAATCGGTTTACCATAAAAGAACACTAAGCCAAACTGATACAAAACCAAATTCACCACATAAGCTAGCCCAGTCTGAAATCCAATAGCTGCCAATGTCCAACGTAAATCATTCATCTCACGCTTGATAGCTCCAATTGCCGCAAAACAGGGGGCACACAACAAGTTAAAAGTCATAAAAGAATAAGCGGCTAACGCTGTATAGTCTGTCTGCAGACTATGCCAGAGAGCTTTGCTGGTTTCTGTAGCATCGGGATTATGGTAGAGGATACCAAAAGTAGCAACCACTGTTTCCTTAGCTGCCAACCCTGTAATGGCTGCGACAGTCGCTCTCCAATTACCAAAACCAAGTGGGCTAAAAATCCAGGCTAAAGAACGTCCTAAGCTCGCCAAGATACTTTGATTTGTCTCGACAGCTTGTAAGCTAAAACTGTAAGAACTGGTAAACCAAATCAAAATCGTCAGACTAAAAATTACAGTTCCTGCACGCTTGGTAAAACTAATCACCTTACTAAAAGCATAACGTAAAACCGCCATAGCCTTTGGTAAATGGTAGTTGGGGAGCTCCATGATAAAAGGACTAGCATACCCACCTAAAAAATGCGTTTTTTTCAGTGCAATACCTGAGAGTACGATAGCTAACATGCCTAAAAAGTAAGTACTAGGTGCTACCAAAGGATTATGTGGGAAAAAGGCTCCTGCAATCAAAGCAATAATGGACAATTTTGCAGAACAAGGCATAAAAGTCGCCGTCATAATAGTTATCCTGCGATCACGCTCATTTTCAATGGTACGGCTGGACATAATACCTGGAACCCCACAGCCTGTTGAGATAAGCATTGGGATAAAGGATTTTCCTGAAAGACCAAAACGCCTAAAAATGCGATCCATAACAAAAGCGATACGACTCATATAGCCGACATCTTCTAAAACACCGAGACAAACAAAAAGTACAAAAATCTGTGGCAAAAAACCAAGAACTGTACCAATTCCAGCAATAATACCATCAACAATCAAGGATTGCAACCAAGGTGCTACTTTCAAGATTGCTAAGAATTGATTGACAGCATTTGGAATATATTTACCAAAAAGAACGTCATTGACCCAATCTGTTCCCATAGTCCCAACGGTTTGTATAGACAGATAATATACCAAAAACATAATCAAACCAAAAATCGGTAAAGCCAGCAGACGATTGGTAATAACCTTATCAATCTTGTCTGACAAAGTCATCTGAAACTCACTTTTATGATTCATTGCCATCTGACAAACTCTCTCAATAAAAGCATAGCGCTCATTGATAACAATAGATTCTGCGTCTTCTGTGAAAATCTGCTCTGTGATAGCAATAATCTCATCAATATCAGAACGTTGGAAAGAAGAGAGATTGACTTCTTCTTGGATAAGGGGATCACGCTCAAACAGTTTGATAGCATAAAAACGCTGGGAGCGATTGGGAACACTATCACCAAGCACCTCAATAATCTGAGAGAGAGCTGCTTCAAATTTATCATCATAGACAGGCATCACTGCCTCATCTACACTTTCCTTCGTCGTTTTCTTAGCTTTGGCTAGCGCCTTAGCAACACCTGTCCCCTGAGTAGCGCTAGTTAAAATAACAGGAACACCCAGCTGATAGGAAAGCCTATCGGCTGATAAGTTCTTGCCTTGAAGTTGTAATACATCTGCCATATTGAGTGCAAGTGTCACTGGTATCCCTGTCTCGATAAGCTGTGTTGTCAAGTAGAGACTACGCTCTAGGTTTGTACTGTCTACAACATTTAGAATACTGTCGGCATGAAGACTCAGCAGATAATCTCTAGCTACTTTTTCTTCTGGTGTATAAGGAGACATTGAATAAATTCCTGGCAAGTCCTGCACCAGAATATTCGCTTGCTTTTTGACAGTACCACTCTTACGCTCAACCGTAACGCCTGGCCAGTTTCCTACATGCTGATTAGAGCCTGTTAGGAGATTGAAGAGTGTCGTTTTACCACTATTTGGATTTCCAATCAAAGCTATTTCTGTCACTGTTCTTCTCCTTTTTCACTCGGTAGGACTGCGATAAGATTCGCTTCAGATTTCCTAAGTGTCAACTCATAGCCACGAAGAGTTAACTCAAGGGGATCACCTAGCGGAGCAACTTTTCTAAGATAAAGCTTTGTGTGACGTGTCAAGCCCATATCCATCAAGCGTCGCCTAGCTTCACTCACTGCATATATCCCCTCAACGTAAGCATAAGAACCAATGGGCAATTTCGATAAAGGAATAGCCTTCTGCTTATCTTCTCTACAAACTACAACATCTATGTGACTTGTGATTGAACTATCAAAAGCTAGACGACTTCCCTTTATCATCATAATGGCACTCCTTTTGGTTTTTGCCACTAAACGTAGACGACTTCCCACAGTCAATCCTAAATGAGAGAGGTGTTTGACACTCTCAGAAGGAAGATCGATGCCTAGAACTTCATAGTCAATTTCAAGTTTTGCATCTTGTAAAATCAACCTCTTGTCCTCCATAAATGTAAACTACCAATTACCCTGACTATTATATCACAAAGAAAAGCTAAATTGACTGAAAATTCAATATTATAATGATTATAATCAGACCTCTAATAAATAATTAGATTGGTTTCAATCAAGTACCAAAATACACTAAAAACCTATCATAAAAAGCTGAACTAAAAAGTTCAGCTCATACATTTAAAGCACCTTGCTTAGAAAATCCTTTGTCCTATCTTCTCTGGTGTACTCAAAGACCTCTTTTGGTGTCCCTTCTTCAACAATGTATCCACCATCCATGAATACAACACGATCAGCCACTTCACGAGCAAATCCCATCTCATGCGTGACAATAACCATTGTCATTCCAGACTTCGCAAGATCTTGCATAACACTTAACACCTCACCGACCATCTCTGGATCAAGAGCCGACGTTGGTTCGTCAAATAAAAGCACATCAGGATTCATGGCAAGACCACGTGCAATTGCAATACGTTGTTGCTGACCACCTGATAGGTTCTGTGGATGGCTATCTGCCTTATCACGCAGTCCTACTTTTTCAAGTAATTCATAGGCTTTTTGTTCTGCAGTAGCTTTGTCCATTCCCTTTGTCTTAATTGGTGAGAGAGTAATATTGTCCAAGACCGACATATTTAAAAAGAGATTAAACTGCTGAAAGACCATGCCCATTTTTTCACGCATCTTAAAAATATCATTTGACTTATCCGTAATCTCCACACCTTCAAAATAGATATGCCCTTTTGTTGGCATTTCTAGTAGATTCATAGTGCGTAAGAATGTGGATTTTCCAGAACCAGACGGACCTATAATGGCAATGACTTCACCTTTATGCACATCAAGGTTAACGCCTTTTAGCACCTCATTTTTATCAAATGACTTATGCAAATTTTTGATTGAAAGAATGGTTTCTGTCATGCTTTTCTTTCTCCTTTACTTAGACGATTTTCCATGAATTTTAATAACCAAGTGAGAGCTGTCGTCACAATCAAATAGTAAAAAGCAGCAAACAAATAGGGAGTTAGGGGAATGTAGGTCTTTGATTGGATTGTAGTTGCACCACCCCAAAGTTCCATAATCCCAATTGTTTGTAGAAGTGAGCTATCCTTAACGATTGTGATAAACTCATTACCCAAAGCAGGCAAGATATTTTTAAGCGCTTGCGGTAAAATAACATAACGCATAGCTCTTATCGGACGAATACCAAGAGAATAAGCAGCCTCTAACTGTCCTTTTGGCACAGCATCAATCCCAGCCCGAACAATTTCAGAAACGTAGGCTCCGCTATTGAGAGACAGAATAACAATTCCTGGCATAATTCGTGAAAAGTCCATATCAATCACACCAAACCCAACTGTTGGAAAACCATTGAAAAAACTCATCCAAGCAAAAGCAATGGCAATTTGCACCAGCATAGGTGTTCCTCGAAAGACCCAGACGTAGAAACTTATTAGCCATTTAAATATTTTAATTTCGTGTCCATTGATTACCCAGTGACTACGTTTGATAAGGGCTGCTAATACCCCAATAAGCGTCCCGAATAAGACGACGCATACTGAAATCATAATCGTAACAAGCACGCCATAGTTAAAATAGTCAAGATATTGCGGTAAGAATGAAAAATCCATTAAGCTATCCTCTCCTTTTTGATGATATAGATAGCATTATACTACATAGTGAATAAAAATACAATAATTTTATTTAATTTTTTATTTATTCTCTCAGTTACAAGTCTCAAAATAAATTTTCATAAGCGTATAAAATTGCAAAAAGCAAGTAGTCAACTTGCTTTTAATCAAAAATCCCAAGCAAAGCTCAGGACTCTATGAATTTAATACAACAAATCGTAAATTTCCATAGCAATCAAATCAATGCTATCAAAAGAATAAGTCTCACGTGCATTGACATCGCGAAGGGTGAAAACAGGTCCATTTTCAGCATCATTGCTAAAAGACACCTCTGCAACAACCACACCCTCACGCTCAAAATTACGTTTTAAATTACCACCATCTGTTGTCATCAATTCTAAACGATTGATAATTCTCACCAAATGTGATTCCATTTTAATTCTCCTCTAAGTTTTTAGTCGCTTCTATTTTAACATAAAAGATACTATTACGACAATAAAAAGTGTTATCCTTCTCTCGTTAGCAAGACTAGCACTCTCTTTTAAGAGTGCTAATTTTGTAATCTTTTCTCTTGCATTCTCCAAAAGGGGTGCTATAATAAGGATATAAAGTTTGACCAATTTTGACTAATATCTAGGTCAAACATGGCGTTTCTTTCAAATATGCCATATCAATAGTGATTAAGAGAAGAAAGGGGTATTTCTATGCTCTGTCAAAATTGTAACTTAAACGAAGCAACTATTCACCTCTATACCAATGTTAATGGTCAACAAAAACAAGTTGATCTTTGCCAAAGTTGCTATCAAATTATCAAAACAGACCCTAATAATGCCTTTTTTACAGGATTAAACGACAATAAAACACGTAATCGCCAACAAAGTCAAACAAGTAGTATCAATCCTTTCTTTGACGATTTCTTTGGTGACCTCAATAACTTCCGTGCCTTTAGTGGACAAGATTTACCAAATACGCCACCAACACAATCTGGTGGTAATCGTGGCAACGGTGGTAATAACCAACGTCCAAACACACAACAATCCAACCAACCACACGGTCTACTAGAAGAATTTGGTATCAATGTTACAGACCTTGCTCGTCGTGGCGATATTGATCCTGTTATCGGACGTGATAGCGAGATTGTGCGTGTTATTGAGATTTTAAATCGTAGAACCAAAAACAATCCGGTTCTCATCGGAGAGCCAGGTGTCGGCAAAACAGCTGTTGTTGAGGGCTTAGCTCAAAAGATTGTTGATGGAGATGTCCCTCAAAAACTTCAAGCAAAACAAGTCATCCGTTTAGATGTAGTTAGCCTTGTTCAAGGTACTGGTATTCGTGGACAATTTGAAGAACGTATGCACAAGCTTATGGAAGAAATCCGCGAACGAAAAGATGTCATTCTCTTCATTGATGAAATTCATGAGATTGTCGGAGCAGGATCTGCTGGGGATGGCAATATGGACGCTGGAAATATCTTAAAGCCTGCTCTTGCTCGTGGAGAACTACAGCTTGTCGGTGCTACAACGCTCAATGAATACCGTATCATCGAAAAAGATGCTGCGCTTGAACGTCGTATGCAACCTGTCAAGGTGGACGAACCCAGTATAGATGAAACCATCACTATCCTAAAAGGTATTCAAAAAAAATACGAAGATTATCACCACGTCAAGTACAGTGACGAAGCTATCAAAGCATCTGCTATCTTATCCAACCGCTATATTCAGGATCGTTTTTTACCCGATAAAGCTATTGATCTTTTGGACGAAGCTGGCTCTAAGATGAACTTGACTCTTAATTTTGTAGATCCTAAAGAAATCGATCAACGCTTAGTAGAAGCTGAAAATCTCAAAGCACAAGCCACACGTGATGAAGACTTTGAACGTGCCGCTTATTTCCGTGATCAAATCGCTAAATACAAACAAGTCCAAAAGCAAAAAATAGATGACCAAGACACACCTGTTATTACTGAAAAGACAATTGAGCATATTATCGAAGAAAAAACCAATATTCCTGTCGGTGAGTTAAAGGAAAAAGAACAATCACAATTGATTAACTTATCTGATGACCTGAAAAAACACGTCATCGGACAAGATGATGCCGTTGATAAAATCGCTAAAGCCATCCGTAGAAATCGCGTGGGTCTTGGCACACCAAATCGTCCTATTGGAAGCTTTCTTTTTGTCGGACCGACTGGTGTTGGTAAAACAGAATTGTCTAAACAGCTTGCTATTGAACTCTTTGGCTCAGCTGATAGCATGATTCGATTTGACATGAGTGAATACATGGAAAAACATGCCGTAGCAAAGCTCGTCGGTGCACCTCCGGGATATGTGGGATACGATGAGGCGGGACAATTAACTGAAAAAGTTCGTAGAAATCCATACTCGCTTATCTTACTTGATGAAGTTGAAAAAGCACACCCTGACGTTATGCATATGTTTCTTCAAGTGCTTGATGATGGGCGTCTAACAGATGGACAAGGACGTACCGTTAGTTTTAAAGACACTATTATCATCATGACCTCTAATGCAGGAACAGGCAAAGCCGAAGCTAACGTAGGATTTGGGGCAAGTCGTGAAGGACGTACGCACTCTGTTCTAGGTGAGCTAGGTAACTTCTTTAGCCCAGAATTTATGAACCGCTTTGATGGTATTATTGAGTTTAAAGCACTCAGTAAAGATAATCTGCTTCGTATCGTTGACTTAATGCTTGATACTGTCAATAAGAGACTAGCTGTCAATGGTATTTTGCTGGATGTAACAGACAAGGTCAAAGAAAAGTTAGTAGATCTTGGGTACGATCCGAAGATGGGAGCACGTCCATTGCGCCGTACTATCCAAGATCATATTGAAGATGCTATCACTGACTTCTATCTTGAGCATCCTAGTGAAAAACATTTAAAAGCTGTTCTTAACAGTAAAGGTGATATCTTTGTCAAATCTGCCAAAAAACAAGAACAATCAAAGAAAGAAGTTATCACTGATTAAATTTCTAAAGGTAATCTCTATGAGATTACCTTATTTTTGAGATAAGACTGAAGAATTTTCTTTAAAAATTTAGTACAATAGAATTAAGCATTATTTTATATTAAAAGGAGATTTTATGAGCATCCCTACCTTTGGATACAAAAAAGACGATATCAACTATACATCCCGCTACGGTGTCTATGCCATTATCCCAAACACGAAAAAAACAAAACTCATCCTCGTTCAAGCTCCTAATGGTTCTTGGTTTTTGCCTGGAGGTGAGATTGAAAGAGGAGAAACTCACCTTCAAGCTCTAGAACGTGAGTTAATGGAAGAATTGGGATTTACAGCAACCATCGGCTACTATTACGGTCAGGCAGACGAGTATTTCTACTCTAGTCACAGAGACACTCATTTCTACAATCCTGCATATCTCTATGAAGTGACAAGCTATACTGCTATTGGTAAGCCATTAGAGGATTTTAATACTATTGCTTGGTTTGACATCGAAGAAGCCAAGGCTAAGTTAAAACGTGGTAGCCACCGCTTTGGAATAGAAGAATGGCAAAAAAAACAGCATTAAAGCTATTAGTTTACAGATTTTCTATCCAATAAGTGCTATAATAAGAGTGAGAAAACAATCGGAGGTTTCTTATGAGACTCATTAATACAACCAGTAGCCATGCTAAGTTAGTTCAAGGTCAACTCAGCAACACAGATGCTACTTTGGTCGAAACATACTCTGCTGGCAATACAGACGTGGTCTTTACACAAGCTCCTTACCACTATGAGATTTTGATTTCAAACAAATATCGGGCTATCAAGGATAGTGAACTTGAAGCCATTCGTGAGTTTTTCCTCAAACGAAAAATTGCTCCTAACATTGCACTTTTAGATAAAATAAAGACTCTACATACCGCCAATTTGATTGAAATCTCTATCCCTGCTATGATTTGAAAACTTTTTACTTATAACGATAATATAAAAACACTTGGGAACAATCCTCAAGTGTTTTTATATTATCTATTATTTATTTGACAAAGTCTAAAAGGGCAAGGAAGCTTTCCGGTTGAAGCGACGCACCACCAACCAAAGCACCATCAACATCTGGGCAAGCCATGTAAGCTGCAACGTTTTCAGGTTTAACCGAACCACCGTATTGAACACGAACTTTATCAGCTACTTCTTGACCAAAGTCTGCCGCAACTGTGTCACGAACTACTTTACACATTTTTTGTGCGTCATCTTGGCTAGCTGATTTACCAGTACCGATAGCCCAGATTGGTTCGTATGCGATAACAAGTGAAGCTACTTGCTCTTTTGACAACCCAGCAAGAGCAGCTGAAACTTGTCCGCCAACAAATTCAGCAGCCTTACCAGCTTCGTAAGTTTCAAGAGATTCACCACAACAGATAATTGGTGTCATGCCGTTAGCGAAGATGGCTTTAGCTTTTTTGTTGATATCTTGGTCTGTTTCATGGAAGTAATCACGACGTTCTGAGTGACCGATAACAACATAGTCAGTTCCTATTTCTTTAAGTACTTGTGGGCTTGTTTCACCTGTAAAGGCACCTGCATTTTCAAAGTAAGCATTTTGAGCTGCAATTTTAAGGTTTGAACCTTTAGCCGCTTCAAGAACAGTTGACAAATCAACAGCTGGAGCAGCAATTCCTGCTTCTACAAGGTCAGCTGATGGCAATTTCCCAGCAACAGCTTCCACAAAAGCTTTGGCTTCTTGTGGATTTTTATTCATTTTCCAGTTACCAGCGATAAATGGTTTACGTGACATTTCACATACCTCTTCTTTTTTTATTTACTTGTTTATTTTATCACATTTTAGAGACAATTTAAAGACATAGTCACTTTTTTATGGAAAATCCTAACTCAAAAACCTACTGTTCTTTCTTAGCTATCAAAACTTTCCGTGGTTTAGTTCCCTCGGCTGGACCAATCACACCCGCTATCTCAAGTTCCTCAATGAGACGAGTAGCTCGTGGAAAACCGACAGAAAGTCTTCGTTGCAACATGGAAGCACTCGCCTTTTGGCTTTCTATCACTAGTTCTTTTGCCTCTTCAAATAAGCCATCACCTTCAGAAACACCTTTTTGCCCAGAAACAAAGTCTTGCTCAGAAACCTCACCAGGGTCAAAGCTCTCGTCATAGTTTGCATCTGCTTGTTCCTTGATGAAGCTAACAATGTTTTCCACATCATCATCAGAGATGAAAGATCCTTGCAAACGAATAGGATGATTCTCATCGATAGGCTTAAAGAGCATGTCTCCCCGTCCTAGAAGTTTTTCTGCTCCATTTTCATCAAGAATGGTTCTACTGTCCGTACCGCTTGACACGGCAAAGGCAATCCGTGAGGGGACATTAGCCTTAATCAAACCTGAGATAACATCAACCGACGGACGTTGCGTAGCTAAAATCATATGGATACCTGCCGCACGTGCCTTCTGACCCAAACGAATAATGGCATCCTCAACTTCCTTACTCGCTACCATCATCAAATCCGCTAATTCATCAACAATGACGACAATAAAGGGAAGTGGAATGTGTTTTTGATCGGACTGTTTATTAAAAGCTTCCACCTTACTATTGTAACCTGCGATATTGCGCGCTCCAAAGTGACTAAAAAGTTCATAGCGCCTCTCCATCTCATCAACAACTTTCTGCAAAGCACGACTAGCTTTTCGAGGATTAGTAACAACAGGAGTCAAAAGATGCGGAATATCATTATAGACAGATAGCTCAACCATTTTAGGATCAATCATTAAAAGCTTAACCTGATCGGGACGTGCCTTCATCAAGATACTAGCAATCATACCATTCACTGCTACAGATTTACCTGAACCTGTTGATCCTGCGACTAGGAGATGAGGCATTTTAGCAAGATTAAAGCTCCTAGCCGATCCATTAACTGCCTTTCCGAGTGGCACTTCTAAAAGATTATTTGGGTGAATCTTAGCTTGCTCCCATAGTTCACGAAAAGAAACCGTTGCAATTTCAGAATTTGGCACTTCAATACCCACTAAAGATTTACCAGGAATCGGTGCCTCTATGCGAACATCCTTAGCAGCTAAGGCTAGAGCCAAATCATCTGCTAGAGTTGAGATACGATTGACACGAACACCGACAGCTGGCTTAACTTCATACTTGGTCACTGACGGACCTATCTCAGCACGCTCAACCTTAACATCAATTCCAAAACTTTTAAAAGTAGACTCCAAAATGGCAATGTTTTTACGCACGATATTTTTTTCTTTAGATTGGTTCTTAGGTTTATCAGATGCAAAGAGTTCAATTGTTGGCAATTGATAATCCAAAATCTCTTTAGGAACAAAATCAACACTGACATCCTCTAGCGCATCCATATCATACATTAAATCCTCTTGAAATTCCTCATTGCTCTGTTCAGATGGCGAAGCTTCTGGTAATTGATAATCCAAAATTTCTGGTAAATCTTGGCTTGTTTCTTCTACCTCCTTATTATCTGATAAAATCTCGCCTGTCTCTAAGTCAACATCCAGATCCTCTAGGCGTTTTTGTACTTTTTGGGCTTCTTTTTCTGCCTGTTTTAAACGTTTTTGTTCCTCTTTCTTAACGAGATTTTCTTCTTTTTTGGCAAAGCGTTTTTGCTTATTTTCTTCGTGCTTTTTAGCAAACTTTTGATACATGCCTTGTACGAAATCAACGACATCATAGATGTCCCAAGGACTCATCAAAAAAACACCTAATAGGATAAATAAAGCTCCAATCATGAAAGCCCCTATATTTGAAAAGAGAAAATCTGTTGGCTTATACAAAAGAGCTCCAATCATCCCTCCACCAACAAAATGCTCAACCTTGAAAGTAAGGAGGTCACTCGTTAAGAGTTTAGCAGTTTGAATAAAAATATCTTTACCACGATTAGCTGAAAGGGCAAATAAATACGCTTGCCACTCAATTAAAAGCCCTATCATCAGTACCATAAATCCACTGATAATCCCTTCATGCTTTTTAATCCAGCGAAAAGCAAAAAGATAAACTAAAATCGCAAAAATAACCACATAAGCAAGACTTCCTACTCCAAATCGAATCACATTATAAGTAGTGATGCCAAAAGCACCTAAACGAATAATGGCAAAAAAGAGAATCAATGCTGTCCCAAACGCCAACAACATCCGCCTAAACGCCCTTTTCTTTTCTTGCTCTGCCTTTGTTGGACGTCGTGTTTTTCGTCCTTTTTTTCCAGACTTTGTTCCTCTTGCCATATGACCCTCCTAGTCATTTTCAGATAATCACAATCCCTATTGTACCACATTTTGAACACTTAGAAAAATCACATAAGAGGAGTTTTTGATAGAATTTTCATAGCGAAAGCTAAGGTTCTGTGTTACAATAGAGAAAAACGTTTTGGAAGGATTTCAATTAATGAAAAAATGGGGAGTTCTATCACTACTATTTGTTCTTCTCCTCACCCTAGCAGGGTGTGAAAGCATTGAGCGTACCTTGAGGGGAGATGATTACGTGAATCAACAAATAGCTGCTAGCTCTAGCCAAGCTGAAAAAGAAAAGGCTACTAAAGAATTGCATACAGCCCTTAAAGCCAAAGCTAGTTCTTTTCCTCAATTAACTGATACCGTCTCAAAAAATGAGGCAGAGATCCTCATGACAACGTCTTTGGGAGACATCACCATTAAGCTTTTTCCTAAATATGCCCCTCTTGCTGTAGAAAACTTTCTCACTCACGCCAAGGAAGGCTACTATGATAACTTAACTTTCCACCGTGTCATCAACAATTTTATCATCCAATCAGGAGATCCAAATGGCGATGGTACAGGTGGAAAATCCATCTGGAAGGGAAAAGACAAAAGCATTGATTCTGGAAATGGCTTTAAAAATGAGATTAGCCCTTATCTCTACAATATCCGTGGTAGCTTAGCAATGGCAAATAGAGGGGAAAACACCAATGGTAGCCAGTTTTACATCAATCAAAATAGTACAAACAATGCCAGCACATTAAAGACTAATCAATATCCTAAAGCTATCATTGATGCTTATAAAAAAGGAGGAAATCCTGATCTCGATGGGCAATACACTGTCTTTGGACAAGTCATCAGTGGCATGGACGTTGTGGACAAAATCGCCCAAGTCGAAACAGACGACAGCAATAAACCTAAGACAGATGTCACTATTAAAACTATAAAAATCCTAAAAGACTATCAGTTTGATTAAGGGATGGTGTATAAAAAACGGCAAAAGCCGTTTTTTATTTGTTGAGTAAATCAGACAAAAAGTTTTCTTTTAACATGTGAAGATTAAAGATATTAGTCATGTGACCAAAAGCTTCAGATAATGGTAAATGCGCTGTTTTCCATCCTTGACCATCAGTGACCCAAATAAATGCAACATCATTTTTTGAAGTTGTGACAAATTGATTGAGTTCTGTAAACTCACCCGCTACTGCCTTTAGCTTACTGCTACCACCGCCGTAGTAGTTGGTTTCAATCAACCAAACTTTATGCTGTTCTTTGGAGTAAATTGCCACATCGAAACGACGCTCAGATTTATCAACGGGAACTTCTATATTCCATTTTTCTTTTATGAAAGGTGCGGTTGCTTGAGTTTTCCACTCTAGACCCAGTAGGTCAGAAATTTTAGAAACATGACGCTCTAAAATGCCTTCCATAGTTGTTCCGCTACGATTTTTTCGTGCATTGCTGTCTAAACCAGCCTCAACTCCGTAAACATAGTCAACTAAGGAACGATTTGCTTTATTCTGCAAGAAATCTAGCAAACCAGACTTTTCAATGAAGTCTACATAGTCTTTGATAATATCTGTATCAATTTTCGAAAAGTTGAGTTGTTCGAAACTCATGTTATCTTGTTCATCTATAGAAAGAACATCTAAAATTTTATCACGACTGGCAATTAGGCTTGGGATCGCACGCAACAAGTTTGGTTGCTTCGCAAATAGCGACAAAGCTTCATCATAGATTGACTCTTTGCCTATTAAGTAATTGAGCGTATTTAATTCTAGTTCAAATTGTTTAGTTTCTCGCTCAACTTTATCCCAGTTGACGTAATATTCAGGCGTGCGGTTTGTTACAGATAAAGTTGATAAAAACTCTTTAAGCCTATCTTCTGGCGAGAGTTGCAAATATTCATTTAATTTCATAATACCTCCTTGCTACTTTCTTTTTCTAATCTTGTTCTTGCTATTTTTAAAATCTCGTTCAGCATCTATTCCAATAAATTTTCGTCCTAACCTTTTAGCAACTCTGGGTGCTTTTGAAATAAGGCAAGTGCCTCATCGTATATATTTTCTTTCCCAACGAGATAATTAAGCGTATTAAGCTCTAGTAAATATTCAGGTTTCTGGGTTGGGTGCTTACCAGCCCATTTTTCAGATTGTTTCGTAAGCGAACCTGTCCAAACATCCTTCATCTGCTTACCATCATTTATTTCTTTCATTAAGTCATAATTATAGTAATGACGAGCTTTTTTATCGTCTTTTCTAGCCCAAAGTATGGTTTCTGTAGAATGTGTGAAATAGCGACAAGATAAATTAGGTGCTGGATTTGTTTTTTGCCAAGTGATATTGTTTAGAATTTTAAATCCTTCTTGTTCTAAAGCCATACCAACAGAATATATGTTGTGAAAACTTCCTGAAATCCATATTGTGCCATTTGGCTTTAAGACTTTTCTGGAAAGATTTATCCATCTTCGATTGAAGTCATGTTTTTCTTCAAGCGATGAGACCTTATCCCATTCCCCTTTATCAACAGAAACAACCTGTCCGCCAGAATTTGAAATACCCCCATTACTCAAAAAGTAGGGCGGATCTGCAAAAATCATATCCATGCTTTCTGGCTTCATTTTTGATAGAAATTCAAAAGTATCAGCATGGACAAGAATAGCTTTATTTTTATGATAGTATGGTTTCGTCATTAAAACACCCCCATACTTATATTCGTTATTTGTCATCATTCGTTACAATCACCTCTGATACTTTACCACGACTAGAAGCCTTGGCGCCATTCGCTCTTGTGACTTCTATACTGTGGATAGTAAAATCTTTATACAATTCGTAAACCAAAGGACTGGAAGAATTGGATAACATCACGTGTACCCCCTTTTCTGACAATCTTTTAAATGTATCTCTGAGGCGCACCTGATCGTCATAAGAAAAGCCCTCATGTGTGTAAGAGGTGAAAGCACTTGTCTCTGAAATAGGGATATAAGGCGGGTCAAAATAGACAAAATCGCCAGCCTTAACGTCTTCAACCGCCTTTTCAAAGTCCCCATTCATAATCTGAATGCTGTTTTCATTTAGGTACTTCGAAATGGATAAAATTAAGTTTTCATCAACAATTTTAGGATTTTTATAGCGACCATAAGGAACATTGAATTGATTTTTTGAATTAACACGATACAGTCCGTTAAAGTCAACTCTGAGCATATACAGGATACGAGCAGCCCTTTCCGTGTCAGACATTTTTTTAATCCTACCATCTCTGTCAACTGACCGTAAATCTAAGTAATATTCTTTAGAATTACTTTCCTTGTGTTTAGATAGTAGCTGGATTAGTTCTTCCGAATTATCTCTAATTTGTTGATAGCAGTTAATTAGTTCACTATTAAAATCGTTTATTATAGCATCAGTGGGTGATAGTTCAAAAAATAAAGCTCCTCCGCCTACAAATGGTTCAAAATACTTATTGTAATTGTCTGGCATCAGTGATGTGATCATTGGTAATAGCTGGCGTTTACCCCCTGTCCACTTTGTGAAAGGTTGTAACGGTATGTTTACACTCTTTGTTTTCATAACCTTATTATATCACAAGTCCTGTTTTATCATTGTTAAACAAAAACAAGCTAAGAAAAACTAGCTTGCTCTGTGTTTAACTGCCGTCTTTTTATTTATAATTTCTCCAAAAAAGCAATTAGCATTTGAGCGGAGCGTTTACCGGCTTCTATGATGAACTCATCAAAGGTGATGTTGGCATCATGGCTAGCGGTATCGCTCATCGCTCTGACCACGATGAAAGGACGCTTTGTTGCATACGCAGCTTGCGCAATCGCAGCTCCCTCCATCTCAACAGCTAGAACATCTGGAAAAGCTTTTTTTATACTATCGTTCTTATCTTGACAAGCAATAAAGCTATCACCTGTTGCAATCAGTCCGATATGACTGTCTATATCTTGTTCTTTTAGAATTTCCTCAAAGACGGCGATGAAGTGCTCATCAGACTCGAAATAAAGAGGCTGTGTAGCCATCTGTCCATAAGCATAACCAAAAGCTGTCACATCTACATCATAATAAACCAAGCGAGTGGCTACCACAACATCACCGATGGCAATCCCTTTTCCCACAGCACCTGCTGATCCTGTATTGATAATAGCGTCTACGTCAAAGAAATCCACCAAAACGGCAACACTCATGGCAGATATGACTTTACCAATACCAGATTGCACAAGCACTACTTCATGTTTTCCAAGTTTTCCGCTATAGTAAGTCTTTCCTAAACGTGTCGTTATTCTTTTTGTGTCTAATTTATCTACTAAAAGCTGCAATTCCTGATCCATAGCAGCAATAATTCCAATTTTCATCTTACCTCACCAATTAAAAACAGCGTAAACGAGTGCTACAATCAATAGTAACACAATCCCAAGTATAATATTCAACTTACGTCTAAAAGCTTTACGCCTTTCCTGCTCCATTTTACGGCTCTTATAAATAGGACGAGAGGCGTCATCAATCTGAAAGTCCTCATCATCTAGGTTGTTGTGTTTTGCTTTTTCAATGATATCATCTGTAAGTAGAGGAGTTCCCACTAGATATCACCTCCGTAATGAAGCGCATAATATTGCAGAGCAATGAGGGTCTTGGCATCGCAAATCTCCCCTGATTTGACCAAGTCCATACACTCTTTATAACTAAGCTCAAATAGCTCAATAACTTCATCATCATCTTGAGGACGAGGATGTTCCACTTTTTTCAGTTCCCTAGCCAAATAAAGTCTAATTTTTTCATTTGAAAAACCAATCGCTGTGTAAAAAGTGTAGAGAGGAGTGAGTTTTCCTTGATATCCTGTTTCTTCCTCTAGTTCACGACTAGCTGCATCCGTTTCAAAACCCGTTTCGCCTTCTTCTAGTTTGCCTGCTGGAATCTCATAGGAGACTTGCTCGATGGCTTTACGGTATTGTTTGACAAGGATAATTTTTCTCTCCGCAGTGATTGCTAAAATAGCGACGGCACCTTTGTGAAAAACAAGCTCCCGCTTTGATGTACCTAAGTTATTTGGCAGTTTGACCTCGTCAACAGCGACCTTAAAAATCCTACCATCAAAAATCTCTGTACGTTTCAATGTTTTTTCTTCAAAATCCATAACTTACCTCATTTTTGCGAAGGGTGGTGGGGCTTATTTTTAGCATATCCTTCTTTATTGACCTGACGCGCTCGTCCAATAGCAATACTATCTTTCGGTACATCCTCGACAATACTAGAACCTGCGGCTGTTAGAGCATTATCACCAATAGTTATAGGAGCAATTAAAGTTGAGTTGCTCCCAACAAAAGCATTATCACCAATAACTGTCTTGTACTTGGACTTGCCATCATAGTTAACCGTAATGGTTCCAGCACCAAAATTGACTTTACTTCCCACTTGAGCATTCCCAATATAGGTAAGGTGACCCGCCTTAGTATCTGCACCGATGTGAGATCCTTTGACCTCTACAAAGTTTCCAATATGAACATTTTCCTCAAGAGTAGAGTCTGGTCTAATATGGGCATAAGGTCCAACTGTCACACCTGTAGCAAGATGCGATTGCTCAATCATTGAATGTGTGATAACGTTTCTCTCTCCAATGATGGAGTCAATAATCGTAGTTCCATTGGTTAGGATAGATCCTTCACCAATCTTGGTATGTCCTTTTAGAGTCACATTTGCTTCGATAAGCACATCATCAGCAATTTCTACGTCAATATCAATATAAGTTTCTTTAGGATTAATAAAGGTGACACCATTTAGCATGTGCTGTTTATTGATACGCTCTCTCATTACCTCTTTGGCAACAGACAATGCGATACGATCATTGACCCCTAAGCTTTCATTAAAATCACGTAACTTATACGCTCCTACTTTTTCACCAGCACCTTTAAAAATGCCAATAACATCCGTTAAATAGTACTCACCTTGAGCATTATTGGTATTGATATTTTTAAGTGCTTCAAAGAGACGTTTATTATCAAAGACGTAAGTACCAGTGTTGATTTCGGTGATTTGTTTTTCAAAATCTGTGGCATCTTTTTCTTCAACAATCTTTGTCACTTCCTCATCAGAATTGCGAATGATACGTCCATAGCCAAAAGGGTTGGTGGCATCAGCAGTCAGGATTGTGGCAATATTTTTATGATTGATATGATAATCAATCAAATTCTTTAAACTCTCACCTGTAATCAATGGAGTATCCCCAGCAATAACCAGAGTTTGACCATCAAGAGCAGATAAGTCTTTTTCAGCCATCATAACAGCGTGCCCCGTCCCCAATTGATCTTTTTGGAGGACAAAACGACTAGCATCTCCCAAAGTCTGACGCACAAGCTCTGCTTTATGACCGATAATAGTCACTGTTTTTTGAGGGGCAATCGCCTGAACATTGCGAAAAACATGCTCTAACATAGTAATGCCAGCTACCTTGTGCAGCACTTTAGGCAAATCCGATTTCATACGTGTTCCCTTACCTGCAGCTAAAATAATTGCATAATTCGACATAACACCAATCCTTTATCTATAAGTAAACTGCTACTATTATATCATAAAATTGCACATTATAGGCAGGCTATTTCATATACTCTCGTGCATTATCTAATACTGCCATCACTGCTAAGCTATGTTCTAACGCTTTTTGAGCTGATTTGCTATCTCTAGTCGCTAAAATACGCTCAAAGTTCTCAAACTCTGCTTGCATACGGTGTTTATTGGCATTATGATCGATGAGATGGCTTTTCTCCTTATTCAAGGTTACTTGGATGACTGGTAAGCTGTTTGTTGCTCCTAATATAGCAATAGACCCTTTATTACCTTGGATAGTGGAGCGTGCTTCTGCTTCACAATCTTTTGCAGCGATACAAACACACTTAAACCGATCAAAGTCCATAACCAATACTCCAGAGGTATCCACATCTTTTTCCTTATTTGCCAAATAATACACAGACTTTGGCTGACCAAAAAGACCTACGATGAGATGGATATTATAGATATTAAGATCATATAAGGCTCCTCCTCCCATCTCTGGATCAAAAGCTGGAGCTACTTCACCTTTCTTAAAAGCATCATAGCGTGAAGAATACTGTGAATAATTGCACTCCACAATCTTAATCTCACCAATGGAGGGGAGCGCCTCCTTAATCACGGCAAAGTTTGGCAGATACTGATTTGTAATAGCTTCTAGTAAAAAGACCTGTTTTTGCTTTGCAATAGTTGCCAAGTCCTCTAAATCTGATTTTTTAAGCGTAAAAGGCTTTTCACAAATGACGTTTTTTCCAGCTTGCAAAGCTTTTTTAGCATAGGTATAGTGAGTGTTGTTGGGTGTTGCGATATAGATTGTATCAATCGCATCACTTGCTAACAAATCTTCATACCGATTCGTTGCAATCGGTATCGCATAGCGATGAGCCAACTCTTGTGCCTTACTAAGACTGCGTGGGGTGGATAAAATCCCTACTAACGCTATGCCTGTTATATTCTCCAAAATAGGTAACACTTCTTGAACAATTTTACCTGTTCCTAACACTGCTAACTTCATTTTATGTCCTCTTTCTTAGGATAAATCATTTCAAACTCTTCTAAAAAACTCAAACTGTCCTCACTAAAAGTCAAACCACACTTCGTAAACCATTTATTGAAAAGTTTTTCGTGTTCTTTTTACCACCATAAAAGACTCCTATCGTCCTCGCCTTCTTTGTAGGCATGCTGAGCTGATACTTGATAAAAAGGCACTAGACTAACTTTCTTGATTTCAATAATGCAGACGACTTTATCCTGACTATCTAAAAAATCTCCCTGTAGCAATGGTGCTTCTGTCTCGTATAATTCGTAAGCAAATGATGTCGCTGTTTTAATACCCTTTAGAACCAAGTTAGCTATCGTATCTGCCACCGCACCAAAAGACAAAGTATCCATGTCTTGAGTGATTTCAGAATGAGTAGCGAGAAAATCTTGACACATGATTTTGGCTTTTACCATATCATCTCTGTAATTTTCTTAATGTTCTCCGAAAAGGAACGTGGCAACAGCGATGACAATGATGGCACCCAAAATAGAGGGAAAGATAGCCATGCCTGCAAGATGTACTCCCCAAGCGCCAAAAAGACGCTGTCCAACAAAAGCACCGAGTAATCCTGCAACAGTGTTCCAGATACAGCCCATTGAGCGATTTTTTCCTGTTATAATACTAGCTATCCATCCGACAAAAGCGCCAACGATAAGTGCGCCAATCATAGATATTCTCCTTTTTCGTTTGTACTAGTTTGATTATAGCATGATTAAAAGGCTTTGACAAAAATCCATCAATCTAAAAATAAAAAAGCTAGTCTAGCTAGCTTTTTAGATATTACAAGCCCCAAGCCCCAAAACCTGAAGATTGGTAAGCACGAATAGCGGCTTGGATTTGAGCATCAACGCTTGAAGTATCGCCCCATATTGGCATTGTTTGGAAAAGACCAGAGGCACCTGAAGGGTTGTAAGCATTAACATTACCGTTTGATTCTTTAGCAATAATATATTCCCAAGTGCTTGCACTTGTTCCGGTTGCAGCAGCTACTTGAGCAGCAGCATAAGCTCCTACGGATCCTGCAGTATTGCCATTTGCTAACACAACGCTAGATTGGTAAGTTGCTGTCTCAGCAGGTGCTGCTGATGCTGTTTCTACTGCTGTAGAGGCATCAAGCTCTAAAACCTGACCAACGTGGATAAGGTTGCTATCTGCAATATGATTTAGGCGAACGAGTTCGTCAACCGTTGTATTGTGGTTTGTGGCGATGGCTGATAAAGTATCTCCAGCTTGAACAGTATAGCTATCTGCATGAGCTACAACACCTGCTATAGCCAATCCAAGTGTTGCCAAAACCATCACTAACTGCATTTTTATTTTGTTTGTCATATATCTTCTCCTTGATATGATATTACTCCTTCTCAAAAGGGAGTTAACTTGTTGAATCTCTCAACAACGTTATTTATCATACACACTTAAGGTGACAAACAGATTGGCTTTGTGTAACATTGATAACAAAGAGATTGACTTTTATCAACGAAAGCTTAAATAAATCTTAAAAAAGAGCAGTTTTCTTTTTTATTTTAAACTCCAACCACCATCTATCTTAACAATAGTGCCTTGCATAGCACTTGCTTTCCCAGATGCTAAAAAAAGAGTTAGCTCCGCAATTTCCTCTGGCAACGTCCAGCGCTTAATCGGAGTCTGTGCCGCTACCCAATCAGCCAAACCGCCTGGCTCAAAGTCAGTTGCTGTCATTCCCGTTTTGACCGCACCAGGAGCGATGCCAAAGACCTGAATACCTTTATCAGCGTAGTCCAGAGCGACTTGCTTAGTCAAACCAGCAAGAGCATGCTTGCTGGCGGTATAGCTAGATCCGCCACCGCCTGCCAAAAAAGAAGCAATAGAGCACATATTGATGATGATACCTTGCTGACGTAATAACATCTTAGGCAGATAGTGGTGCATTAGATGAGTAGGTGCATAGAGATTGATAGCAAATAGTCGCTCCATATCTGCCATACTTTGCTCAAGAAGTGGCTGATAATTATCCAAGATACCTGCGGTATTACAAAGAATATCGACATCTGCTACTTGCTCAAACAAACTCTCTAAATCTGCCGTTAGATCCAGTTGAAACGTGTGCAAGTGTTCATCTTGCTTATCAATTGCTGACTTATCTACTGCAAAAACCTCGTAGCCTGCCTCTAAAAAGGCACACATCTGAGCTCGTCCGATACCGCTAGCTGCCCCAGTGATAAGTACACGCTTAGTCATCTACTGATACCCAGTCTGTCGCTAAAACATCACAGGGTGTTGGACTCCACATCGAAAATCCTTCTCCTTCACCAGAGACGTTGATGAGAAAATAAGGTGTAACCTTAAGCGACTGACCACCAACTTCAAGCCTATCAAAAAGCTGGACGTAATTTTCAGCGCCACCCCAACCAGTTCGGACGTATTTTTTCTTGGCTTTCAAGCCCGGTAAAATCTCTTCAAATGTCATTGTGATACCTCTTTTTTCTTTTACTCTTATTGTAACAAAAAGGTAAAAAGAAATATAGAGGGATATTTAATCATTCACTTTTTCCATCAACTCTGTAAAATCACTCACCACGTCATAATGACAACCCTTCTCTAGGTGACCTGCTGTCTGCAACTCTCTAAAATGTGCCTTCGCACAGTTTATCTTGTCCTTTTCCTTACCTCTCAAATCAGTTTCTTTGCTAGAACCTTTTGTCTCGGCGACAAAATAAATATGCTTGACGTGGTCTTTTTTAAAGGCTATCGCCCAGTCAGGATTGTAGTTCCCAAAAGGGGTTGGAATATGAAACCAAGTCGGCAATTTAGCATAGACCCTGACGTCACCAGAGCTATCCAGTTGCTGTTGAAAATTTGCTTCGGTGTTTGAGTCGACTTTGACATAGTTGTAAATTGAACAATTAGCACTGAGGACATGACTATCATAGGCAGGAAACTTGGCACGCTCAGTAGTTTGATAAAAGAGAGCACTATCGTAGTTATCGCCTGTCAGTCTATACTCGATGTCTTGTCCCATACTGATAGCTTTTTGTTCATTGATGAGACTGGCTGTTTTTCGAATAAAGTCCTCTGGGTTTTGCTTAAAGGTGTCAAACTTGCTAGGACTAATCTGTGTCAGTATCTTTGCTATTGTCTTGCGAGTGAGATTTGTTTCTTGGCTCAATCGATCAAGCAAGTCATAGCGCTCAGTGATAGGAGACGGTTGCATTTTTTCCTCAAAATGCTGCATAAGTGTCGCCTCCAGCCTATCTGTCTCTAGTCTGGTGACTTCCGTTTCTTGTACACTATAGGTCAATGGTCTGATGTAAAGACTCGTATTAATCGCCTGTATCGCATCTGTTATCAGTTTGTCTTCGTCAAGGTGAATGCGATAAACGGACTTTTGATTGATACATTTCCAGAGCTCTTTAAAGGCTTGGAATTTCTCGGTATTGACTTCATCTCTAAAAGCAAAGTCTTCTTGGTTGGCGTTTTCAACAGGGACATGCAGACTGACTTTGTCTAGCAAGTCTGCCATAGACGCTTCAAAGCCCTCTAATGCTCTGTCAAAGACTAGCTGATCTATCTCTTTTGCCACGTAGTAGCGTTCGGTGAGAAAGCCCTCTTCATCCAGATAACCTTGTTGTGTGAGCTGATAGAGGATTTGACCTGCCAAATTCCTCTTCGATAACTAGTTCTTGTCCTGTCTCATTTCTCAAAATCTTCCTCTTTAAAAAACTAGAGCTGACTTGATAGGCTCTATCCTTGAGTTCCTCACGCAACTCTCCTTGCAAGCCTCTAGCAAAGCTATCATAACTTTCATTGGCGATGATGGTGAGCTTATTGATGTCATGGACTTTCTTGTCCCCGAGAAGTTCTGCGTCTTGGCGGTTACCATTTTGATTGACACACAGACGCATGCCTCGTCCAATCTCCTGACGTTTGCGTATTTCGGATTTGCTCTTATTGAGGGTACAAATCTGAAAGACATTGGGATTATCCCAGCCTTCTCTGAGAGCAGTATGCGAAAAGATAAAGCGTACGGGCTCTTCAAAGGACAGCAGACGTGCCTTGTCTCGCATGATGAGGTCGTAGGCTTCCTTGTCAGAGGAGTCCTTTCCTTCCTCAGACTCTGTCTTGTAGTCGATAAGGATGGTCTTAGCAGGCCTTTTATCGACTTTTTTCTTCGAAAAGTAGCCTGCATGAACAGTACTGGAGTCTTGGTAGCGCTCCAGATAGCGATAATAAGCATCTGGCTCTTTTTTATGCTCTCGGAGATAAGAGCTGACTTGCTTGTGGTATTCCTCCTCAAAGAGAGTCGCATAGTCGCCGTTGTGCGCATGATGTTGCTCATCGTACTGCTTGTAGCGTGCGACTTGGTCGATGAAAAAGAGAGATAACACCTTGATTCCACGCTGATAAAGCATAGCTTCTTTTTGCAAGTGCGTTTTGATAGTCTCTCGTATCTGCAAGCGACGCATATCAAGATCGGCAATCTCTCCGATGACCTCACCTACAGCTAGGCGATAGCTAGCGCCTACCTGAATGCTATTGGTAAACGGTCTAGCATCAAAATCCTGCAAGGTCATCCCCTCATAGGCTGACAGCCCGCCTGATGCCTGATAGAGGTCAAAAGGAGCTGATATGAGCTTATTAACACGCTTGATACCAGACTTTGTCCTCCTCTCAAACTCTATTCTCGCTTTTGGGGCACCTGTTGGCTGAGGGATGATCGCTTGCAGATAGAGGTAGCCTGTCGTTCCCGTGCTTGTGGTCTGTGCAATACTTTTGACCGCTATCTTTTTGACCAAGTGCTTGTTATAAGCATCCATAGCGTCTAGGCGGTAGAGCATGTCGTGCTTTTCCTTATGCGTAGCTGAGTAACGCAAGGTAAATAGGGGCTTGAAGTCTCGTAGATTCTTTTTGGTTTGCTCCCCCTCAACAGACTGTGGCTCGTCGATGATAAGGATCGGCCTCGTCTTTGCGATGATCTCCATCGGCACTTGATTGCGGATGCTCTCGTGTGCTTTGTATATCCGCTTGGTGCGTGTGCTAAAGGCTTGGCTATTGATAATCATGACCTCAATGTCGGCACTTGTGGCAAAGTTGTCAACAGCGGTGATAGTGTTAGAGTCATAGACAAAGCTCCGTGGGCTCTTGCCATAGTAAAGGCGAAAATGATCGCGCATAGCCTCAAAGGACGTCCATACCCCCTCACGAATAGCAACACTCGGCACAACGATGACAAACTTGAGCCAGCCATAGCGTTTATTAAGCTCCATGATGGTACGGATATAGGTATAGGTCTTGCCTGTGCCTGTCTCCATCTCGATGGAGAAGTTATAGCTGTCTCTACCGTCAAACTGACTGATAGAGAGGGAGCTTGATGGAGGGAGGTGATGATTGATTTGGGTTTGTTGGACACGCTTTTGGATAGTCTCCTTTCCCAGTCTGATGGGAGCGTTGAGGTGATAGGCGAGCAAGTCCTCTCGCTGTGTGATTTCGGTCAGCTCTTTTTGTCCCTCAAAGAGGTCGCAGACACTAGAGACCGCCTCTAGTTGAAAGTCCTGCTCTTTAAACTGTAGTTTCATGGGCTACCTCGTTTATCTTACTCCTTTTACACTTTTTGTAGCGTGAACACATGATGCTAATCGCCTTGTGGAGGGCGATGATGTCTGTCATGAGCTGATAAAAGCTGACCTTATCCAGCTCTATTGCGGATAAAGGTTGGGTATTGTAAGTGTTTACCATAGGGGGCTCCTTTCTTGATAGGGTGTCTTCTGCACTTTTTACACCACCTTGACTTGTGTTTCTGGGCTGAGTTCTTTGAAGATTTGGATAAGGTTGATTTTATCGGAGGAGTTGGCAAAGCTA
Source organism: Streptococcus sciuri (assembly GCF_024814375.1). Classification (GTDB taxonomy): domain Bacteria; phylum Bacillota; class Bacilli; order Lactobacillales; family Streptococcaceae; genus Streptococcus; species Streptococcus sciuri. The sequence goes on from NZ_JANUXX010000003.1 coordinate 135,622, forward strand.
GCATCCCAAAAGACGGCACGCTCTGGCTGCGCCTTTGCGACTGATCGGATAGTGTCTTCTCCGATGACCTCGTCAAAGCAGGCGATGAGTTCGCCATCAGCGACGGTATAGATGGTGTTATCCCCCTGCTTTTGCTGGGTGATGGCTAGGGAGAGCTGGCTGCCCCAAGAGAGCATGACCTGAAAGAGGAGGTCAAGGGCACTAGTTCCCTCACGGAGATGATTCACACTAGCCAGCAAGTCGCCCTGCACGGTATCGCCAGGTGTCAAAGCTACGTCTCGGAAATTAGACTCTGCTAGCCTAAAGGCACGAAAACCAAGGTCAAGGCTGTCAGCCTTATCTGCTTGCTCGGTACGAATCTTATTCGCTGCACGTCTGATGCGCTCACGCGCAATCTGATCAATGGTATCAAAGCCTGCTTTTTTAGCAGCGGAGCTTTCCGCCACCTCGTCTAGAGTACAAAGGATATACTTTCGCTTACCTCCATCCTCGGCATTCAACTGCATCACCGCATCTGCCGTGGTCGCTGAACCAGCGAAGAAGTCCATAAATAATGAGTCATTTTCAAATATGCTCAGTATTCTACTCATAAATGTCAGTTGCTTCGGATTATCAAAATCCAGTCCAAAATCTTTTAACCGCTTGTTGTCTGGACGTTGGTCATCACTCATAATTGATTTAGGCCTTTGCTTTGAATTTTCATCCAAATATCTTTTTATCCTAGGTAGACTCCCATCAGTATGAAAGTGTATTCTGTTATCGTTTATTAACTCCAATAATTTTTCTGTTTTATATCTAAATCCTCCAGGAGGGACAGGATCTTCCTTGTTTGTTAATGGATTGATAATTGGTTGCATACTCCCATTTTTCACTCCACCTAAGTCACCTTTCATATATACTCCCCTTTTATCAACATACCAATAATTTGTAAAATCAATAAATCTCGGATATTTTGTTAATTCTTTTAACTCTGCTGTAATCTCATCAGATGAAAGCCCCATTTTTTGTAACTTAACTATTCTTTTTTTATACTCAGCTATATTATTTTTATTTACTTCCCATTTATTTCCAGCATGCTTTTGATTCAATGAAAGAATATCTTTTGAATAGACTAAACAATATTCGTGACTTACGGAAATATACAAACTTTGATTTTTAGAACTGTTTGTATTTCTAGTTATGCTTGCAATAAAATTCTCCTGTCCAAACACTTCATCGCAGACTTGTTTGAGGTTGGCTTGTTCATTGTCATCAATGGAGATAAAGATCACGCCACTGTCCTTGAGGAGGTTGCGAGCAAGCAGAAGCCTAGGATAGATCATGTTGAGCCAATCGCTGTGATAGCGTGAGTTGGTCTTGGTATTTTTTCTGAGACGCTGTCCCTTCTCATCGAGATTGCCTTCGCGTGCGTCTTGCTCCGCTTTTGTCTGATGATAGTTGTCCCGATAGACGAGATCATCACCCCTATTGTAGGGTGGGTCGATATAGATCATATCCACCGCTCCCAGATAGGACTCTTGGAGGATTTTCAAAACCTCCAGATTGTCACCTGTGATAAAGACGTTTTCACTCCCTTCAAAGTTCACACTCTCATCAAGGTCAGGGCGTAAGGTCTTGGTCGTGCGGCGACCAGCTTGGCGCAAGGAAGAAGTCTTGCCCACCCAGCGAAACTCATAGGTCTCAGGGCTAGTCGCTAGAGTCGGTGCGAGAAAGTCTCGCAGTCTCTCAAAGTCCACGCTCCGACGCAAAAAGCCGTCCTCTCCCCTGTCCTCTGTCAGACATGTAGGAAAAAGACGACCAATCTGCTCTATCAACTGCTCACGCAAGCACACTGAAGACAGGTCTAGCTTGTCAAGACCTGTGTAGGTGCCTACTTTTCGTTCGTTCGTTCGTTCGTTCGTTCGTTCGTTCGTTCGTTCGTTCGTTCGTTCGTTCGTTCGTTCGTTCGTTCGTTGCTCATGGTATCATCTCCTTTGTTGTGTTGTCAAGAGGTCACATTCATTTTATCATATTTTGACCTAAAAGAAAAACAGCTGTTGACTCAACAGACTGTTTGCGTGCTTACTGCTTCTTTGCTAGCCTTGCTTTTTGGCGGTCACGCTTCATGGTATTGGAGCGTAGCTGTCCACAGGCTGCATCGATATCTGTCCCATGCTCCTGACGTACGACACAATTGACACCGTTTTTCTTGAGCACATCATAGAAAGCATCAACACGCTCCTTTGGACTGCGGCTATACTGGTCATGTTCACTGACAGGGTTGTAGGGGATGAGATTAACATAGGAGAGCTTACGGATGTTCTTGGTCAGATCTGCTAGCTCTTGTGCTTGCTCGATATTATCATTGACCTGATTGAGCATGATATACTCAAAGGTCACACGCCGATTGGTTCTCTCGATGTAGTAAGAGATAGCATCAAAGAGCTTTTCTAGTGGAAATGATCGATTGATGCGCATGATACTAGATCGTAGGTCATTGTTTGGCGCGTGCAATGACACTGCTAAATTTACTTGAATCCCTTCATTAGCAAAGTCACGAATCTTGTGCGCAAGCCCTGACGTTGACACCGTGATATGACGAGCACCGATAGCCAGACCGTTATCATCATTGATGGTTCGTAAAAAGGTCATGACATTATCATAGTTATCAAAAGGCTCTCCGATACCCATGACGACCACATGACTGACACGCTCATCTTGACCACGCTCATCAAAATAGCGTTGCACGAGCATGATTTGGGCAGTGATTTCACCACTGTTGAGATCACGTTGTTTTTTAATCAAGCCACTCGCACAAAAAGTACAGCCGATATTGCAGCCGACCTGTGTCGTCACGCAGACAGACAGACCATAGTGCTGACGCATAAGCACCGTCTCAATTAACATACCATCTGGCAATTCAAAAAGGTACTTGACCGTACCATCAAAAGACTCCTGCACGATGCGTTGCTTTAGAGGATTGACACAAAAATTATCCTTTAAAAGAGCGATAAAGTCCTTTGAGATATTGGTCATCTCATCAAAAGACTGGATACGCTTACGGTACAGCCAATCCCAAATCTGCCCAGCTCTAAACTTCTTTTCACCGTGCGCTATCGCCCACTCAATCAGCTCATCTCGTGTTAAACTATAAATCGATGGTTTCATATCATTCTCAAGCAACTTGACGTTGCTCTCCTCCTTTTTATCTCTCTTTCTTGCGAATGACAAACTGCGCTCTAGCATCCTTTATCGCACGCTCTTCCTGGCGACGTCTACGCTTATTGTCTCGGCGGATACTATCCGTTCGTTTCCTATCCTTAAAGTGATAATTTTGCCGCTCCTTTTTGGTCGTTTTCGTTTTCTTTTTACTGAAAATCTCTTCTTCAAAAAAGATTTCCTGTGGTGCTGGATTTTCTAAGATAAAATAGGCGCAGCCAAAGCTACAATATTCATTGAGGTAATCCTCAAGTCTTGTGATACTTTTATCTTCTTTACCTTTTTTGACGTCCTTATAAAAACCACGCAAACGCAACTGCTCATTACTCCAGTCGCCAACGATATAGTCATATTTGAGAAGCACTTCTGAAAAGCGTTGCGTAAACTTTATCACATCAAAGGCTGATTTTTCATTGACAGTCAAGGTAAATTGGTAGTCATCACTCCATACCTTATCATCTACTAGCATAAACTGTGGACCAGGAAACCGATTGTAATTGTACATCTCTGCTGAAATTTCCTTACGCATGAAACTCCTCTCCAATATGATTTTTTTCAAATAGTTTGATGCTGCCCTTTTTGGCAGTAGGACTATTATACACTATTTTATTCATTTTGAAAGTAAAATCTTTTATGCCAAATGAGAACAACTAGACTTCTTTACCCTTGTAGACAAAACGAATATGGGAAAAGTCCTTGTCAGATGGCTTATCCGCCAAAAAAGCAGTCGCTTCTTTTTTGACTTTCACCAAATCAATGCCTTGTGCTGTCGCTCCATATACACAACCACAGTAGCACTGACGATAGATGTCATATTCTTCGCACATCTCAACCGAGCGCAGATAGCCTTTGTTTTTCTTGAAATCACTGGGCAAATACTTGGTTGCATAGACTTTTTGGACATCAAGACCGATTGCATTGATGACCTGCGCATTTTTGTGTGGGCTAATCGTAAGTGCAGAGCCAAAGTAATCAAAATCAAGATCTACAGCCTTTTGGGCTGTCTTATCCAGACGATAGTCAAAGCAAACTTTGCAACGGTCACCTCCCTCAGGCTCCTGCTCCAAACCACGCACTTTTTTGATAAATTCACTTGGCTGATACGCTTCTGCTAAAAACTGCACATGGTTACCTGTACGCTCATTAAAATCACTAACAAACTGCTTTGTGACGTATTCACGCTTTTCATACTCAGCTTTAGGATGAATGTTAGAATTGGCAAAATAAACCGTCACATCAGCGTATTGTGTCAGGTATTCTAAAGTATAGGTAGAACACGGTGCACAGCACACATGCATCAAAATCTTGGGTCTTACAGTTTCTCTTTGCCAAACCTTAACCATTTGCTGCATAACACGATCATAATTTATCTTTTGATTGGGGTTCATCTTTGATAAGACCTCGGTCACATCAATCATCGCCGAACCCTCAATAGAACTTCGTCCTTTCATCATCTCAATCCTTTTATTTGGTTTTCTTTAGATAATCAATTGCTTCTTTGAGAGTGGTAACAGGTACAATCTTCATATCCGTACCTATCCTTTTAGCCGCTTGTTTAGCTTCTTCATAGTTGGTTTTAGCGGTTGGGTCTTTCTTTTTCACAGCTTTATCAACAGGATTGTTAGGTACAAAGAAAATCTTTGCTCCAGCTTGTGCCGCTGAGATGACCTTGAGACCTGCCCCGCCAATGTCACCGATAGAGCCATCTGGCTCTATCGTTCCAGTTCCTGCAATCACACGACCTGCACGCAGATCATCACCAGATACTTGGTCATAGATTGCTAATGTAAACATCAAGCCGGCACTTGGACCTCCAAAACCATCCGTGGAAAACTTCACTTTAATAGATGAGTTGACCTCTGTATGATCTGTCAGACCAATACCAATACCGTGCTTTCCATTACTCAGTTCGATAATAGAGCCTTTAGCTGTTTTATGCTTACCATCAGAAGTATAGCCAATCGTCACTTCATCTCCTAACTGAAGACCAGCCACATAGTCAATCAACTCTTTAGAATTCTTAAACGTTTTACCGTTGACAGCTGTCACAGTATCAGCGATTTGTAAGACTTTTCGGAATGTTGAGTTGTGCGCAACATTCAGCACATAAACCCCTTTATATTCCATTGTGACTTCTTTACCAGCCAATTTCAAAGCTTGATAAATAGCAGTGTTTTGCGAACTCTCCATATAAAAACGATTGATACGGATATAGTCATCGTTGCTATAGCCACCTGTCATCGTCTGTTCTGTCTCAATCACCGCATCTGGTGTAGCCAAAGCATAAAGCAATTGTGCTAGAGTAGCTTGACTGACACCCACTGCTACAAAATTATAAGAACCTTTTTTATGATCTTCTTTGCCATTGACCGTCAAAACAGACTTGATATCAAAAGCACCACCTGGCATCTCCACATAATAAGGTAGTGGTACAAACAAACTAAATAGCATAAAAACGACCGCTAAAAGCCCCAAGAACCACCACTTAAATCGTTGCCAAAATGACTTCTTGGTTGATTGATTACTCGCCATAGCTCTCATTACTCTCCATTTCTACTAGGACACTCTCTGGCACAAACGGTGTAATATCTGCCCCAAAATGTATCATCTCTCGAACACGACTCGAACTCACATAAACAAATTCAGGATTTGCCAATAAAAAAACACTCTCAAGGGTATCATCTAAATGATGATTAAAAAAAGCTAGCTCAGCTTCATAATCCAAGTCCTTGCTACTACGTAGACCGCGCACCAAATGCGTAACACCAAGTTCTTTTGCCACATCAACTGCTAACACACCTGTAGCTGTAACCACCTCTACATTTGTCAAAGGTATCAAGGCTTTTTTTAGCATTCGAGAGCGCACCTCTATAGGAAAGAAACTTACCTTTGCCACATTGTCAAAAAGCCCAACATAGAGCTTGTCAAATAAAGCGCTACTACGTGTCAACAAGTCAATGTGTCCCAGTGTTACAGGATCAAAAGAGCCTGTAAAGAGACCTATTTTTTCAGTCATTTATTATCTCCGTCACAATACAAGTACAAAAACATGACAATGATGAAAAGACCAGTCAACTGACTAGACTTAAAACCATTGGCTACAAAATCCATTAGGAAAGGTAGAATAAGAAGCGTAGCTATCAACAAATAGATAGGATCTTTGCTATGAGATAGAGCTCCCACTCCTTCTTGATTTTTCAAATGAAAATGTCTCAGATATTTTTCCAAACGATTGAGGCGATACAAGAGATAAAGCAGTATCATCCCTATCGCTACCAATACAAACACAAGTACTCTTGTATCCACAACTCTCTCCTATCTCACATAAACACTGACCTTGCTGATGCCATAAACTTTTTGCTTCCACAACTCCACTGTGACTATCTTCTCAGGTAAAGCCACAGCCTTATCTGTCTCACAGACAAGCATAGCATCTGTTGCAAGAAGATTTTTTTTCTCTAAGTGTTCAATGGTACTGACAATCTCTTCTCTGGCATAAGGTGGGTCTAGTAGCACCAAGTCAAAGGTCCCCTCTAAGCGCTCTATGGCTTTATCTGCCTCCATTTTTAAAAGTTGAAACTGACTTGGAGCCTTCGTCATCTTGATATTTTCTTGGATAATAGCTTGCGCCTTACGATGTCGCTCCACTAAGATAGCCTCTGTCATTCCTCGAGAAATGGCCTCAATAGCAAGGCTACCACTACCAGCGTACAAATCTAAAACACGACCTCCCTCAAAGTAAGGACCAATCATATTAAAAATAGCACCCTTAACCTTATCTGTCGTTGGACGTGTCGTCTGACCAGCCAAAGTCCTTAAAGGACGACCACCAAATGTTCCTGCTACTACTCTCATGCTATCTATTATAACATAAAATAGATGGCATGTGAGTCTGTTATCTTGCCTTATATGAATTTATCACCTTTTCATATACATTAGAAAAACAGCAGACTTTTCAGCTACTGTTTTTTCTCAATCATATGAGCTATCAACTATAACTTCTCTCAATAATCTGTGATTTCAGCTCGATCATGAACACGACTTTTTTTACCTTGACGTTTGTTGAGAATAGTTTCAACATCATCTGGTGTAACTCCAGTCTCAACAAGCATAACTGCCAAATGGTATAGCAAATCAGCTGTTTCATTGGCAATCTCGTCTTTATCAGCATTTTTAGCAGCGATGATGACTTCGCTACTTTCCTCACCAATTTTTTTCAAGATTTTATCCAAACCTTTGTCAAATAAATAGTTGGTATAAGAGCCTTCTTTAGGACAATTTTTACGTTGTTTAGCTGCTCTATAGAGTGTCTCTAACATAATCTCTCCTTATAAAATCTGATTAAAAAAACATGACCTTGCGCCTGTGTGACAGGCAGTTCCTGCCACCTGCTCAACCTCAATAAGTAACGTATCACAATCACAATCTGTCTTAATGGACTTGACATTTTGAAAATGCCCACTGGTGGCACCCTTGTGCCATAGCTCATCACGACTGCGACTATAATACCACATCTGACCTGTTTCCAAAGTCTTTTGATAACTGGCTTCGTTGAGATACGCTAACATCAAAACTTCCTTTGTCTCATAGTCTAGAATGATGGCTGGAATCAAGCCAGCTTGCTTCTCAAAATCAAGTGTTATCACTGTCTCACCTCCACACCTGCTTGCATCAATCTTTCTTTTAAGCTAGCAATTTCTATCTCTCCGTAGTGAAAGACAGAGGCTGCTAAAGCTCCTGTGACGCTTGTCTTTTTAAAAATATCTATAAAGTCGGAGATGTTTCCCACACCACCTGAAGCAATAATAGGAAGTTGAGTCACTTCGCTCACAGCTTGATAAAGTTCAAGATCAAAACCTGATTTAGTACCATCCTTATCCATAGAAGTAATGAGAAGCTCCCCTGCTCCTAATGACGTTACTTCCTTTACCCACTCAATAAGATCTAAGTCTGTATCCTTACGACCACCTGATACATAAACATGCCAAGTCCCATCTGACTGTCGTTTACCATCAATAGCAACAACCACGCACTGGTTGCCAAATTTTTTAGCACATTCAGTAATGAGTTGGGGATTATAAACTGCTGAGGAGTTGATAGCAACCTTATCAGCACCTGCTTTTAGCATTGCCTGCATGTCAGCTACACTGCGAATGCCGCCGCCTACTGTAAAAGGAATGAACACTTGACTAGCAACATGTGCCACAACATCCACCATAGTAGATCGATTGTCACTAGTTGCTGTAATATCCAGAAAAACCAACTCATCACAACCTGCTTCATAGTAAGCACGAGCGCTATTCACTGGATTGCCTACATCTATCAAATCAACAAAGTTGACTCCCTTGACCACACGACCATCCTTGACATCAAGGCAGGGAATAATGCGCTTTGCTAACACGACATCACCTCCTTGAGTTCTTCTAGACTGATATTACCATTATAATAAGCTTTACCAACTATAGTACCTGCTACACCAAGACTAGCTAGCCTTTCAAGATCTCTTTTAGTATGAATACCACCTGAAGCAATAACATGCGCTGTAGTTAGTTTGCTCATAAGCTGATTATAATGAGCAAAGTTAGGTCCTGTTAGTGTGCCATCTCTATCCACATCGGTGTAAACAAACAAGGTCACACCTAACTTTTCCATCTCAAGAGCAAGATCAATAAAGTGGATATGACTGGTTTCTAGCCAACCCTCTGTAATAACTCGCTCATCTTTAGCATCAATTCCCACAACAATCCTATCAGATCCAAAACGCTCTAGCGCTTGCTTTATAAAATCAGGATTTTTAACTGCCATAGAACCAATGATTACTCGGTCAATACCAACTCTCAGATAGTCCTCAATCTGCGCAAGCGTACGAATACCTCCGCCAACTTCAATCCCAAGCCCTGTCTCACGCTTGATTTTAGCAATCAAATCACGACTACTCGAACATCCAGCCACAGCACCATCCAAGTCCACCACATGAATAAACTGAATACCTCCCTTCTGAAAAATCTTGGCTTGCGCTAAAACATCTTGATTAACTACTGTTTCTTGGGCAAAATCTCCTCTAACCAAGCGTACAGCACGTCCATCTCTAATATCAATCGCTGGTAAAACTTGCATCTACAACCTCCTTAAATCGTCTCAATATCATCAAACCACACTCGCCAGACTTCTCAGGGTGAAATTGAACGCCGTAAACCTTGCCATGTGAAATCATAGCTGGGACTTCTATACTGTACGAACTAGTCGCATTTAAAAACACATCTGCTACATCTGCATAGTAACTATGAACAAAATAGACAGACTGAGCTTCCACATCTTTTGTCAATGCGTTATCCTGTCTGATTGTCAGCTTATTCCATCCCATATGGGGTACAGGATAGCCATCTTGTCTAGGAATCGGGCGACAAGTACCTGCAATCAAACCCAAACCCTTAGTGGGGGTGTGTTCCAATCCTTTATCTAAAAGCAACTGCATGCCCAGACAAATCCCAAGAAGCGGTATTCCTTGTGCTACAGCCTGCTTGATAACCTCTACCAATCCCCAATCAACAAGCTTTGCCATAGCTGTAGGAAAAGCACCCACCCCAGGCAAAACCAAGCCATCTGCCTGTAAAATCTCCTTTGGGTCTCTTGAAAGCTTAGCATTAACACCAATCTTCCCCAAAGCACGTAGGACATTAGCAGTATTACCTGCATCATAATCAATCACAATCATTATAATAGTCCTTTCGTCGAATTCACCCCATGTATATCTGGATTAATAGTGATAGCTTCTCTCAGAGCGCGCCCTGTTGCCTTGAAGAGACTTTCTGATTTGTGGTGATTGTTCTTTCCGTGCAAGATTTTCAAATGCAGATTCATCTGAAGATTAAAAGCCAAGGATTGAAAAAATTCCTCCACCAGCTCAGTATCAAAATTGCCCAATCGAGGGTTCGTAAAGTCACAATCAAAGACTAGATAACTACGTCCAGACAAATCAAGGCTCGCCATACCTAAGGTCTCATCCATAGGTACAAAACTCGTACCATAGCGATTAATACCCATTTTATCTCCCAGAGCTTCTCGTAGCGCTTGTCCTAAGACAATCCCTACATCCTCAACGGTATGGTGGCTATCCACCCAAAGATCTCCTTCTGCTATCACTTCAAGGCTCAAGCGACCGTGCCTAGCAAATAGTGTCAGCATGTGATCAAAAAAACCAATGCCCGTCTGGATAGATACAGGTTCTTGACAATCTAAATTGACTTTCAAGTTAATTTTAGTTTCTGCAGTGTGACGTTCGATACTCGCTTGTCTCATGATTTTTCTCCTTCCTGTCTGATTTCAATAGCACGAGCATGGGCAGATAGCCCCTCTGCGTAGGCAAGGGTCATAATATCTGTGCTTGCTTTAGCAACAGCTGGTTTGTTGTATTGAATGTACTGCATGCGTTTAACAAAGTCATGCACTCCAAGTGCTGAGTAAAAGCGAGCAGTGCCTGATGTTGGAAGAATATGGTTGGTTCCTGCATAATAGTCTCCGATTGGCTCACTGGTGTAGTGCCCAAGAAAGATAGAGCCCGCATTCTCAATCAAATCCAGATAAGCATAAGGTTCATCCAATGCCACCTCCAAGTGCTCAGGGGCTACTTCATTCATTAAAGCAAACATTTCTTCCACCGTCTCTGCGATGATGATGCATCCGTGATTATTTAGAGCTTTTTGAGCAATATCCTTACGTGGTAATCTTTCTAATTGATAAGCGAGTTCTTTTTCCACTTCATCTGCCAATCTTTTTGAATTGGTTACCAAAATCGTACGAGCTAACACATCATGTTCGGCTTGAGATAGCAAGTCCGCTGCCACAAAACGAGCATTTGCAGAATCATCTGCGATGATTCCAATCTCAGAAGGTCCTGCAATCATATCAATCCCTACTAGACCAAATACTTGTTTTTTAGCCGTTGCTACATAGATATTTCCAGGACCAGTGATTTTATCCACTTTAGGAATGGTTTGTGTCCCATAAGCCAGTGCTGCGATACCTTGCGCTCCACCGATTTGGAAAATCTTATCCACACCAGAAAGACTTGCTGCTACCAAAATAGCAGGATTAAAGTGTTCTTGCGGTGGCGTTATCATAATAACTTCCTTGACACCTGCAATCTTAGCAGGCAGAACATTCATCAAGACAGATGAAGGGTAAGCAGCCGTACCACCTGGTACATAAACCCCTACACGTGACAACGGACGTACCAGCTGACCACGAATAACACCTTCACTTGGTTTGTCCTCAAAACCTGTCTCCAACTGCTGACGGTGATATGTCTCAATGTTTATCTTAGCATTTTTTAAAGCAAGCAAAACAGTTGAATCAATCTCATCAAACGCTTTAGCGATTTGCTCTTGCCCTATCTCAAGACTCGTCAAAGTCATCTTATCAAATTGTTGACTGTAAGCAAAAAGTGCATCATCTCCCTTTTTGCGCACATTAGCAATGATTTCTGCTACTGCAGTATCCACTGTTTTTTGATTCACCTGGTTTGTTAGGCGCTCTTCAACCAATTGTTTAACAATAATTTCCTGTGTTCCTACTAAACGTTTCATCACAATGACTTCTCCTTTCTGCCGACAATATGCTCGATTTTTTGAATAAAATCAATCACTTCCACCTTGTTCTTTAGCGCAGCTTGATTAACTATGAGACGTGCTGATATACGACAAATATCCTCAAACTCAATCAATCCGTTAGCTACAAGTGTTGCTCCTGTTTCCACAATATCCACAATAGCATCTGCTAAACCTAGAACAGGAGCAATTTCCACAGAACCTTGTATAGCTATAATTTCTACATCTTCACCTTTCTTATGAAAATGCTGACGTGCTATCTCAGGGTATTTCGTAGCAATACACTTACGCTTGTGATCTTGCGGATTATAACTAGGTACTGAAGCCACAACAAACTTGCACAAGCCAAAATTCAAATCCAATATCTCCAAGACATCTGTCGCATACTCGATAAGCAAATCCTTGCCCACGATACCCACATCAGCAACTCCATGTTGGACATACGTCGCTACATCAGGCGCTTTCACAAGAAGAAAGCGAAAAGCTTTATCAGGGCTTTCAAAGATGAGGTGTCGTCCCTTATCTTTCATAAAGGACATATCAAATCCTGCCTTTACCAATAAATCCACCGTACTTTTTTCGATACGTCCTTTAGTTAGAGCAATGGTAATAGTCATCTCAATCTCCTTTCTCAAAAGTCAGCTTATCATGAATAGATTGGTACACAGCATCAATATCAATCGCCCAGCCCACCGCTGTCAACTCCATCGCACCAAACCGCTCAAAAAGATGATCATACCTGCCCCCAGACAGAAAAGCATGAGGTACATGAGCATCAAAAACACGAAACATCAAACCGTTATAATAAGGCATGCTAGCAACCTGTCCCAAATCAAGAGCCAAACCTACCAAGTGCGATTCCTGTGTTAAAATAAGTTCTAACTCATCAAAAACTGCTAGTAAAACAGCGTCATCTGTCAACTGTCGTGCTTTCTCTAGCACAACATCCCCTCGCCCAAAAAGATAAGGCAACTCCCGAATAAATGCATCAAAACGACTAGAATGGTCCTCTGTAAAACGGTATAGTCCTGTAATATTTTTATTAGCAATCAAATCTTTCAATACTACTGTTTCTGGTGGATTTAAATCAAAGTAATCAAAAAGATGATTTAAAATCTCAGCATGGGAAAATTCAAAAGTATAATCTGTAACTCCTGTTGCAGATAGAGCAGCAGTAGCTGTCTCAACAGCCTCACGCACAGCCAAATCTGCTTCATACCCAACAAGCTCAATACCCGCTTGCGTACTCTCATTATCAAGCCCACGCAAATCCTCATGACGTCTAAAAACTTTTCCTGAATAAGAAAACTTAATCGGAGGTTGTACCTGTGTAGATGCAATAACACGACCAATTTGACTAGTCACATCTGGACGTAGGGTCAAGAGTGCTCCATTTGCACCAAAAAAATTGTACTGATCCGTCGCTACATGGTCTGAAAAAACTTCAAAATGCTCAATAGTAGGCGTCTCAATTCGATTAAATCCATAACTAATCAGCAAATCACTAATCGTCCGCTCAATCTCATAAGACGCTCTTGCGCGTTTAAACAGTTTGTCATGCATGCCTATTGGTAAAGCTGTTTTATTCATCACATCCTCCTTCTAACTGACTTAGTACAGCTAAAACCTGCTTCATTTCCTCATCTGTACCGATAGTAATCCTCAAATAATCTCGAAGACGATCTACTTTAGGAAAATATCGAACATAAATATGCTGATTTTCTAATATTTCAAAAACAGACTGCGCTGTTTGTAGCGGTTTTGCTAGAATAAAATTTGCCTTACTAGAAATAACTGACCAACCCAAGTCTATCAAACTTTGACTAAACCAGTCTCTAGTCTTTGCTATCTGTTGACAAATCTTCTCATAATAGCCCCAATCTTCCACGGCAGCTCTTGCTAAATGCTCTGCTAAACTGTCTACCGCATAAGGATTGACGGAATTTTTAACCGCCTCCATAACTGCTATTAACTGTGGACTGCCTATTCCATAGCCCACACGCAAACCAGCTAGACTCGCATCCTTTGAAAAAGTGCGTGTAATAAAGAGATTATCGTACTTATCCAACAGAGGAATCGCCGTCTGTCCACCAAAATTGATATAAGCCTCATCCACAATGACTACTACATCTGAATGAACTTGTAGTAAACTCTCTAAATCAGCTTGCTCCATCAAACGTCCAGTTGGAGCATTAGGATTGGCAATAATAATACCTCCACAACCTCTTTCGTAATCTGTGAAATCAATCTCAAAATTTTCTGTTAAAGCAACCTCTTTATAAGGAACATGGTAGAGTTCAGCCCAGACTTTGTAAAAACCATAAGTCAAATCTGGAAACTGGATGGGTAAACCGCTATTGAAAAAAGCTAGAAAAGCCTGTGACAAGATATCATCTGATCCATTTCCTATAATGAGTTGCTTACTAGACACCCCTAATCGTTGAGCCAAAATTACCTTAAGATCAACTTGATCTAAGCTAGGGTAGCGAACTAAAGACTCTGCAGCAAAAAAACGTAAACTATCAATCACTCTTGGACTTGGTGGATAGGCATTTTCGTTCGTATTCAGCTTTATCATTTTTTTATCAGTAGGCTGTTTTCCAGCCACGTAAGGTACAATATTCCGTAGTCCTTTTATCTCTGCCATGAACAATTCCTCTTTCTTCTCTTAATTCAGCGATAGTTTGAAAAAATAAACAAAAAACGCCCTCGCAAAAAAACATTGCAAGGACGTTTCCACGTGGTCCCACCTCAATTCAGCCAACTGTCACCAACTGACCCTCTGGAAGTCTATTGACTTCTAGCGCAATAACGACCGCCAACCGTCAGACACTACTTGTTTCCTTTTGCATCTGCACTCAAGAATGTGTATCTAAAACCTTTATGCACTCTCAGCCTTTGTGCACTCTCTGTCTCTATCGTTTCAGACGTTTTTCTCTCTACGCTTTAATTTAAATAATATTTTACCGAAATTTCTGAAAAATACAAGTAAAAAATAGAATTTTCATAAAAAATATTATCTTTTTTCATGCACAAGAAAAAACCAAGAGTATATCACTCCTGGTTCTTGTTATTTTTAGAGAATGTTACTAAATTTTTCAACAACATCTTTTGGCCAAACACTTGACTGTACCTCGCCAATATGTTTCTTACGAAGTAAAAACATAGCTAAACGAGACTGACCAATACCACCACCAATAGTTAATGGGAAGAAACCTCTAAGAAGTGTTCTATGCCACTCCAATTCCAGTCTATCCTCATCACCTGTTATAGCGACTTGGCGACGTAGCGCATCCTCGTCTACACGGATTCCCATCGAAGAAATCTCAAAGGCCGCTCCTAGTTGGTCATTCCAAACAAGAATATCTCCGTTCAGACCTTTATATCCATTTTCAGATTCGCTAGTCCAATCATCGTAGTCCGGTGCACGACCATCGTGAGGTTTACCATCAGCAAGCTCCCCTCCAATGCCAATCAAAAATACCGCTCCATACTCTTTACAAATAGCATTTTCACGTTCCTTAGGAGTCAAGTCAGGATAACGTTCAACAAGATCCTCAGTGTGGATAAAAGTAATCTGCTTTGGTAAAACGGATTCAATATCAAAACGTGCTTCTACAGCTAACTCCGTAAGACGAATAGCCTTATAAATCTTCTCAACAGTTTCTTTCAAATAATTAATATCACGTCTACCATCAGGAATAACTTTTTCCCAATCCCACTGATCAACATAAACAGAGTGCGTTTGATCCAGAGAATCCTCATCTGGGCGAAGAGCTTTCATATGCACAAACAGCCCCTCTCCCTCATTAAAACCAAAACGTGCTAAGGTATGACGTTTCCACTTAGCAAGTGAATGCACAACTTCAAACTCAGCATCTGGAATTTGTAAAACCTTGACAGATACTGGATGCTCAACACCTGAAAGATTATCTTGCATACCATCTCCAACTTGGCTAAGAATCGGTCCTTGTACTTCAACTAACTCGAGTTTATCAATCAAATACTGCGTAAACGTATTTTTGACAAAAGAAATCTCCTGTTGCTGATGAATGAAACTTTTTTTCATGCTTTCTGCTCCTTTTCTATCAAGATTCTTATCATATTACTAAAGTAAGATAGAACTATTATACACTTATTTTGAAAGAATGAAAAGATGTTTTTGTTATTTTTTGAAAATTTTACATAAACGAATATTAAACATAATCACTCTTATTGTACGAAAAACAATTTTAATTCATTTTTCGCTTTTTTACTCCATACTCACTTCTTAAAACTGACTAATAATTTATTCAATTATAAAAGCGAAGTCAAATTGACCTCGCTTTTAAATATATAGTCCGCACGGGGTTCGAACCCGCGACCCCCACCTTGGCAAGGTGATGTTCTACCACTGAACTACGTTCGCAATGCCGGCTACATGACTTGAACACGCGACCCTCTGATTACAAATCAGATGCTCTACCAACTGAGCTAAGCCGGCTACTCTCTTATGCGGGTGAAGGGACTTGAACCC
Source organism: Streptococcus sciuri (assembly GCF_024814375.1). Taxonomy (GTDB): domain Bacteria; phylum Bacillota; class Bacilli; order Lactobacillales; family Streptococcaceae; genus Streptococcus; species Streptococcus sciuri. The sequence continues at coordinate 151,942 of NZ_JANUXX010000003.1, forward strand.
CCACGCCGTTAAGCGCCAGATCCTAAATCTGGTGCGTCTGCCAATTCCGCCACACCCGCATATCATGACCCGTACTGGGCTCGAACCAGTGACCCTCTGATTAAAAGTCAGATGCTCTACCAACTGAGCTAACGAGTCGAATCGCTACGGTCCCGACGGGAATCGAACCCGCGATCTTCGCCGTGACAGGGCGACGTGATAACCGCTACACCACGGGACCTAAGTAACACTTTATATGGGAGTTAACGGGTTCGAACCGCTGACCCTCTGCTTGTAAGGCAGATGCTCTCCCAGCTGAGCTAAACTCCCTTTTGCCAAGCGACTACCCTATCTAACAGGGGGCAACCCCCAACTACTTCAGGCGTGCTAGGACTTAACTGCTGTGTTCGGCATGGGTACAGGTGTATCTCCTAGGCTATCGTCACTTAACTGCTGAATAG
>NZ_JANUXX010000004.1 GCF_024814375.1 Streptococcus sciuri
GACTTATCCTTACTTCACTTCGTTGTTAATGGAGTGTCTTCCTTTTGGGAAATAGTCTTGCCTCTTGGCGTTTTTCTCTTGTTGCTATGGGTACCATCAAGTGGCTAACTCCATTGTTGAACTTTTCAAAAAGAAAGCATATTTCAAAAATATTCAGAAAATGATGACACCCCCTTTCTTTTTAGGAAAATTTAAGATATAATAAGATTATTCGATATTATAAATTTGAATATGAGGTGAAATATTTATGGTGAAAAAAACAAAATGGTTCGTCACAGCAGGAACCACCTTAGTAGTGACTGCTACTTTGGCTGCCTGTGGTAACAATTCTAGTAGTACAAGCTCATCAAAAGACATCAATTGGGCTTTACCAACTGAGATTTTGACGTTGGATAATTCTAAAGTTACCGATCATTACTCTAATATGGCTATCGGTAACTCTGGAAGTAATATCTATCGTACTGGAAAAAATGGTAAGCTTGAGCTTGATCTTGCTAAGAAAGTAGATATTTCTGACGATGGTAAAACTTATACAGTTACCCTTCGTGATAATCTAAAATGGTCAGACGGTAGTAAATTGACTGCGAAAGACTTTGTTTACTCTTGGCAACGTATAGTTGACCCATCAACAGCATCTGAGTATGCTTATCTTGTCAGTGAAGCTCACGTTGCAAATGCTGCTGAAATTAATTCTGGTCAGATTGCAGATCTTAGTCAACTTGGTGTTAAAGCTGAAGGTGATAATAAGCTTGTCTTTACTTTGACTAGTCCAGCACCTCAGTTTAAGTATTTCCTATCTTTCACTAACTTTATGCCACAAAAGGAATCAGTTGTTAAAAAGTATGGTAAAAACTATGCGACTGCTTCTAAATATCAAGTGTACTCAGGACCTTATACTGTGACAGGATGGAACGGTTCAAATGGAACCTTTAAGTTGAAGAAGAACAAATATTACTGGGATGCTAAACATGTCAAAACAGATACAGTCAACGTCCAAACTGTTAAAAAACCAGATACAGCTGTTCAGATGTATAAACGTGGTGAGCTTGATAATGCCAACATTTCAAACACTTCAGCTATCTTCAATGCTAATAAAAACAATAAAGATGTTGTAGATGTTCGTGAAGCGACAACATGTTATATGGCATATAATATGACAGGTTCAGTAAAAGGTCTTGATAATAAGAAAATTCGCCAAGCCCTTAATTTAGCAACCGATCGTAAAGCGGTTGTAAAAGCTGCTATTGATACAGGTTCAACTGCTGCCACTGCTCTTGTTCCTTATAAACTTGAAACACTATCAAACGGTAAAGATTTGACAGATGTTGTTGCGCCTGGATATAAATATGACGCTAAAGAAGCTGCTAGACTCTTTAAAGAAGGTCTTGCTGAATCAGGACTGACAAGCCTTAAACTTGCTATTACATCAGATGCAGAGACACCAACTTCTAAGAATTTGGTTGATTATATAAAATCTGCTTGGGAATCAGCTTTACCTGGTCTCACTGTTGAGGAAAAATTTGTAACCTTTAAGCAACGTTTAGAAGATTCTAAGAATCAAAACTTTGATGTCGTAGTGACATTGTGGGGTGGAGATTATCCAGAAGGTTCTACTTTCTATGGGCTTTTCCAATCTACAGCATCTTATAATAACGGTAAGTTCAATAGCTCAGCTTATGATGCGGCCTATACTAAAGCTATAACAACAGATGCTACAAACCAAGAAGCTGGCGTTCAAGACTACAAAGAAGCTGAAAAGATACTTTACGAGGAAGCTGCTTATAACCCACTTTACTTCCGTAACACAAAAGCTCTTCGTAATCCGAAACTTACTGGGCTTGTTGAAAATACAACAGGTTTAAATACGGACTTTACTCACGCTTATAAAAAATAATCAATGAGTATTGTCGTCTAAATGTTAAAGCAAGAATTGCTAGATCCAATTCTTGCTTTTGTTCATAGTTGATTTTAGTGAAACTCTATTTTTGTAGAAAGTTGATTGAGTGTAGGAAGAGCTTACTAGGATTATCTTTTGCAATAACTAAAAAGCAACAAACAAACTAGTGAAAAAAGGAATGGTATAATGGTCAAGTATATTTTAAAACGCCTTGCTATTTTATTAGTAACACTGTGGGTTGTGGTGACTTTCTCATTTTTTCTGATGCAGATTTTACCAGGAACCCCTTATAACAATCCTAAACTTAGCGACGAGATGATTGCTTTGTTGAATAAGCAGTATGGATTGGATAAGCCTGTATGGCAACAATATCTGACTTATCTTTGGAATGTTCTCCATGGTGATTTTGGAACCAGTTATCAGTCTGTCAATCAACCGGTAGGGCGTATGATTGCCCAACGTTTAGGTATTTCTGTCCAGCTTGGTATCCAAGCCTTGATTGTTGGTTTAGTCGGTGGTATCGTTGTTGGTGGGGTTTCTGCTCGTCACAAAAATGACAAAATTGATGCAACACTTAGTGTGCTTGTGACCTTGGCAATTTCAATGCCGTCATTCATTATCGGTCTTTTCTTGTTAGATTATTTTGGTTTCAAGTGGAATCTTCTTCCGCTGTCAGGTTGGGGGAGTTTTGCACAATCCGTGCTTCCAACGCTTGCATTGGGTCTTCCAACGCTTGCAACGGTATCACGCTTTTTCAGAAGTGAGATGATTGAAACGCTCAACTCAGACTACATTCAGCTTGCTCGCTCTAAGGGGCTAAATGGGCGTCAAGTTGCGGTTAAGCATGCTTATCGTAATTCGATGATTCCAGTATTGACTCTCATCGGTCCAACGACTGCTGGACTTCTTACGGGTTCTGCTTTGATTGAGCAAATCTTTTCAATTCCTGGGATAGGACAGCTTTTTGTCGTTTCTATTCCAGCAAAAGATTACCCTGTTATTATGGGAACGACGATTGTATATGCAGTGATGTTGATGTTTGCAATTTTGATAACCGATATTATCACAAGCATTGTTGACCCACGTGTGCGTTTGCAATAAGGAGGATACATGGACACAATAAAATCATTTAAACTGGTTGGAGTCAGCTCAACAAGTGAACAGGAAAAAATTGAAAAACCAGCCTTATCATTCTTGCAGGATGCTTGGCGTCGTCTTAAACAGAACAAGCTTGCTGTTATCTCTATGTGGTTTTTGATTTTTTTACTCACCTTTTCATTAGCATCTAATTTATTTGTATCAGATAAGTCAGCCAACACTCTTATTAACAACAAGAAAGTTGAGGTTTATCGTAACTTGCCACCAAAACTGAGTGGAAATTTACCGTTTTGGAATGGTACGATGAAATATGCAGGGTCAACAGAACGCACGGATGTCTACAAAAGTCAGGGTGTGACGGACAATCAAAGTTTTCTTTTTGGTACAGATAGTGTCGGACGTAGCCTTGGTAAACGTATGATTGTTGGGATTCGTATCTCTTTGTTAGTTGCCATTGCTGCGACAGCTATCGACTTGGTTATTGGGGTGACTTATGGTCTGATTTCAGGTTATGTCGGAGGTAGGGTTGATACCACCATGCAACGTATCGTTGAGGTTATATCTTCTATTCCAAATCTTGTTATTGTGACTATGCTTGGACTTTTGCTGGGGAATGGCATTACTGCTATTATTATCTCTATCGCCTTTACAGGCTGGACAAGTATGTCAAGACAGGTGCGGAATATGACGCTGTCTTATCGGGAACGAGACTTTGTTTTAGCGGCACGTTCCTTGGGTGAAAGTGGATCAAAGATTGCCTTTAAGCACATATTGCCAAATATTTCTGGAATTATTATAGTTCAAATTATGATGACTATTCCGAGTGCTATTATGTATGAATCAGTGCTTTCTGCCATTAATCTTGGGGTGAAGCCTCCAACGGCGTCTCTAGGTTCATTAATTGCTGATGCGCAAGAAAATTTACAATATTATCCGTATCAGGTGGTATTACCAGCATTAGCACTTGTGTTTATTTCACTAGCTTTTATCCTTTTAGGAGACGGTTTGCGTGATGCCTTTGATCCTAAATCAAGTAATGACTGAGGAGAAGAAATATGTCTAAAGAAACATTGTTAAGCGTAAAAAATCTTCACGTTAAATTTCATACCTATGCTGGGGAGGTAAAGGCGATTCGGAATATTAATTTCGAACTCGAAAAGGGAGAAACGCTTTCTATCGTTGGAGAATCTGGTTCAGGCAAATCAGTTACTACAAAAACCCTTATCGGATTGAATGCCAAAAATGCTGAAATCACGGGTCAAATTCTTTATCAAGGGCGTGATTTGATGCAATTAGATGAGAACGAATGGACAAAGGTTCGTGGTAATGATATTGCTATGATTTTCCAAGATCCTATGACCAGTCTTGACCCAACCATGCGCATTGGGAAACAGATTGCAGAACCAATTTTGATTCATGAAAAGATTTCTAAAAAAGAAGCGCTTAGTAAAGCTCTCCAGTTGATGAAAGATGTCGGCATTCCAAACGCTGAAGAGCATATCAATGACTATCCGCATCAATGGTCAGGAGGAATGCGCCAACGTGCCGTTATTGCTATCGCCTTAGCAGCTAATCCGCAGATTTTGATTGCTGATGAACCGACGACAGCTCTTGATGTAACTATCCAAGCACAGATTTTGCATTTAATGAAAAAAATCCAAAAAGAACGTGAGTCGTCTATTATCTTTATCACGCATGATTTGGGTGTGGTTGCAGGTATGGCTGACCGTGTGGCGGTTATGTATGCCGGAAAAATCGTTGAATATGGAACAGTTGATGAGATTTTTTATTACCCACAACATCCTTATACATGGGGATTACTGAACTCCATGCCAACGACTGATACTGAATATGGAGGTCTTCAGTCTATTCCTGGAACACCACCAGATTTGCTCAGTCCGCCTAAAGGAGATGCTTTTGCACCACGTAATGTTTTTGCACTTGATATTGATCATGAAAAAGAACCTCCATTCTTTAAAATTTCAGACACTCATTATGCGGCAACTTGGTTATTGGATGAGCGTGCACCAAGAGTGGAAATTCCTGAAAAAATTAGGATACGTTGGGCAAGATGGGAAAAAATGAAAGGGGTTAACTAGTCATGGTAAACCACTCTAAAAAGTTAGTGGAATTGAAAAATGTTTCTCTGACATTTAATAAAGGAAAACCAAACGAGGTTAAAGCGGTCAATCACGTCAGTTTTGATATTTATGAGGGGGAAGTTTTTGGATTAGTTGGTGAGTCAGGTTCTGGTAAGACAACTGTTGGGCGTGCTATTCTTAAACTGTACGATATTGACGACGGTGAGATGATTTTCAACGGTGAAAACATTTCCAGTCTGAAAGGGAAAGAACTACATGATTTCCGTAAAGATGCTCAAATGATTTTTCAAGACCCACAAGCGAGTCTTAACGGACGTATGAAAATCCGTGATATAGTGGCTGAGGGGCTTGATATTCATAATCTTGTACAAAATAGTGACGAGCGTGAACAAAGAGTTGAGGAACTGCTAGAGCTTGTAGGACTTAATAAAGACCACTTGACACGCTACCCACATGAGTTCTCAGGTGGTCAACGTCAACGTATCGGCATCGCTCGTGCCTTGGCAGTTGAGCCAAAATTCATCATCGCTGATGAGCCGATCTCAGCACTTGATGTGTCTATCCAAGCACAAGTCGTTAATTTGATGCAAAAATTACAGCATGAGCAAGGATTGACTTATCTCTTCATCGCCCATGACCTATCTATGGTTAAGTATATCTCAGACCGTATCGGTGTCATGCACTGGGGAAAACTCCTTGAGATTGGAACGTCAGATGATGTCTACAATCATCCCATCCATCCTTATACAAAGAGCTTGCTCTCTGCTATTCCAGAGCCAGATCCGATTAAGGAACGTAAACGTGCTCATACTCTGTATGATCCAAGTGCTGAGCTTGATGGTCAAGAGCGTGAGATGCATGAAATCACACCAAGGCACTTTGTCTGGTCAACAGAAGAAGAAGCTGAAGTTTTCAAAAAAGAACATCAATAAGAGAAAAAGAACTTGGACTTATCCAAGTTCTTTTGTATCAAAGCGGAAATGTTATACCCATATCGCTTTTTTTCTGCTATAATAATACTAGCTACGCTGTGCTAGAGGGAGTAATCTAATGACAAAAATATCCGATCGTGTTTTATCTATGGAAGAGAGTGTTACCTTAAAGACAGCTGCAAAAGCTAAGCAATTAGCCAGTCAAGGGCGTGACATTCTGCCCTTGACTTTGGGGCAGCCTGACTTTGTAACACCTCAAAATATTCAAGAAGCAGCGATTGCTGCTATTGCAGATGGACGTGCTAGTTTTTATACTCAAGCGAGTGGTCTGCCTGAACTAAAGGAGGCTATTGGAACTTACTTTGAGCAGTTTTATGGCTATACGATTTCGCCAAATCAAGTTGTTGCAGGGACTGGTGCCAAGTTTATCTTGTATGCCTTTTTCATGACGGTCATCAATCCGCTTGATGAGGTCATCATTCCAACACCTTACTGGGTGTCTTATGCCGACCAGATTAAGATGGCAGAAGGAATACCTGTCTTTGTGGAAGCAACTCAGGAAAATCATTTCAAAGTTACCGTTGATCAGTTAGAAGCTGTAAGAACAGCTAAGACAAAAGTGCTTCTACTCAATAGTCCGTCAAATCCGACAGGCATGGTCTACACAAGAGAAGAATTACAAGCTATCGGAGACTGGGCGGTAGCACATAATATTCTCATCTTAGCGGATGATATTTATGGACGTTTGGTTTATAATGGCACAATCTTCACTCCGATTTCAAGTTTGTCAGAAACTATTAAAAAGCAAACTATTGTCATCAATGGTGTGTCAAAAACTTATGCTATGACTGGATGGCGTGTGGGCTTTGCAGTAGGTGATAACGACATTATCGCAGGGATGAGCAAGATTATTAGTCAAACGACTTCTAATTTAACTGCTGTCTCCCAATATGCAGCTATTGAAGCTCTGACGGGTTCTCAAGATACTGTTGAGATGATGCGTCAAGCCTTTGAAGAAAGGTTAAACATTATCTATCCACTGCTATGTGAAGTGCTAGGTTTTGAGGTGGTCAAACCACAAGGTGCCTTTTATTTCTTCCCAAATGTCAAAAAAGCTATGGAGCTGAAAGGCTATACTGACGTCACAGACTTCACCGACGCTATCTTAGAAGAAACTGGTGTTGCACTTGTGACCGGTGAGGGTTTTGGTGCTAAGGAAAACGTGCGCTTATCTTATGCCACTGACCTTGACACTCTAAAAGAAGCTGTCTCTCGTCTTAAAGCCTTTATGGAAGCCTAATTAAAAAGATAGAAAAGAGAATCTTATGTCAAAAGAACTAGTATCCATTATTGATGTGCCTAAACACCTTGGTCAAAAAGTGACTATCGGCGCTTGGGTAGCCAATAAATCCGGAAAAGGGAAATTAGCATTCTTACAATTACGTGATGGGACAGCTTATTTCCAAGCTGTTGCCTTTAAACCAAATCTCATTGAAAGATACGGTGAGACGCTAGGACTTGAAAAGTTTGAAACTATCAAACACCTCAGCCAAGAAACTTCTGTCTATGTGACCGGTATCGTCAAGGAGGATAAGCGCTCAAAATTTGGTTATGAACTAGATGTGACGGATTTAGAGATTATTGGTGAGTCTGTTGATTATCCAATCACACCAAAGGAACACGGAACAGATTTTTTGATGGATCATCGCCACTTGTGGTTACGCTCACGCAGACAAATGGCAATCATGCAAATTAGAAATGCTATCATCTATGCGTCATCTGATTTCTTTGAGAAGAATGGATTTGTCAAGTTTGATAGCCCAATTTTGTCTGGGAATGCCGCTGAAAATACGACTGAACTCTTTGAGACAGATTATTTTGGTAATCCAGCTTTTCTCAGTCAATCTGGTCAGCTGTATTTGGAAGCGGGTGCTATGGCATTGGGACGTGTCTATGACTTTGGCCCAGTTTTTCGTGCTGAAAAGTCTAAGACACGTCGTCACTTGACAGAGTTTTGGATGATGGATGCTGAGTATCCATTTCTCAGTCATGAACAATCGCTAGATTTGCAAGAAGCCTATGTCAAAGCACTTATTCAAGGTGTTCTTAATCGTGCACCACAGGCACTTGACATCTTAGAGCGTGATGTCACCTTACTTGAAAAATACATAAAAGAACCTTTTAAGCGTATCAGCTATGACGATGCTATCACTCTTTTGCAAGAGCATGAAGGTGAAGCAGAAGCGGATTATGAACATCTTGATCACGGCGATGACTTTGGCTCACCACATGAAACTTGGATCTCAAATCACTTTGGTGTTCCCACCTTTATCGTGAATTATCCTGCTAGCTTCAAAGCCTTTTATATGAAACCCGTCTCAGATAATCCAGAACGTGTCTTGTGCGCAGATCTACTGGCACCAGAAGGTTACGGTGAGATTATTGGTGGATCAGAGCGTGAGACAGACTATGATAAACTCCTTGAGAAAGTCAAAGAAAATGGTCTTAACCCAGATGATTATACATTTTACCTTGATTTACGTAAATATGGATCTGTTCCACACTGTGGTTTTGGACTTGGATTAGAGCGTATGGTAACCTTTGTTTCAGGTACAAAGCACATTCGTGAGGCAATCCCATTTCCACGTATGCTTCATCGCATCAAACCTTAAGGATGACAAAATTTTAAGTATAGAATATAGACAGAGATACTTTTATGTCTACAAGGAATTGTTCTAGAAGTTGTGACTAATATCCTAACAACTTTTATAGATTGAGAAAAGGAAAAGACTATGTACTAACTTACCAACGGACAACTCCCTCAAGTAGGTGAAGCAAGCACAAGTCTTGCTTCACTTGTCGGTGGACTCCTCACAGTGAGTACTATGGTCGGCTTGGCTAAGAAAAAATGTGATGACGAAGCTTAATTCTAAAAGCTGACACACACTTAAAGAGTCTGAGTTTCTCAGGCTCTTTTTGTCATTTAAAATAAAAAGCGCTTTCAAGAACACGCTTTTAGTGGTATAATAACAGTGTTAAGCTTTTATCTAAAAGGTAGCCTTTAATGAAACCATTCTTATTTTTATGAGGTGTTTTATGAAAACGTGTTTTAAGAAATGGGCGATAGGTATCATAGTTGGTCTATCATTTGGTCTAGTGAGTCTCTCTAGCCATACCAGTCCGATCTTAGGCGCTCAGAAAGTTTATGCAGAAGGGGCAAGTCGTGAAGCGAGTGGTATTTTCACCTTTAAAAATCAAAAGCAGCTGGATTTGGGCAATCTAGACTCACTAGGTCGTGCGACCTATGCCCACATCCAATTAAAAGACAGCGATGAGCCAACACAAAAGAGGGCAGCTCGCTTGACTTACAATCCTGTTGGCTGGCACAATTACAAGTTCTATTATGGCAATGGCACTAAAAAGGCTTGGCTAATGGATCGTGGTCACCTTATTGGCTATCAGTTTAGCGGTTTAAATGACGAAGCGCGTAACTTGGTACCTGAAACCCACTGGCTAAATGCTGGCAATTTCAAGGGAACCGATGAGAGCGATGAAGACAGTATGCTCTACTATGAAAATCAGCTAGACTCTTGGCTAGCCAATCACCAGAACTACTACCTAGACTATAGAGTGACACCAATTTACCAAGACAGTGAGCTCCTTCCTAGACAAGTGCAGCTTGATTATGTAGGCGTTGATAGCAGTGGTCAGTTATTAACCATAAATATCGGCGGTAAGTCCTCAGTAGATAGCTATGGCGTGAGTCATGTCGTCCTAGATAATGTCTCTCCAAATGCCACCCTTGATTATGCGACAGGGCGTGCAACTAATGTCGCAAGCACTACTACTTCTAACAGCAGCACAGCAGTAAGTTCTCAAACCGTTGAGTCATCCTCATCCGAGACAGTTATAGCTAGCTCCAGCACCCCTGCAGTAGAACAAGCAAGCCCAAGCGTTGCAACACAGGGAGCGGCTACCGTTTATGTAGCACGCCAAGGTACAGCAGATGTTTATTGGTACAGTAAAGCCAATATGCCATCTAACACTAATTGGGGAAATGTTGTTACGATGTCAGAGGCAGAGGCTATTGCAGCAGGCAAGCGACACACATCAAAAGAGTAATAAGATGGAGAGGTTAACACCTCTCTTTTTCCTTTCTATGGTAAAATAGTCAAAAATAGAGTATAATCAACCTATGACAAGATATAGAGCTACTATCTCATACGATGGAACATTATTTTTGGGTTTTCAACGTCAACCAAGTGCTAGAACTGTTCAAGGAGAACTAGAAAAGACATTACAGCGCTTAAATAGTTGTGAGCCAGTGCCGGTGCATGGCGCTGGCAGGACAGATAGTGGTGTGCATGCTTATGGACAGGTGATTCACTTTGATTTGCCGCAGGATAGGGATCTAGAAAAGCTGCGCTTTGCCTTTGATACTCAGACGCCAGATGATATTGACGTGGTCAGTGTGGAGAAAGTGTCTAGCGACTTTCACGCTCGCTACAACAAGCACCTCAAAACCTATGAGTTTTTGGTGGACAATGGTCGCCCTAAAAATCCCATGATGCGCCACTACGCAACGCCATTTCCCTATGAGCTTGATATGGAGAAGATGGCAGAGGCGATAAAAGATTTGGTGGGGGAGCATGACTTTACAGGTTTCACCGCCTCGGGCACCAGCGTTGTCAATAAGGTGCGCACCATTACAAGAGCAGAGCAGAGCTATGATGAGAAGAGTCACCTCATCACCTTTACCTTTACGGGAACTGGTTTTCTTTATAAGCAGGTACGCAATATGGTAGGAACTCTTCTGAAGATTGGAAATAATCGTATGCCAGTCAGCCAGATAAAAACAGTTCTCAAGACAGGTGATAGACGACTGGCTGGTCCAACGGCTAGTGGGCAAGGACTTTATTTGAGACAGATTGTCTATTGTGATGAGGTGAAAAAAGGAGATTAGATGAATTTACGTGTACTTAGAGAGCAAACGCAAGTTATTATTTGTGATATTTTAGACAAAAGTGCGCTAAGAGCAGGGGATATTTTTGTTTTAGGCTTATCAAGTAGTGAGGTGCTAGGCTCTATTATTGGACAAAATTCTAGCATTGAAGTGGGTGAAGTTATTGTTAAAACTCTCCTTGATGAATTGGACAAATATGGGATTTTTTTAGCTGTACAAGGTTGTGAACATCTTAATAGAGCTTTGGTTGTTGAGCGCCACCTTGCAGAACAAAAAGATTTAGAAATAGTGAATGTTTTACCGACTTTACATGCAGGTGGTAGTGGGCAGTTAGCGGCTTTTAAGTTTATGAAAGACCCTGTTGAAGTTGAGGAGATTGTAGCACAAGCAGGAATTGATATTGGAGATACGAGTATTGGCATGCACATCAAGCGCGTACAAGTACCTCTAGTACCTAGACAAAGAGAGCTTGGTGCTGCTCACGTGACAGCGCTCGCTAGTCGTCCCAAATTAATTGGTGGTAGTCGTGCGCAGTATCTAGCAGACTCTATCCGAAAATACTAGAAAAGAGCTGAATATCAGCTCTTTTCTGATGAATTGCCCACCTTAAAGATTGTTGAGATGAGGTGTTGGGAGTTTGATATCAGCCTCTGTTAGTGCTGCTTGATAAAGCCCATAAAATGTAGAGTATATGCTATTTTGCTGACCGTTATTGACAACTAAATCAACACGAAAAACTAACTGTCCGTTGCTTGTATAGATAGGTCCAACAATGGTGGGTGCTTCAACGACTTGAGGAAATTTTGGCAGTTCACTTGTATTAACGGATTCGATGACTTCGGCTACTTTTTCTAGGTCTATATGGGCGTAAATGGGGATGTCAATCCGAGATCGCATATTACCACGCGATTGATTGCTAACAACAGTGATACTTCGATTAGGAATGAAGTGTAGTGTGCCATCAGAATCTCTAACTTGTGTTGTTCTAAGTCCAAGGCTTGTTATCTTACCTGAGACATTCCCAATTACGACAGAATCCCCCACTTCGTATTGATTTTCAAGTAAAATGAAAAAGCCATTTACCACATCGGATAAGAAGCCCTGTGCTCCAAGCCCAATAGCAAGTCCAGCAATACCAGCTCCAGCCAAAAGACTTGAGATGGGGACTCCTACGATATTTAAAATGGAGTAAATCAGAAAGAAATAAAGTGTGTAGTTAAGACAGTTGTGCATCAAGCGAGCAATAGTCTTTTTTCTAGCCTCTGATTGTCCCGTGAGTGCTAAAGATTTAATCACCATTTTATTGAAAAAGAATTCAGCGAGATGGCGTAGGATTAAAAAGAGGATAAAAAGAGTGATAAGAGAAACAGTCTTGGAAATGAGAATGATTCCAATCTGTTCAATATGCAACTGCTCCCAGTATTTCTCAAAAATAGTCATATGATAAGTTTAGTAAAAAATAAAAAAGAGAGCAAGTCTTAATTGAAAAATCGTAAAAAAGAAAGCAAAACAGAAAAAAGCCAGAAAAAACTTTTAAAAGCTGTTAAAATATGATAAACTAAACTGTATCGAATATTATTAAGGAGAAATGACGTCATGTCTACATCATTTGAAAATACAGCCACTAACCGTGGTGTTGTTACATTTACAATTAGTCAAGACCAGATTCAGCCAGCGCTTGACAAAAGTTTTAATAAAATTAAGAAAGATTTAACCGTACCGGGTTTTCGTAAGGGACATATTACACGTACTGTTTTCAACCAAAAATTTGGTGAAGAAGCACTTTATGAGGAAGCCTTAAATGCTTTATTACCAACAGCTTACGAAGCAGCAGTTGCTGAACTTAGCCTAGATGTTGTCGCACAACCAAAATTTGATGTATCTTCTATGGAAAAAGGTCAAGAATGGGTTATCACAGCTGAAGTGGTGACAAAACCTGAAGTGAAACTTGGTGATTATAAAAATCTTGAAGTATCAGTAGATGTTAGTAAAGATGTTACTGATGAGGAAGTCGATGCCAAAGTTGAACGTGAACGTAATAACCTTGCTGAACTTACTATCAAAGATGGCGTAGCAGAGATGGGTGATACCGTGGTTATCGACTTTGTAGGTTCAATTGATGGTGCTGAATTTGATGGTGGTAAAGGAGAAAACTTCTCACTTGAGCTTGGTTCAGGTCAATTTATTCCAGGTTTTGAAGAACAATTGGTTGGTAGTAAATCTGGTGATACAGTAGAGGTCAATGTGACTTTCCCAGAAGATTACCAAGCTGCAGACCTTGCTGGTAAAGAAGCTAAATTTATAACAACTGTTCACGAAGTGAAATCAAAAGAAGTTCCAGATCTTGACGATGAGTTAGCTAAAGATATCGATGAAGAAGTAGATACGCTCGATGAGTTGAAAGCAAAATATCGCAAAGAACTTGAATCCACTAAAGAAACCGCATTTGATGATGCTGTTGAAAATGCAGCTATCGAATTAGCAGTTGCAAATGCTGAAATTGTTGATTTACCAGAAGAAATGATTCATGATGAAGTGCATCGTGCAATGAATGAGTTTCTCGGTAACCTCCAACGTCAAGGAATATCTTCAGATCTTTACTTCCAAATGACTGGAACAAGTCAAGAAGATCTCCATAAACAATACGAAGCAGATGCAGATAAACGTGTAAAAACAAATCTTGTTATCGAAGCTATTGCTAAAGCAGAAGGATTTGATGCGACAGATGAAGAAGTAGACAAAGAAATTAACGACCTTGCTACAGAGTACAATATGGAAATTGAACAAGTGCGCAATCTTCTTTCAACAGAAATGCTTAAACACGATATTGCTATGAAGAAAGCTATTGAAATTGTGACAAGCTCAGCAAAAGTGAAATAGCCCTTTTTATGAAATAAGTTCGAATACTTTTCGAGCTTATTTTTTTGTATACTTCGTCTAAATTTTTTGAATTATCTTTGACGAAACAGTAAAAATAGCGTACAATAGAGGATAATGACAATTAGAAAACTGTTTGTGCAGGACGTTAATTGTAACATCAATAAGGAGAACTACTTTGGAATTAGATGTATTTAAAGGGCAAGAAAAAAGCGAATTGTCAATGATTGAGGTGGCACGTGCTATTTTAGAAGAGCGTGGTCGTGACGATGAGATGTATTTCAGCGACCTTGTCAATGAAATACAAGTTTACCTCGAAAAATCAGATGCGGCTATTCGTGAATCGCTGTCGGGATTTTACTCTGATCTAAACACAGATGGTAGCTTTATCCCACTTGGTGACAATCGTTGGGGACTTCGTTCATGGTATGCTATTGATGAGATTGATGAAGAAGTCATCACGCTTGAAGAAGAGGATGACAACGCACCAAAACGTAAACATAAACGTGTCAACGCCTTTATGGATGGAGACGAGGACGCTATTGACTATAACGATGATGATCCAGAAGATGAAAATTACGCTTCTGATGACAATGGTGAATATGATGACGAAAATCCAGATGACGAAAAATCAGAAGTAGAATCTTATGACTCTGAGATCAATGAGATCATCCCAGATGCTGATTTAGACGAAGATGTTGATATCAATGAAGAAGATGACGATGAAGATGAGGAAGAATAAGATTTCTGCTCATTTTTCATTGACAAAAGTCTGCTTATAGTTTATAGTGAGAGCTGGGCATCTCGTTTAGAGATCTTGCTCCCTAGTTCTGTAGGGAGCTGTTTTTATTTGTAGTTAGTAGCAGTTGTTTAGCAATCGTTGTGATATGATAGCTAATTTATTTTAGGGGAGTATTTTAATGACAAAGTATATTTTTGTAACTGGCGGTGTCGTTTCTTCTATTGGTAAAGGGATTGTTGCTGCAAGTCTTGGTCGCTTGTTAAAAAATCGAGGTCTAAAAGTAACTATCCAAAAGTTTGATCCTTATATCAATATTGACCCAGGGACAATGAGTCCTTATCAGCATGGTGAGGTTTATGTGACAGATGATGGGGCAGAGACAGACCTTGATCTTGGCCATTACGAACGTTTTATTGATATTAACCTAAATAAATATTCTAATGTCACAACAGGTAAGATTTATAGCGAAGTGCTAAAAAAAGAACGGCGTGGTGAGTATCTAGGAGCAACTGTTCAGGTGATTCCACATATCACAGACGCACTCAAAGAAAAAATAAAACGTGCTGCAACGGCAACAGACTCAGATGTGATTATTACTGAGGTAGGTGGAACTGTTGGTGACATCGAGAGTTTACCTTTTCTTGAGGCTTTGCGCCAGATGAAAGCAGATGTTGGTTCTGATAATGTTATGTACATCCACACGACACTCTTGCCTTACCTTAAAGCTGCTGGTGAAATGAAAACCAAGCCTACTCAACATTCTGTGAAAGAGCTGCGCGGTCTTGGTATTCAACCAAATATGCTAGTTATTCGTACAGAGAAACCAGCTGGTCAAAACATCAAAAATAAGCTGGCACAGTTTTGTGATGTTGCCCCAGAAGCCGTTATCGAATCATTGGACGTTGATCACATCTACCAGATTCCACTCAACATGCAAGCGCAAAATATGGATCAGATTGTCTGTGACCATCTAAAAATCGATGCACCTCAAGCAGACATGACCGAGTGGACAGCTATGGTCAACAAGGTCATGAATCTTGAGAAAAAAGTCAAGATTGCCCTAGTTGGTAAATATGTTGAATTACCGGATGCTTATCTTTCTGTTGTGGAAGCCCTCAAGCACTCAGGATATATCAATGATGCTGCTATTGATCTCAAGTGGGTCAACGCTAATGATGTGACAAGTGAAAATGTTTCTGATTTAGTTGGAGATGCTGATGGTATTATTGTACCTGGTGGGTTTGGTCATCGTGGTACGGAAGGCAAGATTGAAGCTATTCGCTATGCTCGTGAAAATGACGTACCAATGTTAGGTATTTGTCTTGGTATGCAGTTAACTTGTGTTGAATTTGCTCGTAATGTCCTCAATCTCAAAGATGCAAACTCCACTGAACTAGACTCTGAAACGCCTTATCCGATTATTGATATCATGCGTGATCAGATTGATATTGAAGATATGGGTGGGACACTGCGCTTAGGACTTTACCCATGTAAGCTAAAAGTTGGATCTAAAGCAGCTAAGGCGTATCATAATCAAGAAGTGGTGCAACGTCGCCACCGTCACCGCTACGAATTTAATACAGCTTTTCGTGAACAATTTGAAAAAGCAGGCTTTGTCTTTTCTGGAGTCTCTCCGGATAACCGTCTTATGGAAATTGTTGAGTTGCCAGAAAAGAAATTTTTTGTTGCTGCTCAATATCACCCTGAGTTGCAATCACGTCCAAACCGTGCTGAAGAACTCTACACAGCCTTTGTGACAGCTGCTGCTGAAAATAGCAATAATTAGCATAAAGTAAAGAGTGAGAAAAATGTTTTTCTTGCTTTTTCTTATGTTGCTAATCTTTTAAATTAGTGTATAATAAGTGTTATGAAAAAGTTAAGAAAACGACGTTTAGTGACGATTGTAATAGGTCTTCTTTTTTTAGGTAGCATTTTGGCCAGCTTTTACTTTTTTCATGTGGCTCAAGTCCGAGGGGAAAAATCTTTTGTTGGAAGTGGTGCTATTTCCAAAACAAATCCTTTGTATTCTTATAAGAAAGCTTTTGATAAGTTAACCTATGAGACGAACACTATGGAAAATCAGGGAATTAAGCAGGAAGCTTGGTATGTGCCAGCGGAAAAGAAAACGAATAAAACAGTCATTGTGGTGCATGGTTTCACCAGTAGTAAAAACCGAATGAAAGCCTATGGATATTTGTTTCACGAATTAGGCTATAATGTATTGATGCCAGATAACATTGCACATGGAAATAGCAAAGGACAAATCATTGGATACGGCTGGAATGACCGCCTAAACATCCTCAAGTGGGCAGATATTCTCATCAGTCAAAACCCTTCTGCTGAAATCACTTTATTTGGTGTATCGATGGGAGCAGCTACGGTTATGATGGCAAGTGGTGAAACTTTACCAAGTCAGATTACAGCGATTATAGAGGATTGCGGTTATACTAGTGTCTGGGACGAGCTTGCTTATCAAGCTAAAAAGCTCTATCATTTGCCAGCCTTCCCTCTTCTTTATGAGGTTTCAGCACTATCTAAGATTCGTGCAGGATTTAGCTATGGCGAGGCCAGCAGTGTCAAGCAGTTAGCTAAAAATCATTTACCGACTCTCTTTATCCACGGTAGCGATGATACGTTTGTGCCGACAAAGATGGTCTATGAAAATTATGCGGCAACAAAAGGTCCAAAAGAGCTTTACATTGCAAAAGGTGCAGGACATGCTAAGTCTTTTGAAAAAGACCCACAAACCTACAAAGAAAGAATTTTACTTTTTTTGAAAAAATATGAAAGATAGTATTGACATCAGCAATGTAAATTGATATAATTTAGAACGTTGATGAGCGGGAATGGCGGAATTGGCAGACGCGCAGGACTAAGGATCCTGTGACCGCTTTAGGTCGTGAGGGTTCAAGTCCCTCTTTCCGCAGAGGAGTTGAGTAGAGATGCTCAACTTTTTTTATTTTTTTAAATTAGATTGATGAACATATAAAAAAGCCACAAAGGGTGGCTTTTGTCTTATTTAAAGAAGGCATTGTAGAGGGCACGAACAGCTTTTTTCTCATCCTCGCTATTGACAACGAACATGATAGAAACCTCACTTGATCCTTGTGAAATCATGGTCAAGTTAATGTGGTTGTCCGACAGAGCCTTAGTAGCTGTGGACATGACACCAACTTGGCTTTTCATATTTTCACCAACAATCATGATAATGGACAAATCGTGTTGAATATCCACGTGATCGACTTCTAGCTTACGGGTGAGTTGTGTAATGATTTCTTGTTCTTTGATAGGGGTCAACTCGCGATCGCGAAGAACGATAGACATATCATCAATACCAGTTGGCATATGCTCAAAGCGAATATTGAGATCTTCTAGGATTTGGAGAACTTTGCGCCCAAAACCAACTTCTCTATTCATGAGATATTTGGATATGTTGATGCTGACAAAGTGATCATCTCCAGCGATACCAATGACTGGCATGTCTTTTCCGGTGTTTTCAATGACAATCTTCGTTCCTGGGTGGTCGGGGTTGTTAGTATTTTTGATAACAAGGGGAACTTTCCCTCGATAAGCAGGGATAAGAGCTTCGTCATGGAGAACAGAAAATCCAGCATAGGCTAATTCACGCATTTCTTTATAAGTTAACTCAGGAATCGAATGAGGGTTATCTATGACGCCTGGATGTGCTGCAAAAATACCGTTGACATCTGTGAAATTTTCGTATAAATCTGCCTTGACACCAGCAGCTACGATAGATCCTGTAATGTCAGAACCTCCACGAGAGAATGTACAAATCTCGTTGTCAACAGTTACTCCAAAAAATCCAGGGATGACAAGTACATCGTTATACTCACGTAGGTTTTCGAGCTTATCATAACTGCTAGGAAGGATACGAGCATTACTAGGCTCACTGGAGACGGTAATACCAGCTTCTCTGGGATGGATATACTGGGCAGGTACATCGTTTTGGCTGAAGAATGCAGCAATCAGTTTGGCATTGTTATCCTCACCAGCGGCTAAAAAAGTGTCGTACAAGAAGCGGTTATTTTCGATAGGAAGAGTAGCTAGAACTTTGATAGCTGTGGCAATTTTTTCTAAAATGTCAGATCCGAGGTGTAATTCTTCGATAATAGCACGATAACGGTCAATAATCCACTCTTGATCGGCAGATACGTCATTTCCTGCCCTATAGTTTTGATAATATTTGATGAGAGCATCTGTGACCTTGGTATCATCTGCAGTGCGTTTTCCAGGGGCTGAGACAATTACAAAACGTCGTTCATAGTCGGCTTTGATGATGTCTAAGACTTTACAGAGTTGTGCTGCGGAAGCTAGTGAACTTCCTCCAAATTTTGTAACTTTCATGAAAACATCCTTTATCACGTTTTGTCTAAATTATAGCAAAATTCAGATAGTGTGTCAGTAGTTTTTCAAAGAAAATGATAGTATAATAGGAGTATGATGAATTTTAAAGCGATAATTTTTGATATGGATGGTGTTTTATTTGACACTGAACGTTTTTATTATCAGCGTCGCGAGTTGTTTTTAAATGACCGTGGAATCTCTATTAAGCATCTACCTCCGAGTTTTTTCATTGGTGGTAATATGAAACAAGTTTGGCGACATATACTGCGTAAGGATTATGATAAGTGGGACGTGGATCAACTTCAAAAAGATTATACTGCATATAAGGATAAGCATCCTCTGCCGTATTCGAGTCTTATTTTTGACGATACGGTATCTGTGATTAAGACCCTTGATAAAGCTGGTGTTCTGCTAGGCTTAGCTTCTAGCTCAACCAAATCAGATATTCTAAGGGCATTAGATTCAGTGGGGATTCGCTCTTACTTTAAAGTGATTTTATCTGGGGAAGAATTTGTGGAAAGTAAGCCTAATCCCGCTATTTATGAGGTTGCAGCACGTCAGATGGGCTGTTCCAAAGAGACTATTTTAGTTGTAGAAGATAGTGAAAAAGGTATTGCAGCAGGAGTGGCAGCTGGGTTGACAACTTGGGCAGTTAAAGACGAGCGATTTGGTATGAATCAATCACAAGCAGCAGGTTTTATCAATTGTTTGAGTGATTTGTTGTCAAAAGATTAGACATATTGTCTAATCTTTTTCACTTTGCTGAATAAAATAGCTTGAATCATCAAATTAAAAAAATATGAAAAATACTTGATTTTATATGCTAGATTATGCTAGAATAATTCTGTTTTTAGATAGTTTGATTTCCAAACAAAAATCAAAGAGAAAAGGAAATATGATGTCTTTTAAATGGATTACCTACGTTGTAGAGGAGGAAAGAGCACGTCTAACACTTAATCGTCCAGAAGTTTCAAATGGCTTTAATATTCCAATTTGTGAAGAAATTTTGCTCGCTCTTGATATGGCAGCAAAAGATGAAGAGGTTCGTATTCTTACTTTTGAGGCAAACGGAAAAGTTTTTTCGGTAGGTGGGGACTTGGTCGAGATGGAGTGTGCTGTCAAAAATGATAATATCCAATCGCTTGTTAGAATAGCTGAGTTAGTTAATGCTATCTCCTTTGTCATCAAAAAATTACCAAAGCCTGTTATCATGCTAACAGATGGTGCTGTGGCAGGCGCTGCTGCTAATCTAGCGGTTGCTTGTGATTTTGTCATCTCCTCTGATAAGACAAAATTTATTCAAGCTTTTGTAGGTGTTGGATTGGCGCCAGATGCAGGCGGTTTATACCTCTTGTCAAAAGCTATCGGTGTCAATCGAGCTACTCATCTAGCCATGACAGGAGAAGGGCTGAAAGCTGAAAAAGCATTAGAATATGGCATTGTCTACAAAATTTGTGAATCTGAAAAGTTAGAGAAAACAGCGCAGCAACTTATTAAAAAACTGAAGCGTAGCTCGGTTAACTCTTTTAAAGCAATTAAAGAAATGGTTTGGCAAAGCAACTTTACCGAATGGGAAGATTATGCTAAATTAGAGCTGAGTTTGCAAAAATCGTTAGCCTTTACAGATGACTTTAAAGAGGGTGTGCTAGCTTATGCAGAGAAACGCCGTCCTCAGTTTAGAGGACAATAAAAAATAACTTTTAAGAAAGCCTTGCAAAAAAGCGTGACTTTTGTTAAACTTTGATAGTCAAAGTTTTATGAAAAGGAGTGAGAAAACTTGGATTATAGTCAAATCAATGCTTATCTTGTGGATATTTTTAATAAGGTTTTAGTTATTGAAGAAACCAGCTTGAGAACAAGCCAATTTAATGATATTTCTCTGAAAGAGATGCATACGATTGAGATTATTGGTAAGAATGCTAAAGTAACTCCAAGTGACATTGCTCGTGCGCAGATGATTACACTAGGAACAGTGACAGCTAGCTTGAATAAGCTTGAAGCCAAAGGTTATATTGAGCGTAGTCGTTCGCAGTCTGATCGTAGGGTTGTTTATTTGAGTTTGACGAAAAAAGGACGTTTGATTGATCGCTTGCATAGCAAGTTTCATAAGCGTTTGGTTGAACATATTGTTGAGGAATTTGATGAAACAGATGTTGAAGCTCTCACTAAGGGGTTAAGCAATTTGCATCAATTTTTAGAGGAGCTTATCTCATGAGATATGCAAAGATTAGTCAAGTGGCGCATTATGTCCCCTCCCAAGTCATTACAAATGATGATCTATCTCAAATAATGGACACCAGTGATGAGTGGATTACAAGTCGAACAGGTATCAAAAAACGTCATATCACAAAGGATGAGTCAACAGCTGATTTAGCAAGTCAAGTAGCCAAACAGTTGCTTGAAAAGTCATCTCTTGAACCTAGTAGTATTGACTTTATTCTTGTGGCAACAGTGACACCAGACAGTACGATGCCCTCAACGGCTGCAAAAGTTCAGGCCTCTATCGGTGCTATAAATGCTTTTTCCTTTGATTTATCAGCGGCGTGTAGTGGTTTTATATTTGCACTATCAACGGCAGAAAAATTTATCCGATCTGGGATTTATCAAAAAGGTTTGGTGATTGGTGCTGAGACTTTTTCTAAAATTGTTGATTGGACAGATCGTAGGACAGCAGTGCTATTTGGTGATGGTGCTGGTGGTGTACTGCTTGAGACAGCAGATGAGGTGCATTTTTTAGCAGAATCTTTACATTCAGATGGGAGTCGAGGAGATGGCCTTACTTCAGGTATTGTTGGACTGAACTCACCATTTTCAGTTGTTGAGGAGAATCTCCCTTATGTGATTATGGATGGACGTGCCATTTTTGATTTTACCGTTCGAGATGTATCAAAAAGCATTACAGAGATCATGAGGACAACGGGAGTTACAGCCGATACTATCGACTACTTCTTACTTCATCAAGCGAATATCCGTATCTTAGATAAGATGGCTAGAAAGGTTGGTATCAATAGAGATAAGTTTTTAGCCAATATGATGGAGTATGGGAACACCTGTGCCGCTAGTATTCCGATATTATTATCAGAATCGGTGGATAAGGGGATTATCGCATTGGACGGAACTCAAGTAATTTTACTCTCAGGTTTTGGTGGAGGATTGACATGGGGCAGTCTAATTGTTAGAATTTAGGTATATTGTGCATAAGCACAGTATAGAATCAGCTAGCTATAAGCTAATCAATATTATTTATTTAAAAGGAGCTATATCATGGCAGTATTTGAAAAAGTACAAGAAATTATTGTTGAAGAACTTGGTAAAGAAACAGATGAAGTAACATTGGAAACTACTTTTGATGACCTTGATGCGGATTCATTAGATGTTTTTCAAGTCATTTCCGAAATCGAAGACGAATTCGATATTCAAATCGAAACTGAAGAAGGTCTCAATACAGTTGGCGATTTAGTTGCTTACGTTGAAGAAAAAACAAAATAAGGGCTAACCAACTGACCAGAATGTTTTTTAGCAAATGGAAGTTGCACTAGCTTCACAATCATGTAGGAGTGTTCAGTAAGCAATAAAGATTTATGTTCACTCCTTATTAGTGATAAGATAGTTTGAATTTCAAATTATAAAGGCTAGAAAACTGTCAGATTCTATTGATAAGTGCTTTAGTGATGAAAACCTAAATAAGCGATTAAAGGTGGAATAGAACGTTTAATCGTTTTATTTCCGCTTTAGTCGCTTAGCTAAGATTTAGAAAGTATAGATATGAAAAGTCGTATTACGGAATTATTACACATTAAATATCCTATTTTTCAAGGTGGAATGGCTTGGGTTGCTGATGGCGATTTGGCTGCTGCTGTATCAAAGGCAGGTGGTTTAGGGATTATCGGTGGTGGTAATGCTCCTAAAGAAGTTGTCAAAGCTAATATTGATAAGGTTAAAGCCGTAACTGATAAACCTTTTGGGGTTAATATCATGTTACTCTCACCATTTGTTGAGGATATTGTTGATCTTGTTATCGAAGAAGGGGTCAAGGTGGTGACTACTGGTGCTGGTAATCCTGGAAAATATATGGAGCGGTTTCATAAAGCAGGTATCACTGTTATTCCTGTGGTTCCTAGTGTTGCCTTGGCTCGTCGCATGGAAAAAATGGGCGCCGATGCTGTCATTGCAGAAGGTATGGAAGCAGGAGGTCATATTGGTAAGTTAACGACGATGACTCTTGTGCGTCAAGTGGTTGATGCAGTTTCTATCCCAGTTATTGCAGCAGGCGGTATTGCTGATGGACGTGGCGCAGCAGCAGGGTTTATGTTAGGAGCAGAAGCTATACAAGTCGGTACTCGCTTTGTTGTGGCTAAAGAGTCCAATGCTCACCCTAACTTTAAGGCAAAAATCTTAAAAGCAAAAGACATCGATACTGTAGTGTCTGCACAAGTTGTTGGGCATCCTGTGCGTGCCATAAAAAATAAGCTTGCAACTGCTTATGCTAAAGCTGAGAAAGACTTCTTAGCAGGTAAAATAACGGCTCAAGAAATTGAAGAACTTGGTGCAGGATCGCTACGCAATGCAGTGGTTGATGGTGATGTTGACTATGGTTCTGTAATGGCAGGGCAAATTGCAGGTTTTGTGAGTAAAGAGGAAACTTGTAAAGAGATTCTAAAAGATCTCTATTATGGTGCTCGTGATATTATCTTGGGAACAGCCAATCGATGGGAGAAAGACTAACTCTTCATTGACACTATAACAAGACACAATCTCTAATAATGTTAGGGGATGGAGGACAAAATGGCGAAAACTGCCTTCTTATTTGCAGGTCAGGGGTCACAGAGCTTAGGTATGGCGCATGATCTCTATGAAATTTACCCTATTGTGCAAGAAACGTTTCATCAAGCTAGTCATGTGTTGGGATATGATGTGCGACAGTTGATTGACAAAGACGAGAAAAAGCTCAATCAAACACGCTATACACAGCCTGCTATCTTGGCAACTTCCGTTGCAATTTATCGCTTACTTCTTGAAAAAGGGATTGCTCCAGATATGGTTGCTGGTCTTTCTTTAGGAGAGTATTCAGCTTTGGTAGCTTCTGGGGCACTAGAATTTGAAAAAGCTATTGCACTCGTTGCTAAGCGGGGACAGTACATGGAGGTAGCCGCACCGTATGGTAGTGGCAAGATGGTGGCAGTTCTCGATACACCAGTAGATATAATTGAAGAGGCTTGTGAGAAAGCGACTGAAAAAGGGGTTGTTTCTCTTGCTAATTACAATACCCCTACGCAAATTGTCATTGGAGGAGAAGTAGCAGCTGTCGATAAAGCGGTTGACTACCTCAAAGTAGCAGGCGCTAAGCGACTGATTCCATTGAAAGTGTCAGGTCCCTTTCATACTGCTCTACTAAAGTCCGCAAGTGATAAATTGGCTAAAGAACTTGAGACAGTGACTTTTGATACTTTTAAGTTACCATTGATTGGAAATACGAAAGCTACCGTTATGCAAGAAAGTGAGATTAAAACCTTGCTAGCACGTCAAGTCATGGAGCCAGTGCATTTTTATGAGTCGATTAACACGATGCTCTCTCTTGGGATGACAGATGTAATTGAGATTGGTCCAGGTAAGGTGTTAACTGGTTTTTTAAAGAAGATTGATAAGACAATCCCAAGTATTTCTGTCTATGATAAAGTTAGCTTGGAGAATTTACTGGCTAGATAGGAGGCAACAATTTGGAACTTTTTAGAAAAACAGTTTTTGTAACAGGGTCAACACGTGGTATTGGCTTAGCTATTGCACATAAATTTGCTCAATTGGGCGCCAATGTTGTCCTTAATGGACGCCATGTGATACCTGAGAGTTTACTTGAAACATTTTCACATTACAATGGTGAGGTACTAGCTGTGAGTGGAGATGTATCTAATGAGGCTGACAGTAAACGCATGATAGCTGAAGTGGCCAAAATTCTGGGTAGTGTTGATATTTTGGTAAATAACGCTGGAATTACAAATGACAAGCTCATGCTCAAAATGACACAAGAGGATTTTGAAAAAGTCTTGAAAGTCAACTTGACAGGTGCTTTTAATATGACTCAAGCAGTTCTAAAACCAATGAGTAAGGCACGTTCTGGTGCTATTATCAATATTTCAAGTGTTGTCGGTTTGGTTGGAAATGTCGGACAAGCCAATTATGCAGCTTCAAAAGCAGGTCTGATTGGCTTTAGCAAGTCGGTAGCTCGTGAGGTTGCTGGTCGTGGTGTCCGTGTTAATGTGGTGGCGCCAGGATTTATCGAGTCTGATATGACAGAGGTTATTCCTGATAAGCTAAAGGATGCCATGCTAGCACAAATCCCAATGAAGCGTATCGGTAAGCCTGAGGAAATTGCTGAGGTGGTTGCATTTTTAGCAAAACAAGAATATCTAACAGGTCAGGTACTAGCCATTGACGGCGGTATGACAATGCAATAAGAAGAGGATAGGTTAATGACTAAAAATAGAGTAGTTGTAACAGGTTATGGTGTTACATCGCCAATTGGTAATACTCCAGGAGAATTTTGGGATAGTTTACAAGCCGGAAAAATTGGGATCGGTCCTATTACGAAGTTTGATACAACAGACTTTAGTGTTTATAATGCTGGTGAAATCCAAGATTTCCCATTTGATAAGTATTTTGTACGCAAAGATAAAAATAGAATGGACATGTATTCTCTTTATGCGATTTATGCAGCATTAGAAGCTGTAGAAATGGCACAATTAGAGACAGGAAATCTCGATCATGATCGTGTTGGTGTCATTGTATCTAGTGGTATTGGAGGTTTGCAGGAGCTAGAAGATCAGATTATTCGCTTGCATACCCGTGGACCAAAGCGTGTTCAGCCTATGTTTATTCCTAAGGCATTGTCCAATATGGCAGCAGGAAATATCGCTATGCGCTTGAATGCTCAAGGTGTATGTAAGTCAATCACTACAGCTTGTGCTTCAGCTAATGATGCTATCGGAGAGGCTTTTCGTGAAATCAAGTTTGGATTTCAAGATGTGGTGATTTGTGGTGGTTCTGAAAGTTCAATCACGAAGATTGGTATCGCAGGTTTCCAAAATCTAACAGCTCTGTCTCAAACAGAAGACCCAACACGCTCCTCTATTCCATTTGATAAGGATAGAAATGGCTTTGTCATGGGTGAGGGGGCAGGTATTCTCATCTTAGAGAGCTTAGAGCATGCCCAAAAACGTGGCGCTACTATTTTAGCGGAGGTTGTTGGCTACGGTAATACCTGTGATGCTTATCATATGACAACACCAACTCCAGATGGATCAGGAGCTGCTAAAGCTATGAAGCTTGCTATGAATGAAGCGAACATAGAGGCTAGTCAAGTTGGTTATGTCAATGCACATGGCACCTCTACACAAGCAAATGAACATAGCGAAAGTCAAGCTATTGTTGCTGTTCTTGGAAAAGAAGTACCAGTATCCTCAACAAAATCCTTTACAGGGCATCTATTAGGAGCTGCGGGTGGTGTTGAGGCAATCGCAACTATCGAAGCCATTCGTCACCAATACGTGCCAATGACTGCAGGTACAAAAGAATTGTCAGAAGACATCGAAGCAAATGTCATCTATGGTCAAGGTATCAACGCAACAATTAATTATGCCTTGTCAAATACTTTTGGTTTTGGTGGACACAATGCTGTAACAGCTTTCAAACGTTGGGAGGTTTAGTGTGAATATCTCAGATATCAAAGAATTAATGGCGCAATTTGACAACTCTAGCTTGCGTGAATTTTCTTATCGTAATGCTAACGATGATTTGCATTTTAGCAAAAATAGCTTAGTCTCTCGTGAGCAAGTGACTGATCCTATCTTAGAAGCACCATTATCCTCTATCGCTCCACAATCTACTAGTGCTTCCCAAGCGTCACTAGAGACTGCGAACAAACCTATTGCCGAAGGGGAATTGGTAGAGAGTCCTTTGGTTGGGGTGGCTTATCTAGCATCGGCTCCAGATAAACCCAACTTTGTTGCAATTGGTGAAACGGTAAAGAAAGGGCAGACTCTGCTAATCATTGAAGCAATGAAAGTGATGAATGAAGTGCTAGCCCCTAAGGATGGAGTGGTTACTGAAATTCTCGTTGAAAATGAAGAAGTTGTGGAATTTGGCAAAGGATTGGTGCGTATTAAATGATTGATATAACAAAAATTCGTGAAGCACTTCCTCATCGTTATCCGATGCTTTTGGTTGATAGAGTGTTGGAGGTATCAGAAAATGAAATAACAGCTATCAAAAATGTCACCATCAACGAGCCTTTCTTTATAGGGCATTTTCCAGAATATCCTGTTATGCCTGGTGTTCTTATCATGGAAGCTCTTGCCCAGACGGCAGGTGTCTTAGAATTATCAAAAACAGAAAATCAGGGTAAACTCGTTTTTTATGCCGGTATGGATAAGGTTCGTTTCAAAAAACAAGTCGTTCCTGGAGATCAACTAGTCATGACAGCTAAATTTATCAAACGTCGTGGAACGATTGCAGTAGTGGAAGCTAAGGCAGAAGTAGATGGACAGTTAGTAGCTAGCGGTCTCTTAACCTTTGCGCTTGGGAAAAGCTAAAACGTAACTAGAAGGGAAGAATGGGATGTTTAAAAAACTATTGATTGCAAATCGTGGGGAGATTGCAGTGCGTATTATACGTGCTGCACGTGAACTGGGAATTGCAACAGTTGCAGTTTATTCAGAAGCTGATAAAGAGGCGCTTCATACCATTCTAGCAGATGAAGCTATTTGCATTGGTCCTAGTAAATCAAGCGACTCTTACCTCAACATAAATGCGGTACTTTCTGCAGCGATTGTGACAGGGGCTCAAGCTATTCATCCAGGTTTTGGTTTTTTAAGTGAAAATTCCAAATTTGCCACGATGTGCGAGGAAATGCATATTAAGTTCATAGGTCCTTCGAGTTTTGTTATGGATAAGATGGGGGATAAAATCAATGCGCGTGCAGAGATGATACGTGCTCATGTTCCTGTCATTCCTGGATCAAAAGGTGAGATTACAACGCCTCAAGAAGCCCTCGAAGTGGCAGATACTATTGGTTATCCTGTTATGTTGAAAGCTTCGGCAGGTGGCGGTGGTAAAGGAATTCGCAAAGTTGAATCCAAGGATGCTTTAGTGGCAGCTTTTGAATCTGCCTCACAAGAAGCCCTTGCTGCTTTTGGCAACGGTGCTATGTATATAGAAAAAGTTATCTACCC
Organism: Streptococcus sciuri; assembly: GCF_024814375.1. Lineage (GTDB taxonomy): Bacteria > Bacillota > Bacilli > Lactobacillales > Streptococcaceae > Streptococcus > Streptococcus sciuri. Next base: position 28,201 of record NZ_JANUXX010000004.1, read on the forward strand.
TGCGCGCCATATTGAGATTCAGATTTTAGGTGATCATTTTGGCAACATCATTCATTTAGGGGAGCGTGATTGCTCATTACAACGCAATAATCAAAAAGTCTTAGAAGAAAGCCCCTCAATTGCGATTGGTACTACGCTTCGTCAAAGTATCGGAGATGCTGCTGTACGAGCTGCTAAGGCTGTTTCCTATGAGAATGCAGGAACGATTGAGTTTCTCCTTGACGAAAAGACTGGTGAGTTCTACTTTATGGAGATGAACACGCGTGTTCAGGTTGAACATCCTGTAACTGAGTTTGTGACCGGTGTTGATATTGTTAAAGAACAGATTCGTATTGCAGCAGGGCAACCGTTATCGATTTCTCAAGAGGATATTTGCTTAAAAGGTCATGCTATTGAATGTCGGATTAACGCTGAAAATCCTAAATTTCATTTTGCACCAAGTCCAGGTAAAATTACGGAGTTATACTTGCCATCTGGCGGTGTCGGTTTACGTGTGGATTCTGCTGTCTATCCAGGATATACCATTCCGCCTTATTATGATAGCATGATTGCTAAGATTATCGTACATGGAAGTAACCGTTTTGATGCACTGATGAAAATGCAACGTGCGCTTTATGAGCTAGAAATTGAAGGAGTGGTAACCAATAGCGATTTTCAGATGGATTTAATTTCGGATTCTCGTGTCATTGCTGGTGACTATGATACCGCTTTTTTGATGGAAACTTTTTTACCAGAGTATGAACAAGCTGAGGATTAGGAGGATCTATGGCATTTTTTAAGAAAAAAGGTAAATATATCCGTATCAATCCTAATCGCTCTATCCGTCACCAAGGAGAATTAGAATTACCAGAAGTTCCAGATGAATTGTTTGCTAAGTGTCCAGCTTGTAGGCACATGATTTATCAAAAAGACTTAGGGCTTGCTAAAATTTGCCCACAGTGTCACTATAACTTCCGAATTAGCGCTAAGGAGCGTCTCTTGTTGACGGTTGATGAGGGAAGCTTTGAGGAGTTATTTACGGGTATCGCCAATCAAAATCCACTAAAGTTTCCAAGCTATCAGGAAAAGCTCGAAAAAGCAAAAGAGACAACAGGTCTCGATGAAGCAGTACTTACAGGTTTAGCACGTATTCGTCATCGAAAAGTGGCTCTTGCGATTATGGATTCTCACTTTATTATGGCGAGCATGGGAACGGTCGTTGGAGAGAAAATCACTCGTCTCTTTGAGTTGGCGACGAGAGAAAAGCTTCCTGTTGTCATTTTTACCGCTTCTGGTGGTGCTAGGATGCAAGAAGGAATTATGAGTTTGATGCAGATGGCAAAAATTTCTGCTGCTGTCAAACGTCATGCTAACACTGGGCTTTTCTATTTGAGCGTTTTGACGGATCCAACGACTGGTGGTGTGACAGCTAGTTTTGCTATGGAAGGTGATATTATTCTTGCTGAACCTCAAGCATTGGTTGGTTTTGCTGGGCGTCGTGTTATTGAAACGACAGTGCGTGAGGATTTACCCGATCGTTTCCAAAAAGCGGAGTTTCTATTGGAACATGGCTTTGTAGACAAGATTGTTGAGCGTACAGATCTACGTAGTACCATTGCTCAGCTATTAGAGTTGCATGGAGGTGAGTTATGAGTGATGTATCACGTATTTTAAAAGAAGCTCGTGATCAAAATCGTCTCACGACTCTGGATTATGCACAGAGAGTATTTGACGATTTTATTGAGTTACATGGCGATAGACACTATGGTGATGATGGTGCTGTTGTTGGAGGAATTGCACGATTAGCAGGTCGTCCAGTCACTGTTATTGGTATCCAAAAAGGAAAAAATTTACAAGATAATCTCAAACGCAATTTTGGGCAGCCACATCCAGAAGGTTATCGTAAAGCATGTCGTCTCATGAAACAAGCAGAAAAGTTTGGTCGTCCAGTCATTACCTTTATCAATACCGCAGGAGCATATCCAGGTGTCGGAGCAGAGGAGAGAGGACAGGGTGAAGCTATCGCTCACAATCTTCTGGAGATGAGTGATTTAAGAGTTCCGATTATTGCTGTTATTATTGGCGAGGGTGGCTCTGGTGGAGCTCTTGCCTTAGCATTAGCAGATAAGGTATGGATGCTTGAAAATACCATGTATGCTATTTTGAGTCCAGAAGGTTTTGCTTCTATTTTGTGGAAAGATGGTAGCAGAGCGCCTGAAGCGGCAGAGTTGATGAAGATAACAGCGGGTGAATTACTGCAAATGGGTGTGATTGATCGTATCATCCCAGAGCGTGGCTATTTTTCAAGTGAAATTATTGATATGCTGAAATCTGCACTTATCGAGGAGATAGAGAAACTCAGTCAGCTTTTGATAGAGGATTTGTTAGAGCAACGTTACCAGCGCTTTAGAAAATACTAAAAAGAGAGGTTCCTCAGTCTGACTCGAATGCCTATAAGAGCATTTGAGTTTTTTGTTTTATAAAATAGATGTTTATTTTTTCATAAAAAATGTAACGAATGAATAGCAAAGAGAAAGATAATGTGTCTCTATAAGAAATAAGATTTTCATTATTTAATATGTATATTTTATAGATTGGACTACTATAGAGTAGCCTTGTTTCAACGCCAACCTCGAAGCTACAAACAACTTCTTATGAAATTCATAAGCATTAGAAGGAGTTATCCGATTCAGACCGAAGACAAAATCTGTTAGAATTCTTTTCTAACAGATTCTCCTTATTTTAGGAGTGAGAGACAATAGGACGTACTATAATCACTATAGGATTTATTTGAAATTGATAGGAGAGCGTGAATGACGAAATCCGAGGTCACGAGTGGGGTTGATAGCGTAGCCTGTAGTTCCACCGAATGAGAATCCGATAGCAAAGACAACGATACCGACGATAATTGCTTTTAGGCTAGGAGATATATTATTTGAATCAATCACTATAACAGTCATGACAAGGACAATAGTTTTTAAAATGCCACCCAGCAAGTTAGACCATGTATGACAAATAGCTGAAGCGGTTGAGAAACAGTCTAAAATAGTCTCAGATTCTGCAGTTTCTTTCCAGTGAGGATAGTAGTGGAGGTATGATAGATGCAAACATAGCACCGAGAAATTGTACCTAGCACAGCCATAGCGCTAGGTACTGCGGGGTTTAAATGTGCTCCACTCAAAAAAGTAGATAGATAAAGAGCGACCACTACAGCAACTCCTAAGCCTAGAACAATAGCAATCCAACCGCTATGTTCAGACTTGTTTTTTTTCAAAAGTCAGGCAGAAACAACCCTGTTTTCTAGTAACACTAAGATAAACGTGCCTAGTAATTCACCGATAAATTCTTTCATTTTCCGATTCTCCTATTTTGTAATCCGTAATTCTTCTAGTTGAGTGATGATAGTATCCTTATCTCCTCCAGCCTGTAGTAAAGCCGCTGCCGTATAAGAGCCTTCTACAATTGGGACATGTTGGATATGAATGACCTTATTTGAGAAGTCAGCGACCATTTCAATGTTCATTCGAGCAGAACCTAGGTCATAGAAAGCGAGTAATTCCTCTGCTGGGTTTAAATCGACTATTTCTTGAACTCGTTCAAAGTTTGTTCCGATACCATTATCTGGCGTTCCTCCTATATAGGTAAGAGGAATATCTTTTGCTACTTCATTGATTAAATCTACAATACCTTGGGCTAGATTTTTCGAATGTGAAACGATGATAATTCCTAACTTACTCATAAGCAACACCTGATTCTATTAAGGCTTCAAACAGATAGGCTGTCGATTGCGACCCAGGGTCAAGATGCCCCAAAGACCGTTCTCCAACATAGGAAGCCCGTCCTTTTGTTGCTACAATATCTTTAGTTGTTTCAACATAAGCAGTTATATTATCAAGAGAAAGTTTGTTTTCTCTCAAATCTTGGATGACCGGTGTCCAAACATCCACCATTGTTTTTTCTCCGACAGTTGCTTTACCTCGTTTGATAATCATATCAAGAGCATCTTGCATGCTATCGACAAATGCTTGAGTATCAATGCCCTTGCTGATACCAACAAATGCTGAACCGTAGAGAGAACCAGAAGCACCTCCTACTTTGCTAAGTAGCTGCATTCCGACCGTTTTAAAGACTTCGCTTGTTTTAGTAAATTCTTTATTTGTAAGTTCTTCCATGACCGCAGCCATTCCGCGAGCCATATTGCTACCGTGGTCACCGTCACCGATAGGCCTATCTAGTTCACTTAGATAGTCTTTATTGGCTTGAATTTTATCATTAAATTGACTCATCCATTTAATTGCATCTTGTACGTTCATTTATTTTTTTCCTCGTTTCTACCAAGCTGGCGTAGTGACAGGACTATTCAAAGCCTCTAGCCATTCTGCATTTTCTAGTTTAATCAAGGTTAAGGATAGACCAGCCATATCAATTGAAGTCATGTAATCACCGAGTTTTTTATAGACAACTTGAATCCCCTTTTCTGCCAAAAGATTAGCGACATCATTGGCAAAAATGTATTGTTCCATTAAAGGAGTTGAGCCCAAACCGTTGATGAGAATACCAAATTGTTGACCATAAGTTGCATTGAAATCGGTTAGTAATTTGTCAATCAACTCTTTTGCCAAAAGTGCAGAGGGCTGCAATTTTTCTTTTTGATAACCTGGTTCACCGTGAATCCCAACACCGTACTCAAATTCATCTTCTTCAAGTACAAAACCGGGTTTTCCAACTTCAGGAACAGTTGCGCCTGACAAGGCTAGACCAATTGTTTTAATCTGTCCTACCAGTTCGTCTGCTAAATCCTTAATTTCATGTAAGGACTTTCCTTTTCTAGCAGCATGACCTAGAATTTTATGAACAAAAACTGTACCGGCTACTCCACGACGTCCTTGAGTATATAGACTGTTTTCGACTGCAATATCATCATCTACAATAACGCTAGCAACTTCAATGCCTTCCATTTCCGCCAATTCTTGAGCCATTTCAAAATTCATGATGTCTCCAGAATAATTTTTGATGACCATAAATACTCCAGCCCCTTCATCAGCCGCTTTAATCGCTTCGAGAATCTGGTCAGGAGTAGGTGAAGTAAAGACAGCTCCACAGACAGCAGCAGAAAGCATACCGTCTCCAACAAAGCCAGCATGTGCTGGTTCATGACCTGAACCACCTCCAGAGATTAAACCTACCTTGCCTGTTTTTTCAGCTTTTCGGATAATCACATCATACCCGTCTAAACGTTCTACCAAATCAGAGTGAACAAAGCTCATGCCTTTTAGCATTTCATCAACGACGTTTGCTGGATTATTGATAATTTTTTTCATGGTAACATCCTCTTTTTTCATTTTGCTAAGTTTATTATAAAACTTGATATAGAGAAAAGTAAGGGACAGATTGTTTCATTTGTCCGCTTTCTCTGTTTTTCTATCTTATTTTTGATATGATAGAACTAGTAAAAAATGAGGAGGATGTTATGATGCCTTCACTGATTACCAAAAAGAGAATAGCAAAAGCATTTAAAACGCTTCTTGAAAGAGAAGAATTTGATAAAATATCAATTGTTGATATTATGGAACTAGCAGGAATCCGGCGACAAACTTTTTACAATCATTTTTTAGATAAATATCAACTAATGGATTGGATTTTTGAAAATGATTTGCAAGAACAAATTACCAATAATCTTGATTTTATTACAGGTTACCAACTCTTGAAAGAACTGTTTCTATACTTTGAAGAGGAAAAAGAGTTTTACGTTCAGTTGTTTGCTATCCGAGGACAGAATGATTTTTATTCTTATTTTATTACCTATTGCATGACAGTTGTTGAAAAAATTATTAAGGAATATTCTGTTCAAGCAATCTTTATCGAGAATGAAACATTCCTAGCGTTTCATCAAAATTATCATGCTCATGCACTTGCAGAAATCGTTAGATGCTTTGTCAGCCATTCTATTCCAATGCCTGCCCCTAATTTTTTACTGTATGAAATGACAAATCGAATAATGTAGGAGAGTTTTTCATGACATTTATCCACAATCAGCAAAAACATATTTTATCTGACTTTATTTCTGGTCAATTATTGGCATATCCACATCTAAAAAAGCACGAAACTCTCCCACTTGTTTACAATCGTCATCATGATAGTAGTAAAATTCCTATTCTTTCAGGAGGTGGAAGTGGGCATGAACCAGCCCATATTGGTTATGTAGGAGAAGGTATGCTGACAGGAGCTATTTATGGAACGCTATTTTATCCTCCTACGGTTGATGAAATTGCGGTCTCTATTCGTTTTCTGGACAAAGGAAAAGGGGTTTTTGTGATTGTGAAAAATTTTGATGCAGACCTTGCTCATTTTAGAAAAGCGATTGCAACTGTAAGGGCAGAAGGTTACAATGTTAAGTATATTCTCTCATATGATGATATTTCTATCGAACCGAAAAAACATTTCAAAATCCGTGGCAGAGGACTAGCAGGTACTATTCTCTTACACAAGATATTGGGAGCACTTGCACAACGAGGTGCTAGTCTTGATGAATTAGAGCAGGTAGGTTTTGAACTTTCCACTCAAATTGCGACGATTGGTTTTGCGACAAAATCAGCTACCTTACCAAGAGCTACTCTTCCGCTCTTTGAATTAGAGGAGAATTCTATCTATTATGGAATTGGTATTCATGGAGAAGAAGGCTACCGCACTGTTCCATTTACCTCATCTGAAGAACTAGCAAATGAAATCGTCAATAAGTTGAAATTGCACTTTCATTGGGAAAAAGGGGAACCATTTATACTTCTGGTCAATAATTTAGGAACAACGACCGATTTGGAAATGGGAATTTTCTTAAATGATTTAAAACAATTATTTGATATCCAAGGGTTATCTCTGCCTTTGATAAAGTCAGGAAGATTTATGACGAGTCTTGATATGGCGGGAATTTCTGTTACATTGTGCAAAATGACAGATAAGCAGTGGCTGGATTATTTATTAGTACCAACAGATGCCTATGCCTGGTAGTTGATGATTGAATAGTAGTTTAGGAAAGGATAATACTTATGCGACGAGTTGGGGCAAGAAATAACAAGAAAAGACAAGAATTTTATGATGCAATATCTGATGTTTATAATCATTTAGAGTTAAATGAAGAGGATAGAAAAATATTATTGGATATGGCTAAGGATGTTGATGATAACGTTAAACTAAGTTATATTTCTTCTAAATTTTATGGAAAAGTGAATCATATGTACTGTTTAACCGAACATCATATTCTGGTTAAACGATTATTAGATTTGATGCAAAAATATAAACGGTGGTATTATATCGGTATGCCCCCTTTATATCCGTTATTTTAAGTGTGTTCAATAAAGAATAGACGATAGAAAAAAGCTTCAGCTATCTGCGGAAGCTTTTTAGTGTTTTCATGCCTGTGGTTTAATCGTTTCAATACCCCCCATATATGGACGAAGCACCTTTGGGATAGTGATAGATCCATCTTTGTTTTGGTAATTTTCAAGGATAGCAGCGACAGTACGCCCAACAGCAAGACCTGAACCGTTTAAGGTATGAAGCAATTTCACCTTTCCATCTGCTTCGTCACGATAACGGATTTGAGCGCGACGAGCTTGGAAATCCTCAGTGTTAGAGCATGATGAAATCTCACGATAAGTATTTTGTGCTGGAATCCAGACCTCAAGGTCATAAGTTTTAGCAGCAGAAAATCCCATATCTCCGGTGCATAGAGTAATCACACGATAAGGAAGTTCGAGTTTTTGTAAGATATTTTCAGCGTTAGCCACCATTTTTTCTAATTCATGGTAAGATTCTTCAGGTTTGGTAAATTTCACCATTTCGACTTTGTGAAATTGGTGCAAACGGATAAGTCCACGAGTATCACGGCCGGCAGATCCTGCTTCTGAACGGAAAGAAGGGGACATGGCAGTGAAGTAGATAGGCAACTCTTGTCCATCGATGATTTCACCGCGATAGTAATTGGTCAAAGGAACTTCGGCGGTTGGGATAAGCACATAGTCGCTATCAGCTAATTCAAAAGTATCCTCTTTAAATTTAGGATATTGCCCTGTTCCAAACATAGAGTCGTGGTTGACCATATAAGGTGGAATCACTTCGGTGTAACCTTCTTTAGCATGCTCGTCTAACATGAAGTTGTAGATGGCACGTTCTAGTTTTGCGCCTAAGCCTTTATAAAAGAGAAAACGTGAGCCAGTCACTTTCGCACCGCGTTCCCAATCCAGAATGCCTAAATCTTCACCTAAATCCCAGTGAGGCTTGATGTTAAAATCAAATTCACGTGGTGTTCCCCAACGGCGAACTTCTACGTTTTCATCTTCATCAGCACCGATAGGTACATCAGCGGCTGGGATATTTGGTAATGTCGTGATAATAGCTTGAATCGCTTTATCAATTTCTGTCAATTCTTTATCAATGCTTTTAATAGTAGCAGATAGTTCTTGCATAGCAGTAATTTGCTGGCTAGCATCTTTTTTATTGCGCTTAGCTTGTGCAATTGCAGCTGAAGCAGTATTGCGTTTAGCTTTAGCTTCTTCTGATGTGACAAGCAATTTGCGGCGTTTGCTGTCAAGCTCTTGAAGTTCTTGTAAGGTGTCAGAGCTGACTCCACGTGTTGCCAATTGGTTTGAGATTGTTTCAAAGTTTGTTCGGATGCGTTTCAAATCTAACATCAGTTTCCTCCAAAAAGCACCCAAGTAAAGCCGCTGGAGCGCTTTAAGCGCGGTTCCATCCAGCTTCACCTGAGTGCACTTGATTATTGATTACGATAAATATAGTCACGGTAGATTTCACGCTGACTCTTATCTGCTCACACCACACGCAGACTCTCTAAAAAAAGCGATAGCGTTACTTATCCGCTATTTTCATTATAGCGTATTTTTTGTAAAGTGTAAACCATAAGCTATATAAGCTATAAGAAAAGTTTCTCAAGTTCTTTAGCAACGCCATCTTCTTCGTTAGTGTAATCTGTTTGTTTATCTGCATAAGGTAGAAGGGTTTGACTAGCATTTTTCATAGCGTAGCCCACCTTTGCAAAAGAGAGCATTTCTGTATCATTGTGCTCATCTCCAAAGGCGATGAGTTGGTCTTTATTCATATTGAGGGCGGACAACAAATAGTTGAGAGCAAAAGCTTTGTTGATCCCCTTAGGTGAAAATTCTAGGATATTTAGTGGGCCACCCCATGAATCCACTTCGATGTTGTAGTCAAAGTGTTTACATAGTTCTTTAGCGAGTTCGTACTTATCTTTGTGACGCGTTTGCATTAGGAGGGCATTAGGATTTCTTGTGATTTTGTTTATATCCATCCGCATGCTTTCTGTGATTTGAGGGACACCAAAGAGAGTAGGATTGATACGATTTGGATAATCTAGTGTAATATAAAAATTTTGACGATATTCACTAGCTATAAAATCTGCTTGAATAGCCTCACTCATCTGAAGTGTAGCAAGAAGGTATTTCTTATCTAGAGTAATATTTTGTTCTTTACTCCATTTTTTATCTGGCAAATGTGTCAAGGAACCGTTAAAGCTAATCATAGGTGTTTCTAACTGTAATCGTCGATAATGTTGAATTGCCATACGATAAGGACGTCCTGTTGCAATGACAACTTTATGCCCTAGTTGACTAATGTGCGAAATAACATCAATCGTGTAATCTGAAATGGTATTGTCAGAGTGTAGCAACGTACCGTCTAAGTCTAGTGCAATCATTCTTTTAGCCATGCTAAGATTATAACATAAAAGTCTATTTTTGAGTGGATAAATCCCTTCTTATCGTTTTTTAAGCAGACTAGGAACAGTCTTTTTTGATATAATAAAAATCAATCACCAAAAGAAAGGGGAGTTCATGAAGAAAAAAATTATCCTTATTCATTTATTTTTTACTGTGATTGCATTAGGAATTAAATACTATCACGTCAGCGGTCCAGATTTGATTTGGAACATGTTTTTAGCACTGGTTGCTTTTGATTTTGCAGCTTTGGTTTATTTTATGAAGCAGCCTGTTTTGAGGCTTTTTCTCACACTTTTTTGGTTTTTTTTCTACCCAAATACTTTTTATATGCTAACGGACATTGTTCATATGAATTTTACAAGTACAGTATTGTGGGAGAAGACCAGTTTGATTCTGTATATGCTCTTTGTCTCAAGCATCCTTTTTGGAGTTTTATCGGGAGCTGAGAGTATAAAAGTGATTTTCAAATCTTTTAACATCACGTCTTATAGTTTACGTTTAGTGGCGATTTGTGTCTTATCTGCCATCTCAAGTTTTGCTATTCATATCGGTCGTTATGCTAGGTTGAATAGTTGGGATATTATCACCAGACCGAAAGTGGTTATTGATGAATTAGCGAGCGTTTGGACGACAGGAACAGCGATGTACTTTGTGATTGGCTTTACTTTTTTACAAATTCTAACGCTTGTTTTTTTAGAAAATGAAAGCTTAAATAAGGGTTGATAATAGAACGTTTATTTGATAATATAGAAGTATCGTTCGGTATTTATACAGCAAAACGATGTTACTATTCAAAGGAGTATCCGTAAACTATCATGGATAAGTTTTTTAAATTAACAGAGCATGGTACTAATGTCAAAACAGAAGTAACTGCTGGTTTGACGACTTTTTTTGCGATGAGTTATATTCTCTTTGTCAATCCTGCCATGCTAGCACAAACTGGTATGCCAGCACAAGGTGTCTTTTTAGCTACTATCATCGGTGCGGTTGCAGGAACCTTGATGATGGCTTTTTATGCGAATCTGCCTTATGCACAAGCCCCTGGCATGGGACTTAACGCTTTCTTTACCTACACGGTTTGTGGGGCGTTAGGATATACTTGGCAAGAAGCGTTAGCAATGGTCTTTTTATGTGGTGTTATTTCTCTTATTATCACAGTCACTAAAGTGCGTAAAATGATTATTGAGTGCATACCTGCTTTTATGAAATCAGCTATTTCAGCTGGTATCGGTATCTTTCTAGCCTACGTTGGGATTAAAAATGCAGGTTTTTTGCAGTTTTCAATTGATCCAGGGAAATATACCGTCCTTGGCAAGGGAGCAGATGCTGCAAAAGCGTCTATTACGGCTAATGCTTCTGCAACACCATCTTTAGTTGCATTTACACAGCCTTCTGTGATTGTAGCCATTATTGGTTTGGTGATTACAGCGTTTTTTGTCATTAAAAATATCAAAGGCGGTGTCATCATTTCTATTGCCCTAACGACAATTATTGCTATTTTAGCTGGTGTGGTTGATCTCTCCACTATTAACTTTGCCTCAACTAACGTCGCAGCATCTTTTAAAGATTTTAAATCTATCTTTGCAGTGGCGCTTGGTCATGAAGGATTGGGTTCACTCTTTTCGGATGTTTCACGGATTCCAAGTGTATTAATGGCAATTCTTGCTTTTTCTTTGACAGATATTTTTGATACCATTGGAACACTTATCGGAACTGGGCGAAAAGTTGGTATTGTAGCACAGACAGGTGAAAACAATGAATCTAAAGGACTTGACCGTGCTCTCTTTTCTGACCTTGTTGGAACGACGGTTGGAGCGATTGCTGGTACATCAAATGTCACTACTTATGTTGAATCAGCGGCAGGTATTGGTGCTGGTGGTCGTACAGGATTGACGGCACTTGTGGTTGCGGTTCTTTTTGCAGTTTCAAGTTTCTTTAGTCCCTTGCTTGCTATTGTTCCAAATGCAGCAACAGCTCCTATTCTCATTATCGTTGGGGTCATGATGTTATCGAACATCAAAAACATAGAATGGGATGATTTGAGTGTGGCTATCCCAGCTTTCTTTGCCTCCATCTTTATGGGATTTGCCTATAGTATTACACAGGGGATTGCTGTCGGTTTTCTTTTTTACACAGTTGCAAAAATCTTTAAAGGCGAAGCAAAAGAAGTGCATGGACTTATCTGGGTATTGGATATTCTTTTTATCCTGAACTTTATCAGTCTTGCTTTATTGTAAGACAAGCCCAAAAATAGCGCTTACCGAGGTGGGCGCTATTTCTTTTTGCCTTTTATTTCTATTTTGATTTGGAAGTCTCTTTAAAATTTGGTATAATGGAAGCATGTTGTATAGTCATAATGAAACAGAGCTTAAGGCTTATGGTGAGCAACTTGCAAAAAGTTTACAATCTGGTGATATTATCGTTTTGACAGGTGATTTAGGTGTGGGAAAAACCACACTAACCAAGGGATTGGCTAGAGGATTAGGTATTACCCAAATGGTGAAAAGCCCAACTTATACAATTGTCCGTCAGTACGAGGGCAGGTTGCCACTTTATCACTTGGATGTTTACCGCATTGGTAGTGATTCAGACTCCATTGACCTTGACGCTTTTTTATATAGTGATGGCGTGAGTGTCATTGAATGGGGAGAGCTGTTAGATGATGCGACTTTAGGTGATTATTTAGAGATTATCCTTGAGCGTAAAGAAGATGGGCGCACACTTCGTTTTAAAGCCCATGGTAAGCGTGCTCAAGCAATTATAGAAGATATAAATAGAAAAAAACTAAAGAAGTGATTTTTTAGATGTTTGTATGATGAGTAAAACAATTGAAAGTAAAAAGAAACAAAGATGAGTATCGGAAAAAAGATTTTAATAATGCTTGTCATGATTTTTGTGACAACCGTGATTGCTATAGGTGCATATGCTAGCTCTGCTTATTTTTTCTCAGCTAATGAGTTTTCAAAAACCTTTAAAAACTATAAAAATATCCAATCTGATAATACCTCCATCAAGGAAAATAAACCGATTTCAATTCTTCTTATGGGAGTGGATACAGGAACTTACGCTCGTACAGACACTTGGTCAGGAAATAGTGATACTATGATTGTAGCGACTATCAACCCCAAGACAAAAAAGACGACTATGACCAGTCTTGAGCGTGATATCTATGTCACTTTGACAGGTCCAGAAGACAATGACATGAATGGTGTTGCAGCGAAACTTAATGCCGCTTACGCTGCTGGTGGTGCTGAAATGGCGCTGATGACGGTTAATAAGCTTTTGAATATGAATATTGACTATTATATGCAGATAAATATGCAAGGTCTAGTGGATTTGGTCAATGCTGTTGGTGGTATTACCGTGACTAATAATTTTGATTTTCCTATCTCTATTGTTGAGAATGAACCAGATTACACAGCTACTGTAGATCCAGGAACACATAAAATCAACGGAGAACAGGCGCTTGTCTACGCACGTATGCGTTACGACGATCCAGAAGGGGACTATGGACGTCAAAAACGTCAACGTGAGGTTATCCAAAAAGTGATGAAGAAGATTCTGTCACTTAATAGTGTAACATCTTATCGTAAGATTTTAGCTGCTGTCAGTAATAATATGCAGACTAATATCGAAATTAACTCTAGTACAATTCCTAGTCTCTTAGGTTATTCGGCTGCCCTCTCTAATATTAAGTCTTATCAATTAAAAGGGGATGGTCAGGAAATAAATGGTACTTCTTATCAGATTGTCAATAGTGAGCACCTTCTTCAGATTCAAAATAACATTAAGGAAGCTCTTGGGCAAGAAACGTCTAAAACTTTAGAGACAACAGCCATCACTTATGAAGATTATTATGGTTTATCCTATTCATCTGATGTTGCAAATAATGGTTCTTATTATGGTGATGGGTATGGATCAGATGGGACGACCTATAATGATTATAACGATCAAAATAGTTATGGTAACTACGGTGCAACGTAAGCACCGTATTATAATGGAGGACAGTAAGAATACTCTGAGAATTTACTCAGAGTATTTTGTTTAATGTTGAGTGATTGTTTTGAGATGTTTTAGCCTCTTGTTGATTTCTGCTTTCTTTGGTGCAGTTTCTTGCTGGAAAAGATGCCATTTTTTCTGGCTATCTTGACTCAACTGCTTGATGAGTGCTGTTTGCTCTTTGATGATTTGGATATTCTTTTGGATATTCTTTAAAGTGTCAGAAGCTGTTCGGGTTTCTTCTTTGCTAAATTGACAAAGTGCTCGTATGCGGTAGCCTTTTTTATAAGTCAGATAAGTAGCAAGGCTAGCTGTTGCGACGAGTCCTAAGGTGAGGGCTTGATATTTTTTCATACTTTTATCTCCTTTTTGATGCTTTCAGCAAGCTTAGCTAGCACTTTAAAATCAGGCTCATGCTCTGTATAGTGAATGGCGAGTCCATCATTGCCACCATAGCGTGGGACAAGGTGGATGTGAGCGTGAAAGACTGTCTGTCCTGCTATTTCTTCGTTATTGGCGATAATATTCATACCAGAAGCATCGGTAGCCTTTTTAAGAGCACGAGCAATCCTAGGGACACGTGAAAAGACAGTGCTTGCAGCTTCTTCATCCATGTCAAGGACATTTCGAACATGTTGTTTTGGAATAACCAGTGTATGCCCTTTGGTGGTTTGAGAAATATCTAAAAAGGCGAGTACCTCATCATCTTCATACACTTTAGAAGAAGGAATGTCTCCAGAGACAATACGACAAAAAATACAATTATCCATAAAAATACCCTTTCTATTCGTCTTTTTGGTATAATACTGACTATAAGTATAACAAAGTTAGAGAGAAATCGCATGTTAAAACTCGAAAATGTTACGGGTGGATATGTTAATATTCCCGTTTTGAAAAATATCTCCTTTGAGGTTGCTGATGGTGAGCTGGTAGGTTTGATTGGATTGAATGGTGCTGGGAAATCAACAACGATTAAAGAAATTATCGGTTTGTTAACACCTTATCAGGGAAAGATTAGCATTGATGATGAAACAATTGAAACGAATCAGGCTAACTATCGTAAAAAGATTGGTTATATTCCTGAGACACCTCATTTGTATGAAGAATTGACGCTTCGTGAGCATATTGAGACGATTGCTATGGCTTATGATATTCCTGCCAGAGAGGCTCTAGAGCGTAGTGAGAAGTTGCTGACTCTTTTTCGTCTCAAGGATAAGCTTGATTGGTTTCCGACACATTTTTCAAAAGGGATGAAGCAAAAGGTTATGATTATTTGTGCCTTTATCATCAATCCCAGCTTGCTAATTGTAGATGAGCCTTTTTTAGGACTTGATCCGCTTGCTATTGTCGACTTGATAGCGCTTTTGGAGGACGAAAAAAAGAAAGGAACCTCTATTCTTATGAGTACGCACGTACTTGATTCTGCTGAAAGGATGTGTGATCGCTTTGTTATTTTGCATCATGGGGAAATTTTAGCAGATGGTTCGCTAGATGAGTTGCGTCAGCAATTTCACATGGAAAAAGCTAGTCTTAACGCTATTTATATGCTACTAACAAAAGAGGATTAGAATGAAAGAATTATTTGATAGTAGGCGACATTCCTTTATTAATCAGATGTTGAAATACTTGCGCTATGTCTTTAATGACCACTTTGTTCTAGTTTTAATGTTCCTTTTGGGATTTATTCTCATTCAGTACAGTCAATTCTTAACGCATTTTCCCAAAAACAGATATATAGTCTTTTTGGTACTGTTTGCGCTGATTTTGCTACTCCTTAGTTGGGGGAGGGTTGCGACTTACTTAGAGAGTGCCGATCAGCAGTTTTTGTTGCCAAAAGAAACGGAAGTTTTAGAGCAAATCAAACGTTCTAAAATGCGCTCTTTTGGTGTTTGGGTGGGTGTGCAGAGTATCGTTCTTATCATTTTAGCACCGATTTTTCTAAGATTAGGCTTCACAGTTTTTTCCTTCTTCCTTTTTCTTGTTGTTTTGGCTTTTGTCAAATGGTTCATTATTGATTATAAGGTTAAAAAATGGATACAAGATGGTAAATTAGACTGGAAAAGAGCGGTTTTTGATGAGGAGAGACGCAAACAATCTTTGTTGAAATTTTTTGCCTTGTTTACAACAGTCAAGGGGCTTTCAACTTCTGTCAAGCGTCGTCAATTTTTAGATGGTATTCTCAAGTTGTTTCAAAAGCAGAGGCTTTGGTTCAGCCTCTACGTGCGAGCGTTTTTGCGTAGCGGTGATTACTTTTCTCTTTTTGTGCGTCTCTTTGTGTTATCTTTATTGTCGTTACTATTTATCAGGAATCATTTTCTATCAGCCTCTCTTGCTTTGGTCTTTAACTATCTTTTGTTCTTTCAGCTTTTAGCACTTTATCGTCACTATGACTATCAATACCTGATTACTCTTTATCCAGTTGACAGGCAAGAAAAAAAACAGGATTTACAACAGTTTTTACGTAGGTTAGCTTATTTTATGACTGCTATTGAGTTGTTGATGACCTTTAATATTCAATCAGCGTTGTTAATTGTTATTGTGATGATTATCCTAGTGGAAGTCTATCTTTCTCATAAGATAGGGAAGATGATTGACTAAGTGCTTAAAAACAAGTAGAATGGTGATAGGAATCGAGTCGTTTAGAAAGGAGAATCCTGTGGCTAATTCAGAACAAGAGCTTACCCTGACTCCTTTACGTGGTCAAAGTGGTAAAGCCTATATTGGACAATACGCTAACGGAGAGCGTATCTTTGTCAAACTAAATACTACTCCGATTTTACCAGCACTTGCAAAAGAACAAATTGCACCACAGCTTTTGTGGGCAAGACGTACTGCTAGTGGTGATATGATGAGTGCACAAGAATGGTTGGATGGGCGAATTTTGACACGTGAGGATATGATGAGCAAACAAGTTATGCATATTTTAGTGCGCCTGCATAAATCTCGCCCTTTGGTTAATCAACTCTTACAGTTGGACTATAAGATTGAAAATCCTTATGATTTACTAGTATCTTGGGAGAAAAATGCAGCATTGCAAATTCGAGAAAATACCTATTTACAAAGTGTGGTTAAGGAGCTTCGTCGGAGTTTGCCGGAGTTTAACTCAGATATTGCAACGATTGTTCATGGTGATATTAAAAACAGCAACTGGATTATTACAACAAGTGGTCTTGTCTATCTTGTAGATTGGGACTCTGTTCGCTTGACCGATCGAATGTATGATGTTTCTTATTTACTCAGTCACTATATTCCTAGAAATCGTTGGCACGAATGGCTGAAAGGCTACGGTTATAAAGATAATGAGAAGGTACACCGTAAAATCAATTGGTTTGGGCAATTCTCTTATCTCAACCAGATAACCACAGGCTTTGATCAGCGTGATATGGATTATGTCAACCAAGAAATCTATGGTTTACGTAAATTTAGAGAAATGATGACAAAAGAAGATGCGAGTTAGACGACGTAAAGGTGCTGAGGAACACCTAGCTAATTACCCTCAATTTGTAGTCTCACATCCAGAAGGAGCCAAAGGACATTGGTGTGAGATTTTTGGAAATAATAATCCTATCCACATCGAAGTTGGTTCAGGAAAAGGAGCCTTTATTACGGGCATGGCACAGCAAAATCCTAATGTTAACTATATCGGGATTGATTTGCAACCTTCTGTTCTTAGCTATGCGCTTGATAAGGTTATTGCAAGCAAGTGCTCCAATGTTAAGTTATTATTGGTTGATGGATCTAGCTTGACCGATTATTTTGCCGATGGTGAAGTAGATTTGATGTATCTGAATTTCAGCGATCCTTGGCCTAAAAAACGCCATGAAAAACGTCGCTTGACCTATAAGAGTTTTCTTAAAACCTATCAGCAAATCTTGCCTGACAATGGTGAAATACATTTTAAGACAGACAATCGTGGTTTATTTGAGTACAGTCTTGCTAGCATGTCACAGTACGGTATGACCATTAAGCAAGTTTGGTTAGACTTGCATGCAAGCGCATTTGAAGGTAATGTCATGACAGAATACGAAGAAAAATTTTCAAATAAAGGTCAGGTCATCTACAGGGTTGAAGTTTGTTTCGATTCATGATATAATCAAAAGAGTCTGTGTCAGTCATAGACTCTTGTCTTATACGGAGAGGTCGCATAGAGGTCGAGTGCGCACGCTTGGAAAGCGTGTAGTCCTTAATGGGGGCTCGGGGGTTCGAATCCCCTCCTCTCCTTTGCGCCTAAGACTTGTTTTATAATCAGATTTATGGTACAATACTTGTAAAGTGGTATTAGAATAGGGAGGGGCGGAGTTGATGACTTCGCCTCTTATCTTGTACGAAAGATGTATCTAGTATTCATTTAATCAATGTCCTTGAAAGTTATTGTTCAGAGACAGAAAGTAAGGAGGGGATGAGTATCGCAACAGCAGATATTATTGCCATTGTTACAGAGACTGTGAGTCCAGTGATAAAAGCACCATTCGAGTTGGTGGATGTTGAGTATGGAAAGTTGGGTGGTGATTATGTATTAAGCATTTTGGTTGACAAGCCTGAGGGCATTACCGTTGAGGATACGGCAGATTTAACAGAGGTTATCAGTCCATTGCTCGATACTATAAAGCCCGATCCATTTCCAGATCAGTACATGTTAGAAATCTCCAGTCCAGGTTTGGAGCGTCCTTTAAAAACTAAAGAAAGTCTTAAAAATGCTGTCGGTTCTTATGTTAATATCAGTCTGTACCAGGCTATTGATAAAATCAAAGTGTTTGAAGGCAATTTAGTGTCTTTTGAAGGAGACGAAATTATACTTAACTATAAGGACAAGACACGTACAAAAACCGTTACGATTCCCTATCAAACGGTAGCTAAAGCTCGCTTAGCTGTTAAAATTTAAGAAAGGAAATTTCTTGTTAGACAAGAAAAAGACATTATGAGCAAAGAAATGCTAGAAGCCTTCCGTATTTTGGAAGAAGAAAAACACATCAATAAAGATGATATCATCGATGCTGTGACAGAGTCACTAAAAGCAGCTTACAAGCGTCGGTATGGACAGTCAGAGAGTTGTTCAATTGAGTTTGATGAAAAGACAGGAGATTTTAAAGTTTTTACTGTTCGTGAGGTTGTGGATGAAGTGTTTGATAGTCGTCTGGAAATCAGCTTAAAAGATGCTCTTAAGATTAGTTCAGCCTATGAGTTGGGAGATAAGATTCGCTTTGAAGAATCTGTCAATGAATTTGGGCGCGTCGCAGCACAGTCGGCTAAGCAAACTATTATGGAGAAAATGCGTCGTCAGATGCGGGAAATTACCTATAATGAGTACAAAGAACACGAAGGTGAAATTATGACAGGAACGGTTGAGCGTTTTGATCAGCGCTTTATCTATGTCAATCTCGGTTCGCTCGAGGCACAGCTCTCTCATCAGGATCAGATTGCTGGTGAGAGCTTTAAGTCTCATGATATGATAGATGTTTATGTCTACAAAGTTGAAAACAATCCCAAAGGGGTCAATGTTTTTGTTAGTCGAAGTCACCCAGAGTTTATCAAGCGTATTATGGAGCGTGAGATTCCAGAAGTTTTTGATGGAACGGTTGAGATTATGAGTGTGGCTCGTGAAGCTGGTGACCGTACAAAAGTTGCTGTTCGAAGTCATAATTCAAATGTAGATGCAATCGGAACAATTGTTGGACGTGGTGGAAGCAATATCAAAAAGGTTATCAGTCATTTTCATCCAAAACGTATAGATCAAAAGACAGGTGTCGAGATTCCTGTTGAAGAGAACATTGATGTTATTCAATGGGTAGAAGATCCTGCAGAATTTATTTACAATGCGATTGCTCCTGCTGAAGTGGATATGGTCTTGTTTGATGATGAAGATAGCAAACGGGCTACTGTTGTTGTTCCAGATAGTAAACTCTCTCTTGCAATCGGACGCCGTGGGCAAAATGTCCGCTTGGCAGCCCATTTAACAGGTTATCGTATTGACATCAAGTCTTCTAGTGAATATGAGAAGCTTGAGGCTGAAAAGTCTAGAACTACTGATGAAGTGATGTTTGAAACAAATGACAAACAAGACACTATCGTAGAATAAACATAGAATTGGGGGTGTTTCATGGCTAAAACAAGAAAAATACCTTTACGAAAATCAGTTGTGTCAGGAGATATTATTGATAAGCGTGACTTATTACGTATTGTCAAAAATAAATATGGTGAGGTGTTTATTGATCCAAGCGGGAAACAAAATGGTCGTGGAGCTTATATCAAATTAGATAACAGCGAAGCTGCTCTGGCTAAGCAAAATAAGGTCTTTAATCGCAGTTTTTCCATGGATATACCAGACAGTTTTTATGATGAATTGATTGCTTATGTCGATCATAAAGTAAAAAGAAGAGAGCTAGGTCTTGATTAACATCGAAAAATTGTGCAATCTAATTGGTTTAGCGCAACGTGCAGGGTGTCTTGTCTCTGGTGAAGATCAGGTAGTTAAGCTTATCCGAGCACAAAAAGCGCAACTTGTCTTTTTAGCTAGTGATGCTAAGAGCAATCTGACCAAAAAGATAACAGATAAAGGTAAATATTATCAAATAGAAGTCTCCACAGTGTTAACAACATTGCAATTAAGCGCTTCTGTTGGCAAGGCACGTAAGGTTCTTGCCATAACAGACGCTGGATTTTCAAAGAAAATGAGGACTCTTATGAACGAATAGAATAGGAGGACATAATTTGTCAAAGAAGAGATTATACGAAATCGCAAAAGAAATCGGCAAGTCTAGTAAAGAAGTTGTCGCTTATGCCCAATCGCTAGGGTTGACAGTAAAAAGCCACTCATCTAGTGTAGAAGAAAGTGACGCTAAACGTATCGTAGCAAATTTTTCAGCATCACAAAAGTCTGATAAGGTTTCACAAAAGATGAAAGAAAAAGAGGCGGTAACGACAAAGTCGGTTGAAGGTCAAGAAGTCTCTAAATCTGATAAGGACTCTCAATCACGGACGAATCAGACAAAACCGCGTAGTCGTAATTTTAAGGCGGAACGTGAGGCTAAGGCGCGTGAGCAAGAAACTCGCCGTCGAAATAAGCGCAAATCTAATGATCGCAAGGCTAATCAAGATGATCACCGTGAAAAGCGCAATCAGAAATCCAATCAAAAGCATCATGAACGTCCACAGAATAAACAAAATCGCTCCGCTAATAATCGACCATCTGATAATCGTGCAAGCAAGCAAGTATCTAATAGTCGGATTGATTTTAAGGCAAGAGCAAAAGCACTAAAAGCTGAGCAAAATGCGGAATATTCTCGTATGAGTGAAGAACGTTTCCGTAAGGAAAAAGAAGCAAATTATCGAAAAGAGCGAGAACTAGCGCAAAAAGCTAAAGCTAAAGATGAAGCAAAAGCGCAACAAGAAGAAGCATTAAAGACAAAATCAGCTCAATCGTCTACTAAAGTGAGTATTATTCAAGAAATACCTGCTAAAGAGGTGGTTGATACAAGACGTAGAAAACAAAATCGTCCAGATAAGAGTCGCAATTATAATCGTGACGATAACGAGGACGAACCAAAACAAAGTAAAAATAAGAGAAATTGGAACAATCAAAACCAAGTGAGAAATCAACGAAACAGTAACTGGAATCCTAAGAAAAATAAAAAAGGTAAAAATAGTCGAAATGCAGCACCAAAGCCAGTCACAGAGCGCAAATTTCATGAGTTACCAAAAGAATTTGAGTACACAGAAGGCATGACTGTTGCTGAAATCGCAAAGCGTATCAAACGTGAACCCGCTGAGATTGTCAAGAAACTCTTTATGATGGGTGTAATGGCGACACAAAACCAATCGCTAGATGGTGATACTATTGAACTTTTGATGGTAGATTATGGTATTGAAGCGCATGCTAAAGTGCAAGTTGACGAAGCTGATATTGAGCGTTTCTTTGTCGATGATGAATATCTTAACAAAGATAAGCTAGAAGAGCGTCCACCTGTTGTTACCATCATGGGTCATGTTGACCACGGTAAGACAACTCTTCTTGATACCCTTCGTAATTCTCGTGTGGCAACAGGAGAAGCTGGCGGTATTACACAGCATATCGGAGCTTATCAGATTAATGCAAATGGCAAGAAGATTACTTTTCTCGATACACCAGGACATGCTGCCTTTACAAGCATGCGTGCGCGTGGTGCATCTGTTACAGATATTACTATCTTGATTGTGGCTGCTGACGATGGTGTTATGCCACAAACTATTGAAGCTATTAACCATTCAAAAGCCGCAGGCGTTCCAATCATTGTCGCTATCAATAAAATTGATAAACCAGGTGCTAACCCTGATCGTGTTATCGGAGAATTGGCAGAACATGGAGTTATCTCAACATCTTGGGGTGGCGATAGTGAGTTTGTCGAAATCTCTGCTAAATTTGGACAAAATATTGATGAACTTTTAGAGACTGTTTTATTGGTTGCTGAGATGGAAGAACTTAAGGCAGATCCTACTGTTCGTGCAATAGGTACAGTCATTGAAGCACGCCTCGATAAAGGAAAAGGCGCTGTCGCAACTCTCCTTGTGCAACAAGGAACTTTGCATGTTCAAGACCCAATTGTTGTTGGTAATAGCTTTGGGCGTGTCCGTGCCATGGTCAATGATCTTGGGCGTCGCGTCAAAGTTGCAGAACCATCAACACCTGTTTCGATTACAGGGCTAAATGAAGCGCCTATGGCGGGTGATCATTTTGCAGTTTATGCTGATGAAAAGGCAGCTCGTGCAGCAGGTGAAGAGCGTGCTAAGCGTGCACTCCTCAAACAACGTCAAATGACCCATCGCGTTAGCCTTGAAAATCTCTTTGATACGCTTAAGGCAGGTGAAGTGAAATCGGTTAATGTTATCATCAAAGCAGATGTTCAAGGCTCTGTTGAAGCTCTAGCAGCCTCTCTTGTTAAGATTGATGTCGAGGGTGTTAAGGTCAATGTTGTTCATTCGGCTGTTGGCGCTATCAATGAATCAGACGTAACGCTTGCCGAAGCCTCTGATGCTGTCATTATTGGTTTTAACGTACGCCCAACAACACAAGCACGTCAACAAGCTGAAAGTGATGATGTTGAAATTCGTTTACACTCTATCATCTACAAGGTTATCGAAGAAGTCGAAGATGCTATGAAAGGTATGCTTGATCCGGAATTTGAAGAGAAAATTATCGGAGAAGCTATTGTTCGTGAGACTTTCAAAGTCTCTAAAGTGGGTACTATCGGAGGCTTTATAGTAACCAGTGGTAAGGTGACAAGAGATTCTAGTGTTCGTGTTATCCGTGATGGTGTCGTTATCTATGATGGTAAGTTAGCTAGCCTCAAACATTTCAAAGATGATGTTAAAGAAATTGGAAATGCCCAAGAGGGTGGTCTTATGATTGAAGGTTATAACGACATTAAGGTAGATGATGTGATTGAGGCTTATATCATGGAAGAAATTGAACGTCGCTGACCCTATCGTTAGTTTTCCTAGTTTTTAAAGATAGAGAGGATTATTATGTCAAATGCCTTTCGTGTAGATCGTGTCGGTATGGAGATCAAACGTGAAGTGAACGAAATTTTGCAAAAGAAAGTTCGTGATCCACGTGTGCAAAATGTCACGATAACAGATGTTCAGATGTTAGGAGATTTATCTATGGCTAAGGTGTTTTACACAGTTATGAGTGACTTAGCATCGGATAATGAAAAAGCTCACATCGGATTGGAAAAAGCAACAGGAACCATCAAACGTGAGCTTGGCAAAAATTTATCTATGTATAAGATTCCAGACTTAACCTTTATCAAGGATGAATCTATCGCTTATGGTAATAAAATTGATCAGATGTTGCGTGATTTGGAGAATAAAAGATAGAAATCATTTTAGGACGTAGGTGTTTTTGTTTAAGTTTTCTTTAAGAGGGTTTAACTATACTATAAATATCCTAAAACTTTTCTTTTTCATAAATCTCCTGAGAGAGTCCTAGTGTACTGGGACTCTCTCCTTTTGTATTGACAAAAAAGCAAATCACTTGATTTCAGGAGAGACTTAAGGTATACTAATCTCTGGTTATTTCATGTTTTAAAGGAGAGTAAGCATGTCGTTTATAACGATTTTTTTTGCAACATTAGTTGCTTTTGAGCATTTGTATATTATGTACTTGGAGACTTTTGCGACACAATCAGATGCGACGAGTCGTGTTTTTAGTACGGATAAGGAAGAACTGAGTCGTTCGTCTGTTGATAGTCTTTTTAAAAACCAAGGAGTTTACAATGGTCTAATTGGTATTTTCTTGTTGTATAGTCTTTGGATAGCACACAGTGTGGAGTTGGTAACAGCCTTTTTACTTTATGTGGTTATAGTTGCTATTTACGGTGCTTTGACTGTTGATAAAAAAATCCTTTTAAAGCAAGCAGGACTTGCTATTTTGGCACTGCTTAGTCTTTTATTATAAAAAACGAACCAATTGGTTCGTTTTTTTAACTTTAGCGAATAGTGATATCATCCTCCTTGCTTGTCACATTTAAGGAATTATCCTCTGAGTTGATGAGACGTTTTGTGATGTCTTGGGTATCTTCAGCGTTGTGGGTGATCGTGAGATGATAGTCATTGAGTGAAATATCAATACTGTCAGCAATAATCCTATTTTTTTGCTTGAAGGTTAGACCATTTCCCTCAAAGTCTCCATCTTTTATATTAATATTGGTACGAATTAAGGTGGATTGCTTCATATCTACAGTATTATCGCTAACGGTTATTTTACTATTTTTGAGAGTAATGTTTGTCATATTAAAAGAGCTCTGTGCGTTAATAGTGGTACTATTAAGATTTAAATTTTTGAGATTTAACTCACTATCATTTGTTGCTGTAATGCTTTTTAGTAGGCTATTTTGAGGTAAGGTGAGTGTGATAACACAATTAAAGCCCATTTGTTCTCTGATTAGGTCTAATAAACTACCTGAAATGTGTATGTTTTCACCTTTTAGTTGTCTAGTAATGTTTAGCTGATGGTTTTTAAATGTATAGTTTGTATCATAATATCCTGTTTGACGTCCTTTTATTTTTATATAAGTTAGCTTTGGTTTGGTGACATGACCAGATGTGATGACAAGGGAACAATCTCCAGATATATTAACAGAGTCAATCGTATCAAGTGTTTTAGTGTATTTGTGGCTAGTGGTTTTTACCTTGGTCTTGATACTGTCTAGCCCACCTGTATAATAGCCAAAGAGAGCAATGAAAACACCTAATAAACTAAAGATAAATGCGATGCTTAATATAATTTTTTTCATGCTTTTTCTCCTTTTTTAGTCAGTGTGTGAATGAGTAGTAGTAATCCATGTCCAAACCATTTGATGAACTGGTAGAAGATAAGACAAGCAAGCAGACTCCCTCCAATAGCAATCATTCCTATACCTAAGCTAAGACTAGCTGCTGATAAAGAAACTTGTTGCCAGAGTTGTATGGTATCAAATACGTAAAAGACACCTATAGAAAAGGAAGCTAGTAAGAGTCCAAAACCTGCTAGTATGATAGCAAAGAGAAAGAGGAAAGCTACTGCAAGAATAGCAAATAACGTAATAGCAAGAGGTAGTCCGATAGGTGCTATTAAGATGGCTAAAACAGCAATCCAAAGTTTTTGCTTGTAGGAGCGTGGTGTATCCTTACTAAGTGTTTCACCGAGTATGTTGTGAATAATCTCACTAGCTGCTTCTCTAGGCGTACCTAGCTCACGGATAACCTCTTCTTCCTTGTCTCTACCAGCTTCATCAAAATATTCGGTGAAATATTCCATTGCTTCCTTGTGGTCTGCTTCTTGAAGTCTGCACAAGTAATGATCCAATTCTGTCAGATATTCAGCTCTTTTCATGTCTTATACTCCCTTCAATGATACCTAAGATAGTTGCTGTGTAAGTCTGCCATTCTTTTTTGAGAAAGGCAACCTCCTCTTTACCTGTTTCTGTGATATGATAGTATTTACGCTTACGCCCTTGGTATTTTTGAGAATAAGTTGTGACAAAACTTGCCTTTTCTAGTTTCTTTAAAATGGGGTAGAGAATGGATTCTTTGATATTAGCGACTAGTTTAATCGTCTGACTGATTTCATAGCCATAAGAGTCTTGCTGTTCGATGATAGCTAGTACCATGAATTCAATTACAACGGATGATGTTGGAAAATGTTTCATAGTAATCTCCTTGTATAATATTTTAATATATTCGAAATAAATATATTGTAATAGACGAAAAGAAGAAAGTCAATACCTATTAGAAAATAATATATAAAAATTTTAGCTATTTTTTCTTTATCATTCTTCTATAAAGATAACCATTTTTCAATGATGTAAGACTTTATTAGAGTGGTGTTCGTATGGATGTAAAAATTGTCTTAGGGTTGTTATCAAGTAAGACGTCAGGTCTCGATAATGAGGTGCATGCTCTGGATTGTCTTCAAAAAGTGGCAAGTCTATTGCCAAAAGAACGCTTATATTTATCTCGCTAATGTATTTTTGCCTCTTGTGAGAGTAGTCATGAACTGTCTATTGACCAGCAATAGTGAAAGGTCAGACTATTTATAAAGCGGTTTTAGGGATAAAAAAACAAGCTTATAAGGAGCTTGCTTTTTTACTGTTAATCAGTCGATTATGGTTAGTGACTTTTTTAGACGAATGGAATAAAGTTTAGTTTTTTTAGAGTAGGTGGCACTTGTTCAGATAGTTTTTGGCAATGGTTATTGCGGACTTTCCCTTGACAGCGACAGTATAGTTCATCTCTTGCATATCTTTTTCAGAAATTTTACCTGCTAGTGTATTGAGGGCTTTTACAACCTGAGGGTATTGTTTAGCGGTATGTTCTGTCATGAGAGGTGCCCCTTGATAGGGTGGAAAGAGTTGTTTATCATCTTTTAGTGTGGTTAGGTTGTACTTTATTAATTCGCTATCTGTTGAGTAGGCGTCAATTATCTGCACTGCATTAGTAGTGATTGCTTGGTACCTGAGAGAAGGCTCCATAGTAGAGACAGTAAGGTCTAAGTTGTAGCGATTTTGAAGTCCTAAATTCCCATCTTCACGGTCATTAAATTCTAATGTAAAGCCTGCTTTTGCACTGTTTTCTACCTTTTTTAGGTCAGAAATAGCATGCAAGCCATGTTCTTTGGCGTAGTTTTTTTGGACTGCTATTGCATAAGTATTTTGATAAGCCATTGGCTTAAGGAGTGTTAGTTTATCTTGCTTTAAAATTCCCATCTTTGCAGCTTGATAGACAGCGTTGGGGTCGTTTGAGACTTGGGGTGGTTCTTTGAGTAGACTTGAGGTAATGGTTCCTGTAAATTCAGGATAGATGTCGATATCCCCAGATTTTAAAGCTTCATAGAGAAAAGAGGTCTTGCCAAAGTTGGGTTTGAGGACAACGTGGATGTTTGTCTTATCCTCAATGAGGAGTTTATACATGCTGATGAGAATGTCGGGTTCAACGCCTAGTTTCCCAGCAATAACAAGTGTTTCTTGTTTTTCTTTTGGTAGCCATCTTGGTGTATAAGACATTCCCAAACCTACAACCATAATAAGAAGTGATAGAAGAATCGTTTTTGGCTTTGCTTTTTCTAAAATACCAATGATAAGGTTAAATAATAGAGCTAGTAAAGCAGATGAGATAGCACCGATAAGAATGAGTGAAGGGCTGTTGCGGTCGATTCCCAATAGGATAAAAGAGCCAAGTCCTCCTGCACCGACAAGGCTAGCAAGGGTCGCTGTTCCTATGGTAATAACTGCTGAGGTGCGTACACCTGAGATGATGATAGGAAGGCTAAGCACTAGTTCAAACTTTTTGAGGCGCTCCCAGCGTGTCATTCCAAAAGCTGTAGCAGCCTCAATCAGATTGGGGTCAATGTGTTGATTAGCAGTGATGGTGTTTTGCAAAATGGGAAAAAGAGCATAGAGGATAAGTGCAACAGTTGCAGGCCGTGTTCCGATTCCCATAAAAGGGATAAATAATCCCAGTAAAGCAAGAGAAGGAATGGTTTGAAAGATTCCTGTGATGTTTAGGATAAACTTACTTAGGTGCTTGTAGTGACTGAGGATAATACCCAGTGGAATGGCTATCAGCATAGCAAGAAGTAAACTCAATAGGGAGATTTGCAAATGTTCTAGTAGGCTAATTGTCCATTCATTAAAACGCTCTGTAAAAGTTGAAATGAGTGCTGTCATACTAATTCTCCGTATTAAAAAGACTGGCTACAAAATCATTTTGAGGGTTTTCTTTGATAGCTTGAGGTGTATCCACTTGGATAACTTTACCTTGATTGATGATACAAATGCGATCAGCTAATTGCAAAGCCTCTTTCATATCATGGGTGACAAAGACAAGTGTCATGCCAATCTCTTTTTGTAGGCTCTTTGTCAACTCTTGCAATTGCCTGCGTGAGATAGGGTCAAGCGCTGAAAAAGGCTCATCCATCAAAAGCAGTTTAGGCTTGGCAATAATGGCACGTAAAATACCAATACGTTGTTGCTCGCCACCAGACAACTCTCTTGGGTAGCGGTGACGGTATATGTTGGGCTCAAGCCCCACTCTTTGGAGCAGAGCATCGCTAGCTTCTCTACGTTGACTAGCTTCCCACCCTTTCATCTCTGGGATAAGCTCGATGTTTTCTGCAACGGTGAGATTTGGAAAGAGAGCGATTTGTTGCAATACATAGCCTGTCTCAAGACGTAATTGCCTGAGCTTGAGGGTATTGATAGCAACACCGTATCGCATGATACTGCCAGATGTTGGTTCAATCAGACGATTAAGCATTTTTAGCAGTGTTGTTTTGCCACTGCCACTAGGACCTACCAGTACAAAAAATTCTCCCTGCTTGATGTTAAATGTTATATCGGATAAAACGGTTTTCTCTCCATATTGTTGATTGACGTGTGAAAAGTGAATCATGACTGTCCCTTTCTATTTATTTTTTCTATGATTTTTTAAAGAAGACATAAAAATGCTGATTTAGTAGTGTTTTATTGAGAACAAACATATAATACTTAATAGAATGATTCAAATCAAGGTAAAATGAGATAAAAAAGTTTTGATGTTATCAGTAGGTTTAAGGTTTCTTTAAGGAAGGATAGTTATATTATAAATATCCTAAAACTTTTCTTTTTCATAAATCTCCTGAAAGATTCTCAGTGCACTGGGAATCTTTCGTTTTATTTTAGATATTAAAAAGCCCATTGTTAAGGGCTTTTTAACTTGTGACATGCTTTTTGAGCCATTTATCTGTCCCAAAAAAGATGAGGCTAGCTATCATTATAAAAATGATAAGAGGTGGAAAAATGCGGTTTGTAACTTTAATTTGTAAGAAAGGACTGAAATAATAAGCTGATAAGACAAAACCTAAAAAGGACCAAGAAAAGAGGAGTAAACTACGCCAGAAGTTAAGAGGCAGACTTGCTCTAAGGACAGAAAGTAGCGTTACAAGTCCTAGTATGTAGTAGGATAGTGCAGATTGTTCTGGTAAACTCCAACTACCATAATGCCCTGCAATGCGACTAAATAAGAGTCCAACTGTGATGAGTAATCCACTTGGGATAGCCTTGAGAACAGATAGTTGTAAGAAATCTTTTTCGACGAGTTTGTTGTTTTTTTCAAAGCTGAGTAGAAATGGTGGTAAACCCTCCATGAATTGATCAACTATAGTCACCTGTAGAGGGGTAAAGGGAAAAATCAGCACATCACTAAATAAAGGACTGATAAGGCAGAGGAGTGCTAAAGTAAAGGAATAAACTGTCTTTACGAGAAAAATCGGAGCGACACGTGCGATATTATTGACGACACGGCGACCTTCAAATAAAATCTCAGGGACATCGTTAAAATCTGAATCTAAAAGTACAAGATTTGCTACTTGGCGTGTGGCAGGATCACCTTCTGCCATGGCAATGGAACAATCTGCTTCGCGAAGGGCGAGGATGTCATTGACTCCATCTCCTGTCATGGCAACGGTGTGTTCTTGCTCTTTTAACTCACGAATAATTTGACGTTTTTGCTCAGGTGAGACACGCCCAAAGATAGTTGTTTCAGGAATTTTGGCAGATAAATCAGTCTCTGACAGAGTAGAGCAGTCAATATAGGACTGATAGTTATCAAAACCTGCTTTTTTAGCGATATTGGAAACTGTGATAGGATTGTCTCCAGAAATAATACGTAAATCAACATCTTGGCTTTTGAGGTAGTCAAGAGTAGAAGTCACTCCTTTTCGAATAGGATCAGAAATCATCAAGAGACCGAGTGGCACCAAGTCAGATGCAGGAGATTTACTTTTTGTTTGTAATGGTTTTTGACTAAGGCAGAGAACCAGTGTCCTTGCTCCTTGCTCTTGTGCTTCAAGTAGAGCTTTTGGGTGCGTATTTATCAAAAGATCTGGGGCTCCCAGATAGAGTGATCCGATGTTTGCAAAAGAAATAGCTCCCCATTTTCTTTGGCTGGAGAAGGGAATAGAGGAGATGATGTTGTTGTATTTTGTATCTTTGCCATAGACCTGTCGGATAGCACGAGCAGTTGGATTGTTGTCCTCACTTGCTGTGATGTAGGTGGATAAGTAGTCTTCGAAGAGTTCTAGCGACGTGTCATTTAGAGGGGTGACACGCTCCAGACGCATTTTTCCTTCTGTAATAGTACCTGTCTTGTCAAGACATAGTGTATCAACATGAGCTAAAGTTTCAACGGAATACATCTCTTGCACAAGCACTCTCTTTCGTCCAAGTTTGATGACTGCTGTGAGTAGAGCTGTGATTGTCAAGAGGGCAATGCCTTTTGGGAGCATGCCTAAAAGAGGTGTTGAAGTGTAGATGACAGCGATCTTAGTAGGAAGGTAGCGGAGATAGAGAGCTTCTAGGAGTAGTCCAATTCCAAAAGGAATGATGATTTTTCCTGTAAAGGAAGCCACACGATCCAAAGATTGGATAATACGAGACCCACCAGACTTGTCCTTTTTAGCTTCAATCATGAGTTTACTTGCATAATTGTCATCACCGACCTTTTGGACAATAGCCTGAATGTGTCCACTAATAAGAAAGCTCCCAGCGAGGATTTCGTTATCTACTGTCTTGGGCACTAGATCACTTTCTCCTGTTAGCATAGCCTCGTTGAGTTCGGCAAATCCGCTAACCACTTTGGCATCACTTGGTACTTGATCACCTGTCGATAGGACGATTAAGTCACCGAGTACGAGCTGTTTCGGAGATAGTTTTTCTGTTTGAGCATTTCGTATGACTGTCACTTGATCCTGACTGATGAGGTTTAGTCGATCAATCATTCGCTTGGCACGTATTTCCACGAGAATGCCAGAGAAAGCATTGATGATGATGACACTAAAAAAGATAGTCTCTGACCAAGCTTTAACCGCAAGTAAGGCAATGACGATAAAGAGATTTAAAAGATTAAACAATGTAAAGACGTTGCGTTTAATAATAAGCCAGTAGGTATTTTGTCTTTGTTTTGACATTTGATTGATATGTCCAGCAGCCTTTTGAACCTCGACTTCAGCTGTTGAGAGACCTTCTTTTGACCATGAATTTTTCATACTATTATTATAACACAAGACAATAAAAAAGCTAGAACTAGGAGTGCTTTATCCGTAGTCTAACTCTTAGAAAGCTATTTTAAATGTTGTGTAGGCGCCAAGCTATTTTGGACATTATATTTTTTTTGCATGTAATAGCGCAAACCAAAGGAAGCAAGTGAGATGGTAAAGAGCGCCCAATACGGAAGGTTACTATTGAGGCTAGCAGGGATGAAGGAGTTGATGACTGTGATAAGGGCAATCCAAACAAATATAGTTAGAGCAATCATTGCAGTAGACTTTATCCATCCTGGTCGCTCTTCTTTGGGTTTACCAAGATGACGGTAGACAAAGTGGTAAGTTGCATACATAGCACCCCCACCACCAAAGCCGACTGATAGGATAGAAAAGATACCGGAGTTTGAGGTTTTGGAATTAAAGAGAATCAGTAAGCCATTGATAAGGGCTATGATACCGATAAAAAGAAGTGAAGTGTCTAGCCACATGAGCCAAGGATTGGTATTTTTACGCGACTCTTGCTGTTTTTGATTCTCCTTTGGAGTAAAGCTACTTGCCCAAACTGTCGGTGCTCCTAAAAAGTTTCTAGCTGGGATGCCTTTTTCTTGATGTTCGAGGATACTTGGCACGATATCATCACAGATAGCATCAATTTCTTCTTTGGTTTTCCCATCTTGTGTGAGTTGCTTGACTGCGATGTGGATAAATTCTTGATTTTTTTTCGTGAGTTGAGAGAAGCGTTCTGTATTCATAGGAACTCCTTAAGATTTATAGTATTTAGAACCACTTTTTGCGGATAAAATAGGCCACAACCATCAGACTAAGTCCAGCCGCAATCAAAGCTACATACCAAAAGGCATAGGGCTTATCATTGAGTGGCAACCAGTTGTTTTGAAAGTTCATACCATAAGCGGAAAAGATAACGGTAGGAATGTCCAGCGCCATAGTCATCAGGGCTAGGGTTTTCATGATAGTGTTTTGGTTGTTTGAGATGATAGCCGCAGAGGTTTCAGTCATGGCATTCAAGACATTTTCATAAATGGATGCCATCTCAATCGCTTGCTGAGTCTCAATCAAAGTGTCTTCAAGCAAATCTTCATCTTCAATATACTTTTTCAGACTACTAGCATTGCCAGAAAGTTTTTTGACGATACGCTCGTTCATCTTGAGGGATGCTTTTAGGTAAACGATGGATTTTTCCAACTCCATCATATCAATCAGTTGTTCATTGCGTGTGGCATTTTCCATTTCAGCTTCTAGCTTGTCGCTTTGTCTGTCTATGGAACGCAGAGCGGTCAGGTAAAGTTCAGCATTGCGATAGAGAATTTGAAAAACAAAACGCGTTTTCATAAAAGTATAGAAATTGCGGACACGGTGGTTGAAGAAATGATCAAATAAGGTCAGTTTTTCAATACAAGTTGTAATCACAGCATTGTCAGTGACAATAATACCTAAAGGAATAGTGACATAGTAACTTTTATTGCTACGCTCTTCATAGGTTGGTACGTCTACAATAATTAGAGTATAGTCGTCCTCAACAGCGATACGAGAGGTTTCTTCAACGTCAAGAGGAGCTCTGACATCAGCAATATCAATCCCAAAGCGTTCAGCCACTTGAGCTGATTCTTCCTGCGAGGGGTTCACTAGATTAATCCAAGCGCCAGGCTCGAAGGTATCAATTTTAGTGAAATCTAGTGCGGTTGATAAAAACAGCTGCTTCATAGCGTCCCCCTTTAACCTTTTTTGCATACAAAGACTATTATACTAAAAAGTCGTTCGTTTGGGAACTGCTTTTTAGATGTCTTTTTAGTAAAAGTAGAAGACGTCATTAGGTTAAGACTGCATAGTGTTGGAGTGAGGAAGCTTTGGTAGATTTAACAAGTCATTGTCAGATTTTGCTAGTACTTTTTTAGCACCTTTTTGTTATAATAAAAAGGATAGTAGCAAAAGGTGAAAAGGAAAAATCATGCAAGATAAATTAGTCATTCATGGGGCACGAGCCCACAATTTAAAAAATATTGATGTTGAAATTCCACGAGACAAATTAGTCGTTGTGACAGGTTTGTCTGGTTCGGGAAAATCAAGCCTTGCTTTTGATACGATTTATGCCGAAGGGCAAAGACGCTACGTTGAGAGTTTGTCGGCTTATGCTAGACAGTTCTTGGGAAATATGGAAAAACCAGATGTAGATAGTATCGATGGTCTCTCTCCAGCTATTTCCATTGATCAAAAAACAACGAGCAAAAACCCACGTTCAACGGTTGGAACTGTTACAGAAATCAATGACTATCTGCGCCTTCTCTATGCTAGAATAGGTGTGCCTTATTGTCCAAATGGTCACGGTGCTATTACAGCCTCGTCTGTGGAGCAGATTGTAGATAAGGTTTTGGAGTTGCCTGAGCGTACACGGATGCAAATTCTGGCGCCAGTGGTACGTCGGAAAAAGGGACAACACAAAACGACTTTTGATAAAATTCAATGTGATGGTTATGTGCGGGTGCGTGTAGATGGAGAGATTTACGATATTTCAGAAGTACCTGAGCTATCAAAAAGTAAGCTACATACTATTGAAATTGTCGTTGATCGTCTCGTCAATAAAGATGGCATTCGTAGCCGTCTCTTTGACTCCATTGAGTCATCTTTGCATTTGTCAGATGGTTATGTCATTATTGATACGATGGATGGAAATGAGCTGCTTTTTTCAGAGCATTATTCTTGCCCAGTGTGTGGTTTTACTGTCCCAGAACTTGAGCCTCGCCTCTTTTCTTTCAATGCACCTTTTGGTTCCTGTCCGACCTGTGACGGACTTGGCAATCGTTTAGAGGTGGATCTTGACATGATTGTTCCTGATGAGACTAAGACGTTACGTGAAGGAGCGCTTGCTCCATGGAATCCTATCTCTTCTAACTATTATCCAACCATGCTTGAGCAAGCTATGGCGACTTTTGGTGTGGACATGGATACTTCCTATAAAGACCTGAGTGATGAGGAAAAAGGCCTCATTCTCTATGGTTCTGGAGGACGTGAGTTTCATTTTCATTATGTCAATGATTTTGGCGGTGAGCGTAACATTGATATTCCTTTTGAGGGAGTGGTCACGAATGTCAATCGGCGCTATCACGAGACTAATAGCGATTTCACACGCAATGTCATGCGCGGTTATATGAATGAATTGCCCTGTACGGTTTGTCGTGGCTATCGTCTGAATGAACAAGCTCTCAGTGTGCGCATCGGAGGAGTCGATGGACTAAATATTGGACAGCTCTCTGAACTCTCTATTGTTGATCATCTTGAGTTCATCACTCAGCTCAAACTGAGTGATAATGAAAAAACGATTGCGAGCCCTATTATCAAAGAAATCAAAGATCGTTTAACTTTTTTGAACAACGTGGGGCTCAACTATCTCACTTTATCTCGTAGTGCAGGAACCCTATCTGGTGGTGAGAGCCAGCGTATTCGCCTTGCAACACAGATTGGGTCAAACCTATCAGGTGTGCTTTATGTTCTTGATGAACCTTCCATTGGACTTCATCAGAGAGATAACGATCGTCTAATCACAAGTCTCAAGAAAATGCGTGATCTTGGAAACACCTTGATTGTTGTTGAACATGACGAGGATACTATGATGCAGGCAGATTGGTTGATTGATGTGGGACCTGGTGCGGGAGCCTTTGGTGGTGAGATTGTTGCATCAGGCACACCCAAGCAGGTGGCTCGTAACAGGAAATCGATTACAGGGCAATACTTATCTGGTAAAAAAGTCATTCCAGTTCCAGATGAGCGTCGTAGTGGTAATGGCAAATACATCACTATCAAGGGAGCTGAGGAAAATAATCTTAAAAAACTTGATGTCACATTTCCCTTAGGTAGATTTATAGCAGTGACTGGTGTATCTGGGTCAGGGAAGTCAACGCTAGTGAACGGTATTCTCAAAAAAGCAGTAGCACAAAAGCTCAACCGCAATTCTGATAAGCCTGGCAAATACAAGTCTATCTTTGGAATTGAGCATATTGAGCGTTTGATTGATATTGATCAAAGTCCGATAGGACGAACCCCACGATCCAATCCTGCTACCTATACAGGAGTATTTGATGATATTCGTGATCTCTTTGCCCAGACCAATGAAGCCAAAATACGTGGCTACAAAAAAGGGCGTTTTTCCTTTAACGTCAAAGGTGGACGCTGTGAAGCTTGCTCAGGAGATGGGATTATTAAGATTGAAATGCACTTTTTACCAGATGTTTATGTACCTTGCGAGGTCTGTCATGGAACACGTTACAACAGTGAAACGCTTGAAGTCCATTACAGAGAGAAAAATATCGCTCAAGTCCTTGATATGACCGTCAATGATGCAGTGGAATTTTTTAGTGCGATTCCAAAGATTGCAAGAAAACTTCAAACCATCAAAGATGTGGGGCTTGGTTATGTGACCTTGGGGCAATCAGCGACGACTCTATCAGGTGGTGAGGCGCAACGCATGAAGCTAGCTAGTGAACTCCACAAGCGTTCAACAGGTAAGAGTCTCTATATCCTTGATGAGCCAACAACTGGATTGCATACAGATGATATTGCTCGTCTCTTAACAGTTTTAGAGCGCTTTGTTGATGATGGCAACACAGTGCTTGTCATCGAACATAATCTAGATGTGATTAAGAGTGCGGACTATCTTATCGATCTTGGACCAGAAGGTGGTGTCGGTGGAGGGACTATTGTTGCTACGGGGACACCAGAAGAGGTGGCAAAAAATCTTGATAGTTATACAGGACAATATTTGAAAGAAAAATTACAAAAGTAAAAGAAAATCAAAAAATCGGATTTTTTACTTTATGAAATCTCAATTGCTTGGAAAGTCAAAAAAGACTAATACTGTTAGTTTTTTTTGATTAGCCTTTAGCCCTATTTCATGCTACAATAGAGCTATATGAGCACATCTAAGGAGGTATTGAGATGGTATTTGAGCAACGTGTGGGTAAGTTAGTAAAATCTCTTTCAGAAGCTGGTTGTGATGGTCTTTTAGTAACCAATCTAGCTAATATCTATTATTTGACAGGCTTTCATGGGACATCTGGTGTAGTTTTTATCAGTTCTAAACACCGCTTGTTTGTGACCGATGCCAGATATAGTTTGGTGGCAAAAGAAGTCATCTCTGGTTTTGATATTATTGAGTCGCGAGATGCTTTTGTGGAGATTGAAAAGCGGATTAAAGGAGATAAGATTGAAACACTTGGTTTTGATAGCGAAATCAGCTATAGCCTCTATCAGAGATTATCACAAATATTTAAAGACCATGTCCTAAAGGCGACAAATAATATTATTGAGACTCTACGCATGGTGAAAGATCATCACGAAATAGCTATCATCAAAAAAGCTTGTCAGATTTCAGATCAGGCCTTTCTTGATGTTCTTGATTTCATCAAACCCAATGTTACGACAGAACTAGAAGTTGCAAATTTCCTTGATTTTCGTATGCGTGAATTAGGAGCTTCAGGTCCTTCATTTGAGTTTATTGTTGCTTCTGGCGAGCGCTCAAGTATGCCTCACGGAGTTGCTAGCCATAAGGTTATTGGAAATAATGAGATGTTGACGTTGGATTTTGGCTGTTACTATCAACACTATGTCAGTGATATGACACGTACGATTCATATAGGATCAGCTAGTGATGAGGAAAAATATATCTATGATACAGTCCTTACAAGCAATCAAGCCTTACTAGATGCTGCTAGGAAGGGGATGACCTACCGTGACTATGATAAAGTCGCTCGTCAAGTGATTGATGAAGCAGGCTACGGTGATTACTTTACGCACGGTATTGGACACGGCATTGGCTTAGACATTCATGAGATACCTTACTTTGGGAAATCTGATAAAACCTTGCAAATTGGCATGACTTTGACAGATGAGCCGGGTATCTATATTGATGGAAAGTACGGTGTACGTATTGAGGATGATTTAGTTGTGACAGAAAATGGCTGTGAAGTTTTAACTTTAGCACCAAAAGAGTTACTCATCATCTAGTAGGAGGATATCATGACAGATCGTCTATCATGGCAAGATTATTTTATGGCAAATGCAGAGTTGATTTCAAAACGCTCTACTTGCAATAGAGCGTTTGTCGGTGCAGTATTAGTTAAGGACAATCGTATTATTGCAACAGGCTACAATGGTGGAGTGTCAAGCCTGGAGAATTGTAGTGAAATAGGACATGAGATGGAGGATGGACACTGCATTCGCACGGTTCATGCGGAGATGAATGCACTCATTCAGTGTGCAAAAGAGGGTATTTCAACGAATAATACAGAAATCTACGTGACGCATTTTCCGTGTATCAACTGTACCAAGGCACTTTTACAGGCGGGTATCACAAAAGTAACTTACAAAACTGCTTATCATCCACATCCTTTTGCCATTGAACTTCTTGAGAAGAAAGGTGTTTGCTACACGCAACATGATGTGCCCCATGTGCATTTGGGCAGAAAAGAGGAAAAAGTCTAATTTTAAAACGAGAATAGGTCATTCATCTGGCTTTTTACAAAAACATTTGAGAATAAAGTCTATTTATGGTAGAATGAGATGATTAAGATTTAACAAAGAGGTAATAATAATGATTGAAGCAAGCAAACTTAGATCTGGTATGACTTTTGAGACAGTTGATGGTAAGTTGATTAGAGTGCTTGAAGCTAGCCACCACAAACCAGGTAAGGGGAATACTGTTATGCGCATGAAGTTGCGTGACGTGCGTACAGGCTCAACCTTTGATACAACTTATCGTCCTGAAGAAAAATTTGAACAAGCTATCATAGAAACACGCCCAGCACAGTACCTTTATCAAATGGACGGAACTGCTTATTTCATGGATACTGAAAACTATGAACAGTACGAGATTCCAGTGGCTAATGTAGAGCAAGAATTGCTCTACATTCTTGAAAATGCTGAAGTAAAAATCCAATTTTATGGAACAGAAGTCATCGGTGTGACTGTTCCGACAACTGTTGAGTTGACAGTTACAGAAACACAACCGTCTATCAAGGGTGCTACAGTGACTGGTTCAGGAAAACCTGCAACTCTGGAAACAGGTCTTGTGGTAAATGTTCCAGACTTTATCGAAGTTGGTCAAAAACTCGTGATCAATACCCAAGAGGGTACATACGTTTCACGTGCCTAATGATAAGACAATCATTTTAGAAAGGATAGGCTATGACAACTGAAACTATCGGTGATATTGTTATCTCACCACGTGTCTTAGAAGTTATAACAGGTATTTCAGCTACCAAGGTTGATGGTGTCCATTCACTTCGTAATAAAGGTGTTGCAGATAGTCTTAGCAAATCAACTCTTAGCCGTGGAGTCTATCTCACCACAGATGACACAGGCGCTGTCGTTGCAGATATTTATGTATATCTGCAGTACGGTGTCAATGTTCCTGCTGTATCGATGGCTATTCAACAAGCTGTCAAGTCTGCAGTTCATGATATGGCAGAGGTTGTGATTACAGAGGTTAATATCCATGTTGAGGGTATTGTTCCAGAAAAAACACCCAAACCTGATATGAAATCGCTATTTGACGAGGATTTCTTGGATGACTAAAAGTGGTTTTATTGACTCAAGACGTGATTTACGTGAGCGTGCATTTCAAGCTCTCTTTAGTTTAGAATTTGAGGGAGATGTGCTAGATGCCATTCATTTTGCTTACACTTACGATAAGGCTCTTAGTGAAGAAAAAGAAGTTAATTTACCAGCTTTTCTGATGAATCTCGTCAAGGGTGTTTTAGATGAGTGTTCAGCTATTGATTGCACTATTTCAGAAAGTTTGAAGACTGGTTGGTCACTTGAGCGTTTGAGCTTGGTTGATAAGACACTTTTGCGGCTAGGTTTGTTTGAAATTAGCTATTTTGAAGAAACTCCAGGTCGTGTTGCTGTCAATGAGGTGATTGAGATTGCTAAAAAATATGCTGATGATACCTCCGCTAAGTTCATCAATGGTGTTCTTAGTCAATTTGTAATAGATGAAGCTTAAAAAACTTTAACTTTATAAAACGAAAGATAAGGAAAAAACTTGTCTCATCAAAAAAGCTACCTATTAGGTAGCTTTTTTAGCAGCTAGATCCAGCATGTAGAGTGATAGGCAGGACGTAGTCTTTAGCTGTTTTTTCTTTAGCTATTTTTTTCATCAAGACTTCAACGCAAAGTTCGGCAATTTCTTTGATAGGTTGTTTGATTGTGGTGAGTCTTGGATAATAGTCTTGGAT
The DNA here is from genome assembly GCF_024814375.1 of Streptococcus sciuri. Taxonomy (GTDB): domain Bacteria; phylum Bacillota; class Bacilli; order Lactobacillales; family Streptococcaceae; genus Streptococcus; species Streptococcus sciuri. The sequence continues at coordinate 67,707 of NZ_JANUXX010000004.1, forward strand.
AAATTGTGTTCCATCATAACCGATGATTTTTAAATCTTGTGGTATCCTTAACCCCAGTTGTCTAGCAATCTTTATAATAACCATGGCAGTCAAATCATCTGAAGCAAAGACACCATCTGGTTGGTAATTTGTTAGGGTAGTTTTTAATTGCATTTCTCGTCTAATGGTGGATAAATCATGCGGGATATGGATAATTCTGGCTTGTTTTTTGAGGTGATAGGAAAAACCAAGTTGGCGAAGACTTGTTGGTGAGTCAGAGTTATCATTTCCGGAAATCATGATGATTTTCTGGCAACCATTTTTTTGTAAGGTATTAGCCGCAAGGATACCTCCTCCAAAGTTGTCGGAAGCAACAATAGGGACATTTGGCGCCAGATTACGATCAAAAGCGACAATAGGGGCTTCAACTTGTTCATAGTCGCCAATTCCGAGATTGTGGCTACTGGAGATGATGCCATCAACTTGATTGGCTTCCAGCATTTCTAGGTATTCACGCTCTTTTTTTGGGTCGTTTTCGCTGTTACAAATAATGGTTTTGTACCCTTGTTTGAATAGTTCAATTTCTAAATGTTCAATGAGTTCTGCATAGAAAATATTGCTAATATTTGGAAAGATAAGTCCCACCAGCTGGGCAGATTTTCCTTGTAGACTACGAGCGAGATTGTTAGGCTTATAACCTAACTCTTGCATAGCATTTCGGACCTTTTGGATAGTTTTTTCAGATAAATATCCCTTATTATTGATAACACGTGAGACTGTGGTCGGACTAACTCCGGCCAATTTTGCGACGTCTGTCAATTTTGCAACCATATTTATTCCATCCTACTTATGTAACTCAAAGTATTTTCCAGAAACGTTGCCCCGTATCAAAGTGATTCCTGTTTGATGAGAAAACGGAAAGATACGGCTGGTGAGCACTTTTTCGCCTTTATTGATAAAGATTTCAATAATGGATTTATCGACAAAGATATTGAGAGTGCACTCTTGTTGAGCGATAGGACAGGTGCGAATATTTCCAAATGCTGTGGCGTATTGCTCCCCTGCTTGAGAGCGGTCAAGCTCAAACATTCCTGTTTTGGTGTCGATACAGAGTCGTAATCCTTTTTGATTTTTATCAGCAAAAAGAATGATTTCAGCTTTTGTTTTTGCTGGAACTTGCAATTCAAGTTCGTAGGTATTGTTGGTCGTTTGCTTGTCAGAAAAAGTCTCTTTGCTTTGTCTCAAGTTTGCCATAGTAGAGACTGGGTATTGGTAAAGCTTGCCATCTTTGATAGTCAGTTCTTTCACAAGACTCATAGCGCCTTGATAATCATATTTGTCAGTTGGATAGTCAATATCAGGTAGACCAATCCAGCTGACGATAAACGCACGTCCGTCTGGTGTATTGAAACCTTGTGTAGCATAAGCTTCAAAACCATAATCTAAGTTGTGGATAGTAGAAGGATTGATGAGTTTTGTTTTTTCAGGATCAAAACTGTCAGCTATTTTATATGTGTTAGGGTAGATGTTATCATAAGCGAGTTCTGCTTTATCCAATCCCTGTGGGCTGTAGATAAGAACAGGACGGTCATCTACAAAGATAAGATTTGGACACTCAATCATATACTCGCTGCCTGTGCCAGTAAAATCTAGATTACCGGCAAATATCCAGTTATGAACGTCATTGTTTATAGCCTTATATAATTTGATAAATCCTTTTTTGTCTAAGCTTTGAGCGCCAATGATAGCATAGAGTTGATCTTTATAGTTAAAAATCTGAGGGTCACGGAAATGCTCTGTAACATCAGAGGGTTGCTGGATGAGAACATCTTTGAATTTGGTGATATTGCCCTTCTTATCCATAAAGGCTCCGATTTGAAGAGGGTCACGTACCCAATTTTCATCTCGGACATTGCCAGTATAAAAGAGGAAAAGATTGTCTCCGATAGGATAAGCACTACCTGAGTATGCGCCGTGGCTATCGTGCTCTGTATCTGGTTTGAGTGTGATACCAGTTTCTCTAAAGTGAACCAAATCATCACTTTCAGTGTGTACCCACTGTTTGAGACCGTGGGCAGGACCAAAAGGCCAGTTTTGGTAAAAAAGATGGTACTTTCCATTAAAGTAAGAAAAACCATTTGGGTCGTTTAAAAGCCCTGTCTTAGGCTCAATATGATAAGTAGCATGCCAAGGTGATTTTGCCATATTTTCTTTTATAGCTACTATTTCTTCATCTGTCCAGTCCGCATAAGGGCGATAGCGCACCTCTGTTGGTAAATTCATAAGTTACTCTCCAAAAAATTAAAATCTTATATGCATATGGTAAACGTTTTCTCTTGAAAAATCAACATTTTACTGTTAAAAAAATAAATTTCTGCAAAACGCTTGACATATTGCCAAAAGGTGATAAAATAAAAGAGTGAGTTCGTGAAACGCTTTCACGACGAGAGGAAAAATTTTTAAGGAGATATTAAATGGATTACCCTAAAGTAGCCAAAGAGGTTATCGCTGCCGTTGGTAAGGATAATCTCGTTGCAGCGGCACACTGTGCAACTCGTTTACGCCTTGTTCTAAAAGATGACAGCAAAGTCAATCAAGTTGCTCTTGATGCAGATGATGATGTCAAAGGAACATTTAAAACAGATGGTCAGTACCAAGTTATCATTGGGCCTGGTGATGTTAACTTTGTTTATGCTGAGTTGATAAAAGAAACAGGTCTTAAAGAAGTTTCAACAGATGATTTGAAAAAAATTGCTACCGAAGGTCAAAAGACAAATCTATTGATGGCTTTCATCAAACTTTTGTCTGATATCTTCGTTCCGATTATCCCTGCCCTCGTTGCAGGTGGTCTTTTGATGGCACTTAATAACTTCCTGACTTCTGCAGGCTTGTTTGGTGCTAAGTCTCTTGTTGAGCAGTACCCAGCTATTGAGGGTATCTCAAATATGATTCAAGTCATGTCAGCAGCACCGTTTATCTATCTTCCAGTATTGGTGGGTATTTCAGCGGCTAAGCGCTTTGGAGCTAACCAGTTCCTTGGAGCAGCTATTGGTATGATTATGACAACACGTGACCTTGGTGCTTCTGCCGAATATTGGAACATCTTTGGATTACACGTCAGTCAAACGAATTACGCTTATCAAGTTATCCCAGTTTTAGCAGCTGTTTATATCTTGGCTCATCTTGAGAAGTTCTTCCACAAAAAATTGCCTTCAGCTGTTGATTTTACATTTACACCATTGTTATCAGTAATGATTACAGGATTTTTGACCTTTACTGTGGTGGGACCTGTGATGTTGCTTATTTCAAATGGTATTACAGATGTGATTGTATGGTTGTACAACACAACTGGATTTATCGGTATGGCTATTTTTGGTGGCACTTACTCGCTAATTGTTATGACTGGTCTTCACCAATCGTTTCCTGCTATTGAAACACAATTGCTATCAGCTTGGAGAGAAGGAACAGGTAACGGAGACTTTATTTTTGTTGTTGCTTCAATGGCAAACGTTGCACAAGGTGCAGCTACTTTTGCTATTTACTTCTTGACAAAGAATAAGAAAATGAAAGGTCTGACATCATCTTCAGGGGTATCAGCTCTTTTGGGTATTACAGAGCCTGCTCTTTTTGGGGTTAACTTGAAATACCGCTTCCCATTCTTCTGTGCCCTTGTAGCTTCAGCTGTTGGTGCAGCTTTTGCAGGTTTGACAAAAGTTGCAGCCGTTTCTCTCGGTTCGGCTGGTTTCCTTGGTTTTCTTTCTATCAATGCAAAATCGATTCCAATGTATGTTGTTGCTGAGTTGATTACATTTGTTCTTGCCTTTGCTTTTACTTACTTTTATGGTAAAACAAAAGCTGCAAACGTATTTGTGGCAGAGGTAGCAGACCTAGTTGCGACAGATGCAGCAACTGAACAACCTGTAGTTGTGTCGGTTGAAAAAAAGCTTGTTAAAGCAGAAACAATTGTTAGCCCGCTTGATGGTGAAACAGTTGCCCTGACTTCTGTTAATGATCCAGTCTTTTCATCAGAAGCTATGGGTAAAGGGATTGCTATTAAACCTAGCGGAAACACGGTTTATGCTCCTGTTGACGGTACCGTTCAAATCGCCTTTGAAACAGGTCATGCTTACGGATTGAAATCAGACGACGGCGCTGAAATTCTCATCCACGTTGGTATTGATACGGTATCAATGGACGGTGAAGGTTTTGAACAAAAAGCAAAAGCAGAGCAAAAAGTGAAAAAGGGTGATGTTCTTGGGACCTTTGACTCTGCTAAGATTAAGGCGGCTGGACTTGACGACACGACTATGGTCATCGTGACAAACACAGCTGATTATGAAGAAGTAACTCCACTAGCTAATGGGAAAATAGCTGTAGGAGACAACCTTCTTTCAGTGAAATGATCTTATCAAGAAAAGAGTTTGAGGTATAATATCCCAAACTCTTTTTGGGCTTAGAGAGTTCTTGCTTTATGGTTGTGTTTTCATTATAATAAAGCGTAAGGACAATTAAAATTAGAAGATTTGAGGAATAATATGGCAAAATTATACGGTAGTGTGGAGGCTGGTGGGACAAAGTTCGTCTGTGCTGTAGGAGATGAAGATTTTCAGATTGTCGAAAAAGTGCAATTTCCAACAACAACGCCTTATGAAACGATTGAGCGTACAGTAGCTTTTTTCAAACGTTTTGAGAAGGACTTGGTAGGTGTTGCCATCGGATCGTTTGGTCCGATTGACATTGATCCGAATTCTAGCACTTACGGTTACATCACGAAAACACCAAAAGAACATTGGTCACATGTGGATTTGGTAGGTCTCATTTCAAAAGAATTTAAAGTGCCTTTCTACTTTACAACAGATGTTAATAGTTCTGCTTATGGTGAGTCTATGGTGAGAACAGGTGTTGATAGTCTTGTTTATTATACGATAGGAACTGGGATTGGTGCAGGTGCTATTCAGCATGGTGAGTTTATCGGTGGTACAGGACATACTGAGGCAGGGCACACTTATGTTGCAGTTCATCCGCAAGATCTTGCCAATGACTTTGTTGGAACTTGCCCATTTCACAATGGTTGTCTAGAGGGTTTGGCAGCAGGACCAAGCTTAGAGGCGCGAACAGGTATTCGTGGTGAGTTGATTGATTCACATGCAACGGTTTGGGATATTCAAGCTTACTATATTGCTCAAGCGGCTGTTCAGGCAACACTTCTCTATCGTCCCCAAGTTATAGTATTTGGTGGTGGCGTTATGGCACAAGAACACATGCTCACTCGTGTACGTGCAAAATTTGAAAGCTTGATGAACGGTTATCTTCCTACACCAGATGTTCATGATTATATTGTAACCCCTGCTATTGCAGAAAATGGTTCAGCGACACTTGGTAATTTTGCACTGGCTAAAAAGATTGCAGAGCGCTAGACGGTGTATTAAAAGGACTGGGTTAACTCAGTCCTTTTAATTAGCCTTCAATATAATTTTTGAGCTCTTCTCCTTTGAGACCGACATTGAGAGCAATAAGAAGTTTTAGTCTAGCTTTTGGAGCGTTTAGTTCTTTGACAAACATAACTCCTGCTTTTTGTAGTCTTACGCCACCGCCTTCGTACGCATAAACAGGCTCAGCGATACCATTAAAGCATCGAGAAACCAACACAACGGGCACACCTTGAGCTGTGAGCTCTTCAATCTCAGTAGCAGCTCTAGGTGGCACATTACCTGCACCAAGTGCTTCAATAACTAATCCATCGATATTGTCTGCAGATAAAAAGCTGATGATACCACTATCACCCATACCTGCGTAAGCTTTGATGATAGGAACGGTTCCAGAGATAGCCTCTAAATCGAATCGCATGCGCTCCTCGGTGGATTTGAAAAAGAGGATATCATGTTTCATGATGATACCGAGTGGTCCGTGAATAGGAGTTTGAAAAGTGGAAACGTTTGTCGTATGGGTTTTAGTGACGTATTTAGCTGCATGAATTTCGTCGTTCATGACAACAAGAACACCTTTATGTCGAGCTTTATGATGACTTGCAACACGAAGAGCAGAGAGATAGTTGTAAACTCCATCACTTCCCAGTTCGTTAGCACTTCGCATAGCACCTGTTAGGATGACAGGAACATCAGGAAGAGACATAGTATCTAAAAAGTAAGCTGTTTCTTCTAATGTGTCTGTTCCATGTGTGATGACAACGCCATCGTAATGGTTAGCTACTTTTCTGATTTCATGGTAGAGGGCTAACATGTGTCTTGGTGTGATATGAGGACTGGGTAGATTGAAGAAGTCCTTTGACGTTACTTTGATGTGTTCTAAATGTACTGCAACGTGGTTCATTGGATTGTCATGTTCAGGTGTGACATGTCCATTGGTATCAGTGTGCATTGAAATAGTGCCTCCAGTGTGGAGAACAAGAATGTGTTTCATGATTATTTATCCTTTCATACTGTTTTTTTATTTTACCATAGAAAGAAAGCCTCTAACCACCCATTTGCCAAAAAAGATTTTGCTAGTATAAAAAGCAAAGCTCATAGAAAAGAAAATAAAGATGACAAATGTTACCTGAGTAGGTATAATAGAAAAAGGCAATATATGTTGATACTGATTGGAAAAGGGCAGAACTATTTTGGCAATTAAGGCAGTATTTTTTGATATTGATGGTACTCTTCTCAACGATCGTAAGAATGTGCAAAAATCGACACATCTTGCTATTTCGATTTTAAAAGAGCAAGGAATTATAGTGGGTGTAGCGACAGGTAGAGGGCCTAGTTTTGTGCAACCGTATTTAGAGAATTTAGGGTTAGATATAGCTATCACCTACAATGGTCAGTATATCTATACACGAGATAAGATTATTTTCATAAATCCGATTTCGCGTTCACTTGTTTACCGGGTCATTCGTTATGCTTCTGAAAAGCGATGTGATATTTCACTAGGGACGGCATCTGGGCTTGTTGGATCTGGTATTATTGGACTTGGAACGAGTCGTTTTGGACAATGGGTGAGTAGTCTAATCCCTCGTCGAATGATTAAAACGGTTGGGCGGAGTTTTAAACATTTGCTTAGGCGATTTAAGCCACAAAACACAAAGGCTCTCTTTACGCTACTAAGAGAACCTATTTTTCAGATTGTCATGGTTGCATCAGGAGAGTCTACAAAGAAGATAAAAGGAGAATTTCCCCATCTTCAGGTGACAAGAAGTAGCCCTTATTCGGTGGACTTCATTAGTCAAGGACAGTCTAAGATAAAAGGGATTGTAAAAGCTGGTAGCTACTTTGGCTTTGACCTTTCTGAGGTCATGGCATTTGGTGATTCTGAAAACGATCTTGAGATGCTATCTGGTGTTGGTCTAGGAATTGCGATGGGGAATGCTGATGATAAGATTAAAGCTTTGGCTGATTACACGACAGCTAGCAACAACAGTGATGGTATCGCTAAAGCCCTGTCTCACTATGGACTTATTCAGTTGGGCAATGAAACTCGCTTTGATAGTAAAGATGTAAACTTTAACAAGGTCAAAGATTTCCATGAGTTAGTGGACGGTGACACTAACGAAACACCAAGGATTTACGCTTCTAAAGAAGCAGGGTATAGAGCGGATTTCAAAGTGGAAGAAATCGTTGAGTTTCTCTATGCTGCTAGTCAGGGTGATAAAAAGACCTTTACACAATCTGTTTTAGATTTGCATGTTGCAGTGGATAAAGCAGCTAAGAAAGTGCAAGCAAAAGCACACCCAGAAACACCACTAGTCGGCGAAGTGGATGCTTTGGTTGATTTGCTTTATCTGACTTATGGTTCTTTTGTTCTGATGGGTGTTGATCCTAAACCTTTGTTTGATACTGTCCACGAGGCAAATATGGGAAAAATCTTTCCTGATGGTAAAGCTCATTTTGATCCTGTGACACACAAAGTATTAAAACCTGACGATTGGGAAGAACGCTTTGCACCAGAGCCTAAGATTAAACGAGAGCTTGATCGTCAGTTGCAAAAAGCACTCAATCGTAGCCAAAATCGCTCTTCTAAATAAAACAAATACTATAAAACGCCTCTGCAAGTAGCATAAGCGTTTTTTTGTTGTTCTCTTAATTAGGGTTGTTGACATCCATGACAGTGAGATGAGTATCACTGCTAAACTTGGTAACAAGCCTTGCTAAGTCCCTAAAGTTTATAGCAAAGTCTCAACAAAGACGTCAGTCAGATAAACAATGATAAAGTCTGTTAGAACAGGCATTTCAGACTCTGTCACCTACATCTTGTCAATCACCTATAGAATGTGTGATGATGAAGTGATAGCAATCATCTTTGTCGATATAGCAATCGTAAAAAGTCGCACGGTTAATCACATCTCAATCAGTGCTGTCTTTTACAGTGATTGGATAGTCAAGTTGTCGTCCGTATGAAAAAATAGGATAGTCTTAGATTGCTAAGGTACAAGAGAAAGTAGCTGTTTTCTAAAAGATGAGATGAGCATGAGGTGAGTATTGTTATTACAGGTTCTGGTGGGGTAAAAATGTCTGATGTAGTACATATTCTTTACGCTCGATAAGTTGAGTGTTAAAGAATATGAAGTTTCGTTTTCATGGGTGGTTATGATTTGCTTTTATCAGAAATGTTGCCTTTTTTATTTTTTTCAAATAATCTATTATACAGAAATCTCCCACAAAAAAATAATTGTCCCAAAAGATAAAACAATAATAAGATGGGCATAAAGCCAAGAAGGCATAATAAAAATTTGATATTCCATAGCAACGGTTGAACGATAAAGTTAAGCATAATCACTACTAGCCATCTCTGTCCCCAGGTCATCTTTCTTTTGATAAACCATTCTAAAAAATCCTCTCCAGAATGGATTCTAGTCTCTAAATACTCTTCTCGTATTTTTTTTACCCAAGCTATCATCCTGCCTATCCTCTTACTTTTCTCCGCTAATGCTGTCCTCTTCTGTCTTTAATGAAGAGATAGTACCATAATCAAGGTGAAAAATCAAATCTAGGAACGTGTATTTACTAAGATTAAAGCTTTTTAATGCAAGAGGGAATGGTAGAGTTAGAATTGGAAAACTAGTTTCACAGGAATTATAATCTCTCAAAAAGAAAACAAAAAAGATTCTACAATCCTAAAAGCCCCAGTTGCTAAACGAAACAGCTGGGGTAAAGTGGGAACAAAATGGATTAGAATGTCTTATCGCTATCACGTACAATGAGCAAGTCCACTTTGGCATGTCTGAGGATATACTCAGATGATGAACCGATAAGTAAACGTTCAAACGTATTGAGTCCTGTAGCACCGAGCATGATGAGATCGACATTTTCCTTGTCAGGAATATCATGCGACAATAAGGTTTTGGGATTTCCAAATTCGATGACTTGTTTAATGTTTTCAAGCCCTCTTTTGCGAGCTTGCTGCTCATAATCTGCTAGGACATCCTTAGATTCCTGCTCTAATTTGTCATAGACATAGGTATCAAATGTTGCCACACTTTGCAAGGCACGTGTATCCACGACGTGGGCTAAAATAAGTTCAGCCCCATTTCTAAGCGCGGCATTAACCCCTTTTTCAAAGGCCAATTCAGATTCGTAAGAACCGTCAATGGCAACCATAATATGTTGATAATGATGAGACATATTGTTTCTCCTTAACTTCACTTTGTATGTTTATTATACTCCTTTTTTGAAAAACTTGAAAGCGATTTACTCGATGTTTCTTAAATTTCTAATAAAAATTTTAGCAAGATTATGAAAAATCATTCTCTTTTGAGAAAATTTAGGATATAATAGGGAAAACGAGGTGAAGGTATGAAAGTATTTGATAAATCATCCAAATTAGAACATGTTGCCTACGATATTCGTGGTCCAGTTCTTGAAGAAGCTAATCGGATGCGAGCAAATGGTGAGAAAATTTTGCGTTTAAACACTGGAAATCCCGCTGAGTTTGGCTTTGAAGCGCCAGATGAGGTTATTCGTGATTTGATTAGGAACGCTAGGAATTCTGAGGGCTATTCAGATTCTAAAGGTATTTTTTCAGCTCGTAAGGCAATTATGCAATATTATCAACTTCAGGGTGTTCATGTCGATATTGAAGATATTTACGTTGTCAATGGTGTCAGTGAGGGCATCTCTATGTCTATGCAAGCCCTTCTTGATAACGGCGATGAGGTCTTAGTTCCTATGCCTGACTATCCTTTGTGGACAGCTTGTATCAGTTTAGCTGGTGGTAATGCTGTGCATTATATTTGTGATGAGCAAGCAGGTTGGTTTCCAGATGTGCAAGACATCAAGTCAAAAATCACATCGAATACAAAGGCAATTGTCCTTATCAATCCAAATAATCCAACAGGAGCTGTCTATCCTTGTGAATTATTAGAGGAGATTGTGGCTATTGCACGTCAGCATGATTTGATTATCTTTGCAGATGAGGTTTATGACCGCCTTGTTATGGATGGTAAAAAACATATCACGATTGCTTCTATTGCAGATGATGTCTTTACAGTTACGATGTCAGGCTTATCTAAGTCTCACCGCATTTGTGGTTTTCGTGTAGGCTGGATGACGCTTGCAGGTCCTAAACATCATGTTAAAGGCTACATAGAGGGGCTCAACATGCTCTCAAACATGCGTCTCTGTTCCAATGTTCTAGCTCAGCAAGTCATCCAAACGTCGCTTGGGGGATATCAGTCCTCTGATGAATTGCTCTTGCCTGGAGGACGTTTGTATGAGCAACGTAACTTCATCTATGAAGCGATTAAGGATATTCCAGGTCTATCTGCCATCAAACCTAATGCCGGACTTTATATTTTTCCTAAGATTGATACAAATAGGTATCATGTTGAAGATGATGAGGATTTTGTCCTTAACTTTTTAAAGCAAGAAAAGGTGCTTTTAACACATGGTCGTGGCTTTAATATGACAACACCAGATCACTTTAGAATCGTGTATTTGCCACGTATAGATGAACTCAGTGTCTTACAGGAAAAATTAACACGCTTTTTGCAACATTACAAGCGTTCATAGAAAGATTAAGGTTAGAGAAACTCTAACCTTCTTTTGTAAAGGACTCCACTTTCTTGAAAAGCTGTATCAATTGTGATAAAATGAAATGATTAAGTATAGTTATCGAAAGGAAAAGGAATGGCAAATCTTCTACGAAGTATCGTCGAAAATGATAAGGGCGAGTTGCGTAAACTTGAAAGAACAGCTAAGAAAGTAGAATCTTATGCTGATGCAATGAGCGCTCTTTCAGACGAGGAATTACAGGCAAAAACACCAGAATTTAAGAAACGTTATCAAAATGGAGAAAGTTTAGATGCTCTCTTGCCTGAAGCTTTTGCGGTAGTGCGTGAAGCAGCTAAACGGGTTTTAGGACTTTTTCCTTATCGTGTACAGGTTATGGGAGGGATTGTGCTTCATCATGGAGATATTCCAGAGATGCGTACAGGAGAAGGAAAAACGCTTACGGCGACTATGCCTGTTTATCTAAATGCCTTATCAGGTGAGGGAGTCCATGTTATTACGGTCAATGAGTACCTATCAGAGCGCGATGCAACGGAAATGGGTGAGGTTTATAGTTGGTTAGGTTTATCTGTCGGGATTAACCTTGCAGCTAAGTCACCGTTTGAAAAACGAGAAGCCTATAACTGTGACATCACTTACTCGACCAACTCTGAAATCGGATTTGACTATCTTCGTGATAATATGGTGGTTCGTCAAGAAGATATGGTTCAACGTCCACTTAACTATGCGCTTGTCGATGAGGTGGATTCTGTTTTGATTGATGAAGCAAGGACACCACTTATCGTTTCAGGTCCTGTTAGCTCTGAGACAAATCAACTCTATATCCGAGCAGATAAATTTGTTAAGACTCTCAATAAAGATGACTATGTTATTGATGTTCCGACTAAGACTATCGGTTTATCAGACTCAGGAATTGATAAAGCAGAAGATTATTTTAAGCTTAATAACCTTTATGATATTGATAACGTTGCTTTGACACACTATATTGACAATGCGCTCCGAGCAAACTATATCATGATTTTAGATATTGACTATGTGGTTAGCGAAGAAAAAGAGATTTTAATCGTTGATCAGTTTACAGGGCGTACAATGGAGGGACGTCGTTTCTCTGATGGACTGCACCAAGCTATTGAGGCTAAAGAAGCAGTTCCTATCCAAGAAGAGTCTAAAACAAGCGCTTCTATCACTTATCAAAATATGTTCCGTATGTACCGTAAGTTATCAGGAATGACTGGTACGGGTAAAACAGAGGAAGAAGAATTTCGTGAAATTTACAATATGCGCGTGATTCCAATTCCTACCAACCGCCCTGTTGCTCGTATTGACCATCCAGATCTCCTTTATCCGAGTCTACATGCCAAGTTTAATGCAGTGGTGGAGGATGTTCGTGCTCGTTATCAAAAAGGACAGCCAGTCTTAGTTGGTACAGTTGCGGTTGAGACTAGTGATTTAATTTCTAAAAAATTAGTTCAAGCAGGTATCCCTCACGAAGTACTCAATGCTAAAAACCATTTTAAAGAAGCGCAGATTATCATGAATGCTGGTCAGCGTGGTGCTGTTACTATTGCTACCAATATGGCAGGGCGTGGAACTGATATTAAGCTTGGTGAAGGAGTACGTGAGCTCGGAGGTCTTTGTGTTATCGGAACAGAGCGCCACGAGAGCCGTCGCATTGACAACCAGCTACGTGGACGTTCTGGGCGTCAAGGAGATCCAGGAGAATCTCAATTTTACCTCTCACTTGAGGATGAGCTCATGCGTCGCTTTGGTTCTGACCGTATCAAGGCTGTTCTTGAGCGTATGAATATGAACGATGACGACACTGTTATCAAGTCTCGTATGCTGACACGTCAAGTTGAGTCTGCCCAAAGACGTGTCGAGGGGAATAACTATGATACACGTAAGCAAGTTTTGCAGTATGATGATGTCATGCGTGAACAGCGTGAGATTATCTACGGTGAACGCTACAATGTCATTGTGGCTGACCGTGACTTGACACCAGAAATTCAATCCATGATTCAACGCACTATCAACCGTGCTGTTGATAGCCACAGTCGAGCAAGTAACAGTCGCAATGAAGCGCTTAAAGCTATTGTCAATTTTGCGCGTTCAGCACTTGTGCCAGAGACCTCTATTTCCGTTTCTGACCTACGTAATCTTAAAGATGAAGATATCAAAGAATTGTTATATGAACGTGCAGTGAAAGTCTATGATCAGCAGATTGCGAAATTATCAACTCCAGATGCGATACTGGAATTTCAAAAGGTGCTTATCCTTATGATTGTTGATAATAAGTGGACAGAGCACATTGATGCGCTTGATCAATTACGCAATGCTGTTGGTCTTCGTGGTTATGCTCAAAATAACCCAATTGTTGAGTACCAATCAGAGGGCTTTCGTATGTTCCAAGATATGATTGGGTCAATTGAGTTTGATGTGACACGTACCATGATGAAAGCGCAAATTCATGAGCAAGAGCGCGAGCGTGCAGAAGCGCATGCTACCACAACTGCGGCTTCTAATATCGCTGCTAAGGCACCAAGTGCGGCAAACGTTTCTGGTGAAAAACTTGATTTTACAAATGTGAAACGCAATGATCTATGTCCATGTGGTTCAGGGAAAAAATACAAAAATTGTCATGGGCGTAAGCAATTTTAGGGAGTTGCAGAAAATTCTAACAATTCATCCAAAACTCCTCCTAAAAATGGTATAATAAAAAACACTTTACAAGAGTAATAAATTAGAGGAGTTTCTATGTCATTTAAATCACTCAGTCCTAAAATCGATGTCAATGAGGTGCGAAGCATCTCAAAGTTAAGTCAAGAATCATTAGTTCAAAAAGAAAAGCGTGATCGAGAGTTAGAGGCCATCATCAAAGGTGAGGATGATCGTCTATTGTTGGTCATTGGACCATGTTCATCAGACAATGAAGAGGCTGTTCTTGAGTATGCGAAGCGCCTCGCCCAGTTACAAGAAGAAGTCAAAGATCGTGTGTTTATGGTAATGCGTGTTTACACAGCCAAACCTCGTACTAATGGGGATGGTTACAAAGGTCTTATGCATCAACCAGATACAGACGCTGCTCCTAGTCTCATCAACGGAATCAAAGCAGTTCGCCATCTTCATTACCGTGTCATTACAGAGACAGGGATGACAACAGCCGATGAGATGCTTTATCCAGAAAATTGGCCTTTGGTTGAAGATTTAGTGTCTTACGTAGCAATTGGCGCGCGTTCTGTTGAGGATCAACAGCACCGTTTTGTAGCTTCTGGTTTTGATGTTCCAACAGGAATGAAAAATCCAACATCAGGTAACCTTAAAGTAATGTATAATGGGATTTATGCTGCCCAAAATAAACAGACTTTCCTCTACAATAATGAGGAAGTGGAAACCAGTGGAAATCCTGTAGCGCATGCAATTTTACGTGGAGCTCTTGATGAAAATGGCAAGAACATCCCTAATTATTATTATGACAACCTTTTAGAGGCGATTGATTTATACCATAAACAAGGACTTGAAAATCCCTTTATCGTTATTGATACCAATCATGACAATTCAGGAAAGCAATACCTAGAGCAAATCCGTATCGTTCGTCAAACTCTTATCAATCGTGATTGGAGTGACACTATCAGACGCTATGTTCGTGGCTTTATGATTGAATCTTATCTAGAGGATGGGCGTCAAGATCATCCAGAAGTTTTTGGTAAGTCAATTACAGATCCTTGCCTTGGTTGGGATAAAACAGAAGCCTTAGTTCGTGAAATTTACACAACTTTAGAAAGCAAATAGAGGAATGGGAATACATCGAAAAAGTGCAACTATCAATATTGCACAGGTCAAAGAATTATCAAAACTTGAAGGGGAATTTCTGGTTCGTAAGAAAGCTCGCGATAAAGAGCTTGCAAACATCATTAAAGGACAAGATAATCGTTTGCTTCTCGTTATTGGACCATGTTCGTCAGACAATGAAGAAGCTGTGCTTGAGTATGCCAAGCGCTTAGCTCGTTTGCAAGATGAAGTCAAGGATAAGATTTTCATCGTTATGCGTGTTTATACTGCAAAACCACGTACCAATGGTGATGGCTACAAGGGGCTTATGCATCAGCCAGATACCTCTAAGTTACCTGATCTTATCAATGGTGTGGCTGCTGTCCGTCATCTTCATTATCGTGTGATTACAGAGACTGGCTTGACGACTGCTGACGAGATGCTCTACCCTTCTAACCTTGGTCTTGTGGACGATTTGGTGTCTTACCATGCTATTGGTGCACGTTCTGTTGAGGATCAAGAGCATCGATTTGTGGCGTCAGGGATTGATGTACCGACAGGAATGAAAAATCCAACCTCTGGTAATCTCAATGTCATGTTTAATGCTGTCTATGCTGCACAAAACGCACAGAATTTCATTTACCAAAATGCTGAAGTGGAAACAGATGGTAACCCTTTAGCTCATGTCATTCTACGTGGTGCACTAGATGAACATGGTGATAACATTCCAAATTATTATTACGATGATTTGCTCAAAGCAATCGCAAAGTACGAGGGTATGAGTCTGGAAAATCCATTCATCGTCATTGATACTAATCATGATAACTCTGGGAAACATTATTTAGAGCAAATCCGTATTGTGCGTCAGACTTTAATGAACCGTGACTGGAATGAAAAAATCAATCGCTATGTTCGTGGCTTTATGATTGAGTCTTACTTGGAGGATGGACGTCAAGATCATCCAGAAGTTTTTGGTAAATCGATTACAGATCCTTGCCTTGGCTGGGATAAAACGGAAAAACTCCTCCGTGAAATCTATGCAACGCTGAGTCATGATTCATTTGAAAGCTGATTTTGATGTTTGTGTAAGAGAAAAGGAAAGGCTAAGTCCCTAGTAGAGAGGTGATTTAGCCTTTATTGATTGATGGTGCATTTGTAAAAGCTGATAAGGAAATGTTATGATAGTTGGACATGGTATTGATTTACAGGAGATTAGCACAGTGTGGAAAGCCTATGAGCGTAAAAGAAGCTTTGTTTCAAAGGTTTTGACTTTAAAAGAACAAAAGCGTTTTATGGAGTTGAGTTCACAAAAACGTCAAGCAGAATATCTGGCAGGGCGCTGGGCAGCAAAAGAAGCCTTTGCCAAGGCGATGGGGACAGGTATCGGACAAATGAGTTTTCAAGATATTGAAGTCTTAAATGATGATTTAGGTGCTCCTTATATTGCCAGCTCTCCTTTTTCTGGAAAGTCTTGGCTCTCTATTTCTCACAGCGGCTCTTTCGTACAAGCGAGTGTTATTTTGGAGGAAATAAAATGATTTCAAGCATTCATAGACCAACGCAAGCTGTTATTGATTTGACAGCTATTGCGCATAATATTGATAGTGTTAAAGAGCATATTTCAAATGGGACATTTGTCTATGCTGTGGTCAAGGCAAACGCTTACGGACATGGTGCGGTTGCTGTCGCACGCTCAGTCGAAGCTCGTGTAGATGGTTTTTGCGTGTCCAATATCGATGAAGCAGTGGAGTTGAGGCTAGCAGGCATCACAAAAGAAATCTTAGTGTTAGGTGTTGTCACGCCCAATCAGCTAGACTATGTCAAAGAATACAACATCGTGCTGACTGTAGCCAGCCTTGACTGGATCGCTCTTGCTGAGCATGAGGGAGTATCGCTAGCTGGATTACGTTGCCATATCAAGATTGACTCTGGAATGGGGCGTATCGGTGTGCGTAGCAGTGCGGACGCTAATCGCTTGATAACTTCTCTAAAAGTTGCAGGTGCTTTGGTTGAGGGAGTGTTTACTCATTTTGCTACTGCTGATGAGTCGAATACGCAATACTTTGAACAGCAATTAGCTACTTTTAAACAAATATTATCGGAATTAAGCGATTGCCCTAAGCGCATTCATGCAAGTAATTCAGCGACAAGTCTTTGGCATAGTGAGACTATCTTTAGTGCTGTTCGTCTAGGTGTTGTCATCTATGGGCTCAATCCAAGTGGAAGAGAGTTAGCACTTCCTTATCCCTTGCAGCCTGCATTGGAGTTGACCTCTAGTATTGTACATGTCAAGACGATTGAAAAAAATGCGACGGTTGGCTATGGTGCGACTTATCGCAGTCAAGAAAAAGAAGTGATTGCCACAGTTCCAATCGGCTATGCAGATGGTTGGACGCGTGATATGCAAGGTTTTAAAGTGTTGGTAGATGGGCAATGGTGTGAGATTGTTGGGCGCGTGTCCATGGATCAGATAACGATTCGCTTGCCCAAAGTTTATCCTCTAGGTACTTCGGTCACTTTAATTGGTCAAAATGGTTATAAGGAAATCACAGCAACTGATGTAGCTGATAAACGGCATACGATAAATTACGAGGTATTATGTTTGCTGAGCGACCGCATTCCACGCTTTTATAAGGAACAGACACATGATAAGTGAGACATCTCCTCTGACATCTCTCAAAGGGATTGGATCCAAATCTGCTGAAAAGTTTCAGCAGTTGGGAATTGTTACGATAGAAGATCTTTTGTTGTACTTTCCTTTTCGTTATGAGGACTATAAGGCACGATCTGTCTTTGAGCTGCAAGATGGTGAAAAAGCAGTAGTGACAGGTACTTTAGTGACACCAGCTAATCTTCAGTATTATGGACGTCATAAGAATCGCTTGAGTTTTAAGCTGAAGCAAGGTGAGGCGGTGATAAGCGTTAGCTTTTTCAATCAACCTTATCTCAAAGACAAGTTACACTTGGGAAATGACCTAGCTATTTTTGGTAAATGGGATAGCAAAAAGACAGCTCTGACTGCTATCAAGCTCTTAGCGCAAGTCCAAGAGGACATGCAGCCTGTCTATCGTCTCACGCAAGGAGTCACGCAAGCAACTCTCGTTAAAGCAATCAAAACTGCCTTTGAGAGTGGCGTTTTAGAGGCTTTAGCAGAGACCTTACCTGCTATTCTCATTGATAAATACCGCCTCTTCTCACGCAAAGAAGCTATTACTGCCATGCATTTTCCCAAGGATTTAGCAGAATATAAACAGGCTTTACGACGTGTGAAATTTGAAGAACTTTTTTATTTTCAGATGAATTTGCAAGTCTTAAAAGCCTATCGAAAATCAGAACAGCATGGTTTAACTCTACTTTATAACCAGGATAAGCTAAATGCTAAACAGGCATCCTTATCTTTTTCACTGACAAGTGCGCAGCAACGTAGTTTACAAGAAATTTTATACGATATGCAATCACCTAGCTATATGAATCGTCTACTGCAAGGGGATGTCGGATCGGGGAAAACGATTGTTGCAAGTCTTGCTATGTATGCAGCTTATACAGCTGGTTTTCAGTCGGCTCTTATGGTTCCCACTGAGATTTTAGCAGAGCAACATTATGAGAGTTTGACTCAGTTGTTTCCAGAGCTTTCAATTGCTATTTTGACATCTGGCATGAAAAAGAAAGTTAAAGATACCGCTCTTGAGAAGACTGCAAATGGAAGTGTTCAGATGATTGTTGGTACGCATGCTCTTATTCAAGAGAGTGTTACTTATCATAAGTTAGGACTTGTTATCATAGATGAACAACACCGCTTTGGAGTCAATCAACGTCGCATCTTGAGAGAAAAAGGCGAAAATCCTAATGTTTTGATGATGACAGCGACCCCCATCCCACGGACGCTTGCGATCACTGCTTTTGGGGAGATGGATGTTTCTATTATTGACGAATTGCCAGAAGGACGCAAGCCTGTCATTACACGCTGGGTTACACATCAGCAACTAAGTACGGTTCTTGCCTGGCTCAAAAAAGAGCTAGAAAAAGGAGCGCAAGCCTATGTCATCTCGCCACTGATAGAAGAGTCTGAGTCGCTTGATTTGAAAAATGCAACCGCTCTGTATGAAGAATTGAGCCATTATTTCGAGGACAGCGCCGAGGTTTCTCTCATGCATGGGCGCATGTCAGCTGAGGAAAAGGACAGTATTATGCAGGCATTTAAGGAGCAAAAGAGTCAAGTTCTGGTCTCCACAACAGTCATCGAAGTGGGGGTCAATGTCCCCAATGCTACCATCATGATTATCATGGATGCTGATCGTTTTGGTCTTAGCCAGTTACACCAGCTCAGAGGACGTGTAGGGCGGGGCGATAAGCAGTCCTATACTATTTTGGTCGCCAATCCCAAAACAGATAGTGGAAAAGAGCGCATGAAAATCATGACGAAAAACACGGACGGTTTTGTTCTGGCTGAAGCAGATCTCAAAATGCGAGGCTCAGGTGAGATTTTTGGGACTAGGCAGTCTGGGATCCCAGAGTTTAGAGTAGCAGACATCATGGAAGATTATGCTATCTTGGAGGAAGCTCGGCGAGTGGCTAGTCAAATTGTCAGCCAACCAGACTGGGACAAGGAAAAAGATTGGCAAATAGTCCTTAAAAACCTCAAAGAAAAATCAATTTTTGACTAATCTATTCAAAAGAAATACAAAAAGAGACTACCTGTCTCTTTTTTCTTGTCTCAAAAATGAGAAAAGCGTATAATGAAATGATGTACGTTTTCATAATTTTTTGAAAATGAGAGTGTCAAAAAGTTTGCGATAAATGCTAAAAATGAGAGGTTTTTTATGTATTACGTTAAAGCAGATGCATTTTATTATCCAACGGTTGTCAAACCAGCAGGCTATTTGCAAGTTCAGAATGGCTGTTTTGGCGAGTGGGCTGCAAGTATTGGAGAAAATGAAGAAATCGTTGACTACACAGGGATGAGTATCGCCCCCGGTTTTGTGGATACACATATCCACGGCTTTGACGGATATGATGTCATGGACAATTCGGCTGAAGGACTCAAAAAGATGAGTGAATCGCTGTTGTCCACAGGAGTGACATCGTTTTTGCCGACAGCGCTGACCGCTTCTTTTGAGACACTAGAGGACATTTGCCGTACCATTACTAGTGTCAAAGGGAGTGAAAGAGGGGCTAAGATTCAAGGGATTTTTTTTGAAGGTCCTTTCTTTACAGAAAAGCACAAGGGCGCTCAAAATCCAGACTATATGCGAGATCCTAGTTTAGAGGAGTTTGTTGCTTGGCAAAAAGCAGCTGAGGGGCTCTTGACCAAGATAGCGGTTGCTCCAGAGCGTGAGGGAGTGTCGCACTTTATCAGAGAATTGACCAAGCAAGGTGTAGTAGTTGCCCTTGGTCATTCAAATGCGACCTATGCTGAGGCAAAAGCAGCTGTTGAAGCTGGAGCAAATGTCTGGGTGCATGCTTACAACGGTATGCGTGGGCTCAATCATCGTGAGCCTGGTATGGTTGGTGCTGTGCTTGATTTAGAAGATACTTATGCGGAGCTGATTTGTGATGGGCATCATGTACATCCATCTGCTTGTCATATCCTCATGCAGCACAAGGGTTATGACCATGTCGCCTTGATTACGGATTGCATGAGCGCCGGTGGTAGAGAAAATGGTGACTATATGCTCGGTGAATTTCCTGTTGTTGTCAAAGACGGCACTGTGCGCCTAAAAGATGGCGGTAATCTAGCTGGTTCTATTTTGGAGCTCAAAGACGCTGTTCAAAATATCATCAAATGGGGCATTGCAACTCCACATGAAGCTATTCAGATGGCGACTCAAGTGGCAGCAAAATCGGCTAAGATTGACCAATATTGTGGTTCCTTGAAAAAAGGCAGAGCAGCAGATTTTATCGTACTTGACAAAGACTTTAACCTCAAAGCCACTTACGTTGACGGCACTTGTGGTTACCAATCAAAGTGAATCTTTTCTTCAGCTGGATAAATACGACATTCAACCTCAATTCCTTGAAGCGGAATCGCAATGGCAGGATAGCCATAAGCAACGGAATGTTCACCCATCCAAATAATCTTACTATGCGCCTTACCGACGCTAATTTTCTTAGTCATGTTCTTCTCTTACAATTTTTAGTTTACACTCCGTTTTATCATTGTTCCACAAAAAAAACGACTTTTACTGGAAAATAAATGCCGCTATAAAAAAACAAACGAAGCTGGAAAAGTGCACTCAACTTCGCTTGTTTATGTCAGTATAATTGTAAAATGTAATAAGTCTAAACTTCATTAGTTTGAAAGGGAAAGTTTTAAAGAGTAAGCAACAAGAAATTTTTTATAAAACCATTGATTCAAAGTAAAATTTTATTAATCATTTTGATAACTTGCATCAATTCCTGAGAAAAATTTTTTTGAAAGCGTTGAAATAGTTCCGTCTTTTTGAAGTTCTGCAAGAGCATCATCAATTTTTTCTCGAAGTTTTTCATCTTCGCCCTTATTAAATGCAATGGCAATACTTTCTTCCTCAATTTCTCCATCAAGAATTTTTAAATCAAGACCTTTTTGATCAATTATAGCTGATAAGATTGTTTTTGCATTTGAATAACCATCTACTTGTCCATTTGTTACTGCAGAAAGTGCTGCTTCACGATCATCGTATGTTTGAATTTGAATTGTTGAATTGAAATTCTGGAGAACTTTGATTTGATTAGAACCAACAGTAGCTGCAATAGTAGCATTATCCAAATCATCCACTGATGTCAAATCAGAATCAGATTTTGTCACAACACCATATTGGAAGGTCGCGTAAGGTGTAGAGAAATCATAAGTTTTCTCACGTTCATCAGTGATAGCAATAGAGCTTGCTACAACATCTACTTTATGGCTAGTTAAAAGACCAAAAAGCCCATCAAAACTAGTAGTGGTGAAATCCACATCATAACCAATTTTATCAGCTACCGCTTTAATGACTTCTACGTCGAATCCAGTAAGTTTTCCATCATCGTCTTTATATGAACCAGGGAAACTTACACCTGTTGTTGCAACTTTTAACACAGGTGTATCTGATGAAGAGCTTGATTTAGAAGAACTATTCCCTCTCGAAGCAGTTTGATAACCAAAGTAAGTAATGATAGCAACAATAATAACGACAATAATACCAATAATAGATTTTTTACGCGGCGACATAATAAAACCTCCTTTTAAATTAAATATTTACTTGTGACAAAATGTGATCAACCTTAGATAGACTTTCTCCAATATTATTTTCTGGTATAGTCCAAGAATTAACTTCTTCTCGGCTAAAATTCGAGCTAATTTGTGAATTTTTGTATAGTAGATGAATAAAATCTTCGTGATTTTCTATAGACGTCATTGCTGCTTGATAAACAAGTTCATGAGCGGTCTGCTTCCCAATGACTTTACCTAATTCAAACATAATACGTTCTGAATAGGGAAGAATTCCCTGTATTTCAAGGTTCTTCCGCATTTGCTCAACATTAACATCAAGCTCAGATAGTATGTAAGTTAAGTTAACAATTTGTGCATCCAAATAGCTAGTGATTTCTGGTAAGACCACCCATTCATTACGCCAATGAATAGCATCGCGCTCACCATCAATTAGCATAGATTGTAACATAAGACTTACATCCGAAAAGACAGGTTGAGTTAAACTTGCAAGTCCTTCTATTAGAGCTGGATTGCGTTTTTGAGGCATTGTAGACGAACCAACTTCTCCTTTACGGAAAGGTTCATGAATCTCATTTATCTCAGTTTTCATGAGTGTAAAAAGTTCACGACCAATTTTCCCCAATGTCCCTGAATATATTCCAAGGGCTGTAGCAAATTCTGAAAATCTATCTCGCGAAGGTTGCCATGAAATATTTGGAACAGAGAGATTCAGTTCAGATAATGTCAGTTTTTCAATTTCAATACCTCTACCAGCAAATGCCGCATAAGTACCTACTGCACCACTAATACTACCAACAAATACACCATTATCTAAAAGCTGGTCTAGCCTTCTTTGATTTCGTAATAATTCATCCAGCCAGATTGCCAATTTAAAACCAAAAGTAATTGGAATAGCATGAATACCATGTGTTCGTCCCATCATAATAGTTGAACGATATTCCTTAGTCAGAATCGCTAATGTCCGAATTAACTTTTCAGAATGATTTTTGATAATATTGTACGCTTCTTTAGTTTGCAACATTATGCTAGTGTCAACAATATCTTGAGTTGTAACACCATAATGTACAAATTCTCCCTCTTCAGCTCCTACAGCTGATTGGAGTGCATGAATTAAAGCAATTAAAGAATGACGCTTTTCAGCACTTTCTTTTTGTAAGGATAAAAGATCAAAATTTTCTACTTTAGCTTTTTCAACAATCTTTTTTGCTGCTGTTTCTGGAATGACTCCCAGCTCACCTTCTACTTTGGCAAGAGCCGCTTTAACTTTCAATTGTTTAGAAATCTTATTTTCATCACTCCAAATTGCTCTAATCTCAGGAGTTGAGAAATTATTTTGCATCAATATAGAATCTAAAACACTAGTCACTTTTTCTCCCTCCTTCTACAATGCTGAACTTTCTAATGAACCACGATACAGCGAGCTAACGAAGGAGCGAACTCGATCGTGGCTACTATCATTAGATAACAACAAATTAGCCGGCCCTTGTGTTAAAATTTCACCATTTTCAATAAAAACAACATTATCAGCAATTTTTCTAGCAAACTCCATTTCATGAGTTACCAAAATCATTGAAATCTTCTCCTTTGCTAAGGCTGCAATAACTTGCAATACCCCATCAACCATTTCTGGATCAAGAGCCGAAGTTGGTTCATCAAAAAGAATTATGTCAGGTTTAAGCGCAATAGCTCTGGCAATGCCTACCCGCTGTTGTTGTCCTCCAGATAATGTTACTGGATATTGTGATTCAAATGCTGCTAATCCCACTTTTTCTAAAGATTCATGAGCAACAGCCTCTGCTTCCTTCTTAGAAAAGCGTCCACTTAAAATTAAAGGTTGGACAACATTTTGTAAGACTGTATAATTCTTGAAAAGATTAAACTGTTGAAATACCATGGTAGAGTGACTGCGGATATCATGAATATCACTTTTTGAAATTTTTCCACCAGTCACTTCTGTATTTCCAACTTTCAATTTCCCTGAAGAGGGTAGTTGGAGAAGATTTATAATTCTTAGCAGAGTCGTTTTCCCTGAACCACTCGGTCCAACAAAAGCTGTAACCGTTCCAGCTTCAATAGAAAGATTGATGGATTTAAGAATTTCTTTATTTCCTATCTTAACTTCTAAATTTTTCAACTCAATTAGACTCATCTACTGACCTCCTATATGGTGCTGCTAAATCTTTTTCGAAAATACTTTGCAACCAAGTATAGATGATAATCATAATCCAGTATAAAAGACCAACAGCTAGATATGTTTCAAAGTAACGTAGTGAAGTACCCGCGACCATTTTTGCATGTGCAAATAGTTCTGTTATTCCTAATGTGAATACTAACGATGTTTCTTTTAGTAAACTAACAAATGTATTACCAGTAGCAGGCAGGGCATTTAATGTTGCCTGAGGTAAAATAACATGTAGGAAAATTTTCCACCCAGGAATGTTAAGTGCTTGACCTGCTTCTACTTGCCCTTTATCAACTGAATTTACAGCTGCTCTAAAGATTTCAGCTAAATATGCTGACTGTTTTAAGCCTAGTCCGCCAATAGCTGCAGTAATAGCTGTCATACCTTGGAAAACCGGAAATAGTTGAGGTAGTCCATAAAAAATCAAAAATAATTGAACAAGGGTTGGCATACCACGAAATAAAGAAATATAAGCATTAGCAAAGTATTTCAAAAATTTGTGACCTGATAACTGAAACCATGTCATCAAAGCTCCTACTAAAATTGCCAAAATCATAGAAAAAATAGCAATAAAAATAGTTACTGGTATGTAGGCAGGTAATTTTAGAAATAATTCAAAGAAATATTCCCAACTAAAATTCATTTTTATTCTCCTTTAGTAGAGCTTGCAGATTTTCATTCTTAACTTTTGAAAGAGCATTTCTATTAAAAATTTTAATTAGATAAACTGTTTTATGGTCAGAAAATAGCTGTTTTTCATCTAAGTATTGAAATCCCATTTTTTCATAGGTTTCAATTAACCAAGGATGCTCTAGTGCTGTACCTAGAGTAACAGCAGGAGCCTTTAAATCCTTTATAATATACTCTTCAATAACTTCCGTAATCAAATTCTTAGCATACCCATGTCCCTGCATCTCAGGATCCGTTGCAATCCACCCTAAATGCGGTAGAGAGAATGGACCAGGATTTTCTGACCAAGGCAACCTTACAGAAATAGTTGAAACAATCCGATTATCAACCGTTTTAATAAAAGTTGGAGATGCTTGAATAGCTTGCGAAACTTCGAAAGTGCTGATTGTACCAGCTTTAAAATGAATTCCTAACTTTTCATTTTCAGCATACGCTTTATGGTATAAAGACGTTAGCTCTTCAAAAAAGTTATCAGATAACAATTGATATGTCATACCACATCTCTTTCTAGTAGTTTTTTGACAATCTTTCAAAAATTTCCGATGTATTACTAATTTCACCAGTCGTCACATAACGATAAAGCTCTTCTAAATGTCCTTTTGTTAGCCTTTTAAACTTAAGGTGAAGTTCTTTAGGTGACAAAGGATTATTAGGTGAACCTTTAGGATGTTGTTCTAACTGATCAAACTTGATTTTGTCAGCTTCTCTAATTACTAAACGTACTGGACGGGTAGTATTATCACCCTCTAAATCATTATGTCGTACCACTTTTTTAGCAAAATTAAAAAAATCATCTGAAGTTTCTTCTTCTGTGAAATCTGTCAGATCAACACTCCCTTTTTCTAATGTTAACCATAAGATATATTCAATTGAAAATTTTCCTTCAAGTTTAATATTAGGATATCGATATGTAAGCGCCTTATCTCCAGTAGAAGAAAAATGTACATCCACTTTCGAAATATTTGCCGTTCTTAATCCTAATTTGTGTGCTTTTTGAGCTAAATCAAATCCCCCATTGGCTACTGAACAAAACGGATATTGTTTAAACCACAGACCAGGAGATAAAATTTGTGAAGGCTCTAACCAATTTTCTAACAGCTTATCAACATCTAAGCGCTGTTGATTTATTATTTGAGTCCAACCTTTATCGGAAGAAAAAACATCATCATAAGCCGTCATACCCACTTTCACAAGTTCATAAGCTTGAACAGCATTCCTTGCTGCAAAACCTGCATTTAAAGGCTTACCATTAGTTCCTTCTTGATATAAAAAACCTGTTGCCTGACTAGTGGTTAGAGATAATAGACAAGTAAAGTCATTTATTGAAACTTTTTTATAATAGCCTATTGCAACAGCAGCTGCTATGCAGCCAATAGTTGCAGTCGAATGCCAACCTTGATTAACATGATGAGGATGAAATTGTTGTCCGAGTCTCCCAGCAAATTCGACTCCTTGAATGTAGGACTCTAACATTCTTTTAAAACTATCATTTTTATCGCTTACAGATAGAAGAGCTGAGAAAATAACTGCACTTGGGTGACCTCGGAAATTCGCTTGAACATCATCTAAATCTTCATAATGTGCTAGGTACCCTAAAATTAGTGCTAATTGAACTCTAGATGTGCTGTAGGACGTTAACAAAATTTGTTTAGTATCTTCACTACTTGCCAAATCCTTGACTATTTCTTGATTCTTAGGCGACTGTAATCCCGCAGAATAACTTGCAATATAATCTAAAAAGGCATTTTTGGAAACATCTAACGATTCTTTGTATTGTGAGGACTGACTAACATCCTTTTGAAGCACTTTTATGATTTGTTTAGTTACATTCATTCGTTTACTCCCTAACCATTCTCATTTACAAAATCGATGAGGCGACAAATTTCCTCTTCAATATATCCTAAATCAGAAACTAGACTTAATCGCAAATAGCCTTCTCCATTTTTTCCAAATGTAGAACCAGGAATTAAAGCAACTCGCTTTTCAAATAAAAGTGAATCAACAAAAGAAACATCGTCAGAAAAACGTTTAGGTAATTTAAACCACAAGAAAAAAGTTCCTTCAGAATCAACGACATCAAAACCTGCTTCCTTTAATGGTTACCTCATCTTCTGTGAGTTTTACTCCATATTCATCATCATAAAATTTGATAATTGCTTTCTTTAGGGTTGCTTTTCCGCCATAAGGTGGATATCCTTGATTAGTAACTCCATCTATCGCACTTTTTAAATGATTTATAATCTCTGGAAATGTTTCCTGATCAGGGTTCCCTCTTCCAAGGTTGATAACATTTTTACCTTATTGCTTTAATTTTCTGATTTATTCTTGCTGATAAGATGTAAAATGTTTCGACCTTACTTGAACTCGCTTTGCTCCTTCAATCTTCATAAATTAACCTCGAATTTCTTCTAAAGCCAAATGAGCTCTATTTAATTCCAAATCAGGGAAAACCGACTGAACTCGAACATCAGATTTTCGAGTAATGTAATCTGCAAGCTCATTTAGCTCATTATCCGCAGTTAAATCTAATTCTCTAAGTGTCCAAGGAAGTCCAATAGTCTTATGATAAGACTCAATCTCTTGACGTAAATGTTCTTATTTTTTCCCTTCAATGATAATTTGAAACAAATTTCCAAGAGCTACTGCTTCACCATGGGTCTTTTTATAATGTGGTTGAATTTTAACATAAGCATTATAGAAAGCATGGGCTAAAACACTTCGACCATCAAGATCAGAAATACCATCAACAGAAGCAGCAACGAGGAATATAGTATCAAATAAGTTAATTAAATCCTTTTCGCTAAGTTCCTCTAAATCAGTAATTTTCAGCATTTCTTCACGACATAATTCGATAAAAAACGTCCTATCCTTGAGGTAACACTATCCAGTTTATCATTTGTGATACGCTGTCTCATTTCATAGTATTTCGCTAAAGTATCACCAATTCCAGATAAAATATATTCTTTTGGTGCATTTATCAAGATATCTGGTTCTAGCAGAACAACATCTACAGCTTTTTTATGTCGAATATTAGCTATTTTTTCATGTTCTTTCGAATAAATAATACTTTTAGTAGTCATTGCTGCACAATTAGAAGGTACAGTTTGACTATTAAAAACTAGAATGGTTAAATTATCAGAGACAACTTTGGCGGTGTCAATCAATTGCCCTCCACCAAAAGCAAGTAGTGCATCATCATTTTGAAATTTTTTAGTCAATCTTTCGATTTCTTCAAAGGTACAATATTCACCAAAAAATTCAACTGGATAATGTTTTAAAAAGCCATCTGGTAAATACTCTTCAATAATTGGATAAACTGTTTCATCGGTTAATACAATCGGATTTTTGACACCATGACTTTCTAGCAATTGAGGTAATTGTTTTTAAATTCCTTTTTATTGATGTACTCAGCAGGACTCATGCGGATTGTTTTTTCAGGCATAGCTTTCTCCATAATACTCCAACAAATAAAGAGCACTTTCAACAAAATAATTAACTGCGACTGGCAAAGCTTCATCACGTACGATAAAATCATCATGGTGCCAGTCTGGTGCTTGCTCTGCTCCATTTGATCCTACAAAGGCGAATACCCCAGGGATTTTTTCTTGATAAGTTGCAAAATCTTCACCACCTGTTGATGGTAAGGTTTCAATAACTTCTGCAAACTTTTTAGAATTCTCAAAAATCAATGGTGTGATAGTTGCGTCATTAAAAGTCACTTTAGGTGAATTGCCCCAGATAATATCCACTTCTGCTCCAAATTGCTCCGCGGTTGTTTGAACAACTTTCGTGAATTTATCAATAACAGATAGGCGTACTTCAGGGTCAAATGTTCTAATCGTCCCTTCAAAAAATCCTTTAGCCGGCAAGACATTCCAAGTATTACCAACATCAATGTGGGTAACAGATAGGACTGCTGATTGAAACGGTGAAACTGTCCGAGAAATGATATTTTGAAGGTTATTAATAACGGTCGTGATAACAAGAACTGTGTCAACACCCAAATCAGGTCTTGCAGCATGGGCACTGATGCCTTTTACAGTCACTTCAAACTGTTCAACCCCCGCCATAATAGCGCCTGACCGTAGTCCAAGTTGCCCCGGTTTCAGATGAGGATTATTGTGGTAACCAACAATAGCTGAAACTCCCTCAATACCTCCAGCATCAATTACTTGATGACCACCTTGAAAATTTTCTTCTGCAGGTTGGAAAATCAAGCGGACAGTTCCTTTTATTTCTGCTTCACGCTGTTTTAAAATTTCTGCTGCACCTAATAAACTAGTCTGATGGAAATCATGTCCACATGCGTGCATAGCTCCATTAGTACTAGCATAATCAAGTTTTGTTTTTTCAACAATTGGAAGTGCATCAATATCAGCACGTAGAGCAATAATTGGGTTTCCTGAACCAATTTCAGCAATTACACCTGTCTTTAAAGGATAATTAAGCGGTTTAATGCCTAGTTCTTTTAAATAAGATTTAATATAATCCGTCGTTTCATATTCTTTTTCTGAAACTTCAGGGTGTTGATGAATATAATGGCGAACAGCAATTAATTTTTGATAAAAAACATCTGACAAAATTCTATTCTCCTTTCTCTCTCTAGATTGCTATTATCTTAACATCTCATTTAAAAGTTGCATACTCTATTTTAGTTATAGCATGCTATAATTAAATTTTATACACCCTTTAATCAGCTATAATTATTGGCTTTATTTCATATCAAACTATATAACAATACATTGATATAAATTTTCTATCATCTCTTTATTTTCATCTATTACAAAAAAGCATCGGTACGTTGCCATACCGATGCTTTTTAAATCACAGGATCTATATTAAACTCTGGAATAACACGTGTTAAAAATCGCTTGGTGCGTCCTTGCTTAGGTCTGCTGAAGAATTCTTGCGGACTACCTTCTTCGATGATATGCCCACCCTCCATAAAAACAATGTGTGTTGCCACATCACGTGCAAAGTTCATTTCATGAGTGACCACCACCATGGTGATCCCCTCTTGTGCTAGCTCTTTCATAACACCAAGAACATCTCCGATTAATTCAGGGTCAAGGGCAGACGTCGGCTCATCAAATAAAATGACATCAGGTTTCACAGCGATAGCACGTGCAATCCCAATCCGTTGTTGCTGACCACCAGACAGCTGACTAGGATAATAGTCTTTTTTGTCTAAGAGCCCAACCTTTTTCAGTGCATTTTCGGCAATTGAGAGGGCTTCTTTTTTTGGAATCTTACGAGCAATGACCAACCCTTCCAAAATATTTTCAATAGCTGTTTTGTTAGCAAATAAATTATAATTTTGAAAAACAAAAGCGGTTTTTTGACGAATTTCAAGCACTTCTTTACGACTGACTTTTGCTAAATTGTAGAACTTACCATCCAGCAGCAACTTACCAGAGTCCGCTTTTTCCAGATGATTAAGGGTTCGTAGGAAAGTTGTTTTTCCTGATCCTGATGGTCCCAAGATGACGATAACATCACCTTGATTCACTGTCAAACTAATATCCTCTAAAACGGTTTTATCTCCAAATGATTTTTTAACATTTTTAACTGATAGCATAGAAAACTCCTAACTTCATCTCAAACAATTTGAGCCCGTTTTTCTAAAAATTGAAAACCATATTGAATAAGCCCACAAATCACGATGTAAATAATGAAAATAACAAAATAGGATTCAAAATAATGATAGCCATAAGAAGCTTCAATCTTAGCAATTGCCGTAATATCTTTTACCGTCATCACAAAAACAAGAGAGGTTCCCTTGACGAGATTAATCACCAGATTACAAAGATTTGGTAGAGCTTGGGAAATAGCCTGCGGAAAGACAATTCTTATATAAGCTTGGCTGGTCGAAAGCCCAATTGTCCACGCTGCTTCTAACTGCCCCTTATCAACCGTTAAAATAGCAGAGCGGATAATCTCAGATAAGCTTCCAGTAGTCATAAGCCCAAAGATAATGTAAGCATAATAAATAGGATTAAGATCAAAGATATTAACACCTGTGGCTTTCAATAGCTGGTTAATCAAACTTGGAAAAAGACTATAAAAAAATAAAATCAGTAAAATAGGTGGTGTCGAGCGGATAAAGGCAAGATAAACAACTGAAAAAGCGGTAACACCTTTTATCTTGTAAATCCGTCCTAAAGCTAGAAAAAGAGCTGGAAAGAAGCTCAAAAGAATAGAAACAACCATTATCCCCAAGGTGACTGGAATCCCAGAAAGAGTTTTGACAAATGTTTCTAAAATATAAGAAAAGTCCATAAATCCCTCCTTAACCCTGTGTTGTATCTAATTTATTTTCGACGATATGTGTACAGACAGACAAGATTAATGCTAAAGCCCAGTAAATGATAGCAACCGCTGTATAGGTTTCAAGCGAATAATTGCCCAAATGTCGTGAAATGATTAAATTTCCAGCTCCCATTAAATCAACTAGACCAATCGTATAGGCTAAGGCAATATCTTTTGATAAGTTGATAATGGCAGTTGTGATATTAGGGAGTGCAATCCGAAAAGCTTGAGGCAAAAGAATTCGGATAAATGTCTGATAATCTGTCAAGCCGATACTAATCCCTGCCTCTAGTTGTCCTTTAGGAAGTGCTTGATAAGAAGATTTAAAAACTTCGGAAATACCAGCTGCAAATAGCAAGGTCATAGCTAAAATAACAAATACTGAACGAGACCAGTCATTAACATCGATACCCAACCACCATTCTAAAAAACGAGGGAGACCATAAAAAACTAAAAAAAGAAGAACAATAGGAGGCGTACATCTTAAAATAAAGACATATCCTCTTGCAAAAGAGGATAAGCTTTTTTCACCTGATAACTGCGACCAAGCAAGAAAGAATCCTAATAGACTTCCAAATAAAATCGTTAAGGCTAAAACCCATAAAGTCAGAGGTAGGGCGGACAAAATTTTAGGAAGAAATGTTACCACACGAGATGGGTTGTAAGAAACCATAGACACCTCCTAGTCTGTGACGTAGCTAAAGACATCTTCTCCAAAGTATTTTTTAGAAAGCTTTGCGATGGTACCATCTTTTTTCAATACCTTGATAGCTTTATCATAATCTTTAGCAAAGGCTTGATTAGTAGCATTTCTATGAATCAATGGATAAGTTTCGATACCTTTGTATGGGAACCATGTTAATTGATCAGCATATTGATGGTAGGCACCATTTTCATTTTTTACAGCTTGCTCAAAGGATAGTTTAATGGAGAAGTAGGCATCGTAACGTCCTTCAAGCACCCACGCATAGGCATCAGCAACTGAGAAACTTTCTGATTCTGTCAATTTAATCGGATTTTTGGCTGTTTTATTGTATTCTTGAATCACATTATATTGTCCATTTTGAGGTGAAATAGGAACGAGTTTTCCCCCACTATTAGCAAATGAATCAATATCTTTGTATTTTGTTTCATCCTTTTTACGAATAGCAAAGCCAATCACACTAGCACCGATAGCTTTGTTGGGGATAATAAATTTTTTAGCACGTTCTGGTGTGTACCACGCACCTTTTGTACCAATATCATATTTACCAGATTCAAGTCCGATGAGTAAATCTTCATCACTCGTTCCTGTGTATGTAAACTTATAGTTTTTTAATTTTTTATCAACAGCTTTTAAAACAGCAACTTCAAACCCATCACTCTTACCATTTTTATCAACATAATCATATGGGACATAATTTTGTGTATGGGCAACTTTTAGAGTCGTAACTTTGTTTACATTGCCAGATGCACTTTGTGCCTTTTCTGTTTTCCCTGTTAATTGACGTCCAATAGCAGTTGCTGCGATAATTGCTACGACAACTCCACTTGCAATAATCCATTTTTTCTTACTCATATACTCACTCCTTCTCCTAAAAACTTATAAGCTGACGGCTTCTTTCACCCAATCGATGCGTTCTGATGAAATATCACTTGGCACAGTACAATCTGCACCAATCACAACGCCATAACGTCCAGTATCATCAAGTAACTCTTTGACTCTTTTTTGAATATCTTCCTTACTACCAAGGTACAATAGACCTTTTTCAGTATTGTCAAAACCGCCAAGAACTGTTTTACCACCAAATAATTGTCTTCCTTGTGATAGACTGACACCCTCTAAATCAACCGCCCAGTTAATGACATCGGCAGGATAATCCGTGTAATACGTAATGTCGTTTGTTGCGCCTTCATACCCACATATATGAAGAATATTCGTACCACCAGCAGAAATAGCACGCTTCAAAACATGAAGTTCACCAGGTTTAATCACTTGTCTATATTCTTCTTTAGTTGAACGTTCATCTTGTATATTTTGGACGCTGAGGTAAATACCATCGACACCCGCTTCTTTAATCAAACGTTTTGTCAAAAGACCAATATCGCCAGCAATCACATCCAAAACTTTTTTCGTTAACGCAGCATCTTCTTTGATAAAGTTTTCAATAATTTTATCACCATTGTTTCCCTTTCCTGCTAGGTGCCATTTTAAATAAGTCACAGGGGCAAATATATTATAGAAAGAAGCGATATCTTCTGGGAAATCTTGACGAATTTGTTGAGCTAGCTCAACCTGTCGTGTAATCCAAGGATGATTTTCTCCTATAGAAATGATTCCATCTAATTCTTTGATAGAAGTGATACCTTGATGAATCTGTTCATTAGGGTATATAAAGAACCCATCACTCATAATCTTGACAAAATCTGGATTGACATCTGAGACGAATTTTTTATGCCCAGCAATATTTTTGTTAAAAATTTCGGAATTAAAACCGTCACCTCTTTCGTCATCTGTTGTGAAATGATACCAAAATCCGACAGGGACTTTGTCGACTTTTTCGTTTTTAAATGCTTTTAAAACCCATTCTCTCTTTGTTGTCATTTTCTCTATCTCCTTATGTTTTTTATATTACAGTTATGCGTCATTCATCAGTATTAAGGCAGCTGTGCTAAGAGCCTTAAACAGTTAAAGTATTGAATATCACTTTTTGAAATCGCTGAATTTACATTGTTAGGACTCGACTTTTCAAATAGAGGAATTCTCCAAAGGATAAGACAGGATAGAGTAATGATGAAAAGAATTAGTACTGATAACGAGACATTTCTTAGCTTTTCCTCTGTTAGTGACATAGGCAATTCCCTCCCAAAAATTTTATAAAGCTATATTACCAGTTTCCCTAATGCTTGTATAATCTATATTTTTTATCCCTAGATATAAAGTTCATTTATAGCGATCTGCTTATTTACTTGCTTTAAGTATTACTTTTTACCGTATTTTTAAGATGATCTCTATTGGAGAATGAAATAGGATTTGTTATTATAGTGATAATAATCTTTTTTATAAGGGGAATTTTTATGAAATTGCAACAGTGCCGTTATGTAGAAGCTATCGCTCGCCTAGGCTCTTTTAGCCAAGCTGCTAAGGAGCTATACATGTCTCAACCTAATTTATCCAGTTCCATTAAAAATTTAGAGCAGGAGCTAGGAATTCAACTGTTTATTAGATCCAATACGGGCGTTTATTTGACAGAAGAGGGTCATGATTTTTTGAAATCTATAAAACGTATTATTGGAGAATTGGATTTGCTTGGGTCACGCTATCAAGGGAAAATTAAAAAAAGTTTCACGGTAGCAGCGCATCATTATGATTTTCTATCAATTCCTCTAGCAAAAACTTCCCAAAACTTTAGTGAAGATTACCAAGCATTTCAAACGATTGAAACAACGACGAAAAAAATTTTAGACAGCATTGCTTGTTTTGAAGCTGACCTAGGTATTATCTATTTAGATGATGAAAATAAGCATATCCTAGAATCAATGATGAAACAGAAAGAATTGGAATTTCATTCCTTGGGTGATTTTCCAACACGTATTTTCCTCCGTCGTAATCATCCATTAGCGCATAAGAAAGTCATTTCTGAAGAGGATTTAAAAGGTTACAATCAAATTCGCTTTCGACAAGAACAGTCGGGGTTAAACTTTGACGAAGATGCTTTAAAGATTCATGATGAACAGTGTGTACTCTATAGCAATGATAGAGGAACCGTGATGAATTTACTCTGTGCAACAGATGCATACGCTTCTGGTCTTGGCATTGTAAACAGTTTTATTCGTGATTGTATTGTCTTGATTCCTTTGAAAGATAGCCCTAGGCATACTCTAGGATTTGTGAGAAATAAAAGAAAAAAAATATCTGATATTGAAAAATATTTCATTAGAGAGATTAGAAAAAGCCTTGAAGAATTTTCTAAAAATTTGTAGTTGTCTAGGTTAGTAGTGTGCTAAACCTCATCAGATGGCAACTCAAGTAGCTACAAAATTGGTTAAGATTGCTAGCTATTGCAGTTCTTTGAAAAAGACAGAGTGGCAGATGTTATTGTACTTGATAAGAATTTTAATCCCAAGGCAACTGATATAAACAGTGTTTGTGCTTATCAATCAAACTAAAATAAGGCAGTGTTCATCCCTGTCTTATTCTTTATCAAAAGAAGTATTCTGATTCTATAAATAATCTGACAATCTAATCCTTTAAACACAGAAATGGTGCATCAACTTCCATTAGTAAAATCATCAATAAAAAATAAAAAAAAATTGTAAAAGGGGTTGAAAAAACATTTGAAAAGGGTTACAATATATTTGTTCTAAAAATTTCTTTAAAAACACCTTAATCTTTTCTAAGAGGGAGAGGAATAAAGTGGCTTTTGAGAAAAATATTAAGGAGGAGAACAAATGGGTATTGGTATTATTATTGCCAGCCATGGTAAATTTGCTGAAGGTATTCATCAGTCAGGTTCGATGATTTTCGGTGAGCAAGAGAAAGTTCAAGTCGTTACTTTCATGCCAAACGAAGGTCCAGACGACCTCTATGAACACTTCAACAATGCTATTGCGCAATTTGATGCCGATGATGAGGTTCTTGTATTAGCTGACCTTTGGAGTGGGTCACCATTTAACCAAGCAAGCCGTATTCAAGGAGAAAATCCTGAACGCAAGATAGCTATCATCACCGGTCTTAACTTGCCACTGTTGATTCAAGCTTACACTGAGCGTATGATGGATGCAAACGCTAGTGTTGAAAGCATTGCAGCAAATATCATCAAAGAAGCTAAAGATGGTATAAAAGCATTGCCAGAAGATCTTAATCCTAAGGAAGTTTCTGGTGGAGCTGGCGCAGGGGATAAGACTTTGCGAGGTGCTATTCCAGAGGGTACTGTCATTGGTGATGGTAAATTGAAGATTAACCTTGCTCGTGTTGATACACGCTTGCTTCACGGTCAAGTGGCAACAGCTTGGACACCTGATTCTAAAGCAGATCGTATCATTGTTGCATCTGATACTGTTGCAAAAGATGAATTGCGTAAAGGTTTGATTAAACAGTCAGCTCCTGGTAATGTGAAAGCAAATGTTGTACCAATTGACAAGTTGATTGCAGCATCGAAAGATCCACGTTTTGGAGACACACATGCGCTTGTTCTTTTTGAAACACCTCAAGACGCTCTTCGTGCTGTTGAAGGTGGTGTACCGATTAAAGAACTTAACGTAGGGTCTATGGCACACTCAACAGGTAAGACAATGGTTAACAATGTGTTATCTATGGATAAAGCAGATGTTGAGACCTTTGAAAAGTTGCGTGATTTAGGAGTAACCTTTGATGTACGTAAAGTACCAAATGACTCACCTAAAAACTTGTTTGAATTGATTAAAAAAGCAAACGTACAGTAGAATGTATATACACAAAAGATAAGTACATTCTAGTTTAGCAACATTTCTTATTAGCTTTAATCTAACATACTTTGAATTTAAGTATTTAACGAAAGGATTTAGAATAATGTCAGTTATTTCTATTATTTTGGTGCTCATCGTTGCCTTTCTTGCAGGGCTTGATGGTATCCTTGACCAATTCCAGTTCCATCAACCGCTAGTATCATGTACTTTGATTGGTTTAGCAACTGGTCACCTAGAAGCAGGTCTTATGCTTGGTGGTGGTTTACAGATGATTGCTCTTGGTTGGGCTAACATCGGTGCAGCCGTAGCACCAGATATCGCCTTGGCTGGTACAGCTGCTGCTGTTATCCTTGTTAAGGGTGGTGATTTCACTAAGACAGGTATTGGGGTTGCGCAAGCCGTAGCTATCCCGCTTGCTGTTGCAGGTCTTGCTCTTACAATGATTGTTCGTACAATCTCAGTTGGTATCGTACACGGTGCTGATGCAGCTGCTAAAAAAGGGAATATTCGTGCTGTTGAAACAGCTCACTACACAGCTCTTCTCCTACAAGGGCTTCGTATCACACTTCCAATTGCACTTTTGATTGCTCTTCCTACTGAAACTGTTCAAGCAATGCTTAATGCTATCCCT
Source organism: Streptococcus sciuri (assembly GCF_024814375.1). Classification (GTDB taxonomy): domain Bacteria; phylum Bacillota; class Bacilli; order Lactobacillales; family Streptococcaceae; genus Streptococcus; species Streptococcus sciuri. Next base: position 104,885 of record NZ_JANUXX010000004.1, read on the forward strand.
GCTTGGCTAAAAGACGGTATGACTATAGGTGGTGGTATGGTTGTTGCTGTTGGTTACGCAATGGTTATCAACATGATGGCAACACGCGAAACATGGCCATTCTTCGCCCTTGGTTTTGTCTTCGCAGCTGTTGGAGACTTTACTCTTATCGCTCTTGGTACTATCGGTGTCGCTATCGCTCTTATCTACCTTGAACTTTCAGAAAAAGGTGGTTCAGGTAGTGGTTCAGGTAGTGGTTCAGGAGATCCAATTGGAGATATCTTAGAAGATTACTAGAGAGGGAGAATTATAATGGCTGAAAAGATTAAATTAACACAATCAGATCGTCGTAAAGTATGGTGGCGTTCTACCTTCTTACAAGGGTCTTGGAACTATGAACGTATGCAAAACCTTGGTTGGGCATACTCACTTATCCCAGTAATTAAAAAATTATACACATCTAAAGAAGAACAAGTAGCCGCACTTGAGCGTCACCTTGAGTTTTTCAACACGCACCCATATGTAGCCGCACCTATCTTTGGGGTTACATTGGCACTTGAAGAAGAAAGAGCAAACGGTGCAGAGATTGATGATACGGCTATTCAAGGGGTTAAAGTTGGTATGATGGGACCTCTTGCTGGTATTGGAGACCCAGTCTTCTGGTTTACAGTTCGTCCTATCTTGGGTGCACTTGGTGCTTCTCTTGCCCAAGCTGGAAATATCGTTGGTCCACTTATCTTCTTCTTTGGTTGGAACATTATCCGTATGGCTTTCCTCTGGTACACGCAAGAGTTTGGTTACCGTGCAGGTTCTGAAATCACAAAAGACCTCTCAGGTGGTATCCTTCAAAAGGTTACTAAAGGAGCATCTATCCTTGGTATGTTCATCCTTGCAGCTTTGGTTCAACGCTGGGTTAGCGTACACTTTGCACTAAGCCTTCCATCTACACAACTCTCAAAAGGAGCTTACATTGAGTTTCCAAATGGAGCAGTTACTGGTGGCAAATTGCAAGAAATTCTTGGACAATTCCAAGGTGGTCTTAGCTTGACACAAGAAAAAGCAAATACCCTTCAAGGACAATTGGATTCCTTGATTCCAGGTTTGATGGGTCTTCTTCTGACATTCCTATGTATGTGGTTGCTCAAGAAGAAAGTTTCTCCAATCGTAATGATTATCGGACTTTTCGTTGTGGGTATCGTTGCACACGTGATTGGTTTGATGTAAGGATATACGATGATACTAAAAGAAGGCCAAAAGCCTTCTTTTATGTTATAATAAAAGCATACTGCAAAAGGAGAGATTATGGTCCAATCATTAAATAGTACGGTTGAACTAACGACAACAGGGGTTTCTTATCTCGCTATGGGTAATAAAGTGGGTAAATTTTTATTAGGTAATAAAGGACTTGAGTTTTATAATGATAAAAATGTTAATGATTATATTCAAATCCCATGGAATAGCATTAATAAAATAGGTGCGAATCTTACTGGTCGTAATATTAGTCGCCACTTTGAAGTCTATACAAATCAAGGTAAATTTTTATTTGCCTCGAAAGATTCTGGAAAGATTTTAAAAATTGCCAGACAGCATATTGGCGATGAGAAAGTCATTCGCTTACCAACGCTCATTCAGACAATCGTAGCTAAATTGAGACGTAAAAAATAATACCTTGACATCTGTCAAGGTATTATTTTATTCATAAGGTAGGATAAGTTGAGATTTATCAAGATCAATGCTTAGTTGATAATCGCTGTTGTCACGGATAGTATGCTCAAAATCTGTTGTATAAAGAAGTAGTCTCAATGTGTCTCCTTTTACGAGTTTATAAATGGTTGGTTGTAGAGTAAGCTGTACGCTCATCCATTCATTAGGAACTACAGGTAAGATATCTAACAGTTTTTTTCTATTTTGAAGATTGAGTCTTGCTTTTGTCAACACACGAAAAGGACTTTGTTTGAAAGGAAGCTCACGAAGTGCTTCACGAGAAAAGTTTTGACCGTTATCAAGGCTATGCAGGTTGAGAATAGAAGGGGTATCAGAAAGGCGCTTTTTCATACCAAAATCAAGTAATTGCGCAGATAATATCCCCTTACAATCACTTGATTTTACTGACAATTGTAAGAGACATGTTCCATTTATGAATCTATCTTCTCTGATTGGAATATCGAGGACGATTTGATGGGCTTTGCCAGAAAATAAATCCACTTTAAAGTGATTAAACTGTTTAGCATAGGACTCAAAAGTCGTGTCATCGTAATGATTGTCAATTGTTTGTATACCGCCATTTAGCTGGATAGTGTTTTGTTTGTGACTACCAAAGCTACTCAGTGTTTGCCAGCATTGCTCAACATGGTTATTCTGCCAGATGATGGTATCCAGTGTAAAGTTATTGTTGATCTTGAGCAATTTTTGTGTCAGTAGAGCATTCATACTTTCTCGGAAATCAATAGATTGCCAGTTGTGCATATAAACGTGTTGTCCATGATGCAAGAAGAGGTGTTTCTTGATATGAGATGGTAAGGCATTGAAAATCTGATAAACGTGTTTAGGTGTAACGTTCCAGTCCTGCAAACCATGCGTAAAGACAACCTCGCAGGAAACATGAGAAGCATGAGGGAGATAGTTTCTATCATGCCAAAATTGATTATAGTCACCTGTTTCACGTTCAAGAGCAGTGGATTGCTCTTGAAGAAAGGACTGATAATGTTTGATATGACGGAGATAATCACCGGCTAGGAGATTTTTAGAATAGGTTAGCTCTGTCAAGACATCTAAATCCTCGCCAGGATAACCACCTGGACTAGAGACCAATCCATTTTCTCGATAATAATCATACCAAGATGAGATAGCAGATTCAGCAATGATGACCTCAAGTCCGTCTACTCCTGTAGTGGCAAGACCAGTTGACAAGGTTCCAAGGTAAGATTTTCCAGTAGTTGCAACCAATCCACTCGCCCAATCGGCAAGGATAAGTTGGTCACGACGATGGCTACTATAAGCTTTGGCACGTCCGTTTAACCAATCAATAACAGCCTTGAAAGAGTGAATTTGCATATAATCTCCACTAGTCATAAAGCCGTCAGATCCAGCTGTTCCAATACCAGAAACGTAGATATTGGCAAAACCACGAGCTAAGAAATAATCATTTAGAGTGTAGCTGTCAATATAGGAAAAGGTTTCCTCAGATTTTCCAGTGGGTAAGTCTTCATTACTGCTCTCTACTGGTCGAAATGTGTTCGTTTGAACAGATATAGTGTGTGGTGTCTTGATTGCTAAACTCCCTTCCATTTTATGGAGTTTTTTATCATTTGCAATGTTGTTTGTTCCTTGATGATAAGGGCTTGCTGTCATTATAGTGGGAAGTGTTGTAGGAGCGTTTGGGCGGATGATATGAACTTTGATGAGGTCTAATTGCCCATCTTTATCACTATCAAGAGGAGCTTCTACATAAACGACTTCTCTAATAAGATTGGTTGTGTCAAATGTAGCTAGGCTTTTTCCGTTAAAGAAATGATAGTGATTATCAGCTTTGAGCAATCCTTGGCTGACCAAGTAATCAATCAAGGTATTACCAGACTTAGTGCGACATGCTAGTAGATGATAGAGTGTCTGTATAAGAGTGTCTTCTTCAAATTGTAAGTTAATCGTATTCATAAAATTAAGACTATCTGTAAAGTCAACATTTGGAATAAAACCAAGTAACTGTAAGGCAATCGTTACTAGACGTTCACGATTTAAGTCTAAGTCAGACTCAAAAAACTGTAACAGGTCATGTTCTCTATCTGCAATCATAAGACAAAGAGCATAGTCTGTATCCTGATAGTGAAAAAGAGTTTGTCTGACAAAGTGTTCGAGGTTTTTCTTGTCCCAAAGAGTATCTGAAAGATGAAAACCAATAGTGTTCATTTCATTAAGTGCTGTCTTAGCATCCACAGGAATATAACTAAACTGATTATAGCGCATAGTCTGTCCTTTCTTACAGGAGTATTTTATTTTTAGAATAGCTTTACATTATCTATTATACTTGATAAAATAGTACATGTCTAAATAATAAATGTTGGAGGATACAAAGACGCATGGATGTTACATGGACTGTGAAATATATCACAGAATTTTTAGGAACAGCTTTTCTAGTTATTTTAGGAAATGGGGCTGTTGCTAATGTTGAACTCAAAGGAACGAAAGGTCATGCTAGTGGCTGGTTAACGATTGCTATCGGTTACGGTATGGGGGTTATGATACCTGCATTGATGTTTGGTAATGTCTCAGGTAACCACATCAACCCTGCCTTTACCCTAGGACTTGCAATATCAGGCTACTTTCCTTGGGCACAAGTTCCTTATTATATCATCGCTCAATTACTTGGTGCGATTGCTGGTCAGCTTGTAGTTGTTGCAACACACAGACCATACTACTTGCAAACAGAAAATCCAAATGCTATTTTGGGAACTTTCTCAACAATCGTTAGTGTGGACAATAATAAATCAGAAACACGCAAAGCTGCTCAGATTAATGGCTTTTTAAATGAGTTCTTTGGTTCCTTTGTCCTGTTCTTTGGTGCTCTAGCATTAACAAAGAACTACTTTGGTTCTGAAATTGTGCGTTATGCAACAAGTAATGGTATCGATCTTGAACAAGTTTCTGGTAAAATCCAAATTGGCTCTTACATCAATGCTGGTGAATCTGTGGCACACTTAGCTGTTGGTTTTCTTGTTTTAGCCCTTGTAGCATCACTAGGTGGTCCTACTGGTCCAGCACTAAATCCAGCACGTGACCTTGGACCACGTTTACTGCATTATTTCTTACCAAAATCAATTCTTGGTGAGCACAAAGGGGACTCAAAATGGTGGTATGCTTGGGTGCCTGTTGTTGCTCCTACTTTGGCAGCGATTTGTGCTATAGCTCTTTATAAAATACTTTATAAATAAAAGGAGGCATTCACCTCTTTTTATTTTGCATGTATGAAGTTAATGTTTATGGTGATTAGTGCCTATAGTCTCTTTGAAAGAAGAACGAATGAGCATGCAACCTGTAAAGATAACGATAAAGATAACCAAAAGTTTAAGACTGTTGAGATTGAGATTGGTCAAGAATAAAACAGCAACAATAACTCCTAAGATACCTCCAACGACTAAACCTAAAAACCCTTCCCAATTGACACGTCCACTTTTGATGAATTGACTACTAGAGGCAGTCATAATCATAGCAGCATCTAACATCATAACAGGCATAGCTACCGTTGGACTAAGTCCCATGAGAGAAAAGAAGATGAGCTCTGGAGCATAATTACCAAGACCCATAGTCATTAAAATACCAGTGATAAAGTTAAAGATGATACCTATAAAGAGCCAAACGCCGTGTAAACCATGCGCACTATTTGTAATATCAGCTCCAGGATTTGTTATCATGCGAAAGGCCATAAAAAGAGCTGCGATAATCAGTAGTCCTCCTAATATCCTCTGGACGGTTGGCGCATGCCATTTTTTTGTGATACGACTTCCAAAGAAAGCTCCTATAAAAGCTGCAGATGCCATTGCAATCAGTGTGAGAGGTTCTACTCTAACGACTAAAATAAAACATAACGACTGTAGTAACACTGGTAATACATGAACAACCGTCATAGTAGCAGGCAATTTACGGTCATCGTCAATGAGTTTTGTTAATTTAAATAACGTCGTTGATGTTGCAAAAGAACCAATTCCAACAGTGTCTAGCGCATCTGTGATAAAGCCTATCCATAACCCTGTAAAGAAACGTTTGAGCGGATTGATACGATGTTTTGTAATATAGTAGATAAGGTATAAAGAGATGCTTATCATAGCAATGAGCAAGATAAGTTGAATACTGTGCAATAATAAAGTCTCAGTCATGACATAACTATACAAAAAAATTCAATACCTGTCAATCTTAGTACCTTTTTGAGAATAGGTAGTATCTAGCAAGGAGTAGCAATTTGATAGAGATAATCTGAAACTATACTTTATTGGATAGAAAGCACAAACTTTCTTGTCAAATGCTTTAATTTTTTTTAGAATGTTAAAGGAGGGAATTTGAGATGATAAGTAAAGAACCTGTTTTATTTCACCAACCGATTCTTCGCGTGAATAATCGTCAAGAGAATATTGATTTCTACAAAAAAGTTTTGGGAATGACATGTTTACGCGAGGAAAATGCCCTGACCATTTTTACCGCTCATCAAAATACTAAGGCACGCTTTACGATTGAGGAATCACCTGCGTATCGTACTCGTGCTGTTGAGGGTGCGCATAAGTTGCAAGAGATTGTTTTAAAAGTGCCGAGCGATGACATTTTAGCACTTTTATCTCAAAAGATAGAGGTTGATAGTATCTTAAAGGGAAAGCACTATGCTTTTAGAGCGACCTCTCCAGATGGAGCCCACTTTTTGGTGCATGCTGAGGAGAACATTGCTGATTTAACTCAAGCAACCTATCCCGAATTATCGACCGTTGAGGACTTTGAAGGGGTCAGTGATTTCTCAGTAGAAAGAATTACTCTTGCAGTACCTAATCCAGATGTAGCTCGTGCTTTTTATGAGAACATCTTTGGAGGTCTCTTGTCTTTATCTCTTGTCTTTATAGAGGCAGAAGCTCCAGACTTGAAAGTCAGTCCTGAAACAACTTGGGATTTAGAGATTTTAGAGTTTAGAGTATCAGCATCTTATGATTTAGTGGCACTTTATCAGCACTTGCTAGACTATGATTTAGAAGTCTATCTAGATCCGAAGCAAAAAATCCTAGTAGTGTCTGATTCTAGTCGTATTGAAATTTGGATAAGAAAATGGAGATAATCAAATATATTCATCAGCAGATATCACAAGGTATTTACCGTGGAGCGAGTTTAGCTATCTTTGATAAGGGTGCTTGGTCAGATTTCTATATTGGAACGTTGGATGGAGATAGACCTGTTACTTCTGGTCTTGTGTATGATTTAGCGAGTGTTTCCAAGGTTGTTGGAGTGGGAACTGTTCTGATACAACTTTTATCTCGCAATAAGATAGCACTTGATGATAATCTTGTTGTCTATTATCCTGATTTCCATGATGAGACAGTAACGCTTAGGCAGTTAGTGACCCATACGTCTGGGATTGATCCCTTTATCAAAAATCGCAATCAAATGAGTTCGCCAGATCTAAAAAAAGCTATCAATAAGATTAAAGTGACAAAAGATAAACGCTTTCTCTATACGGATATTAACTTTCTTCTACTGGGTTTTATGCTGGAGAATTATTTTGAAGATAGTTTAGATACCATTTTTACAAGAGAGGTGTTTGTACCTTTTGGGATGACTGAGACATGTTTTGGGCCTGTTGAGCAGGCAGTTCCTACACAAAAAGGAAAAAAAGCAGGTATTGTTCATGATCCTAAGGCGGCTATTTTAGGTGTTCATTCAGGGTCAGCTGGCTTATTTTCAACTGTTTCTGATTTAAAAAAATACGCTGAACATTATCTGGTGGATACTTTTGCAAAAGGCTTGACACGAAATGTTGCTACTGAGGACAAAAAGCGATCTATTGCTTGGGACTTAGATAATGATTGGTTATTGCATACAGGTTATACTGGTACATTTGTGATGATTAATCAAATGAGTCAACAAGCTGTTATCTTTTTATCTAATCGAACTTATGACAAAGATAATCGTAAGCAGTGGATTAAAGATCGCAATCAGCTGATAGAAGTGATTAAAAAAGAATTGAGAAAATGAAAAGAACACTAACGTACGAGTGTTCTTAGAGTGAGAGATGTGAATGTCGACAAAAAGAAACTCATCTAGAGTTTCTTTTTCATATGAAGATGTGTTATCCCAGCTTCTTGAAAACTATCTCCAAAAGGTGTAAAGTTGAGACTCTCATAGAATGGAACTGCTGTCAATTGAGCGTGTAGATATAAATTCTTAAATCCTTGTTTTTGACTAAAGTCAAGAACGTAGGTTAACAGTTTACGACCGATCCCAAGTTGACGGTAATTAGGGAGGACAGCCATACGTTGTAAGATAATCTTTGAATATTTTTCATCAGGTAGCAGGCGACAGGTCGCCACTGCATGATTGCTTTCATTATAGTAGACAAAATGTAGGCAATAAGCTTCCTTGTCGTCAATTTCAACCGTATGAGGTACTTTTTGCTCCTTAACAAAAACAGCTTGTCTGATGCGCAATGCATCAAGGTAAGTCTCTGATAAGGTATTTCGTGTGTATCGTATCGTCATGTCGGTATTATAACAAAAGCCCTTGCTTGAAGCAAGAGCTTTTTGATGGAATTAAACCAAATCTTGAACAGCATCGTCCATAGAAAGAACTTCGTGGAAAACACGTTGAGTGAGTTCTGTTTTTTGTTCAGGAGTTAGGTATTTAGTATTGACACAGTAACCTGATATACGAACAATAACGTCTTCACCACTCATAATCTTATCATAGACATCTTTAAGATCCATAACGTTTAGGTTGACGTGTTGACCACCATTTTCAAAGTAACCATCAAGGATAGTGACAAGGTTAGTGACTTGCTCGTCAAAAGTCTTACCAAGTGCACGTGGAGAAACTTGAGTTGTCAATGAGATACCATCGTTTGCATGAGCAAATTCAAGTTTAGAAAGTGAATTTAAGTTTTGTAGCCATCCACCTTTAGCCTTATTGGAAGGGTTAGCACCAGGTGAGAAGAATTCGAGTTTAGAGAGGTTCACTGTTCCATCTTCGTTAAGGTAAACACCCTTGTGAACTGGGGAATTACCTGTTTGTTTAGAGTAAGCAACGTTTGATGTGATGGTAAGAAGTGAGACAGTTGCTTCAGCATCCTTGTAGAGTTTGTGTCTTGCAAGGCGTCCGTGGAAAGCTTCTAGCAACCATTCAGCGATACTATCGACACGATCATCATCTTCACCATAACGTGGGTAGTCACCAATAGTTTCATAATCGTAGATGTAGCCATCTGCATCACGGATAGGTTTTACCGTAGCATACTTAATCGCTGATAAAGAATCAACTGTATTTGCAAAACCACAGATACCAAATCCCATGTTAGCACGAACGTGCGTTGGTAGGAATGCCATTTGAACAGCTTCGTAGTTATACTTATCTGTCATGTAGTGGATGATATTCATCGCATCAACATAAGTATCTGTCAACCAATCAAGTGACTTTTCAAAATTAGCTTTTACAGTTTCAAAGTCAAGAACTTCATCACGAATCGGATCTACATCAAAGACTTTGTAGTCTTTATGAACATCATCATAACCACCATTGAGACCTGTAAGAAGAGCTTTGAGAACATTGACACGTGCTCCAAAGTATTGAAGATTATGACGTTTTTCCTCATTTTCGGGATCAAGTGGTGATACACAGCATGAAATACATGACATTTCACCGTAACCTTCCTTAGCCATAGTAGTGACTCCTTCATACTGGATAGAGGAGTGTTTGTGACTCATTGCCATACAGTATCTGCGGAAAGCATAAGGCAATTTATCAGACCAAAGAACAGTCAGGTTTGGTTCTGGAGCATTTCCAATATTATCAAGAGTATGAAGGAAACGATAGTCCATCTTAGTTACACGGTGACGGCCATCAGCCCCCATACCGGCCATAGATGTTGTGATGAAAGTAGGATCTCCTGAGTAAAGTTCATCATAAGCTTTAGTACGAGCAAATTTTACAGTACGAAGTTTTAATACGAAATCATCGACAAACTCTTGAATCTCAGACTCTGTGAAAGTGCCTCGAGCAAGGTCGCGTTCAGCAAAGACATCAAGAACAATTGGCACACGTCCAAGAGAAGTAGCAGCACCGTTGACAACACGAGCAGCAGCCATGAAGGCAATGTTAGTCCATTGGATAGCTTCTTTAGTGTCCATGGCAGGTCTACGCACATCGACACCATAAAGGTCACCGAGTTTAACAACTTCGCCCAGTGCTTGATATTGGAGGTTGATTTCTTCACGTAAACGAATCGTTTCTTCGTCAATTTCAGTCAGAGCGTTCCAGTCATTGACTTTTTCTTGCATGAGGTAGTCAGCACCATAAAGAGCAAGGCGAGCATAAACCCCAATGATACGTCCACGAGAGTAAGCATCTGGCAAACCAGTTACAGTGTGTGCGTGACGAGCACGACGAATGTTTGAGGTATAAGCACGAAAGATACCATCATTGACAGTTGTTGTGTATTTTGTAAAGATTTCATGCACTGCTGGGTCTGGTTCATATCCGTGTTCTTTTAGTGCTGTTTCAGCCATACGTATACCACCTTTTGGCATGAAGTTCAATTTGAACAACTCATCATTTTGAATACCGTAGATGAGTTCATTCTCTTTATCAATATACCCAGCTGGAATATCAGCGATTGAAGTAGCTCGTGTATCCATTGGGAAACGTCCCTCTGCTTCGTAGCCAGCTTTTGTTTCTTCGATAATCTTTTTGATGTGCAAAGAACGTTCGGTTGGTCCTGCTAAGAAGCTTTCATCACCATCATAAGGGGTGTAGTTTGCTTGTACAAAACGTGAAACGCTAGCTTTTTCTTTCCAATCGTTTCCTTTGAAGCCTTCCCAAGCTTTTTCAAAGACGTCAGTGTTTGTTTTTACTGTTGCCATAATGTTATGTTCTCCTTATTCTAGTAACACCATCTGTTACATTTACAAGTTTATTGTACCATAAGGTAAGCGTTTCCCAAAACAAAAGAAACGCTTTCTTTAACATTCTTTTATAATACAGTTATATAATCTATGGTCAACTGTATTATAAATATCTCCAAAATAGCCAAGTTATTTGGAAAATTGTATAATAAAAAAGAGAAATGGGAGGTGAGTATGCTTATTTTTCCTTTAGTCAATGATACGACACGAAAGATTATACATGTCGATATGGATGCTTTTTTTGCTGCAGTGGAGATGCGAGATCACCCAAGCTTAAAAGGCAAACCTGTTATTATTGGAGCAGATCCTAGAATGACAGGAGGACGAGGTGTTGTTTCAACGTGCAATTATGAGGCTAGAAAATATGGTATCCATTCTGCTATGTCTTCAAAAGAGGCTTATGAACGCTGTCCGCAAGCTGTATTCATTTCAGGAAATCATCATAAATACCGTTCAGTCGGAAGGCAAGTGCGTGATATTTTTAAGCGCTATACGGATTTGGTAGAACCTATGTCTATTGATGAAGCTTATTTGGATGTCACTCAAAATAAAATTAATAGTAAATCTGCTATCAAAATAGCTAAGCTTATTCAACATGATATTTGGCAAGAGCTCCATTTGACTTGTTCTGCAGGTGTATCGTATAACAAATTTTTAGCAAAACTTGCCTCGGACTATGAAAAACCAAAAGGTCTAACGCTGATTCTACCAGAGGATGCTCAGGATTTTTTAGCAAAATTGCCCATTGAAAAGTTTCATGGAGTAGGTAAAAAGACTGTTGAAAAACTACATGCCCTATCTGTTTATACAGGAGCGGATTTGCTAAGAATACCTGAAATGGAACTGATTGATCGCTTTGGTCGTTTCGGATATGATCTCTATCGTAAAGCACGTGGTATTAGCAATTCTCCGGTCAAACCTAATCGCAAGCGCAAGTCCATCGGTAGTGAGCGTACCTACGGGAAACTCTTATATGCTGATGAGGACATTAAAGTGGAGATTAGTCATAATGCTAGGCGTGTTGCAGAGATACTTGATAAAAATCACAAGTTAGGGCGTACGATTGTTTTAAAAGTACGTTATGCAGATTTTTCAACATTAACGAAACGAGTGAGTTTGGATGATTTGACAGCTGACTTTGAGGTGATTGAGCAGACAGCGCAGACGATTTATGATAGTCTGGAGGAAAATAATACTGGCATTCGATTACTTGGAGTGACGGTGACAGGACTTGACGACGCTTATCAGCGATTACAATTATTTGATTATGATGAAAAGCACCCCAATCGTTAGATGTTTTTAACAACTGGAGTGCTTTTTCTTAGTTTTCTGCATGAAGTAATGTTTGAGCTTTACGATAGATATATTATTAAGGAAATAATCGGCATAATAAGAGATATAATATTAAAGGAACTACCTAGGATAAGACTACTAACAACGAGAGCGATGACGTGCAATAGTGTAGGCGATACGATACTATAGGGCGACAAGTCAGGTGCATTATCGTCAATTAGAGAACGATTGCGAAATGCTAAATAAGTAATTGTGACATTAGTAACTAAACCTATCATCGTTAAAATAAGCAATCCGATATGTGTCGAAGCCAACACCGTTTGGTACTGACTAGCAAAAAGTGTTTTTAAAATTTAACTAGATTATGTAAGAGAAAAAAGTAGCTCACGATGAGATAGACCTTAAGGAAAGGATCAAGTGTGTTTATCCATGCGACAAAATTGTCTCCTGACTTGAGTGATTGGCGGATTTTTTCATATGAAATCATAAGAAAGCTCTTAAAAATATGACATATCCATTATAATTGAGCGAAAAATCAACATTTTCTTCAAGGTTTGAAAAAGAAAGCAATATCTTCTTGAGTCAGTCCAATCATAGGATCTATTATGGTAATATTTTCTTCAGTCAATCGGTACTGCGCTATTTTACTACTCTCAGACAAGTCATTTGACGGTTTGTCTTCTATGGATAATTCATCACCTAAGAAATGTTCAGCAAGATAGGTCTGTCTCTTGGTGCCTTGTGTACGAACAGCTGTATCAAAAGCTCTCAACTCACCCAGTAAAACGAGCTTACTTTTGGCGCGTGTGATTGCTGTATAGATGAGATTGCGCTCTAGCATGCGTCTGCTCTGATGTGTAATGGGGAGGATAACAACAGGAAATTCACTTCCTTGTGATTTATGGATAGACATTGCATAAGCTAGAGTGATTCTCGTCCAGTCTTTTCGTGCATAGATGACTTCCTGTCCATCAAAGTCAATGAAAAGTTCATCTTGTTTGGATTCTGTATACTTTTCAGGGATAAGGTCTGTGATATAGCCAATATCTCCATTAAAAACATTGTGCTCAGTATCATTAATGAGGTGGAGAACCTTATCGCCTTTACGGAAAGTTATTTCGTTAAAGGTAAAGGATGGAGTAGTAGCAGGGTTTAGCAAGTCCTGAAGCAATGTGTTTAGGTTATTGATACCAGCCTGTCCACGGTACATAGGAGCTAAGATTTGGATGTCTTGAGCGTCTATACCGTTTCTAAGCGCAGATTCTACAATCTTAATAACCATATTGGGAATATAGTCAGCCTGTGCTTCAAAGTAAGAACGGTCAGGCTTTTTAGCGGTAAAATCAGATGGCAAAAAGCCTTGTCGTATATGACTTGCTAACGTGATTATAGTGGAGTTTTCAGATTGTCGAAAGATTTTTTCAAGACGTACTTTTGGAAGTTCGGGAACTTTTAGCAAATCAGCTAAGACCTGTCCAGGTCCTACAGACGGAAGTTGGTCGCTATCACCTACAATAATAACCTGAGCATGTGATGGCAATGCTGAAAATAGCTTGTTGGCAAGCCAAGTATCAACCATCGAAAACTCATCAACGATGATTAAATTACAGTCTAGCTCTTCGTCTAGAAGTTGAAACTCTTGATCTCGATTTAAGCCAAGGTGACGGTGGATAGTAGCACTAGGAAGCTCGGTCAATTCAGTCATCCTTCGACTAGCTCTTCCAGTGGGTGCTGCTAAAATAATGGGTAAATCTTTTGGTTTATTTAAGTTAAGGTTATGGAGTTTGGCATAGGTTTGGATGATACCATTAATGATAGTTGTTTTACCTGTTCCAGGTCCACCTGTTAGTATAAAAACTTTAGAGCGTAGGGCATCGCCAATGGCTTGTTTTTGCATGCTATCATAGTTGATTCTCAACTCTTTTTCAACTTGTTGGAGATGCTTTTTAATGGTTTTATTATTTGCTGGTTCTTTGAGTTCAACGTTTAAAATACGTTTTAGTTGTCTTGTGATACCAACTTCTGAAAAATAAAGGCTGTTATCAAATATCTTTGTATCTATGTTCTGAATTTTGTCGTCATTGATTAATTGTGTCAACTCCTGAGCGACTAGGGTAGGGTCAATCTCAATATTGCGTGATTGCTCAAGAAGAGCTAATGTCTCATCAAGCAAAGCACGTGCTTCAACGTAGGTATCCCCTGTATTCAGACATATGCTTAGTAAGCAATGCAAGAGAGCTGCACGAAAGCGTTTTGGAGAATCATCTTCAATACCTACTTGCTTTGCTAACTGATCGGCTATTTTAAAACCAATACCCTGAATATCTTCGACGATTTGATAAGGATTTTTCATGATGACATCCAGAGCTGTCTCCTTGTAGTGGTCAAAAATCTGCATAGCATAGCGGTTGGAAATACCATATTCAGCTAATTTTGAGAGAATCTGTTCACTACCGTAATGACGTCTTAGTTGAGCGATAAATTGGTCTTTTTTCGCTTTTGATAGACCTGAGATAGACTCTAGTTTGTCTGGTTCTTCTAAAATAGCGTCAATAGGGTTACTACCATACAGAGAGACAATTTTTTCAGCTGTTTTTTTGCCAATTCCCTTAAATTGTTTACTTGAAAAGTAGTTAATCAGTCCTGAAGTGCTTGGTTTTTTCCGCTCATATCGACTAACATTCAATTGTTCACCGTACTTGGGATGGCGGACAAGGTCACCCCAAAAAGTATAAGTCTCTCCTTCCATAATTTCTGCCATGATGCCAGTGATGATAATCTCACCATCATCAAATAGACTATCGGTCTCTTCGATATTGAGGAGTAAAATCTTGAAAAAATTATGGGAGTTTTCAAAGATAATACGCTCGATGTTGCCTGTGAAAAAGTATTCCATGATATTTTCCTATTTTTAAATGCGAAATAAGAGGTCGACAATATCTCTCTCTTAGTCTTATTATTTAACGGTGCCTATGCGATTAAAAGGCCAGATACGAAACTTAACTTCTCCGATGATATTTTTCTTCGTAAATGTTCCAACTTCACGGCTATCTTTAGAGACGATACGATCATCTCCAAGAAGGTAATACTGCCCTTTTGGGACTGTTACAGTAAAGTCAGCACTGCCACTAGTATCTGTGGTAAAAGCTGTAGATTTTTCAGCTAAGCCTTGAAATAGAGCATTGTAAGAATAAGTACTTTGTAATTTATCCTTTTGAAATAGTCTTTGATAGGTCTTAAGATAGGGTTCTTTGACGATTTTACCATTGACTTTTAAAACATCATTTTGATAGCTGATGGTGTCTCCAGGAAGTCCAATAACGCGTTTTACAATAATCTTTTTTTGACCATTTTCAACTTCGGAAGCAACTACAATGTCAGAGCGATTGATGGATGTGTGTGATAACACCAAAAGTCTTTCATTGTTAGCAAGAGTAGGATCCATTGAGTGTCCGTCAACTCGGACAAACTGCCATAAGAAAAGTCTACTAAATCCAATAACAACAAAAATGAAGATAAAAACTCCCCATTCCTTTATAAATTTTTTCATAAATGATGTTCCCTTTTTCTAAGAATGTAGTAGTTGGATAGCTTTTTTAGTGTTAGCAAAGTGTAATTTAGCAGTTTCTTCTAATGCAAGCATACCCTGTTCTTTCAAAAGCTTACTAGCTATCTTATCTGATTTTGTGCTAGCACCACTTGGTAGAGATATCCCTACTGTTTGACTGAGTTGGCTGAGGTTCTCTAAAAAAAGCTGACGGGCTATAATAGAACTAACAGCAACAGCTAAAAACTGACTCTCGGCTTTTTCAATTAATGAAACGGTTTTATCAAAGTGATTTTTTTCCTGCTTTAAATAGCTGAGATAATTTTTTTGACTAGTAAAAGCATCAACGATGATGCCATCAGGTTGCAGTCCTTCTTGTAGAAGTAAAAAAATGGCTTGATTATGCAGTGCGACTTTGACAGACACAGCATTATAAGGTTTATTATCTCCCACGATTTCATTGTACTTGCGAGGAGATAAGAGTAGACTCTTGTGAGGTATCTTTTGCTTTAGTAGAGGTGCTATTTGGCAGATGGTATTATCTGGTAGTGTTTTAGAGTCAGCCACACCTAGTTCCCTCAAAAAAGGAAAATCATCTGGTGTCACAAAAGAAGCTACAACAGCTAGTCCGCCAAAGTAAGAACCGTTTCCAACTTCGTCAGAACCAATCAAGGATTGCGATTGTTGTTTGAAGTGTGATGATGTGTCTTCATTCAACTCTTCATGATAACCAAAAGCTTTTGCTAGTCTTACAGCATTTTTCCCTTGAAAAACAAGCTTTCCAGAGTGATAAAGTGATACACTACTGCCATCCACCCTTGCAAAAAAGGAGAGGTGTGGATTTTTATTAGGTAACTGATAGTCTTTTAGTTGCTTTATCACTTCTTGCTGTAAAGTCAAATCAGAAAGCATAACGACTGTATTCATAACTAGTATTATATCACAAAAAAAGAAGCCTGTAATGAGAAAAAGACACTTCTTATTATGAGAATAATTTACGAATACGTTGTTTTAGGGTATAATGGATAGGAGGTAATGACTATGACAGGTAAACAAACAGGAAAAAATCGTTATAAATTTGTTTTTGGGGATAAGCCACTCACCCTAACCACCGAAAAAGATAACCTTTTTATGGAAGAAGTTGAGCATTTAGCTCACGAAAAGTATGAAGACATTAAGCAAAAACTTCCATCAGCAGATGACAATACCATTGCGATTTTAATGGCTATCAATTCTTTATCTACGCAACTTGAGCGTGAAGTTGCATACGATGCCCTGAAGACTGAAAATGAAGAACTTCGTAAAGAATTGCTTGAAAAGTCAAAAGAAACTATCGGAGAATAGACATGTTAACAATGTTTCTTTTTTTGATTTTAGTATGGGCTTTTTACATTGGCTATAGTCGAGGTTTTGGGTTGCAAGTTTTTTACACTCTTTCAAGTTTATTAGCGCTTGTTGTAGCTAATTTGATGTTCAAAGAATTAGCAACTCATTTGACCTTATGGATTCCTTATTCAAATCCGACTCAAGAGTCTAGTGTTTCTTTTTTTCAGTCTGTTAATCTATTTGACCTAGATCGGGTTTATTACGCTGGTGTTGCTTTTGTAGGAGTATATGTGCTGGTTTACGGCATCGGGCGTTTACTTGGAATTTTTGCACATCTTCTTTCTTTTGAGCGATTTGATAGTAGATTTTTTGCTATCATAGGAGGTATGCTATCTGTAGGTGTCAGCGGTTTAAGTTTGGGACTTTTACTTTCTGTCTTGGCGACAGTTCCTATAGTTGGTTTACAACATTTCCTCTCAACCAGCATCTTAGCACGCTTTTTTATCTATATAGTTTCTTTTATAACCAATAGTTGGATATGATTTTCAAAGTTGAACATTAACGACTTAGCTCTTATAAAGTAGAGCTAAGTCGTTTTTTAGTCTTCATGAAAATTGAGTATACGTAGAAAGTATTAGATCGAGTCTATTTCGTGGAGATTAGATACTAAACAAAAAAAGTTGTAAAAAAATCGACAGTTTTTATTTCTTTTACGAATAAATAAATGAAGCAGAAAAATATCATATAGATTAAAAATGTTTCATAAAAATTACAAAAATAGTTGACATATGTTACAAAGAAAGGTAAAATAACTATGAAAGGGTTTTCACTTGATGGTCTAACTGAGATATAAGGTGACTATGATGAAAAAAAGATATTTAGCGTTAGCTAGCACAACGTTATCAATAGCGTTTTTCATGAGCAGTTCATCTGTTCAGACTCAGGCGGATGACGTTAAGTTAAATAAATACAATATTTTACTAAAGACAGAAGTATCAATGGATAATGTGGAAAAAGAGCTTGAAAAAGGAGGAATTGCAGTTGTCAACAAGATACCTGAGATAGGTTTTATGACAATTTCGACAGAGAAAAGTAAGCAGAATATTAAAGAAACAAATGATTACTGCATTGAAGAAATTGCAGAGGATGACACACGAACTGTAAAACCCAACATCTGCTATTCCTATAAAGGTCAAGTCTATACGAATAACTATTTTGATTTTTGGAAAAATCAATGGGATATGCAAAAAAGCATTAGTAATGGAGTCAAGTTTATTCACAAATCTACGGGAAAAGCAACGATTGGTGTTATTGATTCGGGGGTTACATATGACAACCCAGATATTTATTCTAACATTATTTCGGTAAAGAATTTTACGACAGATACCTCTACTGGGATTGTCGATGAACAAAATGTTTTAGATAAAACAGGTCATGCAACATCCGTTGTTGGTCAAATATCATCGAGTGGTAGCTACAGTGGGATTGCTCCTGGAATGAAGGTGAGAATGTACCGTGTCTTTGATGAGGAAAATGCGCAAGAGCAGTGGATTTTAAAAGCGCTAGTTCAAGCAGCAAAAGATGATGTTGACGTCATTAACCTAAGTTTTGGAGAATATCTACTAGAAAATTCTATGGACGAAAGTGATAGAACAGCCCTGATTAATATTTATCAGCGAGCAGTAAACTTTGCTTATAATCAAGGTTCAGTAGTGGTGGCTTCAGCAGGAAATGAAGGGATAAACTTAGATAATCAAACTGAATTGAAGTATCACTTCAGCAGTTTGAATGGCAAACATTATACTCAAATTGATGGTTCAGTTAAGGATGTACCGGCCGAATTAGATCATGTTGTTACAGTAGGCTCAGTAGATGCTAGTGACCATATTTCTAGTTTCTCAAATCGAGGTTCTAAGGTTGATATCTATGCAGCTGGCGGAGGGACTGGAGAATTGTCATCAGTAGGGTATGACAAATGGATAGCAGAAAGGTTATTTGAAAGGGATTGGGTAATTGTACCGACCTTAGAGGGAAAGTACACATATGCTTATGGGACCTCCATAGCAGCGCCCAAGGTATCCGCTGCTATAGGCTTAATTATAGAGAAATATCATTTAAAAAATCAACCAGATGAAGCTATCAAAATTTTGTATGACAATAGTCGGTTAAGTGATGACGAAAACGGTAATCAATTTAGAATGCTAAACATTACAAATTTTGTTCAATAATGAGTTGTTCTGGATTTGCTTTATGCGAGATTTCTGAATAAACTCTAAATTCGTTAGTTTAAACATATAAAATGGAGTACAAACCTATGAAAAAATTATTTAATATGACACAAGGACAGCGATTCTCAATCAGAAAATATTCTGTCGGAGTAACTTCCGTGCTCATTGGGCTGTTCTTATTGGGAATACCTAAGGGGGCATCTGCAGATGAGTTGACAAACACCAATGATGTAACGATTACAAAAGCGGTTGAAAGTTTGATTAATGAGAACAGTGGCACGACAACAGAAGTAGTTTCTATTGTTCAAGAATCACCAGCTGTTAATAAAGAAGTAGCACAAACTGCCAAAGAAACAGAGGGTAGTTCAAACAGTTCTGCTGTATCTGAGGACTCGCATGTAAATGCTGAAGCAACTAAGACCAACGAAGCTACAAACCTCTCAAATATGGTTACAAAAGAACAGACTACAAAAGAGATTGCTCCATCTGCACCATCAGTTGAACAATCTAGTCAAGAAATCAAAATAGAAAATAATAAGGACAAGCCATCTGATGTTGTAGAAACTCCAGCTTCTTATACAGACAATCAAAATACAGATGTAGCTACTGTAAAGGTAGATGATGGGGCAAATCTAGATGATAATTTAGCAGCTGTTGAAGATTTTTTAAACCAAAATCAAGATAATAAATTATCTGATGGTGTTAACACGAGAGCGGGACGAGTTATTGGTGATGATTATCCGGCTGCTTGGAGAAATAGTCCAAATTCTGTTGATTCTTGGGGGTATTATACAGGAAATTGTACTTCTTTTGTGGCTCATCGCTTGCATAATGTTAATCATTTTGAAATACCGAGAGCTATGGGGAATGGAGCGCAATGGGGTACGAGTGCAAGTCGTTTAGGATATAGGGTTGACAATACTCCAGCTGTAGGGTCAGTAGCCTACTATACTGACGGTGGCTATGGGCACGTTGCTTGGGTTGCTGATGTGATTGGAAGCAATATTCTTGTTGAAGAATATAATCGGTATTTAAATGGGCGGATGGATTATAGCTATCATACGCAAACACAGCCTATTTCTAGTGCAGCAGGGTTCATTCATTTCAAAGATTTAGGCGGTAGTGTTCCGACTCCAACAAGTACATCTCCTTCAACAGCACCGACAACTAGTGGTACATCTTTACCAAGTTCAGGCACTTACAGATTTACTAGTCGTAAGAGTATAAAATCTGAGCCTAAAATTTCTAGTGCAGAGATTGCTTACTATGATAGTGGAAGTTCGGTCAATTATGATAAAACATTAGTGTCGGATAATTACGAGTGGATTTCTTATATCTCTTACTCAGGTGCTCGCAGATACATTGCTATCAATCAGATAGCAACACAGCCGACTGCTCCAGCCACTCCAACCCCTGCAAATACAGCTGCTCCAGCAGGACACATTTCGATTACAAATAAAAACGACCAAACGGGTACATTTGATGTCATTGTTTCAAATGTTTCTAGTCCTAACGGTGTCAAAGAAGTCAAAGTTCCTACTTGGTCGAGTGAGAACGGACAGGATGATCTCATCTGGTATACTGCTGCTAAGCAAGGCGATGGAACGTACAAGTTGACTGTAAACCCAAGTAATCATAAAAATTCTCTAGGGGAATACAACATTCACTTGTATTATATTCAAAATGATGACAAGATGATTGGAATAGGAACGGCAACTACTATGGTAAAAGCAGTTGTGAGACCACCTATTCCTGATCAGGGGAGATATACCTTCTCAGGACGTGCTAGTGTAAAGGCTGAACCAAAAACATCATCGCCAGAATTGGCTTATTATGATGCTGGAAATAGTGTCAATTATGATAAAGTACTTTTATCTGATGGTCATTACTGGATTAGCTATATTGCAGTTTCAGGGAATAGACGCTATATTAGCGTATCATAGGAGATAATAATGAAAAAAGCACCTAAAATTGTTACGGGTTTGATATTAGCCTTAGTGATTCTCTTTTTTGCCTTTGTACTACTGATGGCATGTGGAAGTAAAAAAGTGGATAAAAGAGCTTCCTATGATAAGACAACGCAGACTAGTACATCCTCAATGAAGAGTACTAAAAAGAGTCATAAAGCAAAGGGTTCTTCAAAAACATCAGGTAGTTCCTCTGGTTCTTTGCAAGCCTCTTCTAGCGATGAATCAACAAATAACGATCTTAGTTCTGACTCCAGTGTGGGCACCACACCAGCGCAGACACCATCACAGTCTACTCCAAACCAAGGAGGTAATGACTCTCAAGAAAATGCTACTACACCTTCTAATCAAGGAGGAGCAGGATATTGGGAAGCTACTTCTGGTACTCTGACGTTAACGAAAGACACACCTGTCTATATAGAACCTGACAAGAATAGTAGTATTGCTTATGTTCAACCTCAAGGTGATATACAGTGGGACAACTATTCTTATGCTAATGGTGAATATTGGTATAGTTTTGTTCAAAAAAATCGTGATCAAGAAATCAGATTTTACATTGCTTACTCAGATGTAGGCCATTGATTAAGAAGGAAACTGAGATGTTCTATTCTTTTCTGAATATATTTAAAGTAAAACAGCTATACTTATCTTGAAAGGTGTAAGAGGTATATACATTATGAACAAAGTTTATTTTAAGCATGAAAAACAACGTTACTCAATTCGTAAATATGCATTTGGTGCGGCATCTGTATTGATTGGATGTGCTTTTATCACAAACGGTCAAATAGTACATGCTGATCAACAATTACAAAATGACTCAGTTGCTACAAAGACTGTCATTGATACAGCTACTAAAACAGACAACTTGACGACTGAGAAGTCTGAGTGGGAAAATACTAAAGTTGCTAACAATACGCAATCTCAATCTGCTGAAAGTATCTCAGCAACATCACCTACGGCTGGTATCATCAAGGAAGCGACTATTATTGTCACTTATCCAGATGGCTCAACAGATGAAGTTAAGGTTAACTACACTGTAGCTGAAACAGATGCGGATAAAAATGAGCCAACTGTTCGTACGCAAACAGTAAGACCGGGTCAAGTTCCGACGGCAGATTCTTTTATTACCAATAAAGATAGCCTACCAGCTGGAACAACCTTTAGTTATAAAGGAGAGGTATCAGAAGAAGCGACAGTAACATCATCTGAAAGCACGTCAACAATTGCTCAGCCAAATACATCTGAGACAGTTACAGAACCTGTAAAGTCGACTGAAGAAGCACCAGCGATTGCTACAACAGCCACTCAACAAAGTGCATCTGAGGCAGTAAAAGTGTCTGAAAAGACACCTACTAAACTGGATACTTCTGAAACAGCAAAAGTACCTGAAAAATCTGAAAAAACACCGATAACGACAACCAAAGCCGATTTCTCTAAGAAAGACAGTAAATCAACTGGAGAATCAGCAAAAAATAAAGTAGTCAAAGAAGTCATCACTGGGCCAGAGTTACCAGATCGTGGTCGCTACACTTTCACTGCAAAGACAGCGGTTTATACCACTCCAAGTACTAATAGTAGCGTTTCTTTTTACTTCGATAAAGGTAATGCGGTGAATTACGACAAGGTTTTAGATGCTGAGAATGCTCGTTGGATTTCCTATATCAGCTACAGTGGTATCCGTCGTTATGCTAAAGTTGGTGAACTGACTAAAGTCCTCGAAGAAACAACTGAATCTGAGAATGCAAAAGATAAGAAAACCACTCCAGTCCTTGCAGCTAGAGGGACTTACACTTTCACAGATACAGCAGAGGTGCGTAATGAAGCGAAGCTGTCAAGCCCAGTTCAATTTGAATTTAGAAAAGGTGAGAGTGTCAACTATGATAAGGTATTGACATCAGATGATTATAACTGGATTTCCTATATTAGCTATAGTGGTGTGCGTCGCTACGTTGCATTGAATAAGATTGAAAAGGCTACAGTAGAAACACCACAAAAAGAAGTAGCTCAATCTACTGCTCCAGTTGAGGTTGAAAGTGTAGCAGCAACGATTCCTACTTCAGGGATTTATCGCTTTACGGAACGTGTGGCTATCAAAAATGAACCAAAATCTTCTAGTCCAGCGGTTTACTACTATAACGCCGGTGATTCGGTTCGTTACGACAAAACGTTGATAGCAGATAACCAACGTTGGATTTCTTATATTAGCTATAGTGGTAGTCGTCGCTACGTTCCTATTGGGGAGGTAAAATCGGCTCCTACGACTCAAGTAGATCTCCCAGCTTCAGGAACTTATACTTTCAATAAGCGTGTCAATGTGAAGAATGATCCGAAAGCGACTAGTTCTGTTGTTTTTTACCTTGACAAAGGCTACACACTGAACTATGATAGACTTTTAACAGCAGATGGTCGTCGCTGGATGAGCTATATCAGTCGTAGTGGACAACGCCGTTATGTTGACTTGGATTAATTAAAAAGTAGTTTAGAGCTATTTTAAAGTGCTACAAGTAATCTTGTAGCACTTTTGTTAGTTTAGAGACCCAATTTATAATGATTTGCGGTATAATAGAACACATGAATGATAAGATTTTAGAACAGTTAGAATTTTATAAAGTTACAGACTTGCTGACACCGTATTTACAGACTATGCAAGGAAAGATGGAGCTGGATCAGATAAGACCAATGACAGATTATCGCCGTATCACAGCTAGTCTGGCTGAAGTGGAAGATATGTCACGGATTTTTATCCAATCCCATAGTTTTTCTTTGGGAGAATTGCAAGATGTATCAGAGAGTTTGAAGCGTCTAGAGCTATCTGCTGATTTAAATGTGGCAGAGTTGCAAGCGATAAAACGTATATTGTTAGTATCAAGTGAGTGCAAACGTTTTTATGATGAGCTTGAGAACGTAACAGTAGACTTCTTACAACCTTTATTTGAAAAATTAGATGTTTTTCCACAGTTGCAAGGTGCTTTACAAGCCATCAGCGATAGTGGTTTTGTCGAAGATTTTGCTAGTTCTGATTTGACTCGTATTCGCCGAAAGATTGCTGATAGTGAGCGTGCAGTTCGTGAGACATTGCAGGATATTTTGAAAAAGCATGGTGATATGCTTTCTGAACATTTGATTGTTAGTCGTGCTGGTCGTAGCGTTTTGCCTGTCAAAAATACTTATCGCAACCGTATTTCTGGAATTGTTCACGATATTTCTGCTTCGGGAAATACTGTTTATATTGAACCGCGTTCAATCGTTTCTCTAAATGAGTCGATTACGCAATTGCGTGCAGATGAGCGATATGAAGTGACTCGTATTCTTCATGAATTATCTGATTTATTGCGCCCACAGACAAATCATATTCGCAATAATGCTTGGATTTTGGGGCATTTAGATTTTGTCCGAGCAAAGTATCTTTTTATGAGAGAACATGATGCTATTATCCCAAATCTATCAGAAAACAAGGTTATCCAACTGTTAAATGTTCGTCATCCATTGTTAGAGCATCCTGTTCCTAATAGTCTTTACTTTGGGGAGCAGTTAACGAGTATTGTCATCACTGGACCAAACACTGGTGGTAAGACAATCATGCTTAAGACGCTTGGTTTGGCTCAACTGATGGCACAGTCTGGTTTACCGATACTGGCAGATGCTGGTAGTTGGGTGTCTATTTTTACAGAGATTTTTGCCGATATTGGCGATGAGCAGTCTATCGAGCAAAGCTTATCCACTTTTTCTAGTCATATGACACAGATTGTTTCTATTTTGGATAATGCTAACGAAAATAGTTTAGTGCTTTTTGATGAGCTTGGAGCTGGAACAGATCCCAAAGAGGGAGCGAGTCTGGCTATGGCAATACTTGAGCATTTGCGTTTAAGTGGTATTAAAAATATGGTAACTACCCATTATCCAGAACTTAAGGCTTATGGTATTGAGACAGCTTTTGTTGAAAATGCCAGCATGGAGTTTGATGCAACGACGCTTAGCCCCACCTATCGTTTTTTGCAAGGTGTTCCTGGGCGCTCAAATGCTTTTGAGATTGCAAGACGTTTAGGCTTACCAGAGATTATTGTCACGGATGCTGAAAATCAGACGGATAAAGAGAGTGATGTCAATCGTGTGATTGAACGTTTAGAAGAGCAGACTATTGAGAGTCGTAAACGTTTGGAGCGTATTCGTGAAGTAGAACAAGAAAACTTGAAATTTAACCGAGCTGTTAAGAAACTATATAATGAATTTTCACATGCTCGAGATAAAGAACTTGATAAGGTTTACCGTGATGCAAAAACAATTGTGGAGAAAGCAAAAGAAGAAAGTGACCGCATTTTAAAACAGCTCAATGCTAAGAGTCAGCTCAAACCACATGAGGTGATTGAGGCGAAAAAAGAACTTGATCAACTGGTAAAAGATCCTAGTTTATCACAAAATAAGGTCCTGAAAAAAGCTAAGAAAGCCAAGGCGCAAAGAGTAGCTCGCATCGGAGATGACATCATCGTAACGAGTTATGGTCAACGTGGTACAATCATCCGTCAACTCAAAGATGGACGTTTTGAGGCACAGGTTGGTTTGATTAAGATGACACTCAATTCAGATGAATTTACCCTAGTGCATTCTCAAAAAGAAACGTCAAAACCAATACAGAGAAAACAAGTTAAGGTTATCAAAAAAGCTAATCAAAAAGCTCCACGAGCACGTCTTGATCTAAGAGGTATGCGCTATGAAGAAGCTATGCAAGAGCTAGATCGCTTTATTGATCAAGCTCTTCTCAATAATATGGCACAAGTAGATATTATTCATGGCATTGGTACGGGCGTTATTCGTGAGGGAGTTACAAAGTATCTGCGTCGCAATAAACATGTTAGAAACTTTAGCTATGCTCCCCAAAATGCTGGTGGTTCAGGAGCAACTATTGTTACCTTAGGTTAAGTCAACTGATAAGAAGGAGTTTGTATGTTTGATTATCAAAGATGTTATGATAGTTGGACGATGCCTTTTAGGCGTCATCCTATGCTCATCTCCCTATTGCGTCTGTCCAATTTTCTTTTGACGCACTTGATGTACGTCATCTATCCCCTTTTGTTGCTACTTATTTATATTACTCAAGGATTTTCACAGTTATTTGGGATTATTGTCATTGTTCCAGCTATTAGCTTTAGCTTAGTATCTCTGTTTCGTCATTTTTATAACCAACCTCGTCCATATGAAACGTGGAACTTTAGTCCGCTAATCGCTAAGACTAGTCAAGGAAAATCAATGCCAAGTCGCCATGTTTTTTCAGCTAGTATGATTAGCATGTGCGTACTGCGCTTGTCTATTCCTTTAGGGCTTATATTGTTGAGTCTTTCTCTTGTTTTAGCATTTTGCCGTGTGATTGGTGGTGTTCACTATCCTAAGGATGTTTTAGTTGGTTATGTTTTAGGATTTTCTGTAGGCTTTCTTCTTTTTTTGGTGTAGCAATTAGTGGAAAAACCTCTTATTTTTGTGTAGAATAGGAGAATGATAAGATGGGAGGATTATTATGACTTACGAAATTACAGATGCAACGTTTGAACAGGAGACAAAAGAGGGTCTTGTCCTTATTGATTTTTGGGCAACGTGGTGTGGTCCTTGTCGCATGCAGGCGCCTATTCTTGAACAGCTAGAGACTGAATTTGACGAGGATGAACTCAAAATTGTTAAAATAGACGTTGATGAAAATCCAGAGACGGCACGTGCATTTGGCGTTATGTCAATTCCGACATTGGTATTTAAAAAAGAAGGTCAAGTCGTTAAGCAAGTTGCAGGTGTGCATACCAAAGAGCAACTTAAAACGATTATCGCAGAGATAATAGAATAAAAAGATCGCTAAAACGAGCTTAAGACTAAAGACAAATCTGTTAGCATTTTCTTTCTAGCAGATTTTTTCATTTTAGAAATAGAATAGAAATAGAGAAATAGCGTGTGAGCGCAAGCGATGTTTCATAAAAGAGTCTCTCAATATAGTCGCTATCAAGTAAGTGTTTACAGTTTAGATGATTTGGTTCAAAGAGTGACTTCTTTATCAAAATCATGACAAAAAGTTTTCTTATTTTGCCTAAAAAGAGTTTTTAGAATGGATAGGAGATAAAATAAATAAGGATAAGCTGTGGCTTATCCTTATTTTCTATGTTTTTTGAGTCTTGTTTGGTATAATGAGGGTACTACCGAAACGTTTATAAGGAGAGAAGATTGGAGACACTGATAAGATCAAAACTTCGTGTGCAAAAGCACGGCGAAGTATTCACTCCAGCATGGATGGTACAAAAAATGTTGGATACACCTGGAGTGAGGGAAGCTTGTGAAAATGTTTCGGCTACTTTTTTAGAACCTGCAGCTGGTGATGGGAATTTTCTACTTGCACTATTAGAGAGAAAACTACAGGCTGTCATTGACCAATACGACAAGCGAAATTGGAAAACAAAGTCATTGCTTGCGCTGTCATCAATCTATGGGATTGAGTTTTTAGAAGACAATTTAGAAGTAGCTCGCTCAAGAATGTTTTTATATTACCTTGACTGGTACGAAAAAAACTTTGGAACAAGGTTGAGCAGTAAGAGTGATATGTATCAATCAGCTCACTATCTCATTCACAAAAATATCATTAGAGGTAATACGCTTACTAAAAAACATCCTGTAACGGGTGAGTCGATAATGTTTAATGAATGGCAAATGGTTAAAGGACACCCGAGTACCGTGAGAAAAATTCCATTTGCATTTGCTGAACTCTTTGGTGAAGAAGTGGAACATGATAGTAGCGTTGTAGAAGGACAACTAAGCTTGTTTGACTTTGATGACGAAGATGATGAATCTAAAGAAGAGATTAAAGAAATAAACATTCAGAAAGTATATCTATTAGGAGATTAAGATATGATTTCAAATTTTGAGTTTTTAACGATTGATTTGGATACTGCAGAATTTTATACAACTGCTAAGACGGCTGAGGAGAATTATATTCAGGAAGATTATGAAACGACTTTGTTTAAGATAAGAAAAATCGCTGAAAATACAGCGTGGTTAATTGCTGATCGAGAATATAGAGATATTCCTGAAAGAACCAACTTCAACGGTGTATTGAAAATTGTCAAAGAATATATTAAAAATGATAAAGTTGTTGTTGATAATTTTTACAAGATAAAACAACTTGGAAACGATTCGTCCCACAATATCAATCCCAAAGATGCAACGAAAGAAAATGCACTAGATGCTTTACATAGACTCTTTTACATTTTAGTTTGGTTTATGATAAAGTATGTTGATCCTAAAGTTAGTTCGGACTTGTATGACCAATTCTTAGAGCCAAGGGCACAAGAAATGTATCAAACTGCTGAGAGGAAATTTATTTATATTCAGACGGTTGATAATCACAGTGGGTTGTTCAATGCTTATGAAGGGACACAAAAAATCGGAGAAAGTTCTATTTCAGAAAAAGATTTAGAAGCGGACTGGTCACCAAACAGTGATTTCTTACGAGGAGAAGCCTCAAAGCGTATCAAACAATACATGACAACCGCAGGTCTTTCTTTCACACTTGGTTGGGTAGAACTTGCCTTTAAAAAGTCAACAAAATCTTGGTTCCATGACTACGATGTGCATAATGTTTTAAAGCGTTCTGGAATTAACCATCCTGAACATCTTGAAGAAGGAAAAGAATGGTTTGAAACGGATTTAGAGACTGCTAAAGAAGCTATTAAGGCTGTAAAAGAAGGTCGTGAATACCTTCAACAGATTGTCAAAGAAACACCAGAAGCCAAAACCAAAATTGAACTTCGTCCTGAACAAAAAGAAGCCGTTGCTAAAACACGAAAAGTCTTTAAAAAGAAAAAAGGAAAGAGAATGCTTTGGAATGCCAAAATGCGTTTTGGTAAAACCATAGCTTCTTTACAATTGATTAAGGAAGAACAGTTCCAAAAAGTACTTATCATGACACACCGTCCTGTTGTATCCGATTCTTGGTTTAAGGATTATCGTAAATTAAAAATGGACGAAGAAGGATATGAGTATGGTTCTGTTAACGAAGGTGCTCACATCACTTCTTTGAAAAAAGGTGACAAGCCATTTATCTATTTTGCTTCGATTCAGTTGCTGCGTCACAACAATGGCGAAACAAACCTAAAAGATTTCACAGATGTGGATTGGGATTTGATTATTATCGATGAAGCGCACGAGGGAACTCAGACAGAACTTAGCGAAAATGTTCTTAAACAACTTGTTAAAGAACAGACTAAGATTTTAAATCTTTCTGGAACCCCCTTTAACCTTATAGACGAATTTGATGACGATCAAGTTTATACATGGGATTACACCATGGAACAACAAGCTAAGGTGAAGTGGGCATATGAACACCCTGATGAGCCTAATCCATACGACGCATTGCCAAAAGTATTGATGTATACTTTTGAAATGAAGAATAAGGCGAGATTTATGGATGAGAGCAAGTCCTTTAATTTCCGAGAATTTTTTAGAACAGATGGCAAAGATCATCTTGTCTATGAAAAAGAGGTCAGGGCTTTCCTAGATAATATCACAAATAGAGATAGCAAGACCAACTATCCATTTTCAACCCCTACTTATCGCAATGAGCTTCGTCACACACTCTGGATTATGCCAGGTATCAAAGAAGCCACTGCTTTTGAAGATCTACTGAGAGAACATCCTATCTTTGGTAAAGAGTATAAGATTGTCAACGTTGTTCGTGGAAGCTCTACAGATAACGGTGTGACAAATGAAGCTGATATTGAAAAAGTGAGAAATGCGATCACAGATGATCCTTCAAAAACAAAAACCATTACATTAACCGTTCGCAAATTAACAGTAGGGGTCAATGTACCAGAGTGGACAGCAGTTATGTTCCTATCTAATACGAGTAGCGCCATAAACTATCTCCAAGCTGCTTTTCGTGCCCAAACGCCTTATTCGCATGAAAAACTAGGTAAAAAAGAACGCTGTTATATCTTTGACTTTGCCCCAGATCGTGCTTTGACAGTTATGGCAGAAAGTGCTCAAATCAGTACAGGTGTCGGCAAGAAAAACACTTCTGATCAAAAACAAGCCATGACAAATCTTTTGAACTTCTTGCCAATTCTTGGAAGTTCAGAAACGGGTATGAAAAATTACAACGTTGATAGCATGCTGACACAGCTGAAAAAAGTTTACGCTGAAAAAGCAGTACGTTCAGGCTTTGATGACGATAGTTTGTATAATGATAATCTACTAACTTTAACGGCTGAAGATGCTAGCATGTTTAATAAATTAAATGCTATCGTTGGAAAAACACAAAAACAAAATAAAGATAAGATCACTATTAATGAAAACGGCTTGACTGATGAAGAGTATGAAGCTGGCGAAAAAGCGAAGAAAAAACCAGCCAAAGAGCGTACAGAAGAAGAGAAAGCTCTTATCAAAAAAATCAAAGAAGCTAAGGATAACAGGAAAAAACTTATCTCCATTCTTCGTGGGGTATCAATCCGTATCCCTATGATGATTTACGGAATGACAGTTGATTTTGATGAAGATATCACTATTAAAGATTTCATTGATAAAGTCGATGATGAGTCTTGGAAAGAATTCATGCCAAAAGGCTTCACCAAGAAAATGTTTAGTGAAATTACGAAGTATTATGATGCTGAAGTCTTTATCGAGGCAGGGCGCATTATTCGCAGACGTGCCAAATCTTTTGATGCGCTAGACTTTATCGAGCGTGCTGAAAACATTGCTGACTTGTTTGCTTCCTTTAAAAATCCAGATAAAGAAACCGTTTTGACACCGTGGCGCGTGGTGAATATGCAGACAACAAAAAGTGTTGGTGGACTTAATTTCTACGATGATGATTTCATATCAACGACTGATGGAGCAAGATCAAATCTCCATTGGGTCGAAAAAGAGAACACAAGTGAGATTTATCACCCAGATACCAAAATCCTAGATATCAACTCAAAAACAGGACTCTATCCGCTCCATGCAGCGATTAGCCTTTATTATCAAAAAGTCAAGGCAAACGATGATAACCGCTTTGAAGCAGATCAAGTCTATCAAGATATCCTAGCTAATAATGTCTATGCTATTGCGAAAACACCCATGGCAAAAACGATTACCGAACGAACATTAGCTGGTTATAAAAACTACAAGACAAATGTCGTCTATATTGAAAACTTGACAGACATTCTAAAAGCAGATATTGAAAAAGGTAAAGAAAAAGTAGAGGAGGCATTCAACCAAGTGAAATTTGACGTCGTGATCGGAAACCCACCGTATCAGGAGAGTGATGGGGGAGCACAGGCGAGTGCAACTCCTATTTATCATAAATTTGTTGAATTGGCTAAAAAACTGGAACCAAGTCATATTAGTCTTATTATGCCGAGTCGTTGGTACACTGGTGGTAAGGGTCTAGATAATTTTAGAGCAAATATGTTGTCAGATATAACTATTCGTGATTTATTTGATTTTCCAAATCCTGATGATGTTTTTCCAAATACAAATATTCGTGGTGGAGTTTGCGTAGTGCATTGGGATAGCAACTGGGATAATCGAACTGATTTAACCCGAGTAGTGACTATGGAAAATGGTCAAGTAATGGTAGAAGTACAGAGGAGCATTGCTATAGAAGATGTTGATGTATTCATTCGTGATTCTCGTGTTTTAAAAATTCTTTCTAAAATAAAAGCGGTACATCAGCATAAAGGCGATATTTCTGAAATCGCGTCGCCGCTGAAGCCGTACGGCTTCCGCGGCTTCTTTATCAGAGATAAGAGGTTTTATGCTGAACCTACCAATTTGGCAGACCCTATTGTGTGTTATGGGAAAGGGGTGGTGGGCTTTGTGGAGCGGGCGGAAGTCACCACTAAGCCTGAATGGATTGATTGCTGGAAAGTATTTACCGCTCGTGCAAATAATATTGGTACAGAACTTAATGATGATAATTTTAACACGATTATTGCAGGTCCGGGAACGATTTGTACGGAGACCTATATTGTATTGGGGGCTGATTTAAACTTAACAGAGCAGGAGGCACATAATTTATCAAATTATTTGAAGACTAAATTTTCTAGATTGTTACATGCTACAGCTAAATCAAGTCAAGATGCTGCTAGAACTACTTATAAATTTATCCCATTACAAGATTTCACATCTAACTCGGACATTGATTGGACACAATCGGTATCTGATATTGACCAGCAACTATACAAAAAATACGGACTTTCTGATGAAGAAATCCAATTTATCGAAAGCAAAGTGAAAGAGATGGAGTAGAACCCTTATCGATTTCAAAAAGAGCGTCCGATTTTCGGACGCTCTTTTTGAAATCATTTTTACCCTGTCTATACCTTTTTAAATCGCAATTGACTATAAATACCGAAGAGGACAATCCAGATAAGAGAACCAATCGCCCCGACAATGGTGTCTGTTTGTAAAAACAGAATCGTATAGACAAAGAGCATAAAGGCGATTGTTAGAGGGTTTAGAAACTTATAAGCTGGCATGAGGTAACCATCTGCCATAAAGTCACTAGACTCACGGTATTTGAGATGGGCAATCATCGTTAGAATGTAGATAGCGATATAGACTCCTGATGAAGAGGCGGTGATGAGAGTAAAGGTGTTTTTAATAGCAGGTATCATGCTGATAAGAGCAGACGCTGCGATAACAACAGCTGAGAAGATAATCGCCTTACTTGGGACGCCTGCCTGTGATAGCCTGTTGATTTTTGTCTGATTCATCCATTTGGCTGGTGATTCAGTGGCTAGCTGATAGAGGTGGCGACCAGTTGAGTAGAGCGTTGAATTGAGAGCAGAAGCTGCTGAGGTGAGGACGACAAAATTAATCAGAGCAGCCGCCCATTTGAAACCAACTAACTGAAAGACCATGACAAATGGTGAGTTTTCTAAACCACTAGTTCCACTAGAAAAAGCACGCCAAGGGATGATGGTCATAATCGCAATCAAGGCTCCCACATAGAAAATGACAATGCGCATGGGAATCTCCTGAATCGCCTTTGGCAGAACCTTTCGTGGATTGGCAGTTTCAGAGACGGTAATACCGACAAACTCGATTGCCTGATAGGCAAAGAAAACCATTTGGAAAGAAACGAGAAATTTCATCCAGCCGTTGGGGAACCACTCAAAATGATGGAAAATATTGTTTAGACTGACAGCACCTTCAGGCGTTTGAAATCCAGTCACTAGCATGATAATAGCTGTGGCGATTAAGGCTAAAATAGCGGTAATCTTAATCATAGCAAACCAAAACTCCGTTTCCCCAAAAACCTTCACAGCGATGAGGTTGACGGCAGTTAGGAGTGCTAAAAAGACAACCTGAATGATCCAAGAAGGCCAAGTAGGAAACCAGTATTGCATATACTTGGCAACAGCAGTAATCTCAGCCATTCCTAAAAAGATAAGAGAAACCCAGTAAGACCAACCTGCAAAATAGCCCCATCCCTGTCCTAAATAACGTGTAACAAAGTTGATAAAGGTATGCTGATCAGGATCTTGATAGAGCATCTCTCCCATGGCTCGCATCATAAAGAACATGAAAGCACCGGTAATGAGATAAACCAATAAAATAGACGGACCAGTGAGGGAAATGGAGCTACCTGCTCCTAGGAAAAGCCCAGTTCCAATTGTACCTCCGATGGCAATGAGTTGGACGTGACGGCTTTGGAGACCACGAACCATCCCATTTTTCAAATGTTCAGTATCCGTGTTTGTTCTTTGTTTGTTTGACATGAGTATTCCTTTTCTATATATTTTAGCCTCTATTATACTAAATATTGTGGGTAATTTCAATTTCACGCAAGAACGGTTTTGATTGACATCATAAAAATTTACGGTACAATAGAATGGTTACAATAATGTGAAAAGAAGGTTATGAGATGATTTTACTAACATCCGTTGAAAGTATTATTCCGATAGTCTTTTTAATTGCTCTTGGATTTTATCTTTATCAAAAAAACTGGTTTGGAGAGACTTTTGCGGCAAATATTTCAAGATTGATTATGAATGTCGCTCTGCCAGCCTCTATATTTGTATCGGTACTTAAGTATCTGACTTTTTCTAAGCTTATCCAAGTAGCGCCAGGTCTCCTCTATACTTTTGGTTCTGTTATTATCGGCTATATCATTGCCTTTATAGCAGTCAAGCTTTTTAAGGTTCGCTCAGGACGTCGCGGAGTGTTTATCAATACGGTTGCAAATGCTAACACTATTTTCATCGGGCTTCCCCTTAATGTCGCTCTTTTTGGTGATAAAGCTCTCCCCTATTTTTTGGTTTACTATATCACAAATACGGTCTCAACATGGGCGTTCGGTGCTTTACTGATTGCGCGTGATAGCAAAGAGGGTTATAGCAAGCAATCAGGTGGTTTTGATTGGAAAAAACTCCTACCTGCACCTCTGATTGGATTTTTAGTGGCACTCGTTTTCTTGCTGTTTAGCATTCCAGTGCCTGACTTTGCGACCAACACGCTGACTTATCTGGGCAATCTAGTCACACCACTATCTTTGATTTACATTGGGATTGTGCTCGCTAAAGCTGGATTATCCAGTATTACCTTTAATCGTGATACGATTTTAGCTCTGATTGGACGCTACCTTGTCTTGCCTCTTGTGACTGTTGTTATTTTAGGGTTGTTTGGTAAAGGGCTTCCAGCAGATGAGTACAAAACTTACGTTGTCCAAGCCTCCGTCCCAGCACTCGCTGTTTTGCCGATTCTTGCCAATGAAGCAGGCGGAGATGTTGAATATGCAACTAACATTGTTACCACCTCAACACTCTTATTTGTTGTCGTGATTCCAATTGTCGTAGCTCTCTTAGGTGTTTAAAAAGGATAAGCTCTTGCCTATCCTTTTTTTACTAAAAACTGATAAGCTAAATAACCAACAAGCATGCCAAAGAAATTTTGAGCAAGGTTTCCCCATATGCCAAAAAGAGCAGCACCCAACCCTTGTCCAAGAATTAAAGAGCCTATCACATACCAACCAACCATGACAAAACTTGCTAAACCTAGCCCTAAAAAGCGTTTCTTTCCAGTCCAGCCAGCAAAGTACCCTTGCAAACCATGAGCAATCAGGCTATGAACCATCCATTGAGGATAACCTGCTAAAAGGTCAATAAGAAAACCAGATAAACCACCGACAATAGCACCAGATTTACTTCCAAGGTAAAAGCTTGTAAAGTAAATGCCTGCATCAAGTAATGTGAGAAAGCCTGTTGGTGTTGGTATCATGACAAATCGCCCTAAAACTACAGATAAAGCAGTTAAAATAGCAAGTAAAGTCAATGTTCGTGTACGATTAGACGTCATAAATATCTCCTACAATTTTTAATGACTTGATTGTAAATGAAATCTAAATAAAGTACAATAGACAAAAAAAGAAAGTGTGTGGGGACAGATGACAAAATCTGATGCGATAAAATCCTATATCATAGGGGAAATTAAAAAAGGAAATTTAACAGCAGGTGACAAACTCCCCTCTATACGTCAGCTAGCTAAGCAGTTCATGTGTAACAAAGATACGGTACAAAAGGCTCTCTTAGATTTACGTTATGAGCATTACATTCATGCGATTGAAAAGTCTGGTTATTATGTTTTTGAAAATCCCTATCAAAAAGTTGAGCCCCTAGATTTACCTGATTCTGAAATTGCTAATATAGCTTACGAAGATTTTAGGATTTGCCTCAATGAAACCCTGATTGGACGTGAAAGTTACCTTTTCAACTATTTTCATAAACAAGAAGGGCTTTCCGAATTGATAAATGCAACGCATCAATTATTTCTTGAGGGAGACGTTTATACTAAGCGTGAGCAGATTGTTATTACAGCTGGAACACAACAAGCGCTCTATATTTTAACCCAGATAGCTTTTCCAAATGGCAAAATGGATATTTTACTAGAGCAACCGACCTATGATAGGATGGTTGACTTAGTAGGTCAACTGTCGCTTTCTTATCAGACGATTTCAAGGACGCTAGGAGGCGTGGACTTTGAGCGCTTGGAAGCCTTATTTAAAACAAAGTCTATTAAGTTTTTTTATCTCATGCCGAGACTACAAAATCCCCTAGGGACATCTTATACACCTGAGGATATGGAGCGCTTGATTTTTTTAGCAGAGAAATATGATGTATACTTAGTTGAGGATGACTATATGTCTGACTTTGCTGAAAAGGCACCACTTCATTATTATGATACATTTGATCGTGTCATTTACCTTAAATCGTTTTCTAATACCATTTTTCCAGCACTTCGATTGGCAGTTGTTTGCCTTCCGACTTGTTTAAAGAAAGCTTTTATTAATTACAAGAAACTGATGGACTATGATACTAACTTGATTTTACAAAAAGCGCTAGCTCTTTATATTAATAATGGCATGTATGCTAAAAACACCCATTATCTCAAGGAACGGTATCACAATCAGATTGAAGAAGGAAAAGCGTTAGTGAGTTTTAGGGAAAATCTTCCTGCACACTGTGTCCGTTATAACCATGTTTTATTAGATATATCAGCTGTGCAACAAAAAAGTAAGAAAACAAAACTCATCAGTTTGTCAGACTCTTTAGTAGATTTTTATATCAACCCAAAGGAACAGTGTGTTGTGCAAATCTCTAGTGCTGATAAGTTAGAACAAGTCTTAGATTTAATCAGAGATGACTTGTCTTAAAATAGCTTGCCATTAGTTTTTTCTGTGGTGTTGCAAGGGGATAGTTTTTTAAATCTTTTTGTGGCACCCAAACTAGCGTTTTGTTATCAGCTAGTTTATCATTAGTGACAGTACCTGTGATGATTTCCATCAGCCAACGTCTATGGCTAAAGGTATGTGTGATTAGTGGAAATTTTTGCTCTAACCAGTTGGGCTGCAAGTGATAGTCTTTTTCAAACAGCGTTTTTTGGGATAAAGTAGACGATTCTTTATTTTCTATTTCAAATAAAGAAAGTTGCTGTGCGACTATTTGTGTTTCTAAAAGTGGAAAGGACCAAAAGCCAGCTAAGAGACGATTACTCTCGTTTTTTTCGAGTAAATATTCTCCCTTATTGTTTGTGATGACAAAAGCTTGAATCTGTATAGGTTTAGGTTTTTTCTTAGGTTCTTTGATAGGGTATTTTTTCATAGTACCATGGAGATAGGCTGCACTGAAAAAGCGAACAGGGCTTTCCTCTGGACGAGGGTTTTTAGCAGATTCAATGTCAGCACCTAAGTCCATGAGAGCTTGATTAAAATCTCCAGGTCTTTTGGGGTCAATCAATGTCTCGGTAATAGCTTGAAAGATTTTTCGATTTTTAGGATTACCAATATCATAATTGACTTCAAATAGACGTGCTATTACACGCATAACATTACCATCCACAGCTGGTTCGACTAGGTCAAAAGCGATACTAGCAATTGCACCAGCTGTGTAAGGACCAATGCCTTTTAGTTTAGCGATATCTTCATAAGTGTCAGGAAAACATCCGTCAAAGTCAGTCATGATTTGTTGCGCTGCTGTCTGCATATTACGAACACGAGAGTAGTAACCTAAACCTTCCCAAGCTTTGAGGAGTTTCTCCTCGTTGGCAACTGCCAAATCAGATATGGTTGGAAACCATTCTAAAAAGCGTTTATAATAAGGAATAACTGTGGCTACTTGTGTTTGTTGGAGCATGACTTCAGAAATCCAAATATGATAGGGATTTTTTGTGTGTCGCCAAGGCAGATCACGTTTTTCTCTATCATACCAAGCAAGCAAATTTTTTCGAAAACTTTCAATCTTTTGATTATCCCACATTTCGATATTATATTTTTTAAAATCAATCATACTTTTATTATAGCAAATATCTCAGGTAACAAGGTTTTGGGACTTTTTCAAAGAAAATCCTTGACAAAAGAAAACGCTTACTTTATAATTGAAGTATGAAGTAAGGGTAGGCACAGGAGATGTTCATATGATGAATCAAAATAAATCTCGGTATAAAAATGGTGATTTTATTTGAGGTAGGCAAAATGGGAAAGCTTTACAAATGCTGATAAGGTAGGGAATATGTAGATTGATGTTTTGTTATAGGAGGTGGTGCATATGTTGATGCTAAACAAAGGGCGCTATCGTAACGGTGATAAGTGGATTTCCTCCTTATGATAATATTTTTAAAGTTCATGGTTAAGTATAGCTGTGGGCTTTTTAGTGTGATAATGTGCAAACTCTTGAAGTACCTTCTATGTAACATCTCAAAATAAATAACGCTATTAGGTTTTTAAAAAAGCAAATATTCGCTAATGTAGATATAAAAATACTTGCATTTATCCTTAAAAAAAGATATAATACCAAATTGTGAGTAAACCTCACTTACCCCTAGCTTGACTTGGGGTCATTAGACCAAAAGGAGGAAAACTATCAATGGCTAAATACGAAATTCTTTATATTATTCGTCCAAACATTGAAGAAGAAGCTAAAAATGCTTTAGTAGCACGCTTTGATGCTATCTTGACAGACAATGGTGCAACTATTGTTGAATCAAAAGACTGGGAAAAACGTCGTCTTGCTTACGAGATTCAAGATTTCCGTGAAGGTCTTTACCATATCATTAACGTTGAAGCTGATAACGCTGTAGCTCTCAATGAATTTGACCGTCTGTCAAAAATCAATACTGATATTCTTCGTCATATGATTGTTAAACTTGACGCATAAGAGGTGTCCTCATGATAAATAATGTAGTACTGGTAGGTCGTATGACACGTGATGCAGAGCTTCGCTACACACCTAGTAACCAAGCTGTAGCAACATTTACTCTGGCGGTTAATCGTAATTTTAAGAATCACAATGGTGAACGTGAAGCAGATTTTATCAATATTGTGATTTGGCGTCAGCAGGCTGAAAATCTTGCAAATTGGGCTAAAAAAGGTGCATTAATCGGTGTGACTGGTCGTATCCAAACTCGAAATTATGAAAATCAGCAAGGTCAGCGTGTTTATGTCACGGAGGTTGTGGCTGATAATTTTCAGATTTTGGAAAGTCGTGCAGTACGTGAAGGCAATGCCGGTGGCTACAATGGTGGCTTAGATAATGCTTCTTCATCATCTAACTACTCAAATCCATCTCAAAGTACACCAAATTTTGCTAGAGATAGCAATGCACCATTTGGCAACTCGAGTCCGTTAGACATATCTGACGATGATTTACCATTTTAATAATATAAAGGAGAAAAAGATATGGCTCAACAACGTCGTGGCGGTTTTAAACGCCGTAAAAAAGTTGATTATATAGCAGCTAATAAAATTGAATATGTTGATTATAAAGATACTGAATTGCTTAGTCGTTTTGTATCAGAGCGTGGAAAAATTTTACCACGCCGTGTAACAGGTACTTCAGCTAAAAATCAACGTAAAGTAACGACTGCTATCAAGCGTGCACGTGTTATGGCATTGATGCCTTTCGTGAATGAAGATTAACTTTGACCAACGGTCTTTCCGTTGGTTTTTATGTATCTGATTATTAACTATACCACCAGCTAGTAGATTTGTTACATTCTGTTGTGCATAGAGGATGTTATCAAGTCTAAAAAACATTTCCCATTTTCATTGACAGGTATATCAAAATTTGATAGACTAATGGAGCTGTCGGACGTCCTGTATTTTGTTACTTTTTTTGGAAAAAGTTTCAAAAAAGGGTTGACAAGGCTTAGG
>NZ_JANUXX010000005.1 GCF_024814375.1 Streptococcus sciuri
TGTCGCTGGTGTCGTAGGCTGTGCCTGTTGAAGCATTTTGGGTATCTACGACTGTTGTATGAATCGTGTTCCCTTCTGTATCAACGTAGGTCACATTGACATTGCCTTTGACTTCCTTATAAACGTAGGTCACATCGGTGTTGCCTGGAACAACTGTGCCGGTTTCTTGTCCGCTTGTCAACTCTGGGACAAGTTCGTAGGTCTTACCATCTGCTGTCGTGATGGTTGCTGGCTTGTTGTCCGTTGTGTCGTAGGCTGTACCTGTTGAGCTTTCTGGTGTGTCGATGACAGGATCTTTGAGGACAGTGCCGTCTTCATCCACGTAGTGTACGGTTACGGTACCTTTGACTTCTTGGTAGACGTAGGTCACGGTCTTCGTGCCAACGGCTACTTCACCTGTCGTTGCATCAGAACTTGTTAAGTGACCTTCTGCGTCTACTGTACCAACGGTGTACTCACCTGCAGAAACAAGTTCATAAGTCTTACCATCTGCTGTCGTGATGGTTGCTGGCTTGTTGTCGCTGGTGTCGTAGGCTGTGCCTGTTGAAGCATTTTGGGTATCTACGACTGTTGTATGAATCGTGTTCCCTTCTGTATCAACGTAGGTCACATTGACATTGCCTTTGACTTCCTTATAAACGTAAGTGACGGTCTGCTTACCGAGTGCTAAATCTCCGGTTGTCGCAGCAGAGGTTGTGAGGTGTCCCGCACTATCAACAGCACCTGCTTCATAAACACCTTCTTCTGCTAATTCGTAGGTCTTACCATCTGCTGTAGTGATGGTTGTTGGGGCAGCCGTCTCGCCTGTAGCGTCGTAGGTGTTGTAGGTCACCACACTAGCGCTTTCTGTACCGATATCCTGTGTAGAGACAAGCTCGAGCGTATCCTTGATTGTCTCGCCATCTGTATTGACATAGGTCACTTCTACACTTCCTTGTGGGATGTAGTAGTAACGAACGTCAGAGAAGGTTGTGATAGCATTGTTTAGTGTTGCTTTATTTCCGACACTATCAGCAGCAATCATCGTCTTATCTGCATATGGCAGCATGAAAGTTACCTTGTAGGTGACAGGAGTCTTATCTGAATCCAATAGATTCTTATATGCTGTAACAGATACAGAAGAAGAAGAAGAAGAAGAAGAAAAGTACTTGCCGTCTGTCCGTGCGAGGTAGAAAGCGTTCGCATCATTTGCCGCAACGTCACTATAAGTGTAGTTACCGTTTGATGACTTCGCTGTCAAGTCTGTCACAGGAGTGTAGATCTTGTCTGTGTAGGTCGTATAGTCTGAGATGTTTGTAAAGAAAGTCTCTGCATCTGGGAGTGAACTACTTGTAGAAGGTGTCATGTACACCGTTCTTGATAGAGTCTGCTTGGTATCGACAACAGTCGCTTTGATGTAAAGCGTTATTTTTGCACCTGCTACTGTCGTCTGTACTTTCCTATAGCTGACTGAACCTTTGAAGCGTGGTTGATTGACGCTTACTGTACCTGACTCGTTGTTGGTTGACTTGACATAGCGGTAGCCGTCTATCTCTATCGGCGTTGTGGTATAGTCATAGCCTTGCCATGCTGTTTGTTTATAGGTATCCTTGATAGACTCATCTGTCAGTAGATTGTAGTAGTCTGTCTTTTGGTCAATGAGTCGTGGGATAACGAGGTTGTAGGTAGAATTTTTATTATCACTTGATGATGACAGTGCCGAGTAAGAGTTAGTATAGGTAGTGTTTGGGTCTGTTTCATTTAGCTGGATACTATTGTCATCTAATAAGGAGAAAGTCGTGTTTTCAAGTGTTTCTTTCACTCCTGAGCCACTGAAACGGTTGATAGAGAACTGCTTAGTGACTGTACCGTCTTTGTCATAGACTGTTACATAGATTTCTTTTGATTCCTTATCATCTGCGACATCATCATCTGCGATAGAGGCTGCGTCTTTGACTGAGAAAACATAGGTAGAGCCAGTGGCGTTGTTCTTCATGTTATTGAAGGTGAAGCGTCCATCTTCTGGGTCTTTTAGGACACCGTTTGATTGGTCAGGGATAGAGACTGAGTAGCCAGCGTAGGTATCATCACTTGTAGATGAGCTATCTGTATCAGTCGTTGCACGCTTTCTTCTGACTTTACCAGTGCTTGAGGCGTCGTTACTTGTGGTGAGATTGCTAAGCACGGTAGCGTCTACCTTGCTTGCTCTCAGAGTATCGGCAGAGTTTGCGTTTGTAGCTGTCGTATCTGCGACATTGACAGATAGCGTGTTTGTGCTTTCTGCGTCTGTGCTTGTAGCAGCGTTGTTTGATGTTTCATCAGTAGCTGTAGCAGCTGTTGCTGTGTCATCTGCTTTTTCAGTGGCAGTTGCCTTAGCAGATGCTGTGTTTGCACTTGTGCTTGCTGTAGCTGTCGTATCATCTGCTACTTTTGTTGTTTCTGTAGTATCTGCATCCTCTGTAGCTGTAGCGCTGTCGCTTGAGGATTTGTCCTCTACTGCTTCTGTAGCGCTTGCCTTATCAGCATCTGTGGTATCAGCAGTTGAGGCACTACTTTCCTCACTCTCGCTAGCCTTTGTTGCTGAATCTTCAGCTACAGGTGTGGTGCTGTTGCTACTTGTTTGGTCAGTGGCAAGATCTGCACTGGCGTCTGCTTGAGTTGTGGTAGTGCTCGCCTGATCGGCTTGTTCTGTGTCGCCACTACTATTTCCAGATGTCACGAGT
Source organism: Streptococcus sciuri (assembly GCF_024814375.1). GTDB lineage: Bacteria > Bacillota > Bacilli > Lactobacillales > Streptococcaceae > Streptococcus > Streptococcus sciuri. The sequence continues at coordinate 2,703 of NZ_JANUXX010000005.1, forward strand.
GCAGACGATTTGTCTGTGCTTGCTGTGTTGTCAGCGGCTACTGACTCGTTTTGCCCAAGGAATATCAATGTTCCAATAAGCACTGAAGCCGTACCGACACTTAACTTACGAAGAGAAAATCGCTGGCGCGATTTCTTACTAGAATGTTTACCGTACATTTCAGAAGTACTCCTTTTCCATAAAATAATTTTTTACGCCTTATTTTACGTTATTTTTTCGACAAAATCAAGAAAAATGTTCAACTCTTTTTAAGGTTATAATAAAAAATTGTCATTTACTCAAGAAGTGTTTCATCAGGCTCCCAAGCCTGGCTAAAATCATAATCTTTGAACAGTGCTGCTAGGCCTGTAATCTGCTTGAGACGTAGGATTTCGTCCTTGTCCATACCCAGATGTTTTGAAATCCAGTTATCAGACCGCCCAAGCTCATGTAGGTCTTTGACGATGTTACTCATCAGGTCGACATCGTGACTGCCTCTAGCACGATTGTGTCGGATGGTTGATGCCATGCGATGTTCTAGTGGCTTATCAATCACGGATACGGGAAGCTTGCCCCCCTCTCTTTCATAGATGTCAGGATAGTCTTTCATGATTTGGTAGCGATGAAAGCCATCGACGATGATATAATTGTCATGACTAGCGTCATAATAGCAGACAATGGGCATGGTGTAGCCATCTGACAGGATACTATCATAGAGCAATTTCATCTCAGGTGGCGCTACTGCGTTGGGATTGTAGTCATTGGGTGTGATTTTCTCAATAGGAATAGCCTGCACGTGATAGACAGGGCTTTCATACTTCGTCATGTTTTTCCAGCTCCTTTATGCTTTTATACTTTTCCTTTATCCTATTTATCTTCTCCTGCTCCTGCCTTGTCAGACCAAAGCCCATAAAACGGCAGATGTGATCATTTTTTAGTATGCAAAAGCACATACGCTTCCAGCTAGGGATGTCCTTGGTTGTCGTTATGTCGTCGGTATTGTCTGGGATTTTATCCAGAAAGATAATGCGAGAGTTTTTGAAAATGGTGTAGTTGGATACACCGTTTCGCTTGATACGATAACCTTTTTCTTTTAATTCTGCGATAGTCTCCTCACTCAGACCTCCACCCACATGATGCCAAAAATGAATAGACTTGTTAAACTTTTGAATATAGTTTTTTTGTAGCCTTGGTGGTAGAGTGACAAGGAGAAATTGCGTGTAGGATTTCCACGTATGCCCAGGTGGCAAGACAGCTCTACGATAGGCGAGCGCTTTGGAGCGTCCATAGATATTGCCAAAATTTGCCCCTCGCACTCTTCCTAGTAGTTTTGTCCAGATTTCTGGATCGATGACGCGATATAGATTGAGCGAATCGACTGCATAGTCTTGAAAGGGAGAGGCGACACGCATCTGGGAGACAGATAGACCTGCCTTGTAGTACAAGTCATAGAGATGATTGTAGTCATAGTCAAAGCGATAGTAAGCATGCCAGATGTCTTCTACGGTCCAGTCGTAAAGAGGGGAAGCTGCCCAGACATTCTTAAATTGATTGGTAATCCAGCAGTTGTCTTTGTAGGCGTGCTTTTTGTTGATAAAACCGCTGTAACGCTGCATGGACTCGTCAGCTCGTATACCAAGTAGTGCAATCGTTTTTTTATCACCATGCTCTTTGCAATACCATTTACCAAACTGCTTTGCTAAATCTTCTTGGTGCATTTTGTAGCGATAGGTCGTCATGGGATTATTTTCGAGGGTGACAACATAGTCGTACTTTGGGCGCTCTCTCACCCAGATGTCCTCCTTTTCATCATCCCAAGGATACCAGAACATCTCATAATTGCTAACAGCGGTTCGACTCGCCATTGGAAGACAAACCCAATAACAGGAAACGTGAGGCTGCTTTGAGAGATACTTAAAGGTTCTATCGACATACTTTGTCGTCTCACTATACTGCGCCTCGAAGTCTTGATGAAAGATGCCAATGTGCTTCTCAGGATAATGCTCATCTCGGAAATCAAGTAAAAGACGAAGTAAAAGCCCACTATCCTTTCCGCCTGAAAAAGAGAGATAGATATTGTCAAACTCCTTGAAAATAAAATGAAAGCGCTCAAGCAGTGCCTCATAGACATTTTTATCCTGATACTTTTTATTCATTTTAACTTGGGTCATGGCAGTCCCTTTCTAATCTGCTAAATGTTTCTCTAGCGAACATCTTTGTTGTTTTGTTCGTCTTTAGACTTTTTAAGAACTTAGTAGACTAATGAGTGTCTACAAAGCCATCATTCGTTTTGATTGGCAAACTGGCTGTTATAGAGGTCAGAATAGAAACCTTTATCAGCTAGTAGGCTTTGGTGAGTGCCTTGCTCGATGATTTGTCCGTCTTTTAGGACAAGGATTTTATCTGCTTCTTGGATAGTTGATAAACGGTGGGCGATGACAAAGCTGGTGCGCCCTTCCATGAGTTTACTCATGGCTTTTTGGATGAGGAGCTCAAGACGTGTATCTACCGATGAGGTTGCTTCATCCAAAATGAGAATCTTAGGATCGGCTAAAAGAGCACGCGCAATGGTGAGGAGTTGCTTTTGACCGAGAGAGACATTGCTAGACTCTTGGTTCATCTCCATGTTGTAGCCACCAGGAAGCGTGCGGATAAAGTGGTCAACGTTGGCTGCAAGAGCCGCTTCTACGATTTCATTGTCTGTAGCTTCGAGATTACCAAAACGCAGATTTTCCTTAATCGTATCCTCATAAAGCCAAGCGTCTTGCAAGACCATACCAAACTGCTTGCGGTATTCTTGTCGAGAAATCTGGCGAATATCACAACCATCAACCTTGATAGCGCCACTAGTCACATCGTAAAAGCGCATGAGTAGGTTGATAAGTGTCGTCTTACCAGCACCAGTAGGTCCTACGATAGCAACCATCTCACCGGGATTGACTTCTAAGTTAAAATCACGGATAAGAGGTTTATCAGCGACATACTGAAAGTCGACATGCTCAAAGCTGACACGTCCGCTAAGGTCGTGTTCTAAGTGCTCTGTAACCTCTGAAACTTCTGGATCTTCATCTAGTACCTCAAAAATCCGCTCTAGAGAGGATTTGGCGCTTTGGAGGACGCTTGCAAGCTGAGAGATAGTTTGGATAGGTTGGCTGATTTGCCAGACGTATTGGACAAAGGCTTGCATATTACCGACGGTGAGTTTACCAGCGAGGACTTGCAGACCACCTAATAGTGCCACGATGAGATAGGCAGTTTCGTTGATAGCGTTTAGCACTGGCATCATGATACCAGAGACAAAGCTCGCTCTAAAGCCAACCTTGCGCAGCTCATCTGTAATGGCTTGAAAGTCCTTGGTAGAGGCTTCTTCACGTCCGTAAAGTTTGATAACGTTAAATCCTGTCAATTTTTCTTGGACAAAGCCGTTTAACTCTCCAACGAGATTGGCTTGACGTTTAAAATAAGGTTGTGATTTTTTCAGGATATACTGAGAGATGATATAGGTCAGCGGAACACAAACCAGAAAGACTAGGGCTAACTCGGCATTGAGGTAAAACACCATACCAAGGACAAGGACAATGGTAAGCATCGCCTCGATAATCTTGAGAACACTCTGCTGAAGTGCATTTGAGACGGTTTCAACATCACTGGTAAAGCGTCCTAGCATGTCCCCAAACTGATGCTTGTCAAAATAAGAGATAGGAATACTGTTGATTTTATGACTGAGGTCGCGACGCAAATCACGCACACTGTTTTGGACGACGTTGGTCATGAAATAGTTTGAACCGTAAGAACCAATCTCAAACAAAAAACCACGCATAAAGTAGATAATCAATATCACACCGACATAAGACACATTGATGTGCGCACCTTGAACACCTTTTGCCATATCAAGGAGATTGTTGGTAATCTCAGTGATGGCAAGACCAATAACAAAAGGCTCCAGCACACTCATAACAGCGCTAAGAATTTTCAAAAAAACAGCAAGGAACAAAGCTCCCTTGTAATGCTTGAGGTAATCCCACAAGCGTAAAAAGACACTTCTTTGTTTCATCATTTCCTCCTATTTCGTTGCTTGTGATTGATTGAGTTGGGAGTTGGCAATTTCACGGTAGATGGCATTTGACTTCATGAGTTCATCATGTGTGCCACGTCCTACGATTTCGCCCTCATCAAGGACAATAATTTGATCGGCATTCATGATAGTACCGACACGTTGCGCTACGATAAGCACGGTGCTATCGCCTGTTACTTCTTTGAGGCGGCGACGTAAGATAGCATCAGTCTTATAGTCAAGCGCTGAAAAAGAGTCATCAAAGATATAAATCTCAGGGTCTTTGACCACTGCACGAGCGATGGACAGACGTTGTTTTTGACCACCAGAGAGATTGCTCCCACCCTCAGCCAGATGGGTCTCAAAAGCTTCTTTGCGGCTTTCGATAAATTCTTTAGCTTGGGCGACATCAGCTGCCTGACGCAGGTCATCTAAGGTTGCATCTTCTTTACCATATTTGAGGTTATCTCCGATTGTTCCTGTAAAGAGCAGTGCTTTTTGCGGAATAAAACCAATCTTTTGACGTAGCGCCTTAAGGTTATAGTCTCTAACGTCCACACCATCCACTAAAATCTTACCGAGTGTCACATCGTAAAAACGTGGGATGAGATTAACCAGTGACGACTTACCAGATCCTGTCGATCCGATAAAGGCAATAGTCTCCCCAGGACTTGCCTTAAAACTGATATTATGTAAGACTGGGCTTTCTGTCTCTCCAGGATAAGCAAAGGTGACATTGTCAAACTCAAGATAACCACGCTCTTTGGTCTCTGTAATGCCCTTTTCATTTGGATCAATGGAAATAGGCATCGCCATAACCTCCTGAATACGACTGCTAGAAACAGCTGTCCTAGGGTACATCGTAAAAAGATTGGCAAAAAGCAGGAATGAAAAGAGAGCGTGAAAACTATACTCGATAAAGGCAACCAAATCACCAATTTGAAGTGAACCAGCGCCAAGTGGTTTAAGAGCAAACCAGACAATAGCAATAATCATAGCAACGATGATTTGTACAAAAAGTGGCTCTGTGAGTCCTGTCAATTTAAAGAGACGATTAGATGTCATTGTATAGTCGACATTTGCCACATCAAAGCGTTCTTCTTGAAAATCCTCTCTAGCAAAAGCACGGATAACACGAAGCCCTGTGAGGTTTTCTCGAACGTACTGGTTTATTTTATCCAAAAGCGCCTGCTGCTTTTCTGACAGCGGACGTGTCTTGATAGCGACATAAGCCACCACCCAGATGAGAAAAGGGATAGCAACAACAACCACCCACGCAAGAGAGGGGCTTGTCACTAAAATCATCATAATACTAAAGAGAATCATCAAGGGAGCTACTACACCCATCCGCAGCACCTGCTCTGTAAACTGCATCAAGACAAAAGCATCACTTGTCATACGTGTCACAAGTGACGGTACACCGATTTTTTCGTACTCATGGTGCGAATACTGTTGCAACTTAGTATACATATTATTTCGCATGTCACGAATCATCGTTGATGTCAAACGCCCAGAAGCATAGCTCAGCGTAACACGTCCAATAATTCCAAGCACAACGATAATCGCCATCATACCTGCCCAAAAATAAATTGCCTTGGCGTTTCCTTTTGTAACCCCTTGGTCAATCATGCGTGCCAGCATGGTTGGCATTCCTAGATTAACAACAACAAAGAGAAGTGCTCCTAAAAGGTCTAAAAACAACCACTTAGGATATTTTTTGATGTAAGACCAAATATAGCCCATAACATCTCCTTTCTTAATTTTCTAATTCACTTAGATACTCATAGCGCTCATACTTCTCAAGTAAGCGCTCGTTTGCATCGTCTAGCTCTTTTTGTAAATCTGATAGTCGTATAAAGTCACTACCGCACGTCTGCATCTCATCTTCAATTGCTTTGATATGCTCTTCTAACTGGCTAATTTCCTCCTCAATTGTCGCCCACTCTTGCTTTTCAAAATAAGACATACGCTTTTTAGCAGATTCTTTTTTTACGGCTGTGGTCGGTTTGGCATTTTGCTTTTGTTTTTCAAGAGTTGCTTGCTCAAAGGCTTTCTCATCGAGATAGTCTGTATAGTTCCCAACATAGGCACGCACCGTACCATTTTCAAAAGCTAGAATTTTGCTAGCAACTTTATCTAGAAAATAACGATCGTGACTGACTGTGATAACAGGACCAGAAAACTCTTGTAAAAATTTCTCCAAAACAGTCAAAGTAGCAATATCCAAATCATTTGTCGGTTCGTCAAGCAAAAGAACATTAGGCTTTTCAATCAGTAAACGTAAGAGATACAAGCGTTTTTTCTCACCACCTGAGAGTTTTGCGATTGTCGTGCCATGTGTTGATCGTGGAAATAAAAACTGCTCTAAAAGTTCTGTCACACTGCGTACGCCATCTCCAGTTTTGACCTCACTTGCAACCTCTTGGAGATAGCTAATGACACGCTTTGACTCATCCATATCAATCAGCTGCTGCGAGAAATAACCTATACGCACTGTCGCACCTAGCTCAACTTCACCAGCAGTAGGCTCTAAACGCTTAGTCATGAGATTGAGAAGTGTAGACTTCCCAACACCATTGTCACCGACAATCCCAATACGATCCTTATTTTGGATAAGGAGGTTAAAGTCGGATAAAATCTGTCTTTTTTCATAAGAAAAGGACACATGAGAGAAAGCAATTACTTTCTTGCCGATACGACTGGACTCAAAATGAAGGGCTAGTTCTGCCTTATTGCCCGCCTTTTTCAAATCAGTTTTCAAGTCATTAAAACGATTGATACGAGCTTGTTGCTTGGTTGCACGCGCTTGCGGTTGGGTACACATCCAAGAAAGCTCCTGTTTATAGAGTTGCTTTTTCTTGTGAAGCATACTAGCATCACGCTCATCCTGCTCAGACCGTAAGCGTACATAGTCTTGGTAATTACCTTGGTATTCAGTCAGCTGGCTATCTGCCAACTCAAAAATACGTGTAGCTACATTGTCCAAAAAATAACGGTCATGTGTAATAAAAACAACAGTCTTTTTACTGGTTTTGAGATAAGTCGTCAGCCATGCAATGGTAGCAATATCCAAATGATTGGTTGGCTCATCTAGTAAAAGCAAGTCCGAATCTCCAAGCAAGACTTGCGCCAACTGGACACGACGTCTAAGACCGCCAGATAAGCTTGAAATGCTACTGGTCAACTCTGAGATACCAAGCTTTGTTAGGACAGTCTTAACTTCGCTTTCAATAGACCAAGCATCAAGACTATCCATCTCCGCCATCACTGCCTCCAGTGCATCTTGCTTACTCTCATCATAATCCATCAACAAAGTCTCATAGCGATGTATCAACTGCATCTCACGTAGACTTGAATCAAGAACCGTCTCAAGTACTGTCTTGTCTTCATCAAAGTGAGGGACTTGTGTCAAGTAGGTTATCTTATAATCATTGGAGCATGAAAAAGGCGACACATCACCGTCATATCCTAGCTCACCAGAGATAACGTCTAAAAGTGTCGTCTTACCTGTACCATTCACTCCGATAATCCCGATTCGATCAAGATTACGAATGATAAAGGAAATATCCTTAAAAACAGTTTTATCACCCACCGACTTGGTCAAGTGTGTTACTAAAAAATCACTCATCTTGTCTCCTTCTCACAAACTCTAAAATAGAGTGTTGATCATTGGCTAAGTCACCATCCACAATCGCAAGCTCCACAGCTGACAAATGCTGTCCCAAACTAGGACCAGGTCTTAATCCAATCTGCTTGATAAGATCTGCTCCATTCACCACAATCTCTCGCTTATCGTAGATAGGCAATTGGAGATATATCGTATCAATACTCTCATAGTCAACCGATAACCCCTTTGCCTTACGCAAACGCTCCGCTAAGTACACTAAGTTTCTGCCATATTGGTAAAGCAAACGCCTATCAACAGACTGAACCAAACGCGTCTTATAAATGGTCATGATAGCCGTCACTTCTTTTTGAAAGTGACTAGAGGTTTTCCACGCTTTCAAAAAATCCTTAGGATGTTGGCAGTTCATCTGCAAAAGAAGTGCCGCCCAAGCTTGTGTCGAACTATCAAATGAGGGCAACTCCATCTCCTCAGTCATTGCAAGTAGAGCAGATGCTTTGTCTTGCAATTGTGGCAAATAGCGATAAGCTTCACACTTCACAAAAGTATGCAGACCTTTTTTCCAAAAAGGCGCCAAAAGCAACTTATCCAGCTCGATAAAGGAACGCTCTACTGAGATTTTCTCTAGGAGATATGCATGGCTCTTCATAGCTGAAAAAGTCCTCTCCTCAAGTCTAAAATCAAGACTTGCTAAAAAGCGCAGGCCTCGCAAAATCCTAAGTGCATCCTCACTAAAACGCTCCTGTGGCTCGCCGACAGCACGCAAAATTTTATCCTCTAGGTCACTCAGTCCTCCAAAATGGTCAATAACCTCACCATCTTGATCTAAAGCAAAAGCATTGACCGTAAAATCACGGCGTTTGAGATCCTCATCAAGTGAACGGACAAAATTGACCTGACTAGGACGTCTATAGTCTACGTAGACTTCCTCTGTCCTAAAAGTCGTAATCTCATACTCACCATCATCCTCTAGTACCAAAACCGTACCATGCTCAATACCAATATCCACTGTCCGCTTAAAAATCTGCTTGATCTCCTCGGGATAAGAACTTGTAGCAATATCAACATCGTGGATAGGGCGATTTAGCAAAGCATCACGAACACTACCACCAACAAAGTAAGCTTCGTATCCTGCCAAACGGATTTTCTGTAATATGGGCAAAGCCTTCTGAAATTCAGAAGGCAAGTGTGTCAATTTCATAGTAATTTTTCCAAACCATAAACTAATTTTTGCGCTGTTACTACTTTTTTAATTCCTAGGTTGACGCCACTCATAAAAGAGCTCCGATCATAGGAATCATGACGAAGCGTCAGTCCTTCGCCTTGCGCCCCAAAGATAACCTCTTGATGGGCAACCAGTCCTGGCAAGCGCACACTGTGAATACGAAAGCCATCATACTCAGCCCCACGAGCCCCTGCTAGAGACTCGGTTTCATCAGGAAGGCCTTGATGTTTAGACTGTCTTACTCGAGAGATGAGTTCTGCCGTCTTGATAGCCGTTCCGCTAGGAGCATCTTTTTTCTGATCATGATGCAACTCAATAATCTCGAGATCTGGGAAATACTGTGCAGCTTTAGCTGCAAACTCCATGAGCAAAATAGCTCCAATGGCAAAATTTGGAGCAATCAACCCACCCAGCTTTTTCTCAGCTGAGAAAGCAATCAACTCTTCTATTTCACTTTCTGTAAATCCGGTTGTCCCTACAACAGGAGCAAAACCATTCTCAAGGGCAAAACGCGTATTAGTATAGGCTACTTCTGGTACGGTAAAATCCACCCAAACATCTGCATTTAGTCCCACTAGCTCCTCTTTTTGATGATAGACAGGTACACCATCTAGCTCTTTTTGTTTAGCTATAGGTGATAAGAGAGCAACAAGTTCAAGCTCCTTATCCTTTTTGACCATGTCCAGTGCAGCACTCCCCATGCGCCCTGTAAATCCTGCAATGATGACTTTTATCGGCATTCTTATCTCCTTTTTTAAATTCTTGGCGTAACACCAAAACAAATCGCTCCCTCACCAAGGTGTGTAGCAATAACGCTGCCAAAACTAGTGATATCAACTTGATTATACCCTTTGTCTGCCAACATTACTCGTAAGCGCTTTGCCTTATCAAGAGCATGTCCTTCAATGATAAATATATCATAATCATGATCGCTAGCTGCAGTTGTCTCCTCTAAAATCGCAAGCATGCGCTTCATGATTTTCTTTTCTGTGCGAACTTTTTCATAAACGATGATTTTCCCCTCATCATCAAAATACAAAAGAGGCTTGATACTTAAAAGATTGCCAAGCATCGCAGCGCCATTTGATAAACGTCCCCCTTTGACAAAATGATTTAAATCATCTACCACAATATAAGCTTGCGTTTTATCAATCTGATAAGCAAGCTTTTTTAGAATAGTCTCAAAAACGACTCCCTCGTCTGCTAAGCGTAGGCAATTGATCACCATACGACCTAGAGGATAGGAGGTGATATGACTATCTGGAAAAGCAATAGTCATATTTTTATACTCATCAATTAAGAACTGAATATTTTGCCAAAAGCCTGAAATACCAGAGGATAGAAAGAGACCGATGACATGAGTAAAGCCAGCGCTTTCAATCTCACTTAAAATTTCTTCTAAATCTGCAAGACTTGGTTGGCTTGTTTTGGGAAGAGTCTTTGAGGTAGCCATTTTAGCATAAAACTCGCTAATGGTTAGATTTTTCCCTTCAACATAAGTTGCTCCGTCAATCGTGATAGGAATGTCAAGGATAAAAACATCCTCTCGTTCTGCAACTTCTTGCGGTAATACCGCTGTATTATCAGTAATTATAGCTAATTTCATTAACTGTTAAACTCCAAATTCAAGCCCGGACGGTCAAGGGCAATTTCTGTAACTTCATACGTTAATCGCTGCACCACATCAAGTAGAGGGGCTGCTATGTTTTCAACTTCTTCTTGACTAAAATCTCTTGGTGCATTAATCAAACGATTTTTGATATGAATTAACTGTGACACCGCACCACTAATGACAAACTCATCACGGACAACCATAAATTGCAAAACAGCAACAACACTTGTCTTAACTGCTATCTCGTCACGCTCTGAGAGCTGAAAAGTCACCTCAAAATTTGTCTCTGGGGTTCCGTTTTCTTTTTCCCACTCTAAATTTCTAGCATCATAGTGGTATTGATTTACAAATTCTTTTTCACGGGTAAGTTCCATGTTCTTCTCCTTATCTATCGTATGAGATGTCACCACAAATATAAATTTTTGTATCTCTTAAATGTTTCAAATTAAACAACCTCATTTAGCAAGCCAGATTCATTATAGCATATTTTAAGAAAGGATTAAAGTTCAAATTTCTTTTAGACTAGATTGCTATCAGTCAACACTAATCTAAATATTCTTTTAAGAAGTGACATTCGATAGGGCTTAGTGCTCTGTAAGTTCCGATTGCTAGATTGTCTTCTAGCCAAAAAGGTCCAAAACGAATGCGCTTTAAGTAGGTCACTCTAAGACCGTAAGCTAAAAACATCTTTTTTACTTGATGGTGCTTTCCCTCCTTGTATGGTCAGATAAGCGCTGCTTTTTGTTTGTCCAACTTCTAAGAGCTCTATCTGTGCTGGTTGACAGAGCGTCCCATCTGAAAAAGACACTCCGTTTTCAAAAAATGGAGTGCATCTTTTTTAAGTAATCCGTTTACCTCAACATAATAAGTCTTTTGAACATGGTGCTTAGGATGTAGCATACGAAAACCAAGAGGACCATTGGTTGTCAAGAGTAATAATCCCTCGGTATCACGGTCTAGCCTGCCAATCGGATATAGACCTTCTTTTCTATCCCTAGGTGCTACTAAATCTACAACCGTTTGATGTTTGTCATCACTGACTGCACTCACTACACCAGAGGGTTTATTTAACATTAGATAAATTTCTCCCTCAACAGAAATGGGGTTACCAGATACAGTAATCTTCTGCAGATGGCTATCAACGTTTAGATTTATTTTAGTAACCACCTGTCCATCAATACGCACTTGGTGAGAGCGGATAAGTCTTTTGACAACACTACGTGATCCAATATTTGCTTTTTCCAATAATTTGTCCAATCGCATGCCATTATTGTAGCACATCTTTTAAGATTTCAAAAGAGAAGCTGCCTCTTTATCCAAAACGAGGTAGAGATGAGGATGTCCTTTTAAGCTACTAGCTGGTAGTTCCAGTGTTTGCTTGCCTTCCACTAATCCTCTTATAGCTTCTGCTTTATCTTTTCCATAAGCCATCAGCACAATCTGCTTAGCTGCAATGATTGAAGCAATACCCATTGAAATCGCTTGCTTAGGTACTTCTTCGTTATCAAAGAAACGACTGTTTGCTTCAATCGTACTCTCTGTCAAATCAACCACGTGTGTCGTCTCATCAAAAGGCGTCCCTGGTTCATTAAAGCCTATATGTCCATTGCGGCCAATTCCCAAAATCTGAAAATCAATTGGATGTGTCGCAAGTAGCTCATCATAACGTTTCGCCTCAGCTGATAAATCTTCTGCTAAACCATTTGGCAAGTAGTGCGCTTTAAAAGGCTTTGCCTTAAAGAGGTGCTCTTCCATAAAGTACGCATAGCTTTGCGGATGACTAGCCGACAGACCCACATACTCATCCAGATTGAGACTGATCATTTGGCTAAAGTCCAAATCGCTTTTTACAATTTCCTGGTAAAATGTCAAAGGAGTGCTACCTGTTGCCAATCCCAAGGTTCTACTGCCTTTTTTCATACTATCTCTTAAGAGCTCAAAAGCTTTTTTACCACCTTCTTTAGCATCTGCTACTGTCACAATGTGCATGTTATATCCTCCTTTAGGTATAGACCAATATTTGTTATTATTATATGGTATAGACCAATATTTGTCAAGAAAAATCTCAACTATCTTTGACTTTTTTTGTGATATAATAAAAAAGCACCATTCATGGATAAATAAAGGAGAATTTTCGTGAATACAAATGATTTTGATTTTGATTTACCAGAGAAGTTAATTGCTCAGACTCCTCTTGAAAAACGAGATGGTTCCAAACTCTTGGTCATTGACCACAATAAACACACTATGGTAGATACCCATTTTGACCACATTTTAGATGAGTTAAATTCTGGCGATGCGCTTGTTATGAACAATACGCGTGTGCTTCCTGCCCGTCTTTACGGTGAAAAAACAGACACACATGGTCATGTGGAATTGCTTCTTTTGAAAAATACACAGGATGACCAATGGGAAGTTCTCGCAAAACCTGCAAAACGCTTACGTGTCGGAGCTAAAATAGCATTCGGTGATGGGCGTTTAACTGCTACTGTAGTTGAAGAATTAGATCACGGCGGACGTATTGTTTCATTTGCTTATGACGGTATCTTTCTTGAAGTTTTGGAAAGCCTTGGCGAAATGCCATTGCCACCATACATTCATGAAAAATTAGATGACCCAAACCGTTACCAAACCGTTTATGCTAAAGAAAATGGCTCTGCTGCCGCTCCGACTGCTGGACTTCACTTCACTAAAGATTTGCTTGCCAAAATCGAGTCAAAAGGTGTTAAGCTTGTCTATCTGACACTTCATGTTGGGCTAGGAACTTTCCGCCCAGTATCTGTCGATAATATCGAAGAGCACGAAATGCACTCTGAATTTTACACACTGTCTGAAAAAGCTGCTCAAACGCTCCGTGATGTGAAAACTGCGGGTGGACGTGTTGTTGCAGTCGGAACAACATCTATCCGTACGCTTGAAACTATCGGTTCAAAATTCAACGGCGACATCAAAGCTGACAGCGGTTGGACAAACATCTTTATCAAGCCTGGCTATACATTTAAAGTGGTTGATGCTTTTTCAACAAATTTCCACTTACCAAAATCAACACTTGTCATGCTAGTGTCTGCCTTTGCAGGACGTGAATTTGTCCTTGAAGCATACCAACACGCCATTGACAAACACTATCGTTTCTTTAGCTTTGGCGATGCTATGTTTATCAAATAACTCTTCAAAAAAAATGCAAAAGGAAAAATGATGATTTACCTCAAACGTTTACTGAGTATCATCCTTTTGTGTATTATCAGCTTTGTCGTTTTTCAACATGAAAAAAATAGCCTAGAGTTTGAAAAACACTACCAAAGCACACAGCAGGTACTCAGTTATTTTCAAAAGCATAACAAAGCCTATCAAAAACTACACCTTTTGGAGAAGATGCGCATGCGTAAGCACATGATGATAGGTATCAAGAAACTCCAGAAAGTCGGCTGGTCAGATGAAACAATTAAAGACGCATATCTGCGCTACCTCTCACAAAATACTCTTTCTAAAAAAGCTATCCATCGTGCACTCACTCAAACGACTATCATCGGCACCACTACGTTTAGGAGACTTTGGAAAACAGAACTAGCAAAAGTCGAAAACCAGCAGCCACTATACCGCCTAGAGCATGCCAAACACCTACTTGCTATTTTTTTAAGTCAAGATCATATGCCACAGGTCATCAGTGGACAACAACAGCAAACCAAAGCACTACTCACTCACTTTGATGATAGCCTCTCACCAACTGATAGTTTATGGAACGACTTAGCAGAGCTGACACAGATTGCTTATCCCAATGATAATTTTTCTAAAAACGATACATTAGCCATCCAACTTCATCAGTTTCGCTACATTATCTCTAGCCAGCAAGCCCAGTGGATTCGACGTCATTTTAAGACAGGAAATGATACAGATGCCGATGCCCTTGCTAAATATCTCGCTAAGCTAAATAGCTCTGACTACACACTAAATGAATCAGCTAGATACCACAACAAAGTGGCAAGCAAGATAACTCAAAACGGCATCCTAAAGCCTGTTTATGCGGACAATTGTAAAGAGAGTAATTTTAAAGTCCTCATCCACTTCCACAGTGAGTTCATCCTTTCAAAAAGTGGCGACTTTTTAGTCGCAACAGATGTCCAAAAAATCTCACAACGTGCCATTATCAACAGTGCCACTTTTAATTATGCCAATCAAAACGATGAGCGACACATTCAATTAGATGTAACCCCCATTGTTTACCACGAACCATACTTTATCACTAAAGCTATGACAGCAAACGGTATAACTTTTGTCGAACCTAGTTTAGAGGAACAAAAAGATAAGCACAATCGCATTTTCAGTCGAGAAGGGAAGTCTTCTAAACAACTCTCAAAAGCTTTGTCTAAAGCCTTTCAAAAACGCATCAAAACCTACCAAAAATTACTCACACCATCTCATAATACCCATTAATTACATCGAACCCTCTCATTGCAATTGTAGTGAGAGGGTTTTCTTATTGCTACGATGTCGTTAAAGCATAAATAAAAGTATTTTCAGAATAGGCAAGCGAAAGCTTTTGCATCTGAGAAATAGCCATTACTCCATTAAAAGACACTCTATCATTAGTGTGTTCTCCGATTAATGTTTGACTGTCTAGCTCCGATATATAAACCGCTACTTATCGACGTACTTGTCGTGTTTAGTTGAAAAGCATGCCAAAACATGATGATAAACACGCAAAGAACAATCAAAATCAGCAAAACCAAAAGTATACACACTGCAACAACATCCACTGGACGCTGTCGCCTCTTTTTATTATTTTTCATCACAATTCTTTTATAAATTATTTTCCCAAAACATATCCCTTTTATTTTTTGTCATATTGAAAAATAAAAACCATTGACAACGCTTCCAAATTGTGTTATTCTTAGCGTGAGGAGAGGACAGACAAAGCTTATTAACTTGCTATTTTTGATTCAGGGTTTATGTTTGTTGTTAAGCCAAAATAATTTTAATATTCTAACACGAAAGGAGGTTATGAGTTACAGCTTACCTAATCGGTATAAAAACAGAGATTTTGAACTGCCATACAATACTCCTTTATTCTGTATAGTAAGAAGCTTTGTATGGCAAATAGCAGATGTAATGTTAATTGAGATTTTTAGACATTGCCGAGGATAGTAGCCTATGACTAACAAAAACATTTTTCTAGGAAAATTAAAATACCTAGCCCTGTTTTTGGTTGCTGTTCAGAGTATACTATTTGCTCTGACAGCAATTTTTTTACAGGTGTATCTTACCAAAAAACATGGCAACAGTACAACCAAGATAATCAAACCCTAACACTATACCTTCAAAAGCTAACTCCAGTTCAGCAAGAAAAAGCATTCCGTTATTTAAATTCGAGAAATGATTTAGCTATTTGGACACATCGATTCCTTCAAGATGCTAAAGGAGATGGCATACAAAAGCACTATATAGATGCTATGGGAAATGCTGATTGTTTTTCTGATTTTAACTTTCACCATTCAAATGTTTTAACAAAGTCACAGCTAAAAGTCTTGCTAGAGCATGAGGATAGCAAGAAAACGATAGGACTTGACGAAGCGTCTCGTGATACGCTTTACGCGTTACCGAGGCCTTTATTTACCACGCCGATTGTTATTGATCGATTAGAGCAAGTTTATAAAAAAAGCAATACTTTAACAGGAATCTACCATGTCAATGGTTTAAAATCAGAAACAGACAAAAGTGAATTTATCAAACAGTTTGCAAATAACACAGGTTTATCAAAGGAAAACTTTCTCAAGGAAAAATTTGGTAGTCATCGTGATTATGGTCTGGTTCCTTTTATACTCCTAGGTCTGCTTTTATTTACAATGTTAACTTTGTTAATCGTATTGCTTGTCATTGTTCTTCAGGCTTATGAAACATTTGGTAGTCTAATCCTATTAGGATGGAGCCGAAACGCATTTTGGTCAGCATTATTTAAACCTATTATTTACCCATCACTTCTTAGCACACCCGTATTAGCTGTAGGCGTTTGGTGGTTGACAGGCTGGTCTCAAGTTAGCTACTCGATTTTGATCCCTATCATGGGGCATCTTGTATTTTCCATGCTGGCTTTAGCTACTATTTTGATTGTTCCTAGTTTGATTGTTTATTCAGTGACTGCCTTATCTGTTCTTTCTAAACGTTTTCCAAGTAAGTTATTGACTATTTTAGGTATTAGCTCTTACCTTGCATTAAGTGGCATCTTAATTGCTACCAGTTATAGCTTAGATGCTCCTTTGTATAGTTTTATGGATAATATCCATATTGCTAGAGCGTGGAAAAATGTTGAGAATATGCAAATAATTGATTCTTTTTCTGAGGGTGATGACCTAGGAACATTGGCAGGGACAAGTAATACATTAGAATCAAGTATGTATCATCTTTATACCAAGATAGGTCATGATAAAGGCGTTTATTTAATTCATAGTCAATACTATGGGCAAGATTTTTTGACAAATGTGACTGCTTATCAAAATCTTCCTAGTAAGCCATTTTGGTATCTTGTTTATTCTTATAATTATTTAACAGAACTAGGCTTTCGTTTTTCTAAAGAAGAATTAAATCAAATACGAAACGGCAGCAGATTGTATCTGATTCCAGATAGCTACACAAGCGATGAACAGAAACGCATGCAAGCATATTTAAAAGAGAGTGTCAAAGTTTATGAAGGAGATGTGGAGACACCGTTTACACAAAATCGTCAGTTCGTTTTTAAAAACTATTCCGCAACCAAAGATATTTTCCTTTGGTCCACAAATTTACAGCAAGGGGTAACCAGTAAAGATCCGATTATTTTTGTAGCTAGTCCTGAAAATCTTTATTTTATTGAGAGTGCAAATCTTATCGTTTCAGGTTTCAATGGTTATCTTAAAATAGATAATCAACGTATTCTGACTCGTGTAAAAAAAGAGATAACGACTCACTTCCCAGATCTTATGGATAACGCTATTCAATTCACGCCAGTCCGTCGCTATATCGACGGACGCCAAAAAGAGTTGAGTTATACTTTTTATTTATTTGGTAGCGTCATTTTAGCTATCCTAATGAGTTTAACCTCAATACTAACTGCCTTAGTATTGATATATCGGATAACTTATCAAGAACGTTTAATGGTACAATACTTCTTAGGATTTAGTTCATGGACACGTTATAAAGGAATTATGATTTTGATGATTGCTACTGCTATTATAGAAGCATTGATTAGTTTCTTATTGAAAACGAAATTGGGTATCGTTTCTGCTGCTTTATCTCTATGTTTGCAGTCTGTTCTTCTATATGGTTTTCTTTTGCGCAAAGAACAACAGAAAATCCTAAGTTTATTTAAGGAGTAAGCATATGCCAGCTATTTCAATCAGACAGTTATCAAAATATTACGGTGCAAAACATATCATTGAAAATATTTCATTTGAAGTTTCAGATAGAGAATTTGTTGCGTTGATTGGTCCTTCTGGTTCAGGAAAATCGACGTTGCTCAACCTTATTGGGTTGTTAGAAACTGTTGATAAGGGAAGCATCATGATTGATGGGGAGATTCTACCACCAGTTAACTCTAAAAAAGCAACTTATCTCCGTCGAAACGTGTTAAATTATTTGTTTCAGTCTAATGCTTTGATTTCAAATGAAAGCGTTGGTGATAATTTGATGTTAGCGCTTCATTACACTAATTTAACGAAACAAGAAAAAGAGAAACAAATAAGAACAATCTTATCAAAAGTTCACATGGAGTCTTTCTTGGAAAATCGTATTAATGAATTATCAGGTGGAGAACAACAACGAATTGCTATTGCTCGTGCTATCCTAAAGCCTGGAGACTTGATTCTAGCAGATGAGCCAACCGGCTCATTGGATCCTCAAATGGCTCAAATAGCTTTCGAATTGCTAAAACTGCTACGTGATGAATATGGAAAAACGATTATTTTAGTGACACATAATGTGAATCAAGCTCAACAATGTGATAGAATCATTGACTTAGAGCGGTTAAAAAATCTAGCACATATTGCTACATAGATTGCTCATTGTTTGGAAATATTCATGAAACATTTAATGATGACATTAAACTAGCATAAAAAATAAGCCTTACGGCTTATTTTTTATGCTTTTGCTTTCTGGTACAATTCATCAACTTTGTTCCAATTAATAACGTTAAAGAATGCTTTAATGTAATCTGGACGGACGTTACGATAGTTAAGGTAGTAAGCATGCTCCCAAACATCTAGTCCCAATATAGGGTGTTTACCTTCCATGATGGGGTGATCTTGATTAGCTGTTGAAATAACTTCTAGTTGACCTTCTGCATTCACCACAAGCCAAGCCCAACCTGATCCAAAACGCGTTGCAGCTGCTGCTGAAAATGCTTCTTTAAAAGCATCAAACGAACCAAAAGTTGCCTCAATCGCTACTTGTAAATCAGTTGAGATGACTGTTTTTTCTGGTGTCATCAACTCCCAAAACAGACTATGATTGAGATGCCCACCACCATTATTGATAACCGCTTGACGGATGTCAGCTGGAATCTTTTGGACATCCGACAAAAGAGAAAGCAAATCTTCTCCAATCTCGGGATGTTTTTCCAATGCCGCATTGACGTTAGCTACGTAAGTCGCATGATGTTTATCATGATGCAACGTCATCGTTTCAGCATCAATATATGGTTCTAAAGCATCATAAGCATAGGGTAGTTCAGGTAGGATAATTGCCATATCAAGCTCCTCTTTTCTATGAAGTATCCTTATTGTATCGAAAATATGCAAAGCTTACAAATAATTTGACCGAAAATTAAGCCTGATAGGTGATGAGCTGTAAGAGTACTTTATCAAATAAATACTCCTTATCGGCAGAACCTCTCTTAATAGCCTCATCCGTTTCAATCAAACGTTTGAGAGCAAATTTCAAAAAAGAAATGGATAAGGTCCTTGCATCACGCAGAGCATAACGCACTTGGTAAGGATTGACCTTACGTCCAAGATAATAGGACAAATCACTTGTTATCTGGCTTTCATTTTTACCTTGTTCAAACAACAATTTCACTTGTAAAAATGTCCTAAACTGTCCTAACATGACAGCAATAAGTTTGATGTCATCCTCACCTTGCAAACGCAAGTCATGTGTCAAAGCAAAACTTTCATCAACACGACCTAGGATAACCAGCTGCGTCAAATCAAAGATATTATCCTGAAGTGTTTTAGGAATAGCTGTAGCAATATCTGCCGAACTGATATTGTCTGTCTTTTTATAAGAAATTAAAAAAGCTAGATTTTTTTGAATCGCACTGTAATCATAGTTTGACTTGATGAGTAAATCCTCAAAGGCTCCATTCTCAAAGTGCAACCCTTCTTTGTGAGCGTATCGTTGAAAATAAGCTTTTAGTTCTGCTTCTTTAACGACAGTAGCTTCAATCACTTTGGCATCACGTTTGAGAAGTTTTACCAAACGTCGCTTTCCATCAAGCTTCCCTGGTGCGCATAAAATCAGGCGTGTCGTAGCCACAGGATTTTCAAGATAAGTTTCAAAACGTTTTAAGCTCTCCTCTTCCAGATAGTTTTTCTTACTGGTGGTGATGTCTAGAAAATTATCTAAAATAACAATTTTATAATCCGATAAAAAAGGTAAACTTTCAAGATCCATCTCTGCTACTAGATAGTCATCTTCGGATAAATCAAAATAGGAATACAGCAAATCACTCTTATCAAAACCAACTCGTTCAAAAAGCTTTTGTTTAATCTCTGAATACTGCCCCAGATCATCTCCTGCTAAAACAGTGATATTCCCCAGATTAGTTGCACTTAGTTGCTCTATTTCTTCAATTGCAATCATACCTTCATTATAGCATACATCACTGATTAGACCAACAGTCAAATACAACTAACAGCCACTCACACCTCACAAAAGATTGACAGAGAATTTTTCATTTTTCCCTCTATAATTCCCTCAACCTGTTTTTTACCAAATCCTCACTCACCGCATGATTATAAAACGGCAAACCAATAATGCGATAACGGTCATCATCCACCAGCGTTCTAGCTTCATCTCGTTCAGAAATCTGACGTAAAAACTCCTCTTTCCAGCCTTCTTTGCTATTTTCAAAGCTGTTATCCGAATCCAAGAATTGTTCTCCCTTTGGCTCAATGAAAATCTGCCATGAAACATTGCCTGTCTTTTTATCGTTAGCAAACATGAGAAAGTCTGGCTCGAAAGCACGACCATCTTCGAAGCTATAAATCTTAACAGCTTTTTCATTGCGAAGAAGATAAATATCTGTCCATTTTTCTTCTAGGTCTGCCATCAGTTCCTTAATAACTCGAACCAACATCTTTTCTTCATCTGTGCCGAAGTTGTCGTCATAAGCATACCAATCAAAAGCGTCCAAATCCTCGAAATACTGGGTTTCTGTGCGATTTTTTTGAGACAAGCCGAACTCCGCATCACTTCCCTGATTAATTGTGAATTTCCGCTTGATATTGGCTTCAAACAGGTCTTGAATCTTATAAGCTGTGAACTCATTTGAGCCATAAAATCTTTCTTCGAGTGCCACCAAGTCTTTTTCGATGTAGTGCAAAAGTTTTTCAGCGATGAAGAGTTTGTGCTCTTGACTCAGTTTATCTACCGCCTTTTTATCTCCCTCGATAATCAAGTCAATGTTTTGTAACATCGTGACAAAACCATCCAGACTCACCAAACCAGGAAATGCCTTGCTAAGGTTTTCAAAGGTGTAGGCTTTATTTCGATTGATAGCAGCTCGAACAATGTGATGCTCAATCTTCTTGCCAAACTTATACGGCAAACTGACAACATCTTCCGACACTAAGACAATATCCTCACCTTCAAAGGCGCCAATATCACGGCTGGATTGCGTTGGCAAGCTCACCTCAAAACGAGTCGGAATAATGGAATCATCCAAGAGAGATAGCTGCTGCTTTTCAACCAACTCTTTTCGGCTCAAACGCTTATTCATCCAAACAAGCCCATTCGTGTAAGTGTGGGTCTTCTTGAAGCTGTCTTTCAGGAGCAGTTCACGCTCTACCAAATTTTGGTCATCGTAAATACCAGATTCACGCAAGACTTGCTTGAGCTCAGAAATATAGCGTGGATTGTTAGCAGAGTGATAGTGAAGTTGCTCAATAACACGCAATTCATGGAGTTCATTTTCATCAAATTTTCGAGTGAATTTCTCGTCTAAATATCCATCAAAGACGAATGGATAATAACGAGCACCACGCCCTATCAACTGCTTTTCAGCATTGGTGGTCTTTCCAGCGACAAATCCGTTTTTGGTCATCTTGCTGTCACGAGTGTCATAGAGACGAACAATATCAAAGAGATTCAACACGTCCCAGCCTTCATTGAGCATATCAACGGCAAAAATAGCACGTATTTCATTACTGCTTTCTTCCAGAGTGTTGAGTTCTGTCAAGCTATTGCTGGTCTTGTTTTTACCGTCAATAAGTAGGAGACGCTCTCGTCTAAAATCCTCCTGCAGTTCCGCAACCAAGTCCTCGTCAGAAAGCTTCGATTGGTCAAAGAAGTCAAATGCCTGCTTTAAAATGCCTGCTTGAGCAAGCTGGCGCTGACGGACAATCGCTTGAGTAGTCAAACCTGTCATCATTTCTAAAAAGCTATCTAAATTGTCCTTGCTCTCTGTAATCTTTTACGACTTAAACATGACTAGAGGTTTGAGGTTAATGCCATGTTTAAGGGCGATTTTCTTGCGGAATTGACTGATAAGAATTGCCTGTAACATGCGTGTCGATACATCACTGTCTACCAAGTGGAAAAGAACATCCTTAGAATACTTATCCAAACGAAACTCTTTCAAGTCATACTTGTAAAGTAGGTGTTTTTTGTATTTTTGGGCAATGTTTTTATCTGTCAAATCAATGGTTGCTGTAAATTCAAAAAGGCTAGATTTTTTAGCTGTTTTCTGGATATTCTCAATGGTCGCTGTCCATGAGTTATTGTCCTTTTTCTCGCTTGCATTCAATCCGGCGTTGAGGTGGTGGGCTTCGTCAGCTAAAAGAACAACTGAAATATCTTCAAACTGTTCGTAAGAGAGGCGGTTTTCTCTTGGTGTATTCAGGTCTTGATGTAGTTTTTGAATAGTGGTAAAGACAATATTAATAGCGTCAGGGTTAGCATCAGAAAAGTCTGTCACTTCACGCACCGACACCACTTGATTATCAATGATAATCTTATCTGCAAAGAGGTACTTACTTGCTCCCTGTGTCAAAAAATTATCACGAGTTTTGGTTAAGATATTGTCATTATTAACGAAAAAGATAAAATGACGCTCGCCCTGCTGATACTTTTCAAGGATAATACTCGCCATTAAAAGGGTTTTACCTGAACCGGTCGCCATATTAAAGAGGACGTGTTCAGGTAGCACACGATTTTTTTCATCATTTTTATAATAGAGATAACGTCCCAACGCTTCTCTTTGATAGGTACGAAGGGAGTATTTGAGATTTTTCTCAAAACGAGACGACACTAAAGCCTTGAAATCTATAAAATCACTGGCAACATTGTAGGTTTCATATAAAAAATCCATATTTTATTCCTCCTCTCCGTAAAAGGCACGGTTGAGTTTTTTTTCTTGCTCTGAAATGCCGTAAGTCTGGTCGTTCATATCGCTATAATTGACATAGAGGTTATTATTATCAATAATTTCTGCCAAAATTTGCTTTTGCTCCGCCAAGCTAAACTGTGCAAATTCTTCCTCTTCCAGCTTTTTAGGGTCAATACGATAGGACAGGAAAGAGGATTTTTTAGCAAATTCAAAAAGTTCTAGCAACTCATCTGTTGTCCTAGCTTCTAAAATGGCATTTTTGAAATCTTGAGCGTCATTTTTCAATTCACAGTAGACAAAACTACCACCGCCAGACCAATTAACAGCTCTAGAGATGCCACCCTGCTCACCAGCGATAACCTTTTTTAGACGCTCCACAGAAACCGTTTCAATGTAGTCCATTTGCTCGATACCAATGTATTGACGGTTCATCTTATGGGCAACGGCTTGCGTTGTTGCAGAACCCATGAAAAAGTCGAGGACGAGGTCGCCTTCGTTGGTATGAGATTTAATAATATTCATCAAAAGGGTTTCAGGTTTTGGAGTGCTAAAAACTTTTTCTTCAAACAGAGCCTTCATCTCATCGGTAGCATCCTGATTTTGTCCCCAATCCAGCAGTAAGTCCGTTATAGACTTCTCTTTTCCTAATTCTTCTTCCGAAGCATATCTCCTAAAAGTATTAGCTGATGTAATGTACAATAACCCAGCTTCTGCAAATTTTGTAATATTTTCTTGAGATGTTCTCCATTGGGCTCTCGCAGAAAATTCATTTTGAGTTATTCCATCTTTTACGATAACATCTTGCAAAAAGGTAACTGACATTGTTTTATTTTTATAAGTTCCAGCTTTTATTACTATATCCTTTTCTTGTCCCTTATATGTAATTCCAGCCAAAATCACCCTTTCACTTTCTGGATTACTTACATTATCAACACGCTTTGTGGTATCGGTAGAGCTTGAAATTGACAATTTTTTTATTCGATTTTCATTTTTGGCAAAAACTAAAATAGTTTCCATAACTCCAGCAATTCTACTCAAAAATGATGGTTGCTTTTTCTTTTTCCAGTGTAGTGTTCCTATATAATTTTTTTCTCCGAAAATCTCATCTAGCAGTATATGTAAATACGGTTGCATACCTGTCCCTACAACTTTACTTGAATTAGCTCGACTCACATCAATGTGGACAAAAATCAAACCGTCTTCTGATAAGAGCTCTTTTGCTACCTCTAAACGATTTTTCATAAAAGTCAACCAAGTAGAGCGAGTAAAGCTATCATTATAGTCAAATGTATCTTCCGCACCTGTATTATAAGGTGGGTCAAGATAAATCAACTTCACTTTTCCTGCAAATTGTTTTTTCAGACTGTGCAAGGCAATCAAGTTATTCCCTTTAATAATCAAGTTGTCCGTGGCTGACAATTCTTCAACTTTATGCTCACCGTCTTTATCATAGCGTTTGAAGTTAGTCAAAACTTTATCATCTAAAAGCCGGTTAATTTCCGTTGGAGCTAGAATTTCATTGAAGAAAATCTCCTGACGCTTGGCGTCGTCCTTGGTCTGTCCGCCTTCCAGCACGCAGTCTTTATAGGGAAAATTCAGTACTACTTGGTTGTTTTCTGACAAGTATTTACCGTCACTGGTCGCTAGTCCAATCTTGGTTTTATAGGCAGTAAAGTTATCAGGCAGAAACTCCTTGTTGTTTAGGAACTGCAAGAAGGTATCTTTTTTGAAGACCAAGACACCATTTTCTAGAGACGAAAAGAAGTGCTGTGAAATTTTCGCCTCACTCATCAAGAGATTGAGGAGTGTTGGGTCGTACCGCCTTGCCAGTTCTGCCAATTTATTCTTGTTTAGTACGCCCTCCACTAAAAATTCATCCTTCTGCGATAGCAGGCGCTCCAGTTCTTGCTTCATAACCTTGGTCGTCCTCTCAACTTTTTTCATCGAAGGAGCTAATAGGATTCCTTAGTTATATACATAACTAAGGAAGATAGCTATCTTCCACTTTATTGTAATTATATTATACCATAGCTCAGAGTATTTTTGAGACAAGAAAAACCATCAAGTAACTGTTTAGATTATACTTATGCTTTTGTCAATGTAAAATCTCAAAAAGCTGACGTCAATTCTGAGTTTATCAATAAAGAGTCCTCTGTTCTTAGCTTTAAGGGAAGTCTTTTAGATGAAGTAAACCACCTAAGTATTTCTTTTTCCTCTGGTTTAACTTGTAAATGCAAAAGAAGGACATGACAAACTCTTTGGTTAAAGATTTTTTATCCCATTCTAAATAGCTTTGGATATTGCTCCTAAAATTAACCTCTTTTTACAAGTAACATATACTGAGGATAAACTTTTTTCGAAAATGAACTTTTGAATACTAGACGGTAAACTATTTTTGATATTAATGCATTTCTCCTTAAACCTAATTTGATACAAAAATAGGCGACATTACAGTATATGTAATATAGCCTTGATTAACTTAATGATATTGAATAAAAAGCTCTTTTTCTCGCCCTATTACCGCTATCTAACAGTCTCAAGGTGCCAAGTCTGCCATCCAATAAAGCGAATAGCGCCATGTTCGTCCGTTCGTAAGAACCTGCTGTTTACCTTTGCCAAACGTTCCAAAGTTTCCTGATGAGGGTGATGATAGCGATTATTCTGTCCAGCGGAGATTAGAGTCATCTTGGGTTTGATAGTTTCTAAAAAATGCATGCTTGAAGATCCTTTTGAACCATGGTGTCCTGCCTTTAGCACATCAACAGACAACTGCGGATAATGTTTTAATAGCACCTCTTCTCCTTCTTTTTCTAAATCGCCTGTGAACAAAAAGCGTGTTCCAAGAAGATTGCCATATAAGACCAGTGAATCGTTATTTTTACCGTCACCTTGGGTAAAAGGATACAGTACCTGCAAAGAGCTATTCATAATAGGCAATTGCTCCCCAGCGACCACGCTACGCACGTGGACTTGCATTGACTTTAGTCGATTGACAAAGTTACTATTTGTTAGACTACCAGGACTGACCAACACTTCACCAATCTCAAAAGTTTTAGCAACCACTTCCATATCTCCCATATGATCTGTATCGGTATGGGTGAGAAGAAGCTGATCTATCTTTGAGATACCTCTACTCTTTAGGTAAGGAATCAGAGTCCGTTCTGCATTGCTATCTGAATTGCCTTTCTGCCAAGTCTTTTTTTGACTAAAGGAAACCTTTCCGCCTACATCAATCAATAGTGTCTTTCCAAAAATATCTCTAATGAAGATACTATCACCTTGACCAATATCTACCATAGTCACTTCATTTGTCATAGGATGCTTGGTGATAAAAAGTAAACCTAATAACCCAAGAACAAGACATGCACACAGGTATTTACGCTTATGATAATCATACAATAGCCCCATCAAAACTAAAAGGACTAGTAACACGACGACACTAGGTGTCCCAAAGACTAAAGGTTTGCCAGCAAAATGCGAAAGAGAGGCAAGTATCGTATCCAATAACTGAAACATTTTGTTAAAGATATTTAAACAAATAATCGGTGATAAAAGAAAGGCAAACGTTAATAAGGGCAATATCAAACTCTCAAAAAGAAAAGCTAAGCCAACCGTCAAAAGGATAGATAAAGGCTGATAACTCGCAAAAAAATAAAGCAAAATGGGGAGCACCCCAAGTGGTATAACTAGTAAAGACACCCATTTGATGCGGTTTTTTGAGAAATGTGAAACATCAAATAAGGTCAACACAAAGGCAAAGCTAAAACTCATCACCCCACCTGTTGTTAACAAGAAAAAAGGCATGATAATAAAAGAAAGCATCACTGTAATAGCAAAATTATCCATTTTTTTGAGACCGCATTGCGTCAAAAATTGCTGAATAAGACTGCGAGTAACAGAGATACTAAATCCAGCGAAACCGCCATAAATAAAGGAAAATGGCACTTGCGCAAATAATACTCTCTCCCTGGTCATCCCTAGATGTAAACACAGTTTACGAAAAAGACCTACAAAGCAACTAACATGCATCCCTGATAGTGCAAAAAGATGAATAATGCCCAGATTCTTATACAAGTCCTCCATCTCATCAAACGACTTATCAAAATAGCCAAATAGCAAACCTGTCATATAGTGTCGCATAGGGGCTTGAAATCTTGAACACTGAATAATCGCTAGACGACGCCACTCTCTGATCCACCCTCGTGGAGTTACCACCGATATAGATTCCTGATTTAGAATTTTTTCTATTTTTAATAAACGGTTTATCCCCTGCGTTTTTAGAAAAGCACGATAATCAAATCCTGAAAAATTACGCTGTGAAGGAGCTTCCTCAAGTGTTGCTGTGACCCTCATACGCTGTGTATGATAGAGCGCTTCAAAGCTTCTCTTCTCCTCTTTGCTCTTTAAAGTATAAAAAGCTTGATAAGATCTGCCATTTCCCCTTGCTATAAAAGAAAGTAAATCACCATTGATTTTAATTGTATCAGGCAGTAAAACGATTGTCTCCAGAGTTTCAGGCTCTGTCTGATAGCTACTTTCAGATTGATACATAGTCATGCCAAAAAAGATAGCACTAGCTGACAAGATAAGTGCCACCTGAGCTACTCTTTTCAAAGAATATTGCCATAGCAAAAAGAAGCATGACATTATCAAAAGTAACAAAGCAGGCAATTGCCTGCTAAAGATAACATAATAAAGCTCAAGGAGAAGAGTAGCCATATAGATGGGAGCTAGGGGTAATTTTTTAATCCACTGTGACATCATTTTTTAATTTCTCCAGTGTCTTTGATCCGATACCTGAAACATTAGTCAGCTCATCTATCGATTTGAAACCACCTTGTGCATCACGATAATCTAGAATATCCTGCGCACGCTTATCCCCAATACCTGATATTTTTTTGAGTTCCTCTAAGCTTGCAGTATTGAGATTGATTTTATCTGTTGCGTTGCTTTTTGTTGTCTCAACGGTACGTGTACTTGTACTATCTTGATTGACAACACTGATGTTTTCATCAGACTTCGCCACGTAAACGATAGCTTCATCTGTCAACTTTTGAGCAAGATTAATTGATTTTTTATCTGCTTCTTGGTTGAGGTCACCTGCTTTAGCAATCGCATCTGATACACGACTCCCCTCTTTTAGAGTGTAAACACCTTCTTTTTGAACAGCCCCCTTGACGTCTACAACAATGACACTACTTGTCGCTTTTGACGAAGAATGACTCGTTTCAGTATTTGAGCTTGAAGCTAAAAAACTCGTCGATTGACTCGATAATGATGAAAAAGTTGTCTGTGCTTTTGGTCGCACTAGGACAACGATGAGACAAGTTACTACAAAAAGACCGCTCACTCCAAAAAGAACCGCTATAAGTACTTTTTGTTCCTTACATTTCTCACGAATGATTTCAAACATAAGATTCCTCCTACTTGTCTATTCGTAAAAAAACAAAAAAACAGCACCAAGTGCTGTGTATTATACTATTTAAGATGTTTTTCTGGCTGCCATACAAAGCTTGCAACCAAACTGAACAAAAGCGTACAAATGACGATAAAAATCGCTACTATCCCAAGTGGTATGCGATAGAGATAAGTCAGAGGGTGGCGCTTCTTTGCATCATGATAAAGAGTATTCTCACCATCTGCTCGGTCAAACTCCGTTTGGATACGACGTGCAACCTCTTCAATACCATCATCATTCAAGCGTTTAATATCTGAAATGTCAATAGGATTCCCAAAGTTCAAGTCAACACGCTCACCTAAAAGAAGTCCTTTAAAGGTCATTGGACCTGCATAGACAACAGGCACAATGCGTACCTTTGCCATCTTAGCAATGACTGCAACCCCTCCTTTAACATCTGTTGAATGTCGGCTACCGCTTGGAAACATAATCAAAGAGCGACTACTCTTTTTCAACATTTTAACTGGGTATTTGATAGCTTCTTGTCCTGGATTAGCACGATCAATGGGAAAAGCACCACACATACGAATCCACCAAGCTAGCATTCGATTAGTAAAGAGCTCTTTTTTTGCCATAAAAATAAATTTTTTAGGGCGTGTCGCAAATGCCATATAAATCGGATCCCACCAAGTTCTATGGGGTGAGACTAAGATATAATTATCAGACTGATTGGGAATTTTATCCTGATTGTGATAATGGTTGTTGCCATTAACAAGCCATAGTAAAAAAGCTACTAAGGTACGCAAATAAGTATAGAACACGTTTTCACTCCTTATTTTTACATAGTCTTTCCTATTTTACCACGCTTGATGTATTTTAGAAAGAAAAAATTAATGTACTTGTCAGTTTATTTTGCTATAATAAAGACTATGACTGATTCTATTTTAAAAGATGGTGAGCGTATCGATCAACTCTTTTCATCTGATGTCAAAATTATCCAAAACAAAGAGGTTTTTTCTTACTCAGTGGATAGTGTCCTTCTGTCACGCTTTCCAAAGATTCCTTCAAAAGGACTTATCGTTGACTTGTGTAGCGGTAATGGTGCTGTCGGACTTTTTGCTAGCCATAAAACAAAAGCAAAAATTGTTGAAATTGAACTACAAGAGCGTCTAGCGGATATGGCACAACGCTCCATTTTACTAAATCAACTGGGTAAACAAGTGACCATGGTCAATGATGACCTTAAACATCTGCTGCAATATGTTCAACGATCAAGTGTCGATTTGATTTTTTGCAATCCTCCTTATTTCAAATCTACCCAAACCTCCAAGAAAAATCTCAGTCCTCATTATCTCCTTGCACGCCATGAGATTGCAACTAATTTCGATGAGATTTGTGCTATCAGCCAGCAAGCCCTAAAAACAAAAGGAAGACTAGCCCTAGTACACCGTCCTGATCGCTTCTTAGACATCATTGATACCTTGAGACACTACAAACTCGCTCCAAAAAGAATCCAATTTGTCTATCCCAAGCCAGCTAAGGTTGCTAACATGCTTCTTATCGAAGCCATTAAAGATGGTTCTCAAGAAGGTATGAAGATACTGCCTCCATTGATAATTCATCAAAATAATGGCGACTATACCGATGCCATCTATACCATTTATTACGGAGAAAAATGTGACTAATTCAGAACAAATAGCTTACATGTATGTTCTAGAGTGTTCTGATGGGACACTCTACACCGGCTACACGACAAATCTTGATAAACGCATTGCTACTCATAATTCTGGAAAAGGTGCTAAATACACACGTACTAGACGCCCTGTTCGACTACTCTATCATGAAGCCTTCCCAGATAAAAAATCAGCTATGCGTGCTGAGAGTCTTTTCAAACAAAAAAAGCGACAAGACAAACTTACTTATATTAAAAAACATCAAACAGACTAAGCTTTTAGTCTGTTTTTTATGCTTCTTGCTTTCTAAGTTGATCTAATATCTGAATAAAACTTCTGATAGACTCAGGCAGTCTATAGTTTTTTGAGTAAGCATAGCTGACATGAAATTCAAACTGCTCCTCCTCAACCAAAGGAATCTTAACAAGCCCTTCCATCTGCGAAAAAAGTACAAAATCTGTTAAAAAGGTAATACCTAGATTTTCACGTACCATTTGACCAATAACTAGAGGATCTTCAAATTTAAAAAGTACCTTTGCTTTATTATTATAACGTGCGTTCAGTTTATTAAAGGCATCAAAGTGTATATGCCCTTCATTTAACATAATAAAAGATTCTTTTAAAACATCTTTGAAAGAAATCTGGCTTTGGTTAGCTAGAGGGTGCTTCTTAGAAACAAAGATATAAAACGGACGTTTATAAATTTCTTTTATTTCAAGCTTAGGATGTCCTAATGATTGCAAACTTCCCAATAAACTAAAATCCAACTCACCGTCAAGCAAATATTGGAGAAGTATATGAGAACCACTCATCGGTGTCAAAGTAAAATTGGTCATAAAATCAACCGACTCACCCATATCTATCAAAGAAGCGAGCAACTTAGCACGAATAATAGGCGGAATCCCTACTCTAATCTCATGATGGGCACTGCGCTCAATAGTTTTTTGAGCTACCTCAAGCTCCATCAAAATGGTTTGGATATGATTATCTAAAATCTCACCTTCAGCTGTCAGTTTTACCGAACGATGCGAACGATCTTTTAGAACCAAGTCGCAGTGATATACTTCCTCTAGGCGCTTTATCGCATAGGTAATAGTAGGCTGACTGACACCAAAAAATTCCGCTACCATGGTAAAAGAAGCCAGCTCTGCCAATTTATGGAAATATTCCAAATCTCTTGTATTCATGCACATTCTCCCTACCCTTATTGTACCATAATTTGACAATTGTTATAATGTTTTTTTATGACTTTTGAAAGAGTTGACTATAAGAAAAACAAAGTTTTATAATGGTTATCGTAAGATATTTTCTTATAATTCATCATACAAAGGAGTTCGTTATGAAATCACATGACATTTTGAATAACCCCTTTTTGAATAAGGGAACGGCATTTACTATGGAAGAACGCAAAGAACTTGGCTTAATTGGTATTTTGCCACCTTATGTGCAAACTATCGAAGAACAAGCTAAACAAGCTTACGCACACTACCAACGTAAAACGACGAATCTTGAAAAACGTCATTTCTTGATGGAAATTTTCAACACAAACCGCACACTGTTTTACTATCTCTTTGACCAAAACATCGTTGAGTTCAACCCAATCGTTTATGATCCAGTTATCGCTGAGTCTATCGAACAATACAGTGAACTTTTTGTCGATCCACAATATGCTGCTTATCTTGATATTAATCACCCTGAAAATATCGAAGAAACCCTTAAAAACGCTGCTGGTGATCGTGATATTCGCTTGATTGTGGCAACAGATGCTGAAGGAATATTGGGAATTGGAGACTGGGGTGTCCAAGGAATTGACATCTCTGTTGGGAAACTCATGGTCTATACTGCAGCAGCTGGCATTGATCCTGCTTCTGTTATGCCACTTGTCATCGATGCTGGTACTAACCGCGAAGAATTATTAAATAATCCAATGTATCTTGGTAATCGTCATGAACGCATTCGTGGTGAACAATATTACGACTTCATCGACCAATTCGTCCAAACAGCTGAAAAACTGTTTCCTAAATTATACCTACACTGGGAAGACTTTGGTCGCTCAAATGCCGCCAATATCTTAGACAAATACAAGGGTAGCATCCCAACATTTAATGATGACATCCAAGGAACTGGTATCGTTGTGCTCGGTGGTATCTTTGGAGCGCTTGATATTACAGGTGAAAAGTTAACAGACCAAGTTTATCTTTGCTATGGTGGGGGTTCTGCTGGTGCTGGTATCGCAGCGCGTGTTCATGCTGAAATGGTCGCTGAAGGACTTGAACCAAAAGAAGCTTACAAACGTTTCTTTATGATTGACAAACAAGGACTTCTCTTTGATGATATGGACGACCTCACCCCTGCTCAAAAGCCATTTGCTAAGAAACGATCTGACTTTGAAAATGCTGGTGACATGACAAACCTTCTGGAAGTGATAAAAGCAGTTAAACCAACTATTCTTGTCGGAACTTCAACAAATCCAGGTTCCTTTACTAAGGAAGTGGTTGAAGCTATGTGCAAAAACACAGAACGCCCAATCATCTTTCCAATCTCAAACCCTACTAAAAAAATCGAAGCAACTGCTGAGCAAGTCATTAAATGGTCAGATGGTAAAGCTTTTGTCGCAACAGGTATTCCATCAGATACTGTTTCTTACAAGGGGGTTGACTACCAGATTGGGCAAGCCAATAACGCTCTTATCTACCCAGGTCTTGGACTTGGTATGATTGCTTCAGAGGCATCATTACTAACAGATGAGATGATTGGAGCTGCCGCTCATTCTCTTAGTGGTCTTGTTGATCCAGGTCAACCAGGCGCTCCAGTATTGCCTCCATTCCAATACGTTACCGAAGTATCTATCAAAGTGGCAGAAGCTGTCGCTAAAAAAGCTCAAGAACAAGGACTTGCCAAAACCAAAGAAAAAGACATGACCAAAGCTGTCCGCAACCTCAAGTGGTATCCAAAATACTAATTGAGGAGAATCGTTGTGATAAAATCTAAAATTTGGAATACAAAAATTTCCGGTGTAACTCTCCCCCTCTATCTAGGATTTGTCCTTATCCTAGCAATTACTATTGCCATGGACAAACTTCCTCTTAACATGTTAGGTATTACTTTCATGTTAGTTCTTTTAGGTCATCTCTTTTATTGGATGGGAGAGAAGCTTCCCATCTTCAACTCTTACCTAGGAGGTGGATCCGTTTTTACATTAATTGTTGCTTCTGTTCTAGCAACCCTAGGATGGATACCCAAAAATGTCATTACCGCCACATCTACCTTTATGAATAACTGGGGGTTTCTTGACTTCTATATCGCCGCTCTTATCTGTGGCTCTATTCTAGGAATGAATCGCAACCTTTTGGTCAAAGCTTCTGTACGCTTTATTCCTATTTCGTTGATTTCAATGGTGATTGGTTTCTTCTCTGTTGGATTTATCGGTATACTTTTAGGGCAAAGTTTTGGACACTCTGTAATGTATATTTCATTTGCACAGATGGCTGGAGGTATGGGAGCAGGGATTGTCCCATTGTCTAAGATTTATGCTAGTGCTATCCATGGTAATGCCGCCACCATCCTCTCCCAATTAGCTCCAGCAACCACTCTAGGTAATATTTTAGCGATTATCGGTGCAGTCTTTATCTCAAAAGCCTTTGCCAATAGTAGATACAACGGACATGGTGTTCTCATTTCGGTCGATAAAGCAGACCTTAAGAAAGCACAAGTAGACCTTGATGCGATAAAAATAGGCGTTGGCGTCATGTTTGCCTCCTCTCTATTTTTAATCGGTGTTATTCTCAATGCTTTTATTCCTAAAATTCATAGTTATGCTTTTATGATTATTATTGTCTTCATCTTAAAAGCACTCAATGCTGTTCCAAAATCACTAGAAGAAGCTGTTGTGATGTTTAATCAGGTCATCATGACAAATTTTACCCACGCTATCCTTGCTGGTATTGGGCTTTCCATGATTAACCTTTCCTCCCTAGCTCACGCTATGACATGGCAATTTATGCTCCTCAGCCTCACTTCTATTGTTGCCATGGGACTCTCCAGTGCTATCATCGGAAAATGGATGGGACTTTATCCTGTAGAAGTTGCTATCGGAGCTGGCATGATTAACAACTCGATGGGTGGTACAGGTAATATCGCAGTACTTTCTGCTGCTAATCGTATGGAGATGATTGCTTTTGCCCAAATGGCCAACCGCCTTGGCGGAGCCATCATCCTCATTCTAGGTGGTATTCTTATCCAATTCTTTAGCTAAAAAACTAACCACCTATGCTAGCATAATTTTTTACAAAGTATCATCAATATAAAAAAACCGTCCCTATCAACTAGAGACGGTTTACTTAGTTCTCATCAATAACGAGACGAACTTTCTTGCTTTGAGTAGGCACCGAATAAACAATCGATCTTATCGCCATAATAGTACGTCCTTTTTTTCCAATAATATGACCAATATCTTTGGCATTGAGATGGAGATGATATTCTAAAAAATCTGGAGTATCTTGCACCTTGATCGTAAAATCTTCTGGTACTGAAATTAAAGGCTTTACAATAGCGATAATGAGATTTTCAATGGTATCCATAAGCTGTCACTCGTTTTATTTTGAGAATTTTGAATCGTGGAATTTTTTCATAACTCCAGCTTTAGAGAGAATGTTACGAACAGTATCAGATGGTTGCGCACCTTTAGCCAACCAGTCAAGAACGCGTTCTTCTTTCAGTGTTACTTGATTTTCAGCTACAAGTGGGTTGTAAGTGCCAACTGTTTCGATGAAGCGTCCATCACGTGGAGCACGTGAGTCTGCTACATTGATACGGTAGAAAGGTTTTTTCTTAGAACCCATGCGAGTTAAACGAATTTTTACTGCCATTTTAAATAATCTCTTTTCTATTGATTGGTTAGTAGTGCTCTATCACTCTACCTAAACTAGTATAGCATGCCTTTTTTATCATGTCAAGAAAAAATCTTGACACCAATTAAAAAATATCTATAACACCATAATGAAATTTCTGATTAGGACGTACGAAACGCTTAAATCCATACTTTTCAAAAACATCATCTTTAAAATGCGCTTTGATAATAACTTTTTCCTTTGCTACTCGCTTCATCTCCGCTAATAATTCTGTCGTTAGAGGAGATGGATTTGCAAGAGATGCTAAACCTGCCAAATTATCTGCTTCTCTTATCTCATAACGAAACATGGGGTCACAGTAAACAACATCAAAATGATGATCGGACTGACTTTTAAGGAAAATCAGATTATCTTCATGAATTGTCTTGATGGAGCGCATAGCTACATTTAACTGACTGTTAGACGATTGATAGTTTTTTAATCCTAAACTAACCAAAATATACGGGATTTCTTCCGATTCTATCGCTGTCACATCATGTCCAGCTGCCGCCATGACAATACTATCAGAAGCCAACCCCATGGTTGTATCCAATACCGTTTTTTTAGTAGAACCTATCAGATTCCACAAAGGATCATGATGAGATTTTACCCTAATCATAGCGGTATCAGGATGAAAAAACAATACTTCCCCGTTAATACCTTGAAAGACTACCTTATCTTTGTAAACGACCAAAATACCGTCACAATCCCACATAAGACGCTTCAAGCTTTCTTTTCGGCGTTCTTTATAAGCTACTTTCAAACGCTCTGCTAAAGACTTTGCTTGTTTTTCTTGCATATTATTAGGACAAAAAGATGTCGTCACACAAATAACCACCAGAGAAAATCCTTTCCTAATAATCTAATACATCTCTACAAATCTACATTTCTCAGTTTGTCACGATTTTCAAAAATGTCGTTTCTTTTCATTATAACTAAAAATAAGGGGGAAAATCCCCCCTTATTTTTAGACAATACCTTGTG
Organism: Streptococcus sciuri; assembly: GCF_024814375.1. Lineage (GTDB taxonomy): Bacteria > Bacillota > Bacilli > Lactobacillales > Streptococcaceae > Streptococcus > Streptococcus sciuri. The sequence goes on from NZ_JANUXX010000005.1 coordinate 38,716, forward strand.
CTGACATAGCTTCTGCAACTTTAAGGAATCCAGCAACGTTGGCACCAACAACAAGGTTACCTTCCGCACCAAATTCTTTAGCTGCTGCTGCAGAATTATCGTAGATACCTTTCATGATGTCATACAGTTTAGCATCTACTTCTTCAAACGACCAAGGTGTACGTTGGCTATTTTGAGCCATTTCAAGAGCTGATACCGCTACACCACCAGCATTCGCAGCTTTGGCAGGACCAAATGAAACACCAGCTTTTTGGAAAACTTCGATAGCTTCAAGTGTAGAAGGCATGTTTGCGCCTTCTGTAACAGCAATAACACCGTTAGCCACAAGAGCTTTCGCATCTTCTTCATTGATTTCATTTTGTGTAGCACATGGGAAAGCAAGGTCAGCTTTGATTGACCAGATTGAGCCTTCACCGGCAGGGGTAAACGTTGCACTTGGACGAGCATCAGCGTATTTGACAATACGTGCGCGTTCAACTTCTTTTAATTGTTTAAGAAGATCGACATCAATACCCTCTGGGTCATAAACATAACCAGATGAATCTGAAACAGCAACAACTTTAGCACCAAGTGATTGAAGTTTTTCAGTAGCATAAATAGCCACGTTACCTGAACCAGATACAAGAGCTACTTTGCCAGCAAAGTCTTCACCGCGATCTTTGAGCATTTGTTCTGCAAAATAAACAGCTCCGTAACCCGTTGCTTCTGTACGAGCAAGAGAACCACCGTAAGTAAGTCCTTTACCAGTAAGAACACCTGTGTATTCATTTCGAAGGCGTTTGTATTGACCATAAAGGTAGCCGATTTCACGTCCACCAACACCGATATCACCAGCAGGAACGTCAGTATCAGCACCAATATGTTTGCTCAACTCTGTCATAAAGCTTTGGCAGAAACGCATAATTTCGTTGTCTGATTTCCCTTTAGGATCAAAGTTTGAACCACCTTTACCACCACCGATAGGTTGACCAGTCAATGAGTTTTTAAAGATTTGTTCAAAACCAAGAAACTTGACGATTGATTGGTTCACTGATGGGTGGAAACGAAGACCACCTTTGTAAGGTCCAATAGCAGATGAGAACTGAACACGGAAACCACGGTTTACCTGAACTTGACCTTTGTCATCAACCCAAGGGACACGGAAAGAAACGATGCGTTCTGGCTCAACCAAACGTTCGAGAAGATTTTCTTCGATATATTTTGGATATTTGTCAAAGACAGGTACCAAAGACTCAAAGACTTCTTCAACGGCTTGCAAAAACTCTGGCTCGTGAGCATTTTGAGCTTTCACTTTTTCAAAAACACTAGCAACATATGCTTTTCCTGTTGTCATTTGTAAATTCCTCCATATATATCATTTACATAGAATATTATAAATTTTCAGAATATTATTGTCAAGCGTTTTTTGATATTTTTTTATATTTTTTTTGAAAAAAACGTTTTCTATGTTAGATAATGTCACATTTATAAGCTTTCTTGACTTTTATGGCAATTAAAGTTACAATAAAAAACGTGATTTTTTACAATATGTGAGGTTTTTATGAAATATTTTTCCTTAACAACTGGAGCTATCTCCCTACTCTTTGGAATTTATTTATTTACTAGCCCGTTAGCAACTGTTTCTACCATTGGTTGGATTTTGGCTGTATTTATCTTTATCTATGGAATCAATGGTATCACTACTTATTTTCATCACATCAATAATGAACGAAACGTTTGGATGCTTATCCAAAGTACTTTCTCTGTTATCTTTGGGCTCTTATTAATTACTGGTTCTACTTTTGCTCGTTCAAGCATAGTAATTATGATTTTAGCATACTGGATGCTTGTTAGTGGGATTTTGCGTTTGATTACAGGTTATCAACTCAATCGAGCAGGTTTTCCGAAATCAGACTCCAATCATTATTTCGTCAGTGGCATTCTTGCTATTATCTTTGCAATTATCTTCTTTAGCTCACCTATTTTATCAGCTGCTATTATTGGACGATTTGTAGCACTTATACCAATTGCTATAGGTATCTCAAGTATTTACACTTTTATCCGTCTTTAATAGGCAACAGAACTTATTAGCAAGGTCTGTTTATTCTAACACATCAAAAAAGATTAGGATTTTGTCCTAATCTTTTATTTATTGCCTTTATTACGGATAACAAAGCCATTTTTTTTCTCACTTGATGTGCGATGTGGACGTTTATTATCTTTATTTTCAAAGTCTCTACGATTTCTATTAGATGTACGCTTAAATTTATGATACTCTTTACCATTATCGTTGTAACGCTTCGATTTGTAACGTCCATTTCCGCTTTTATTAATAGCACCTGAAGGTTTAAATGGCAAAGGTTTTTCACGAGCAATTTCAACAATAGGGAGACTATCTGGATCTTGTACTGTTAAAGTCAAGATATAAAGAGCTAACTCTTCTGGAGTAAACTCTTGTGCAAGCTTGACAGCATCACCTTTAAACTTATCAAACTGTGCACGAATCGTATCATCTGCAAAATCACGTTCAATCTTTTTAAGTGCGACACGTTTTTTGGCTTTGAAAGCTTCCTGAGCTGTTGCAGGTTTCAGACCCTTCATGCGTTTTTTAGTCAATTGCTCAATAATAGAGAGGTAACCCATTTCATTTGGTGCCACAAAAGTGATTGAGCGACCATGCTTACCAGCACGACCGGTACGCCCAATACGATGCACATAGCTTTCAGGATCTTGAGGAATATCATAGTTATAGACATGAGTCACACCTGAAATATCCAATCCTCTAGCTGCAACATCAGTCGCCACTAAGATATTTAGATTATCATTTTTAAAATCACGAAGAACACGCAGGCGCTTACCTTGATCAAGATCACCATGAATACCCTCAGCACGGTAACCTCGTAACTTTAGACCACGTGTTAATTCATCAACACGACGTTTTGTTCGTCCAAAAACAATAGCAAGATCTGGTTGCTCTACATCAATTAAACGAGTCATCGTATCAAACTTTTCTTGCTCTCTGGTACGGATATAATATTGTTCAACAAGGTCTGTTGTCAACTCTTTAGCTGCTACTTTCACATGTTTAGGATGAGTCATAAACTGCATACCAATACGCTTTATCGGCTCTGGCATAGTAGCTGAAAAAAGTAAAGTCTGACGGTGTTCAGGTACACAGTTGATGATAGCTTCAATATCATCTAAAAATCCCATATTAAGCATCTCATCTGCTTCATCAAGAATAAGTGTTTCAATATGAGTCAAATCAAGTGCTTTACGCTTAATTAAATCAAGGAGACGTCCAGGTGTTCCTACTACAACATGTGCACCTGATTTTAGTGCCTTAATCTGCTTTTCAATACTAGAACCACCGTAAACAGATCGTACCCTAACCCCTTTATCACGTCCAAAACGGAAAAGTTCCTCCTGACTTTGTACAGCCAGTTCACGTGTTGGGGCGATAACAAGCGCTTGGATTGTTGACTCTGCGACACGGATTTTATCCAAAGTTGGAAGTCCAAAAGCAGCTGTTTTTCCTGTACCTGTTTGCGCTTGTCCGATAACATCCTCTCCCTCAAGCGCCAAAGGGATGGTCAACTCTTGGATAGGTGAAGGCTCTTTAAAGCCAGCCTTTTCAATGGCTGATAAAATCGTATCCGACAATTTTAATTCTATAAATTTCAATGTACTCTCTCTTCTAAAAAGACAGTGCGAAGCTGTCTTATCTCTCTTTATTTTTCGTGTTACAAGCTGCAACTCTCTTAGTGTATCATACTTTCTCCAAAAAAGATAGATAGAGCTTTAAAAATCAAAATCTTTTTCGTATCACAAAGGGAAAAAATAACAAAACCAAATCCTATAAATAGAGCACAACCAAATAGCTAATCTTCTTTTCTCAAACCATAACAAAAGAAACAATAAAAAGCATTTCAAATGCTTCTAGCTACCAAGGCTTAAGTTGTCATCTCTGTTTAGCTAAGTAATGTAGGCATAACAGATACTCCATAAGAAAAAGAGAAATAACGATAGATAATCCATAGTAGTTCCCCACTTTTTTGCCATTATCCTCTTATCTTTCAAAAAAATTAATAGAAAAATCCCCTACAAAATAATATAGAGGATAACTGTTTTATTTACATAAGACAGCGCAAGCCAGCGCTTTTGGAATTTTGAAGAATGCTATTGTCATTTTTGAATTGTAAGGTTTCTGCTGAATCCACACCAGCAAAAGTCCATATTCTCAGCTCATTATCAAAATGACCGAAAGTTTCTACTGAAAAGCGTAAAGCAGATTGGTAAGGGATAGAGGCTATACTCTGTTTTTTACTTGCTATACTTTACTTAGCTACTAAAGTTAAACGTTTTTTTGTTAAAACAATTAAATCTCGTATTAAAGTAAAGACTAAATTGACCTGTTTTCCCTCAAAAAAGACAAAATCTAAGTCTTGTGTTACTTTATCGCTATTTACCTGAAAAGTATTACCTATCAGTCCTGAAAGTAACCCTATGCATATCTCCTTACATTTTCTCTTCTAATACTACATCTGGGTACTTGTCTGCAAACCAGCGCAGAGCAAAGTCGTTTTCAAAGAGGAAGACAGGGTGTTCAAAGCGATCCTTAGCCAGAATATTACGGCTTGATGACATTCGCTCATCCAACTGTTCCTCTGAAATCCAACGTACAGTTTTCTTACCCATCGGAGTCATGACTACCTCAGCATTGTATTCATTTTCCATACGATGCTTAAAGACTTCAAACTGGAGCTGACCGACCGCTCCTAGCATATATTCACCCGTTTGGTAGTTGGTGTAAAGCTGAATTGCTCCCTCTTGAACTAACTGCTCAATCCCCTTGTGGAAAGATTTTTGTTTCATAACATTTTTCGCCGAAACTTTCATGAAAATTTCAGGAGTAAAGGTTGGCAAAGGTTCAAATTCAAACTTATTCTTACCGACCGTTAAGGTATCTCCAACTTGATAGGTTCCTGTATCATAGACTCCGATAATATCGCCCGCAACGGCATTTTCGACATTTTCTCTGGCCTCTGCCATAAACTGAGTCACGTTAGACAACTTGACCTTTTTACCTGTCCGTGTCAAATTGACATCCATCCCTCGCTCAAATTTGCCAGACACAATGCGGACAAAGGCAATGCGGTCACGGTGGCGAGGATCCATATTAGCTTGGATTTTAAAGACAAACCCTGAAAAATCATCCGAAAGTGGCTCAACGACTTCCCCATCAGTCTTCAAATGCCCGTGAGGTTCTGGAGCAAATTGGAGGAAAGTATCAAGAAAGGTCTGGACACCAAAATTAGTCAAGGCAGAACCGAAGAAAACAGGGGTCAAATCACCAGACAAGATAGCTTCTTCTGAAAATGCATTTCCTGCCTCTTGAAGTAGTTCAATGTCCTCTTTAGCTTGTTCGTAAAAAGGATTACCACTAAATAGAGTATCTCCATCTTCGACGCTAGCAAATCGTTCATCTCCTTTGTAAAGTTCCAAACGATCATTGTGCAAATCGTAAAGCCCCTCAAAAGATTTTCCCATGCCAATTGGCCAATTCATGGGATAACTTGCAATCCCTAACACTTCCTCTAGCTCTTCTAGCAAATCCAAGGGCTCCCGACCATCACGATCCAGCTTATTGATAAAGGTAAATACAGGAATATTACGGTGTCTGACAACTTCAAAGAGCTTTTTAGTTTGCGCCTCAATTCCCTTAGCGGAGTCTACTACCATGACCGCTGCATCTACCGCCATCAGTGTCCGATAGGTATCCTCTGAAAAATCCTCATGTCCAGGTGTATCTAGAATATTAATACGCTTTCCAGCATAGTCAAACTGCATAACAGAAGAAGTCACCGAAATTCCCCGCTGCTTTTCAATATCCATCCAGTCGGACTTGGCAAAATTTCCTGTTTTTTTCCCCTTGACCGTACCTGCCTCACGAATCTCGCCTCCAAAATAAAGGAGTTGCTCAGTGATAGTCGTCTTTCCTGCATCTGGGTGGGAAATAATAGCAAAGGTACGGCGTTTTTGTATACTTTCTTGTAAACTCATCATATCTCTCTTTTATAAATATTAGATTTTTACGCTGTCATTTTTACTTACCTTCTAAAGAGGCAACAACTTTATCTAAATGCATAGAGTTTGAACCCTTTAATAAAATCTGATCAGTTGGTCCAAGTATGCTTTCTAATAGCTGAATCATCTCATTCATCTGATCCTCTGTGACAGTCTTTTTAAAATAGTAAACCTTACCAATTGGAAATATCTGACTAGCAAGATTAGCTAAGCCAGCAATATCCTCACCATAACACACCAGTGTATCAATCGTGTCAGGCGACAAACTCATAATCATTTGATTATGTAAATTTCGTGATTGTTCGCCTAGCTCTTTCATATCAGCTAGCACTGCTATTTTCTTTCCTGAAGGTTCTTTTGAAACTGCTGAAAACGTCTCTAATATTAGGCGCATAGCAGTTGGATTAGCATTATAAACGTCTGACAATATGTCAGCACCATTCTTAGCCTTTTTCCATTCTGTTCGATTTTTAGTAAGCGTGATATGCTCAAGAGCATCCTTGATATCCTCATCAGCTACCGCAAGCAACTTCCCAACATAAGTGGCAATCATGGCGTTTGTAGCGTTATATTTTCCCGTCACAGGAAGCTTGATAGCTCGTTCCATAACATTACACTTAAACGTAAGACTATCTTTATACTCGACTACTTCCTGAACTTGAAGTTCTGCATTTTGACCAAAAGTTATAACCTTTTGCTCTGTTGGGAGGTAAGGATCAAGCACTGGATCATTTGGTAATAACACGATACCGTTTGAATCCATACCATCAACAATTTGAAGCTTTCCTTTGGCAATCTGATCACGACTACCAAAGAAAGCAAGATGCGCTTCACCAATTAATGTCACAACTGCAATACGTGGCTTAGCTAAGAGTGATAAGAGATGAATGTCTCCCATACGATCCTGTCCCATTTCAAGGACTATCTTTTCCGTATCATCAGGCATATGCAAGATAGTATAGGGCAGACCTATTTCATTGTTATAGTTTCCTTGAGTCTTGTAAGTTTTATAAGTAGTCTCAAGCACACTAGCAATCATATCTTTAGTACTCGTTTTACCATTAGAACCTGTGACAGCAATCACGTCAACACGCATTTTTTCGAGATAATAAGCTGCTAACTTTTGCAAAGCCTGTAGGCAATCGTCAACTAAAATATAGGTAACGTTTTCCAATGGGTGTTCTGATAAGGTTGCAACTGCTCCATTTAAAAAAGCTGTCTCGATAAAATCATGACCGTTTCGTGTTCCCTTTAAAGGAACAAAAAGACTTCCCTTTGTCACTTTTCGACTATCAAATTCTATTGATACTATGGGAACGTCTTCAGCATCAGAGAGCGTCTGGACACTGTCAACAACTTTAGCAATCTCAGATAATGTTAATTTCATACGTTTTTCCTTTATTAACTGTTAGTAACAGTATATCATAAAAAGTAGGTAACCACCAAGTCGTAAATAAAGAGACTTATCATTTCTCAATCACAAAATAGCATATCATTTCCTCGCAAAAATTCCGAGATAAGTATAGGAATAGTTAGCAAGTATATCTCCTCACATATTTCTATCTAGCTTCTAGATAACAAACACTCTATTTTTTCGTCTTATGTTGACATTTTTGAATAAAAAAAACTAGGCAAAGCCTAGTTTTTCATTATTTACCAAGATAATATTCGTTTGTAACGTTCAAGTCATCATCGAATTCGAACACAAGTGGTGGGAAGTTAGGAATTTCAACATCCATAATTTCATCATCTGACAAGTGTTTGATATGTTTAACCAAAGCACGAATTGAGTTACCGTGTGCTCCGATGAAAACATTTTTACCATCTTTAAGTGCTGGTGCGATTTTATCTTCCCAGAATGGAAGAGCGCGTTCCAAAGTAACTTTCAAGTTTTCAGCGTCTGGGATAACAGAGTCATCAAGTGATGCATAACGACGATCAGTATGTGCTGAATATTCATCGTCTTTAGCCATTGCTGGTGGTAATACATCATACGAACGGCGCCAGATATGTACTTGTTCATCACCCCATTTTTCAGCGGCTTCAGCTTTATTTTGACCAGTCAAGCCACCGTAATGACGTTCATTCAAGCGCCATGATTTTTCAACTGGCACCCAAAGTTGATCAGAAGCTTCAAGTGCAAGATTAGTCGTTTTAATTGCACGTTTCAAAACAGATGTGTAAGCGACATCAAACTCGATGCCAGCTTCTTTAATCAGTTTACCAGCATCAATAGCTTGTTGTGTTCCTTTATCCGAAAGATCAACATCAGCCCAACCAGTAAAAAGGTTAGCTTTATTCCATTCTGATTCACCATGGCGTGCAAATACCAATTTTACCATTTAGATATATCTCCTTTTTATTTAGGCAATCGCCTTTACTTACTCTCCTATTTTACACAAAAATAGGGGAAAAATCTAGTTTTAGTATAAATTTATTTTTTGGAAGCGTTTTATATTTAGACTGTTTATCAAGAGTTTCCCACAACGTTCGGATTTAATGAATTTCAAAAAGGACTATTGCCCTTTTAAGACTAAAATGATAGAATAAAACAAAACTTTCTTGGAGGATATTATGGTTTCAACTGCAACACATATAGGAAATTTTCAATTTGACAATTGCTTGATGAATGCTGCTGGTGTGTATTGTATGACTCGAGATGAACTCACACAGGTCGAGAGATCTGTTGCTGGATCTTTTGTCACTAAAACAGCAACACTAAAATCTCGTTTGGGCAATCCTGAACCACGCTATGTCAATACCAATCTCGGTTCCATCAATTCTATGGGACTTCCAAATAATGGAATTGATTATTATTTAGACTATGTTATTGAGAAGCAGAAACAAAAAGACAGTAAGCCTCATATCCTCTCTTTAGTCGGCATGTCACCAGAAGAAACACATACTATCCTAAAAAAAGTGCAAAATAGTAGTTATCAAGGGCTTGTGGAGTTAAATTTATCTTGCCCAAATGTTCCAGGAAAACCTCAAATTGCCTATGATTTTGAAACAACAGACACTATCTTAAGGGAAGTATTTAGTTACTATACCAAGCCTCTTGGCATCAAGTTACCACCTTACTTTGATATTGTACATTTTGACCAAGCTGCCGCTATCTTCAACCAGTATCCTCTCGTTTTCGTAAACTGTGTCAACTCTATCGGAAATGGGCTTGTCATTGAAGATGAGACTGTTGTCATCAAACCTAAAAATGGTTTTGGTGGGCTAGGTGGTGATTATATCAAACCAACTGCACTCGCTAATGTCCATGCCTTTTATAAACGTCTTAATCCCTCTATTCAAATCATTGGAACCGGTGGTGTTAAAACAGGTCGTGATGCTTTTGAACACATCCTCTGTGGTGCTAGTATGGTGCAGCTAGGCACTATTTTACAAAAAGAAGGGACACAAGCTTTTGAGCGTATCACAAAAGAACTTCAAACTATCATGAGTGAAAAAGGCTATGAAAGTCTCGATGATTTTCGTGGAAAATTACATTATATGGACTGAAATAGAAAAGTTGAGCTTGCCTCAACTTTTTAGATTTTATCAAAAAAACTATTTAGAAAGCTAATGCTATGACCATATCCACTAACGATAATTGCAATACAATTCAGATAATCCTTAAAGCTGGGAAAATTCTCGTTGAGAGTGGTGCTGAAATTTACCGTGTTGAACAAACCATGGGCTATCTTGCCAATGCCCTTGGAATGAAAGATTTTGATGCCTACGTCATTAGTAATGGTATCATGGCGTCTGCTATCAATACGCACGGACAACAAGAAGCCGCTATTCTTAATGTTTATGAACAGCATATCAATCTCGGAAAAATAGAAGCAGTTAATACTCTATCTCGTCAATTGATAGCTACCTCCAATCCATCTGCTAAGACTATCCTCAAACAATTGAACGCCATTGACCAAATGAAAGATTACAATCTTTATTATTATTTATTAGCCTATTTTATGGGAGCAGGTGCTTTCTCGCTTGCTCTAGGTAGCTCTCTTAGCGACTCTTGCGCAGCTGCTCTTACTGGTCTATTTCTTGGCTTAACCCTTCATAGTATTGCGCATTTTGTCCATACAGGTTTTTTATTGACCATCATCGGAAGCTCAGTTGCTTGCCTATCGGTCAATCTATTGCATCTTATCATCAGTAACAATCACCGTAGTCTTATTCTCCTAGGAGCACTGATGGTATTAGTACCAGGAGCTATTTTTACAAGCTCAGTTCGAGAATTTTCACAAAATAATTTCTCGACTGGACTAACACTTCTCATGTCATCTCTTTTTATCTGTATTTCCATTTCTGTTGGGGTGGTTGCAGTGACTGAATTATTCTCTTTTGCCAAGCCTTTGCAACAAAATTTTTCAGCTGATACAAAGACATTCTTTGAACTCATTATTCGTGCCATCATGGCGGGTATAGGAACCATAGCCTTTGCTATTTTATTTCAAGTTCCCAAACGTTATTTTCTTGATTTAGGTAGTTTAGGGGGCTTGTCATGGCTCTTGTATCTGCTCATCATGCAACACAATCACATAGAAGCTTTGGCGGTCTTTATCCCTGGACTTTTGGGTTCTTTTTTATCACGTATTTTAGCTACCAAAAGAAAGTGCCCTATGACTATCTTTTTATCAATCAGCATGATGCCTTTAATACCAGGATTAAGCTTATATCGTGCCATCTACTTTTTATTAACAGGTGCCAATCAATTGGCCATCGTTCACTTGCGATCTTGTTTTATCACTGCTCTGATGATTGCTATAGCTATTAATATTGTCCAGCAATTCCCAAAACACTTTTTTAACAATCGCTTTTTATCATAATGAAATCCCTTTAATCAGATGATTAAAGGGATTTATCTTACCAATCTCTGTCATATTCCTCTTCTTCTTTCTCTTTTTGATCAGCTTCAGATATATTTTTGATTGGTTTTGGAATGATATTACCATCTGCATCAACTTCTGGCTTAATACTACGCATATAAACTACCAACAAAGCTATTTTAATAATGGTAAATAAAAGTAAAATCACTAAAAAGAGATAAAATACAGTGTTCATCTACTAGCCTCAAGCTCTGACTGTCTTACTAGAACCGTCTTTTTGATAAAGATTAACAAGTCCTTCCTTACAAGCACGTATCATATCACCAGGTTTCACCACTTCTGGGACAGTAATCGTCAGTAGCTCCATTGGTTTTGGCGCACGCTCAATTTTGTTGCCCTCAGCATCATGCAAATCTTTAATATAGCACTCAAAGTGGCGAAAACCTGGTCCATAAAATTCAACAGCATCTCCTTCAAGGATAACATTACGCTGACGAATAGTTGCAGTCATGTTTTTAGGATTGAAGGCAACAACTTCACCAACAAATTTATACTGCGGAATTTTACGACGTGCACCAAAAAGTTGTTCATTTTCTGTCGGTGTTTGATAGTAAAATCCTGTTGCTAACTCACGTTGAGCCACTTTCCATAATTCATCGATCAAATCTTCTTTGATAGCTTCAAACTTCGCTGGGCTTTCCATATAAGCATCCACTGCTGCTTTATAGCAATTAGTTACAGTTGAAACATAGTGAATAGACTTCATACGCCCTTCGATTTTAAGACTATCGACTCCATTTTCAATCATATCTGGAATATGGTCAATCATGCACATATCAACAGCAGACATTGAAAATTCTTCAGGAATCTCACCTTTTAATGAGCGACGTTCTTGTCCAAACGGCATGTCGTAGAGATTGTATTTCCAACGACAAGATTGCGAACAACCACCACGATTAGCATCTCGATGACTCATATGGTTTGAAAGAACACACCTTCCAGAATAAGAAATGCACATAGCACCATGAACAAACGCTTCAATCTCAATGTTCGTCCGCTTGCGGATTTCAGCAAGCTCATCCATAGAGACCTCACGCGCAAGAACAACACGCGTAAGTCCTAGTTCCTTCCAAAACTCAAAAGTCTCATAGTTAGTCGAAGAAGCTTGTGTAGAGAGATGAATTTCAAGACCAGGTGCCTCTGTTGCACAAATCACAATAAGTGCTGGATCAGATACGATAACCGCATCTAATCCCATATCACGTAATTCACGAAACCATGCACCAGCACCGATTTCATTGCCCTCGTGGGTAACCATATTAGCAGCTACATAGACCTTAGCACCTCGCTCATGCGCATAGTTGATGCCTTCTTGCATCTCCTCCATTGAAAAATTTCCCGCTCTACTACGAAGTCCATAAGCTTGCCCACCAATAAAAACAGCATCTGCACCATAGTCGATAGCTACTTTTAATTTTTCAAGTGTCCCAGCTGGCGACAAGACCTCTGGGCGTTTCAATACTTTTGTCATACGATTCTCCAATTTTCAAGATTGTAAGGTGTATAAAATGATATATCAGCATGCCCTGAAATAGGAAACTCTCTCACGCTAATACTAGAAGTTACTTGACCATATCAGGGTCAAAATCATAAAATCCTGTATCTAATCCACGTCCTACAGGATGCAGGCGGTGAACCTCTTCGTCAAACAGGAATGCTTGAGCTTGACTAAAGTTTCCCACTTGTATCAAATCACGCGCTTTAACAAATAGCTTTGCAATAGCTACAAAATTTTCACCTGGACAATAGATACCATCTAATTTCCAATGTGTAAAATGATGCTCAACCAACTCAGATAGTTTAGTCATCATATCAATATCGTTATTAATAAAGATATGAGTACCATGTTTATCCTCATAAATGGAGTAGTGGCTATTTTCATCATTTGGCTCTGACAAAAATAAGCCACGTTCACGCGTTTTTTCATCATCAACATGCGTAAAGTTATAATAATTTTGTAACAACGGACGTTTAGAATGGTGAATAACAGAAGCGCCATACACCAAAATTTCGGCAGGAAAATCGAGATTTTCTGACATTTTAAAAAGCTCTTCAGAAGGAATCTCACGAGCTAGTACTGTCTCAACAGCCCCATGCTCGCCCCAAAAATTGACCTGACGACTAGAAGTGACAAAGACAGACGTATCATAAATTAACTTAAAATTGTAACCATCGCGTTTATTCACATAAAAAACACCTGCATCTCCAACAACCAGATAATCCACTTTGATTTCTTTCATCAAATCAAGAAAAGGTTTGATGTTGTCCATCATATCTTGGTGCATGAGGGCATTGCAAGCAACCGTTAATTCACATCCTGCATCATGAACGAGTGTCGCAATATCACGTAACTCGTCACAAGTAAAATTATGAGGGAGCCGAAGCCCATAATTTTCTTCGCCAACATAGATACGATCCACACCAGCAGCTAACAATGCCTTAACTTGCTCAATGGACTCTGCGGTAGCGGTAATGATTATTTTTTCCATAACATTTTTATTTTACCATAAAAGAGGGAAAATGCCTATCAAATGGCTTAAAGTTTCTATATTCCAATAATCAGGTGGTAACGATAAAACTTGATTTGGAAGTCTTGAAAGAGGAGACTAAGAAAGCTAGAATAGCTATTGATAACCCTTATTTTAAGTTTAACGAGGAAGACGGTGTTTATTTTTTTAATAAGCGTAAATACCTTTTAGACCGCCCTAAAAGCCGTCTATTTGAGGTATCTAAGAAATGTCATTTAGCAAAGTATCGCAAGTTAGCGCATTGGCCTTTGGTATCTGTCATTTTAAAACAAAAGAATATTCAAGATATTATCTATCGGCAGTTAGCTAGAGATAGAAATCAACTCATAAATGAAGAAGATTTGGAAGTGATGAAGTCTAGTGGCTATGTGTTGTAATGATGCGTAATAATTATTTTGGGAACTATATACTAGTTTACACCAGACACAATATGTAGTGTTTATGAGAATATCAAAAAAGGCGACTTCCAAGCGGAAATCGTCTTTTGATTAGATTAAATTTGCGTAAGGTAAACTTTTTATATATTCTTCCATATAGCACCAATCTATCTCTCCTAGGATATTTTTCGGAAGATATAATTCTGTGTTTTTGAAACGGTCTCCACTCCAGCTTCTACCGAAAGAATATTTGTAGCGTTCTTTGTCTAAAATAGTTATCAAGAACATTGCAGTATATTTGTTCAGATGTTTGCTATACCCAACAGAAGTTTTCCCATTCATCCCTATGAATGGCTCAGGTTGGTAAGTTGAATATCCTCCGCTTCCATCGCCCAAATTCACAAAAACTATGCCGTTTCCATTAGAGATGTACTCTTCGTTCCCTTCTTTTGAAACAAATCTATCAAAACCGTTGTCTTTTTTCTTCGCAGCAATATAGGGAATATCCGTACCTTGTATAAGGTCAAATGTAGTAGCTCCTTTTGTTCCTTCTATGTTATCAAAAACATCTCTTATATTAAAATAACCCCAGTCTATTTCATCTATATTTTTATCAGGTGCAAGAAATGTAGTTGTGGAATTGCTCAATTTTTCATTTACGAAATTTGAAAGTAAATTTATTTCTTGAAATTCTGAAAGCCCTGTTTCTTCAAGTAACGATAATTCTTGTTTTGAACAATAAAGAAGATAATCAGATATAGTTTTAATAAAATCACTATTAGATAATTCATCATAGTTTGTTCGAGAATGAGCGTATATAGTCCATTCATCTCCTTTTTTGATTTTAGTTCGTATGATATTATAACCATCCGATGTTTTTCCATGAGTAAGTTCGTCTAATAACTTTTCTTCAATATCATTCCAGTGGTTATATATATCTGTTCTACCCTTGTTTTTTGATAGTACAAAACCATCATTTTTCAAATCATAAAAAACAACATCGTTATTATAGTTATGAGGTAGATGCGTTTCAAAAACAGCTATTGCTGTGCTAGTTGAAGCATTAGGTTGAAATAGGTCTTTTGGCATATTGATAACATACTTCAAGGTATGCTTAGAGAGAATATTATTTCTAAGTGTTTTATCCTTGAAATACATTGATAATGGAGCAATAATTACCCCGTATCGAGAACAATTATCTAGCAGTTTTCTCAGAAAAGTTATCTCTTTTGGAGTAGGGTCGTCTTTATTTTCTTTACCTGAATATGGGGGATTGATAAATCCAACTGTGGGTTTTACTTCTCCTAAAATTTTGTCAACACCTTTATCGTTGATAGAATCAAAGTTATATATTCTTGATTTACCATCTCCCCTGAATAGCATATTAGAAATCGCACAAATATACATAGTAGAATTGATTTCAAAACCCAACAATTGATTTTCTTTTATGTTCTTCTCATCTGCACCTTTTATTGATAGTAATTTATTCATCCCTGCAATCAGAAATGCACCTGTTCCACAACAAAGGTCTAAAATAACATCGTTTGCTTTTAATGGAATTAACCTTGTAAATAAACCTGCTATATGTCTTGGTGTTAGGACTATTCCTTTTTTTACATTCGATACTCCTGCAAATTTTAGAAACTCCTCATAAAACTTACCCATAATATCGTAATTTGAATTAGTTGAAAAATGATTATTAAATAAAGGAATAACTTTTTGATTTAATTCATCTAAAATTTGTTTAAGAATTGAGGTATTCTGTAGATTCACATCTGTTTTTATTGAGCCTAGCTCTCCTTCTAGAGCTTTTAGTTTGTTTTCAGGAATACCTTCTTTTTCCAAAATTCCTTTTACTGTAGGATATAGGTTATCAAGTATTTGAACAGGAGTATAATTAGGATATAAATCAGAAAAATTATTGTAAACGTTCTCAGATTTATTGTAGAGACAAATCATCAATACAGCAAGCAGTGTAGGTCGTTTTTGCGAATCAATCGACCTTAATAGATTATTTACCTTCTTACTTACTCTGGTTATATCTTCAATCGCTTTTTCTTCGTCAAGATTATTGAATAACGCTAAAAATTCTGTTTCGGTAAGAAAATTAGAAACCTTATCAATATATTTGATGTTTTGTTTTGCATCTATATAGTAACAGCTAAATTTGTGTTTGTATTCATCATATACATCTCCACTAACAGCAACTCCAATTATTTTCCATGTGGAGAACTCTTTATTAGCAAACTTACTTAGATACCATTTCAGTCCTGCCACACATCCTTTTTTGATGTTATCTAATTCATGTTCTTGTATTGTTGGCTTTTCTTCAACGAGAATCAATAACCTTTTTTCTTTATTACAGTAAATTCTATCAGGTATGCCAACTTTCCCATTCATTTCTTTAGAAGAGTGTGATAGAACTTCAATTATTTCACTTGTTAATTTCGATTCTGTCTGACTGTCATCCCAATCAGAAACGTTATAACCTAATTCTTGAAGCTTTTGAGTGACGCTTGGTGTGACTATCTTATCTTTTCTAACCATTACGCCACCTCTCTTTTCAATACACCAGAAAAGACTTCCCCACAAAAATGTGAAAAAGTCTGTTTTAGTGCTTGACAAAAAACACGTCCGATTACACAATCAGTGTGCTGTGCTGTGCTGTGCTGTGCTGTGCTGTGCTAATGTATTGTACCATACTAATCTCCTTAATCAAGCATTTTTCTTCTGAATGAGATGTAAAACTTTATATCCTTGTTCTGTTATCTCATACTTACTACGTTTGTTCTGATAATTTATCAGAAAGTGCCCCTCCCCCAATTCTCAAGGTTCAAGGGGAAATTTCGTAACCATTTTCCTTCCTCGTTAAGGTTTCAAAAAAGATTTATATATATTATTATACTAAATAAAGGTCATTAATGTAACAGTTTAAACATCGAACTACAAAAATAACTTTAAATTCTCAACGTGAAAACACATAAAAACAGCTACTTTAACCAATTTAGGATAAAAGAACTGTTTTTATTTCTTATTAAATCAAAGTTTATAGAGTTTTTATCTTTTATCACTTGCTAAATGGAATATATAACTTAAAGTTCTTCACAAACTGCTCCTATATCCATATCTTCTCTGATATCGTTATGATAAAAATGAGAAATTATATTACAAATCCTACTATCTATGATATAATAGATAGGAATGCTTAAAGGAGAATGCTATGCTAGCACCTATAAAACGTGAGCAACAGACGCTAGATACTGAGAATGACGCTCATACCAGCCCTAAATCCCAATCATTTAAAAAGATTGACACCAATGCAGCTAAATATAGAGATTTGGTCTTTTTTGCTCAGATTTCTAGCTTTGCTATTAGTACTGTTTTCATTACATTTTTATTCTTGACTATTCGTTTCGTTCCTTTTTGGGCGATGGTTTTTGCTTTATCAGCTAGCTTTGGCTTAAAAATTGGAATTAAAACACTTATAACGATTTTTAAATAGTGTCCTCCTTATCGTGAGGATGCTTTTTTGATAAAAAATACTCCAAAGATTAGATAAAAATCTAAACTTCGGAGTACAAATAAAGTCCCCTTTTTTAATCTTTTGTAGTCTCAAGTGTTGTATCTTTCGGCATTTTTGTTATTGCTTTTGCTTTATCAACTTTTACATCCTTTAAATCAATAACAATATCATCTACTTCAGCTTTCACATCTTCTGTAGCAACGACTTCTTTTTCTTCTTCTGCAACTGCATGTACTTTTGATTTGATATGTTCGATGACATCACTAGCTTTGCTGACAACTTCATCACTTTTTTCTTTGACAACAGAGACAACATCTTCTTTTGTTAATTCACCAGATTCGAATTTTTCTTTGTAATCATAAAAAGTATCAACAGCCAAGTTAGAATACTCATAGGCTTTTTCTTTTGCTTTTTGATGATAACTTTCAGGATTCTTACGATAAGCTTGATAAGCTTTCATCGCACGATTTTTAACTTCCTTTCCTTTTTCGCTACTCAAGAAATAGGCAGTTGTTGCACCTGAAGCAATTCCAACAATAACAGTACTTATCCACTTACTCATAATTTTTACCTCCTCATTTATTTTTTTAAAAGTTTGCTAGCTACTTTGCCAATAGCAAAGGCAGAGCCAACTTTAGCAACGTTACTTGTAACACTACTAGCACGATTTGTAAAACTACGTGCCTGTGCATTGAGATCTGATACGCTCTCTGATAAGTCAGCAATGGCAACAAACAAAGGATCAACTGTTGCTACTTTATCATTGACATCCTCGACTAAGATATTAGCTTTAGCTAAAATATCATTTGTCTGATGTAAAGTGACATTGATGTCTCCCGTGAGTACCTGTAAGCTCGTCTTTGCTTCATCAACAGCATTTGATAATTTGCGTAATAACACAACTACATATAATACCAAAACAGCAAAGGCAATAGCGATAATGAGAACCGCTGTTTTCTCCATATTAGCTTTCCTCCTTATTTTTCCAAATAATAGGGAACAATATCCCTTAGACGACGATAAACAACAAAAACAATACCAAATATAACCAAAAGAACAGACAGCCACTGTGATACACGTAAACCCATAAAATAAAGGCTATCAGTACGCATACCCTCTATGACGAAGCGACCACAACCATACCAAATGAGGTAAAATGCTGTAAGCTCACCCTGTCTCCAGAAGTGTCGTCTGTGACGCGTTGTCACAATGAAGACAAATCCAATAAGATTCCAGATAGATTCGTAAAAAAAAGTTGGAACACGGTAACTGCCATCAATATACATTTGCTGTCTAATAAAAGCAGGAAAATAATCTAAACTTTTGACTGCTTTTCCATAAGCTTCTTGGTTAATAAAATTTCCCCACCGTCCAATAGACTGTGCAACCATCACACCAGGTACAGTGATATCCAAAAAATGAATAGGATTTATCTTGCGACGATGAGAAAAAACAAGTAAGACTAAAAGTCCTGTAAGTAACCCTCCATAAATCGCAATGCCACCATTCCAAATCGCTACAATCTCATCTAAGTGCTTACGATAGTAACTCCATTCAAAAGTAACATAATAAGCCCTTGCTCCAACAATAGCTATAGGAAAGGCAAGGAGGATAAAATCGAGAATATCATCTGATGTGATACCCTTCCTTTCTCCCTCTTTTATGGCAAGATACACAGCAAGCAACAAACCAGACACAATACAAATAGCATACCAATGTATAGCGATTGAACCTAACTGAATAGCAATGGGATTAATCATTTATTTTCCTCGTGTCTACTGATGAGATTAGTAAGGCGCTTTTCAAATGTCTTTGTCGCATCAAAACCCATTTGTTTAGCACGATAATTCATAGCAGCAGCTTCTATAACCACAGAAACATTACGCCCAGTCTTTACTGGAATGCGAATACGAGGAATTTTTACACCCGAAAGTTCAATTTCCTCATTACCATTTCCCAGCCTGTCAAAGTTTTTTCCTGTCTCAAAGTTTTCGAGGTAAATAGAGAGTTGTACTTGAGAAGAGTCTTTAACGGCACTTGCACCATATAGACTCATAACATCAATAATACCGACACCACGAATTTCAAGTAGATGCCTTAAAATCTCTGCCGGTTCCCCCCAGAGTGTCTCTTCATCTTTAGCAAAGACATCTACACGGTCATCAGCAACTAAACGATGACCCCGTTTGACAAGCTCTAATCCTGTCTCACTCTTTCCAATACCAGAATCTCCTTGAATCAAAACTCCCATGCCATAAATGTCCATCAATACACCATGCACACTAATACGATCTGCAAGACAAGAATCCAAATACCAAGAAATTTCCCCCGAGAGACGACTAGTTGATACATGACTTTTCAAAATAGCGACACTGTGCTTTGCTGCTGCTTTTAACATCTCCTCTGGAATATCTAAATTTCTAGCCACGATAGCTGCAGGTGTCTCTACTTGAAACATCTCACTTAAGACCTGATAACGATTGTGCGAGGTCATTTTGGTCAGATAAGACCACTCTTTCATCCCAAATAGTTGCAAACGCTCAGGGGAATAATAATCAAAATACCCCGTCATCTCAAGACCAGGTCGTGAAATATCAGCTGTTGTAATCTCTTTTTCAAGATGAGAACTCTCACCATAAACAATCTCCAACTTCAACTTATCCACTAACATCTGTACCGTTACTGACATGTCTATCTCCTTGTTCGTTCGCTTACACATGTGGTAAAGGATTACTTTATACTATTATACCATAATCTAGTCACAAAAAGACAACTCAAAACTTGCTTAACTTCCTTATTTTTTACAAAGAAAAAAGCTTAGTTAAAAACTAAGCTTTGCTCTTGTCTTTCCTCACTAGTAATCCTGTTATTTTACCAGTTCGCTTTACCAAAACCAGTCATCATTATCACGAATAACCTCAGCATCTTTACGCTTTCTAGATCCCAATCCATACTTATCATACTCAATATCCTCTTTGTAAGGAAGAAAGATAGCTAGCAAGAGGTAAAGAACAATTCCAAATCCTGAGAAATACATCAAAAGTGCTGCTACGACACGTGTTATAGGCAAATCCCAGCCAAATTTATCAGCTAGACCAGCTACTACACCACACAGTAATTTATTTTGGCGTTGTTTATAAAACATTGATTTCATCTGCGAAACACCTTTCTTCTTTTCACCATTCATTGTAACAAAAGATAAGGTAAATAAAATCAGCCTTACGACTGATTTTTCATCATGAGCTGTCCACGACAAAAGCTACAGACATATTTTTGAGTATTAATACGACGCTTTCTTTTGTAGACTTTGTGACAAGATTGACAGGTATACTCATAAAGATTGCTAGCTTGATTGAGATTTGGTGCATAACGCAAACCATCAACTTGCTGTAAAAGTACTTTAAAATCTTTATCACGATGGCGAAATCCTTTATGATCGTAGTAAAGATGATAGTGACACAGTTCATGTCGAACAATCTTGCGAAAGATTTCGCAACCAAATTTTTCGTACATTTTAGGATTGAAATCCAGATGACCATCATCTGGAAAAAAACGTCCTCCAGTTGTCCTTAAGCGCTTATTCCAATAGGCTTTGTGTAAAAAAGGCTTATTAAAATCTTCTAGCGACACCGTTTTGACATAATCAGTTAGATTCATCTGGCGCAACGAGAGATAGGTTAATCTTATCACGTTCTGTGTCAATTTTTGATACCCAAACAGTCACAATATCACCGACAGAAACCACTTGACTTGGATGATTGATAAAGGTAGTACTCATCTGCGAGATATGAATCAAACCATCATCATGTAAACCAATGTCAACAAAAGCACCAAAATCAACAACATTTCGCACCGTACCCTCTAACTTTTGACCAAGTGATAAATCTGAAATCTCTAAAATATCTTGGCGCAGTACAGGAGCTGCAAAATGGTCACGTAAGTCACGTCCTGGTTTTAGTAAGTCACTAATAATATCTTTTAGCGTTTCTTGTCCTATAGCGAGTTCCTCTGCCATATCAGCTACAACAACTGATTGTAATTTCTGTTTAGCGTCATCGTCTAATTGATTAATATCAAGTTTCTTGAACAAATCCCAAACTGCTTTATAGCTTTCTGGGTGAACACCCGTATTGTCTAGAAAGTTGTTAGACTCTGGAATACGCAAGAAACCAGCTGCCTGTTCAAAAACTTTCTCACCTAGACGTGGTACTTTTTTTATGTCTTGTCGTGAAGCAATCAATCCAATTTCTTCACGATATTTAACAATATTTTCAGAAATTGTTTTATTAAGACCTGAAACGTGTGCTAGAAGTGCTGGGCTTGCGGTATTGATATTAACACCGACTTGGTTGACCACAGTATCTACTACAAAATCGAGGTTTTCAGCTAACTTTTTTTGGCTAACATCGTGCTGATATTGTCCCACACCGATAGATTTTGGATCAATCTTGACAAGTTCAGCTAGTGGATCTTGGAGTCTGCGAGCTATAGAAATAGCTGAACGTTTTTCGACGGTTAAGTCTGGGAACTCCTTTCGTGCTAGCTCACTAGCAGAATAAACAGAAGCTCCACTTTCGTTGACGATGACATAAGACACATTTGGATAGTCTTTTAAAACATCTGCAACAAAAGCTTCGCTCTCACGGCTAGCCGTACCATTTCCAATAGCAATAATCTCAATATCAAAGGTATCTATAAGCTGAGCTAGCTCCCTTTTGGACTGGGCTATTTTAGCTTGATTAGCTGGTGGTACAGGATAGATGACTTGTGTGGTGAGGAGTTTTCCTGTTTGGTCGACTACAGCTAGTTTAGCTCCTGTCCTAAAAGCAGGGTCAAAACCTAGTACTATTTTCCCTTTTAGGGGTGAAACTAAAAGGAGATGGCGTAGATTTTTTGCAAATAATGCAATAGCGCCGTCCTCAGCACTCTCTGTCAACTCGGAACGAATACGACGTTCCATAGCAGGAATAATCTTTTTCTTCAGCGCTTCTTGAATCGCTCTTTGGATATAGGTATTCTTTTCCCTAAAACGAGCCTCAACAAAACGTGTCATCACATCCAAATTATGCTCAAAATGTACTTTCAATACTCCCTGCTTTTCACCACGATTTAGAGCTAAAACACGATAGCCCTGCATATTGCGTACAGGCTCACTAAAATCATAATAAATCTGATAAATTCTTTTCTCATCCAGCATCTCATCCTTTAGCTTTGAAGTGATGAAACTGTGTTGCTTAATATCTCGATTAACAAAAGCTCTAATAGAAACATCCTCTGATAAAGCTTCAATCACAATATCAACTGCACCAGCTAAAGCCTTCTCAGCCGTCTCAAAACCTTCACAAATAAAGCTTTTAGCTTCTTTTTCGATAAAAGACTTATTTTGCAAGATAAGCCGTGCCAAAGGAAAAAGTCCTGCCTCACGAGCAATCGTCGCCTTAGTGCGACGTTTTTCTTTATAGGGTAGATATAACTCCTCGACATCTGCTAGTTTGCTAGCTTCTTCAATTGCTTGTTTAAGAGACTCCGTAAGTTTACCTTGTTCCTCAATCTTTGATAGGACAGCCAGCTTACGCTCAAAAAGCGTTGTGAGAGATTTATCCATCTCGATAATTGTTTTGATTTGAACCTCATCCAGATTTCCTGTTAACTCTTTGCGATAACGAGCGATAAAAGGAATCGTATTTCCTTCTTTGGTTAGTTCAATAACTTTTTCAATCTGTTGATTATAAAGACCAAGATTTGTAGCTATTTGTTTAATATTTGCATTTTCCATATTTACTATTATACCACAAGAATACTCTAAAGATAAGAGGGCGGCAACACAAACAGTGGTACTTTCTCGTTTGTCTAACTCCTTTCTCATTGCTTTTGCTCTGCTATTTTAAGACAAGTGTAGTATAATACCTATTAATGAATCTTTTCATTAAATATTTTAGAAAGAAGGATTTTTCATGGCTATTACACATAAACGTCAGGAGGACTTAGAGCGTAGATTTGCAGAATTTGCGACAATTATCGATCCTGAGCAAGAAAAGAAAAAACCAAAAGATGCTAAGGATAAAAAAGATAGGAAAACAATCTAGTTTATGGTACTTCTTAATCAGTTACCTGATAATATCTTGCAATGGTTTGCTATTTTTCTCTCCATTATCATTGAAGCATTACCTTTTGTACTCTTAGGAGCGATTTTTTCGGGATTTATCGAAGTCTATGTCACTCCAGATAGCGTCAATCGTCTTTTACCTAAACCTAAATTCTTGAGGATTTTATTTGGAACATTGATTGGCTTTGTCTTTCCATCATGTGAGTGTGGCATTGTTCCTATCATCAACCGCTTTATTGAGAAAAAAGTTCCCGCCTATACAGCTATTCCTTTTCTGACAACCGCACCAATTATCAATCCTATCGTTTTGTTTGCTACCTATTCAGCTTTTGGTAATTCTGTACGCTTTGTCTTATTGCGTCTTATCGGATCTCTCCTGATTGCTTTGGTTTTAGGCTGTTTGTTGGCCTATGTCTTAGATAGTGATATTTTAAAAGATAGCGCTAATAGCAACCATTTTCGTGATTATTCATCAGAAAAAGGACATCACAAGTTTTTTTTAGCATTGGGACATGCTATTGAGGAGTTTTTTGATACAGGAAGATACTTAGTCTTTGGAACCTTGGTAGCTTCCGCTATGCAAATCTTTGTTCCAACCCATTTTTTGACCACTATCGGACATAGTCCTCTCATGGCGATTTTAGTTATGATGCTACTTGCTTTTATCTTATCCCTTTGTAGTGAAGCGGATGCTTTTATTGGTGCATCTTTACTATCTACCTTTGGCATAGCTCCTGTTATAGCATTTCTGTTGATTGGTCCTATGGTAGATATTAAAAATCTTATGATGATGATAAAAAGCTTTAAACCTAAATTCATCGTCCAGTTTGTCACTATTGCATCTAGTTTAGTGGCAATTTACTGCTTGATTGTGGGGGTAATATAATGTTTCGCTTTTTAGTTTTAGTAGGTTATTTTGAGCTCTCTATGTACCTGCAAATCACAGGTAAACTTAATCAATACATCAACACACACTATGCCTACCTCGCTTACATCGCTATGGTACTTTCTTTTATCCTTGCCATAATTCAGTTGATAATATGGATAAAAAATATAAGATTACATAGCCATTTGACAGGTAAATGGGCAAAACTCACTAGTCCTTTTATCTTGCTCTTTCCCATTTTGGTGGGACTTTTAGTGCCGACAGTCACACTGGATTCCACCACAGTTTCAGCTAAAGGTTATCATTTTCCACTAGCTGCTGGCTCTAGCAAGTCTGGTGTTAGCGATGATGGAACTTCTGTACAATATCTAAAGCCTGATACCAGTAGCTTTTTTACCTCTAGTGCTTATGAAAAAGAGATGACAGCAGAACTCAAAAAATATCACGGTACATCTCCTATCACAATCACAACAAACAATTATATGGAGGTAATGGAACTCATCTATCTCTACCCTGATAATTTTACTGGACGAAAAATTACCTACACAGGCTTTGTCTACAATGAGCCTAAGCACGCAGGTTATCAATTTCTTTTTCGCTTCGGCATTATTCATTGTATTGCAGACTCTGGGGTGTACGGGCTCTTAACCACTGGAAACCAAACTTTTAAAGACAATACTTGGGTAAATGCTACTGGAGAAATTCAGCTTGAGTATAACCAGACTCTAAAGCAAACCCTACCTATCCTTCACATAACAGAAGCAAAAGAAACTAGCAAACCTGACAATCCATACGTCTACCGTGTCTTTTAATAATAAACAATAGCACTAGAAAACTAGTGCTATTGTTTATTATATAATATCTGATAGTAAGCTGCGTATGAAATCCTCCGAACGGAACTCACCTATATCATCTATTTTCTCTCCAAAACCAATATATTTAACCGGAATAGACAAATCTTGACGAATGGCTAAAACAACTCCTCCTTTTGCCGTACCATCAATTTTTGTCAGAATAATACCTGTAAGCGGTGTAATTTTTGAAAACTCCTTAGCTTGACTAAGCGCATTTTGTCCTGTTGATGCATCCAATGCTAAAAGTGTCTCATGTGGCGCATCTGGTACAACACGTTTGATAATACGCCCAATTTTTTCAAGTTCTGCCATAAGATGATCTTTATTTTGCAAGCGTCCAGCCGTATCAATCAATAAAATATCCACATTTTCAGCAACTGCTTTTTCCATACCATCGAAGACGACACTAGCGGGATCCGCTTTTTCAGATCCTGTCACTACGGGAACGTCTACACGATGCCCCCACTCCAACAACTGTGCCACTGCCCCAGCACGAAACGTATCAGCAGCGACTAGCATAACTCTCTTACCTTCTTGCTTATACTTATAGGCAAGTTTTCCGATAGAGGTTGTTTTTCCGACACCATTAACACCAACAAAAAGCATAACAGTTAAGCCGTCTTGAAAGTGAACACTCTCGTTGTAAACGCCGTCTTTTTCGTAAATATCAACAAGCTTTTCAATAATCAGATGGCGAAGTTCATCTGATTTCTTTGCATTTTCCAATTTTGCTTCGTAGCGTAAGTCCTCTGTTAGTTGCGTCGCAACGTTGACCCCAACATCAGACAAGATAAGCAGTTCTTCTAACTCTTCAAAGAAATCCTCATCCACACGACGGAAATTAGCCAAAAAAGCGTTGAGTCTTGCACCAAAACCTGTGCGAGTTTTTTTCAAGCTACGATTATATTTTTCTTCGGATGTCTCAATAACATCGCTCTCTTTTGTCTTATCTTTGGCATCATCATGTTTACTAAAATCAAGCGTTTCCTCAGTAAGATTTTTCTCAATAGTAGTACGCTTAGCATAATAATTCGCCATGAAATCTTGTTCAGTTTGTGAAACTGCTGTTGTTTTAGCCCTAGATGTCGCTACGTCTGTTACTAGTTCTGTGCGTTCTTGTTTGCTATCAGAATTTTCTGTGGACTTCTTACCCTTACCCAAATCTTCAGATGCTGTTGGCTGATCCGAAGTCGTCACATTTTCTAAGTCAGCTACTGTATCTTTTACCTCAGAAGTGTTGTTTTCCATCACATCGTTACCGAGGTAAGTCTCTTTATCCTTACTATCATCATCCTCTAAATTTGATGTTTTTTTCTTAGAATCGTCAACACCGACAACTTCACTTTCATTTTCTTTTTTACGTCCAAATAATCGATCAAATAACCCCATTAGTTTGCTTCTCCTAACACATATCGTTCAATTGCCTCTGCAACTCCTGATGCTTCGTTATTGCGCTTAGTGACACTGTTTGCAACACGCTTAACTTGATCCGTTGCATTCGCCATAGCAACACCTAATCCTGCCCATCTAATCATACTAATATCATTTGCCTCATCGCCTATTGCCATGACATTAACGTTTGTTAAGCCTAAGTGTTGACAGAGATGAGCTAAGCCGCTAGCTTTATGAACTCCCTTTGGCATGATTTCAAAGATAATTTCTCGTGATTTAAAAGCTTCATATTTTTCGTTGATAACATCTGGTAACTTGGGCAACTGCTCATCTAAAAACTTCTCATCTGTCACTGTCACGACTTTGTTGTAAGGAATATTTAGCGGAATATCCTCAAAATGCTCTACTTCTACAAAAGTCAACAGAGGATTCGCTGTATGATAAAGGGATTTATTGCCCCTAGACGGTAGACTATAGACAATGCCATCGCTAAGCACATCAAAAGGCAAACCCAAAGGTTCTAAGTAAGTATGGATAGTTTTTAAATCTTCATAAGTCAGAACTGATTTATCCAAAATTTCACCTGTTGTCCGTTGCACAAGCCCACCGTTAAAAGTAATGCAATAATCGTCATCAGATAATAAATGTAAATCAGATAAAAGAGTACCAATGGCCTTCAGCGGACGACCTGTAGTAATAACAACTTTTACACCTTGCTTGCGGACACGCTCAAGTGCTCTGCGGTTTTCTTTACTAATTTCTTTTTGAGCATTAAACAAGGTTCCATCGAGATCAATAGCAATCATCTTAATGTCTTTTCTTATCATCCAGTATCCCCTCCATATATGCCATAACAGACTCTTTTTCACAAGAATCAATAACTTCTTGGCTAATCGCTTTTATCTCATCACGCGCATTGCCTGTGGCAATAGCAGTTCCTGAAAACTCCAACATCTCATAATCATTGAGATTATCCCCAAAAGCAAGAACTTCGTCTCTCTTGATACCTAGCTGGGTACAGAGAGCCTCAAGTCCTGTTCGTTTGGTCACAGCGTCTAGGATAATATCAACGGATTGAAAACCAGTTGTTACTGCATTAGCGTACGACAAACGCTCTGTTACCCATTTTTCTCCTTCAAGCACGGTCTCTTCTGTAAAATTAGCAGTCAACTTGAAGATAACATCGTCTATAGCCTCAAAAGAATCTACCCTTTGGATATTTTTATAGTAATTTGAAATAAAGTTCACATAATCACTACTAGCATCTTGGTGGACATAAGCTCCATTTTTCCCTGATAAAAGATATTCGTGCCCATTCATGTAAGGGCTAGCAAGCAGTAACTGTATAATCTCCAGATATTGTTCTTTAGTTAAGTGTTTCTCAAAAGTCAACTCACCACCGACGACTAAGGCACTGCCATTTTCAGCTACAAAGCCCATCTGGTCACGAAAATCAGCAAAAAGACTCTCCAAAGAAAGAAGAGAGCGACCAGATGCTGCAACGAACACTATGCCTCTCTTTTTAAAACCTTTGAGAACTGTATTCAAACGCTTTTTATCATAAGTTCCATTAGCATCTAAAAAAGTGCCATCCATATCGGTTGCTATTAGCTTAATCATACAATTTAACCTTTATCCTTACAGGGGTGTGCAAAACCCGAGTAGGGTGCACATCTCAAATCCCAATATAACTTTTTTTCTATTATAACATAGAAAAACAAAAAAGCGTGCCTTTTCGACACACCCTTATCTTTTATAAATCAATCTGTATTTTACTTACAATTTCAATATTTGAAAGAGAATTATGGGGAAGCAATCCTGCTATATAAAATCTAAGCTCTGTTTTAATGAATATTATATTTTTTAAAAAGAGCCCTAAACATAAATGACAGCACCACAATGAACATTCCGATTATCAAGAAATTAAAAGTATTCTTGGAATTTAATATCGCAGAAAATATCCCTGTACCCATTGGCATAAAAAGAATAGCTACTGTAAAGATAATACCAAACACTCTCCCTAAAAATTCATTATCAACATCTCTCTGGACAATAGAGAAAAACTGAATATTAAAGATGGAAAGAAATAGATTAAATAGTGCCGGTGATAAGGCTAGAACAATCCCATTGTGGAACATCAAATAAAGCGGTGTAGCTAACATTAACATCAAACCCGAACATGATAAAAATAACATCAATAGCTTACTTGATAACCGCTTATTGACAAAACCACTTAATATTGCGCCAATAAATCCACCAATTGCTTCTGCTGTTAGAAATATTCCATAAAGTCCAGATGAAACTCCTCCAAACATTTGATTACTATAGGGCAACAATAAATTATAAGCTGCTAGAAAAAAATTGACAAGTGCAGAAAGCACGATAATAATAAAGATTGACTTATGACTGTAAACATACTTGAACCCTATCTTTAAGTCGTTAAAGACTCCACTTAGTGTCATTTTCTCCTTTGTAACCACTTCTTCATTAATAGGTGTAATAAAGAAAATTAGTAAAGCAGCTAATAGAAATGATAATCCATCCAATAGTAACACACCATGTATGCCAAGTAGCTTATATAAGAAAATCGCTATCATAGGAATCGCCACTTTTATAATGGTACTAGTGGTTTCCAAATAGGAATTTAGTTTTGTTATATGATCTTTTTGTACGATTTCTTTCGTGAAAGCTTTATAAGATGGACCAGAAAAAGCACTCATAAAAGCCAAAATGACATTGGTGATAACAATTGCATAGACCAACCATTTTTCTTGGGATATAAATGAGAGAACTGTACAGACGATACCACATAAGATATTTGTAGTGACTAAAATTTTTTTCCGCTTGAAGCTATCTGCAATAACACCACCAAACACATTAAATAGGACACCTATCACGCTTTCTAATGACTGATAGACTGCAACCAACGATAATGAAGTGGGATTTAAACTCGCAAGAAAAGTATTATTCGCAAAGTCAAACATAATATCTCCAATTCTGGATATTCCTTTACTACTAACCAAATACAATATATTCTTTTTTTCCATTCTTTTCACAATATTCCTCAACTATTTTAAAGGCCAATTGATATTATAAATATAAGCCCTTTTTTACACTTTCCTTAACCAACTCTTCAGTCAGTTTCCATAACTCTTTAGATTCACCTTTTATAAATTTTTTCTTTTCTAATACCATGTCTGAACTAATATTATCTGGATTATAATTTAATTCTGACACTTCTAAGTGATTTATAAGTGGTACCAATGCGTCAATAACTCTTGCATATCTTGCCTCAGCACTCTGCCCTTTTTCAAATTCCAACCAAGAATTTTTCATATTCAAATATTTTTCTTCTGGGAGGATGCTCATTGTCTTTTTTATAGATTCTAGCTCTCTATCATGAGAGTGAACCTTTTTTTATCATCAAAAACCCAAGTATCTCCGGCATAAATCTCACCTAAATCATGAATCAGTAACATAGAAACTACCTTTTCTATATTCAATTTTTCAGGATAATAATCTTGAAGAACAATCGAAGCTATCGCGCTCTGCCAAGAATGCTCGGCACTATTTTCAAATCTTCCATCAAGGGTTCTATTAAATCTTGTTACTGACTTTAATTTCTCTATTTCTTTAATAAAATTAACTGTATTATTCAAATTACTCATTGCTGCTGTAACCTCCCTAATATTTATCTCCCCTTAAATTCTTCGATTAATGTATTTAAACTTTTACCTGTAACTGAACAAAAATACACGCCATCTTTTTCTTCAACTGGGGTAATTTTAACAATCTGACTTATAGGCGTAATTATAAATGGTACTATCGTATTCTTAGGAATATTTAACTCTCTTAAATGAAAAACTTCATGTTGAAAATCTGAGTAATTTTGTAACATTCTAGCATGATAATGGCCTTTTCTCTCATATTCTCGACCGTTTGTAAAATCAAACCAATCAGCATCTTTACGATAATAATAAGTTCCAACTACTTCGAGATATTGCTCTACTGTTGATAAAATAAATTATATTTCTTTTTTCAAATTTTCTCAATTTTCCCCCATCTATTTATTAAAGTGTTCAAGCCAAAGCTGAGCGATATATTGATTATCGGTTTCAGATAAAGAATAAATAGAATGTAAATTATCACACTTCTCAGATTTTACATTTTTTTGTAAAATAAATAAAATCGCAGCATGAACCAATAATATATAGTTTCCTAATGCTGAGCTGACTGCAAAATTTGCTGGTATACCTTGATTTAAAACATAAAAATAATTATCCTCGTTTTTATACTCAGTAAAATAATCTCCCTCATTATTTATACTGTACTCCCCGTTAATATAATTTAAATCAAATTCATCATCAGATGAAGTTGCTGTAGCAACAAATGCACCATCTTTTAATGACCTAAAATCTAATATATCTAAACACTTTGAACCAGTCGCACAAAAGACGATGTCAACATTGGAAAGGTCTTTATCCATTAAAATTTCACAACCGTCCCTTACAGCCATCACAGAACGTATATGATCTTTTTCTATTACTTTTGGCTTGATTCCAAGCTCTCTTAATCTTGAACAAATCCCATAGCCTATTTTACCATATCCAATGCAAGCTACATTCATATATTTGATAAGCAAATTCTTTTGGTGCAATATATAATCTGCTCCAAATACTATATCTGTACCAACGAGATAATCTTCATTCTTTTTCAACGGATTCCTAGCTACTGAAAAAATAGGATAATTCGTATTGAGCAAATTTTGCTCATATTTCTTTATGCCATTCTCTGTATCTTCCACAATACAAATAATCGGAATATTTCTTTTTTGTGAAATATTTACAAAATATCCTCCGATATCTATTAAAATTGTTTTACTAGTGATTTCACAAAAATTTTCATCAAATGCATCATCACGTGAAGCAACTTTCATTCTAACACCAAACCCCTTTAACTCATTCCAAACCTCCTGATTAATGGAATTTGGTTTTGCACATATCACTAAACGATCTCCAAAAACTTTCTTCAATGTTTTAATTAATGGGATGCTACTTGGTATAATATGTTGTACTGCAACACAAGAAACATTTTCAAATGTGGCTTTGGATACTATTTTAGATAAGAAAGATTCTTGAGCTCTAAATCCTGAAGATTGTAATAGCTCAATCTTTTTTGCAATATTTTTATACCCTATCATATTTTGAAAATTTTCCCACTCAATCCATTCAAAAAAACTAGATTCTAACTCATTTATAGTAACTTGGATTTCATCCTCTACAAAAAATAAGTACTGTAAATCATAATGATAGTGACTCTTTTCATTCTTAGATTTATTTTCAGGAATTTTATGAATAGAAATATTAAAAGGAACAAGTTCATTTAGATGTTCAACACATTTATAAAAGAGAAGTTTCGAATCAATTCCCGTCTCTTCAAATAGTTCTCTCTTAGCTGCTTCTAACGGATTAATGTCTACCTTTTCAATATGACCACCAGGCTGCAAATATTTCCTGAGTACCTTATGATGTAACATTAATATTTTCTCACTCTTTTTTGCAATAACGAATGCAGAGGCCGTAAAGTGTCCTATAAAATTCTTTCTATCAATCAGTTTATCTTGATTTTCTTCTCTAAGATGATTCCAAATTTGCTCTAATTTATCTTTTTCCTCAAAATTATTTAACAAATACCCTTCAACGAGCTCTTTGTAATTAACCATGTGTTTTTACTCCTTAATTTATGTCATTCATAAGATGATAAATGCATATCATTAGAAAAATGTCAGCTAACAAGAAGACGATTCTTATGTCTCATCAATATAAATCTGATTGTTTATAAATGTTAGTAACTTCTTCTACAGATATTTCATTATCCTCTGATGTCAGTGAATAATTTATTTTTTTTAATAGATTTGAACAAACTACAAAATAACTCTCGCCTCTATGGCTAAATACATTTACAAAATTCTTCTCAAATCCGTTTTCAACTATAGCTCTAGTAGTATTACTTATATTCACTACCTCTCCTAGATAATTAATGGAGACTGATAAATATCCCAATCTTTTTTTAATCAATCCTCCTAATGAATCATTTCTCCTCAAAGCAATCTCATTAAAATCTATCCCCTTTGAGTATAAAGATAATATGTATTCAAATTTGTTCTTAAAATCTAAGTATTGTTGCGAGCAATTCACTTCAAAAGGTATCTTTTTATGAATATCACCTATTAAATTTAATGCATCGAAACTCTTAAACTCTCTAAAATCAAATGAAAGAGCCCCAAAAATATTCTTTATATGGTAATCCGATAACAAGCATTGACAAATGGAATACACTGTATAGAGATATTTATCTTCCTTAGAATTGTAATTATCAGCACATAGCCTAAATATTCTTATATCGCTCTTCAACAGAGACAAATCAATTGGGCTACTTTTTTTCGGAAGAATTTCTAATTCATTTAATAATAAATTACTTCTTACCATTTTGTCTTTATACTTTTCATACTCTACTAATGAACTTCTTTTAATATTGTTGTTCGCATAATAATATTTTTGAAACATTATTTTTTCCAATTTATTAAGTGAAGATGAATCAATTGAATGATAAGGAAAGTATAATCTCATCACTTGATGATGTGTCGAAGCTACAATAATTGGAATGTTTACAATATCTATAGAATCTAGTATCTGTTGCAATTCTACTGGCGATGGTAAAGTCTTTAACTGCACAATTTTAGAACTCGATATATCATCACTAATCCTAAACTCTATACTATCATCTGTTTTTTTTACTACCAGCCTAAATATATCTATTTTATTACTAATTTCCTTGATTAGTTGCTCTACTTTTCCGATTTCTGAAGTAGATGATGCTTTCAATTTTAAATCAAAATAAATAATTCGAAACTGCCTATTTTGATAAAGCCTCAATTGAGTTGGTGTGGGGCTTAATTTGAATCCATCTTCAGTAACACAGCCCATCTCTAAGTGTTTTCGAAGTATTTGATTATCTTCTCTATCTAATCCCGTATACCCCTTCTGTATATTATCATCTGCCTCATAATTATTTATATAATTATAAATCGAATTTATACTTTTAAGCCTATGAAAGTCTGTATCCTTGATTTCTATATTAAACATTTCTTCAATCTCTAAGAAAAAACGAACCAAATCTAATGAATCTAAATCAATGATATCAGTGACCTTAAATTGCGATAAAACATCTAAAATAGACTGTTCGACAGTATCTCTTGCTACTGATTTTTTCTGAAAATAATACTTATCCAGTAACTTGTTAATGTCAAGTTTCCTGTTTTGATTAAAATAATATTCTTCCACTTTTACGATGATTGGATTAATATATTTAGGTAAACGATTTTGTATTTCATTATCGATATCTGTTTTAGAAATATAGAAAATATATAATTTTTTCTGATGAAATACTATTTTTGATGAATAAACATCTTTCAGCTGATCAACCAATGACTTAATTTCATCTAACTCTATTCTAACACCGTTTATTTGAACTTGATTATCTATCCTAGACCCAAATACTAATTGTCCTTTTCTGAAATATACATAATCACCTGTTTTATAGTACCTATCTTCCCCAACTATTACAAATTTTTCAGAATCTAGTTCAGGCTGCAATAAATAACCTGCACTTACACCTTTACCTCCAATAAATAACTCTACCTGCTCATCTTCCCCTAGTTCAACCATTGAATCAAATTGTAGATTTACACCTGGTAACGGTTGACCAATTGGAACAACTTGATAATCTTTATTTTCAAGTTCATAGTATGTCGCATATATTGTTGTTTCCGATGGACCATATAAATTAAATACTCTACATCCTTTATCAATCACTGATCTCAACTTATTAGCTAAAGTGCTAGGAAAAATTTCCCCCGCCAGACACAGAGCGCTTAAACTTTCAAATACATCTGATCCATTGGTATCTACTATGGTCTCTGCAAAAGAAGGAGATAGCGAAAGATGAGAAATATTATTAGTAACTAATAATTTTTTCATACTAAGGATGCTGTTAACTCCCGATTCATAACATATCAAAGTTCCACCTGTAAAAACAGGACAAAATATTTCTGTTAGTGATACATCAAAAGTATATGGTGTAGTGAATAGGAATCGAGATTCACTATTAAAGTTAACAATTTTATAAAATTCTTGTAATAGCCAACAAATATTTTCGCTTGTTAAAAATACTTTTTTAGGAATACCAGTCGTCCCTGATGTACATATGATATATGAGATTTTATTTTCTATTATTTTTTTTATTTGTTGATATTCTCTATACTCATCATATTGTGGTATCTCCAAAACATTTATATTCAAACTCACATCAGTAGCTTCATCACAAATAATAGTGTCAAATTCAACATCTTTAACACGTTCCAAAGATTTACCAATCTCTAAACTATTAGTAATAGGTAAAGGAATCTTACCTGCTTTCATGATACCTAATACCACGGGTAGAACATATTCCGATCTAATTAAATAAAATGGAATAATCTCACTTTGACTAGCAATTAATAATTTACTTGCAAAATAATTTGACATTAGTTCAATATCACGAAACGAATAATTTCGATATTTTGTGATTATTATTTCTTTTTCAGGAAACTCCATCAATTTTTCATTAAATTTTGTTAGTATAGACATATATAAATCTCCCTATAGTAATTTTCAAGTAAAGTAAGTCATTTAACCAATTTTAACCAATAATAATGATAATGTCCATCACCGGTATCAAAATTGGGAAAAATTTTGAAATTTTCTTCATATTTAGACTTCCTTTCAATTTTTATTTATTATACAATAAATAAAACTAAGTCATTTTTTTGTTGGGAAAATGGGAAAAATTATGAAATCAAAACTTGGCATCACACTTAGAAAAGTTCGTAAAGGGAAAAAAATTAGTCTATGCTCTGTTGCTGATGAGCATCTTTCAAAATCACAAATCTCTCGTTTTGAGCGTGGAGAATCAGAAATATCTTGTACTCGACTAATCAATATTTTAGACAAACTATACATCACTTTGGATGAGTTTCTTATTTTACATGATGAAGACTATACCAATTCCGAAACATTTGCTAACCTGGTACAGTACATTCGTAAACAGTACTCAGCACAAAATATCAATAATATAGCATGTCTGCTTTCCGATACTTCAATTTACACTCTCAATTCGTTTGAGAAAACAATGGTAAAATCCATTTTACACACAATGGATTCGAACCTCATTCCATCAGATGAAGAGTTACTTCAACTGACAGACTATCTTTTCAAAGTCGAAAAATGGGGCTACTATGAAATCATTTTATTAGGTAACTGTGTACGCACAATTAACTACAACTCCTACTTCTTATTAACCAAAGAAATGTTAAACAATTACATCTACTCTTCATTGAATAAAACCAATAAGCAACTTGTCACTCAGCTTGCTATAAATTGTTTCATTCTTAGCATCGATAAGGAAGAGTTTTCTAATTGCTCCTATTTAATTGATGAGATAAAGGATTTGTTAGATAATGAATTAAACTTTTATGAGCAGACAATCTTTCTCTACACTACTGGTTACTATGAATTTAAGTGCCAATCAGGTACTGGAATTGAAAAGATGAAACAAGCCATACAAGTGCTTGATATTTTAGGAGAAGACAGGTTAAAACTGCACTATACTGACCATTTTAATAAACTAGTCAACAAAGAATAAGTGAAATCATTCTCTACCTTTTAACATTTTACCAGTCAAGGGTCACTCAATAAAAAATCAGCTACTCTTATCACTTTTCTCTTTTACCTATAGATAGCTAAAAAGCATTGGAAACAGCTTATATCAAAGCTTTCTTTGTACTCTATTCTTTTAATATTTTTCAACAATAATCAGCTTACTGAAGCCTTCAAACGTCTTTTTCCATCCTGACTATGTCGGTGCAAAAAAGGAATTTCTCATCAAGAAATTCCTTTTTTATCTGATAAATTGAGAGTGACACTTCATTTTTCCTTGTCTTATTTGGCAATCTCTTCCTCATCGAGTAGTTGTTTATCATAACGATAGAGAAACGGACAATAAACTAAGAATGCTGCTACCGCACAGATAATCGCTAGTGGAATCGCTTTGACATCTGCGGTACCAAGAAATGCACCGATACCCACTGGTGTAGGCCACGGAACTTGAGCAACTATTGCATGAATGAGATTTAATTTCATTGCAAAATAATAAATCGTCATTGAAACAATCGGAGCACAAATGAAAGGGATGGCAAGTGCTGGATTATAAATAATTGGCAAACCAAAGATGAGTGGTTCATTGATATTGAAAATACCTGGCACAACAGATGCTTTTCCGATGGCACTTAACTGTTGAGAGCGAGCGCAAAATGCACACCAAATACATAAACCAAGTGTAGCGCCTGACCCACCTGCAATAACAAACATGTTTGAAAATTCACCAGCTACAATATAGTGTGTGCCTTGGGTTGCATTAGCTGTCACATTAGAGATAGCAATCGGATTGACAAAAGCAAAGATAATATTCGCACCATGAATACCGACAATCCAAAGAGCTTGTGTCAACAGATAAATAATGACAAGCCCAATCCAAGTATTAGTCAAATGACCGACAAATGAAAACGGAATAGAGATAACTTCGTATATATCTGTTCCTAGAGCTATCAAAATACCATTAATCAAAATAACGACAAAGGCTACCACAAATCCTGGGATAAAGGCGGTAAATCCACGAGAAACACCCTCTGGAACAGAGTCTGGCATTTTTATAACCCATTTATGTTTCACACACATACGGTAAAGTAGAACGGTAATAACCGCCATTACAATAGCTGTGAAAACACCACTGGTTCCAAAACGGGTTACACCGCTAGCCATCGACCAACCATCTACCACAATACTTCCTTTCTTCAGACTAGTCACTGCAGACATCACACCACTATCAAACACAATTTGTGGAACGGTCATGATAAAAGCAAACAAGGCAAGTAAGGCGCCATTAAGAGGATTCAAATCCAAATCTTCCTCTTCTGCGTAAATTTTTGTCAATTCATAAGCCATTGACAAAACAAAATACAATGATAATGAACCCATCGTTGCGTAATAA
Source organism: Streptococcus sciuri (assembly GCF_024814375.1). Taxonomy (GTDB): domain Bacteria; phylum Bacillota; class Bacilli; order Lactobacillales; family Streptococcaceae; genus Streptococcus; species Streptococcus sciuri. The sequence continues at coordinate 76,482 of NZ_JANUXX010000005.1, forward strand.
GCAACCATATATAAACTCGTAAATTTATCAAATGAAGCGGAAAAAATATCGGCAACTATTGGCCAAAATGAGAAAGCCTGTGGCAAAATACTAAACACCAGAAACATTGATCCGACAATCGTAAATGGAACTGCTGTCATACCTGCAGCTGTGATAGCACGCACAACCTTATACTGTGCAATAACGCCCATTGGTCCCATGAGATATTTATCTAAAAGACCAAAGAAACCTTTTTGTTCGTCCATAAGAACGCCTCCTAAACATTAGTGATAAGAGTTTTCAATCGCTTGAAAACGTCTATAATATCTATCTTTATTCTCTGAAATCTCTTGTATTCTTTTGAGATTGTATAAAACAAGTAATATACCCAAGATTAAGAGCATAGCTATAAAGAGATGACTAGATAGGTTGTCAGCAAAAATAGGAAAAATCTTAGAAAACTGATTCGTCATAACAGTCAATGCTAGTAGCAATATTTGAGTTGCCCCTTGGCAATAAAACGTTTGCTTCGTTCTTTTGAGATAAATCTGCTGCGTTCCATACATCCTAAACTGCTCTGCATAAGACCAAGCAATCAAAACTAGTAGGAGACTTGGGAGAATTATATATAAACCCATCTGTGCCCATAAGATGATACCCCAATAGATATTGGAAAAGAAAAATAAAGCCAAAGAATATCTAAACAACATATAACGATTAAAATAAGAATTCTTCAAAATCATCTCTTTTTTTAGCACTTCTCTTGACTGTGGAAAATGTGTTTTTCTCATCTTTTTCTTATTCATCAGGTACCCTTTCATTAGCCTACTTTTTGATACAATTCTAGCATTTCTAGCGCCACTTCTCTGAGAGTCATCGTCGTCATAAGGTGATCTTGAGCATGTACCATGATAATTTCAACGTTGATTTCTGTACCACAAGCATACTCCTGCAAAAGATTGGTTTGTGCTTGATGTGCTTTTAGTAGCTCTTCGTTTGAATCCTTTAATTTTTTCTTGGCTAAATCATAGTTTCCCTCACGCATAGCTTCAAAAGCTTCGTGAACAATACTTCTGGCATTTCCTGAGTTTAAAATAATCTCAAAAGCCGCTATTTGCAACTCTTCTGTAGTCATTAATGCAGTTTCCTTTCTTTTATTTTCAAAAATAATGTCTTAAATTGCTGAAACGTCTGACTCTCCAAAAGCTGCTTTTGGATATCTGGTCGATCAACCAAATCGACGATACAAGAAGCAAGCTCAGGCAAACCATCATTATCATAGATAGACATAGAGGGTAAAAAGACAAACTGGATATGAGGATAATCGTCATTCCATTTCAAGCCTTCTTTAATGATAGCCACACCAATATGGTGTTGATTAGCTACCGCTTTGATGGGATGAGGGACAGCGATACTATCACTAAAAATAACAGAACTCATTGATTCACGCTGTGAAAGCATCTTTTTCATTCTATCAATAAATTGCTCTCCTTCGCCTTTTCCCATCTTCTCTAACAAATATTCAATAACGGTGTCTTTGTCTGCTTTGTCCAAACATAAAAAATAATTTTCTGAAAAATAAGCGTCAAAATGACTTTCGATATCATCTATGATTTTCTTGTCAGCATTTTCCAACGTGTCTTCCTTAGATTTTTCCAGATAGGCTATCTTATGACGCACTGCCTGAACTTCTTCCTCTTTAAAAAAGACAGACACTGTAAAGATCGGAATGTTAAAGATTAAACGAGATAAATCAATCGATGATATGATAAAGTCGATTCCGTGAAGTTTTTCATCCGTCATCTCATAATAGCCAATCACATCCACAATATGAACAAGATTACCTAATTCATTGCTAATGCGACTTTTTAACATCTGTGCACTACCATAGCCAGTTGCACAAATCACTAGAATATTGAATTTGCTTTTTCTCTTTTTTCTTTCCTTTGCTGCCATGAAATGAAGAGCAATATAAGCTATTTCATTGTCTGATAGAGTGAAAGTATTAAATGTTGGCATGGTATCAAGTGTGCGACGACCTAGATAAAACATATGGGGATACTTCATTTGAATTTCACTACTTAGAGGATTTTCTAAAACAACTTGATTTTTGAGTCTAATCAATAAAGTAGCAAGATGCGCTACCAATCCCTCAATCAACTGAAAGTCTGTTTCTATCTCATCACCTATTTGATGCAGTGCTTGTAATAATTCTTGACGAATCTTATCAGATGAGCTATTTAAGTGACCATGTGGATTGCTGTAACTTTTAGAGACCAAATGAAGAGTGATGTAGTCTACTTCTTCTGGCGGAAATGTTATCTGAGTGACTGCTGAGATACGATTTAGGATGCAAGTAGCCACCTCACTCTCAGGTAAGTGACTCAACTGAGCTGATTCATCAATCTGCATGATGTAAAAACCTTCTGTCACACGGCGAATGGCTAGAGCAATATGAATAATCAAATTTTGAATCGCAAAATCAGACAATTTCAGATGCGCTTCACGGCATTCATCCAAAATAATAATCGTCAACTCTTCAAACGAAATAACTTGATTGAACAAACGATTACCGACATAAGAATGCATAGTGTGAATAAAGCCAGAGTCGATAAAATGATCAATGATAAATCGTCTTTTATCTCGTTCTTGACCGATTACAAATACCCCTTTGTTCGCTTTACTTTCAATCTTTAGATGGTAAGCAGCTAATTTATGCCTTATTTTCTTAAAATCTGCCGATAAAGTGGAACGACTGACATACAGTTCATTTACCAAGTCATCAAAATAAATCTCACCTTGTTCAAAAAGTAGTTTATTTAATAGGTAATTATAACGGTCATTGATGTCAACAGATTCGCTATAATAGACACCAGATTCAGTGATGTGATTTTCCTCCAAGAGTCTAGCATAGGCTACCTCGTTATCAATCACTAACTGATAACCAACTCCTGATTTTGATAAGATATTCACACCATTGTACGCAGTCTTTAGTTCGTCTACAATAGCTTTATAATACGTTCGTATCGTTCTATCAGAGCAGTCAAGGTAAGCAGCTAATTCCTTGCTAGTCACAAAATGGCTTTTGTTCTCCACTAAAAATTGGAGCATTCGTAGTTCTTTCGGATGTAACACATTAACCTCCTGTTAAAATGGCAATGATCGAAACAAGCAAAAAACCTAGATATTATCCTTGACTAATTTAGCCATTTTTTCAATGCCCATAGGGATTGGAACATAAGCTTGTGGTGGAATTTGAACAATTGGTTTACCTTTCTTAGCCGCTGCATCCGCCAATTGTTTAAAATTCATTTTGGTTTGTGGACTAACAAGATAAAGGTCATATTTATCCGCTTCAATACGCTTTTGACCTTCTGGAACACCCACGGCATCCATTTCAATCGTTTCTCCTTGTTCTTGAAGTAGGAGAGCTGTTTTCTTAGCAATCATTGAAGAGGACATACCACCTGCACAGATAATCAACGCCTTTGCCATAATTTTTTACTCCTTTTTGTAAACTTGTAATACCTTACAAGTTTATAGTAATATAAAACGCTCTCAATGTGAATCGTTCTTTCTTCCGCTTTAATGCGGAAATCTTTTTCTTGCACCTTATAGGTCTTCACCATTAGTTGCGATAACATTTTTATACCAATCAAAAGACTTCTTAGGACTGCGGGTGTAAGTCCCTTGCCCTTCATCGTCCTTATCCACATAGATAAAACCGTAGCGTTTCCGCATTTCACCCGTTCCAGCGGACACTAGGTCGATACAGCCCCACGGAGTATAGCCCATCAGATCCACACCATCCTCCACCACAGCCTTTTTCATCTCACGGATATGAGCAGACAAATAATCAATCCGATAATCATCATGAACCATACCGTCTGCCTCTACTCGGTCAATAGCTCCAAAACCATTTTCTACAATGAAGAGTGGTAGATGATAATGGTCAGTAAACCAATTAAGAGCATATCGAAGACCCTCGGGGTCAATCTGCCAATCCCATTCAGAAGTTTTGACATAATTGTTCTTGACCAAATCCTCAGTTTCCAGATAGTCATAGAAAGGATTATCTCGATGATAGCTAATGGCAAAGGACATGTAGTAGCTAAAGCCAATATAGTCCACACAGCCAGCTAACAAGTCAGCCTTGTCCTTATCAGTCACATCCAACTCAAAGTCTTTTCGTTGCCAATACTTGAAAATATGTTCGGGATATTGACCAAAAACATGAACATCTGCAAAATAATAGCGTTTTTGCATAGCTTTCATAGCAAGAAGCATATCCTTTGGATTGCAGGTTGCTGGATAAATGGGACACATAGCAATCATACAACCAATCTGAAAATCTGGATTAATATGATGTCCAATCTTAACAGCACGGGCTGAAGCCACTAGTTCATAATGGGCAGCTTGATACATGATTTCTTCACGGTTATCTCCTTCTTTATAGACAATACCTGAATTGGTAAAAGGAGCAAAATCCTCTTGATAGTTGGCTTGGTTATTGATTTCATTGAAGGTCATCCAATATTTGACCTTATCCTTGTAGCGATGAAAGACCACTTGGGCAAAATGGACAAAGAAATCAATCATCTTGCGATTCTTCCAGCCCCCATATTCTGTCACCAAATGATAAGGCATTTCAAAGTGAGATAGGGTTACGACAGGCTCGATTCCGTATTTCAAACATTCATCAAAAAGATTATCATAAAAAGCTAAACCAGCCTCATTAGGCTCATCCTCATCGCCTTTAGGAAAAATCCGTGTCCAAGCAATGGACGTCCGAAAGCACTTGAATCCCATCTCAGCAAACAAGGCAATATCTCCTTTATAACGATGATAAAAATCAATGGCCTCATGGTTGGGATAATATTTCCCTTCCACAATACCTTCTGTGATTTCCCGTGGCACACCATGCTTTGCAGCGGTCATAACATCAGCTACACTGATTCCCTTGCCGCCTTCTTGCCAACCACCTTCCAGTTGATGAGCAGCAACTGCACCGCCCCATAAAAATCCATCTTTAAATGCTGACATCTTTAAGTCCTCCTATTTCTTTTTTCTTTCATTGTAGCAAGCGTTTTCATTTTTGAACATATAAAAAATTTCCTCAATAGTTAGGAAATTTTTTACCTCTCAATTGTATCTAAGTTGTTGTTAACTCTTCAGCGTCTTTTAGTTTGACAGAAACAATACGCGAAATACCTGACTCTTGCATGGTCACACCGTAGATACTATTTGCTGCTGCCATCGTACCTTTACGATGCGTAACAACGATAAACTGACTAGATTGATCAAAGTGATTAAGGTAGTCTCCAAAACGCTTAACATTCGCTTCATCTAGAGCTGCCTCAACCTCATCCAAGATAACAAAAGGTATGGTTTTTACACGGATAATGGCAAATAGCAGAGCAAGAGCCGACAAGGCTTTTTCACCACCAGACATAAGATTGAGTGATTGAATTTTTTTTCCTGGAGGTTGCACGGATATTTCAATACCCGTCTCAAGAAAATCCTCAGAAGTCAATGTCAAGTCTGCATTTCCTCCGCCAAACATTTGCGTAAAAGTCTGCTTAAAACTTTCTCGAATCGCCTCAAATGTCAATTTAAAGCGTTGTTTAACCTCTGCATCCATATCTGAAATAGTTGTCAACAGAAGATTCTTAGCATCTACCAAGTCTTTTTTTTGGGTATTTAAAAAATTTAGTCTCTGACTAACTTCTTCAAATTGCTCAATAGCATCCAGATTAACAGGACCCAAGTTTTTAATTTGATGAATGAGTTGGCGTAGCTGCTCTCTTGCGATTGCAAGATTATCAAGCTTATGTGCTTCTTTTTTAGCATCTTCTAAGGTGTATTGATATTCCTCACTCAATCTATATGCGAATTGACGCAAATGCTTTTTGGCAGTCTCTATCTGCGCTTCAATCTGTGCTTGTTGGCGGATATACTGCTCATTTTGTTGGCTTTTTTGAGCTAGCAACTGATTCGTCTCATCAACCTGTGCTTCGATATCCTCTAGTTCAAAACGCACACTAATCTGCTCTTGTTCCAAACTGCTTTTACGATCTTTTGCCTGATCCAGCTGTTTTTTTAAGCGCGGTAAGAGTGTATCATCTAATTGCTTTTGATGCGTGAGGGTTCTTGTCAAACTGCTAAGTTCTGTTTGATAGGTCTTTTGATCCATTTGCAGGCGATCTTGATTTGCTTTTTCAAACTTTATCTCACTGACTAACTCACGTTCTTGCAATTTTGCCTGCGATAATTGTTCAGAAAGACGTGCTGCATCTGCCTCAAAGCTATCTTTGTCCGTTTTAAGTTGTTCAATTTGACGAGAAAGGGTTATTTTTTCTTGCGCTAGCTGCTTCAATTGCGCATCTATCTCTTGACACAAGGCATCAAAAGAAGTTTTATGTTCTTTTTCATCATGATTTTTTAGTGTTTGATAAGTATCCTCAACGTCTGCTAAACGTTCTTTTAATTGATGATAAGAAAGACTGATAGCCTGCTCATCTAGTCTTTTTTGGTTTCCATCTTCCTTGATAACAGCAAGTTCAGATCTTTCTGACTCAAGTTTTGTTTTTAACATTGCTACTTCCTGCTCACAAGTAATCTGATAGTTTTCTAAACTCTTCAATTCTTGACTAATTTGGTCTAACTCTTGCTTGATAAAGGTCGTATTATTCCCACGGCTAGCACCGCCTGAAAAAGAACCTCCTGTTCTAATCTCAGTACCATCTAAGGTTACTATACGTACACGATAAGACAGACGTTTAGCAGCTTGATTAGCGTGCTCAATAGTATCAAAAATTGCTGTCAAGCCCAAAAGATAGCTCATAATATGAGATAACTTACGATCATAACTCATCAGTTGACTAGCAACCCCCAAGAAACCTCTACTAGTCTCCAAAACCTCTAGCTGTTGCGAGGCCAACTGACGAGAAGAAATCGTGGTTAGAGGCAAAAAAGTTGCCCGCCCCTTTCGGTATTGTTTCAAAAAGGCAATTGCTTGTTTTGCCGCCTCTTCATCTTCCACAATGATATGCTGGCTGCTAGCACCGAGCGCCACCTCCAGTGCTATCTGGTAACGTGGCGAAAAAGAGAGATGTTCGCTGACTGCGCCAATGATACCAACTAAATTCTTTTCTTGTAAGACTGCCTTGACACCTGCATAAAAATGGCTGTGATTTTTATAAATAGATTCAAGACTCGCTTTTTTCGCTCTTTTAGACTTGATTTTATCCATTTGTTGAAAAAAATCATCCTGTCTTTCTTGGTATGTTGTCTCTACATTTTTGAACAATTTTACCTTTTCTTGATACTGCTCTAATAAATCTTTGACAGACTGACTAGCGCTCTCTAATGCCGCTTGTTGCCTTGTTTCTTCTTCTTTCAGTTTAGAGATTTCTTGTGCCAATTGTTGCATTTCTTCTTTTCTGAAAGCAAACTGCTGCTCTTGACTCTCTTTTTGCGCTTCGAGAGCTGTTTTTTGGTTAGAAAGTTCTGCTTCTTTTTGCAATAAAACCACAAACTGTTCTCGTAACTGCTCAATGAGCTTATCAGGATTATGACGATATTGCTCCAAGTCAGTTTCAAGCCTTGCGATATTTGCCTTTTCCTGCTCAAACTTTTCCTTCAACCTTGTTAAAGTCGCTGTTTTATCGTTCAGTTCACTCTCTATTTGTTCAATATTTTCCTCAATTTTTTTAGCTTGTTCTGTTAGCTGAGTCGTTTTTTGAGTGGATTGTTTAACAGCCAATTTTGTCACTTCAATCTGATGCTCCAAGTCCGCTACTAGTTGAGTAACATTTAAAAGCTCCTTTTGTTTTGACAGATTTTTATCTGTCAAGCTACGGCGTCTATCCTTGAGTTTTTGGATTTTCACCTCTAATTTCTGACGTGTATCATAATAAACAGATAAACTATCCTTTACAACTGCCAATTCTTCTTTTTGCGTGTTAAGAATAGCTTTTCGTGCCTCAATATCCTCAACTAAAATCGCTAAATCAAGGACTTTTCGCTCATCATCTAATGCTAGAAAGCGCTTAGCTGTATCCGCTTGATGTTTGAGAGGGGTGACTTGTGTTTCAAGCTCGTAGATAATGTCTTCTAAGCGTTCAAGATTATTCTGCGTTTTATCCAACTTGGTCTGTGTTTCTTTTTTTCGCGTCTTATATTTCAAAACACCTGCAGCTTCCTCAAAAATCGCCCTACGATCTTGCGGTTTATTATTAAAAATTTCCTCAACACGTCCTTGTGAGATGACCGAAAACGAATCACGTCCGAGTCCTGTATCCATGAACAACTCATTGACATCTCGTAGACGAACCTTACGACCATCAATGAGATACTCACTATCCCCATTTCTAAAAATACGACGCTCTACACGTATCCTATTATCTAAATGTTTGATAAACTGGTCACTATTATCCAGCGTCACTGCAACATAGGCATAGTTTAGTGGCTTTCTGCTCTGCGTTCCTGCAAAAATAACATCTGGCATTTTTCCACCACGTAAACTTTTCGCACTAGACTCTCCTAGCGCCCAACGCAAACTCTCCGTAATATTACTCTTCCCAGAACCATTGGGACCAACAATGGCAGTCACTCCCTTATCGAACGCAATTATTGTCTTATCTGCAAAGGACTTAAAACCTTGCAACTCAATTTCTTTTAGAAACATTTAGTCCTCACTCAGTCGATCAAGTGCTTCTTTAGCAGCCGATTGTTCTGCTTGTTTTTTAGACTTACCACTCCCAGAGCTGATTGCTTTGTTATTTACAAAGACACTCACTTCAAATACTTTTGCATGAGCTGGACCAGACTCTTTAGTGACACGATAATCAATCACCACATCTCCATTGACTTGCAATTGCTCTTGAAGTGCTGTTTTATAGTCTCTCACCTTTTGGTAATTATCATTTTCAACTCGGGGAATGACCACTTGCTTAAGAAAAGCTTCAACCACATCTACACCTTTATCAAGTAATAACGCTCCCAAAAAGGCTTCAAACAAATCACCTAAAATTGTAACACGCTTGCGTCCACCTGACTTTTCTTCTCCTTTACCAAGCTTTATATAAGCATCGAATCCGCAATCACATGAAAAACCTGCCAGACTTTCCTCACGCACAATCATAGAGCGTAGCTTAGACAAATCACCTTCTGGTTTTTTAGGATATTTTTCAAACAAATAACGCGAAATTAACAGTTGCAAAACAGCGTCTCCTAAAAATTCCAAGCGCTCATTATGTGAAATCTTTAGGGGACGATGTTCATTAGCATAAGAAGTATGTGTAAAGGCTGTATCCAATAGTTTTTTGTCATCGAAGGTGATGCCATAATCTACGTTCAATTTTTCTTCCAACGTTTTCATTATTTTTATCTCCCTTTTATTTTATATAAAAGTCTTTTCTAAATTATACCAAAAATATCTCACAATGAAAAAGAGGCTCTATTTTTGAAAGACCTCTTCACATCGTCTTTTTTAAATCTGTGTCAAAGGGGTCGCATGATCTGGCGATGTGTCTAAGACCTTGAAATCACTATTAACAGCGAAATCTGCTGACATGAGTTGGTTTTCCATCGTCATATGCGCTAATTCTTTGATATTATTTTCTTGACTCAAATGTCCAAGATAGATTTTTTTAGTGCGCCGTCCAATAGTTCTAATCATAGTTTCCGCACCATCTTCATTGGAGAGATGCCCTTTATCAGACAAAATTCTCTGTTTGAGACTCCAAGGGTAACTGCCTGAGCGCAAAATATCAATATCATGATTGGACTCAATCAAGTAAGCATCTGCATTTTCAATCAAACCGGCTAAACGATCGCTAACATATCCTGTATCCGTTAACATAACAAAGCTCTTATCATCCTTTATCAAACGGTAAAATTGTGGGTCAGCAGCATCATGACTCACCCCATAACTCTCAATATCTAAGTCAGCAAAGGTAAGCATCTTATCACGCCCAAAGATATGTTTTTGAGCAACTTCAAGCTTTCCTATCATGTTTTTGTCGTCTATGATTTTCCAAGTGGCTTCATTGGCATAAACATCGAGTTTGTATTTACGAGCAAGAATACCCACTCCCTTAATATGATCTGAATGCTCATGCGTCACTAAAATAGCATCCAATTCCTGAGGCTTGCGTCCAATATCAGCTAAAAGACTGGTAATTTTTTTACCAGTCAATCCTGCGTCAATCAAGATTTTTTGCTTAGGTGTCTCAACATAAAAGGCATTACCACTAGAACCTGAAGCTAAAATACTATACCGAAACCCTTTCTCTTCAAGCATGCTTACTCTTCCTCTTCTTCCCATTCATCATAGATAGCACTTTCTTTATTATACGGCAAAACAATTGTAAAAGTTGAACCATTTCCATAATCACTTTTTGCCCAAATAAAGCCTTTATGAAGTTTCACAATTTCCTTTGCAATAGATAGACCCAAGCCTGTACCACCTTGTGATCGACTACGAGCCTTATCCACACGGTAAAAGCGATCAAACACCAAAGGCAAATCTTTCTTTGGAATCCCTAAACCTTCATCAGAGATGGACAAAATCAGCTGACTATCAGTTGTTTGCATACTGATAGTCACTTTCCCACCATCTGGAGAATACTTGATGGCATTGTTTAAGACATTGTCAAGTACTTGCGTCATCTTATCTGTATCAATCTCTATCCAAATTGGACTCAAAGGATAATCACGGAGGATATCAATTTTTTTCGATGCAGACTGCTGTGCTGTGATTTGTTCAAAACGATTGAGAATAGACGTGATAAAGGCTGTAAAATTAGTCATTTCAATTTCGAGCTTTGTCACTTGGTTATCAATACGAGACAGTGCTAGTAAATCTGAAATCATACGCATCATACGATTGGTCTCATCAAGCGACACTTTGACAAAGCTAGGAGCGACTTCTTCTTTTAGTATTCCTTCATCCAATGCTTCCAGATAAGATTTGATAGAGGTCAACGGTGTTCGTAACTCATGACTAACATTGGATACAAAAAGTCTGCGTTCACGTTCCTCTTTTTCCTGTTCTGTCGCATCATGTGAAACTGCAACAAGACCTGTAACAAAGCCACTATCATGACGATTTTTAGCAAAGCGGATATGTAGTGTTATAAACTCGCCCATCTCATCTCGACGATAAAGTGTCAACTCTGGTGTTTTTTCCACCAGCTCGCGAAAGGAATAATCAGCATCATCCCCTAAAATAGCTATAATGGATTTTCCCAATGCTTCTTGTTCAGAAAGATTGAACTGCTTTTGTGCTTTTTCATTAATCATAGTGATACGTCCCACACTATTGGTTGCTAAGACGCCGTCCGTCATATAAGTGAGAATATTTGAGAGACGATTTTTTTCCTGAGCTAAATTATCGTGTGTTTTTTGATAAACTCTATCAAGTTCATTTAGCGTCTCACCAAGATCAACTATCTCAGGTTCACCTTTTAGCTTGATATCAAGGGATTGCTGTCCCTCTATCATCCCTCGAACTTTATCTGTAAGCAAATGCAAATTTTTGACCAGACGAATATCACGATAAGTCAAAAAGATAAAATAAATCCCTACAAAAGCAAGTAAAATAAGGAGTGCAAACTCAAACGTTTTAAGATTTTCAAAGGTATTAGCCATAATCTTTCATATAATAACCGACGCCACGACGTGTCAGTATGTATTCTGGGCGACTCGGTGTATCTTCGATTTTTTCACGCAAGCGACGTACCGTCACATCAACCGTCCTCACATCACCAAAATAATCATATCCCCACACTGTCTCAAGCAAGTGTTCACGTGTCATGACCTGACCGATATGTGTTGCCAAATGATACAACAATTCAAACTCACGATGTGTCAACTCAATATCCTCGCCATATTTACGTGCTACAAAAGCATCTGGTACGATTTGCAAATTATTAATGATAATAATATTTGAGCTAGCTTCGTTGTTTTCTTCGGTGACAGCAGACTCGATATTTTCCGTACGGCGTAAGTGCGCTTTAATGCGCGCCAATAACTCACGATTTGAAAAAGGCTTGGTCACATAGTCATCTGCACCGATTTCCAATCCAATAACCTTATCAATCTCACTATCTTTTGCTGATAACATGATAATAGGTACGTAGCTGGTCTTACGAATTTCTCGCGCTACTTCAAGTCCATCTTTTTCTGGCAACATCAAATCCAAGATCAAAAGATCCGGTCTTTCTTTGTCAAAAAGTTCTAGCGCTTCATTACCGTCAAAAGCAGTGACAACACTATAACCTTCCTTTGTTAAATTAAATTTAATAATATCTGAGATAGGTTTCTCATCATCGACAATTAAAATTTTTTTCATATCGCCCTCCTATTGGTCGTCCATTGGAGAATAAAACAAGCAGATAAAAATTACTCAAGTACAAATACAAATTATAGTATACCAAATTTTCAACGATAAATACACTGATAGACTTTTTTTATTATATTATCTAAATAATGATGTGATAATTGTAAACACCTTTACTTCAACCTGATTTTCCTTCAAAGATTTGAGTCCTTTGAAGGTATCGTTAGCGAAAAGTTCAAGAGTAAATTCAACCATAGTGAACCTTCTAATGAATCTATTACACCACAAATACCTTTCTAGTTAACAGTGCAATTCCTAGCACCACCATTTTTTCAACCTTCATTCTCAGCGAGAAAATAAGAAAAAAACAGCCATTTTTAGCAATATCTGCTAGTTATGGCTCTTTTATTGTTGAATTGTCAGGGGAGTTGCTGATTTAGCTTTTATCCCTCTCTAACTGGATGATATAACTTTTTTAGGATAACATACCTAGTTTTACTTATGTGTAACAACAATATTATCGATTTTATAATTTTTTTTGAATACATTGACAGCTATACTGTTCTATGTTACAATAATTGTGTTATAAAACCTAACAGATGGTTTCTGTTTTATTACAAAAAAGTAGGAGGAATACTATGGCATTAATCGAATACAAAAATGTCGACAAATACTATGGTGATTATCATGCACTTCGCCACATTAATCTCAATATCGAAGAAGGGCAAGTCGTTGTTTTACTAGGACCTTCTGGGTCTGGTAAGTCAACTCTTATCCGTACCATGAATGCGCTTGAATCTATCGAAACAGGAAGTTTAATCGTCAATGGACATGAACTGGCCAATGCTTCTAATAAAGATTTGGTTCAACTTCGTAAAGAAGTCGGCATGGTTTTCCAGCATTTCAATCTTTACCCTCATAAAACGGTGTTAGAAAATGTTACACTTGCTCCTATTAAAGTTTTAGGAATCTCACAAAAAGAGGCCGAAGAAACAGCTGAAAAATACTTAACCTATGTTAATATGTGGGATCGTAAAGACTCTTATCCAGGTATGCTCTCTGGGGGGCAAAAGCAACGTGTTGCTATCGCTCGTGGGCTTGCTATGCATCCTAAACTATTGCTCTTTGATGAGCCAACATCTGCACTTGACCCTGAAACTATCGGAGATGTTCTTACTGTCATGCAAAATCTTGCTCGTGAAGGTATGAATATGGTGGTCGTTACCCACGAGATGGGCTTTGCTCGTGAAGTGGCTGATCGTATTATCTTTATGGCTGACGGACAGATTCTAGTAGATACAACTGATGTCCATGGTTTCTTTGATGCTCCAACAGAACCACGTGCTAAACAGTTCTTGAGTAATATCATCAACCACACTAGTGAACGTGTCAATGCCAAAGGAGAATAGTATGAAAAAAAGAAAACTAGCCTCCGCTATCCTAACCCTTCTCGCCTTGCTTGTGACTTTACAGACAGCTGTCAAGGCGGATAGCACCCCAGCACAAGTCAAAAAAATCCAAGAAACAGGTGTCTTAAAGGTTGGTGTCAAACAGGACGTTCCAAACTTTGGCTACTACAGCGCTGATAGCAACTCCTACGAAGGTATGGAAATTGACATTGCTAAAAAAATCGCAAAAGCTATGGGAGTCAAAATCAGCTTTGTACCTGTCACAACACAAACACGTGAACCCTTGATGGATAATGGGCAAATCGATATTCTTATCGGAACCTACACCATCACAGACGAGCGCAAACAAAACTACAGCATCTCAAATCCTTACTACTACGATGAAATTGGTTTTCTCGTTCGTAAAGACAGTGGTATTACCAAAATCTCTGACTTGAATGGTAAAACTATCGGCGTCTCCCAAGGAGCAACCACTAAGAGCAGCCTTGAAACTTATGCTAAAGAGAACAATCTGACTTTTAAGTACATGCAGCTTGGCAGTTATCCTGAGCTAGCCGTTGCCCTTTATGCTAAACGTATTGACGCTTTTTCAGTAGATAAGTCTATCCTTTCTGGTTATGTCAGCTCAAAAACAACCATCTTAAAGGATGGCTTTAATACGCAAGAATATGGAATCGCCACTAAAAAATCCAATACTCAAATCATAAGCTACATCAACAAGTTCATTTCCAAATGGAAAAAAGACGGCAGTCTTGAGAAAATCTACAAAAAATACAATCTCACCCCTGCAAAATCCAATTCATAAGGAGGAATCGCCTAATGGTATATTTAACTTCAACTGCGAGTCCGTTTGCACTGTCACGTTGGGCTGATTTTTTTGCCAACTTTGGTACATTTGTAAAGGGATTTATCTATACTCTCGGAATGTCTATTGGCGCTTTGATTCTAGCACTGCTGCTAGGTATCCTCTTTGGTGCCATGTCATCTACTAAAAACAAACTCTTGCGTGCTATTGCACGTATCTACGTTGAAATTTTCCAAAACACTCCCCTCTTAGTTCAATTTGTGGTGGTCTACTACGGTTTAGCTATTGTATCAAATGGTAATATCATGATTAACGCTTTCTTTACCTCAATCATCTGTGTAGGTATCTACCATGGAGCCTATATCGCTGAGGTTATCCGATCAGGTATCGAGGCTGTACCGCGGGGACAGACTGAGGCTGCCTTGTCACAAGGTTTTACTTATCCACAGACTATGGGGATAATTATCTTGCCACAAGCTATTAGAACCATCCTTCCTCCAATGACCAACCAGGTGGTTAATCTTATTAAAAACACATCAACAGTTGCCATCATCTCTGGAGCTGACATCATGTTTGTCGCAAAAGCTTGGGCATACGATACGACCAACTACGTGCCTGCCTTTATCGGAGCGGCTGTTCTCTACTTTATCATGTGCTTCCCACTTGCCACTTGGGCACGTCGCATGGAAGAAGCCAATAAAGATTCGTATTCACTATAAGGAGAGATTATGTCACAAGTCTTAACTCAGAGCAATCTCCTCTTTATCCTAAAGGGGTTGGGATTGACACTCTATATCTCATTTTTTGCTATTGTATTATCCACTATTTTTGGAACTATTTTAGCTGTCATGCGCAATAGTCACAACGGTCTTTTTAAACTGTTAGCTAGTATCTATATTGAATTTGTGCGTAATGTGCCAAATTTGCTATGGATTTTCATTATTTTCTTAGTCTTTCAAATGAAGTCTGTACCTGCTGGTATCACTGCCTTTACAGTCTTTACATCAGCAGCACTTGCTGAGATTATCCGTGGGGGACTCAATGCTGTTGACCATGGACAAACTGAGGCTGGGCTTGCGCAAGGCTTTACCAACTATCAGATTTTCATCTATATCGTCTTTCCACAAGCTTTTCGCAAGATGTTGCCTGCTATCATCTCACAGTTTGTGACTGTCATCAAAGATACATCGCTCCTCTACTCTGTTATTGCAATCCAAGAGTTATTTGGAAAGAGTCAAATCTTGATGGGACGATACTTTGAAGCCAATCAAGTTTTCATCCTTTACGGTATTGTTGCCGGACTATACTTCGCTATCAATTTTACTATCTCCCTGTTTTCACGCTACTTAGCCAAACGCTGGGCACAGGCAGCAGAATAACTGATACACACTAGCTATTAAAAAACGAACTGCTTTTTAAACAGTTCGTTTTTTAATGTCTTACTCGTCCTCTTTTTCAACACGAGATTTACGATCAATATCTTCTAAAATAGTATTAACAAAGTCCTCTATAGACTGCACTTCTGTAGCTTTTGAGCCGTAACGACGAACATTGACCGTCCCTTCTGCTAACTCCTTATCTCCGACAATGAGTTGGTATGGAATTTTCTGTGTTTGACTTTGACGAATTTTATACTGCATCTTTTCATTGCGTTCATCTACATCAACACGCACGCCGTGATCACGCAAGGCTTTTGCCACTTCCCAAGCATAATCAAGGTGAACTTCTGTTGAAATTGGTATAACCGTCACTTGATGAGGTGCTAGCCAAGTTGGGAAAGCACCTTTATAAGTTTCAATGAGAATAGCAATAAAGCGCTCCATCGTTGAAACAACTCCACGGTGAATCATGACAGGACGGTGTTCTTCACCATCTGCTCCTATGTATTTGAGATCAAAGCGCTCTGGTAGGAGGAAATCCAACTGAATAGTTGAAAGAGTTTCTTCATTACCAAGAGCTGTCTTGACTTGGATGTCTAGTTTTGGTCCATAAAAAGCCGCCTCACCTTCGGCTTCAAAGTAATCAGCACCCATATCATCAAGTGCAGCTTTAAGCATAGATTGTGCATTTTCCCACATTTCATCATTGTCATAGTATTTATGTGTATCTTTAGGATCACGATAAGACAAACGGAAACGGTAGTCTGTTAGATTGAAGTCTTTATAAACATCAATAATCAATTGCAATGTCTTTTTGAACTCGTCGCGAATTTGCTCTGGTGCTACAAAAATGTGACCATCATTAAGTGTCATCTCACGTACACGCTGAAGTCCTGAAAGCGCACCCGATTTTTCATAACGATGCATCATACCAAGCTCTGCAATACGAATAGGCAATTCACGATAAGAACGTACATGATTTTTATAGACTTGAATATGGTGTGGACAATTCATTGGTCGAAGGACAAATTCCTCACCGTCTCCCATATCCATAGTTGGAAACATATCTTCTCTATAATGATCCCAGTGTCCAGACGTTTTATAAAGCTCAACAGAAGCCAAAGGTGGTGTATAAACATGCTGGTAACCAGCTGCCAACTCTTTATCCGTAATATAGCGCTCTAATACACGACGAATTGTCGCACCATTTGGCAACCAGAAAGGAAGACCTTGTCCCACTTCTTTAGAAATCATAAAGAGATCCAACTCTTTTCCCAATTTTCTGTGGTCACGTTCTTTAGCTTCTTCACGCATCTTGAGATAATTTTTGAGATCTTTCTTATCAAACCAAGCTGTCCCATAAACACGTTGCATCATAGCGTTGTTACTATCTCCTCGCCAATAAGCTCCCGCAACATTCAATAAATGAAAGACTTGAATGCGTCCAGTTGACGGAACATGTGGACCACGGCAAAGGTCTACATACTCACCTTGACGATAAATGGTAAGTCCTCCTTCATCTTCAGAATGTTCCTCAATAAGCTCAAGTTTATAAGGATCATTCTTGAAAATCTCACGCGCTTCTGCTTTAGTGACTTCCTCACGAATGCTTGGAAAATTTTCCTTGACGATTTTTTTCATTTCTTCTTCGATACGTGCTAAATCTTCATTTGAGATTTGTCCTGCTTCGTTATCCGTATCATAGTAAAAACCATCCTGAATAGCAGGTCCAACTCCCAAGTGAATTTCTGGAAAAAGACGACGTGCTGCTTGTGCAAAAAGATGAGCAGCTGAATGTCTCAAAAGAGCAAGTGCATCCTCATGATCTGGTGTAACAATCTCAAGACTACCATCCTCATAAATAGGGCGGGTCGTATCAATCAATTTACCGTTTAACTTCCCAGCTAAGGCTTTTTTTGCCAAGGAATTACTAATAGATTGTGCAATATCAAATGTTGTACTGCCATCATCATAATAACGCACAGCACCATCGGGAAAAGTAATGTTAATCATAAAGTGTCTCCTTTAAAGTGTTAGTTTTATATATCAAGCTATCAAAAAACGTAGTTACTCATGCTTTTACTCTATCATGTTTAGATCAAGGTTCTCAAAAGACTAGACCTACATTTTCCGCTGATAATAGTAGCGGAGGTCTTATAGCTGTTTATCCTCTAGGTTTCTATCTTGAGCTGTTTTTCTTTTGAGCTCAAAAAGATTTCCATCTCCTTTTGAATATCGACATCGAGGCGCTCTGAGAGAGTTATTAACCACCATATATTTTCGGCTAACTTTTGTTCTAGATTATAGGGCGTCTCATCATAGTAACGTCCTTTGCGTGTCATGACCAGGCGATTAAGATTACCAATGTCATTACCCAAAGCAAGTAAATCTTCTTCAACCGTCCAAGGTTGACCATGATACGTCATCTCAAGCCTTTCATAAGCCTTGCGAATAGCAATTGAACGTATCAACAACTCATCTGTTAACATATCTGTCTGTCCTTTCTTTCCTCCAAAAGAAAAAGCGACACCCCAAAAGGACGTCGCAACGTGGTTCCACCTTTATTTATCTACACAAAACAATAGTTTTACATGAGACCTCTACTAGCTATAAGGCGCTACCCTATCATGTTTTCATAACAGCTTGGAAGGAGTATCAAGTAAGACTATCTGCACCCATTTCACCATCTAATGCTCGCTTTTAAGATAGTCACCTTACTTAACTTGTCTTCTCTAACATTATATCACGAAATCAAACTTTTTCAAGTCTATATAGGTATATAGAAAACGGTTACTTTTTTTGTTGACATTTCCTCCTAAAAAGAATATACTGAACGTGAAAATTGTCCTTTGTATTAGAATATTCTAATGGGATAGCGTATAAAAAAGGAGGATAGATGATGACTAAAGTGGCTATTGTGACAGGAGCAGGACAAGGGATTGGTTTTGCAATTGCTAAGCGTTTACATGCAGATGGGTTTAAAGTCGGTATTTTAGATTCTAACGCTGAAACAGCACAAAAAGCTGTAAAAACTATCTCGAGTGAGGACACCATCGCTATTGTAGCAAATGTAGCAAAGCGTGATGAGGTCTTTGCTGCTTTTGATAAAGTGGTTGAAACTTTTGGAGATTTGAGCGTTGTGGTCAATAATGCTGGTGTGGCACCAACAACGCCTCTTGACACCATAACGCAAGAACAGTTCCAAGATGTCTTTAATATCAATGTTGGAGGTACTATCTGGGGAGCTCAAGCTGCACACAAACACTTTAAGGATTTGGGACATGGTGGTAAGATTATCAATGCTACCTCCCAAGCTGGTGTCGTTGGAAATCCGAATCTCACTGTCTATGGATCATCTAAGTTTGCTATTCGAGGCATTACACAAACACTAGCACGTGATCTCGCTGATGAGGGCATCACCGTTAATGCCTATGCTCCTGGTATCGTCAAGACACCTATGATGTTTGATATTGCTCATCAAGTCGGCAAAAATGCTGGCAAAGATGACGAGTGGGGCATGCAAACTTTTGCTAAGGATATCGCCTTAAAACGTCTCTCTGATCCTGAAGATGTTGCCAATGCTGTTAGTTTTTTAGCAGGCAAAGACTCTGATTACATAACAGGACAGACACTTATCGTCGATGGGGGTATGCAATTCCACTAACTAAATTCAAAAAAAGAGGAGGACTAGATAGTCCTCCTCTCTTTTTTATGTCAACAGTTTTAGATATTATTTTCAAATATCACTAGATTAAAAATCCTTCTTTATGGTAAACTGGAAAGAAAGTAGCTAAATGAAATGAACGCTTAAAAAAGTCATCTTTAACGGATAAGTTTCGCACTGCTTTTTTGCTTTATTGACAGCGCACAGCGCTTTTGCTAGACAATGGTTAAAAACATAGATACTATCAAAACGACACTCAAAAAAATTCAGGACTCCTACGATGATATCACAAGCGTCAAAGAGACACTTGAATCCAAAGAAAATCACGACCTTGAGACGGCCTCTATCAACTACAAAAACACCTAAACGAGATGATAAATCTACAAGAATCTCAAACAAACTATTTTAAACGCTTCAAAATTTAGAAGAGTAAACGCCATACAATCACCAATGAGGACACCTAAAATGAAAAAAAATAAAAATACTTTTTCTGCTACCACTACTCATTTTATTAGTTGCTTGTGGTAAAAATGCTAAGGAATCTTTTATCAGTCATATAAAAAATGATACAACAGCTAAAAATCATGCCTATCAGATGATAACAACTATCTCTGATATAAAAACAGATGACAATACTCTCAAAAATCTTAATAACAAGTCGTTTACAACTACAGTAAATATTTCACCAAAAGGAAAAAAAGCGAGCTTTAAGGTTGATTTAACACAACTTGACTCTAAGTTGCCTAGCTATGAATTTATCGCCATCGGAGACAATCTCTATATGAATCTTGATGCCCTTGTCCAACTGCAAAATCTCAATCAAAGCTCACAAATCTCCTTTGAGAGCGAAGATTTTTCGGGTAAGTACATCAACACTTCAGACATCTCAGATAACAAATTCAAATTTAATGGCTACACCAATGTTGCAACACTCTCTTGGCTCAAAGGGCTTAGTGATAAAGATTTCAGCAATTCTAAAGACTCCACTATGCTGACATTAACTGTTAAGACGTTTTCAGACTTTTTGAAAAGCATGATTACATCAAACAACAACTCAAACAGAGATGTTTTATCGCTAAACTCACTGCTTTCCAGCAAATCTAACATACGTATCAGCATTGATAAAGAGGGCAACAAAACGGTAACAGCCACTCTTGTCTTTACAAATAGCAAAACTCTCAATATCTCCTCACTCAATGCCAAAGTGACAATCAAAAAAACTAACTATAACGCTCCTCATACACCTGAAACAGGTTCTATTTTATCTACAACACAACTCACAAACCTTATGGAGGCGCATTACAAATATAGCCAAACACAATTTGAAGAACTGTATCAGTATGTCAAGGAAAATGCCAGTGATTTTACTAAAGATCAACTTGATACTGTTTTTGCAGAAGATAAAGCACACATGACAAATGAGCAGTTACAACGCTTTAATGAAATGATTGATCAAGCAACCTCTAATTAATTTTTAAAAAACTTCTCATTTAAATGAGAAGTTTTTTAATCTAGAAAATCTTTTATCGACATAATCATTCGCTTAGGTACACGTTTAACTTTTTTAGAGGTGGAGCCTGTCATTTTTAAAACTTTCTTCGGTAGTTTGTAAGGTGTCTTATTCACTTTTGGACCATTTTTTCTCATCGTCAAAGAAAGTTTTCGGTGTTTTTTATTTTCTTGGGAAATCAAGACGTCTAAGTAAAAACTATATACGGATTTGGCAAAATGTTGCGCTGAAATCTCATAAAGTTTTTTCTGATAGCGATCCTCAGTCATTTCAGGTGTATGATCAATAGCATCTAAAATACCAGCTACCAAATCTTCTTCTCTATCATAAAGTGTCCCAAACATTTTATGATCAATGACATCATTTAGGTAAGGATTGGATTGTGCAATGATAGGACGATGACTGGCAAGACTTTCAATATAAGTCAGACCCTGCGTCTCACTGGTAGAAGCTGAGATGAAAAAATCACACGCTTTATAATAATAAGCAACTTGCTGATGAGGAATCATTCCTGTAAACACAATGGCATGCTCTAGTCTCAAATCATGAGATAATGCCTTTAACGTATTGAGATAAGGACCGTCACCAACAACAACTAACTTGACTTTAGGATTTTGAGACAAGACATCAGGTAAACTCTTTAAAATAGCCTGAATATTTTTTTCAGATGAAACACGAGAAAGGCTCAGTAGCATTGTTTCATCTGCTGCTATGCCGAGCTCACGACGCAATCTCTCCCTATCTTCCTCAGTAATATCTTTTCGGACATATTCTTCGATGGGAATGCCTGTTGGAATCACACGTTTTGGAATCTTGATATGATAGTCCTCTAAAAGATTGAACACGATACGAGATGGACAAATAACACCATCAAGATCACTTAAGTAACCTCGAATGATGTATTTGACCATGCTTGGCTTTATCAAACGTCCTTTAGCAATGTAACCTACATAGTCCTCATACTGGGTATGGTAGGTATGGACAACAGGAATATGCAAAGCACTAGCAATCCACTTCCCCAAAAAACCAAGACTAAACTCTGTTTGTGTGTGAATAATATCAAGCCTATACGTCTTAGCGATTTTATAAGAGGAAATCAAACCGCGATAGACAACACGACGATCTGTAAAGGAGATAAATGGAACGCTAGGCAATCTTATGATAGTTGGATCTTCATAACGTTTAACTTCTGGATCTGTTGTTGTAAAAATATAGACATCATGTCCATGTTTCTCCAGTTCTTCCTTTAGTGTCCGAATACTAGTCGCAACACCAGACACCTGTGGAAAGTAAGTATCTGTAAACAACCCTATACGCATACTATCCCTCCTTAATTATTTGAGGTCTGCTTGATGGCGATAAAAATCAATCCAAGTCTTAAGCAAACGCTCCTCTGAATATGTCTTTGAAATGTTTTCAGATTGTGTCTTTAGATGGTTGAGAGCTGTCGGATATGCGCGTAAATGCCTAATCGCCTCTCCCATTTTTGAGACGTCACTTGCTGGCAAGTACATCCCCTCTAAAATGATGCGATAAAGATCTAAATCCCTTAGCATAATGGGGGCTCCACATGCCGCTGCTTCAAGGATAGTCATCGGAAAGAGTTCACTAAAACTGGGTAATAAAAACAAATCACAAGCTCCATAGAGTTGGCGCATTTCATCAGCCTCTACAATTCCTGTAAAAGTGAGGTTGGTAGGCGGATTTTTCATAAGTTTTTTGTAAACATCATAACCGTCTGTCATCCCACCAAATGAAAACCCCCCCGCCCAAACAAATTGAATGTCCGAATTTGTCTTAGCAAGAGTGACGAAATCATCAATACCTTTACGTTTTTGAATTTGCCCAGCACCAAGAACAACAAAATCTTCCTCTGTCCAATCATAGCGCTTGCGCACTGCTATCCTGTCATCAGCATTAGGTCTAAACCATTTTTCCGAATTAACAAAATTAGGAATGTAAGTAATCTTATCACGGTCAATGCCAAAAGCGACCAAATCTTCTATAAAACTGGGATTGACAACTACTAGATGATCCATGCGATTATAAAAACTCGTCACATACTTAGCCACAATCGGTTGTACAATTTTAGGAATACGAAGACTCCCCCGCAAAGTGTTCGGTAAAAAATGGACGTAGCCAATACGACGACCAACACGCTTTTTACAGAAAGTCGATAGATAAAAAGAAATATCA
Organism: Streptococcus sciuri; assembly: GCF_024814375.1. Lineage (GTDB taxonomy): Bacteria > Bacillota > Bacilli > Lactobacillales > Streptococcaceae > Streptococcus > Streptococcus sciuri. The sequence continues at coordinate 99,770 of NZ_JANUXX010000005.1, forward strand.
ATCGTATGATAATGCGTAATATCAGCCTTAATACGTTGATTTTCTGTAAGATCAATAATATCTTTAGCATCTCGTTTCAACAAACGCATCAACTCACGATAAGCTCCTGAAACCCCCTGTCCGGGAATAGTCTCGCTTGAGCTGAGCATATTGACTTTGATTTTTTCTTTTGTCATAGTGTTACTATTATATCGTAAATTTCCAAATATTGTAATATCAAGATTTATAAAACCTCATCCATGATAAAATCACAATCTACTGGACAAGGTCTTTTTTTCTTACATACCAATAATACCATACTTTTACTATCATTTCTAACACTACCAAAAAAACTCTAGTATCTTAATACAAATAATCGTCTTCAGTAATTGTTGCAATCTCTACATGTACTTCATAAAGGTAGAAAATTTAAAGCGCTTAAACTAGCCAAGATGTTTAAGGGCGCGTTTTTCTAATGCTTGCTTTTCTTACAAAAAGTTTTTTTCGAACAGCTTTTTTGTGCTATAATGGCAGTGGATAGTTTTGGTGTGCCACTGATTTTTCAGTGGCTTTTTTTGCTTTACTGGAGCAAAAAGGGTTGATTATAAAACTCAGTATAACTATTCACATCACACAAACGCCCACGAGGATTGTCTGCTCTTAGCGCATCTCTTTTCTTCATGATCCTGTGCCAATAAAGCCACTCACTCAAAAAACCTTGGCTTCTTTCTTATAGATTAAGCTATTTATCTCATCAGGTCAAGTGGTAAATAGCTTTTTTCACGCTTAGTCTCCAAAAAGTCTGACAAAGTCTGACTAATATCTAAAAGTCTTATTAATCTACTCTAAAGCACCTTGCTCCTCTTCTTCTAGCTGTTCTTCTAATTGCTCTATAACGGCTTTTAGGACGGTTTTTTGACGTTTAGGGTGTAGTTGTCCCACCTTGTCATTAATCGCCTTTAAAGTGGCGTTTTGGGTAACTGTGAGGGAAGTGTCGCCATCTCGTGCGCCCATCTGATTCCCCTCAATCTGAGAAATAAGAAATTCAAAATCAACATTCATAGCATGAGCTATATTTTGTATCGTTTCTAAAGAGGGAGAAATAGGCCTTTTAGTGGCTGGGTTTTCCCCTTTTTCTAACATGGAAATATAAGCCTTGCTCAAGTTAGCTAACTTAGCAAACTTTCCCATTGACAATCGCTGGGAAGTCCGATAATCTTTTACAATTTTCCCTAATTTCATGACCTTCTCCTGTGTTTTAGAGTTTAATTTATTTTACCAAAAAAAGGTAAAAAAACCAAGATTTTTTGCAAAAAAGCACTTGATAAATATTGTTTAATATGTTAAACTATAGAATGTAAGGTTGCTAAAGACCTTACAAATAAGTACGGAGGTAAATGTGATATGCTAGAAAAGGTTATCGTGATTGTTTTAGTCATCAGTTACCTGTTCGATAAGCAAGTCCAAAGACGAGTTAGGCGAGCAGAGATAGAAAAGCTAAAACAAGAAACAAAAAAGCTAGCTCTTGACATCAAGAAAGCTAGCAAGTAACACATCTTAAGTGGAGGCTGGAGCGAAAAGCTCCAAGCTGATACTTATGCAAGTAGTATATCACAAAAGAAAGATAATGACAATAGAAAATAGCATTTATGCCGGTTTAATTATCGCTTTAGCTTGGTCACTGTACGAGGATTACAAGGTAAACAAGCGCTATCAAAAACTCTTATCAGAAAAGCAAGCCTTAGAAAAACGCGCCCTTAAACATCTTGACTAGCTGACTTTGAACATAGCTAAAAAACACCCTAAACACTCCAAAAAATCAACCTGTATTTTTTGTATTTTTATAACTTTTTAGATACAGAAAAAGCCCAGCACAACTGCCAAGGCTTTTTGTCTAGTCAAACTTTTTTAAGTTTTCTTCGATAAGCGCCAGTAGCTCTTCCAAGTCGTCTTTTGTCGCACGGTTTCGGATAAACCCACGCGCCTGACTTCTCCCATTCAAATAGAGCTTATGCTCCCTGTTCTTTTGCGCCCAGCGCTTATTGGCTTCCATCTGGTCCTTTATATCCTTGTAGCCTTTACGCTTTGGCTTTAGCTCATCTGTCATGTAAACCCCTCCTATCTGTTTTTAAGCCTCAATTTTTTCATTTTTTTAGCTTCCATTTTGCGCCCCCTTTTGGTATAATGAGAGTGCGGTTAACCTTAAAGGGTGCGACCCTTTGACTAACCGTATGCATTAATTATAATTTTTTTAAAGTTCCTTTTCTCAGTTTTCTTGTCCTTTAAGATTGCCCCTTTCTCAATATTAGAGGACAACTACAGCATAACAGCACTAGCGTTATGTAAATACCCTTTTTTCATTTTTTACCACAAACCACCACGGCGTAACAACCGTGGTTTTTTTAGTGTTAGTCATCTCTTGAAATCCATAAAAACACCAAAAAAACAAAAATAAAAATAACAAAATCCTTCACAATATTCACCTGTTATGATATACTCAAATAAATCAAGGGAATGGGGCAGAAAGCCCCTACACCTTGATAAGAACCTTATGATAAGAACCTTACTTAAACTTTCTTGTTTTGGCTGTTTTTTGAGGTTCTTTTTTTGTTACCTTAATCATCTTGGCTATGCCTGTCAAGACTGAACCAACACCAGTTAAAGCAACCCCAACTGATTTATTATAAACAGACCTTTAAACGTTCAACTCCTCACGTATTGCTTTTTGTAATAATTGACTGAAATTGATTTTATTCTCTTTGCCAGCTTCAACTAGCCAACTGGGTAAAGTTACTGTCTTATTAACTGTTTTAGAACGCTCTCGCTCACGAACAAGATCAGTATCTACCGAAATAGCCTGTAAAATGTCCGCATCGCTGGTAAGCTCTCCAGCCAGCGCTTTAAAACTTGATGGTGCTGGAAATTCTTTTTTTTCATCTTCGAACATGATTGTAAAAATTTCCAACACTTCACGAGCATTATAAACAGCTTCATTTAAAGTATTTGCTTCACTGATTGCTCCAGAAAAGTCCGGAAAAGTGATAGTATAACCCCCGTTTTCACTGTCTACTTCAAAAAGTGCTAAATAGGTGTATTTCATAATATAATAATTAGCCAACGACCACCCCGAAAATAGGGAGAGGAATTATCCCCTATTTTTTCTTGATGACTTTTAAAACTGAGCGTAATGTTTTAGGTTTATAGTCTTTCTGCTTTGGATTACTGATTAAAACTTTTCGTCCATCTTCATGTTCCCAAAGCGTATGTGAACCTTTGCCTTTGCTGGTAGGCTTAAAACCTTCATCCTTAGCTATTTTTTCAAGCTCTCGCCGTGTGGTCATTGGCTTTCTCCTTTCCTTATCTTTATGATTATATTATACCATTGTTTAAAACACTTGTCGACACTAAACACGTGTTTTAAACAATTTTTTTCACACACACAAAAAAGCCCCTTGGCATAACGACCTTGGGGAATTTTTACAGCCAGACTATACCCATTATTCTCGTTTTTCTGACGCGATCATATTTTTTAGCAGATGCCTCATGAAGAGTTACCAGCCTATAGATGCCCTCCTTATCTTTTCGTAGCCCAAGAACCTTGGCGTTACGCTTACCGCTTTCAAAGAAAACTAAGTCAAGATTCATGCTGTTCCTAGACAAATCTTTTCTGATGACACAGTAGTCAGTTGCCTGTTCGATAAAAATATCAGAAATAAATGGATATAGCCCTATTCTTTGTTTCACCTCTCTAAAACTCGGAGATTGCTTAAATTCTCCCAAATCAAAAGCACCACTTTCAATTTGTTTTAGAGTAAAGTTAGCGTAGTCCTTGGTTAGCTTATGAAGCCCAAAAAGATGGTGCAAATCTGTAGCTTGAAAAGTAACAACCAACTCTTTTAAATCAGCATAGTTGGTGGAAACTTGGCATATTTTTCCCACAAAGTGTTCTCTATAATCTTTAACAAGCTCTCTTAAGTCCACGCAAAACTCCATTATAAAATTCAAAAAAAAAGCGCTAGGCAGGTTTCGACCCACTGCCAAGGTCAACGATTAGTAGGGGCAAACTACTAACTCCCTTTAGTGCTTTCTAGGCTTGTCACTAGGGAACAATTTTTAAGCTTTGCCAAGCCGTACAGTGCGCTCTTACCGTACGTCTGTGTCGCCACAGATATTGTTCAATACCATCATAATCTATTTTTGTCTTTTTGTCTAGTCTTACAATTTCACCAAATAACGATAGTAATGATAATAGCTAAAAGCGTAAGAGCTGTCATAGACCAAAACAAAACCTTATACTTTTTATCTTCCATTTTCGAATACCTTGTGATACAATGGGAACATACCGTTAGCCTTGGGGCTTTCGCCCCTTTCGCTAACTTTGTTAAATCCTAGAATTTTTCTAAGATTTTTTCGATTAGGTTTAGTAGTGCGATGACTAAGTTGATAAGTGTGATTACCAAAGCCATCGTTTTTTCACTACTAAGCTTTTTTCGTTTTTTAGGATGTTTTCCCATTATATGAGTTCCTTTCTATAATTTCCTTGTCTAAGGCTACCTCCCTCAACTTTACAAGACTATTATAACATAATATTATAATTATGTAAAGTCTTTTTTTATTTTTTATTAAAAAACTTCCAAAAACAATGTTTAAGTACTTAAAAAGCCACTCAAACTAAAGGCTAACAAACTTGTCATCAAAATCAACTTGTTAGTTATCACGCTTGAATGGCACTTTAAAATCGGATAGTGAAAAATCACTATCCACCCTGTAAAGGGGTGTACTTAAATAGTATCAAAAAGAGACATGAAAGTAAAATTTAAGGAGTTAAAGCAAAATAACAACTAAACCTATACACACAAAAACCCCCTCTAGCTTTTGCTAGAAGGGGGTTGTGCATTTTGAATAGTGGTAATAGGTCGGACGGCACTCCGACATCTCAGGTACCCTATTAAGGGTGCGGTAGGCACCATTTCTACCCTCTATTACCATAATTGTTTAAATTATAACATACCGACTACCACTTGTCAACTTTTTTTAATCTCCCACTATGTAGTCGTTTTGTTATTTTTAGTTTCGATAGCTCATGCATTGTTGCAACATAAAAGTATTCTTTACAACTTGCTACCTATTCTTCTCTCAGATTAAGTGCTGCAAATGCTCTATTATACCATGGGGCTTTTGTGTTCCATACATAGTGGGGAAGGTCACGTCCTGTACCGTCTTTATAGATTTGTCGGATGATTTTCAACTCATCTTCATTGGTTAGCCAGTGGTAAGTGCCACGCGCGCTATTAGCATAATAGACACGTCTCCAGTCTCGTTTTGGGTCGCCTTCTATTCTGAATGTAAATTCCATTTCTAAACCTCCTGTTGGTGTTGCTGTTTTTGCTGGTTGCGGTTGTGCTTGTGGCGTTGGTTGTGCTGCGCCACCGTTATAGTATTTCTGTACACGTCTGACATAGTCATCGATGTTTAGCGTTTGAGGGCAAGCGGTTTGTGAGACTTCCCTGTGCATTTTGATTGTCGAGCGGTCAGGGGCTAGTCCCAAGCGCTTACAGATTTCAGCTGTTAGTCTTGCCCCATTTTCTAAGGTTCTATCTGAAAAGAGATAAGTGCTAGCGTCGTTTAGGTTGCCGATATAGCTATTGATATGCTCGATACCAATAGAGTTTTCATTGGTGATAGCCCCACGCCCTCCAGAGTGCCATGCGACAAAATTCTCACCCACGCAGCCCATGATGTCGCTATCTGTCACGAGATAGTTGGCGCTTGTCTGATAGTTACGTGATTTAAGCCATGTTGAGTAAGCTCCCACTACATTTGTTGTCGCTGTACCGTGGATAACGATATAGCGGATAGCTTGTGGGCGCGCTCCCCCACTCCAGAAAACTTCTGGGCGTGCGATGGTGATAAGGTCACTATAGACATCACCGTTTACGTTTTTTACCATGATAGCTCTCCTTATTTTTTGCGTGGTTCAGTATAGTCATAGGCCTGTCCGCTATCGCTGATACCGTGCGTGGTTGGGTCGACAATGACCCCTAACAAGACCAAAAGGGTCAAGATAGAGTTGATAACCTCAGAGATATTGCTAGGCAAGCTAAACCCCAACTGTTGCAAGAGCAAAATCACCGTCGAGATGATGGCTAAAAGTGTTGTTTTATTTAAAAACCTCAATTTCCAGTTAATGCGCATGATAGCCCTCCTGTAGTTTTTCATTGATGGTTTTGATATCGCTTCTGACTTCTTTCATGTTTTCTGATAAGTGCTTTATCTGCTCGATCATCGCCATCATCGCTTTTTGTTCATTGCCGTATTTGTCCAGCACGATAGCGTGGTCGCTGAGCTTTTCCCTTTGGTATTTGCATTCTGCTTCTAGGTTGGTTAAGCGGTGTTCTAGTCGTGCCATATTGCCCCTGATGAGTAGCGCCAGACTTGTCCCACTCACTACGATAGGCAAGACCACCACAACCAGCCAGTGCATGAGTTCACGCTCCGCCATTATTCAGTCTCCTTTACTTTATCTGTTTTGTCCGCTTCTATCTCAGATAGGATAGCATCCTCTATCTCATAGCGTAGGTCACGTAGTTTCTGCTCATCTCTTCGCATAGTGGCACGATTGCTAGCGTATAGATCTGGTAGAAGCAGATTTTCATAGAGGGTTGAGACTGCTTCGTTATTGACATTGATCGTTGTCTGTTTGACTAGTTTTTCCTCGCCGTTTTCTGTCACGATAAACTCAGCGATGATTTGACGTGTTTTATTGATTCTTAACATAGTGATATCCTTTCGTTTTTAGATCATGATTGTTAGTTGTCCCCTGTAGGTGATTCCCTTACCAGAGTTTAGCACAGTGAGACGGTTAACCCCTTCATCTATCTGTAAGTGACTATTGTCACCCCCACCATAAGACCAAGCGGCGATGACAAACATATAGGACTGCGGTGCGCTCCATCCCTCTATCGTGCCGATAGTGAGATTTTTCCCAGTTCCTACAAAGTCATAGCGGACACTGATGACATCGCCCACACGCTTGTAGTAAGACCCCTTATAGCCTGCGGACTGCCAGCCTGTATTGATGAGATTTGGATGGTTGGCTCGTACGAGCTGAGACGGTGTTATCTCTATCCAGTCTTGATAGTTGCCATCTGAATCGACTGTTCTAAAAAAGACTTCACCTGTTGCCCTTGTATAGGTTTGCCAGAGGTTATTCTTCGTATCGGTATAGGTTGCGCCACCAGTGACTACGACTTGCAAAAAGCCCTGTGTTTTTCTGCCATTGGGCTGGTTTAGGGTTTGGCTGTCTACGCTGTAGATACCAGCGGTTGTCGCTTCGTCGAGATTGGCAATTGGGGCTATAGCGTAAAAGCCTAGGGCTGTCCCATCTCTAGCATAGACTTCCCCAGTGGCTTCAATTGACCCCTCAGCGCCACGCTCAGCGATTTTCCCCACACCTAGCCGCCCCAGCTTGTCATAGCTAAAGACGACGCGCTCAGTCGGTACTGTCACACTAAACTCCGTACTGGTAAAGCTATCCGATAAGGTTCCTGTGACTTGAAAAGACTGGTCAGCGCCGTAAGTGCCAGCTAGATTGGCTTGTGAGTTGGTTAGGCTTGCTAGCGTGGTAAATGACCCTGACGCCTGTCCGCTATCCGTGTTAAAGGTAGTTGTCCCCAGCTTTGCTACTCTAAAAGATAAGGTCATCACGTTCTTTTGACTATTTGAGACGGTTAAGGGCGCTATCTTGGCGTTTCGGGTGACGGTAAGGGTGCTAGAGAGCTTCCCAGACCTAGCAACGCTAAAGCTCAAGACGGGGGCAAAGTATTCTAGGACATTGATAGCGACCTCTTTTACTTCCGACTGTCTCCCACGACTATCAAAGACACAAGCACGCACGGTTGCCTTGCCGTTAAAGTTCATGAGACCAAAAAGCCCACCATCGCTATCTATGACCTGCCTTTGTCCCACTATCTCCGCTCGGTAACCAGTGATGGTAGAGCCGTACGCCCCTTTTTGACCGTTAAAGCTCACTTGGACATTGGAGAGGACTTGGACAAAGGTATTCTCAGACATGAGAGCTTTGACCTTTTCATTGGTATCTATCAAGGTAAGACCAGAAAAGCTAGGCTTGACACTATCTGGCAAGCTCGCTATTAGGCTTGTCTGCTGCGTGCCTATCAGTGTAGAGCCACTGTAGGTATCGACATAGAGACTACCACGCCCGCTGGTTGTATCTGGGATATCATCTGCAAAGTTCATTGGGATTGTCCACGAACAGCTGGTTGCGACATTTGTCGCTATTGTCCCCTTTTTATCCCCCCACCAGTATCTGATGGTATGCGTAAAACTCTCATTTTGACGCTTCAGCGTGATAGTTACTGGGCTACCGATGACACAGTTTCCCACACTGATAGCGCTCATCCGTGCTATCGTCGTGAGTGTAAAGGTCCCCACCCCCAGCATGAGTGTACCAGGGGAGAAGCCCCCAGCACCGTTAAACTTCGCTGCAAACTGAAAAGCCTTTGTCCCATCAGCATTGTGCCCCACGGTGATGGTCTGATCTATCAGCATGAGCGTGCTGTTCATGTTTGTCATAGAGGGGCTACCTGACCAGCTGAGACGTTGATTGTTCACATCGACAAAGGCAGATAGGCTATAGCCGTAAAAGGTCGATGTGGTATTGAGTAGCGCCAGCCTTACCCTGACTTGACTACTGTTTGTCTGTACATTTTGCGACACTTGTTCAAGCCATAGCCTGATACGATAGCCCCTGTCGTTATTTGACCAAAATTCTGCCATATTATCCTCCTACATAGCGCATGACGTTCATATCTGGATTTAAGGGGTACTGTTCTTCTCGAAAGCGTCCGATTTGTAAGGTCTTGGTAAAGACCCCATTGTCTATCCGCAAGACCCCATTTGAGATATAGGCGACCTCTAGCCCTGCACTGTAAAAGGAGATGCGGTTATCAGATATCCGAACAGAAGAAGAACCGTCGTTTTTACCGATGACTAGCCCTTCATTTCCAGCTTTCATATAGCTGTCGATAAAGCTCCAGCGCTGTGCCATATTGCCTAGATTGGTATCTATCGCATTGATACGTTGTGAGAGCGTTGTGAGGTCATCATTTGAGCGTTTTTCATTTGCCTGTTGATCTTTGACAAACTGTTGATACTCCGAGAACCACTTTTCCACCGTATCCATCGCCGCCTTGGCTTCTAGCTCCGCTTGGAGAAGACCAGCACGTTCTGAAAGAGCATTGATTTGTTCTTGGGTCAAGCTTTGGTCAGCCTTGGTGCTTAGGGCGTCATCGATATCAGCTTGCGACTGCTCATAGTGCCTTGCTGTTCTCCCCTCTACCAACATCACCTCAGCGATAAACATCAGATTACCACGACCATCGTTTGACCCATTATTGTCAAAACGCAGATAAGCATTGTCCAGCTCACCGCTGTTAAAGGTCACCGTGATATAGTCCATCTTGTCATGTGCAAACTTTCTGCCCCCTATCAAGGGGCGCGCCTGTGAGTAACTGGCTGTATCCTGTGCTTTTCGCCCCAGCAGATAGACATCACTACTTGTGACATTGCGACTAGAGAGAGCGTAAAAACTCAAAGTATAGTCACAGTTTCTTTTGAGTTCAAAACGATTGGTACAAGCATAGGTTTCCTGTGGGCTTTTTGTCTCTAGGCAAAAGAGTTTTTTCTGCCCTTGATAGTAAAAAGCGTGCTGACTGACGCGAAAAGTCCCACCAGCTACACCGTAACCCCACCAGGCGTTAAGACTGCTTGGAAAGCCACCGTTTTTGATGAGATTGTGCCCACCTATCTCCACCGTTCCCACCATATCAACCCATTTGTACTTAGTTGGGTCAGAGCTATCTGCCTGTGTAAAGTCGGTATAAGTCCCGATATAGCGTTTATTGCCTGTCTGACTAGTGCTAAAGCCACTTCTGCCATCAGCACTTTCAGCATAGGCAAAGTGGATATAGGGGGTTCTGCCGTCTGCACCTTTTGCCCCTGGTATCCCATCAGCGCCATCAGCACCCCTCCACTTCGTCCAGCGGTAGGCGGTTGGATTATTGCTATCAGTCTGTGTAAAGTCCTGATACATACCGATATAGGCTTTTGTCTGGTCCGTCTGACTAAAGCCACCACCAACGGCATTATCAGCGTAAGCAATGTGGGTATACTGGGTTCTGCCATCAGCACCCTTTGCGCCAGCAATCCCACGCTCGCCCTTTGGTCCTTGCAGACCTTGGATACCCGGATCGCCCTTATCGCCTTTTGCTCCCTGTGGTCCCCTCTCACCTTGTGCGCCACGCTCACCCCTGTCTCCCTTATCGCCTTTTTGCCCATTTAGCCCATCATTGACATTGATAAGGGTCAGCTCATCAACTGCCACTTCTTCACTACCGATATAGGCAGCGATGGTTAGGGTCGCTGTATTGTCAATATCAGTCCCACGCACGACATAGGTCAGACCAGCTTTGACATTCCCATCAAGGGAGAAGCGATAGGTCACCTTCTGCGTGATAAGCTTATCTCCTTTTTTCAGACTGGGAGCTACGAGCGTCTCTCCAGTCTGGTTTTTAAAGGCTGTCCCATTTGTCGTTGCTATCTGGATAGTGTAGGGGGTTTTTGCTTCTATCAGCTCTTGCATGCGTGCCGATAGACTAGATGAGAGTTGTGACTTGAGCTTGACATAGTTTGAGAAGGTCAGCGTGTTGTTGCTTGGATTTGAAAAACTGATGACCTGTTCAGACACGCGCGCCTGTAATATCAAGCTACCTATAAAGTTCTCATCTTGTATCTTGACCGTATCGCCAAGCGCAAGGTCACTATAGTTGTTGACAAAACTTGAGGCGATAGAGGCGGTATAGGTCATTTTAGGATAGGCATACTGCTTTAGCGTCCTAAAGGCATAGGCTAGGAGGTCATTGGCATTTGTATACTCCGTTTGATAGTCTCGCCTTATCCACTTATCCACAGTTTGCGCCACACTTTGCCGGTACATCTGCGCCGCCTTTGGGGCGTAGACTTCTGAGTTTCCCTTCCTCGTGAAAAACTCTTCATTTCCTAGCTCGTCCTTATCAGAGCGCTCCAGATTGTTCAGATTGACCCCATCAGCGCCTGTAAAGACCCCCATGGTAAACAAGTCTGTCTTGTCCGTTGTGACCTGTACCCCCTTGACGTCCTTACCATAACGCAGGGTAATATCACTTCTTATCCGTCCGATACCGTGATGCGTACTATCTGCCTTGTGGTAGATGTTTAGCACCACGCGCTTATAGGTCCCATCACGGTTTAGCTCCGTGGTAAACTTCAACTCCGCATCAAAGCGTGACGCCAGAGAAAGCAGGCGTGCTAGTTTTGTCTCTTGATTATCAAAAGTCAGCGTTCTTTTCGTTTCTGCGATTTCAAAAACACCGATTTCCCCACCCTCATAGACTAAAAGCTCCATCTGCTTGATATACCAGTCCATGGTATGCGCCTCAGAGCTGGTAAAGGGATTAGCTAGCTCATTGACTAACTCCAGACTGGTATTGTTACAAGTCAGCTGGATTTTAAAGTCATCTTCAACCATCTGAGCGATGTAAAAGAGATAGTCCTCCCCTTGATAGCGAAAGGACAAGTAGACCTTATCCGTGATATAGACCAAGTCATCATGGAGCTTGCCATTGTAAAATTTTGGGATACTCAGATCAAAAGTTGACGTCGCCTCAGCCAGATAGCGGTGCCAGCTATCATTGGTAAAGGATAGCATGCCCTCCACCTTGTTATTTAGCGCTGTTAGGCGCTTTAGTTGGCTGTCTCTTATAACGATTTGCACCTAGATATACCTCTCTTTCCACTCAATTGTGATGGTGGGTTCTTTTCTTAGCCAGCTTGAAAACTGAAAATCAAGCTCACTTGTGCCGACTGGTAGAGCGAGCGGTTCAGAGCCATTTAGCTCATCGCTGTTTTTGGGCATACCGTCTAGGGTCGTCTTTCCTGTCGCCATATCAATCACCATCTGACTACCCATTGGGTAGCGATTTGGAATATCTCTAGCCACAGCGACAAAGTCTTTTTGATAGTAGAGCTGTTCTACATACATCCTTGTCACAAGAGGCTTGTTTCCGATAGCTCCAAAGGCGAGATGGATTTTAGCAGAGCGCCTGCCCTTGATTTCTGGGATGGTAAAGACTGGATAAGACCCCCACCAGTAGACCTGTACTTTATCATCATTGCGCTTTAAGTCTGAAAAGCCACGTGGTTCATTAAAAGGGTTTTGCGTCTCAATATCTGTTGCTGAAAAAGTCCAGCGCTTCAGCATACGATAGCCACCCTTACCATCACTTGCCATAAAGTTATACTCACAGTCTAGGCCATTAGAGCGCTTGTAGGTTTCCACACCGTAGAGAAATTGCCCATTGGTATCCGAGACACTCAGCTTGATAAAGCCATATTGATTGGTTGCCCCAGCCCAAAAGAGCTGACGCCACCAGATATAGTCATTGAGTGACCCTTTTGTCCCATTGCTATCTGTTGGGATATCCCAGCTCAGCGTTCCTGCACTATGCCCAGCATTTGTCGCCCAGTTAGAGAGACTGAGAAAGTTCCGCCCGTTAAAGGCGACCGGCCCCACCTGTCCGTTTTGTGCCTGTAGGGTATCGTTTAGGATAGCCACATTTTTACTTGCTTGACGTAAACCCTCAGAGGAGAGATTGAAACGGTAATCCAGCAAAAGCTCAGAGCGTTTGATGTTTTCGCTATCGTCTTCTTCTGGATTGCCTAGCTCGTAGATACCAGAGGCGCTCACAAGCCCCATATAGCCATTTTCAGCGTTGTTTTTGATGGTGATGATAGGATAGACCTCCGCCGTCCCAAAATTGTTTAAAACCGCCTTAAATGCGCTTCTCGACTGTTTGGTAATCGTTCCGTACTTTCCGCTTTGTCCTGTCTTGACCATCGCCCTTGTTTTACTCGTCGCATAGGCGCTTGGTACTTCAAAAGCTAAAGTCACCGTTGCAGAAGCTGGTGAGGTTGAGTGGTCGATGGCAAAGGACTGCGCCCCTGTTGGGATTGCCAGCCAGATTTTATTAGGTTCATCGCCAAAGATGAGTTCTTTAGGTTCACTCACGTTCAAGAGCCCACCTAGCCACTCTTGGGCTGCCACTAAAAAGGGTTGTGTTCCCTTTAGCTTTAGGGTCACCGTGATAGGTTTATAAGCCAAAGTCCCATACATAAAGGACTGCCCATAGCGTTGAGAACCTTGTTCTTGATAGGTATTGTTAAAGCTACTGCCGACATTCCTTGTGACGTCTGTTGTCTGCGCCAGACCTCCCAGTTTTTTGAGGTTATCTAGCACAGATAGACCGTTGTAATAAAAACTGATACTCACACGATTCCTCCTCTCTCACCTCTTAGGATAGCCATACGTTTGTCATAGGCTTCCTGTGCTGTTGCCATATAAGGCGCCAGCCCATTTGACACCCCTTGACCATCGATAATATTACGTATCTCAAGCGGTTGTTGTCCATTTGCCACAAGTTGACCTAACAGTCCTATCATGGTATCTAGCTTATGCTCAAGCGCTGATAGTGCGCCTGTCTCACTGTCTCGCCTTTTCTTGTCTCCCTCTTCACCGATAAAGTGACCGACTACCTCAGCTAGCAATTGCCAGGCTCTACTTCGCCTTGCTATATCGGTTGGGATGACATACTCAGGCTTATTGTTTTCAGCGAGTTCATAGACACCGTGCTGAGACACGAGACCACCATTAGCATAGCCCAGAGGCCCAGAGACACGCGCAAACATACTAGGACCACGCCCATAGCGTGCCGCCGCATAGGCGATACCAGCTAAAAGGTTGTCATAACCGTTAAAGATATTGTTATGCCCAGGGTGCTTATAAGCGTTAAAGGTCGGTTCAATCGTCTGTACCAGCCCTTTGGAGGGGATACCAGCCCTTGCATTGCTATCCCAGTTATTAACGGCTCTTGGGTTACCGTTACTTTCACGCTGGATAACCTTCATCCATGCATTGACTTGTGACTGCGTCGCTTCAAAGCCATTGGCTTTTAGCGCTTTTACAACGCTATCACGCCAGCGCGCCACACCAGTCCCACCACCGCCAGAGGGTTCGCTGTCTGTTTCTGGTGCTAAGAATTTTTTGATCCAGTCAAACATACCGCCCACCTGTCTCTTGATGAGTTGTTGCAGTGGGTTATTTGCCTTTTTCGCACTGTCAGAACCTCCATCTGTGCTACTTCCCCCCTTGACACCAAAGTCAAGGAAGGTGGTTGCACCAGAGGCTAGCCGATTGCTAAAGGTATGATAGCGCCCATCGCCACCATAGTTATACTCTTCACCGCTATACCTATCCCCATTTACAGAGGATACGATAGCCACGTGGTTTGGAAACTGACTGCCTGGCGCATAGACAGCCACACTACCAGCCTTGGGTTTGCTCATATGCGGTACACGAGCATTGACCCAGTCCGAACCGTTACCTAGATGTGAAAACTTAGCTGGATTGACACCCCAGTTATTCAGACGGCTAGCCACAAAGGACACACATTCACGGATAAAGTAGCCCCAAGGGTCAGCCATAGCGTCTTTTGCCATGTTTTTCCACTTGGCTGGATAGTCGTCTCCGACTGCCCCCATCGCTACAGAGCTTCCTTCATCGGCTGCCGATTGCGCCATGCTCCAGAGTTCCTTCCACCAACTTTTAGCGGTGTTGATAGGAGTTTTAAAAAGAGCTGTCCCCAGAGGGTTAAACAAGCCGTCTAGCTTGTCTGCCTTGGGGTTAAATTTTCTTGCCAGCGTGCCTATTGGATCTTTTACAGCGTCAGAGATGTAGCCTAGCATTTTAGCAAACTTAGAAACGGTATCCTTGATACCGTCCCAGACATTGCCAGCGACCTGCGTTGTCGTGTTCCATATCTTAGACCAAAAGCCAGTACCGCTTTTGAAAGGGACTTGATTGCCTAAGCTTGATAAGAGCCTTGTCTCAAAGGCGTTTAGGACTTCTGTCCCAGCTGGTAGCAATGCAGAGACATTCCTGCCTTGCGGTTGCCAGATGTGACCGTTTGGAAAGATAACCGTTTCACGGTTGCCCGTCTCAGGGCTATCATTGCCATCATTTAGAAGGGCAAGAGTGGGGCTTGTGATAGCTTTACGGATACGTGAGATACCCTCAAGCGCCCCTGTCCCTTGGGCAAACTTAACCTTAGGGATTTTCTTAATAGCATTTTTAGACCCACCAAAAGACTCTATCAAGCCATTGATCCCATCTATCCCAGCGTTTGGAATTTTGATAACGGCATTGATACCAGAGCCAGCGAGATCCTTTAAGCCCTGCCACATGGCAGAAAAGCCCTTTTTGATACCGTCCCAGGTATCGCTAAACTTTTGTCCGATACTGTCTAGAGCCAGACTTAAAAGCTTTCTTAGCACTTCACTACCGATTTTGCTTCTTTTTTGCATGACCGACCAGCTATTAGTCAGGTAGTCACTAGCCCCCTGCCAAGTCGACTTCCAGCCTTTAGAGATACCAGAAGACACTTGACTGATAGTATCAGATGTTGCCTTATAGGCCTTCCCAACGTTTTTTTTGATACCGTTAAAGGTATCGCCTATAAACTTCCCAGCCTTACCAAAAAAGCTGACAAAGCCCTTGTATAGGTTCTTAGCCCACTTGATGAGACCATCTACAAACTTCCTAAAGGCCTTGCTGTGCTTATAGAGTTCATAAAGGGCGACACCAGCCGCCGTAACCCCCAGCACGATCAAGCCAAAAGGATTGGTGGCAAAGGCGAGCTTAAGCGCTTGAAAGCCTGTCTTGACCAGCGTTATCCCCTTATAGAGGGATTGAAAGCCCTTGATGACATGCGACGCTATAAAGTACCCACCGATGACTATACCGACCGCCTTTATCGCTTCCTTGTGCTTAGCAATCTCTTTTAGCCCTCCAGCTAGCCCAGTGACTGAGCTTTTAGACTTCTTGCTATTGCCACTCATCGCACCAAAAGCAGAAGCGATAAGGTCAATGGTATCTTTTGCGACTGCCCAGACCCCCTCACCTAGAGAGGTGGCGATACTTGCCACAGAGCCGACACCAGAGAGGGCATTTTTAGCAAACTGAGCGATAGCAGGGGCGTTTTTTGCGATACTGTCAGCCATCTTTTCCACAAAGCCTGTCAGCTTGTCCATGATGTGATTCATGACCTCGCCAGAATCTTTCATCTTGAAAACTTTCTTAAAGCTATCAATGACCTTATCTAGTCCACGAGAAGCCACCTCACCTAGTGTTGTAAAGCGCTTCTTTGTCTCATCGCTTGCTATCCACTCAGAAGCTTTTGCTAAAAGCGGATTTTTCATTTTTGAGAAGGGTTCTTCAACCGCTGCGATTAGGGCGGGACCCCTTCCTTTTATGGTGCGCTCCAGCCCTTCAGTCGTATTGGCAAAGTTTTTGGTGGCGTCCTTATACTTTTCGCCCATCCGTTGCAAGGCTTTGTTGGCGATTTCAGCTGTGACTTCACCGTTCTTCTGCATTTCAGCAAAAGTAGCGTTGGTGATTTCAGCACCGCCTTTCATCTCTGAAATAACGCCAATCATTTCCTGCTTGATAGTCGGGAAAACGTTCATAAAGGACAACATGTCCTGCGCTTGAACCTTACCATTACCAAGCATTTGCCCCCATTGTGTGGCAAAGTTTTGGACGGCGTCATCCGCTACACCAAAAGCGTCTTGCAAAGTCAGAATGGTGTTTGTGAGCTGTTTCGTGTCGTCTGCGCTGTGAGTAACAGAGTATATTTTTTTATTCAGCTCATCGACCATCTGGGCGCTGTTTGAGGCGGCTTGTGCCATATCGTTGGTCATATCCACCATGGCACGCCCCTCTTTTGCAGAGCCTGTTAGGGTCGTCCATGACGCTGTCATGACTTCTTGATAGCGGATATAGTCATTACCCTGTTGCAAAAGTTCAGAAAAGAGACTTTTTGCCCGACCTAGACCGCCTACAAAGGCACTTGAGACCACATTGGCACTAAAGACACTGGTAAAGATAGAGCCTGTCTGGTGCGCCTTTTTACCGACGCTTTCTGTCTCCTCACCTAGCCCTTTCATCTTCTCCTTGAGTTTTTGGACAAGTGTAGGGTGCTCACCTAGTTTTTTTAGCTCCGCATTGAGTTTGTCTTGCTCGCCTTTAGCCTTCGCCATGGCGGTAGCTGTTTCATTTAGCTTTATTTTTTGCTTGTGATAAGCCTCGCTAGCTTCTCCGCTTTCTCTAGCAATCTTCGTGAGCATTTTCTCTTGTGTCTCGTACTGCCTTGAGAGATTTAAAATGGCTTCTTTGAGACCAGACACGCGCGCTTTTTGCGCTTCCTCTTCCTTGCCCTCAGCTTCTAGGCGTTTAATCTTGCTATCGACTAGGTCATTTTGCGCCTTATAGCTTTTTTGCAAGTCAGCTAGCCCAGACTTGTAGTAGTCCATCGACTGCTTGGCTTTTGTCTGTTGGGCTTCCATGCTAGCTAGTCTAGTTGTGGCTTGGTCGATTTGTTGTTGATACTTGAGATACTCGCCAGCCGTCTCAGTGGTGCTGCCTTTGAGTTCAGCTTGCTTTTGCTTGAGGTTGTCTATTTTTGCTTTTTGCGCTTCAATGGCATTTCCCAAGCCTTGGTATTTTGTTTCTGCCGCCTTGGTATAGTCCCCAACGGCTTTTAATTGCGCTTCTTGCGCTTTCCATGCATTGGTGGCACTATTAACCACGTTTGTCAACTGACGCACCGATTGGCTCGCCTTGACCACGTCAAGAGCGATTTCCGTTGACATCTGCGCTTGTATTTTCTTAGCCATGCTACCTCCTTTCTAAGCCTAAAAAGGTCAGTGGGTCAACTGGGCGATCTTTTGCTTCTTTTGCTGTCATGACCTCCATCAAGCGAAAATAATCCGCATTTTCATACTCCTCTAGCGTCCAGCCAAAGGTCATCAGCGCGTGCTTTTCTGCCAAGTCCATATCAGCAATGACATTTTCCAGCTCAAAAACACGTCTCCCCCAGTCTAGGCTTCCTTTGGGGCTTGTTCCTCTTCTAACTCTTTTTCTGTCAAGCCCATCATGCGCCCAGTGATTTTTTGAGCGATTTTTTGCGTTTCCTCATAGTCCATATTCTCCAGAATTTCCGCCTGTTTATCGTCCAGATCTAGGATAAAGCGTAAAAAAGCAATCGTCTCATTGATGAGTGCAATTCCAGCTTCTACCTGTGCTAGATAGTCCTCATCAGGCACATCAGAGAGCTTTGCGACACTCAGTTGAAACTCTTGCATACGTCGCATGTTGCGGTTTGTCGTTGCGATGATAAAAGGCTTTTTTGCCAACTCTTTTATCGCCACCGTTTTGATATCTGCCATGTTTTCTCCTTCTCACAAAAAATAAAAGAGCGCTCCTTGCGCCCTTTTACCTCATTTTAAAAAGTCTGACCATTACTGACCTTTACTGACTATTAGTGACTATCCTTGATTACTAGCAGTCGTTTCCGTATAGCCACCTAGCACCTCTTGCCACATCTTAGCCGCACTAAAGGCAGCATGAGCAGAGTAGTAGATCTTGTAGGCTTCACCGCCAAAAGCCTGTGTAGATAGCGCGGTATAGGTCAGACTGTCGTCGTTACGTGTTTGGGCGGTATCGGTATCTGTGCCGATATTTTGCGCCGTCTCTTGGAAGATACCAGCCCCAAAGCCAAAGTAAACCGAGTTTCTGCGGTCAAGGGTTTGCGTCTCGATGAGTACCGCCACTTGTGGTTGACTACCATACTTCACATAGCCACCATTGACTAAGCTCCGTCCTAGAATTTTTTGCTTGACCTTATAGTCAAGGTTATTAAAGTCAAAGGCGACTTGAGGGCTACCAGGACCCACATAGACATCTTGCACTTGGTTGTTTCCAGAGACTTTTGTCACACTCCCCTCTAGGTTTGTGATATTAGCTGTTTTTGTTCCTAACATCGTGTTGTCGACATTGACAATCCCTGTTTCAGAAAGCCCTTGAGCTCCTGTGATGATTTGTTGCGTCTTGGCATCCACTAAAGCCAAGGTCACCATTTTTAAACCGACTACTGCCATATTTCTTTTTTCTCCTTTTAGATGATTTTCTCACAAGCCACGTAAAAGACCGCTGTCACCTGTAAGGTGTCAGGATCTAACGTGTGCTCTCTTATATCTGTAATCGCCCAGTGCTTTTCCTTGAGGTAGCGATAGAGCCTAAGCTCAAAGCCCTCCATATCAAAGTCATCTGGGAGATCAAAGCGATAAAACAACTGAATTTCCACCTGGTTACGCAGACCAAAAAAGGTGTCATTGCCCACAAGGTCAAGACTGGTGTCAACCTCCGTGATAAGGACTAGGGTTTTATCTGTGTTTTCTTGCATTTCATGAGGGAGATTGACCGTATAGATAGCGTCAATTTCTGGAAAGTCTCCCTCTTCTATCAGGTTTTTCACTTCTATTGTCGCAAGCATAACTCACCTCTTTTTCTCTATTACGCGTTCATAGGCTTCTTTTTCAGCCTGTAAGACTCTAGCTTGCACCACTTGGCTATCTTGGACATTTGTCACAAAGTGGTCAGCCTTATATTTTTTTGTGCCATCATTTAGACGGCGAGCATTGGAGGCGTGGTAGGGGTTGTTCCAGCCTACCGTTGATACCCCAGTCATGCGCCCATCAATATTTTTAGCTTGTACAGCTAGGTTATCTGCCATGTGCCCATAGACGCTATTTTTATGACTTGAGTAGTGGCGCTTTTTTGTCTCTTTCTCCAGTTCAGACTTAAAGACATCAGCCCCCGCCTTCGTGATATTGGCTTGTTCTTTAGGGGTGAGGTCAGCTAGGTGCTTGACCTCCTCTAGCCACTCAGCTAGGGCGCTATCTATTCCAGCCATATCACCGCCCCACTTTCTTTTGCGCTCTAAGTGTGATGTAGTCATACTTTGAAAAGCCAAAGCCCTCATCAGAGCTGATGGTGACGATATCATAGGTCACGCCATCCATCATCACCTTATAGCTTTCCTTTAGCCCTTTCGTATGCCTACAGACGATAACGATTGTATCACTTAGCCCAGCTTGTGTAGCTTGATACTGCTGGTTTAGCGTACGCTTTTGAGGCTTGACATGTAAGCTAAAGGCTACCTCTAGCCTAGGCACGTTGACCCCTGCCGCATTGGGCTTTGAGGTCATGGTACAAAAGGCCGCTTTTTTATTAAAAGCAGATGGTAACAAACGCCTAACCATTCTCTACCTCCTCTAGGTAGCTCTCATACAAGCCCCTTAACTGCCCCACGATACTATGTAAAGTCAGGTCGATAGCATACGTCTGTGTATCACTAAGCGCGATACGGTATTGATAGTAACTACCAGCCAGAGCCTTAACTGCAACATCAAAGAGGGGTGCTACCTCTTTTTGAGAGTAAAAGGCTTCATCACTTCCGATAGCATTTTGGATAAAGGCGATAGCTGCCACGATATAGCTTTCAATGAGTTTATCGTCATCATTGCCATCTACTGCCATCATCGCCTTTAACTCCTCTACTGCGGCAGAGTTATCCATAGCCTACCTCCTAGCTTTGTTGAGTGCCTTGAACTTCTGTATAGGTCGTATTGATGTTACCTACTTGATTAGCGATTGTCTTAAATGACCCAGCTACAAAGGCATCTTTATCCGTTGCCACCACGTCAAAGCGGTCAATAACACGGATTTTTGTCAAGTCTTTCTCAAAAGCCCCAGCACCGATATTGGTTGTCAAAAGGGAGAGATGTTCACGGTCAAAGAGCGTTACCGCTTGTCTCAAGTCCCCAAAGTAAAGGGGATGATTGCCCTTATTATCTGGTAACCACTTATCAGCGATTTCAACCACTGCTTTCCCCTCGATGAGATAGCGCTCAGGTTGGGTCACATCACGCTGTAAGAGATAGTTCCCAAAAGCGTCTTTCACCTTCGCTAACTCAGCTATCCCAGATGTATTAGTCAAAAAGAAAGAAGTTGAGCGAATAGCTGGGTCAACTCCTTTTAGTGCTAAGTCCTTAATATCATCAAAACTTGTAATGGTTGATTTCGTTGGGACTGCGTCCAGTACCTCAATGATTTTTTGATTGCGTGTTACCACCACTTTTTTAGCAATCCATTCAGACAGCCAAGAAAGGATATTTTCCGCCGTATCCTTTAGAAGGGTATTAGTCGCCGTTGTGATACCAGCATAGCGCTTGATAGCGTACTTAACAAGCGTCAGTTTAGGGTCGTCATTGTCACCGATAGCGCCGTCTTCAGCGTCAAGGTTGGTGAGTGGTGTAATATCAGACCATTTTTCAAAGACACGAGAACCTGCCTGTGTTGTGACCGCCTCTTTATTGACATATTGTTCAAGGCTATCAAAACGACGCACGAGCTTGTTAATCGTTGTCCGGATGTCCTGCGGGATAGTCAATCCCACCGCATTACCAGACTCATCTGTTTCAGAGCCGACTTGTGCCAAAATCGTTGGGTCGCCTTTTACCATAGCGACAAAGTCCTTGACAAAAGCGTCCTTGACATCTTTTTCAGTAGCGGTAAGTTCTTTTACCTCATCATCTGACATATCTATCACTGCCTGCGCTTGTGCTTCAATCATCTGTTCATGTAGAGCGTCACGACGTGCCTTGGCATTGTCACGCTTGTTCTTTAGCTCCTTAAAAGCCTCAGCAGAAAAAGCGTCATCATTTAGCGCTGTATTGATTTCTTCGTTCAAATCTTCCACCTTGTGCCCTGCTGCAATCCAGAGTTCATTGAGTTCATTTACGGTTTTAGTCATGTGTTATCTCCTTTCCTTGCAAAATCGCAAGTTTTCGTTCTTTTAGGTTTGTTGTGCTTTTTTCTTTAGCAAGCCCATTTAAAAAAGTATTAAGTGCCGCCTTGCTCGGTAGACTGTGTAGGCTATTGGTGATGAGTGCTTGTTTTTCATCGACAAACATTATCTCATCACAAAAGCCCATATCAATAGCCTTTTGGGCGCTCATCCACGTTTCATTTTGCATAAGTTGCAAGATATCGGCTTCATCTCGCCCTGTTTTGAGTTTATAAGCGTTGACAATGGCACTATCCACACTATCTAGTGTCTTAGCATTGTGGCGCATATCATCCGCATTCCCAAAAAGGCTACTGCTTGCCTTATGGATCATCATTTGCGCTGTTGGGCTCATCTTGATGACATCACCAGCCATGGCAATCACACTGGCAGCGCTGGCAGCTAGACCTTGCACGCGCACGGTTATTTTTTTACCGCTTGCCTTTAACATCGTGTAGATTTCGCTGGCTGCAAAGACATCACCACCATTTGATGCAATATCTAATACCAGCTCATCGTCTTCATCCTTATCAATCGCTTCTTTCACCTTTTTCGGATAGACACTATCTATCCCCCAGTAGTCAAAAAAAGTGCCATAGAGATTGTCCACGACGTCGCCTTTTATATCAATTGTCCCCATTTTCCTCACCTCCTTTCATGGTGTCTTTAGGACTATTTACCTGTAAAATAGTTCCGTCCGCTTCTGGTAAGTCCTCAGGCAAAAAGCCCGCTCGCTTCAAGAGAAAGACCCCTTGATTGTGGGCAAGCGTACCACGAGACACCAGGTTAGCGATTGTCTGCGCGTAGCCATCCCCCACTGGGTCAATCGCTGGATAGATATTGGCATCAATTGCCGTCCCCAACTTAAAGGAAAGCTCACTCACCAGCGGTTGCATATAGCGGTTGATAGCATGCGCATAGAGCCCTTTTATCTGGTCAAGCGAGGACTGCTGATCCCCTTGCCCTCCCAGATAGCTATCAGGGATACCATAGACCTTGGCAAACTGCGTTGTTGTCCAGTTAGCTTGATTGAGCAACTGCGAGATGTTGGACTTGATTTCAAGCGGTGAAAACTCCTCTAGGTCATCAAGTACCAAGGGGCCTCCCGTCATCTGACGCTGTACCGCCCTTGAGCGTGCCAGCTTTTCTTTCATGGACAGCAAGCCCCCGTTCTTGATTTTCAAGACACCGTTAGCGTTTAGGGAGTTTTTCAGAGCGTCCAGAGTTAGACGGTGAGACGCTTTTTGAATCTCACGTTCATTGACAAGAGCCATGAGAGGACTAACCCCACTTCTGCCCCCATCGATAGACAGCAATTTAAAATGCAATATATCGTTTTGTGGGACATGACTTTTAGGCGCTATTTTCGGATCTAAAAAACTGATAGAGTAATACAGCCCCTCTTCATACTCATAGGGGTACTGCGTTACCTGTGAGGGCTTTAAAAACTCCCACTTCACATCAGACCCATTTGCATTACGCCATCGGTAAACAAAGGCTTCACCGCCTAAAAGCAACTGTGCAAAAATCGACTGATAAAAACTGTGCCTACTCACACTATTACTAGGGTTATTGACAATCCCTTGTAAACGCGCTTTTTCCACCGTTAGAGTGACATTTGCCAAGTCGTTTGACAATTGATTGACAATAGCAAATAAATCCGAGTTTTTCAGCGCTTCATAAGCCGATACCCAGTCTCCAGCAGAAAATAACTGCTCAAGGTCAAAGGAACTTAGCCCATACGCTTCCTCCTCACCCTGTGGCGGCTCTTTATTGGCGCTATTTGTAAAACGAAAAAATGGCATAGCTCTCCTTTCTAGATCTCACGACCAAAAAAATAATATTTCCCCCTTGACAACAAAAAGGAAATAGCGTAAAATAATATCTAATCTTCATGGGTTTTAAACTCCTTGATGCGGATTTAAAATACCAAAAAAAGCATAAGCGTTTCCTCTCTTATGCTTTTTTCTTTTTTTACTTGTTTTTTTGAATGCGATATGTTATACTAACAGTAGCTTCTTTGATGTCCTAGTCTTTATTATACTACAATTCCCATCTTAATGATAAATTGTTGTATAGGCTACGATTGAGCCAGTGACCGCTTTGGTCACTGGCTATTTTTTATCAGAAAAAGAAGTTCCAGATGACAGACAGCCAGATGAGTACCACAATCACCCAGCCGACATTTAACCAAAATCTTTTGTTAGGCTTCATTTTTACGTCGAGATATGCTATAATCAAGCTACACTAAAGTGTGGGGATTTTCACCCCATCACTCTAGTTTTTAGAGAACCACTCTAGCAATTGAAGGATATAACCTATAACTGCTAGAATGATTTGAACCTTGAGCTCTACACTCAATGGTTCTTTTTTCTTGCCCTTACAGCGCTTGTAGCGTCGACTAAGCATATCTCTTTCCCCCTTTCCTTACTTTATACTTCTATTATACTGCCTATACTATAGATTGTCAAGTCTTTTTTGATTTTTTTATCACAAACAAAAAAGCCTAAGTTTTTCTTACGCTTTTTCTCTTTCCTTAGCATATTCGGTTAGCTTGATAGCATGCGCCAAACTCATCTTCTCAAGTGGGGTTTTACCAGTCACCCACCTGCTTATTGTCGTCGCTTTAATTCCTGTCGCCTTTGCGATTTGATAAGCCGTCACCGTATCTAGTAATTCTCTGATTTTATCCAAATCCGCAACCGCCATATTTTCCCCTCCTTTGACCTATCGTCACCAAAACAGATTATAAAGAACAATCCCCCAGATAATCATTAAAATAACACCAGAGGCAATTTCCCATTTTGTTTTATCTTTCATTTGTCACCTTTTTTTTATTTTTGACTAGCTTTTTTAAAAATGATGTGTTATAATTATTTTATATTCCCATACGACCTGAACCTTGAGCTCTACACTCAATGGTTCTTTTCGTCTATCCTAAAAGCCAAATCTTAAGCCACCAGAGGACTAAAAGCCCAATACCGATACCAATATAAAAACCATCTTTCTTGTTTTTCATTGCGTCTAGAAAAGAGTTATGCTACAATCGAAAGTAACAGCTAGGGGCATGTGCCCCTCACTGCCTACACTTCTTACTTAAAAGAAGTGTTTTATCAACTCAACAAATGCAGTTACTACTGTTGAGATGATTAGAGCTTTAGGACCGTCTAGCCACGGTTCTTTTTTTGCTTTCTTCTTTCGACTAAGCATATCTCTTTCCCCCTTTCTTACTTTATATCTCTATTATACTACATTTTAATGCACTAGTCAACTGTTTTAAACCATTATTTTAATAACTTTTAAGTTATCAACTTATAGATGGTATGTTAACCTTTTGCCTTTTTTTGAAAAAAACGTCAATAGTAAAACACGACTAAATAACTTGACAAATCTTGTAAAAATATAGTACATTGAAATCAATTAGAATAGATAGAATTAAGGGGATAAGAATGTACGAAGATATTCTATTTTATAAGCGAAATGTGTTGAAAATGTTAGCTTCTGGGCTTTCTCACCTATCTTTGCCAGTCGCTTTTACAAATAAAGATATTCCTAGGGTTCCCTCTGATAGGTTATCAGATGGAAAAAAGCTAAAACGTGATTATGCGAAATCTGTAAAAGAACTTAATGAGGAGGCTTTGAAGTTTGCCTATAAAGAAAAATAATACTGTAAAAGAGTTGGCAAAAGCCAAAGACCTAGTTGATAAAGTTGAAAAACTACCCCAAGAGGAAAGGCAGATTGTTCTTGAAAAGTTGGAAATTTATCAAGGTGATATGCCACATCCTGATATTTTAAAGGGATATAATCAGCTATATCCTAAGGCTGCTGAGATGATTATACAAAATGGGATAAGAGAGTCTGAGCATAGGCGCAAAATGGAGGAAAGATACCTAGCAGGCAACCTCCGCTCACATCAGTTAGGACAATTTTTAGGTTTTATTATCGCTCTTGTTATAGTAGCTGGTGGAGTATTTTTGATATATAAAAACCATCCCATAACAGGCACTTTATTGAGTGGTACAACTGCTGTAGGGGTTGTTGGGTTGTTTACAGGGAACAAAGAAGACAAAAATGACACAAAAAATCTAGGAGAAACATCATGAAAGAAATTACCGAAACGAAATACCCACTGATGACTAAAAAAGAGGAGCTTTCTTGTACCATCGAAGAGACAAAAAACAATCAAAATATGAGTGAGTGTTTTTCAGACGTTGCTTCCCTTATGGAGAGCCTAAAGGATTAGTAACCAATAACCACTAAAAAGGAGGTCATCTGACCCCTTTTTTAGCGTATTCCGTCAACTTCAGAGCGTTATTATAGGACATGTTGCCGACATCTGTACGCCCTTTAGCGTAGTTTGCCAAGGTCTGCTCAGAAATCCCAGTCGCCTTTGCGATTTGATAGCGTGAATGGCTGGTCAAAAATGCCAGTAATTCCTCTTTTTCCAATACTTCAATCATGCTCTTTTAACGCCTCTTTTATTTTTTCTAACTCCCTATCCAGATACCTTTTGTGAATGTGCCTACCGATAAACAGCACTAACCACAAGATGGCTAAACCATAAACTAGCATTGCTTTTTAAGGCAGATGATGATACACTTGATAAGAGCTTGGGGCGAAAACCCCCTTACTCTTATTTTCGATGAGAAAGCTTCATGACTTCTAGCTTGTGCTGTAACACTTGCTTATGACGAAGTCTTGCTTCTCTTGCCAAGCCTACAACCATGATGACAATAGCTAAATCATGTTCTTGTAGGCTTTTTAGTATCTCTACCATCTGCCCTACCTCCTTTCTTACTTTATACATCTATTATACTATTTTTTATGATAGTAGTCAAGAGGACTTACAGACTTTTTTTAATAAAAAACCTCAGTCATCACTGAGATTTTAGCTATTCTCTAAAAGGGCTTTGCGCTTTTCCTTGATAAGCCCCTCTAACTCTTCCAAGTCAGCAAGCGTTGCATTATTTCGGATAAACCCACGCGCCGTTGAGCGTTTTGTCATATAGTTCCGATGTTCCCTATTTTTTTCATTCCATTTTTTCGTGGCTCTTTTTTGAGCGTCAGCAACCGCCATAATATTCCCCCCTTAAAAAAATAACCACCAAATCAACAAAGCAAATACCGCACCCACCGCTAGGTTAGGCAATAAACCCGCCCTATAGGACACTTCCACTTTTGTACTGCCATCTTTTGAGACGTGCTTGATGGTCTTTTGCTCACCAATTAAGACTTTTTTCCAGTCCATGTTTTCCCTCTTTTCCTTGCAGAGTTAGGACAAACGTGCTAAACTATCCTTATCCCCTCTTACCAAGGGGAGGAGGCTTTCACCTCCTAGCCAATCAAGCTTACCACTTGATTAACTTTTTGATTTTTAGCCTGAACTTGAAGATTTGAATTTCAAACTCAAATTCTTCATGTTTGGGCTTTTCTTGATGTTTAGCCATCTGAGCTAACCCCTTTCTATTTTGTTAAGGTCTTTATCAACCTTACATCTCTATTATACTGCCTATACTATAGATTGTCAAGCCCTTTTTTGATTTTTTTGAACTTTTTTACTTTTTGAGTAGCCCCAAATGGGTTACCATTTGGGGCTTTTCGCTTTTGCGCCTTATTTATCCTTGCTATTTGTCAGCAAATAGAGTAAAATAAGAACAAGGATTATTTGTTCCATTTTGAGCCTCCTTTTTTGCCCAGTAAACACCACGCCTTGCGTGGTATACTGGATGAGCAAAAAGGGAGGAGAAAAATGGTTTGTCACTAGTTTAGTGGCGCAAAAGCGCAAGATGAAAATTTTCTTGCGCTTTTTTGTTGTCTTTTTAAACCTTTTATTATCGCCAAAACGTTTTAAACTAAAACCCTGCGCGTGACTAGTCCCCCTTTTGCCCTGCTATCAGCTCAGACACTAAGCCGACTAAGACAAAGGTCACGCTAAGCGTGATACCAAAAGCAATCCGCCCCACATAATACATGGTTACGTTGAAAGTGATGGCAGCCATCAAAAACATCACAATATCAAAGTTTGCCCACAGTCCTCTTAAAAATTGTTTTAGTAGCATGTTTGTCCTCCTTTAGCTTGACTTTCTGGCTTTTTTTGATACGCCTATCATACCTCACCAGCCACCTCAATTTTCAGCTCTATACGCGGTTTGGGGCTATAGAGTTTACGTGCTGTTACGCAACTGACAAGCCCATCATCTAGCCAAACCACACCGCTTTTAGTGATACTATCAAAAACGGACTTCACCAGATTGTCTATATCGACCTTCTTATCGTGCCATATGCGCTCCTCAGTAAAGCGGTAGTACTGTTCCCAAGTCTTTTTAAGCGCTCTTTTTGCTGGCTTTTTACACAGATAGAGCGGTGCTTCCATGTAAAAGGTCACATCGACCTTAACCGCACTCTCGTAAAACTCCCCCTTGTAGTTCTTCTTAAACCACCTTGTCACCGCATTACGCCAATCCCTCATGGGTTTACTCTCATAAGCCTTTGCATAACCGCCACGGCAACTATACCTTGCTCTCTCCTGCGGTTTTGGTTTAAAGGGGACAATGATTATCATCTCAGGTACTCCTTCTGGTAAATCTCTGATGAAAGGACTAGGCTTTCTCTAAAAGCCACGGCTTCTTCTTTCGTTTCAAAAGAATAGCGTGTTGGTACGTCATCGCTATGGGCGTACCGCCGTTTTCTTAGCTCAACTATCCATACCATACACTCACCTCACTAAAAGGGTAAATCAGCGTCATCGATAGCCACTGGGTTACCTGCTAGCCCAGTTTTTTCAGCTTCTGCTTGCTGGTTACGACTTTCTAGCAACTGGAAGCTATCTGCGATGACTTCTGTCACGTATACACGCTGACCTTCTTTATTGTCATAATGGCGTGTCTGGATGCGACCGACCACCCCAATCATCGCCCCCTTTTTAGCAAAGTTAGCGAGATTTTCAGCTTGCTTACGCCATATCACAATCTTGATAAAGTCCGCCTCACGTTCACCATTTTGATTTTTATAAGGGCGATTAACCGCCAAGGTAAAGCTAGCTACCGCCTGTTCACCAACATAGCGCAATTCTGCATCACTTGTCATACGACCTACTAAAACTACGTTATTAATCATGTTCAACCTCTTTCATTTTCTGAATAACTTCAAAGGCAATGCCTTCTTTTTCTAACAACGCTCTAAAGGATAGCGCCTGTTTTTGTGTCAGGGTGAATTTTAACACCACATCATAGACTGGCTCGTCTGCCTCCTCTAGGATTTCACCTGTTTCACTATCATAAGCCTTGATTGTCTCTTTTGCTTGTCTTTTAGCTGTCTCTTCCAGCTTTTTTTGACGCTCAAGCTCCGCTTGTTTTTTGGCGGCGATTTCCTTTTCAAGGCGTAAAATATGCTCACGCTCATGTTCTATCATCTCAAAGATTTCTGGCAAGCTCTTGCCGTTCTTATGATGTTCCAGATAGCTATAAGCCGATAAAGCGTACTTCTGGCAAGTCTGTTTGATAAGCTCCCTCTCCTCAAGGCGCTTTTCTTCCTTTCCCAGCTCTGCCAAGACAAGAGCGTCTAGTTGCTCTGTCGTCTTTTTCGTCAAGACAAAACTATCTTTTTTAAAGTCACTCACCTTGATAAAGTTATCGGCGTACTCACTTATCAACTTTTCAGCGTCCAGCTGGACTTTCGTCTCAACTAGCACCGTCTCAACCGCCCTCTCTAGGTAGTGACTAACCGTGCTTTTTCGCAATTTCTTTTGTTCATCATCGTAAGCGTCAATCTGCTTTTTCAAGCCACTAGCCACCGCTTGTAGTTTCTCATAAGGCGGTGCATACAAGCCTATAAAGGTCTCATAAGGGCTATTGACCTGCTTTTTGACCTCTTTACGCTCCGTCTCAAGGCGTGCTATCAGCTTATTTAGCTCAGTTCTTGCTTGCTTAACCTCGCTGATGTTTGTCTCCTCAAGGTCAACACTGCTATAGAGCGCAACCGCCCTCTCCACATTCTTTACAAAACTATCATAGTCCTTAAAAGCAACCGTGGCAGGGGTACACTCAATGCTGACCGCCTCCAAATCCTTAACTACCGTCATCATCTACCCCCTAAAACGCTAACTCCGTCTGTTGTGCTTGTCTATTGTTGTGCCACTGGGTCATATCGGCAATTGCCTTTTCTGCTGGTAGCCCCTGCCAAGCCTTGATTAGCTCTTCATTTGCACCTAAACCGCCGACCTTTTCTAACAGTTTTTCCTTGATGATTTCTTGCTTATCCTTTTTTGGTGCTTCTTTTGCTTGCTTACTTGCCACACGTTTCGGGGCTTTTGTCGTCTGACCTCTATCCATAGCACTCTCACCGTCGTCATCAGGGTCAGCCACAATCCCAAATACCGCTGAGACTTGATAGCGTTTTGCATAGGTCACTGCACCACCGTAGCCCTGTACGTCCGCTTTAGCTGGCTTTAGCTCAAAAGGGCCATAGCTCCGATACTCCCCACTCTCATGGTGAATAGTCGTCGTCACCGATACCGTCCCACGCTCAACATTTGTACAAGCGTCTTGACTGTAGGACAAGCCTGTCCCCTCAAAAGCCTTTCGCAAACTTTTGTCAATATCAGACAAGGTTGCATATTTATTCCCTAAAAAAGGGTTCTTCCCAGTCATCTCTGGCTGCAGTAATTGCTGGTGAAATTTATACATCGCTTTATCTAACTCGACCGTTGATTCTGACTGCCTTCTTGCTAAAGCCTGTTGCAACTTTAGCACCTTCGTCTCAAGTTCTGCGTTACGTGCTAGCAAATCACTAAGCACCGTCAAGTTATTTTCCGTCATGTTTTTTCTCCCTCTTCGTTTGTCTCAAAAAATACGAAACGTCGTATTTTGCAAATTAAGCCCCTTTTTAACGCGTTTAGATAAAATCAATAGAATTATACCCAAAATGGTTTTTCGTCGATTTTAGGGGCGTTCTCGTCTTCCTATGCCCCTCTATGTACAAGTTCATCTTCAGGCAATCCATGCGCACGATTATAGGCAGCCACACTCACTTCATAGCTCTCCCATTTCTTTTTGGCAAGCGCTTCTTGCATTTGTCTCTCAAACTCCAGCTTGCGCCACTGTGCTTCCGTCATCTTTTTAGGTCTCTTAAATAGCTTTTTCAATAGTTTCATTTGTCTTCCTCCTCATTTTGGGTACAAAAAATACCCTTATCAAACTTGACTTAAAAGGGTACACATGCTAATATATTTGTGTACTTCTTTTAAGTATGTGCGATAGTGTATAGCTCAAATTTTGGCGAAGGCGGGTTATACACTATTTTTTGAGTTCTTGGTATACCTTTTCCAATCCTAACATCAAAATATCCGTCTGCGTTTTACCAGTTGTTTTGACACAAAAATCAAGTTTTTCAACTTCATCATCTGTCATTCTCAAACGTTTACTATGATTTTTAGGATTAGAGGTGGGGCGACCAAGTTTTTTAGGTGTGGTCATATTTCCCTCCTTTTGTATCCACGTAAATATAATAACATTAAGTGGCTACATAAGTCAACCCCTAAACGAATTTTTTTCAAA
Organism: Streptococcus sciuri; assembly: GCF_024814375.1. Lineage (GTDB taxonomy): Bacteria > Bacillota > Bacilli > Lactobacillales > Streptococcaceae > Streptococcus > Streptococcus sciuri. The sequence goes on from NZ_JANUXX010000005.1 coordinate 131,164, forward strand.
TATTTTCTGCGTACCCTATTTAGTTGTCAAAGAACCCGAGTACACAAAAAGCGTACTCAACTGTTCACAAAATAGAGTACGCATGCTATAATATTTACGTATCCATTTTTTGTGATACCGCCCTTTTGTATTTGGGGGCGCTGGGAGTTCCTAACGTGGTATAGTTTGGCGACCGTACACGTTAGGAACTTTTTTTATTTATAAGACTTAAAAGAGTTTACCGCTTCAACGATTAAATCCGCTTTAGAAATTCCGTGCCTATCTGCTGTTTTTTGTATCATTTTATACTCATCAGCAGTCAAACGTATCTCTAAACGTCTATCTCGCTTAGCTTTCCCCTTTATAGGTCTGCCCTTTTTAGGGCTCATAGGAGTTCCTCCTTTCATATAAGCCCGTACTTATATGATACAATAAGCACGTACATAAGTCAACCCTTTTTTAAAAAAACATGCTTATTTTATTATCATGGACACCTTACCAGTAGTCCTCATCAGAGATAGCCCCTGACTCTTCTGACATCAGCCACTCTCTGACCGCCTCTTGACTCATATGCTCCACCATATAGCCCCTATCATTTGGCAAGCCATAGTCTTCAAAGTGAAACATTGCCTGATAAAGGGCGTTGATGATAGCGTCCACCACGTCGATTTTATAACTGGCGGTGGTTTTACTCACCTGTATCCCCACCTTATCCTCCACAATGACCGCGTTCAAGAGCGCTTTTTTCATGATGGGGTCATCCAGCCTTGTCACATTCCCCTCGATAAAGAGCGTCTGCAAAAACTTCGTCGGGTCTTTTAGCTCGCTTGTCCGCTGCCTGATAGGTTGCAAAGGATAGCTGGTATTCATCTCTAAAGCCTTGATAACCCTTGTCATTCCCATAGCGTCGTAGCCAAAAAAGATAACATCCAACTGATTATCTGCGATATAGTTCACCAGCCACTCATAGACTTGGTCATCATTGATAAGCCCCTGCGGATGGCTTGTAATCGTACAGTAGCCCTCACGCGCCAGCTCACGGTAGTTCATCCCGTCCTTTTTTTCCTTAGCTTCCAGACTACCCGCCTGCTGCCACGGGATAAAAGAATGTTGCTCAATATGCCACTTCATCGCCCCCTTATCATCTGCGTACGGATAGATAAAAGCAAGCGCCGTATTATCACTAAAGAGCGAATAGTCCACCCCCACATACACCTGACGATTGCGAATATCAAACTCCGAGATAACCGCCTTCTCAATATCATCTAACTTTAAAAAAGAATGACTATCCGCATTTAGCCACATGTTCATGTTTTTCACCTGAAAATCAGAGAGCTTACCCATCATCATCTTCTTATCACGCTCAGACACCAGACTTTTCATCAAGTTATCACGATGACTATCTAGATACAGTAGCGGATTACTCTTATACCAGGTCTCGGGTTTAAAAGTCTCCTCAAGACTATCTTGACACCAGATAAGACACAACTGATCATCACCAGCACGGTCAAAATCACGCTCCATCACCTCGATTAGCTTTTGTTGCTCCCTGTGAAAAGGCACATCTGGCACCGTGTAAGAAGTTGAAATCTCAATAAACCGTGACCCTTCTGTATTCACCTGCCCAGAAGTAATCTTAGAAATCCCATCATCAACCCTTAACTCCCCAACCTCATCAGCTACCGCCAACTTAAAGTGCTTACTATCAAACTTCCCTGACTCAAAAGAAATCGTCTGAATAGCGTTATTGGTTGCCAAAGCCTTAATCTCACGCGAATACAACTGCACCCCCATCTCTTTAGCCAAACTCTTAAACGGTTCACGCTCAATAATCCGCCCCATCATGGACTTAATATAGCCAAAAAGCTTCATCGTCTGCTCAAAATTAAGCGAACTCACCAGAAAATCTTGGTTGCTTTGCCCCAGCGCCTCAATCAAAAAACAATAACATTCCAAAATACCCGCTATCATCGTCTTACCCTGCGCCCTTGCAATCGACAAGACAATATTTGAAAAACGAGGCAAACCCTTATCATCTAGCCAACCTATCATCTGACTAAAGATAAACAACTGCCAGTCCATCAAATGTAACGGTTCATCTAAGTTATCGATATTTGGGATAATGCTTGTAAACTTCAAAAACTTATTAAAAGCACCGATAGAGTAAACAAAAGGGAAGTCAGCCTCCCCCTGCCTAGATAAGTCCCTCAGATGACGAAAACAAGCCAACTGGATAGCATAACCCGCCATAACCTCCCCATCAAGCACCCGAAAAGCGTACCTTGTCCCAGGGTCTTGATAGTGCTTTTTAATCTCCGAAAAATCAAGGCTATTATAAGCACCGATAACATCATGACTCTTTCTTAAATCAATCATTTATCCCCTCCAAAGAATGCTTTAAGCGCATCGCCTGCTCGCTTATCCTCCTTAGCGTCATCCACAATAGAAAGCAAGTCTTGACGCCCTTTTGGAGTCAATCCCAGCTGAATAGCCACTTTATTTAGAGTATCCACAGCGTCTTTCATCGTAGCAACTGCTGGGTTCTTCTTAAAACCTAAAAACTGCTCTCCTAAAATCTCTCCGCTGCCTTGTGCTTGTATCGGTTTTTTTAAGGGCTGTTGTATCCCATTTGCTTTCACATCTTGATAAGCTAGCTTGTAAACTTCGTAAGTCGTGCAATACAACTCCACCAACATACTATCTACACGCTTGACTTTTTGTGTGTCTTCTAAAAACGGAACGATTTTCACCCAGACTGCCCTTGCTTCTTTTCCTAGGTAGTTTGGAGGGTCGCTTGGTAACTTCCCTTTATTTTGCTTAAAGTACGGATTTTTAACCACTGCTTGCCCTCCTTTTCTGCTGTGTTGATGACACCCCTTAAAAATCTGAAAAAATCGTCTGCGATGTAAGAAAACACTTTGTGGCGGCTCTTCTTTAGGCAATCATAGGCGGGGGGTATCTTTTTTATTTTGTATGATACGGGCGATGGTTGCAATGCTTCGTATCTGGGGTGCGTTTGTTGCTTGATTGGCGCTACCTGTACCATAATAGCCTTGTTCCCATTGCGTTTTTAGCTGGTGGCAAGTCCTGCAAGTCACAGCTAGATTTGTACTGTCAGCTTTTAGTTGATGGTTGACTTCAATCGGGATAATATGGTCTACTGTTTTACTGTTTGGGGTTAGCTTGCCTTGTGCTAAGCAATACTGACAAAGATAGTGTTGTTTATCCAGTACGGACTGTCTTAGGTGTACCCATTGCCTTGTGCGGTAAAACTGATACTGTGCTTTCTTTTCGGTCTTGCGGTTGCGTTGGTATTTGTTGTATCTTTTGCGACTGTAGCGCTCACGTTGTTCTTTATACTTTTCTTCGTACTGCATATGACGGCTGCAGTAGTGTAGTGGAAGCTCTACCAGCGCGTGGCAATTGTCATACTGACATCTTCTGACACGTGGCATTATTTTGCCCCTTTGAAGAGTTTAAGAAAACCTGCGACAATAAACATCACACAGATAAGAGCTAGAAAGCCTAAGACTAGTAGCCCAAGGACTGCAACAATACATTGCCAGATAAGGGAAATGATGACAAACATAGTGACCTCACAAAAAAAGAACTGCACTCATCACAGCTCTTTGTTTCATTTTTTGATAATACCATAATAACACGTTGCAATGTGTTGTTTCGTGTTAATTGGTGTTCATTTGTGTTAATTTGTACCGCCCTGTAAAAGCTCGTCTAATCTTTTGATACCACCCTTTTTCAGTCGATAATAGCGATTGCGTCCTATGCGTAAACGGTCTCTAATCTCGTACTCGCTATATCTGTTGATAAAAGCCATTCTCAAAACCAAGCCTTCTTCATGCGGTAGTTGTTTGAGTAGTCTGGTCAGCTCGCGTTTTCTTTCTAAGGCTTCTGCCAGTTCTTCATCAATATCAAGTATGCTCATATAGGTGTCATCAACTTTGTGCTTGATACCGCCTGTGACTTTCATCGTGCTTAGTTTTGGGCTGGTCAAAAGCGATGCCAAAAGTTGCGTGCGCTCTTCTTCAAGGCTTTGAATGTAGGGTACAAGCATTTTGAGTTCGTTTAAAATAGTGTAAGCTTTACTCATGATGCTCCTTTTATGTTAATAAGATTAGCTTTTACGTTAACATGACCGTGAGACATCATGGCTTTTTTCTCCTTTAAACCGTTTTTTATTTTTCCGATTTTTCGAGTAAGTCAACCGCTCTAACCACGGTATCAGCTTTTGATAGGCCAAGTTTTTGTGATAACTGTGTAATTTTGTCAAACTCAGCTTCTGTTAATCTGATAGCCATATGTTTATTGCGTTTGGTATCCCCTTTAATCGGTCTTCCCATTTTTGTTGTCATTGCTATCTCGTAACATACCAAATAGCAATTCCCAAGACGATAGCCCAAGCAATGCCAGAGGTAATCTTCTCTTTACGATTGGTTTTTTCAACCGTTATTTCGGCATGTTTGAACTTCTTATGGTAAAGTACTTTGTTAGCCATTGCATTTTACCCTTACTTTTGCTACAATCAACTAAACAGATAGGGGAGCTTTCGCTCCACTATCTCTAGAATTTGATGGTTAGCGAACCCATAATGAAGTAGATTTTGAGGGTTACTTCTTTTGGTTTCGGTAGCCATTTTCTTCTGCGTTTAGCCATTGTGGTAAGTCCTTTCTACTAGATTTGTTAGGTTATCTCAACCTTACCTGTTTATTATAATATTTGTGTTGCGTTTTGTCAATGTTTTTTTAAAAATATTTCTATTTTTTCATTGCCAACTTTTTTCTCCAACTCAGTCTTTACAGCCAGCTTATCATATACCTTGCAGATGACGTCGAACGTGCAAGATATAAGCATGATGACAAACAACATCGCTAAAAACTTTTCACTCACAAAACGCCCCTCTATTTTCTAGTATTTCTCCAAATAAGGATAAGGGTAAGCACTGTCACTACTGCCACTGCAATAAAATCTTTCATGTTGCTACTCACCAAACCTCCTAGCCAAATCAAGTAAACCATCTCAATTCCTCCATAATCGCCCTATAAGCGTTCTTTTTTTCTTTCCTAACCATTTTATCGACCTTTCTTTTATTTTTGTATACGCTAAGTCCCTTTCACAAAACTTAGCGCCTCCGCCAGACGTTTTTTCGCATGTATTGTTGTGTTGTATAGAATCTATTTTATTTAAGGAGTTTTCACGAATGGTCAAAAGACAAACGCCTGACGGTATAGCTAGTAGTCGAATCGAACGACTATGACACCAGTCTAGCTACTGTACTATGACGATAGCAACCTAAAGGATATACTTTCTAAGTCACTTTTTACGTGGATTCTGACACGTTATCAGTTGTTAAAGCGAAAACCTTAATAGGAGGCCTTTCTAAAAAATTTTTCTAGCCCATACGGGCTATGCTCGCTCGGCTGTCGAAAACCGATAAACTGCCACCAGACGAGCACCATTAGCAAAGATAAAGGTTCTAGGTTGCTTTTAACGAGAATCCCAGCTCGTATGTGACTTAGGGGCTTGACTTGCTACTGGCATCATAAAAACCCCTATTCTTACTGAATAGGAGCGCGTGGTTATTAATGTGTTAGATGCTAACACGTTTTTTATTTCTCTAAACGATAGACGAGGTCAATCCCCTCACGGATGATATCCGCCTTGGTCTTTCCTGTCTTCTGACTAAGGTCATCAAGCTTGTTCTTATGCGTTTCAGATAGACGTATGCGCATCTGATAGTCTTTCGGGTCATTGGTCGGTCGTCCCATTTTTTTAGCCATGTTATCAGTGTAAAAAGCTGATGACAAGGGCGATGATACTTGTTATTAAGGCGATACTAGCAATAACTATAGAACGTTTGTCTTTTTCCATTGTCAATCTGCTAGGAGCTATGATACAATAGACACGAAACCATTAAGGAGCGTAAAGCTCCTTGGCTTCGTTTAGTTGTTAGAAGAGTTCTCGTATAAGTGTGATAATGTTAAGTATGATTGCGATAATATTTAACTTATCCGATACCGAGAGCTTTTCTGTTTGTTTCCTATGTTTCATAGCTCCGTTTTTCCTTTCTACTAGTTTCCTTGTCTAAGGTTACCTCCCTCAACCTTACAAGATTATTATAGCATAAGTGTATCCAAAATTCAATCATTTTGGATACATTTTTTTAAAACTTTCTCCACGCACTCTATGCAATTGTCAAAGGTCGTTTTTGGGTGATGCCAAGCCTCTACCGGCTCTTATCTCCCTTCTTCTCCCTCAAGGCTTTTTGCATTTCTTTTACTTTCAGCTCAAGCCTTATCTCCAGTAGTCTTGTTCTTGTCTGCTCTGGGGTCAATCGCTCATACTTTTTACGGTGAAAAACCTTAAGTTCTTCTAAGTTACACGAAAATAAATTTTCTGGTGTAAAGTTCTTCTTATCCCCATCTAGGTGAATGAAGGCTCTCATTGGATACGCAGTGGCAACTCACCACCGCCCTCACCAAAATACTCTTGCTGAAGCTCCACCGCTTTTAGCTTAATCTCTGCGTTCTGGATAATCGTTTTAGAAACGTTACTAATCGCTTGCGCCCTTTTGGTTTCCTTCTCCAGCTTTTCCTCACTCATCTCCTCATCGTTCAAACGCTCCAGCGCCTCAAACAAGTGATTGTCTAAATCTTGCAATGTATTTCTAACCATCATACGCTCCTTTCATTTCCGCATAGTCCTTGATGTAGGACGACAACTCCTCAGCCTCTATCTGAAAGTCTGTCATGATATAGCTCCCAGCTGTCACATGCATAGCGGTTTGTTGCTCTGGAATAAAAGCCATCGGCAAAAAGATAACGATGGGGTCATCTAGCTCACTGCCCTTCTCACGTTCAAGAAAAGCAACGATAACATCTTGCGTCCCTTCCACCCTAAAGTGCCAGTGGGGCTTTTTCCCACCTGCTTTATTAATAAGCAACGAAGAGTATTTCACATCAATCGTCAAGTTTTTATAAACATAGTCATACTGCGGATTGTTTTTTCTGAAGTTTCTGTTAGCGTCAATTGCTTCTGGCACTAGCTTTTGAAATAGCTCTTCTGCCTTGCCGCCTAGGCGCTGCGGTTTACTCCCAAAGTTCACCTTGTCTTGTAAGCGCAACACCCCAGCCTGTGTCAACAGCATATGAAGCCTAAAAGGCGGTAGCTTACAAGTCCTCTGCACCTTGTGAAAGTCCAGCGTTTCCGTGTATAGATTTATGATTTCCTCTTTTGTCATTTCTCTTGTCCTTTCTCTACAACAGCCCCAAGTCTAACATCTGCGCACGCTTTAAATAATGCTCACGCACCAGCTTTTTCTCATGACTTGAGCTTTTCTTATCCTTATCCTTTTCTCTTCTTTCCTTTCTCAGAAAAACACGTCCCATCTCCCCGTTTTTCATCAGCTTATAGAGGTCATGTTGCTCTATCTGAAAGTGGGCAAAGGCTTCTGTGGTAGTCCCCTCAAAAACATCTCCACGATAGCTAAAACGGTAAATCTTGACGTTAAAAACGGTATGTTCATTGGGGATTTTCTCCACCACCTCACGCTCTAGCTCCCCCTTTCGCTGCATGATAAGAAGCGTACCAGTGCTAAAGCCAAAATGCTCAGAAGCTTCCGGTATCGTCCCTACAAACACTTTTCCTGTCTCTTTTACCTTGTAACGATAAATGTTCACGACATCACCTCTTCTATTCTCAAAAAATACCCAGTTGCTTTTTTCTTCCCTGTGGATAACTTTCAGAAAGTCTTTATATTTTTTTATTTATTCTCAAGTATTATTTGTTGTTTGTTAGTACTTGTTTAATATTAGTATTTGTTAGCATGCGATTTTACAAAGTTGAAAAATTCAATCTTGTAAAATCGCATGTTGTAAAACACTTATCAACAGGGTTATCAACAGGATCTGTGGATAAGTCTGTTGATAACTCTTGTTCCAAACGTTCCTTGATGGATTCAAAATAAGCATCCGTAATTGGGACATCTTGCGCAAATCGGTAGCGCCTAACTCCCTTACCACGCCCCAGACTTTTGGTGATGGTTCGAATGTAGCCATGCTTTTCCAGCTCTTTAAAAGCCGTCCGATGACTCGCCAAACCGTCCTTTGATCGCTTGGCGATATCCTCTGGGTAGATCTTCCAGTCCTCCTTGTTGCTCAGGATGACAGCCAAGACCCCCTTGGCAGAACTTGACAAGTTCTCATCCTCTAAAAAATGATTATTCATAGCGGTGTAATTGTCATACGCATTGGTGAAAATATGTTGCATCTTTAAGCCTCCTATCTCGTCTCATACGCTACGCATTGTTTCCTAGCTGGTCCTATTTGCTTTGCCAGTTGTTAACCAGTAATGGCTGTACAGTCGTTCATTCCTCCATACCTCCTTTTTCGACCTTGTCCAGAAGCCGTTATTTCACATTGCCTTGACAAAAGTTTTTTTCGAACAGCTTTTTTGTGCTATAATGGCAGTGGATAGTTTTGGTGTGCCACTGATTTTTCAGTGGCTTTTTTTGCTTTACTGGAGCAAAAAGGGTTGATTATAAAACTCAGTATAA
>NZ_JANUXX010000006.1 GCF_024814375.1 Streptococcus sciuri
CATGTGTCGCTACCTGTCACCTCATCGTGCTTACCACTAAAGCTGTAGTCATTTTGCGTGTCGGTTGCTGGGGTCGCATCGCCTGCTCCCTCAAAGGTGACCGTTTGACTGGTTGGAACCGTCTTGTTCGTTATGGTAGTAAAGACATAGACTGGTGCTGCTGTTCCCCCTGAAAAGGGATTATCCACATACTGCGAAGCAGTTGTACCACCATTTGAGACTGTTCCCATATAGCGATATGCTGTTTCGGACATCGGAATATAGGCTGGATCTCCACCATTTGCACCACGTGCAGTTACGGCAACGAGCCCATCTGAAGCGAGAGATGGTTTAACTTCTGACGGATCTTTAAGTTCTGCACTCGTTTCATCCCAGGTGCCATCACTATTGCGTGAAGGTAGCACTGTATAGTAGTCACTTTCCACACCGGGTACTGCTACATAGGTACGTCCTGATAAATCATTAGTATAGGTGTAACCTATATGCCAGTTAGAGAGCTGTCCTAATAGTTCTGTCCCTGAACTTGTCACAGTCAAACCACCAGTTGCCTTTGCAGGGGCAGAGGTGAGCTGCCCTCCGCTATCAGTAGTAATGGTCGTTTTGAGTGGTGCGGTGTACTTTTGACCAGATAGACCGGTAATCGAAACTGTCCCAATCTCTGAACCACTCTGATCCACATATTGGACAGTGGACGTCACCTTAGTTGGAATAGGGTAGGTATCTCCTACGAACTGACCCTTGCCGGAGTAGTGCGACTGGGCACGTTTCCACGTGTAGAGAGTATCTCCACCTATTATCTTATTACCAGAGACTGCCCAAGCAATGCTTTGGTTTTCGTTTCTAAAGGTAAACCCACCGTTTTTTTGTGTTTCTCCCTCTTTGACAACCGTCTCTCCTAGCCACTGCTTTTGTTTCCCATAAAATTCAACGTAGATGGTACCAGGATTTGTCTTATCAGTAGCGAGAGAAAAAGTGTAGACGTAGTCTGCATCGCTTCCATCTCCAACCTTATTTGCTGGGTCTCCTATCGGTTTTCCACCTCTAAAGTTTTCAACAACAGCGATGACATAGTGGCTTGGATCTGTGTCATAAGCCCAGTACTGATAACCACTTGCTTCAGATCGCAACTCTGGGGTCGGAATATCACCCAGAGCAAAACCTTCTGTCGAGATGACCTTAGGATTACTTGAGACGATGTCGCCTATATTATTATTATTATTATTATTAGCATCTCGCATGTCGATAAGCGTTGTAGAGCTATCTGATAGGCTGCGTCTAGAGCGTCTGCGACTGCTGCTGCTGTCATCTGTAGCCACTTGATTTGCTTCAAGAACCGCTGCAGCTGTAGCTTGTGTCTCATTGGCAACAAGCTTTTCTGTGGGTTTCTCCTCTGTCGGTGTGACCTGCTCTGTCTTTGCATCCTTGTCACTGGTTGCAGACTCTTGGTTAGTCTGGGTAGATTGAGAACCAATCGTACTAGCTGGAGCTAAGTCTGCTCCTACTGTAGCGCTTGAGCTAGTGTTTGACACACTGGTCACTGATACACTATCTGCGCTAGCTGACTTATCATCAGATGATACTACTTGACTAGCACTGACACCTTGATCCTCTACCTGCTCTGTCTCAGTGCTTGCCTCTGTCTGACTTTCTGCTGGTGCTGTTTGCTCTGTCACACGAGTACTATCCTCTTGTACTGTGGAACTGTCAGTAGACTTGGCATTCTCCTCAGACACTGTAGAGCTTGATGAGCTCTTTTCTGATGAATCTTGCTCGCTCGCTACAGTCGCTTTCTCTGTGTCTGTGATTGCTTGATTTGTACTAGCTGTGCTGTCTACATTAGAGACATCAGACGAAGACGACGCACTCTTTTCCAACCGTGTCGCCTGTGTTGTATCCGTCGATACCTGTACATCCTCGGCACTGGCACTCGTGCTAGTTCCAAGGAAAACAAGAGTTCCCAAAAAGACAGACGCCGTCCCCACGCTGAGCTTACGCAAAGAAAAACGTTGTCTTTCATGCTTACCATGATACTTTCTAAACATAAACTATCCCTTTCAACTATATATTCTCTCCTATTTTATCATAACTTTGTGTGAAGCGCAAATTACATTTAATATTACTTATTACCTCTAGGAGAAAGAAAAAGACTATCTGAATGATTCAGATAGTCTGGAAACTATTGTCAACTTAAGTTGACAATTGGGTAGTCTAACTTATCCCAAGTGGCCTGCAAGGAAAGTGAACAAAGCCCCAATCGCACCAAAGACCAATTTCAAAATAGCCAAAACTGACATAGTCGCAACCTCCTCTAAATAATTACATGGTTCATTATATCACTTCTCTCGAGTCATGTAAAGGATTTCATAAAGAAAACTTAAAATTTTTATTTCCTTCATTTGGATAAGGAGTAAAATGCAATAATAACCAGCGTTAGCGCCTTTTTTCTCTAAAAGCCATCAAGCGCTGACCAATATCAGGATTGCGACGCGAATTGAGAGAATGCACAAAAGAAACAATAGGACTTAAAATGTAAAAGAGAAAGGCGATGTAGGGATTAACAAAAGACATGGCGATGATAAAAAAGCTGATGATAGTAGCTGATATTAAGCGCATATAACTCATACGCTTTAACATACTTTTGACGTAGATGGTCTGTGCGAAACGCTCTTGAGAGACGAAGTACTCGATAAGCCATTGAAAAAAATTGGTCACCACGAGGACAACACCGTAACTGATAACGGCAATACGAGTCGTATCCTCCATCATCCAGCGAGTAAAAACAGGCAACAAAGCCATGCTAGCCATAAAGAAAATTTGCGTGATAACGACTTTTGGACTTACACTGTCCACCTGATTGTAATTTTTGTGATTGTCCCACCACATATCAGCAATGACAAAAAAAGTGACGAAGAAAATAAGGATACTATAAAGAAAATTGTGGAGATTATCTTCATGGCTGGGAGTCGGTATCTCAAGGAGCATTACGGTAGCGATGACAGCGATAACCGCATCCGAAAAGACCTCCAAGTGTTCCTTTAGACGACTCGCATTTTCTTTTTCCTGCTCTTTAATGAGTTCTTTTCGCACTTCAAGTGCTTCCTCTTCTGAAAGTTCTTGAAGTTCTGGATAAAGTTGTTTGAACTCTTCTTGCGTGTGTTTCACAAAATTCTCTAATTGCTCTTGACGCTGATTTTCTGCTTCCATATTGTCCTTTCTTCTACAATGCGAGGTTTCACCTTTTCAATCTATCTCATCTCGTTATTACTCAAGTATTTTTCTTTGTTTATCATTTTGTGTGGTATGACGAAGTCTATCAAGGTTATCTGTATCTGATGTCTTATCAACACATCCTCTTTTCAATGCGTAAACCGTAAAACATCTGCTATCTTTAAGCTCAAAATCTTACTAGATTATAACACGAAAGTTTTTAGCAGTAAAGGCAGGGTTCTCCTATCAGTATTGAAAAAAGCCCCCAAAGAAGAGCTCAATGTCATATAGGATAATCTCATCACTTCATTTTCTTAAATGCTTTTTGGCTAATAACTAAAGCTATCGTCCCTAAAAATACCGTTCCAATAAAATCGGTGAGGGGGCTTCTCCCTGTGATAGCAAACCAAATAAATCGCGAAATGACAACAATAAACAATACATAAAAACGATATCGTTTTACCATTAAAACCACCTACACCTTTCAAAGATTCAAATCAAAGATGCTACAGAACCTACATTCTTGATGCCTACTTTAAGCATTAGTTCGCCATTTCAGTTGTTGCTTGACGTTGAGCTAACCCTACAATGCCAGCACTAAGCAAACTTGATACAGTTGTTACTTCCAATGTATCTTGAATGGCAACAATACGGTTTCAAGCACTCACACTATCCATTAAATCAGCATTAACATCACCTTTTACAGTAGTTAATTCTTGACTATCTCCATAACGAGTCACATTAAAATCAATATTTTCAATATGACCTTGTTCGTTATCAATAGTAGCATAATCAAAAATATATTGAATAACTTTAGTTAGTTATTGTTCTTCAACTGCACTATATTTTGAATGGATTGCATTTTATTTCAAATAGCATTCTGAGTAGCTACATAAGCAACACTATATAATACTTATTTGAACGGACTTCCTCAAATACTCATATTTAATTGTTTTCCTAATAACCGTTTTAGCGACTTTAGTCCAAATACTCTTTTTTTCAAATATCAATAATCGGATTTTTGAAATAGCACTAAAGAAACAGAGTTAGAATGAGTAGTCATATCCGCCAGCGCTTTTACAGAAGGTACGACAGAACCTGAAAGTATCATAAACAAAAGTGGTAAAACATCACATTTTATTATACAGCAATTCCGTCAAATATGTAAACGATAACAATGTTGCTATTTGTTCTGTTTTGGCATGAATCCGCTACATCATGATAAACGCTTCTCCGAGGAACTCCTGCAGAGATCTATTATGCAAATCAACGCACAAAAAAGACACCTTCCAAAAAGGGTGTCAATGGTCACAACCATAATATGACAACTTGTCCGACCGCTTTACTATCGTCTTACATCCATTTTATCACTAGAAAAACAAGCCATTAGGTCTCCCTATTTTATCACGAACGGGAAACTCTTTTTGTAAGTTGACATAAAATTCCAAAGCTTTTGGAGATAGTTGTTGTCTTAATCCTAAAGGAGCTAGTTCTATTTTTAAGTCTGAAATGATTCTACTAGAATCCTTTTTGTCACTAAAATCATCTTTTGCTTTTAAAAAAATGTGGCGCTCTTTATCCGTTATTTCCACGTCTAAAATGAGGTTATAAATTGCATTTTCTAACTGTTCAATCTTTGATGGCATCGTTATCAGCCTCCCAACAAATGAGCAAACGCTGGGTTATCATATGAGATAGTCCAAGAACTTGAATTTGTCGCAATGCCATTAACAATTGTATTGACTGTATGATTTACCGTAGAAGTTGTTTGTATCATTCGCCATTGCCCAGTTCCAGAATGTTGATAATAACTATATGGTTCTATAGTCTATTTGTAAATCCATTTCCCACCATTACCATATGTATTTGCAACCCAATTTCTATCTGAAATCATGAAAGAATTAAAGTCAAATTCTGGTATATCCGTTTCACTGATAATAGCGTCAGGAATATGCTTAGCAATAACTTCTGAAGCAGGTAACACAGGAATTTCATCTGCTTTTACACTGCTATTAGTGAAGATGAAAATATGGTAGAATGCTTCTTTAAAAGAATTGCTAATGATTTTATTAGAGTACTTTTTTATATTTCTCTTTACGCTTTTCATTTGGCTACTATATGATTTAAGACATATCATAAACCTTTTAACATTTATTTTCATTTTTTCAATTTTTTATACCATAATTGATTTTCTAATATCAAGAAAAAGTCACGGAATTTTCCCATATCAACATATTCTCCGTTAATCAGGATAGATTGACCTAGCTTACTGTCAAATAGCTTTCACAGTAAAAATCACTTAATTGTTCTCATTTTAAAAATAAAGTCACTTGTTCAACAACGTCGGATAGAAAAATGAAAGCAATACCATATCTTTTGGGCTTTTTAAGTAGTCATTTATGCCCTTCCTCTAAGCGATTGGTTTTAAAAACAGTTGATGAGTAGACTTCCAAAAAGCAATCCTGTTGCAGCCATCAACCAGTAGGCTATTTTTCTTTCTCACAGACGGTTTCTAAACACTTCATACATAAGAATGGCGGCAGCGACACTAGCATTTAAGCTCTGCACATGCCCATTCATCGGAATAGTAATCATCTCATCCACTTGTTTTTTAATATTTTTAGAGATTCCCTTGCCCTCGTTTCCGATAATGAGTGCAAGCTTCCCTTGTGTATTCCACTGATGAGAGGGAGTGCCATTCATGTCCGTCCCAAAAATCCAAAAGCCCCTGGTCTTTAGCTTATCTAGGGTCTGACTGAGATTGGTCACACGACTAATCGGCACATGCTCAAGCGCACCTGTCGCCACCTTTGCCACAATAGGGGTTATACCAACAGAGCGGTGCTTAGGAATAATGACACCACAGACGTTAGTCGCATCTGCTGTCCTCAAAATAGAGCCAAGATTATGCGGATCTGTCAGTCCATCTAGGATGAGAATGAGCGGATTTTTCTCTTGTCCTGCTTTTTGCAGAAGAACATCAAACTCCGTGTAGCTAAAGGCTGCTACCTTGAGGACAAAGCCTTGATGCACACCGTCATCACACATATCAGACAGTATCTTTTTAGGCGTCCAAGAGATAGAAACCTTTTTCTCCTTAGCAAGGAGCTTGATTTTGTCAACATTTTTACCACGAAGGTCTTCTTGAATATAGAGTTTATTACCAGTATTTGCTTGCAGGCTTTCAGCTACAGCGTGTAGCCCATAAACGATATCATTTGTTTCCATTAGTTCTCTTTTCCTTCGACAGCCTCAATGCACCAAGCAATCAACTCTTCGAGGCGTCCGATATTCTCCGTCATGTGGAGATATCCTAGCAGCGCCTCAAAGCCTGTTGACATGCGGTAGGTCACGATATCTGCATTCTTAGCCTTGGTGTGGCTGTGAGCGTTTCTTCCACGCTTATAAATCTCAATCTCTTTATCACTGAGAAAGTCATCCTCTATCATACGGTCAATCAGCATGGCTTGGGCTTTTGCAGAAACATAGTGCGTCGCTTTTTGGTGAAGCTTTTGCGGCTTTGTCATTCCTTGAAAGATGAGATGGCGACGGATATACATGGCATAAACAGCATCCCCTTCAAAGGCAAGGGCAATACCATTAATCAGATTGATATCTAGATTAGTCACGTGTCCACCTCACACCGTCCTTGGTATCAAGAAGCTTAATACCTCTTTTGGCCAATTCATCTCGAATTTTATCTGCTGTTGTAAAATCACGGTTTTGACGTGCTAGCTGGCGTTTTTCAATCAAAGCTTCGATGTCGCTATCAAGTATCTCTTCTTCAAAAACAATACCAAAAATAGAAAGCAGTTGTGCAAAGGTCGCTTTAATCTCCCCATTGTAATGCCCTGAGTTAATCCACTTGGCAAACTCAAAGATGACGGTGATACCGTTTGCGGTATTAAAGTCGTCATCCATGGCTGACTCAAAGTCTGCCACAAACTGTTCTAAACCAGTTGTATCCACATCTTCCTTGATGGGAAGAGAATAAGTATTTTTAAGATATTTGAGATTGGTTTTAGCATCATGTAGTGCTTTTTCGGTGAAGTTAATCGGCTTTCTGTAGTGCTGCGTTGAGAGGAAGAAGCGTAAAATCTGACCTTCCACACTCTCTAGCAAATCATGCACTGTCACAAAATTGCCTAGTGACTTGGACATTTTTTCATTATCGACATTGACAAAGCCATTGTGCATCCAATAATTAGCAAAAGTTTTGCCAGTTTTAGATTCAGATTGAGCGATTTCATTGGTGTGATGAGGAAACTCAAGATCAGACCCACCACCATGAATGTCAATGGTGTCACCTAAAATCTCCGTCGCCATAACGGAGCACTCTATATGCCAACCAGGACGTCCCAAACCCCAAGGACTTGTCCAAGCAACCTCACCAATCTTTGCATTTTTCCAGAGAGCAAAGTCCATAGGATTTTCTTTGTGGCTAGTTTCTTCATCCACACGACCAGAAGCTCCAACTTCGAGCTCTTCTAGGGTTTTATTAGCTAACTTCCCATAGTTTGGCGCTTTTTCTACACGAAAGTAAACACCCCCCTCTGAAACGTAGGCGTATCCCTTATCAATCAAGACCTCAATGAACTTTTGGATGTCATCTATATAGTCGATGACACGAGGGTTTTTGCTGGCAGGCTTGACGCCAAGCGCCTTGATATCCTCCATAAAGGCAGCGATGAACTTATCTGAAAAGTCCTTGGTACTCATACCTGCCTCATGCGCACCTCTAATAATCTTATCATCTACATCTGTGAAATTTGACACATAAGTCACATCATAACCCTTGTACTCAAAGTAGCGACGAATGGTATCAAAAGCCACTACACTTCTAGCATTACCTACGTGTATATAGTTGTAGACCGTTGGACCGCAGACATACATCTTGACTTTTCCTTCTTCGAGTGGGAGAAAGTCCCGCAGACTGCGTGACATGGTATCGTAAATTTTTATCATCTTTTCATTCCTTTGCTATTTCTCAAACCTTTAAAGGTTTGAGGAGTGGAGACTTTCATTGCGAAGTTGATCTAGCTTTGAGGTGTAGTATTTGGATTCACGCTCTTCTTCTATCTGGTGAATAGCGTCTTTGTCTTTTTTGCCATGCACGCGCACAACCCTAGCAGGAATGCCAACGACCGTCACATCACTTGGTACATCTGAAACAACCACCGCTGCTGCACCAACCTTGGCATTTTCACCAATCTCAACAGGTCCTATAATCTGGGAATGAGCTGAAATAAGTGCACCTTTTCTGACAGTCGGATGGCGTTTACCGACATCTTTTCCTGTACCACCTAAGGTCACGCCGTGGTAGAGCATGGCGCCTGTCTCAACAACAGCAGTCTCCCCAATAACCAAGCCAGCTCCATGGTCGATAAAGACACCCTTTTCTATCTGTGCTCCTGGATGAATCTCGATTTGTGTCCAGAAACGCCAAAACTGGCTGTGCATACGAGCTAAGAGTTTAAAACCATGCCTCCAAAGAAAGTGTGATAGACGATGCGCAGCTAGAGCTTTGATACCAGGATAAGTCAAAAGTACCTCAAGCGAATTCCTTGCCGCAGGGTCATTTTCTTTTACAACTTGTATGGTTTCTCTCCACCAACCCATAAACTACCTCATTCACTTTCAATATCGGACCAATCCACTAAAATCTGCTGTTCATCAAAAGGATTGATGGCTACACCAAATGTTTCTTCTAAATCATTTTCGCCATTACGTGGACGGTAAATATCATCGATGGTCCACGTAACAACAACACCTTGATTTTCCCTAAAAGGAACACCAAAATCTGGGTTATTGTACCATTTAGCAAAACTATCAAGTGATGTAAAGGCTGGCACATAGCGCTTACCCTTTGATGTTGCCATCGTTGGAAAGAGACGTTCAAACTGCTGTTCACCCTTTGGAAAGACAAATACAGGTACTAGGTAGACCTTATCCATAACGTCAGCATCTGTATTTTCTTCGGTCATCAAGGTGTTGACTACACTTGTCAGCTGATTGATATAAGGTACTAGCTCACTATTGGTAAAGACAACGCTGTTATCGCTTTCTTTTTCTGGTTTGAGATTAAAGGCAAGCCCATCCCAAGATTGTGCAATTTCATCCTCCATCACATCAAAAGCAATACGCTCAACCCACTTTTGTTTTTTGTTACTTTCTTGAGTATCCTTAAAGGCTTGTAAATCAGATTCAGTTGTAAAAACTGGAACCACCTTCTGCCCCTCGACCTCAATAGCATAAAGCTCTTTTGGCGCTAAAATAGACATCGTGTGAAAAGCATCCACTAAGGCAATGCCATTTAAAAAATGGTCAGGTTCTTTTAAAAAAGCACGCAAACGAAAATCAAACTCTGTAAATTTACTCATGGGTATCTTCTCCTTTAGCTGGTTTATCGGGTCTTTTTAATAACGCTTTCATGGATGCATCGATACGACCTCTATCATCAATTTTGATAACCTTGACATCGACTCGCTCACCAACCTCTAAAACATCTGAAACTTTTTCTGTTCGTGTCCAAGCAATCTCAGAAATATGCACCAAAGCATCTGTCTTATCAAACAGATTGACAAAAGCACCAAATTTCTCAATACGTACGACTTTGGCATTGCGATAAATCTCACCAACTTTAGCCTCGCGCACCAGACTCACAATAATTTCTTTGGCGCGGTTAATCGCATCTTGATTACTTGAGTAGATAGAAACATTGCCCTCTTCATCAATGTCAATCTTGACACCTGTCTCTTCGATGATCTTGTCAATAGTCTCACCACCCTTTCCGATAACAACCTTAATCTTGTCCACATCAATTTTGATGGTATCAATTTTAGGCGCTGTCGGAGCAAGCGCTTGACGGGGTGTTGCAATGGTAGATTCAATCACATCTAAAATTTCAAAACGAGCTTTTTTAGCCTGATCTAGAGCTTCTTGCAAGATTTGCGGTGTAATTCCTTTAATCTTGATATCCATTTGCAAAGCTGTAATACCAGCACGAGTACCTGCTACTTTGAAATCCATATCTCCAAAGTGATCTTCCAAGCCTTGAATATCCGTTAAAATAGTATAGTTGCTACCATCTGAGATAAGCCCCATCGCAATTCCAGCAACAGGCGCTTTGATAGGGACACCTCCAGCCATGAGAGCTAGTGTTCCTGCGCAGATAGAAGCCTGTGAGGAAGAACCATTGGACTCTAAAACCTCAGCCACCAAACGAATAGCATAAGGGAACTCTTCTAGGCTTGGCAAGACTTGCGCTAACGCACGCTCGCCTAGCGCACCATGTCCCAACTCACGACGTCCTGGCGCCCCATAGCGTCCAGTCTCACCAACAGAGTACTGAGGAAAATTGTAATGGTGAAGAAAACGCTTTTTGTACTCTGGATCAAGCCCATCAACAACCTGTGTCTCACTCATCGGAGCTAAGGTCAAGACAGATAACGCTTGCGTTTGTCCACGCGTAAATAGTCCGGAACCATGCACTTTAGGTAAGAAATCAATCTCAGCTTCTAGCGGACGAATTTCATCAACACGACGCCCGTCAGGACGAATTTTATCCTCAGTGATGAGACGGCGTACCTCAGCATGCTCCATTTGCTCAAGAATCTCTGCCACATCTCGCATGATACGGTCAAAATCTTCATGGTCTGCGTACTTTTCCTCATAGATAGCGATAACCTCTTCTTTGACAATTTCTATCGCTTCTTCACGAGATTTCTTTTCTTCGACTTGAACAGCCACTTGCAGTTGGCCATTATAATTTGCAATGATTTCGGCTTGCAAATCAGCATCGACTTGAAGGAGATCAACTTCTGCTTTTTTCTTACCAACCTTAGCGACAATTTCCTCTTGAAAAGCAATCAACTCTTTGACAGCCTCATGACCTTTTAGAAGTGCCTCCAACATCACCTCTTCTGACAATTCTTTGGCACCAGACTCTACCATATTAATAGCATCGTAGCTACCAGCTACTGTCAATTCCAAAAGAGAAATCGCCTTTTGCGCTTGATTTGGGTTGATGATAAGCTCGCCATCCACATAACCTACCTGCACCCCTGCAATCGGCCCATCAAAAGGAATATCCGAAATAGCCAAGGCAAGAGAGGAGCCAAACATGGCTGCCATCGGTGCAGACGCATCTTCGTCATAAGACAAAACGGTGTTAATAATTTGTACCTCATTTCGAAAACCCTCTGCAAACATCGGACGAATAGGACGATCAATGAGCCTTGCTGTCAACGTTGCATCCAGTGGAGGACGTCCCTCACGCTTGTTAAAGCCCCCTGGAAACTTACCTGCAGCGTACATTTTTTCCTCATAGTTGACCTGTAAGGGAAAAAAATCACCTGTTGCCATTTTTTTAGACATGACAGCGACTGATAAGACGGTAGTCTCTCCATAGCGGATAAGTGCTGCGCCGTTTGCTTGCTTTGCCACTTGTCCGATTTCTACACTCAAAGGACGTCCACAAAAGGTCATTTCAAAGACTTGTTTTGTCATAAAATTCTCCAAAAATTAACGTTTTTGTGCTTTGCTTGCACCAGATACCGTGTTTTCTACAAAGTTCAAGAAAAGAAGTTTCCTCTTCTTCAGCTTTGCATAAAACAATGTATCACCTTTATTTTATCACATTTTAGCTCAAATTTCAGCCCTTTCTTAACTTTTGATAACAAAAAGCCCCAGCACGAGAGCTAGAGCTTTCATCTTTCGTACGTATGATATTAACGACGAAGACCAAGTGATTGGATTAGTTCACGGTAGCGGTTAACGTCTTTGCGACGAAGGTAAGCCAACAAGTTACGACGGTGACCAATCTTTTTCATCAATCCACGGTAAGTTGCGTGGTCTTTTTTGTGTTGTTTGATGTGATCATTAAGGTGGTTGATTTCCCAAGTCAATACGGCTACTTGCACTTCAACTGAACCTGTGTCTCCTTCGTGACGTGCGTACTGTGCGATGATTTCATTTTTTTTCTCTTTTGAAATTGCCATTGTATATCTCCTTTGAAGTTGATGCTCTATCCGAGTCCTAGGTCTGGCATTCCTAAAACCAAGAAAGAGTGTGTCTCATAGACGCTTTTATTCTATCAAACCTTGAGAAATTTGTCAAAGGAATTCACTCAAAAACTAACGATTGTCCATCATCAGCTGACTATAATGGCACTCATTTTTCTATGTTAACAATGCTTTAAACTATCTGTTATTGTATCAAAAGTGTTTTTCCCACTTTGTTCATGAGATTTTTTGATATTTGTTACACAAAATCAACGATAGACAAAGCACTAAACTTTGAACTTACCAGTATGTCACATTTGTAAAGTATAGAGAGTCAAGCTATATCAAATAAATTGACTCATTCTCAACAAGCATGTAATCAAAAGAACTAGCTCACTTCAATTTTAAGAAAATTTTTCTAACTACCACTGACTGATTGAGGAGTGTAAGTCTGACACATCTTTAAGAAATAAGCATGAATGCTGTCATCGCCATCGACCTCTGGGTGAAAGGCAAGGCCTAATTGATTTTGGTAACGAACCGCAACAATTTTTCCGTCTTTTTCAGCCAGAATGTCAACCCCTTTGCTGACTTTACTGATATAAGGCGCGCGAATGAAAGTTGCTGGCAGTTGACCCAAGCCTGAAAAATCCAGCTCTGTGTAAAAACTGCCTAGCTGTCTGCCATAAGCATTGCGCCTAACCGTCACTGGCAATGTCGCAAGGTAATTTCCTTGTTGATTTTCAATTCTCTCTGCTAATAAAATCAAACCTGCGCAGGTTGCTAAAACTGGTAAACCTGCTTTTATTTTGTCTTGTAATGGTTTAAGCAACGCCAAATCCTGTAATAATTTCCCCTGAACAGTTGATTCGCCACCGGGTAAAATAATACCGTCTAATAGAGTTTGTAAATCTTCGCTTTGTCTAATTTCAATCGCCTGTCCTCCCAAAGAACGTACTTTTTGACAATGCTCTTCGAAATCACCTTGCAAGGCTAGTACACCAATTAAAACCATACATTTCTCCCTTAAATCCCACGTTCGGCCATAAGAAGCTGAATTTCATCTTCATTGATCCCGACCATAGCGTCGCCTAAATTTTCTGACAATTTAGCGAGCAATGCTTTATCTTGATAGTTTGTTACAGCTTGCACAATTGCACGCGCACGTTTTTCTGGGTCACCTGATTTGAAAATGCCAGAACCAACAAAGACACCTTCTGCACCCAAATGCATCATCAGCGCAGCATCTGCTGGTGTGGCCACACCACCTGCAGCAAATAAAACGACTGGTAATTTTCCAGTTTCGTGCACTTCTTTGACTAAGTCATACGACACTTGGAGCTCTTTTGCAGCGTGGTACAATTCATCATCACGAAGCGATTGAAGATGCGCGATTTCTTGATTCATTCGGCGCAAATGACGAACAGCTTGAATAACATCACCTGTGCCAGGTTCCCCTTTTGATCGAATCATGCTAGCGCCTTCAGAAATACGACGTAATGCTTCACCAAGATTTTTAGCGCCACAAACAAAAGGCACTTCAAAGCTTGTTTTATCAATATGATAACGATCATCAGCTGGTGAAAGCACCTCACTTTCATCAATGTAATCAATCTCAATAGCTTCTAAAATCTGAGCTTCCACAAAATGCCCAATGCGAACTTTTGCCATGACTGGTATGGAAACTGCTTCTTGGATTTCTTTAATCATTTTTGGGTCACTCATTCGAGAGACACCCCCTGCAGCTCGAATATCAGCTGGAATTCTTTCAAGTGCCATAACGGCACAAGCGCCAGCAGCTTCAGCGATTTTAGCTTGCTCTGGTGTTGTCACATCCATAATAACCCCACCTTTAAGCATTTGAGCCAGTTGTTTATTGAGTTGATAACGTTGATTTGTCATAGGAATACCTCATTTACTTTTTTTATTGATTTTCATTGTCATAACAAAAATTGATACGATAGCAAACATTATAAAAACTTTTCATTTCATAAGAGCGTTAGAGCTCTCTACTTACATTTCATAATCAGAGAAATACCTCACCGTCTACAAACTAGAGAGGTATTTGAAATCAAACTAGCTATGTTATCACTTTTGCACAACCATCCGCCAGTATGATACCTATACCAAACAAGTAAGAGTCTATAATTGCTTTCGATACGAAATAACCCTCATAGGGGGCGAGATAATGCCAAGTTGCACAAAACAAATCCCCCAACACTCTCTACCTGATGGCTATCCAAAAACAAAATAGGGTATACTTTTGCAATAGACTTATCTCTGAAACATCAATCATGCAAAAATGCCTGAAACTATCGTCATAAGTATCCAATAGCTCCAAACCATTAATAAACCTAGATTAGCACATTTTGATAGGTTAGCCTAATATCTTTTTTCTATCAGTATATCAGAAAAAACTATCACTCTGCTTTGCTCATAGATTATACTGATAAAGTTTTTTTACCAAATCTTTTCACATAACGTTGATAGTAATTTAATACAAATGGATGATTTGTATGTTTTTCTATTTGTTTTTGGATATTATTTTTTATCTCAGCTTTTGCTTCATCTGAATAGCTAAAATCAGTCCATTTAAAAGCTGTTTCATTTAAAATAGATAGCAGTTTTTCAAAACTAATGACACTATGATATGGTGAATACTTATTATTTTTTAATGATTTTGTTGTTACAAGCTGAATGTTTGCTTCATTTAGATTTTCAATTACTTCTCTACTGATATTATCATCAAGTGTCACTAAGAACATCTCCCTAGCTCCAGTCCGTCCCATTTCTTCTGGAACTTCTTGCCAACGCTCTCTCAAAGTTGTTTTAGCACTAATTAAAACTGTATCACGCTTATTAAGGACATACTCCACTGAACCAGGAGATACAATATCGACTAGTTTCCCAAGTCCTTTATCAATAAAGAATTTTTTTCCAATATTGCCTTGGCTATCCATTGGAATATCTGCTCCGATAAGTATTAGTTCAATAATGGCTTCAAATTCTTTTCCTGCTCTGCTTCTTCTCTTTGTGTGTTAGATAAGTTTAGATTATAGATATGCATAGGAAATTTTTCAACAAACCAAGCAATCGCTTCACTGCTGGACATTTTTTCTACATCGTTTTCTGAATAAAGATATGAAAGCATCTCAGAGGTAAATTGATGTTCTTTAGCTTGAAACTCTTTCCAAGATTTACTTCTTAAAATATCAATGACTGTACTAGCATTATTAAAAAAATAATCTGCAGGCTGATTGCTAAAACCTGCATTTTCAAATTGTTTATAGACGAAATCATAGGGCATATCTTTTGAAAAATACTCTTTTCTCTGTTGTCTAACAAACTCTTTATACAATTCAAGTTCCACAGTAGAACCTCTCTTCACAAGATAATTTTTTTTGGTATAATTGTGTCAATAAACGGACATTTTGTCCTATAATCATCACATAAAAAAGGAAATCCCTTATGAACTCTATTGTACTAAAAAAATTGGAAATTAGCGATTCTGTCGCTATTCTTATAAAAAATAAACGTATTCGCCTTAACATGACTCAAAAAGAATTAGCTGATGCAATTGGACTTCCAAAAACTGGCGACCGAACTATTAGAAGGTGGGAAAATAATGAATGTAAACCCTCTAAAATTGAATTAGAACATATTTTAAATTTTCCAGAAGATGCTCCTTTTAAGAATCCTGAATCTGCTGATTACAGTATGATTGATTTATTTGCGGGTATCGGTGGTACACGACTTGGTTTTCAACTCACTGGACGGACACAATCTGTTTTTAGTAGTGAGATTGACAAATTTGCTATCAAAACGTACAAGGCAAACTATGGCGACACACCTCATGGTGATATTACTAAAATTGATGAAAAAGATATTCCAGACCATGATATTTTAGTGGGAGGCTTTCCTTGTCAAGCCTTTAGTCAAGCTGGGAAAAAACTTGGTTTTGAAGATACCAGAGGTACATTATTTTTTGAAATTGCTCGTATTTTGAAAGAGAAAAGACCAAAAGCATTTTTACTGGAAAATGTTAAAAACTTAAAGGGGCATGATAAAGGACGTACATTTCAAGTAATTGAAAATACTCTCAAAGAACTTGATTACAAAGTTTATAACATTCTTTTTAAAGCAAAAGATTTTGGTGTTCCACAAAATCGTGAACGTATTTATATAATAGGATTTGATAAAAGACAGGTTAGTAACTATGCTGACTTTGAATTTCCTACGCCTCCGATGACCGAAACACGATTAGGAGATATTTTAGAAGATTCTGTATCTGATAAATATACTATTTCAGATACATTGTGGCAAGGTCATCAACGTCGAAAAAAGGAACATAAAAAGAACGGTAACGGTTTTGGTTATTCGCTATTTAACGCAGACAGTCTCTATACAAATACTATATCTGCAAGATACTATAAAGATGGTAGTGAGATACTAATTGAACAAATAGGAAAAAATCCCCGTAAGTTAACTCCACGAGAAGCAAGTCGTTTACAAGGTTTTCCAGAAAAGTTCATTATCCCAGTTAGTGATACACAGGCTTATAAGCAATTTGGCAATTCTGTTGCTGTGCCAGTCGTAAATGCAATCGCAAAAGAAATAATAAAAACTTTGGATAAAGAATAAACAAGACTATCTTCAGATTGGAGAAAAAACCCATTTTGGATAACTTCCCTCAATCTTTTTTGTTGTACAGAACATTATTTTTGAGATAAAGCAAAGAAGCTTGGTACCGTTCTTTTATTGATAGTCATTTTTTCAGACAGCACCGTTTGCGATAGGTAAGGAAAGCTTGACCGATAAAGACCACTATAGCCAGTAATAGACTTATCATAGCATACACTATCTGAGCAACATAAGATGGAGTGATAATATCTAAAAGTTCTAAAACATAAGAAACACTAGCCCCTCCCAATAAGCAAAAAACTAAAATCAATGTTGTAGCACTGGCAATCTTTGACTCTTCAACAACCTCTGATGCTAAACTAAAAGTCGTTGTAACGATAATACTGTACAAAAAGCCAGAAATCATAGCACCTAATGACAGGACAAAGAGATTTTGTGCGAAAGCAATCAAAGTCAAACCACAAGCCAAAAAAATAAGAGAGAGCACAATGAGATAAATTCTAAAGCGTTTCAATAAGCCACCAAAGCAGATGCCTGCGACAATCCCCATCAGCATCATGATACTGAGGATAAAACTCGCCTGACTAGCGCTACCTAGTCCCAGGCTGGTGATAAGAGTCGGAATACGCAGAGTATTTGCACTATTGACATTGATTGCAAATCCTGCCAGCAGAGCAAGCGCAATAACGATAGCTAACTCTCTTTTAGTAAAGGAGGCTTTAGATATTTTCGCCACTTTGAGAACTTTTTTAGGCGCATTTGTGGGAGCATATAGGAGATAAAAAATAAGAATAGGTAGTGCAAAAAGATAGATAGCAAAGGCAGTTGACCAGCCAAAGCTAAGGACTAGTCCTACGATAGCTGTCAACACTGCATTGCCCAAAATCTCAACAGAACCTCTAATACCTAACATCTGCATACGCTCAGCACCACGATAATTTTCACTGATGATACTAATGGCACGCGCATTAATAAAACCAATTCCAAAACCCAGAATAATCCGTGAAAGATAAACCAAATAATACTTTTGTGCAAATAAAGGCATACTCCCACCAAAAGCAATCAAGAGAAGTCCCAGAATAATCATTGTTTTTTCAGAAAAGAAACGATCCAACAAAGGTGTCAAAAGAAGGATGACAAGCACTGCAAAAGAAGATAGAGAAAACAAAAACTCGACTTGACTTGCTTTGATACCCTGTGCCTTGAAAAAAGCAATCATCTGTGGCAAAGCTGATGAGGGTGAAAATGTTGATACTAACATCAAAGACAGAGATAAAATACTGATTTTTTCTAACTGTTTCTTCATAAGAATCTTCCTACTTGTTTTTTAGTATAATTAGAGTATAATCAATCTTAGACTATAAGAATAGGACATTGGTCCTATTTAGCAAGGTGAGATGTAGATGACCTACCATAACCCCGAATTGGAAACGATTTTCCCAAAGAAATACCAAAACCATCTCAGACTGCAAAAAGTAGCCGCAGGAGAGGTTATCTGTCATCAAGGAGATACCTTGAAAACACTTAGCTATATCCTTGAGGGACAAATCAAAATCGTCCGTAGAGTCTACAACGGACGTGAACATATCCTTGACACTAAAAGCCCACCCACCCTTATCGGTGAGATTGAGCTTCTCACTCAAAAAAAATGTGTTTCATCTGTCATCGCATTAACACCCGTCACCGTAGCAAAATTACCCCTTGAACATTTAAAGGCTGACCTCCTAAACGATGCTAGTTTTCTCCTCAATCTCAGTAAAGAACTTGCACAAACTCTCTATCAACAAAATATTCTTAGCACGACAAATATCACCTATACCCTAAAAGAGCGTTTAGCTACCCATATCCTAAAAGTTGCCACTAACGACTGTTTTCGCCCAGAACGAACACGTCTTGCTGAATCTTTTGGAGTCAGTTACCGCCATGTTAGTCGCGTCCTCTACCAACTGACTAAAAGCGGTATCCTAGAAAAAGATAAGCTCTATTATCACATCAAAGATAAAAAAGCTCTCAAAAAGCTACAGATAACAGACTAGATGACTTTCTAGGTAGCTTGTGATATACTAGCCTTACAAGATAATACTGTATACAGTAAAGGAGACACTATGTCTACAATAGATAAACTCACTAAACCCAGCCATTTAATTGATATGTCTGATATCATTCGCGAGGGTAATCCAACCTTGCGAGCTGTCGCACAAGATGTGACACTTCCTCTATCTGACCAAGACATCACGCTTGGAGAAAAGATGATGCAATTTCTAAGAAACTCACAAAATCCTGTTACTGCTGAAAAGATGGGGCTGCGTGGTGGTGTAGGTCTCGCTGCTCCTCAGCTTGACATCTCAAAGCGTATCATCGCTGTACTTGTCCCAAATTCAGAAGATACTGAGGGTAATCCACCAAAAGAAGCCTATAGCCTTGCTGAAATCATGTATAATCCAAAAGTTGTCGCGCACTCTGTACAAGACGCTGCCCTCGCTGAAGGAGAAGGCTGTCTCTCTGTTGATCGTGATGTTCCAGGCTATGTCATCCGTCACTCTCGTGTGACTGTCGAATATGTGGACAAAAATGGTGATAAAAAACGTATCAAACTCCGTGGCTATAACTCTATTGTCGTCCAACACGAAATAGACCACACCAATGGCATTATGTTTTATGACCACATCAATAAGGACAATCCTTTTGCCCTCAAAGATGGATTACTTATCATTGAATAATCGAAAAAAGGTTTAGAGGAACACTCTAAATCTTTTTTCTATTCTTTTGGTAGATGCTGTGCTGTCACTTTGAGAATGAACGGAGCAACTAGCGTCGTGATGATAACCACCATCACCAAAGCTGAGTAAGTATCTGACTGAATCAACTTGCTTTGATAACCAACTTGAGCTACAATCAGTGCCATTTCTCCACGAGAAATCATCCCCGCTCCTACAAAGGAGGACTCCCCTTTTGAAAACTTAGCTAACTTAGCACCATATCCCGCACCAAGGAACTTGCTTAGCACAGCTACAATACTCATCACAACTAGCAAACCGATCTGACTTGAAATGCCATCAAAACGCATATTCAAACCAATACTAACAAAAAAGACAGGGATAAAAATCGCATAACCAATCGACTCAACGGAATGATTGACCTCATGACGTACAGAAGTTTGACCGATAGCAATTCCTGCAAAAAAAGCACCTATAACTGCACTCAATCCAGCTAAATCTGCTATATAAGCCATTCCAAAACATAAAATCATAGCTAACAATGTCGATCCAACAGGTAAGAAGAGTTGCTTCCCAAGATGGGCTAAAAGAGGGGCAACATAACGAACAACAAAAAAGATACCAATAAAATACGACAGTTGCACTACTAAGGTCAAACCTAGAGAGACTATACTTTCCTTGCTGTGTCCTATCACACTGACCAACACACTCAGTAAAATAACCGCAACCACATCATCAATAACTGCTGCTCCTAAAATAGTTGACCCACCTTTACCAGAGAGAACTCCAAGCTCTTTCATAACTGCTACAGAGATAGACACGGACGTCGCCGCAAACAGGACGCCGATAAAGATACTTTCCATTGTCGACAAGCCAAAAGCAAGTGCCACAGCTGTACTTGACAATGCGGGTACTAAAATACCCATGATAGCCACCAAAGCACTGGGAATAAAATACCGTCTTAAAAGAGTCAAATCACTCTCAAGCCCTGCTAAAAACATCAGTATAATAACACCCAACTCTGACATATCATGAATGAAATTTGTCCCACTTACTAAGCCCAAAACTGCAGGACCTATAATCACTCCCACTAGCAATTGTCCCAAAACCACAGGTAAACCAATGCGTCCACAATAATGTCCTGCCAAAGTTGTCGCCAATAAAATCAATACAAGATGAGCAAGAAATACCAAAAGCTCCTCCTTATCACACGGAAATACTCAAAAATTCGTCATTTGTCAAGATACGTAAACCCATAATAGCTAGTATCACTTACTCATCATATTATAGCAAAATCATTATATTAAAGCTAGATGATAGACTTGGCAAAAGAAAGTACTTGCTTGTAGCACAACTTTGTCTTAATTCCAAGGATTGTAAAAACGTCCCTTGTTCAAAACAATGAGTCCAATACTAATGACTAAGATCAAAAGGGACGAAGCAATGACTATATAATCCTTTGTCGTCATATCTTGCGCACTATACCAAGTGCGCTTTTTTTCTTTTCCAAAACGTCTCATCTCCATCGCTATTGAGACGGTATCAATGCGCTCAAGAGAGCTAAAAATCAAAGGAATAATAATTCTAATATTGCCTTTAATGCGCTCAATCAATTTGCCTTTTTGGGACAACTCAAAGCCACGAGCCTGCTGAGATTTCTTAATCATTTGAAATTCTTCTTGCACATCTGGGATATAGCGAAGTGTCAGACTCACCGCATAAGCAATTTTATACGAGATACCGAGGTGATTAAGACTAGAGGCAAACTGACTAGGATGTGTCGTCACAATAAAAAGTAAAGCTAAAGGGGTTGTACAAAGGTACTTCAGCGCTAAATTAAAGAGATAAAACAATTCCTGACTGGTCATCTGATACCAACCGACACCTTTGAATAGCACCGTTGACTGACCATAAATCGTCGATCCATAGTTTGGTGAGAAGAGATAAACCATCAGGACATTTAACAAGGCAAAGATAGCAATCACTGTCACAACAAAAGAAATCTGTCGCCATTTGATAGGCGAAAAATAAAGCTGAATACTTGATATGATACCTATCAAAAGGAGTAAACGTGTATCGTAACTAATCATACAAGCAACTGAAATCAAAACAAAAGCTAATAGCTTGCTAGTGCCTGATAACCGATAGAAGAAACCTTCTCCCTTTTGATAACCCAATAATGAATTAGTCACGCACGTCCTCCTTTTTAGCAATATAAGCTTTAGTTAGTGCTCTTGAATCTGCCCCTATTTTTTCTGCCAATTGATACAGACTAGTCTTTTTGAGATAGGCTTTTGCTAGGACTATATCGTTAGAAAAGAGCTCAATTGGTGTGCAGTCAGCAAGTAGTTCACCATCTGCAATGACAAGCGTGCGATCTGCATACTCTAGCATGAGTTGCATATCGTGTGTAATCATAATAATAGTATGACCTTTTTGGCTAAGTGTCTCTAAAAAGGACATCATCTCCTCATAATGACGCATGTCCTGACCAGCTGTTGGCTCATCAAGCAAGATAACTTCTGGATTCAAGACGAGGATAGAAGCAATAGTCACTCGTTTTTTCTGTCCAAAAGAAAGTGCTGAGATAGGCCACTTACGAAATGGATAGAGACCGCACACCTTGAGTGTTTCCTCAACACGTTCTAACACCTCTTTTTCCCCAATACCACGTAGGCGAAGCCCAAGTGCTACCTCATCAAAAATCATCGTCTGGCTAATCATTTGATTAGGGTTTTGGAGGATATAACCGATACGTTCTGATCGTTGCTTAACTGAGTCTGCACTCACCTCTTCTTCCCCAAAGTAAAGATTACCACTTGGTATAACAAATTGGCACAAGCATTTAGCTAACGTTGATTTTCCAGCACCATTTTTACCAACAATAGCAATCTTTTCACCCTTATACAGCTCAAAGCTAATGTTTTTTAAGATAGGATGATTGTCATCATAGGAAAATTGTAGGTTTTTAGCTGATAAAACTTTCTCTTTGGAAGTGGTAGGCTTTGTTTTGACATAAGGTTCTGAAAAGTGCACTTGTTGCAAATCCAAACGTTCTAAGTGACTAAGAGGCTTTTCTCCTTCAAAAGAATACCCAAGATGTCTAAGAGCTGTAATGTACAAAGGTTCACGGATACCGTGTTGCTCTAAAATCTCTGTCTTGAGTAAATCGTCAGGTCTCCCATCAAAAACAATTCTCCCTTCATCCATAACGACAATCTGATCCACCTGACGATACAAAACATCCTCTAGCCGATGCTCGATGATGATGGTCGTTGCCTTTTGATCACGATGCAGGCGATCAATCAAATCAATGATATCTTGACCAGACTTAGGATCGAGATTGGCCAATGGCTCATCAAAGAGCAAAACAGGACTCTCATCAACAAGAACGCCTGCTAAGCTGACGCGTTGCTTTTGCCCACCAGACAAATCCTGTGGCCGCTTGTCAAGAAGAGTAGTCAGTTGCAAGCGCTCTGCCCACTCTTTGACTTGTTTTATCATTTCTTCCCTTTCAACATTGTCGTTTTCCAATGCAAAGGCAATATCCTCAGCCACACTCAATCCAATAAACTGACCATCTGGATCTTGTAAGACTGTCGAAACTAAGAGAGATTTATCATAGATAGATGGACTATAAGCATCTTTTTGAGCAATCGTAAACTCCCCTGTCTTAATTCCTTGATAGCTATTTGGAATGAGACCATTGATGAGATTTCCTAGCGTTGACTTACCAGAACCAGATGCTCCCACAATAAGTACTTTAGCACCTTTTTTTATGGTTAAATTGATATCTATTAGCGTTTTTTCGCTTTGACTTTGATATTGAAAGCTGAAATTTTTCCACTCCAATAATATACTCACGTATTTCTTCCCTTTTATTACTCTTTGTTAAGACTCCCCGCTCTGGTACGACTCTTAGCATAAGCAGCCAACAAGAGACTGCCTCCAATAGCCACTGTTAGGCTATTAACGCCAGCTGATAATATTCCTTGAGCGTAAACTTTATTACTAGCTTCATGATAAATGATAATATCCCCCCAAGGCGCTAAGATTGCCCAACCAACAATATTACTCAAAACTTGAACAACATTGAACCAAAGGTAATCTCTGACTGTTAGATAGCCTTTTTCGATGTTGATTTTCTTGGATAAAAAACCAATAGAAAGCCCAAGCAAAGCACTCACCAGAACCCACGTCCACCATGGACTACCATATTGAAAAGCATCCTTTAGTGCATGCCCAATAAACCCTGTAAAAAAGCCAACACTGGGACCATAAATAATCGCAAAAAGTGCTAAAACAGCATACTGCAACTGAATGCTGGTATTAGGAATAGGTGTTGGTATGTTAATTAACATACCAATAATAACAAAGAGCGCAGCTCCGATACCGATTGCAACAACTTTTTTAATAGATTGATTTTGCATAATAACTCCTATTTTTCTAAACGACGAATGTCAAGACGCCAGTTTGATCCGACACCAACATTGTAAGCCTTGGCAAATGACCCTTGGTTAATTGCAAGCCCCACACGATAAAGAGAATTGATATAGATAAGAGGTTGTCCGATGCGCACATCTGCAAAAGACTTGCCGTAGGTCACTTGATTTTGATAAACGAGCATATCGTTGTTAAAGATGGTCACCTCAAAACGTTGTCCAAATTCTGGTTTGAGATGGTAAAATTCTTCTCGTGTGATAGAGGTCCAAAGTGAACCAAAACGCACATCTAAAATATCGATAGCTCCCCTTACAGCATCAGCTAAAATCTTGGTTTCAACAACAGGCAACTCAATGATATGATTGACAGACAGCTCTGGTCCTACCGACTCAAAGCTGATGTGCCCACTGGCTAGCTTTGCTCCTGTGTAGGCATAGACATCACGCCCATGAAAGGTATAGGACAACTCAGTGTTTTTCCTTCGGTTCTCTACCTCTGAAATCTCACGCACTGCCTTGATACCAACATATTTTTTGATGTAAGATAAGGTACCATTGTCAGGTGTCACGATAAACTGCCCAGTATCTGTCAAAGCAACAACACTCTTACGCTTTGATCCAACACCTGGGTCAACGACAGATACAAAAGTCGTCCCACTTGGCCAATACTCAATCGTCTGGAAAAGACGATAAGACGCTTCAAAAATATTATATGGGGTAATATCATGTGTCAAATGATGAATATCGAGATTTCGTGCTTCCTGTAGTGCTACACCTATCATAGCTGATACAGCGCCGTCCACCAATCCGAAATCCGACTGCAACACCAATAACTGATTACTCATATAAACTCCTCTTAAAGACAAAATAGACTATTGGTTTATTGTATCACAAGTTTTTGACTTTTTAAACTTGCTAATAACTAGAGCTAGCTATAGTTTATGAAAAGAAAAAAGTATAGGAAAATTCTCCTATACCTTATCACTTCTACGCTAAGCAAAAACCTTGAAACGATTGTCATCTTTGATAAAATCTTTTGGATGAGGTTCTGCTTCGATATTTCCAAAGTTCAATTGTCCTCTTAATTTCCAAGAAGTAGGGACTGCGTAACGCTTAGCTACTTGATCATCAATCACTGGATTGTAGTGTTGTAAGTTTGCTCCTAGACCAAACTCAGCAGATAATGTTGTCCATATATTGACACTGACGATACCTGTTGATTGCTCTGACCAGTCTGGAAAATTTTCTGCATATGGTGGAAACTGCTCCTGAAGATTCTTGATAACATCTTGATCCTCAAAAAGCAGAATCGTTCCTTTACTTTTTGAAAAACTGTTTAACTTAGCTTTTGTAGCTGCAAGCGCTTCTTCTGATGCACCCTTTGCTTTCATGACAGATTCAAGTGTATTTGCTACCAAATCATTCCAAAAAGTGCTAACTTGATCATTCAGCAAAATCACAGCACGTGAACTCTGACTATTAAAAGCAGATGGGGAGTAACGGACAACTTCCTTAATCACCTCTACCAATGTATCATCAGTAACATCAACCTTGCGACTAAGCGCATAATGCGAACGACGTTTTTTCAAATCTTCTACAAATGACATGCATTCTCTCCTTTATAATTTCTTCCTAGAATTATAAAGGAAAAATAATCATCTGTAAAAAATATTGCTCACTTTTTGATAAAAATCAACATTTCGTCAAAAGCCTTTGCATAAACTCATGGACAATCTCGGTCATTTCTGGGCTAAAGAAAGCATCCATGGTATGATCAGCACCGACTAGCTGGTAGAAGGCCGCCTCCTTTCCAGCGTCTTTGAGGGCGTCATAGAGAAGAACGCTCTGCTCAAAGGGTACGAGCCTATCCTTATCCCCATGCATGATGAGAAATGGCGGCAAGGTCTTGCTGGAGTCAATATAATTGAGGGGATTGGCTTTTTCCACCTGATCCAAATTTTCCAAGACAGGCACACCGCCAAAGAGCTGCCCCTCCCGACTTTCAGCCGAGATATGGTCGCCCATAGAAGGCTGACAATTCATGCGACAGATAACAGTCGGTCCGTAGAGATCAACGACACCGAGGATATTGAGGGGCTGACTAGCATTGTCCTCCTCGCTAAATTCCTGCAACTCCTCTGTTACAGCGGTCATAACTACCGTATGACCTCCAGAAGAATCTCCCCAAAGGATGACTCTTTCGTCCTCAATATGGTATTTTTCCTTATTTTTATACAAATAGCGAATAGCCGTCTTAGTGTCCAAAATCTGCTGTGGGAAGGTTCCCTCTGGCGTGTGGCGGTACTCCACCATAGCGATGACATAGCCTCGCATGGCAAATTCCGCCAAATGAGCGATGTGGTCTCCCATATTCTGCTTTTGAAAACCAGACCCTTGAATATAGACAATTAAGGGAAAGGTCGCCTGAGACGGAAATAGAAAATTAGGCGTCGGCATGATGACATGGATATGGAGATCCTTGTCATCCTTAGTTGCATAGACCTCGTCCATCTGAATAAAAGGATACCGCCAGCTCAAATCAGCCTCCACCTTGATAACCTCGTACTTGGACTGAGCAGTTGATGTAGGAAACTCCTCATAAGAAT
The DNA here is from genome assembly GCF_024814375.1 of Streptococcus sciuri. GTDB lineage: Bacteria > Bacillota > Bacilli > Lactobacillales > Streptococcaceae > Streptococcus > Streptococcus sciuri. Next base: position 26,616 of record NZ_JANUXX010000006.1, read on the forward strand.
AGCGTTCTGGTCTGATATAGTCTTTCATAATATCCTCTTTTCTGCTTTTTCTTTATTGTACCATTTTGAAGTCATTTATGCGCTCTTCTTGTGAAATGACGCAAAAAAACCATACAAACTTCGTTCACTTAGACCTATTTTTATACTATTTTCTGAAAATATATAGTGATTAAAATGTGTTATCTTTGACCTCACTGATTTCTGTTTTTATACGTTTCTATTGTTATTAAATCAAGAAAAAAGCCGCTCTTACGAGCAGGCTTTTAAGGAATCTTATTTTCTCTTCTTTTTATCATGTGATACAAGTATTGCAAGTATACTATAAATAGCTAAATAAACAAAGGCAAAGATAAAACATTTCCATAAATTAAAATGAGGTAACGACAAAGCTTCATAGATAAAGCCAATCACAAAAGTAATTAGACTTTGAATATAAAAATCTTTACTTTTCATCATTCAGAACCACATTGAACAGCCCATAGAGCTAACTGAGCAGCAATAATATAAATATTTGTTTTCAGCCCATTAGCTTTAGCAAATTTAATAACCGCCATAGCCAACTCTTTCCAAGCTTTTCTTTGAGCAAAAGAAACTAAAGCGCTTACATTAATCATCGCAAAAAACGCATTCCGTATTTTTCCGGCGATACAATTTCCTACTTGATTCCAAGGAACTCTATCATAGGGATTTTGAATCGTTGTATCCAACTCTTGCTCAACATCTGAAATATCTTTTATAGAAAAGTGCGTATAAATATAGCTTGAAAAATTTTGTTCAGTTACCCCTTTTTCAAACATTTCCTTTAGAATATTGGCTGTTTTTTCAATCTCTCCTTGATTTTGATTAGTATTTTCTAAAATGTGATCTATACTGCTATCTGCAAAAACTTGAACAGTATTTACCGTAGGTAAAATAACCGAAAATAATGACAAAATGATAAACTGAATTGCTATAAATTTTTTTACTTTCATAAAACCATCTCCTTTTTATCCTATTTTACTAGCTAGTTTTTCAGTTATAGCATAAAAATATTCAAAAATCAATTCTTTTTAAAATAATTCAATAAAATACTTCATTTTCTTCCTACTATTTTTTATTCTTGTTATGTTTTTTACTCTAAACATTTTTTCAAACTAAAAAAGCTAGTTTATGCAACAGCTTTTTTAGTCTATTTCATGACATTATTTGCTTATTAACACTATAGTTGCCCAAGAAATGCTGCCAAATCACCGACGACTTCCTTGCTTTGTTTCTTGATTTCCTCAGGTAAAAAGAAACGCTCGACATTAACTGAGATAAAACGAGCCTGAGGATTTTGATAGGTCATCTGCATAAAAGGATATTTGATGATAGCTGGCGTGTCATTTCCTACTCCTAGCTCCAAAAAGACAATCTTTTTGCTTATATTTTGATTCAGGAAGGTGACATAGCGATCCTTTGCCTCATGCCAGCCGACATCTTCGACAAAACGGTCATCAGAGCGGAGATTCATGGTCATTGGCTCGCCACAGCGAGGGCAATAAGGAATCAAATCGCTCGGAATCTTCATCTCTGCCTGTTGGTCAATCATTTGCTTGACAACTTTCTCATTTTCATAAGTGTCCTGATGACAAGGCTTAGAACATTGCCACAAACCGTAATCACCTTGCATATAGAAAAGTCTGCTCTTATCCACACCCGCCCGCTGAATTTGATGGTCAACGTTGGTCGTCAGGATAAAGTAATTTTTATCCTCCAAAAATGCTAACAAGTCCAAATAAGGTTGCCCAATTTCAACATCATAGCGATTATAGTAGACATGACGACTCCACCAAGCCCAATATTCTTCTAGCGATTCAAAGGGATAAAAGCCACCTGAATAGATGTCCTCAATTCCATATTTTTCATGAAAATCAGCAAAATATTTCATAAAACGAGGACCAGAATAGGCGATACCAGAGGCCGTCGATAGACCAGCCCCAATTCCAACGACAATAGCATCCGCCTCTTCCAAGGTCTGCCGAATCTCCTTAAGGTCAACCGAGTAATTGCTCATAAATCTTCTTATCCTCCTCTTTAAACACATTGAAAATCACTTTCACATCATGCTTTGCTTGAAACTCCTTAACCGTTGCTACAGCAATCTCTGCCGCCTCCTGTTGAGGAAAATGAAATTCACCTGTGGATATGCAACAAAAGGCTAGAGTTTTCAGACCATTTTCAACTGCCAATTCTAGGCAAGATTGGTAACAAGAGGCTAGCAAGTCCTTATCTTCCTGTCGCAGAGCGCCGTGGATAATCGGACCAACCGTGTGGAGGATATAGGAACTAGGAAGATTGTAGGCTGAGGTGATTTTTGCTTGACCTGTTTCTTCCAAATGGTTCTGCTCCGCCATAAAGTCCTGACAAGCTGACCGCAACTGCACTCCAGCAAACGTGTGAATGGCATTGTCTATACAAGTGTGGTTGGGAATGAAACAGCCCAACATCCGATTATTAGCTGCATTGACAATTCCATCCACAGAAAGGGTAGTAATATCTCCCTGCCAGATATAGAGATTTGGCTCAATTTCTGTCAAATCCTCCAGCTTCGTAATCCCTTTTTCTTCAAGTTCTGCTTGCAAATAGCGGTTTTGAACAGCCAAAAACTCCTCTGAAACGAATTTTGCTGGGCGAACATTGAACAAGGCACGAAGTAATAACTTTTGACCAGTCTCGTCTGTTGGAATCTTCACGTCTTTGTAGCGGTCATCTTCAGCTAAGAGTTGTTTTAACAAATAGCGTCTGTTCTTTTCTTGAATCATAGTTTTTCCTACTCTTTCTTTGTAAAAAGAGCTGGTTTTTTCCAGCTCTTACTACTTTGTACTGTTTCCAATCCTTCATGCAGTATTGAGTTTTACTCTCTATTTACGAACAAGGCTGATACGCTCTTGGATATGGTTTCCTTTTTCAATTTCATCTGCAAAAGCAATGGCATAGTCAGCGTAGCTGATGATGCTTTCACCCTTGCTGTTCACTGTAAACTCATCACCTGCTAGGATGTACTCCCCTGTACGCTCACCTTCTGCTTGGAAATCTGCTGCTGGGCTGACGAAAGTCCACTTCACATCAGTACGTTTACGCAACTCGTCCAAAGCGTCTGTTTGTGCTTTTGCAAGTGGGTAGTATTCTTGTGGGAAGTCTGGTGTTTCAACTAATTGAAGTGTGTGCTCCTTATCCATGTAAAGACTACCTGCACCACCGACAATCACCAAACGCTTGTCTGAACCTGCAAGCAAGTCTGATAGGAAGTTGACAACCTTAACGTGCAAGTGAAGCGTTTCAGGTGCCCAAGTTCCAAAGGCACTGACAACTACATCTGCATCTTTGATGTCGTCTGCTGTGATGTCGAACAAGTCTTTTTGCACATAGCTTTGTGCTTTAGAAGCATTTTCTGCTTCACGACCAAAACCTACTACCTCATATCCACGGTTGACCAATTCTTCAACCACCAAACGAGCTACACGACCATTTGAACTAATTACTGCTACTTTTGACATATTAATTTCCTCCAATTTGAAAAAGTTGTAATATTTTTATTTACAAGATAAGTATAACAAAGTGTTTTTGTAATGTCAAGTATTACATCTTAATTTTTTAAAATTTTTTTACGATAGAACTCCGATGTATTTCTGAGTGTCGGCTAAGACGTCTGAAACCTTGATTTGACGGAGCTTCTCCTCTAAGACTCGCTGGATACTCTCTAAGCGCTCATCGAGGATATAGTGGATATTTCTCCCAACGACGCACTCCGTTGAGGGATTTTCATGAAAACTAAAGAGTTGCTCATCCTCAATCATCTCAAGGGCTTGGAAAATATCCAAAAGATTAATCTCTTCGGGAGCTTTGCTCATCTTAATGCCCGATGTTCCTTTTTTACTGGTCAAAAGACCTGCAGCCTTTAGTTTCCCCAAAATCTGACGAATCATGACAGGATTGACATTGATACTGTCCGCCAGAAATGTACTGGTAATCTTATGTTTACCCTCAAAGGTATCAATACAAGCAAACATATGAAGTGCGATAGTAAAACGACTTGAAAATTGCATTTTTCCTCCTTTCAAGCCAAAGATAGAGAATGCTTAACCCCAGCTCATTTCTCCAGTCAAGACCTTGCTACTCAAGTCCAAGATATTGCGGTTGATATAAGTTTCATATTTAGCCAAAATAGTAGCTTCAAACTCTGTGGCATTTTGGCTAGAAGCTTGGGCAGCGATAGCCAGCTCCAGATAGGCTTGACTTTTATCAATGACGCTCTTGTCAAAAGAGCCCTGATAATCGGCGTGACTTGGAATCACTAAGGCATAATCCCATCCCTTCAAATCCTCAAGACGATCAATCCAAGCCTTCAACTCTTCTTTCTTGCTAGTATCAGCCAAAAAGAGGTGCATTTCATTAAAGACATCAATCCCACCAATCAGGATCTTTTCCTCCGCATGGTAGAGGTTAATCCTCTCACTATCTCCGATAATCTGGAAAGTTTCCCCTTGGAAGTTAATAGAATCTTTACTATAAAGAGCTGGCAAGACGACATTAACTGGAGCCTCAGAACCTAAGATGTCCCCAAAAACAGTTACTTTTCCGACCACTGTCGCAGCGATATGCTCAATCGTTGACTGAGTGGCATAGACTACCGTCTCTGGAAATTCCTTCTTAATAGCCTCAATTCCAAAATAGAAATCTGGATCTCCATGCATAGCAAAGATAGCGTCCAAGGTGAGATTTTGTTCCTTGATGTAGTTGGCAATCTCACGACCGTCTGACTGGATAAATTTCCCATTAAAAAGGAAAGCATGCCCATTCTTTTCAACTAAGGTTGAAGTAACAGAGAAGCTATCCTCTGCTGAGAAAAAGACAGTCAAGTTAAAGTTTTTAAAGTTGTATTGTTTCATCATATTTTCCTCTTTCTATTTTCGGGATTAAGTTGTAATATTTTAACTTACAAGAAAATTATACCAAAATAAAAATGTAACATCAACAGTTACACCTTTATTTTTTTACATTTTTTTCATTGACGTATTTCTCCGTATCTGCCAAAACCTCTGAAAGCCTGATACTACTGAGTTTTTCTTCTAAAACCTGTTGGATACTTTCTAAGCGATCATCAAGAATATAATGGATATTTCGACCGACAACACAATCCGTCGAGGGATTTTCATGAAAACCAAAGAGTTGATTGTGGTCAATCATCTCAAGAGCTTGAAAAATATCTAGGAGGCTAATCTCCTCTGGATCTTTAGCAATACGGATACCAGAGCTACCTTGCTTACTATTTAATAAACCAGCTGCCTTGAGCTTGCCTAAAATCTGGCGAATAATGACAGGATTGACATTGATACTGCCTGCCAAAAATTTGCTCGTAACCTTATGATCAGCCCCAAAAGTATCGATACAAGCAAACATATGGATAGCAATAGCAAAACGGCTTGAAAACTGCATGAAACTCTCCTCTTTTTTCTTATCATCTTTTAATTCTCTACTTATCATTTCACTACTTTTGTCATTTTACATCACTTCTAGTGATTTTTGATACTTTCATAAAAAAGATGTGACAATATTTGTCCAAAACCAGCTGAAAGGCATAACAAATAGCATGGCTGGAATCATGTCTGCTGTCGGAAACATCTTGACTTTAATAATTCGAAAACCAGTCGCAATCATCAAGAAACCACCACAAGCCTTAAAATCAGCAATCATACTTGGTGTCGTAAGGGGAACAATAATATGAGCAAGTAAAAACAAAGCGATAAAGATGATAAACTGCGGAACAGCAATCAATGAAACGACTAAACCTAAGTTAGCAGCAAAAATCGCAGCCGAGAAAAAATCTAAAATAGACTTAGATATTAAAATAGTTGCATCTCCTGAAATCCCTGAATCTAAAGACCCATAAATTCCAGTGCCACTCGCACAAAAAAGAACAATCACTGTCACTAGATTAAGCATAAATTCTTGGTCTGATAGTGTCTGAGAAGAAGAAAAAGGCAGTTTGGAAACAATACCTTGCATATAGTACCCTGTTCGATTGATACCATCTCCTACATGAAAAAGTATTCCTATAGCTGTCCCTAAAACAACTGCTAAAATAACAGCTGGCATATTCTTCATAAGGACTATAGAACTAATCCCCATCCCCATCGAACAGACACCGAAGATGTTATTTAGCTCTATTTTCAGACGCTGAGGAATTATATGTCCCCACAGACCTCCAAAAATTCCTCCTAAAAAAATAGCAGCTGAATTAATAATAACACCAGTTGGCATTTCATCTCCTTTCGTAATATTTATGAATACAATGCTTGGTTTTATTCTATTTTATCACTTGATAGCCATTTGGCTTCTTACTACTGCATTAGAAGAAATCATCAAATAGACTGAGTTGATTATCTTCTGGTAGGTGACCCAAGATACCCATCTCCTCCATTTTATCCACAAGGGTACTAGATAATCCTCCTCGCTTTCTAAGTTCCATCTTGGAGAGGAACTCACCTTTTTCTCTAGCTGAAACTAGCTGTTTTGCAACGTTCTCACCTAGACCATCGAGAGCAACAAAAGGAGGGATAAGTGTGTCATCATCAATGAGAAACTCTGTAGCTTGACTTCTATAGAGGTCGAGTTGACCAAACTTGTACCCTCGCTCAAGCATTTCATTAACCAGCTCCAAGGTAGTAAACAAGTCATTCTCAACATTGCTGGATTCGTTATTGCGCTTCTTTTCCTTAATGTCTTCCATGCGATGCTTGACTGCTTCAAGCCCTGCACTCATCGTTTTTAGTTCAAAGGCTTTTGCTCGAATAGAAAAATAAGCACAGTAATAAAAGAGAGGATAATGTACTTTGAAATAAGCAACACGTAGTGCCATCATCACATAGGCTGCCGCATGAGCCTTTGGAAACATGTACTTAATCTTGCCACAAGACTCAATATACCAATCTGGAACATCATTTTCCCTCATGGCCGCTATGTAAGTATCACGCTCCTCTTCTGAGATTTTGAGCCACATTCCCTTACGCACGCGCTCCATAATGGTAAATGCCATCTTAGGTTCTAATCCTGCGTGCATCAGATAAACCATAATATCATCTCGACATCCAATCACTGTTGACAAGGTGGCAATGCCATCTTTAATCAAGTCCTGAGCATTGCCCAGCCAGACGTCAGTTCCATGAGAAAGACCTGATAGCTGAAGAAGCTCCGCAAAGGTTGTCGGATGTGTCTCATCTACCATGCCACGGACAAAGTTTGTTCCAAACTCTGGAATACCAAGCATTCCTGTTGAAGTCCCAATCTGTTCCTTTGTCACACCCAATACCTCAGTTCCTGAAAAAAGTTGCATCACCTTAGGATCATCAGCTGGGATAGTCTGTGGATCAATTCCTGACAAATCTTGGAGTTTGCGAATCATAGTTGGATCATCGTGTCCTAGAATATCTAGCTTGAGGACATTTTCATCAATATCGTGAAAATTAAAGTGAGTTGTCTGCCATTCTGCTGAGAGATCATCGGCTGGATACTGAACTGGGGTAAAATCATAGACATCCATATAATTAGGAATAACAACGATTCCCCCTGGGTGCTGACCGGTACTTCTCTTGACACCAGATGATCCTAAGGCAAGACGGTCAATTTCTGCATCAGGATAAAATTTACCATAATCTCGCTCATATCCCTTAACAAAACCATAAGCAGTGCGATCAGCAACCGTACCGACTGTCCCAGCACGAAAGGCGTACTCTTCCCCAAAAATGTCACGCACATCTAAGTGAGCATGAGGCTGGTCATCTCCAGAGAAATTGAGGTCAATATCAGGAACCTTATCTCCATCAAAACCAAGGAAAGTCTCAAAGGGAATGTCCTGACCATCTTTACGGTAGATTGTACCACATTTTGGACAGTTTTTATTGGGTAAGTCAAAGCCAGATCCAACAGAACCATCCGTGATAAACTCTGAGTGCCTACAAGATGGACAGACATAGTGTGGTGGCATAGGATTGACCTCAGTAATCCCAATCATCGTTGCCACAAAACTTGACCCAACTGAACCACGAGAACCTACAAGATAACCTCTTTCATTGGAGCGTTGCACTAGCATTTGAGACGCCAAATAAATCACTGCAAAGCCATTCCCCAAAATAGACGCTAGCTCTTTTTCAATCCGAAGATCGACGATATCTGGTAGAGGGTTACCATAAAGTTCAAAGGCACGCTGATAAGTCATCTCAGCTACCCGCTCCTCTGCACGTGGGATAAAAGGTGTGTAAAGATCAGTCTTGACTACCTTCACCTCCTCAAAGCGTTCAGAAAAAGCTTGAGTATTGGTCACAACAATCTCATAGGCAAGCTCCTCACCTAGAAAATGAAACGCATCTAACATTTCATTTGTCGTTCTAAAGTGCGCTTTAGGCAGTGGAGCAGGCTTAGCATGCTCGCCTCGTCCGATATTGCGGTTGATTATCGCCCCTTGGCCAAGGCTTCTAACAATAATTTCACGGTAAATCTCATCTTCAGGATCTAAATAATGAACATTCCCTGTCGCAAGGACAGGCTTTCCTGCTCGTCTTGCCACCTCAATGAGATCTCTGATAACCTGATGAATCCCTTCTTCGTCCTTGATAAGCTCACGAGCTACCAAAGGCTGATAGATAGCAGGTGGCATGACCTCAATCATATCATAATAACGAGCCACTTCAACTGCTACGTCTACCCCTTGAGATAAGACTGCATCAAATACCTCCCCTTCTGAACAAGCACTCCCTACCAAAAGTCCTTCACGGTACTCATCTAGCACAGGGCGTGGAATACGTGCCACCCCCTCAAAATACTTGACATTTGAGAGACTCACCAACTTGAAGATATTTTTTAAGCCAGTCTGATTTTGCACATAAATAGTCGCATGCTTAATACGTGCTTTTTTATAAGAATCTTTAGAGACTAATTTTGTATTGAGATCAAGGAGATTATCGATCCCTCGATTTTCTCTAGCTTCTTTGAGAAAGATAAAGAGCAGTCGCCCTGTAGCCTCAGCATCATAGTTGGCCATATGATGGTGCTCTAATGATACTTGGAAACGCTTAGTCAGAGGTCCCAATCCGTGCCGCTTGTATTCAGGATAAAGATTTCTTGCAAACTCTAGGGTATCAATAATCGGCTGAGTGATAGTAGGCAACCCCTGTCGTTCATAGTTAGCATTCATAAAGCCAACATCGAAGGTAGCATTGTGGGCAACCAAGATTGTATCCTTGCAAAACGCTTGAAACTCTTTTAAAACCTGAATCAAAGGCTTCGCACCTTTCACATGATTGTCCGTGATACCTGTCAACTCTGTCGTAAAAGCAGATAGAGGATAACCTGGATCGATAAACTCATCAAACTGATCAACAATGTTACCTTTATACATCTTTGAAGCGGCAATCTGAATAAGATCGTTATTAACCGCAGATAGTCCTGTCGTCTCTACGTCAAAGACCACATAGGTCGCCTCACGCAAATCCATAGATACTTCATTATAAGTAATAGGCACCATAGCTTCAACGATATTAGCTTCTAAGCCAAAAATCGCTTTGATACCTGCTTTTTTAGCTCTGTGATATCCATGAGGAAAAGACTGTACATTGGCATGATCCGTAATAGCAATGGCTGAGTGCCCCCAGCTTGCTGCCTTATCAATCAAGTCTTCAACCGTAGGTAATGCGTCCATGGTAGACATGTTGGTGTGCGCATGAAACTCCACACGCTTCTTACCCTCTGGCATCAAATCCTTTCTCTCGTGATGAACAACGGTCTTGACATCTTGGACATTCATGGTCAAAGCCTTGGTCCATTGATTGTGCTCGATGTTACCACGCACGCGCAACCAAGTCCCCTTAGCAATCATATCGTACTTAGCTAGTTCTTCATCATCCTTTGCCCAACGTTGCATAGCAAAAGAGGAAGTGTAATCTGTCATCTTAAAGCTGATGATGTGACGCCCTGTGCGAGTCGTTCTGCGCTCCACATCAAAAACGAGACCTTCAAAAACAATTCGATTTTCCTCTGTTGTCACCTCAATCATCGGTGTAATATTCACCTTATCAAGCTGTGTCTGACGTTTCGTAGCACTTTCTTTAACAGCATAAGCTGCCCTCTGTGTATCATCAGGTGGCGTAGAGGCTACCAATGACTGTTGTGATTCTAATGCTTTTGTCACTTGCTTTGTCGCTTTTTCCATCAACTGCTCACGACTTGTCTCATAAGATATTTGCAGCTCCTTGGTTTTTTTAGCATCCGAAATCAATTCAAAATCCAACTCCCCAAAGCCAAACAAAGTGAATTGTTTTTTAAGATTGGGGATATGCTGTTGACGAAAATGATCGTTATTGACAAAATCTGGGCAAAAAATCTGAACAATCTGTCCATCATAGTGGATAGATAGTCCTAAAAAAGAATTTCTAAAATTGGCACTATCGCAAAGAGGGTGAGCAAATGCCTCCTCATAATAAGCTGTCAACAACTCATCAGATAACTCAATATGCCTTACTGTGATGTCAAATGTTGCCGTGATGTCTGCCTTTTTAAAGGTTGACTGTAAGCGTGCATGCAATTCACGATACATATCAATGGGCAAAATACCATCAAAGACAAAGTGAAACTCCCACAGACGTGACAGCGTATGTACCTTGACATCACGAATATCAGCAGATGAAAAAACACTTGACCGTCTCATCTCAAGTGGCATTTCTATCTGTTCCATCAATCGCTTAAATAATTCCGACATGATACGCTCCTTGGTCTTTCTGTCTTTTATTTTAACATAAAAATGAACCTTTTTCGATGAAAAGACAATTTAGTTAGTAGCAAAGGGGTTTACACCAACAGAAACAGTATCGTAGACCGTCAAATGATAGGTTGTGATAATATGATTAAGCTTAGTAGCATAGTTTGTATCAGTCGCATAAGTCCCTGTCAAAGCTGCTGTCGCATCTAAGTAGGATGACGTATTGGACTTATGGACTCCTGCATAATAGTCCGACTCAAGAATCCTTGCATAGTCGTAAAGAGATGATTCAACATTAGGATAAGCACGAAAAACAGCATCAATCTGGTAAGAATTGCCATTACCATCATCCTCCCAAGTGGTCATCTTCACTTGCGAACCGCGATAACTCCCCTTAATTCCAAATAAGTTATGATAAGGGCTTTTGGCTAAAGTTGACTGACCGTGATTGGACTCCAAAACAGCTTGTGCAATGATAACAGAGGCATATAAGTCGTACTCTTGACCGATTTGCCTTGCTGTTTTGGCAATAGTATCGATAAAATAGCGTGTATCAGATGCAGTTGTATCTGCTTTTACCCTCACTTGATGACTAGCCAAATAGTAATCTCTCACCAATACTGCACCAACTCCTAAAATAGCTACAATACTGACAAGACCGATGACGAATGATTTTTGCATTGCCCTTTTCTTCTGTTTCCTCATGTTGCCATTATAGCATAGCTCACCAAAACGACTCAAGAATAAAACATGTTGTCATCCATCACTATAGCACCATTTAAAGATAAAATTGCTAAACAAATTGCTAAAATAAAAAACAAGTCTTTTATAAACATGTTTTACATTTTTAAAAAGCACCCTCTTTTGAGAGTGCTTTTTAAATCGGAAATGAAAACTTTATTTTCTCCTATGTTTAGGACGTTTTTTATGCCGAGAAGTTAAAAGAGTCCCTAGAGCAATGCCTATATCATAAAATATATTAACTTTCGTTTTCAAGAAATATGAAAATATGATATTTATTGATAGAGAAAAGAGAAAAACTAAACAAAACAGACCAAAATATTTAAGAACTTTCATTAATAAAAACTTTATTTTCTCCTATGTTTAGGACGTTTTTTACGCAGAAAAGTTAAAAGAATCCCTAGAACAATGCCTATATCAGCAAATATATTAACTTTATTGTTCAAAAAGTATGCAAGTGTGATAGCTATAAAGAGAGGAAAAAAGCGTGAATTAAAGAAACACAGACAAAAACGTTTGATAACTTTCATTATATATTAATTCTTCCGTTGTTTGGATATTTATCAATAGAATCATACCATCTTGCGATAGCTGTTCCAGGAGATGCTAAACCTAGAGCATAGTCTAAAACTCCTTCGGAGACAATTCCACCTCTACCCCCAATCACTCTAGCTACAACAGAGCGTACAATAGATTTTGCATCGTGTTTTCCTTGACCTCTGATAAAAGCAGCCAATCCGCCTATTCCTCCCGATATAGCAAGACCTATCCCTACATCAATTGCGACAGCTGCTTGCTGTACGGTAATTCCTTGCCAAGCTGATCTAAAGGTCGCCTCTTGTGTTGGTGGCAAAGTGTAGTCTCCTCGCAATTGTCGTTCTGCAACTTCTTGGATCCATTCTCGAGACACATCAGGGTGATTTTTCGATACTTCATTAACCAAATCATTTACTTGAGATTGAGATAAAGAATTTGTCACAGTTGTTTGAGAGCTTGTTTCAGCATAAACTGTTGTGATAGTCGGTAGAACAGCAGCATTCAGCGTTACTGCAGTTAAGAATAATGTCGCATATTCTGTTGTCTTTTTCATATCATACACTTCCTTACGAATTGACTATGAACTTCTTTAGGTAGCTATACCATTTTATAACGACATACAGACAATCACAGAATATTGTTTTTGCTTTTTGACTCTTCTTATTTCCTTTCTACTGCAACTATCCAAGCTAAGTGTACCACATTAAAAAGGCAAAAACAACTATTTTGTAAGCGTTTTTATAAAAAGAAGCTACTTGTAGAGAGAAACCAAAAAAATCTCCCAAGAATTTTTTTGGGAGATAAAGTCTAGTCTTTTTTAGTTAGAATTTCTAGAGTTTCAATAAGGTTTTCACTATTAACCTCAATCGTGTCACCTGTTGCTTTGATTTTGACTTCTACGATGCCTTCGGAGGCTTTTTTACCAACTATCACACGAATTGGCAAGCCAATCAAATCACTATCTGAAAATTTTGAGCCTACACGTTCATTGCGATCATCTGTCAAAACTTCATAACCCTTGGAGAGAAGCTCACTCTCTAGCTTATCTGTTAGTTTCATTGCTTTTTCATCCTTGATATTAACTGTAATTAAGTGTATATCAAACGGAGCAAGCTCTTTTGGAAAGTTAATGCCCCATGAATAGCGATAAGCACCTTTAGGCGTTTTTGTCACAAAGAGACGAGCGTGTTGCTCAATGACAGCAGATAAAATACGACTAACACCAATACCATAGCAACCCATAATAATCGGCACAGAGCGACCGTTTTCATCTAAAATCGTAGCACCCATACTTTCAGAGTAACGTGTACCAAGCTTAAAGATATGACCAATCTCAATGCCTCGTGCAAATTGGAGTGTCCCTTTGCCGTCTGGCGCAAGTTCACCTTCCTTGACCTCACGCACATCCACATATTCTGCCCTAAAGTCACGACCTGGATTGACGCCTGTCAGATGGTAACCATTTTCATTTGCCCCAACAACGACATTAGCTACATTTTGTACTTTACGGTCTGCGATGATATGCACATCCTCAGCTAACCCAACAGGACCTAATGAGCCAAAGTCAGCTCCAAAGACACGGAAGGCTTCATCTGCTGTTGCAGGTCTTAGGAAGTTAGCATCGAGATAATTTTTGAGTTTGACATCATTGATTTGGTCATTGCCGACAAGTAGTACAACGATTGGTTCATCATCTGCTATAAAGAGCAAGGTTTTAATCGTTTGCTCCTCATCTACTTGTAAGAAAGCAGTAATATCATCAATACTCTTGCAATTTGGTGTTTCCACCTTTATGACTTCATCTTGTGCTTGAACCTTCGTTGTCACCTCAAAAGCACTTGTCGCCATTTCAAGGTTGGCTGCATAGCCTGATTCTGTTGAGTAAGCAATCGTATCCTCACCAGAAACTAACCATGAAGCCAGTTCTCTCTTAATCTCATCGAGAACATCTTGTGGAAGGTCATCAATAGACGTGATAGACTTATCAAGAATGAGCCAGTGATTGAGATCTGTACGGTCAGGTGTAACTGCCATAAATTCTTGACTATCCTTACCACCCATAGCACCACCATCACCAATAATCCCACGAAAATCAAGACCTGAACGGGTAAAGATATTCTCATAGGCTTTGCGATAATCCTCATAAGTCACATCTAAATCTTCGTAATTTTGATGGAAACTATATCCATCTTTCATGATAAACTCTCGTGTACGTAAAAGTCCGTTACGTGGACGTTTTTCGTCACGGTATTTTGACTGGATTTGGTAGATATTTATTGGTAATTGTTTATAAGATGTGATAGCATCACGGATAAGACTGGTAAATGTTTCTTCGTGTGTAGGTCCAAGGATAAAAGCAGACCCATCACGGTTTTTGAGTTTGTAAAGATCATCACCATAAGTCTCATAGCGTCCTGATTCTCGCCATAAATCAGCTGTCAAAAGTGCGGGTGCTAACATTTCAACTGCACCAATCTTTTCAAACTCTTCACGCATAATCATTTTGATTTTTTCAAGCGTACGCTGTGCTAAAGGTAGATAAGCGTAAATACCAGCAGACACCTGACGGACATAACCTGCTCTTAGCATGAGAGCATGACTAATAACCTGTGCATCGCTTGGCATCTCACGAAGCGTTGGGATAAACATTTTTGATTGTTTCATTATCTAAACTAGTCGCTATAAGCGACTTCCTTTCTTTTTGTCAACATAGGAACAAGTTGTGATATCTTGCTCAGTTTTATCTCTTTTTTAGAAAAAAGCACGCATGATGTCATTCCATGTAACAGCTATCATTAAAATAAACATGATAGCAACACCTGCCAGCGTGACATATGTCTCTGTCTCCTGCCGTAGTGGCTTGCGTCGTATAGCTTCTAGGATATTGATGACAATTTTGCCACCGTCAAGAGCAGGAATGGGAATGAGATTCATAATTCCCAGATTAATTGAGAGCATAGCAAGTAACTGCAAAACTGTTTCGAATCCTGCTCGTGCTGCTTGATCAGTCAACTGGTACATCGCAACTGGACCACCTAGCTTATTGATGCTAAAATGGGTGATTAATCCTTTTAAACTATTAAGAATAAGAAAAGCACTATCCCAAGCTTGCTTGAGCCCACCAAGTATTTTATCTGCCAGACTCGTTTTTAAAGCAGGCTGAACACCGATCATGTAGGTTCCATTTTGCTTTTTCGGAATAATCGTTAATTTCTTTATTTTATTGTCAGACTTGACGATGACCGAAATGGACTGTCCTTTTTTGAGTCCATCTGTCGAGGTCTCAACAGCATCAACTAAACTCTGCCAATTGGTGACCTTGCTCTTTCCAATTTTTAAAATCTGATCATTGTCTCTGACACCTGCTTGATACATAGCACCATCTGAAGTCACACGGAAATGATTGCTTGAGTAGTCAGCAACCCCACCTGCTAAAAAGGCTAAAAAGACAAAGACCACAGCTCCTAAGATAAAGTTATTCATAGGACCAGCAAAATTAGTGATTAAACGCCCCCAGACGCTAGCATTTTGGTATTGTACATCAAGCGGAGCGATACGTAACTCTGTTCCATCCTCCTCTATAATGGTAGCATCGTGGTTAACAGGGTAGGTCTTGGCCTCATCCATGACAAGACCAGTTATCACAAGTTTATCATCAAGATCATAACTTGTGACATTCATAGGCAGGCTATTCATATTTGCTGCTTTTTGTGAGAGGTCAATACAAGTGACAAGCCCATCCTTGTTTAACGTGAGATTTGCTGGGCTTCCCGTCTTAATCTCAGTGATATCATCTCCCCAACCCGCCATACGCACGTATCCTCCTAAAGGTAAGATACGTAACGTGTAGGTTGTTCCATCCTGACTACGATGCGCAAAAATCTTTGGCCCCATACCGATAGAAAATTCACGTACCAAGATACCTGATTTTTTAGCAAAATACAAATGCCCAAACTCATGTACGATAACGATAAGCCCAAAAACGATGATAAAAGTGATAATTCCTAACATAGCATTCCTTTCTTTATAGGTGTATCACCTCAAGGCTAAAATAAGCCAAAGAAGTGCATAATCGGAAAAACAAAAATCATACTATCAAAGCGGTCTAAGATACCACCATGACCAGGAATGAGCCTACCAGAATCCTTTACACCATAGCGACGCTTTATACTGCTTTCTACCAAATCGCCAAATTGTCCAAAAATACTAAAAAGAATAACCAGAAACAACATCACAATAAAATGATGTGGAGCATAGACGGACTTATCCACTAACATAAAAACAAAAGCAATCACAACTGCAGACAGAACACCACCCAAACTACCTTCAATAGTTTTATTGGGCGACACTGCAGGCAAAAGCTTCCGTTGTCCAAAACGACGCCCAATAAAATAGGCACCACTGTCAGTCGCCCAAACGATAAAGAGAGCTAACAGTACTTTATCCAAACCTGCTATTCGAGCATTAACGAGATTTTGAAAACCAATTCCCACATAAAGGCTAGCAGCAATTGGAAAGACTGCTTCCTCAAAGGAATAGCGACTGCTATTTAGAACCGTACCAGCTAGTATCAAAAGAACCAAGATACTGTAAGCAGAAAAACTGGCATCCACAGGTAAAAAACCAAGGTAATTGTCCAGCGGTACTACAAGAGAAAAAGTAGCTAACATCGCAAGAAGTCCTTCAAGAGAGAAGATTTCTAAGCGACGCATCTTAAGCAACTCAGATACTCCAATCATAGCGAGCAACCCAATTAAAAGCTGAAAGGGCAAGCCACCTAAACAAAGGAAAGGAAGAAAAATAGCTAATGCTATCCCCCCCCACATAATGCGTTCTTTCATAACATAACTCCTTACACACCACCAAATCGGCGTTGGCGTTGATTATATTCTTTGATTGCCTCGTAGAGACCTTCTCGTTTAAAATCTGGCCACAAGGTCTTTGTAAAGTAAAATTCACTATAGGCAGACTGCCATGGCAAAAAGTTACTCAAACGTAACTCTCCACTAGTTCGGATGATGAGATCCGGATTGCGATAGAGATAAGGCAACTGACTCGTCATAAGATGATTATCTATAAGATCTTCATTGATATCATCGAGTTCAAGTTCTCCTTTTTGCACCGCAAATGCAATACGCTTTATCGTCTGCACCAGCTCCGAGCGTCCACCATAGTTTAGAGCAAAGTTGAGCACTAAACCTGAGTTATGCTTGGTAGTTGCAATCGCACGACTCATAGCATCAAGAGTCGCCTCAGGCAGACGCTCAAGTTCACCAATCACTTGAATGCGAACGTTATTTTCATGGAGTTTTGGAACGTATTTATCAAAAAACTCGACAGGCAAATTCATAATAAAGGAAATTTCATCATCTGGTCGAGACCAATTTTCCGTTGAAAAAGCATAAACCGTCAGTACTTTGACGCCAAAATCTGATGCTGCAATGGTGACCTCTTGCAGAGCATCCATTCCTGCCTTATGCCCAAAAACTCGTGGTTGCAAGCGCTTCTTTGCCCAACGACCATTGCCATCCATGATAATAGCAATATGATTTGGAACTTTATCTAACTCAGTAGGTACTTGTTTTTTCTTAAATGTAAACATCATTCTTAATCTTTTTCTCGATTTATCCTCTAAAAAATAAAATCTTATTGCTTTATTTTACCATATTTATGTTCAATATTAAATGTTTTTAGCATGTTTAGTGTCTTCTTGATAAAAAAGAGACTAGATAATCTAGTCTCTTTTTTAGTATAAGCTCTCTAAAAGCACTTAATTTTCAGTATCTACTGATTTATCTAGCTTTTCATCATCGCTTGATATAGCAGTTTCTGCTGTCTCGATGCTAGTCTCTTCTCTTACTGCTTCATTTTTTGCAACCACGCGCTTAATCGCTGAAATCTCAAAAGTTAAATAAACCCCTTCGATATCAAGAACCATCTTTTGAGCATCACGATCAACCTCGTCTACCTTACCATAAAGTCCACCAATAGTGACAACTTCATCACCTGGTTGGATAGCACTCAGTTGTTCTTGACGTTGTTGTGCTTGCTTTTTTTGACTACGTTGCATAAACCAAATCATCGCAACCATCAGCACAATCATTAATATTGCTGGCATAATGTCTCCTCTAAACTATCATTTACTAGAAAATGCGCTGGCATTTTCCAAAAGCTCCTATACTATATCAAAAATCTGCAATCCTAGCAAGTCTTACTCACTATCAAGCAATAAAATCTTTAATAGCCTCAACGCTCAGTGAAGAGTCACAAACCACATGCACCTCACCTGCTTTCGCTTCTAAAAGCGCTGGAACAGTTGGAATCGTATAAGTTTCACGAAAAGCTGCAATCTCGCTAGCATCCTTTACATTATCACTCTCCAGATAGCTAACTTTAACTCCTGTTTCATTAACAACCTGTGCTAGTTTTGGGACAAAAAGTTGGCAGTAAGGACAGGTAGGACGACCGATAAAGGCAATCATGTCCTCACCTTTTGTGATACGTTCCTCTAAATCAAAAATAGAAATTTCTGTCATAGTTTCAATAGCTTCATCAAATGTCATGATTCTTTCTCCTTTAGTCTCTAATGTCTTCATCATATCGTTTTTGAAGAAAAGAGGCAACTATCCGCTACGCAAGTAAGCTAAATGTCTAATAGCTTACTCCTTAGTATCATAGCCATTAGGAAGATTAAAATACCATGTCCAAGCCCTTTCTATGATTTTATCAATATCATCAAAAGTAGACTTCCAGCCATTGTTCTCCCTTTTTTTAGAAAAAGCAATAAGTAAATCTGGAACTCTCCAAAACAACATTCTGCCATCTCAATAGGAATAATAGGTTCTGTTACATGATGGGTTACCTCAATCATTTGGAGATTAGAAAAACTATCGAAGAACCTAAATTAAAAACCATTGATATACTCCCCCTATCTTAAATAGTCAATAGCAAAGATAGGAGAAAACAGATGTTCGTAGTTACGCACACTTGTTCATCAGAAGTCTGATTACTATCTCCAAAAATCATAGGTTTATCACACTTTCATTTTGCCACCTACAACATTCAAATACCGTAAGACCTCAAATCTGATACCATGCTTAGTCTGCCCACTTCATGGTATTTTCCATCATAAGCTTACTCTCACCATAAGAATCCATAGGATGTTATGGAAGTGCTATTGTTAATGAAAGGATAAGTTTTTTTACATCAAATTCTCGCATAACTTCAAAGAGATGCACCATACCAGCTGTGTTATTATCAAAATATTTGAGAGGATTTGCCATAGAATCTTCAAAAAGAGAAAAGAAGGCAAAGTGGATAGCTGCTTTTCTTTCTAAATTTTCAGAAAAGACCTTGCGCATAAAATGTCTATCAGCAATATCTCCCTCGTAAAAGCATGCTTTTTATGTCCCATTGCAAGGCTATTAGCAACAATCACTTCTTCATGTGCTTTTTCAATCAAACAATCAACTATGTGAGAACAGATAGCGTCTGCTCCATCTAATACTAAAATTGACATAGCCATTTCCACACAAATTTCTCTAACGCATGGCCTTTCTATTTTTCAAGTCTTATTATGAGGTCAAACTATTGATTCTTGTCCTGTTTAATCATATCTTTTACTACTTTGTCCATTTTTTCAACATCGTCAATCTAACATAACAAATTCCATGCTCTCACAATGGGAGTTATTTTTGTTTACTTTCCTTGCAAAAGATACTATAATGGTAATACATTATTTTAATAAATTTCTCATTACTTTAGGAGGTTTTATGGTTCATCGTTATGCACCTGGAATTGGTATATGTCTTTTCATCTCAACCATCGCTTGGTTTTTGGGGCATTATTTTCCAGTTATTGGTGCCCCTGTTTTTGGCTTACTAATGGGAATTGCTGTGGGTATGGGCTACACTAACAGAGAAAAAACAACAGCAGGCATTGCCTTTACATCTAAGTATCTCTTGCAAACCGCTGTTGTCTTTTTAGGTTTTGGGCTTAATATGACACAGGTTTTGCGAGTCGGAGAACAGTCTTTACCCATAATTATCGTGACCATCAGTATCGCTTTGGTTACGGCTTACCTTTTAGCTAAGTTTTTCAAACTCCCGACTGATAATGCGACTCTGATTGGGGTCGGATCCTCTATCTGCGGTGGATCTGCCATTGCAGCGACTGCTCCTATTATTGAAGCAAGTGACGATGATGTAGCTACTTCGATTTCCGTCATTTTCTTTTTCAATCTCATTGCAGCACTCACCTTTCCTAGCCTTGGAGAGTGGTTGGGGTTAAGTCATCATGGCTTTGCCATTTTCTCAGGAACGGCTGTCAATGATACATCATCAGTAACAGCAACTGCCTCCGCTTGGGATGTTATACATAATAGTCATACACTAGCCGAAGCAACAATCGTTAAGTTAACACGCACATTAGCTATTATCCCTATCACACTAGCCCTCTCCACTTATCGCTATCACAAAATCAACAAAGAGCAAACCAAAGTACAAACTTTTAAACTTTCTAAAGTCTTTCCGATTTTCATCGTCTACTTTGTCATTGCTTCTCTGATAACAACCTTATTTAGCAGCATGGGCTGGAATATGGGAATATTTCACATGTTACAACAACTCTCCAAATTCCTCATCGTCATGGCTATGTCTGCTATCGGGATCAATACCAATCTCGTCAAGCTAATCAAGACAGGTGGAACTGCCATTGGACTTGGTGCTTGTTGCTGGATTGCTGTCATTGTAGCAAGTCTTATCATGCAACATGTGATGGGAATTTGGTAAATTGATAAAAAGGAATCATCCGAAAGCCTCGGATGATTTTTTAATGGAGAAAACGAGATGATTATACATCACTGTTTATAATATACCTGCACTTTATTTCTAAACTTTCTACTCAATAGAATAGGAGAAAAATGATAATTTTAAAAATTAACTTGACTTAATTTTAAAATTAATGTATATTAAAATCATGAGGTAACAATATGATTGAAATAAAAAAGCTCAGTGTGTCCTATCATCAGGTTCTAGCCTTGGAGGACATCACTTTAAATATAACAGGTCCTACCATTACGGGAATTTTAGGACCAAATGGAGCAGGTAAATCTACCCTACTCAAAGGAATGCTCGGCATTATTGACCACAAAGGACAGACCCTTTTAGACGGAGCAGCCATTCATAAGAATAGAGGCAAGGTTGCCTATGTTGAACAAAAGGCAGCTATTGACTTCACCTTTCCTATTACCGTTAAAGAATGTGTATCTTTGGGACTCTACCCTAAAATCAAACTCTTTAGCCGCCTGAAAGAAACGGACTGGAAAAAGGTACTCCTTGCCCTTGAAACGGTCGGTATGGCAGACTTTGCCAATCGTCAAATCAGCGAATTATCTGGAGGACAGTTCCAACGAGTTCTCATTGCTCGCTGTCTAGTACAAGACGCCGACTATATCTTCCTTGATGAACCTTTTGTCGGAATTGATTCGGTCAGCGAGGAAATTATCATGACAACCCTACGAAAACTCAAAGACGAGGGCAAGACCATTCTCATCGTCCACCACGATTTGACCAAGGTCAAAAACTATTTTGACCATGTTCTACTGTTGAATCGTCAGGTATTAGGCTTTGGAGAAACACAGACTACCTTTACTAAAGAACATCTTCAAGCCACCTATGGACCTCAACTCATCATCATGGAGGAGGAGAAATGATTCACGAATTTATTGAAGGATTGCACGATTTTCACTTTCTGCAAAATGCTCTCATTACAGCTATTGTTATTGGAATTGTTGCTGGAGCAGTAGGATGTTTCATCATCCTCCGAGGACTTTCCCTCATGGGAGATGCCATTTCTCACGCTGTTTTACCCGGTGTAGCACTCTCCTTTATTCTCGGTATCAATTTCTTTATCGGTGCGATTGCCTTTGGACTGCTTGCCTCGGTCATCATCACCTATATCAAGGGAAATAGTAGTATTAAGAGCGACACCGCAATTGGAATTACCTTTTCTGCCTTTCTAGCTCTAGGGGTTATTTTAATCGGAGTCGCCAACAGTTCAACCGACCTTTTCCATATTCTCTTTGGAAATATCCTTGCTGTGCAGGACGTGGACAAATGGATTACTATCGGAGTAGGTGCTTTAGTCCTCTTTCTCATCTGGCTCTTCTTTAAGCCATTGCTCATTACTTCTTTTGACCCTTTACTTGCTAAATCGATGGGCATGCCAGTTGAAGCCTACCACTACTTGTTGATGATACTGTTGACTTTAGTATCTGTTACCGCCATGCAAAGTGTCGGCACGATTCTCATTGTTGCCATGCTAATTACACCAGCCGCCACTGCTTATCTCTATGTAAAAAGCCTTAAATCCATGATTTTCCTTTCATCAACGCTTGGAGCACTTGCTTCTGTTCTTGGACTGTTCATTGGCTATAGCTTTAATATCGCTGCAGGCTCTAGCATTGTCTTGACTTCTGCTAGTATTTTCTTACTCATCTTTCTCTTTGCACCAAAAGAAGGAATTCTGAGTCACCATTTTACATCGTAAGGAGATTGAACTATGAAAACCTATCCACCTTAGAGGGTGTTTCTATCACTACTTGATCACATCTCAACTTTTTCACTTAGCCAGTTTGACACTTGCAATAACTCCAGATACTGGCTCACTATTTTGATTTTATTTAAGGAGAACATTATGAAAAAATTACTCAGCCTAGCTCTTGCAGGTTTAGCGGTCATCGGACTTGTAGCTTGCTCCAATATTCAAAAATCATCTAAAACAAGCAAATTACAGGTTGTCGCAACCAACTCTATCATTGCTGATATCACAAAAAATATCGCAGGAGACAAGATTGACTTGCACAGTATTGTCCCTGTCGGAAAAGACCCTCACGAATACGAACCCCTACCAGAAGACGTTAAAAAGACATCAAAGGCAGATGTTATCTTCTACAACGGAATTAATCTTGAAACAGGCGGTCATGCTTGGTTTACCAAATTGATTAAAAATACACATAAAAAAGAAAACAAAGACTACTTTGCTGTCAGTGACGGAGTAGACGTTATTTACCTTGAAGGACAAAATGAAAAAGGTAAAGAAGACCCTCATGCTTGGCTCAATCTTGAAAACGGTATGATTTATGCTAAAAATATCGCAAAACACTTGTCCGAAAAAGACCCTACCAATAAGAAAACATATGAAAAAAATCTAGCAACCTATCTTAAAAAATTAAGCACTCTTGACAAAGATGCAAAAGATAAATTCAAAAATATTCCTGCTGACAAAAAGATGATTGTCACCAGCGAAGGTTGCTTTAAATACTTCTCAAAAGCCTACCAAGTACCGTCTGCCTACATTTGGGAGATCAATACTGAAGAAGAAGGTACACCTGAGCAAATCAAACAGCTTGTAGAAAAACTTCGCAAAACAAAAGTACCATCACTTTTTGTCGAAAGTAGTGTCGATGCCCGCCCTATGAAAACTGTCTCAAAAGATGCCAATATTCCAATCTATGCTAAGATTTTCACCGATTCTATCGCTAAAAAAGGTGAGAAGGGTGATAGCTACTATGCCATGATGAAGTGGAATCTGGATAAAATTTCTGAAGGACTTCAGAAAAACTAAAAGACTCACCCTATTTTTTGTCAACCTTTCTGATAAGAAATACCTGAGGCAATTACTCTACAGCTGCTGCTTGCTTTTTGTATCGAAGTTCACTAACATTAGAAAGCCTTTTTGATAAGGGCTTTTTAATGTTCAAAAGAGTTGATTGACACCGTGGTCATCTGCATGTGCAATTGTTGCACAAACAAAGCCCTTGGAAAAACGGACAACTTCTTTGGGCATCAGGATTTTTGCTGTAATCGCTTCTGCGTTTCTCTCCATCTAACTCATCCTATCAGAAGCATTCTCTTCCTTAATATTATCAGTAGTAGAAAGCACTGATAAACTTGCCTCTTTTGCTCATACTAATTCCAAAGCATAACGGTGCAATTCCCAATGAATACAGATATGGAGGATTGTATTCTTAGCAACTCCTCAATTCCTTATTTGAGCTAATTTTTCATCAATAACCACTTTTTTTGCTAATCTTTTCATGGTTATCTTGCAAATAGATTTATCCAAAAACAGAAGCGTCTTATATAATTATTTCATACTTTAATTGAAATCCCATTTGTTACAAAATATCTCCATACTCAACTTTAGCAGATAGAGGTTTATTAAATAAAGGTGCTATCGGTATCACTAAGCGCCACAATTGCATCGAATCTAGGATAACCAAATCATTCAAACAGAGAGTTTTTTCCTCTTCATGACTATAAATCTAACAAAATTGATTAAGAATCTAGCCTTAAAAACATCAGACGCTTAAAAACCACACAATGATTCTTTCAGCTTGATTGTTTTCAAGGCAGAAATCATTGTGTGGTTCTATTCTAAAGCTAGTTTTTGCCCAAACTCTTATGAGTAGCTAGTTCAAGAAACCTACTCATAATTGAAAATATCTTCTAGTGTTGGTTCAAAGGAATTGATTTTCATTTGTAAGAAAGTAGCACAGATGTTCTTTACCACAGATACACCCTTACAACCAAATGCTTATATTTCCAGATTATAGGGAATTTCTATCAATCACAAGTTTGTTATCGTCATTGCTAACTCGTAAGTTTTACACCTATCTACATCTAAACTCGCTTCCTAATGTCATTCTAAGATATCAGCAGTAAAAGACATCAAGTCCCTCCTAAAATCCAAACAGTTCATCAATTGGATGCCAGTCTGCCATATCGTCTTTCCATTCGCCCTCATTCAAATAACGGAGAGAACCTGCAATATCACGGACAAAAGCACCCTTTAGATTATATTTCTCAAGATAAGCCTTCAAGGCTTCATATTTCAAAGGCGCATAGTCATCAATATTCTTATCCTCGCCCTTGGCATTTTCTCCACCTTTGGTTTCTACGATATAGACATCACCATTCTTCATTTTGACAATATAGTCAGGATAGAAGTGATGGGAAGTGTTGGCTGTATGATAGAAGATTGAAAAATATTGGCTTCCCTTGTCACCGTTCTTATATACAAACTCGACTACATCTTCATGAGCTTCAATGTACTCTTCAAAGAGTCGTTCAACTTCACTTCCCTTGATAACGCTGTTTGTATATCCAGAATATACATTGGTTGTTGCATCGGTATGTTCCAACTTTTGATTATAAGAATAACGTTCTGTCATCGGGATATAGAAATCATTTTCCTGAGGCACTACAAGCCCCATACTAATAGTTGGTCGAATATCTGCCTGTCTAAATACTTGACGAAGGGCTCGCCAGTTATTCAAGATAAAGGCTGTCCATTCCTTGGCTTCCAGCTTCAAGAGTTTATGCTTGTTTGGTCGTTTGTCATCCATGAAGAAACGTTTCAAGAGAGCTTCTACCTGACTTACTTTCAAGTGCGTCACTCGGTCAAGTTCATGGTAAGCATGAAGCAAGTCAAGGCGATTAGCACGATAGTCTGCTTCTACTCGTCTTTCTCTATCTTGAAGACGGTCAGAATGCTCCAGCGTATCAAAGCGACCTTGTTTATAAGTGTTAACAATCGAACTTCCAAATTGAATCCCTTGATTTTCTAGCTTTTGCTTATTCGATTCAGCATCCTCTGTCAACTTCCACTCACGAATCAGACCTTGATAGAGATTTTCACGGAGGGCTTTTTCGCTTTGTCCTTCATGCAAATCAAGCACTCGCTCACTGATTAAATGGAAATTTTTAGCGACATCTTTTCGATTTAGAAGAGGTGTTGGTGCTCCTACCCCTTTTTGAGCAAAGGCACCATTTAGGAAATCCTTATCAAAGGTATAGAGATAGGCGTTATCCAATACATCAACATCATAGTGACCCTTGAACGGTTCAGGCATCCGACGAATACGACCGATTGTTTGGATGGTGAAGGTTTCTCCCATATTCTTACGAATCTTAATCAGAATTTTAGCTCGTGGGGCATCCCAACCAGTGGCAATCGCCTGTTTAATGATGAGATACTCAACCTCATTATCTAGGTCTTGTACATTGAGATAGTTTCGTTTCTGGTCTGCCAACCAAATACCAAGTTTTCCGTCTTCATAGGTTTTATGAAGTTTTTCTTGGATATAGGTTTCAATTCGATTGATTAAGTCAGGATCTGAATCCGATTTGTCAGGCAATTGGACTAATACCAAGGGATTGATTCCTCTTACGCCATTATCAGCATAAGCCTGAACAATCTCTTTTCGCTTCTGCTCAGCACTTTCAAAGAGCAATTCAAACTCTTCACTAATACTAATATCTTGACTCTCATCAAGATAGTTTTCAAGTCCTTCGTTGACGACTACTGATTTTGTAATTAAACCTGATGCAATAACTTCTTCTTCCATCACTTCATAAAACTCTACCTTGTCAGGCATATTGGGGTCTTCAATGGTAGCAGAAACTCGAACCGTCTTAGAAGCATTAAAACGTGCGATAATATCTCTTGCATTTTTGGTATCGTTACGGTGCGCTTCGTCGATGATAAGGATAAAATGACGGTCTGCTTCAAAAGCTTTTGTAACCTTATCTTCAAGATTATCACGTTCACTGTCCGTCAGCATGGCTTTTTTATTTCTACCTACTACCGATTCATAGTTGATAAAGGTAACACTACCCTTATCAAAACCTTGATTTAATGCATCATCCACCGACTGAGCCTTGATAGATGAAAAATGCTTTGCTTTGTCCTGACTCTGCTCCTCTAATTCCCCCGATCCAGGTGTAAACCAAACAAAAGCAACATTATCATATGTACTTGAAATATAGGTGTTAACCCAGTCAAGGAGAGTAATGCTTTTACCTGAACCCGTTGGCGACTTAATAACCATTTCAGCAACAGCATATTCAGGTGCTGTAAATTTTAAGAGTTTATCAACCAGTTTTTGTTGGAATTGTTTTAATTCAATCATGACCAAATATCCTTTCCGAAGTAGTAATGTGGAATCTCCTGTTTTGTGATGTTTTTCTCGCGTAGAATGCGTTCTTGCTTGACGTCAAAGAAAATCTCAGGATGGATGAAGAGGGTAGAATTTTCAATGAAATCTGTCTCTTCCATCGCATCCAACTGGTCTTCTGACAAGATAACCTGTACTTTGGGATTTGAAATATCAACACCAAACTCCAACTCAACAAGGGAAGTGACATAGTTGAGTAATTCATACTCAAGGGTGACATCAGGAAATTCTTCCTTAACTACGAAATCTGTTTTGAAGTATTTGAGATTATGTGGAATCTCCTTTTGAATATTGGATAGACGCTTGTAAGTCACTTCTTCACAAATGTTATTTTCATTATTGGTACAAAGAATAAATTTTCGGCTTCCTCCATCTTCCTTATTTAGCTGGGCAACTGCGTGACCTGTTGTACCAGAGCCAGCGAAGAAATCTAGTACAACTGCTTCCTTTTTACTAATTTGCAAACATCTTTCAATCAGTTTTGTTGGTTTAGGATTGTCGAATTTACCTTTCTCCCTTAATGCGTTATCCAGCTCTTTACTCCCTGTAGTATTTTCTGGCAAATCTGACCATAAGGTATCAATTCTTTTCCCCTCAGATGGACGTTCACTCCAATAATCTTTCACACGTAATGTTTTACCTGATGTAATTAGTCGATTATCATTTTCTAAGGCTTTAACCTTATCATATGTCATTCTCCAACCTTTAGCAGGACACTTCCAAATTTTTCCAGAATTGTCTACGTAATCGTATGAAGTCTCAGGACCTGGGTCTCTAGGTTTTTGCAAGCTAACACTTGCATATCTTCCTCTCCCATCTTTGTCATCCTTATTGTATGATTTCATTGTTGCTTCAGATAATGGTTTATAAGCAGGATTTAACGTAAAATCTCTAGTTTTTGAATAAAGAAGTACATACTCAGTATTAACTGTAAATTTATCTTTTTCAGTTTTACCGCTAGAGTTTC
Organism: Streptococcus sciuri; assembly: GCF_024814375.1. Lineage (GTDB taxonomy): Bacteria > Bacillota > Bacilli > Lactobacillales > Streptococcaceae > Streptococcus > Streptococcus sciuri. The sequence goes on from NZ_JANUXX010000006.1 coordinate 54,651, forward strand.
TCTTCCAAACAAAAGTATTTACAAAATTTTCTTCACCAAAAATAGAATCTATCAATAATTTAAGTTGAGAAAATTCATAATCATCAATTGAAACAAAAATCAAGCCATCTTTTTTTAGCAAATCATGTGCCAACCTTAACCGAGAAGACATAAATGATAACCATTTACTATGTCTAAATGAATCTAATTTATCTACAAATAAATCATTATATTTAAAATCTGTCTTCCCCCTATTATATGGTGGGTCAATATAAATGACATCAATTGCTCCAACATGAGTTTTCTTTAAAAGATGCAAACTATGCAGATTATCTCCCTCTAACAGGAAGTTATAATCCTCCGATTCAGGATTCCCCACGATTTTCTTGGTCTCGTCCTCAACGAAGACAGGAATCTTGGTCTTCATTTCTTCCTCGACCAGTTCCGCATGCTCTTCCCACACCAGACCATACTTCTTGGTATTGAGCAGACGGACAAGATTTTCTAGCTTATCAACATCCTCGTTTCGTCTATCTTCACGTGCCTGTTTCAAAAGTTCCTGCACATAGGCAATTGCCCCATCTTTCTCATTCTTTCGTGGGCGTTCAATAAAATCCTTAGACATTACAAAACACCCCCTTTTTCTGAAAAAGAGAGTGTTTTCGTGTAAGCAGAAAAGAGGTAGAGAACTACCTTACTGATGACTGATGACTGATGATATCAAGTTTCAAATCTCCTTGTCAAGTATTTTATTAGCTATTCTATTATAGCACGAATAACTACATAAGAATAATACATTAAAGAAAAATAACCTAAATATCAACAGGAACTCTCAAAACGACTGAAGACATTCTTGACTTTCAGTTAGTTTAGAAAAATGGTATAATTTGAGATGTACTTCAAAATGTCCGTCTACATGATAAGAGAGGGACTATTGATACACAGAAATCCCATTATTTCCAATTCCCACATCAGTACAACCATCCCTATTTACTCGCTACTTTTCCCATCACAACAAAGGAAGTCACAAGAACTTCTAAAAAAGCGATCACAATTGATCACCATTTCAATACTAACAAGGCTAAAGCTTTGATACGAAAGGAAACGATAAAACATTATGATGAACATGCAAAATCTTATGAAACAAGCGCAAAAAATGCAAAAGCAGATGGAAAAAAGCCAAGCTGAACTCGCAGCTACTACTTTTGTCGGTAAATCTGCTCAAGATCTTGTCGTTGCCACCTTTACTGGTGATAAAAAACTCGTCTCTATCGACTACAAAGAAGCTGTCGTTGACCCAGATGACCTAGAAACCTTATCAGACATGACAACACAAGCCATCAATGACGCACTCACACAAATCGATGAGGCTACTAAAAAAACCATGGGAGCATTTGCAGGTAAATTACCATTTTAATGACATCATTAAAAAGCTCGAACCTTAAAAGGTTCGAGCTTTTTAAGCTTCTTTTGCTGTTTCTAAACAATAAGATTTTTCATGACAATGTGGGCAAGTTAATTTTCGCGTTTTAGGAGTATGACGAGCAAATGCGAATTCCCTATACGTTGGTTGGAAAAGTTGGTGGCAATTGGGACAGATGTAAGCTATTTTACGTGAAAAATGATAAGACAATGTTAATAATATGCCAACATACACCAAACCAATACCGATACCAACACCTTGCCAAACAACAGATTGTGGACGTTCTTCAAGCCAAGCAACACAAAGAACAAAAAGAAGAATCGTTACTAGATTACTAAGCCACATCTGTTTTTGCAAACGACGCCAAGCTAATTGATTTTTCATGGTAAGAGAAATGTCTGATAAAAATTCTAGCGACTGATCCGTTTGATTTTTCACCCTGTCAAGCAAGTTGACAGCAATGTCAAGTTTGGCTTTCTTCTCAGCAAGCTCACGCTTTGTTTCCTTGATATGCAAGGCAAGCAATAACTCTAAAACTTGCCTTGCATTTTCCTCAGCAAACAGCCGTTTTATCTCTTCAATTGAAAAATCAAGTCCCCGTAAAAAACAAATCATGCGCAACTGTTCCAAATCACTATCCACATAGATTCGCCGTCCACCTTCTGTCAAATCAGATGGCGACAAAATACCACGTTTATCATAATATTGAACCGTGCGAACTGAAACACCTGCCAACTTCGCCAAATCACCAGTTGTATAAGAGTGAGACATTCCTTTCACCTCCTTTCTGCCCTTATTATAGGACATGCCCCAACGTCACAAGCAAGAGGTTACCCTAGATGATTTTTTATTTTTTGAAAAATAGCAGAGCTTTTAGCTAAAAAAGCCACCTAAAGCTGCAAAAGGATTGTCACCATGCTCTTCTTCTTGCTGATTCAAATAAGATTTATTTTCATCAAATTCCATGAACTTTTCATAAACAAGTGCCGTCATGCGAGCATCTTCAAGCGAATTATGCCCATGTCCTGAAATACCTAAAAATTCAGCAACACTTGTCAATTTGAGATTAGTAATTCCATTTAAGTCTGTGCTACGACGTTCAAAAGCCTCATCATATAAATCAACCTTGTAAAGCTCTGTCAAGTCTAATTCATTTTCAGCAAGCAAAGGCAAGTCTGATTTTAACGCATTATAACCAACCAAAGCAGTCTCTCCAACGAATGTTTTAAAGTCAGCTAGTACTTTATCAAGCTTGGGAGCATTAGCAATTTTTTCTAACGTAATACCCGTCAAGCCATTAATAAATGACTGCAGTGGAACATCTGTGTAAACATAGGTGTCAAAACTATCAACCTCGTGACCCTCTTTGAATTTTACTGCTGAAACTTGAATAATATGACTTTTCTCAGCAACTGTATTAAATTCCAAATCAAATGCGATGTACTCTGCTAATTTCTCCATGATACCTCCTAAAAATAAGTTTATATAATAAAGCTAGAACTTTTGTCCCAGCTTCTGATACATTTTAAATTGTTATTTTCCACCAAAAAGACGCGCTAGAAATCCCTTTGGAGCTACTTCTTCTTGAATTTTTTCTTCTGACTTCGTTTGAATTTCTTCGACTTCAGCCTTTGCCTCATCCAGCTCTAATTGCAGACGTTTCGTGTCTTCCATCGCAGCAAGTGTCAGTTGTTGTTGTTGATCAAGTTGTTTATCTTTTTCTGCAATTTGCACATCCTTGATATGCAACTGCTCATCCTTTGCACTAAGCTGAGTGTCCTTCGCTTTTAGCTGCTCGTAGAGACGTGTAATCTCTGTATTTTTTTCATCAACAAGAATTTCTAATAACTCACGTTTTTGCGTTTCTTCATCAATGGGATCATCTTCAAAAATTGTCTTTTTATAGATTTCTTCTAGTTTTTCCAATCCTTCACGATTGACAACGGTCACACCTTTTTCATTTTTAGAAACAAACTCATCTGGAAATGACTTGACACGATTATTAACCGCTTGACGACTAACACCTACGATTTCAGCAATTTCGCTAACTGTCTTTTCTATTGACATAGTGTTCCTCTTTTTATGATATCGTTTTTAAAAATAGTATCACATTACATCCCTTCTGTCAATGACATCTAATACAAAGTAGTAGTACTACAAAATTTCTAAGCTTTATGCTATGATGAAATTATGACTTATTTTGATACGATTATCATTGGCGGTGGACCTGCTGGTATGATGGCAGCCATTTCCTCTTCTTTTTACGGACAAAAAACACTTCTCATCGAGAAAAATAAACGTTTAGGGAAAAAATTAGCTGCTACAGGCGGTGGACGTTGCAATGTTACAAATAGTGGGACTCTAGAAGAAGTGATAACAGGCATTCCTGGTAATGGACGCTTTCTTTATAGCGTTTTTTCACAATTTGACAACCACGACATTATCCGATTTTTTGAAGAAAATGGTGTTGCCTTAAAAGTTGAGGATCATGGACGTGTTTTCCCCAAAACGGATAAATCAAAAACGATTATTGATGCTCTTGCCTATAAAATCAATGAACTCGGTGGCACCATTTTAACCAATACTGAAGTCGTTTCTATCAAGAAAATCGACAATCTTTTCCACGTCAAATCGAAAACAGACACATTTCACTGTAAAAAGCTCATCGTTACGACAGGTGGTAAATCCTATCCTTCCACAGGATCAACAGGCTTTGGCTATGAGATTGCCAGGCATTTCAATCTCAATCTTACAGAATTAGAAGCAGCTGAAAGTCCATTACTAACAGATTTTCCGCACAAAGAACTACAAGGAATCTCTCTTAATAGTGTTTGTTTGAGCTATCAAAAACACCATATCACACACGATTTGCTCTTTACGCATTTTGGCTTATCTGGACCTTCTGCTTTGAGAATGTCAAGCTTTATTAGTGGTGGTGAAACCATTTTGCTTGATATTTTGCCTAAATTATCTGAAGAGGAACTGCTTACTCTTTTAAACGACAATCGTGATAAAGCTATCAAAAATGTCCTCAAAATGCTCATACCAGAGCGCTTGGCAAACTTTATTGCGCAGCCATTTCCACAAAAAATCAAGCAATGTCATCAAAAACAGATAATACAACTGATCAAACGGATAAAAGCACTCCCTATCACAGTGACTGGAAAAATGTCACTGGCAAAATCCTTTGTCACTAAAGGTGGTATCGATCTCAAAGAAATTAATCCTAAAACGCTAGAGAGTAAGAAAGTCAAAGGACTCTACTTTGCTGGCGAAGTGCTAGATATCAATGCTCATACAGGGGGCTTTAACATCACATCTGCTCTTTGTACAGGCTGGGTAGCTGGGACTATACACTACTGAAAAAAGCTAGTTTCCTAGCTTTTTTTACTTTATAAACCATTTTTTAGTGTATCACGTTTAAACTGCACCTCAAAAGTTGGACACGAAAAAAATCCAACTTTTGGGGTGCAGTTTAGTTCTCTTTGTAAAACTAACTTATTAACCGTAAAAAAGCTACAATAAAGACACCAGCGAGGACGGATAAGAGAATATTTTTATAGCGGATAGCTACCCATAAAGTCGGTATTAGAGCTAAAAAAGCTGTCATATCTAACTGTGGCAAGTATCCGGTATGTTCTGTCATGATGCTAGAAAGAAGCAGAGCAAAAATAATAGAAATGGGCAGATAATCAAGAAAATGAACAACACTAATAGGCAGTTTTTGATACTTAGTCAAAATAAATGGAGCAACTCTCGGAATCCAAGTAACGACTGCAGCCAATATAATAACAAATAATACATCGCTAGACACGCTCATGATGACATACCCCCACAAAACAACCGACTAGGGTTGCTAAAAGCACGGTTAGAGATTCGGACAAAACAATAGCCAAGACAAAATAGGACAACGTGATTGTTCCTAAGACAAGGATAATTTTTTTGATACTCACACTGATTGCCATTGCTTCAAACTGAGCGGCAAAAATCGCAGCAAACATGGCCACAAGTGCAAAATCTAAGCCAAACTGACTAGGATTGGGAATATACTGTCCTACAACTGTACCAGTAAAAACAGATAAAATCCAAGTGATGTACCCTGTTACATTATTACCATACATCCATCTGGGGGTAATCTCTTTTTGATGGGCATAGGTATTGAGCAAAACGCCATAACTCTCATCTGTTAGTAAAGAACCAATAAAAACGCCCTCTAGCAACGATGCTTTTTCAAAAATTGTCGTCACATGTAAGCTCATGAGAAAATGACGCAAATTAACGAGAAAAACCGTCAAGACAATAGAAAGTACAGGTGCATGTGCCACCAATAAAGCACACATAATGAACTGAGAACTTCCACCATAAACCAAAGCACTCATCAAACCCATCTCAACTGGGCTTATACCAGAGCTAGCTCCCACAACACCACACGCCGTACCAATACTGACATAACCTAAGGCAGTTGGCAAGGAAGCTTTACTGCCTTGCCTAAACGTTAAAGCTTCCATTTTGTCCCTCCCTCAAAAATATTTTACTCATTATAGCATATAGCTTTACATATGTAAATAAGGGAAAATCTCTAGCACAAAGAAAAAAGGATTATTTAATCTAGATAGTCAAAGGCTAAGCTAGGCTTTGCATTAAGAGAAAGTGGAGCAAAATGTCCCTGTTCATATTCAATAGCAGCTGCTAGCGCAATCATGCCAGCATTATCACCGCACAATCTAATCGGAGGAATAACGACATCAACGTCATTCATCTCTAAAGATAGACGTTCTCTTAGACCTTGATTGGCAGCGACACCACCTGCTACTACCAGAGTTTCAACAGGGTAAATACTCAAGGCTTTTTTAGTTTTTGTTATCAAAATATCAAGTACTGCTGCCTGAAAAGAGGCTGCCAAATCCTCTTTTGCAAGTGATTCACCTTTTTGATTCGCATTGTGATGTAGATTAATAAAAGAAGATTTGAGTCCAGAAAAAGAAAAGTCTAGATTATCTTCTTTAAGCATGGCACGAGGAAAAGCATAAATATCTTTTCCTTTGTGAGCAAGCTGATCTATTTCACGTCCTGCTGGATAAGTTAAGCCCATGACACGTCCAACCTTATCATAGGCTTCTCCAACTGCATCATCACGTGTTTCACCCACAATCTTATAATCACCCTCTTTTCTGACATAAACAAGCTCAGTATGCCCTCCACTAATGAGTAGGGCAAGTAATGGGTATTTTAGCTCTTTTTCTGTCCTTGCTGCCATAAGATGTCCTGCCATGTGATTAACCGAAATGAGAGGTAAGCCATTTGCCCAAGCAAAAGCTTTTGCAGCAGCTAAGCCGACAAGCAAAGCTCCCACAAGACCAGGACCATAAGTCACAGCAATCGCATCTACGTCACTCACTGTAATCTTTGCTTCTGATAAGGCATCTTGGAAACAAGCCGTAATAACCTCAACATGATGACGACTAGCCACCTCAGGCACTACTCCACCAAAACGCTTATGACTCTCGATTTGACTAGCGATGATATTACTTAATAACTCTGTCTTGTTTTTAATAACAGCAACACTCGTTTCATCACAAGAACTTTCAACAGCTAAAATATAACAATCTTTACTCATATTTTCTCCTTATCGTTTCATAATAATAGCATCCTCTACTGGATTATGGTAATAATGATACCGCTTACCAATTGTTTTAAAACCCGCTTTCTGATACAGATGTTGAGCTCTTACATTAGAAGAGCGCACCTCTAAAAAAATAGGAGAAGCAAGGTCATCTAGTTTATCCAATAAAAGTTTCCCATATCCCTTTTTTTGATAAGAGCTTTTGACGGCAATATTAGTCAACTCACACTCGCCTACCAACTGTTGCAGGGATAAAAAACCGACTATTTCCTTAGCATCATACACAAAAAAGTAATCTGTGTTGGGATTAGTGATATCCAAAAGAACCTGTTCATAAGTCCACGGTGATGTCCCATAGACCTCTGTCAATACCTCAAAAACAGCTTTGGCCGTTTCTATTTCAAACACGCTTGACATAAGTTTTATTTTCTGGTTCATTATGATTTTTAAGCCAATTTTCCTCAGCTTCGACACGTTTGAGGTACTTAGGAACAAAAGCCTCCACATCAACTGGCAAAAGTTGCGCACCAAATCGTCCAATTAAAGTTGCTGAAGGTAGCGTTGCTGTTATCCGTGCTGTAGGAAAAACGGTCTTTATTTGTTTCAAAAAAGAATCTACCTCTCCTACAAAATGGATATGTTTCTCATCTTTTAGACTTGATAAAACATCACTAAATGCCATATAAGTATCCGCTTTTATTGCTTTTCCATCACGGTAAAAACCGACATAGACATGTTGACGTCTAGCATCTATAATTGGAACGAGCAAGTCACCAGATTTACCACAGTCTGTGAGTGAATATAAACTAGATATACCAACCAATTCAATGCCTAAAGTATAGGCCAACGTTTTAGCAGTTGCAACAGCCACGCGCAAGCCTGTATAAGACCCTGGACCTTCTGCTACAACAATACGATCTAAATCTTGTGGCAACAACCCTACAGACTCCATTAAAAAATCAATAACCGGCATTAGGCTAACGCTATGATTCTTTGTGATATTTATAGTTGTCTCTGCCAGTACTGACTCCCCATCCAAAACAGCAACAGACAAGGCTTTACTAGAAGTATCAAACGATAAAACTTTCATGATTTACTTTCCTTATACTTGATTGTCTCTATTATTTTATGATATAATTGAGATAATTGCAACGAATCAAGGTGAAATCAACTACTCCATTTCTCATTTTTATAGATACTATCAAGTCTCTTTTGGGACTTGATAGATTTATAGTAGAATGATTAACCGTTTTGCTATTAGAAAGGATTGACATGATTTACAAAGTTTTTTATCAAGAATCAAAAGACCGTAGCCCACGTCGTGAGCAAACTAAAGTCCTTTACTTGGATATTGATGCTACAAACGAACTTGAAGGACGCATCATTGCTCGCAAACGTATCGAAGAAAACACATCTTATAACGTTGAGTTTATCGAATTATTGTCTGACAAACATTTAGCATACGAAAAAGAAACCGACGTTTTTCAAATAACGGAGTTCTAATATGTCACAAATACATTTAAAACCAGAGGAGGTTGGAGTATACGCTATCGGTGGCTTGGGTGAAATCGGTAAAAATACCTATGGAATAGAATATCAAGACGAGATTATTATCGTTGATGCTGGTATCAAATTTCCAGAGGATGACCTACTTGGGATTGACTACGTCATCCCTGACTACTCATATATCGTTGAAAATCAAGACCGTGTCAAAGCACTTGTGATTACACACGGTCACGAAGACCACATTGGTGGTATTCCATTTCTTCTCAAACAAGCCAATATCCCTGTCTATGCTGGACCACTAGCATTGGCACTTATCCGTGGTAAACTAGAGGAACATGGTCTACTACGTGATGCTAAACTCTACGAAATCAACGCTAGTACTGAGCTAACCTTTAAAAACTTAAGCGTTACTTTCTTCAGGACAACACACTCCATTCCAGAACCTTTAGGAATTGTCATTGATACCCCTCAAGGAAAAATTGTCTGTACAGGTGATTTCAAATTTGATTTTACACCCGTTGGAGAACCAGCTGACCTTCATAAAATGGCGGCTCTTGGCGAGGAAGGTGTACTCTGCCTCTTATCAGACTCTACAAACGCTGAAATTCCAACCTTTACCAATTCAGAAAAAGTTGTTGGACAATCTATTATGAAAATCATTGATGGCATACACGGACGTATCATCTTTGCTTCTTTTGCGTCAAATATCTTTCGTCTACAACAAGCGGCTGATGCTGCTGTCAAAACGGGACGTAAGATAGCTGTTTTTGGGCGTTCGATGGAAAAGGCAATTGTCAACGGAATTGAACTAGGTTACATAAAAGTACCAAAGGGAACTTTTATCGAACCAAGCGAGCTTAAAAACTACCATGCAAGCGAAGTCATGATTATGTGTACGGGTAGTCAAGGTGAGCCAATGGCAGCTCTTGCTCGAATTGCAAATGGCATGCACCGCCAAGTTTCCTTACAACCAGGTGATACCGTCATCTTCTCATCTAGCCCTATCCCAGGAAACACTACAAGTGTCAATAAACTCATCAACACTATCCAAGAAGCTGGAGTTGAGGTTATCCATGGCAAGATTAACAATATTCATACCTCTGGACACGGTGGTCAACAAGAGCAAAAACTCATGCTTCGCTTGATCAAGCCAAAATATTTCATGCCAGTTCACGGTGAGTACCGTATGCAGAAGATTCATGCCAGTCTAGCACAAGATGTCGGGGTTCCAAAAGACAACATCTTTATCATGGAAAATGGGGATGTCTTAGCTCTCACCAAAAATAGCGCACGTCGTGCTGGACATTTCAACGCCCAAGATATTTACGTCGATGGTAATGGTATTGGTGATATTGGTGCCGCAGTCCTTCGCGATCGCCGTGATCTTTCAGAAGACGGTGTTGTCTTAGCAGTGGCGACTGTCGACTTTAGGTCCAAAATGATCTTGGCGGGACCTGACATTCTTAGTCGTGGTTTTATCTACATGCGTGAATCTGGTAACCTCATTCGGGAAAGTCAGCGTATCCTCTTTAATGCCATTCGGATTGCCCTAAAAAACAAAGAAGCAAGTATCCAATCGGTCAACGGTGCCATTGTCAATGCTCTTCGTCCTTTCCTTTATGAGCGTACAGAGCGCGAACCTATTATTATTCCAATGGTACTGACACCAGATAAACCACATCAAAAAACAAGAAAGAAAAAATAGCAGGTAGCAACTTGCTATTTTTTTGATTCTAAATACAGTATTCTATCGCACGCATGGGCAATCTCTAAGTCATGAGTGACAAGTATAACTGTTTTTCCTTGCTGCTGTAAATTCTTCAACAATGACATGATCAATTGTTTATTACCATCATCTAAAGAGCCAGTCGGCTCATCCGCTAAAATCAACTGACTCGGTTTAATCATAGCGCGCGCTACGGCGACCCTCTGTTGCTCACCTCCAGATAAAGTCGCTACCAGATCTTTTTCACGATTAGGTAGCCCAACTTTATCAAGTGCTTGAGCAATTTTCTCTTGTTTTTGACTTTGAGATAACCTTTCATACTTGAGAGCTAGCTCCAAATTTTTCTTGACAGTCGCATTATCTAGCAAAGCAAAATTTTGAAAAAGATAACTTATATCATGACGTATTATTTTTTGGGCACGCATCGTATTAGCTTTGATATTTGCCATCTGATTGAAAGTATAAATTCCTTCATAGTCGCTGTCTATTAGCCCTAAAATATTGAGCAAACTTGTTTTACCACAACCACTGGGACCAACAATAGCTAACATTTCTCCAGATGTAATCGTACAAGATAAATCATCAATAACTATTTTAGTGCCATAACGTTTTGTTAAATGTTCAATTGTTATCATACTTCACCTCTCTTTAGATTATCCGCTAGCAATTTTTTCTCGCTTCGACTGATTAACAACATCAGAACTGATAAATCAAAAATACTGTATAATCCAAATAACGCTACAACGATAAGGCTTGGTGTCAAAAATACTAAGATACAAAGAGGGATACAATAGCTCACCAAAAGTAGCGAGAATAACAATTTAAACCTATCATACAGTCTCCACCCTAATAAGCGTGTTGTATTGAGATACTGGTGCTTACAGCGCAAAAGTATAGTTGCTAGAAAATAAGATACAGCCAGATTTAAAACAACAAAAATACCAGCCAAACCTAAAAGATTTTTCAAACCATCTTCTAATGATGAAACATTTGTTTGGGCAATACTTGACAAAGAAGACCACTTCACATCAGTCCCATTATGACCCAAAGACGCTACACTTTCTGCCTCAGCAAGATTTTGATTTGTATTTTTAAACTTGATAGGACTATTAAGACCTGTTGTCGCTAAATAGGCAGACTCTTCATACGCCAGATGGTCAGTGACTAATAAGAAAATCGGATTCGTTACTTGTTGATTCGATACATCACTAAAGGAAAACACTGTTTTTTTCTGTGAATAATAGTTTATCTTGATAGGTACACTTACTTTTTCTTGTTGTTCATAAGGCAATAGAGAAATAGCATACTGACTGAGTTGTTCTTTTAAACCCTTTTCTTGAGATCTTAATCTTTCTGGCACTAGGAAAAGTCTCACATCTGTGTTGTCATCCTCTACAGGTAAATCAATGGATTGTAAATAATGATGATTCACAGACATAATAGGGAGCTTTGAGGGAGATAGTGTATCGTAGCGAATATAGTAAGCTCCAATCTCTTTTTCTAAGGTCGTATAAACCTTTGCAAAATACTGATAAAAAGAAGGGGTATTACTAACCATAGCATTATTCAGTTGATCATCTAACTTATAAGCTTCTATCGTGACAAGGTGAGAAGCATATTTATGCCAAAGTGTATAATTAGCTCGTGCTGACGCCAAGTCTTTTAAGTTAGGAATGGCTATCAAACTAACCACAGCCACAACACCAATCATAAACAGCTTAACCGTATAACCAATGTATTCTCCAGCCTTATAGTTATTAAAACCACGCAACATAGCTGAAATAGTAATTGTTTGGATAAGGGAAAAGACAAGTAAGCTCAGCAAGGAAAATAATAGAAATACAAGACACTGACTCCATACCAAGCTCATCAGATAATACTGTGGTTTCGCTTTTAGAAAGCTACAGCAAAAGTCCATTATAAAACTAGTTAGAATGAGTGTTAATATTTGGGGCTTAAGATAATCAATAAAAATAGCAAGATTGCTATAACCAAGTGTTTTCATAATACCGATAGACTTCATCTGCGTCAGAGGATAGATGAAAATACCGAGTAATAGCATGATAACTAAAATAATCAAAATGATAACTGTGATGATAACGTTTTTATTAACATACCCAACTTCTACAAACATTTTTTGCTCTGTCAACTCTTTAGAAGTCACTCCTAAAAAAGCTGAAATATCGTTCAAAATAGCCTCTTTAGAATATGGTAAGGTTGAAGTTATGGTGTAACTTCCATTGATAGAGTTGGCATGATTTTTGAGATAAGTGGACAATTGCTGAATGCGAACTGTCTTTGCATTTAAAAAAACAGAAACAGAACCAAGACGATCTTTTTGGGATACATTCGTGTAGATGCCGTCAGGATTGTTTTTAAAACTAAGGTGATTTAAACCAAGATTGGATACTGGAAACGTTTCTTCATCGAAAACACCTGACTTTACCACGTCGTTATCTTGAAAGTCTGTCTTCACAATAGAGACATGATATTGTTTACTTAACTGCTCAAACAAGGATAGCAGTTCCTTTGGTGATTGACTACTTTCTCTGATATAAAAAGAAGTGGTATAGAATGATGATTCGATATTATTAACACGTACCATCTCTTTTATTTTGAAAAAATGAGTGAGCAAAAAACCAAGGCAAATCATAATGGTTGCCAAAATGAGAAGTAATGCTTTCTTCATCTCTCCCCTCCTTAGGTTGTTCTAAAAAATCACCTCGTTATCAACACATCACTTCTAAATTCTTGTGTTAACGGAGGTGACCCTGCTTTTTACCTATCTATTGTTTATTTTTAAAATCCGTAGAAATATTCCAATCCTGTTGGAGGTATTTTTCGAAGTGTTGATTTTGCCCAATTACCAGCTGCTGCACGTTGACTATTGGTATAACCTGATCTACCGTTACGGACACTTGCCGTATGGGAGCGGCTAGGATGGTGATAATCTGAAAAACCAAATGTTCCATTCCAACCTACACCATAATTCCATGTTCCACCAGCTACAGAGACTGCCAAGGCTTTCGTGGATAGACCAATAACATCTAAAAACCAACAGAAAACATTGGAATCACCCCTCTTTTTTTAGTAAATTTATTATATCATGAAAGCGTTTTTTTGTAAAGGATTTTGTTAGAAAATATAACAAAAAAAGATTGGAAAATTCATTCCAATCTTTTTTTAATATAAGTCTAAATAATTGTCAATTTCCCATTGTGAGACAAAGGCAGCATAGCTAGACCACTCAATACGCTTCGCTTCCAAAAAATTAGTTGTAATATGATTACCAAGCGCAGCTTTCACTACTTCATCTTCCTCAAGAGCTTTAAGAGCATTATGTAGCGTTGAGGGTAAATCTACAACTCCAGCCGCTTTACGCTCAGCAGGAGACATCACATAGATATTAGATTCAACTGGAGCTGGTGCTTCAATATTATTCTTAATACCGTCTAAACCGGACTCAAGTAAAACAGCAAGTGCCAAGTAAGGGTTTGCTGTTGGGTCAACTGAACGTAGCTCAAGTCGTGTTCCCATTCCACGAGAAGCAGGCACGCGAATCAGTGGAGAACGGTTGCGACCTGCCCAAGCAATATAAACAGGCGCTTCATAGCCAGGAACCAAACGCTTGTAAGAATTAACCGTTGGATTCATAATAGCTGTAAAGCTATAAGCATGCGCCATCAAACCACCTAAGAAAGCATACGCAGTCTCTGACAATTGCATACCGCGAGGATCTTTAGGATCGTAAAAAGCATTATTTCCTTCTTGGTCAAACAAAGACATATTGCAGTGCATACCTGAACCATTGATACCAAATTTTGGTTTCGCCATGAAAGTTGCGTATAGACCATGCTTACGAGCAATTGTCTTAACAACAAGCTTAAAGATTTGGATATTGTCACATGCCCTCAAAACATCAGCATACTTAAAGTCAATCTCATGTTGACCTACCGCTACTTCATGGTGACTTGCTTCCACTTCAAACCCCATTTCTGTCAATACATTGACAATTTCACGACGAGTATTGTCTGCAAGGTCAGTTGGTGCTAAATCAAAATAACCGCCTCTATCATTGACCTCCAACGTTGGATCACCTTTTTCATCAAGTTTAAAAAGGAAAAACTCCGGTTCTGGACCAAGGTTAAAAGATTTGAAACCAACTTCTTCCATATGTTTAAGGGCACGTTTAAGATTACCACGTGGATCTCCTGCAAACGGTTCACCTTCTGCTGTGTAAATATCACAAATCAAACCTGCTACAGCACCATTCTCTCCTCCCCAAGGAAAAACAGTCCATGTGTCCAAGTCTGGGTAAAGATACATGTCAGATTCATTGATACGAACGAACCCTTCGATTGAAGAACCGTCAAACATTGCTTTATTTGATAATACCTTATCTAGCTGTTCTTGTGTTGCCGGAATTTCAACATTTTTTAGTGTTCCTGCAATATCTGAAAACATCAAACGTAAAAATGTTACATTTTTTTCTTTTACTTCACGACGAATGTCTGCTGCTGTGATTGTCATTTTGTCTCCTTAGATTTACTGCATTAGCGCCTAAAAGCGACCGTTACCAATGGTTTGTGAAAGAGTCGCAAAGCGACCTTGATTTTGAAGTTCATCACGTAAAATACGTCTTACGTCTTCGTCTGTTAGAGCTTGTTGTTTTTGTAAACTACGATCTTTGCGATCTGCATACTCCCGCTTGATAGCGGCAATATTAAGACCCTCATCAAGAAAGTCCTTAATTTCTAACAAGCGATCCATGTCATTTAATGAGAACATGCGACGATTTCCTGATGTTCTCTCAGGTGAAATCAACCCTTGATCCTCATAGTAACGAATCTGTCTAGCAGATAAATCCGTCAACTTCATGACAGCACCGATTGAGAATACTCCCATACTACGACGTAATTCTTTACCTTTCATGATATCTCCTTTCACTACTTCATTATAAAACCTTTACCAAATTATGTCAAGAATTTATGTTATATTTTATAACATCATCTTTTTTGTGCTTTCTTTTTAAGAACTCGCTGTCGCAACCAATCAATATCAGTATTGACCAAAGTAGCAATAAAGACACCACAGAAAGTCTCAAATACTCTTGCAAAAACATATAAAATCGTATTGCCTGTAGGAATAGAGAGTGTAATAATAAGTAAGGCCGCTACCGCTCCTATGACACCTGATTTATTATCAATAGCAACATTTACCATGATACATAGCATAGTCAGTATCGGAACAAAAAAGAGCGTAACCCAAAATGCCTCACAAAACCAAATCTTTAGCAAAAAAAAGAGAAGAGCTAACAGCCCACCAATACTGTTTCCAATAATGCGTGACACACCAAAATGGACACTCTTATCAAAATCTTCACGTAAGCTAAAGACAGCCGTCAAAGCACCAATTTGTAGCCCCTCCCAATCAAAGATATGAAAAACTAATAAAACAATAAAAACAGCAAGACCTGTTTTAATCGTCCTCATTCCCAAATGAAATTTATCAAATGAAAACTTGTATTTTTTTAACATAACACATCCTAATCTTTTTGATTAGTTCTATTCTAGCATAACTTTACCAAAACGAAAAGAGCTGTAAAAACAACTCTTTTACGCATTATTTATCAGTAAGTGCTGCAAGACCTGGAAGTTCTTTACCTTCAAGCAATTCCATAGAAGCTCCACCACCTGTAGAAATCCATGAGAATTTGTCTGCACGACCAAGGTTGATAGCTGCCGCAGCTGAGTCACCACCACCGATAATTGATTTAACGCCTGGTTGTTTAACGATAGCGTCCATTACACCGATTGTACCAGCTTGGAAGTCAGGGTTTTCAAACACACCCATAGGTCCGTTCCAAACAACTGTTTTAGCACCAGTCAATTCTTCGTCAAATTTAGCGATAGATTTTGGACCGATATCAAGACCAAGGAATCCAGTATCTACAGCTGCACCTTCAGTATCTTTAACTTCAGTGTAGTCAGCAAAAGCATTAGCTTCTTTTGAGTCAACTGGCAGGATTAATTTACCGTCAGCTTTAGTCAAAAGTTCTTTAGCAACATCAAGTTTGTCTTCTTCAACAAGTGAGTTACCGATTTCGATGCCTTGTGCTTTAAGGAATGTATAAGTCATACCACCACCGATAAGGACTTTATCAGCTTTCTTCAACAAGTTTTCAATAACACCAATTTTATCTGAAACTTTTGAACCACCAAGGATTGCGATAAATGGACGAACTGGTTTTTCAACAGCTTCTTGGATGTATGCAATTTCATTTTCAAGAAGGAAACCTGCAACGGCTTTTTCAACATTTGCAGAAATACCTACGTTAGATGCATGTGCACGGTGTGCAGTACCAAATGCATCGTTAACAAAGATACCATCACCAAGTGAAGCCCAGTATTTACCGAGTTCTGGATCGTTTTTAGATTCTTTTTTACCGTCAACATCTTCAAAGCGAGTGTTTTCAACAAGAAGAACTTCACCATCTTTAAGGTTGTTGATAGCTTCTTCAAGTTCAGCACCACGTGTAACACCTGGAAAGACAACTTCTTGACCAAGTTTTGCTGCCAAATCAGCTGCTACTGGAGCAAGAGATTTACCCTCTTTATCAGCTTCTTCTTTAACACGTCCAAGGTGAGAGAAAAGAATTGCACGACCACCTTGTTCGATGATATACTTGATAGTTGGAAGAGCCGCAGAAATACGGTTATCGTTAGTGATAACGCCATCTTTCAAAGGCACGTTAAAGTCAACACGGACAAGAACTTTTTTGCCTTTCAAATCAACGTCTTTAACAGTCAATTTAGCCATTAGTAAAGCTCCTTATAATTTTTTTACCGTTATATTATACCATATTTTTCACAAAGTTTCTAAAAATAATCTAAAATAAAAAAGAAACTAGAGAAAACTCTAGTTTCTTTTTAGCTGACAAAAATTATTTAGCAATTTTTGCGAAGTATTCAAGAGTACGAACAAGTTGTGAAGTGTATGACATTTCGTTATCGTACCATGAAACAACTTTAACCAATTGGTGTCCATCAACAGTTTGAACTTTAGTTTGAGTTGCATCAAACAATGATCCGTAAGAGATACCAACGATATCAGAAGATACGATTTGATCTTCTGTGTAACCGTAAGATTCGTTTGAAGCTACCTTCATAGCTGCATTCACTTCTTCAACAGTTACTTCTTTATCAAGAACTGCTACCAATTCAGTAACTGATCCAGATGGAACAGGAACACGTTGTGCAGCACCGTCAAGTTTACCGTTTAATTCTGGAATAACAAGACCAATAGCTTTAGCAGCACCAGTTGAATTAGGAACGATGTTTGCTGCTGCAGCACGAGCACGGCGAAGATCACCTTTGCGGTGTGGTCCATCAAGAACCATTTGGTCACCGGTATAAGCGTGGATAGTAGTCATCAAACCTTGTTTTACACCAAAGTTATCTTGCAAAGCTTTTGCCATTGGTGCAAGACAGTTAGTTGTACATGAAGCACCTGAGATAACTGTTTCAGTACCATCAAGAATTTCATGGTTGGTGTTGAAAACAATAGTTTTAACATCATTTCCGCCAGGAGCTGTAATAACAACTTTCTTAGCTCCGCCTTCGTGCAAGTGTTTTTCAGCAGCAGCTTTAGTTGCAAAGAATCCAGTAGCTTCAAGAACAATTTCTACACCGTCAGTTGCCCAGTCGATTTGTTCTGGATCACGTTCAGCAGAAACCTTAACAAATTTACCGTTAACTTCAAATCCGCCTTCTTTGACTTCTACAGTACCATCGAAACGTCCTTGAGTTGTATCATATTTCAACAAGTGTGCAAGCATTGCTGGATCTGTAAGGTCATTGATACGAGTTACTTCAACACCTTCAACGTTTTGGATACGACGGAAAGCAAGACGTCCGATACGACCGAAACCGTTAATACCAACTTTAACTACCATTAGTGATTTCCTCCTTATGAAAATCAATTAAATAATATTTTTAAGAGAGACAAGCTCTCAAACAATGTGAAAAGATTAACTTGATTAGTTATTCAAGTCCTTTCAACACTTCATATTATATACTTTTTTCATTAAAATTGCAATCTTTTTGCTATTATAAGTTTAAAAAGTAACTAGAGAGTTTCCTTTTTGACAAACATATCACATCATAAGATAAAATAAGAAGCACTTTCGTGCTTCTTATTTTATCAGTGATTATTCACCACTATTTTTCTTAATGATTTCTTCTTGAACAGATTTAGGAACGTCTTCGTAATGATCAAATACCATCATAAAAGTACCACGTCCTTGGGTAGCTGAGCGAAGAACAGTTGCATAACCAAACATTTCTGCAAGTGGCACATAAGCACGAACCACCTGAGTATTACCGCGAGCTTCCATACCATCCACACGTCCACGGCGAGCTGTCACATGTCCCATAACGTCCCCAAGATTTTCTTCTGGTGCAGTGATAGTTACAAGCATCATTGGTTCAAGAATAACCGGTTGTGCAGTTTTTGCAGCTTCTTTCAATGCTAGGGAAGCAGCAATCTTGAAGGCCGTTTCAGATGAGTCAACATCATGGTATGAACCATCATAAAGTTTCGCTTTGATGTCAACCATAGGATAACCAGCAAGAACACCGTTAGCCATAGATTCTTGAAGACCTTTTTCTACTGCAGGGATGAATTCACGAGGAACGACACCACCGACGATTGCATTTTCAAATTCGAAGCCTTTTCCTTCTTCGTTTGGTGTAAATTCAATCCAAACATCACCAAATTGTCCTTTACCACCAGATTGGCGTTTGAAAAATCCTCGAGCTTGAGTAGAAGCACGGAAAGTTTCACGGTAAGATACTTGTGGCGCACCTACATTTGCTTCAACCTTGAATTCACGACGCATACGGTCAACAAGGACATCCAAGTGAAGCTCACCCATACCTGAAATAACTGTTTCACCAGTTTCAACGTTCGTTTCAACACGGAATGTTGGATCCTCTTCGGCGAGTTTTTGAAGCGCAATACCCATCTTGTCTTGGTCAGCTTTAGATTTTGGCTCAACCATCAATTGGATAACTGGTTCTGGAACTTCAATTGACTCAAGAATAACTTTAGCTTTTTCGTCAGTCAATGAATCACCAGTTGTGGTGTCTTTCAAACCAACAGCAGCGGCAATGTCACCTGAATAAACCGTTTCAATTTCTTTACGAGTATTGGCGTGCATCTGAAGGATACGTCCGATACGTTCACGTTTTCCTTTGCTTGTATTCAAAACATAAGAACCACTGTTCAACACACCAGAGTAAACACGGAAGAAAGTCAAACGCCCTACAAATGGGTCAGTCATAATCTTGAAAGCAAGCGCTGCAAATGGTTCGTCATCAGAAGCTGGACGAGTTTCTTCTTCATCTGTATCTGGGTTGACACCCTTGATAGCTGGGATATCAAGGGGGCTTGGAAGATAGTCAATAACCGCATCAAGCATCAATTGGACACCTTTGTTTTTGAAAGCTGAACCACAAAGAACTGGGTAGAACTCAACATTAATCGTTGCTTTGCGAATAGCCACTTTCAACTCTTCATTTGTGATCTCTTCACCTTCAAGGTACTTCATCATAAGGTCTTCATCAGTTTCAGCAACTGCTTCAACTAATTTTTCACGGTATTCTTGAGCTTGTTCAAGGTATTCTGCTGGAATATCTTCTTCGAGGATATCTGTACCAAGGTCATTGGTATAAATCTCAGCCTTCATCTTGATAAGGTCAATGATACCACGAAAATCATCTTCTGAACCGATTGGCAATTGGATTGGGTGAGCGTTTGCTTGCAAACGTTCATGCAAAGTACTTACTGAGTAAAGGAAGTCAGCACCAATTTTATCCATCTTGTTGGCAAATACGATACGAGGAACTCCATACTCAGTCGCTTGACGCCAAACAGTTTCTGTTTGAGGTTCAACACCTGATTGTGCATCAAGAACCGTTACTGCACCATCAAGAACACGAAGAGAACGTTGCACTTCAATAGTGAAGTCCACGTGTCCTGGTGTGTCAATAATATTTACACGAGTGTCTTTCCATTGAGCTGTTGTCGCAGCAGAAGTGATAGTGATACCACGTTCTTGTTCTTGCTCCATCCAGTCCATTTGAGATGCACCTTCGTGAGTTTCACCAATCTTGTGAATTTTACCAGTATAGTAAAGGATACGCTCTGTTGTAGTAGTTTTACCAGCATCAACGTGAGCCATGATACCGATATTACGAGTTTTTTCAAGTGAAAATTCGCGTGCCATTATGTTCTCCTATATTTTTAATTTACTTAGCTATTATACCATTATTTGGAAAAAACGGATAGGCAGGACCTACCCGTTCTTCTCATCATTTATAAAATGTGAACTCATTCTTTGTAAGCAGTCACATCCTATGAAATAGAATTCAGACTACAAATATCTGCCAAAAAGATAATCCTTCTTAGAGATTGAAGTTTTCCCACCAAGATTTCTATTTTGGCTAACATTTGCTTAACGTCTTTACATCTTGTCTTACCAGCGGAAGTGTGCAAATGCACGGTTAGCCTCAGCCATACGATGAGTATCTTCACGTTTCTTAACTGAAGCACCTGTATTGTTAGCAGCATCCATAATTTCTTTTGCAAGACGTTCTTTCATAGTGTGTTCACCACGAGCACGTGAAGCATTCACTAACCAACGAAGTCCAAGAGTTGTTCGACGTTCCGGACGTACTTCAACTGGAACTTGATAGTTAGAACCACCGACACGACGTGCACGCACTTCAAGTACAGGCATGATGTTATCCATAGCTTCTTCAAATACTTCAAGAGCATTCGTGTCAGTTGTTTCAGCGATTTGTTCAAACGCTCCATAAACGATACTTGCAGCCACTCCACGTTTTCCGTCAAGCATAACACGGTTGATAAGACGTGTTACAAGTTTTGAATTGTACAATGGATCAGCTAATACTTCGCGCTTTGGCGCTCTATTTTTACGACTCATTTTTTCTTATCTCCCTTCTATTATCCTTTAGGACGTTTAGCACCGTACTTAGAACGGCTTTGTTTACGATCAGCAACACCTGCAGTATCAAGCGCACCACGAACGATATGGTAACGTACCCCTGGAAGGTCTTTTACACGTCCACCACGGATAAGGACAACACTGTGCTCTTGAAGATTGTGTCCGATACCTGGAATGTAAGCTGTTACTTCGATTAGGTTGCTCAAACGTACACGAGCGAATTTACGAAGGGCAGAGTTTGGTTTTTTAGGTGTCATTGTACCAACACGAGTTGCAACACCACGTTTTTGAGGTGATGAAATATTAGTTGGAACTTTTTTGTGACTATTATAACCAACGTTAAGAGCTGGTGATTTAGATTTTTCTACTTTAGATTTACGTGGTTTACGAACCAACTGGTTAATTGTGGGCATCTACATTCTCCTGTTTTTTAGTTTTGGTTGATGATACACTCGGTGACAGCTACCATCTGTGTGTACTTTGCAACTATTGTCAGCACGTCTCTGTACACTTTTGAGAGACCAAAAGTAAAAAGTACCGTTTATTATAGTAACACGTTTCACCATTTTCGTCAATGGATTCTCACATTTTTTTGCTGTAAAAACTTAATGTTGCTTTGTATCAAGGATAATAGTAACTGGTCCATCATTTTCAAGACTAATCTGCATATCAGATCCAAAAATGCCTGTCTGTATTGGAACGTTTTGCGCTAACTGGCGATTGAACTGCTCGTAGTATCGCTTAGCAAGTACTGGCTCTGCTGCATTTGTAAAAGCAGGACGATTACCTTTTTTAGTCTCAGCAAATAAAGTGAATTGTGATACCGATAACACACTGCCTTTGATATCTTTAACCGATAAATTCATCTTGCCAGATTCATCTGAAAAGATACGCATGTTGACAATTTTGCGACAAGCGTAATCTAAATCTTTCTTAGTATCATCTGGTGCTATACCAACAAAAAGCAACAGACCCTCACCAATCTCAGAGATGACCTTATCTGATACTACAACTCGTGCCATTTTAACTCGTTGAATAATCACTCTCATAGCCATCTCCTTAACCGTTTGTACGCTTAACAGAGTAAACATCAGGAATAATTTTTATTTTGTCAACAACTGTCGTAAGATGAGATAGATTTGGAATACCAAAACTAACATGGATGTTAGCAAATTTCATGTCTTTTGTTGGCTGGGCATTGACAGTGGAAATACTTTTGGTAGCATTGCTAAGAGTTTGTAAAACATCATTTAACAAACCGCTACGATTTAGACCATAAATATCAATTTCTGCCATATAATCTTTGGAGTCATTTATTGCAGCGTCCCATTCCACATCAACCAAACGTTGCTCATAGTTTTCTTGACTTTTAAGATTGTGACAGTCCGCACGGTGAATAGCTACTCCACGTCCTTTGGTGATATAACCTTCAATGGCATCACCTGGTACAGGGTTACAACATTTGGCAATACGCATAAGTAAACCTGAGGCACCTTGGATAATTACACCGTTTTCGCTTCTGACTTTAAGGACTTCTTTTTTCTCTTTTTTTATCTCGCCTCCATTCATGAGTTCTTCAGCTTCTGCTTTAGCTTTTGCACGCTCTTCCTCACGGCGTTCCTTCTCTGTCAAACGATTAAAGACAGCCACAGGACTTAAATCACCAAAACCAACTGATGCATAAAGAGCTTCCTCACTACGCACACTGAAACGAGGTAAAATCGCATCAATATGCTTTTTATCCAAATATTTATTGGCTACATAACCCTGTTCTTGGAAATAAGATAACAGCATATCACGTCCTTTGCTAACAGATAGCTCTTTGTCTTGATTCTTAAAAAATTGACGAATTTTATTGCGAGCCTTATTGGTTTTAACAATCTTGACCCAATCACGACTCGGCCCAAAGGAGTTGGGATTGGTGATAATTTCAACAACATCACCTGTTTTAAGCTTAGCCGTCAAAGGAACCATACGCCCATTAACACGAGCACCAGTTGCTTTTTCGCCAACTTGTGTGTGAATGGCGTAAGCAAAATCAATCGGTCCTGAATCTCTTGGCAATTCTTGCACAGCACCTGTCGGTGTAAAGACATAGATTCGCTCTGTAAAAATGTCTTCCTTGACAGAATCAACAAACTCCTTAGCATCTCCTCCAGAATCTGCCTGCAACTCAACCAGTTCTTTAATCCAGTTCATCCCAAGAGCCTGCTCTTCGGAATTGACCTTACCTTTAATTCCTTTCTTATAAGCCCAATGCGCCGCTACCCCATACTCTGCAACTTCGTGCATTTCTTTGGTACGAATTTGAATTTCTATAGGACCTTTAGGACCATAGACTGTTGTGTGAATAGATTGATAGCCATTTGCCTTTGGCGCTGCAATATAGTCTTTAAAACGTCCCGGCATCGGACGCCACAACTCATGAATATAGCCAACCATAGCATAAACATCACTTGGGCTTTCCATAATACAACGAATAGCAATCAAGTCATATATCTGGTCAAAGCGTTTTTTCTTATCTCGCATTTTACGATAAATAGAGTAAATATGCTTAGGACGTCCATACACGTCACCATAGAGTCCCTGCTCTTCGGTGTAAGCTTTGATTTTATCGACAATCTCATCGACCAGTGCCTCACGTTCTCGACGTTTTTCGCTCATCATGTGAGAAATCTTATAGAACTCAACCTCATTGAGGTAACGAAATGATAAATCTTCTAGTTCCCACTTAATACGACTAATCCCTAAACGATGTGCCAATGGCGCATAAATCTCCATTGTCTCGCGTGAGATACGCTCTTGCTTATCCTTACGTAAATGTTTTAGCGTTCGCATATTATGCAGGCGATCGGCTAACTTGACCAAAATGACACGAATATCTTTTGACATTGCCATGAGCATCTTGCGGTGATTCTCTGCTAGTTGCTCCTCATGACTCTTGTACTCTACCTTACCAAGCTTGGTCACACCATCAACGATATCACGCGCATCCTTACCAAAGTTTTTTTCAATATCATCAAGCGTTCGATCAGTATCCTCAACCACATCATGTAAAAAGCCACATGCTACTGTAACTGCATCTAGCTGCAAATCTGCTAAGATACCAGCTACCTGAATAGGATGAATAATATAAGGTTCTCCTGATTGTCTCACCTGTGTGACATGAGCTTCTGTCGCATAATCAAGCGCTTTTTTGACGTAAGCTACGTCAAAATCATTCATATACTTTTTAGTGATTGCTACAACTTCGTCACCTGTTACATTTACAAATTTTGCCATACATTTCCTCATCTGAATTGTCTTTCTCCTATTGTACCACTTTTAAGACAAAAAGAGAAAGTCCTCAATCTAAAGAACTCTTGCAAGAGAGGCAACATTCTGTTACACTATTGACAATCAGGAGGAATCATGACTATTACTATCGTCTATATTAGCCTTAGTGGCAATACTGAAAGCTTTGTCAAACGCTTATCAAACTACTTAAAAGAGCAACAACAAATAGACACCAAGCTTATCAATATCAAAGAACTCAATCATACCACTTTTGCTGTGTGTGAACCTTTTGTCGCTATGCTACCAACCTATCTTGAAGGAGGCAACGGTGTAGATAACGGAGATATCGAAATCTTAACGACACCTCTTGGAGATTTTATCGCTGCTCATGATAACTACAAGCATTGCTATGGTATTGTCGGTTCTGGCAACCGAAATTTTAATCATCAATTTTGCTTAACAGCTAAACAATATGCTAAACGTTTTAACTTTCCTGTTTTAGATGAGTTTGAGTTGCGTGGTACATCTAGTGATATTGAACGTATTGCAAATAAACTTATCACAGCTCAAAAAGCATTCAGAGTATAAAAAAGCACCCTACAAGGTGCTTTTTGCTTAATCTAACTCTGCTTTTGCCTGCTCAATTTGCCATTTAACTTGATCAAAGCCAGTACCACCAAGAGAATGACGACGCTTGACTGCATTATAAGCATCTAAAACAGTGTAAATATCTTGGTCGATAACATCAGACAAGGCTTTGTAACTCTCTAGACTGACATCTTGCAAGTAGATACCTTTCTTACTACAATCAAGAACTAGCTTTCCTACAATTTCATGCGCTTTTCGGAAAGGAACACCTTTACTAGCAAGATAATCTGCGAGCTCTGTAGCATTGGAGAAATCTTTTTGAGTAGAAAGACTCATGCGCTCCTTATTGACTGTCATACTATCAAGCATGCCTGCAAGGATATCAATTGCCACCGTGATTGTCTCTGCGGTATCAAACATACCTTCTTTATCCTCTTGTAAATCTTTATTGTACGCCAAAGGAAGTGACTTCATCACAGTCAATAAACCGACGAGATTACCATAAACTCGACCAGACTTTCCACGAATAAGCTCTGCCATATCAGGATTTTTCTTTTGTGGCATGATGGAAGATCCTGTCGAGAAAGTATCAGACAAGGTGACAAACCGATATTCGTGACTACACCAGTTGATAATTTCCTCACAAAAACGGCTCATATGCATCATCAATATACTAGAGTTGGAAAGAAATTCTAAGATAAAATCACGATCAGATACCGCATCCAATGAATTACGGTAAGGTACAGAAAAGCCCATCAAATCAGTTGTCAAATGTCTATCAATCGGAAAAGTCGTCCCCGCCAAAGCAGCGGCTCCAAGCGGAGAAATATCAGCATGATTGACATTAAATTCAAAACGTTCACTGTCTCGTGTAAACATACTGTAGTAAGCCATCAAATGATGTCCAAAGGAAATAGGCTGAGCATGTTGAAGATGTGTATAGCCCGGCATGATGGTTTCAATATTATCCTCAGCCAGCTTGACAATAACATGACGTAAATGTTTTAGTTTAGCAAGTACTTCATCAAGCTTCGCTTTCAAATACAGATGCATATCAGTTGCAACTTGATCATTGCGTGAACGTGCAGTATGTAGTTTTCCTGCGACACTACCAATTTCATCGGTCAACAACTGCTCAATATTCATATGAATATCTTCATTGGTGACATCAAATCTCAGCTCTCCTGCTTGATATTTAGACAGTAAGGTTTCAAGTCCTTCTTTAATCATCTTTGCTTCATCTTTTGAGATGATATTAGCATTACCCAACATCGTCACATGAGCGATAGACCCCTCAATATCATATTGCGCCATCTTCTGATCAAAAGAAATGGAAGCACCAAATTCCTCTACCCATTTTTCAAGGCTTGCTTCAAAACGTCCGCCCCATAATTTATGATTTTCTGTCATACTCTGTCCTTTTTATCATTTTATCTGTTAAAAGCTTTAGTCATCTTGCTTAGGATGATTGACTTGGCTATTGACTTGTGTTGGCAATCCCCATAGCTTGATAAAGCCTACAGCTGCCTCTTGATCAAAACTATCAGCTGATGTATAAGTAGCTAGATTTTCATCGTAGAGGGAGTTTTCTGATTGACGAGCAACAACGACGGCTTGCCCTTTGTAAAGTTTTACTTTAGCAGTACCATTGACTACTTTTTGCGTTTCTTTAATGTAGGCAATAATCGATTTAGTAGCTGGACTAAACCAAAGGGCATTGTAGATGAGATTAGAGAGTTCATTTTCTAAAATTGGCTTAAAATGAGAAACCTCACGCACTAGAGTAATATCTTCAATTTCCTTGTGAGCAGCTAGGAGCGTCACAGCACCTGGACATTCGTAAATCTCACGTGATTTGATCCCAACAAGACGATTTTCAACATGGTCAATTCGACCTACACCGTGCTTACCAGCTTGATTATTTAGGGTCTGGATGAGGTCTGCTAACTTCATCTCTTTTCCATCTAAAGCAACAGGTATCCCTTCTTTAAACGTGATGTCAACATACTCTGGTGTGTTGGGAGCATCCTCGGCTGCAGCAGTGATTCCAAAAGCATCCTCTGGTGCTTGATTCCACGGATTTTCTAAAATCCCACATTCATTGGCACGTCCCCAGAGATTTTGGTCAACAGAGTATGGATTATCAAGGTCTGCTGGAACAGGTACACCATTTTCTTTGGCATATGTGATTTCTTCTTCACGAGACCACTTCCACTCACGGACAGGGGCGATTACTTTTAAACTTGGATCAAGGGCAGCAATTGCAACCTCAAAACGCACTTGGTCATTTCCCTTACCTGTACAACCATGAGCGATAGTGGTAGCTCCTGTCTTGTGAGCAATCTCAACTAACTTTTTAGAGATAATCGGACGGCTAAGCGCTGAGACTAGAGGATATTTTTGCTCATACATAGCATGTGCTTGTAGGGCATAAAGCACATAATTTTCCGCAAATTCATCTTTAACATCAAGAACATAGGACTCAATAGCACCAACTTTTAGCGCCTTGTCATGAATAAAAGCTAAATCCTTTCCTTCACCGACATCCATACAAACAGCGACTACATCATAGTCTTTTTTGAGCCAAGTAATGGCAACAGAGGTGTCAAGTCCACCAGAATAGGCTAATATGACTTTTTCTTTTGACATTGCAAATTCTCTTTTCTTTATAAATATTACCAATTACGGTCTATGCGTATAATTATACAACTACTTAACCCTTTCGTCAAGACCTTTTTGTAAAAAAATACAAT
This sequence comes from Streptococcus sciuri, assembly GCF_024814375.1. Lineage (GTDB taxonomy): Bacteria > Bacillota > Bacilli > Lactobacillales > Streptococcaceae > Streptococcus > Streptococcus sciuri. The sequence continues at coordinate 82,554 of NZ_JANUXX010000006.1, forward strand.
TATTTTTAAAATATTCGTATACTATCACTTTTATTCTTATTTTCAAAAATTTTATATTTGCTAAAAAGAAATAATCGTGTCAATGTTCCAGCTTTTCCAACTCACTGTAGACGTCTTGTTCTGTTTCTGCTATCAGATAAGTAATATTATGCTCTTTGAGTTGGGAAAAGAATTCTTGTTGAATCGCAACAATTTGTTTATCGCTAATGCGCTTCCCAGACCCTTGGGCTTTTGTTTCTACCAACAAGTAAAGCTCTTTTTTATCATTACTTTCAATGATATAGACAAAGTCGGGCGTAGTAGTTCCGCCCATGTATTTAGGGATTTTTATAGCACGCTTTGGTAATTTTCCAAAAACAACAACTTTAGAATTATAACCATGCTTTAAAAGAGCCTTCTCCGTTGTTTCCGAATCATAACGAAGAGGCGGTAGTTCATATAAATGTCTGCCATCATCAAAGACACTGCTATCTTCATTTATCCCAATCGTCCGAGCTAGGATTTCGTCTTTAAAATCATCTAATCGAGTATCAAACACAGAAGTTGTCGCTTGAAAATCCAAGGGAAGATAATGATAACGTTGTGCATAGTTCTCCTCAAATGCTTGCCTAAAATCTCGAATTAAGTTATTCAAGGTGATTTCATTTAAATACTTTGTATTTCCTTCATGCTTTTCTTTTAAAACAACGATAAGTTCCTTATGCAATTGGGCTGGTTTTAGTTTCGTTGCCCTAGCTAATTTTATTAAAAAATCACCATAAACCATGCCCTCATAGGCTTTTTTCTCGTCATAATCAACCGTTTGTTTCCGAATTTCTGATAAACCTGTTTCTTCATCAGAATAAACTTCATCATGCGTTAGAGTAGCATATTGGAAAACAAAATTTTGCTCATTTTGCATGGTTTCTTTGATGAGAACTTGCAAATCATTGTCATTCAAACGGTCAAACTCCAGCATGTAACGTTTGGCAAAGGTTTGCCATAACTCCTGCATTTTTTTCCAATTATTTTTATTGAGTTTAATATACTCTTTAAACCTAGGTTGATTCTCGCAAATCCGATCTTTTCGCAATGTATTGTTTTCAAATACAAGAGGAAATAAGTCTTTTAACTTTTCAAATCCGCCCTCTTTAAACGCATTGCTACGATTGATAATTTGTTCATCATCTAATGTTTCTAAAAGACTATTCTTATCATATTCTGGATACTTATCTAAGATACGTGTCATCAACTCTTCTGTCAATTGACTGTCATCAAAAGTCATCTCCACATCTGCATTGACCTCTGAGATGAGGGTTTGAGCAAACTCTTTTTCATCATAACCGATTAAAAATTGTAAGCGGCTAGGTAACTCATCTTGCATCAGTCTGCGACCTGTTTCATCAACAGGCAGACGCAGACCTCGTCCTACTTCTTGAATTTTGGAATTTTCACTACCTGATGTCCTAAGTTTGGCAATGACAAAAACATTGGGATTGTCCCAACCCTCACGCAGAGTCCATTTGGAAAAGAGAAAACGCCGTGTTTCCCATTCTCCTTTATCATTTTTAAAGGATAATAACTTCTCTTTGTTCTTTAAAATATCATCGACTTCTGCCTGAATGGCTTCGTCACCAGTTCCACGATCTTCTCCAAAATAGCCTGCATGTACTTTATCAGATAGTTCAGCTAAAGTAGCACGTAAGAAAGAGAGGTATTCTTTTTCACGTGGGAGAGTTTTTTTATCGTATTCCTTGATGAGAGCTTCTACTTTTTGTCGCAATAATTTTTCAAAAACGAGTTTGAGCCAGCCGTCTTTATCACGATACGATTTGATAGAATCAATGAAAAAGAGAGATAAGGTTTTTACCTTTGCTTGATGGTCATTATCACGCATAAAATGTCGGATTTCTGCTTCAAAATGCTTATCAATCGCATCTCGAATAATCATTTCTTGATAGGAATTACTCATGGTAGCAGGGAGTAGAGTCATTCCTTTTGCCAATTTCAGTCCATTTGATAGGGTTCTATCTCCCTTGTAAGTGATATTGCCGTCTACATCTAGTGCATCACCTACATTATATGTATAAGTTTTAGACTGACGCTTCATGTCAACTTTTTTCTTGCCAAAAGAATCAACGGTCAGTTTATCCTGTGCGTCTGCTTCTTTGACATTGGGATAATAAATATCAATTCCTTTAACAAGACCATTATTAAAGGCGGACACGGCATTCAGATTAAATTGTGGTTCCCCTCGGTAGTAATCTTTTTTTATATTTTTACCCGTACCAACATCTGGGAAAGTGGCCCCTAAACGGATAATCAGTTGTGCATTTAATTTTTCAATCGCCTTATAGTTTGCTTTATCTCTTGGAAAGCGATGAGGTTCATCAATCAAAACAACTGGTTTTGTCGCCTGTAACCCCTTTATCGGATTTGTCCAGCCTGATAGCAAGGTTTGCATATAGTTCTTCTCGGTCATATTTTTTGAATTGAGCATACCTGCATTGATAAGTAGGACTTGAATGGTTGAGGAATTTAACCTGTCTCCTTCAATAAATTCAACCAGATGGGCTGGTAACAAACCTTTTTTGCTATTGAAATCTCCTGCATTGATAACACTTAAGTTGATTCTTGCATTTTCATAATACTGGGAAAAATGTTGCTTGGCATAGTCGGCCTCTATAAAATTTTTCCAGCCTTCCTTAATCGCAGGACTAGGAACGACCACGATAAATTTAAAAAGACCATATTTTTGATGGAGGTCGTACATGGCACGAACACCGACATAGGTTTTTCCTGTGCCTGTTTCCATCTTAATATCAATATTGCAATTATCTTGTTCGCGCCCTTTTATCAAAGGATTAGCATAAATATAGTGAGCGTTAGGGTCGGTGCTAGTCTCATCCAATCCATAAAAAGCGTCATCTATTGCTTTTAGGGCTTTTCGTTGATGGTCTAACTCTTCTAAGCAAATCTTCATCTTTTCCTCCTAATATCTCACAAGAATATTGATTTTGTTATCTAATTGGTCACAAGCTATTTCAAGTTCTCGTAGACTTGCCATGTCTAGGATATGGCCATAAATCACAAGTGTCTGAACGTTTAGTTGATTGGTGCCAATCTGGTTGACCAAGGCTTTGGTGTTTTCTGCTTTCCAATCCTTACGAATCAGGTACAAGCGTTGTTGATTGACATAAGGTAGCTCAATCCCTGAAAAGTCTACCATCTCAACTGGAACATCAAACTTATAGCCATCACTTGCTAGATAGGTGTGAAAAAGAGTATCGCCTCCACTATCTCCACCAGTAAGCCCTAGACTTTGAGCAGAAAAGTCATCAAGCATGTCATCAAATAAATCCAGTTGCAGGCTGTCATCAAATTCTAACTTTTCTAGCGTTTCTAGCTTAGGCGAAACCACTCGATAATGCTTGAAGCCTAGATCCAATACTTTCGCTTTCTCTGGATTTTCTGACTTAATCTTTTCTGCGGCTTTCTCAATCCTTGCACGAGAAATCTGGTCAATGGACTGATAACCCGCTTGATAGGCAGCTGCTCCTCCTTTAGTGGGAACTTTCTTTCCATCAGAATTGACTGTATAGGTGGGTTCTGGTAAGGTACACATGATAAACTGACGCTTTCCTCCGTCCTCAGCATTTAGCTGCATAACCGCATCCGCTGTGGTGGAAGAGCCAGCGAAGAAGTCGAGAACACACAAATTGTCATCACCAACCATACTTAATAACATTTTTATATAATTTGGATTTTTAGGCATGGAGAAGAGCTTTTTTGAATCAAAACCTTTATAAACAAATGCAGCTGTTTCTGTTTTTAAATCCCATTCATCAGTTGAATTAATAAGACTTTTTTGCTGTTTATAGATATTTCTATCTTTTTCATAAATACTATCTTTTTTAAATAATAAAGAATTATTGTCAAATAACTCTTGAAACTTCTTCTTTGTATAAGTATTTTCTAAAACTGTTCCATTTTTTATTGATTTATATACTTTATATCCTTTAGAAATTAGCTCTCTGTCTATCTCATCATATTGTTCTGTTTTTAAAATCAAATCCTTTCTATTAATATACACAGAATAATCTTTCTCTCCTCCGTGAGCAACCGGATTTGTACTTTCTCCAACAAGTATCCTTTTACCATGAGAGTAATATCCAATTTCATCCTTACTTAAATCATTCTTTTTAACTACATTTTTAAAAGAATTGGAAAAATAAATATTTTTAGTATATATATGTAAATATTCGTGATTTATTGATACAAACTTACCATTTTTCCTTCCTTTAGGGTTATTTTCAATAGCTAAACTTGCCACAAAATTAGTTTCCCCAAACACTTCATCCATCAAGAGTTTTAGATTAGCTTGTTCGTTATCATCAATTGAAACAAAGATGACACCCGTGTCTTTGAGTAATTTTTTTGCCAGATACAAACGGGGATACATAAAGGTCAGCCAAGCACTATGGGTGGATTTTCCTTGAATAGACTTAAGTCGTTGCAGTTCCTCATCAGTCAAATTAAACATATTTTGCAAGGTATCATCTGAATACTCAAACTTATCTGAATACACAAAACCGTCTGAGCCTGTATTGTAAGGCGGGTCAATATAAATAACGTCTATCGACTTGGTATAATTTTGTTGCAAATGCCGCAAAACTTCTAGATTATCCCCTGTGAAAAAGAGATTTTTGCTGTCTTGATTTTCTGCTTTTTCATTATGTTCTTTATCAGGAACAATGACTGTCGTTGGACGCTCTCCAGACTGCTTGCGAGCAATATTTTTTCTGATAAAGTCCAGACGGTAACCACTTGTTAATTCCTCAACTTGATTTTCCTCCAAAGATCGCTTGAATTTCTCCAAATCAAAACTCCCAGCCTTCACCAAAAGACCGTTCTCATCGAACGTATCTTTTGTAAAGAATTCTGGGAGTTTTTCTCTCAGTTCAGCATAAAAAGCAGTGCTTGCGGTCACACTGCTGTTGAATTTCAAATTATCAGAAAGCCCGCTTCTCTTCTCTTCTCTTCTCTTCTCTTAGTGTCACCTTTTTATCCTCCTTTGTCAAGTGAGCTCGTTTCATTTTTTCAAGTATCATTCTATACCCAATAGTAGATCCTAACTTGAAAATTCTAATACTAATATGTGATAACTCCCCCTACTCAATAGCAAAAGGGAGCTTTTGTTTTTATGTTTATTTACTAATTTTTTGCAACATATTGTCGATATGTTGGATAGATTTTTCACGTCCAAGAAGATAAATGGTGTTTGGCAACTCTGGACCGTGCATTTCGCCTGAAACAGCGATACGAATCGGCATAAAGAGGTTCTTGCCCTTGATACCTGTTTCTTTTTGTACCGCTTTGATTTGTGGAAAGATGTTTTCTGGTAGGAAGTCTTCTTCTGACATGGCTTGTAATTTTTCCTTGAAGGCTGTGAGAACAGTTGGTACCGTTTCACCTGCCATGACTTCCTTTTCAGCCTCCGTCAAAGCTGGAAAATCTTCAAAGAAAAGGTCGGTCAAAGGTACGATTTCGTCCACTGATTTCATTTGTGGTTTGTAAAGTTCGACCAATTTTTCCGCCTTATCCGTCAAGCGACCTGCTGCTTCAAGATAGGGTTTTGCCATATCAAAAATGGTGGCAAGGTCTGCTTTTTTGATGTAATCATTGCTCATCCAGTCTAGTTTCTTCTGGTCAAAAGCTGCTGGCGATTTGCTGAGACGATGTTCATCAAAAAGGGTAATCAATTCTTCACGAGAGAAGATTTCATCTTCTCCACCAGGATTCCATCCAAGGAGGGCGATGAAGTTAAAGACCGCTTCAGACAAATAGCCTTTTTTACGGTAATCTTCGATAAATTGCAAGGTGTTTGTATCACGTTTTGACAACTTTTTCCCTGTTTCAGAATTGATAATCAGGGTCATGTGACCAAATTCTGGTGCTTGCCAACCAAGGGCTTCATAGACCATAAGCTGTTTAGGGGTATTGGCAATGTGGTCATCTCCTCGAATAACGTGGGAAATTTCCATTAAATGGTCATCAATCACAACGGCAAAATTATAGGTTGGATAGCCGTCTTTCTTTTGGATAACCCAGTCACCGCCGATATTGCCACCTTCAAACTCAATGTCGCCCTTGACCATATCTGTCCACTTATAGATACCTGTTTCATTAACAGCTAGACGTACAGTCGGGATAATACCTGCTGCCTCACGTTCTGCAATGTAGGCAGCTTTTTCAGCATCAGACATACCAAGATATTCGTTGATATAGCGTGGTGTTTCACCTGCTGCTTCTTGACGCTCACGCTCTGTTGCAAGCTCTTCTTCTGTGACGTAAGATTTATAAGCCAAGCCTTTTTCCAAAAGTTCATTAACATAGGTTTGGTAAATCTCCAAACGTTCAGATTGGCGGTATTGCTCATGCGTTTCAGGGCTTTCGTCCCAATCAATCCCTAACCAACGTAGATTTTCAAGTTGTGAACGTTCACCGTCCTCCACATGACGCTTGCGGTCAGTATCCTCTATACGAATGATAAATGTTCCACCGTGATGACGAGCATAAAGGTAGTTAAAGAGTGCTGTACGAGCATTTCCGATATGTAACAGTCCAGTCGGACTTGGTGCATAACGCACACGAATTGGTTTTGACATAGTTTCTCTCCTGTTTGTTTCAATCGTTTCTATTATAGCACACATCTTAGGATTTGAAGCAAAAAATCAGCCTAAAGTCACTAATATGGAAAAACCACGCTGGTTCAAGGTCGCAAGAGTATGATAGCGAATTTCTTTGGCGAATTTTTCCAATTCTGCGAAACGATTCATGCTTAACCTTCTTTCTGTTCTTTCTTGACAAGAGATAACACAAACAGCAGAGCCAAGATTGCAAAAATACCGATTGATACCGTAACAACACCGTTTTTCGCTAAAAGTCCAAGGAAAATACCGGATAAACCGAAGTCTGCATCAGAGAAAGTAGAGCCTGCAAAACCTAGATTTCCCAAAACTGGTAAAAGGAAAACAGGTAAGAAACTGATAAGGACACCCTGCATAAAGGCACCGACTACTGCACCACGAATCCCACCTGACGCATTTCCCATAACTCCAGCAGTAGCACCACAGAAGAAGTGAGGAACAACACCTAGTAAGATAACAACGCCTCCAGTCGCAATGAGAATGAACATGCTGACAAGACCACCTGCAAAACTAGAGATAAAACCAATCAAAACTGCATTTGGAGCGTATGGATAGACAATTGGACAGTCCAAGGCAGGTTTTGAATTAGGCACTAATTTTTCAGAAATTCCCTTGAAAGCTGGAACGATTTCTGCCAAGATGAGACGAACACCAGATAGAATAACAAAAACTCCTGCAGCAAATGTCCCACCAAGCGTTAGAGCATAGACCAAACTATTTGTTCCATCGCTGAGTTTTTCTTTGATATAATCGCCGCCTGCAAAAAGGGCAACAGTCATGTAAATAATAGACATCGAAATGGCGATACTCACAGTACTATCACGCAAGAATGCTAAACCTTTTGGAAAGTTGATGTCTTCTGTTGATTTTGATTTATCACCTACAAGACCACCCACAAAACCACTGAGCCAGTAGCCAAGCGAGCTAAAATGTCCGAGGGCAACCTTATCATTTCCTGTTAATTTAACCATGTATTTTTGAACAAAGGCAGGAGATAAGGTCATAATCAAGCCGAGTGCTAGACCTCCCATGACAATCAAACCGATTGAGGTAAAGCCTGCCACAGACATAATCACTGCAATCATACAAGCCATATAGAGTGTATGATGTCCTGTCAAAAAGATATACTTAAAGCGTGTAAAGCGCGCAATGAGAATATTGAAAATCATTCCAAGCAACATGATAAGAGAGGTTGCTGTTCCATAATCAGTCAAGGCAACTGCTACAATGGCCTCATTATTTGGCACAATACCTTTTAAATGAAAGGCGTATTCAAACATTTGACCAAATGGTTGTAGGGAATTTTGAACAATGCCAGCACCACCTGACACCACCAAGAAACCGACAAAGGTTTTAATACCGCCTTTTAGAATATCTGAAAGGGGTTTCTTTTGTAATGCTAAACCTAAAATAGCAATTAGGGCAACCAAAATCGCTGGTGTCTTTGCAATATCAATTAAAAAATCCAAAAACATACTATTCTCCTTATGTTAAGATAGGAGGGTGTGAAAAGCTAGCACCCCACTGGGAAACCATAGCCTTAAAGCAAGGACTAGGGCAAAATTAGAAATCGTAGCTCAGAACTATTAGGCACGAATGTAAGGAGTGAAAGCAGAACAGTCATATTTCTCGCTTTTCGTTCACGTCCAATAATAAACCAAAACCGCTATATCAACCCTTTTTCCTGACAGATAGCTGTTACTAATTCTTGAAGCTCATCCATATCAATGATACTGTTCAAAACACGAACATCACCCAAATGTGTTGCAGAATCCGCCAAGTCACGTCCGACAATCCAGACATCAGCCTCACTTGGATTTGCCCCACCTAGGTCATAATGCTCAACATGAACATCCGAAACTCCCAAATCTCGCAAAACGGATTCAATATTCATTTGCACCATGAAACTTGAACCTAAACCTGAACCACAAGCAGTACCAATTCGTAACATATTAGCTTACCTCCTTTATTAAGTCTGCTATATCATCAAAGCATTTCGCTTCAATGAGTTGTTGAATATTTTCTTCCTTTCGTAAAATGGCTGTTAAGCCTGAAAGCGCCTTTAGATGTGTCTGATTATCAATAGCTGCGATACAGATAAACAGACGAATTTCATGCTTGGGGTCATCCAAGAGATAAACTGGATTTTCCAAGACCAGAAGCGACATGCCAATTCGATTGACCCCGTCTTCTGGACGAGCATGAGGAATAGCAACTCCCTTTCCTAGGTCAATAAAAGGACCAAATTCTTCCACTTTTTGAATCATGGCAGTAGCATAACCTTCCTCCACAGCACCATTTGCTATCAAGGGCTGGGCAGCAAGGGCAATAGCCTCCTGCCAACTTAACTGGTCACTGGAGCATGAAAACGTTTCTTGTGTCAATAATTCGCCTAACATAGGACTTCTTCTCCGTTTCTCATAAGATTTCTGGTTCATAAACTGAACCAACTCATATTTCAAGGACTGTTCATGATGAATAGTAGCATACTTGCCAATCACAGCTAATAATTGCTCAATCTCAATCGGAAAATAGCTAGCATTTGGAAAACGTTCCGTAACAAGCTGAAACAAATCTTTTTTCTGACGAGCCGTCATCAACTGGGGAACTAGAAAAAATGGCAATTCCGTATCCAGCTTGACCGTTGCAAAAATCATATCATAGTCACTCTGCTCAATTTGTCTAAACTCCTTGAGCGAATGGGTATCCGCAAAAGAAATATTTGGAAAAAGCTGCCGAATATTCTCCTTGACAATCAAGGATGAACTGACCCCATTAGGACAAACAACCAAGGCACGATAGCGAAAAGCATGGTCTTTTTTCGCCTCAATATACCCCCAAAAATGAATGACAAAGTAGGAAACTTCACTATCTGGTATCGCAAATCCCAGATACCGCTCCAAGGGAGCGAGCGCTTTTTGCACCAAATGAAACAAATCCTTATGCTCCTCCTTAATCACTTCAGTATAGGAATTGACATTGACCAACTGTGAAGTCAAGCGATAGTAGGCTGGTATCAAGTGGCGCTCCAAGCCTTCAATCATCTCTAAGCGATTATCAAACGCAATCAAGGATAGACGTTCCATTTCCTCCACAATCTCAAGTGTTAATTGAGAAAACAAACTATCCTTTTGCTCCAACCGTCCCTCCAAGCACCCTTGGAGCAACTGCGCCAAATAGTCTATCTGCGCAACAGACAGAGAACCTATCACGTCTTTTTTAAGCTGCAACAAGCTCCATAACTGCTGGACAAATTCCTTGAGAAATGCAAAAGTAGCGGTTACTTCCCAATCCATACTTATCTGAACCCGCTCCTGACGAATGGCTAAAAATTGGAGAAAGTAGAGATACTCATCTAAGCGGTCCTCTAAAGCAGAAACCTGATAGAAATAACATGCCTGCTGACTAGCTTTTTTCAGCACATCAATCGCATTGTCCTCCTGCCAAGCCCGAAGAATATAATCCAAAGCCCAAACACCAATAGAAGTCTGCAAGCACTTACTAATAGCATACAAGACTAGACGGTGCTTGTCTTTCTCGTGACCATTCAGGTGATACCCCCTCTTGCGTGTATAATCAAAGGAGACACCAAAACGAACAGACAAGTCTTTAACTTTCTTAATATCTGCCAAAGTTGTATTTCGACTCACACTTAGCAAATCTTGGTAGTGAATATTGGAAATAAAATCTTTCCGAATAAAGGTATAAAGATAGATAAGAACCAAGCGCTCTTCTTGAGATAGGTAAATCTGCCGACTTCTGAACAATTCAAGTAAATACTGACTTTGCTCCAGTAATTCTGCTGGAACTTGATAAAAGGCATCTTGCAAATCAAGTCGAGGAAAGTCCTGTTCCTCCAGCAATTGATTGACCTCATCGAGCCGATGTCTCAACTGCTCCTTATCAATTCCTGTCTGAACACTCAATTCATACAAACTCATTTTCTGATTGGCAAACAATTCCATTAAAATAGCAATGGTTCGATTATCAATCATGTCGTCCTCCTTGTTTTTATTGTAACCCTTTTCATTTTCAATTTCTAGTCTCTTTGAGCCCAACTTGACACTCCTAGCTCAAGAGACAAATTGGACTGTTTTTTAATGATAATAATGTCTAGAAACATGCACTGCCTTGTGCCTGTCTGTAAAGCGAGTTCGACTTGTCCAAAGAGTAGATGGCACTACTATTAGCAATGCTAAATTTAGCAACACGACAAAAAGACAACGAAAATAGCTCTTCTAGTTCATAGAATTAATGACTGTCATATCAAACGTAACCGTTTTTCTTTGCGATTGTAACTTAATAAAAAGAGGCAGGACTTTTGTCCTACCTTCTTTTGTTTGCCTAATCAGTAAAAAATATAAAAAGTAGATGTGAGCTGGGTAAAAGGCATAAAAGAAATAGTTATTTCCTTGGGAAATCAATATAAGGGGTTAATTGTTCAGCAAAGGTTTGGAGATTAAGGCTTTGAATATAAATTTCCCCTGTACCACGGAAGGTGTTGACAATGCCTTCTCCTGTTCCAATCGATTGCCAAAAACCATTTTCCAGATGAATATCATAGTCTAGCTCTTTACTCCAAGCGACAACATGTGCATTATCAATTGTCAACTCTTCACCATATAACTCGATTTTCTTGATAGAGCCAAAGGCATTCGCCAAAAGCGTCCCATAGCCCTCAGTTGTCATGACGAAGAAGCCACCCTCACCGCCAAAGAGAGCACGCCCAACAGACTGACGCTCCATGTGGTATTGAGCAAATCCATCCATCGCTAGAAAAGCTCCATCATTGAGACGATATTGTTGATTTCCTAACTCTAAGGCTAAAACTTGACCAGGTGTATTGGGAGCAAGAGCTAACTTGCCATTGATGTCATTTGATACTGCCTGAGTAATCAACAAAGATTCTCCTGAGGTAATAGAACGGCCAAGCGCTCCCATGAGTTTTCCTAAACCACTACCTCGACTATTGAACTTAGCATTTAAGGTGATACTAGGAGTGTGATAAAGCATACTTCCACGTTGAATATAAACACTCTCACCACGATCAAGTGTCACTTCAACGAGCGGAAACTGCATATTGTTATCAATTGTAAAGGCCATTTTTTCTCCTTTTTGGATTATTTGTTGACACAACTATAGTACATCTGAAAAACTTTTGGCAAAAGCAAACACAAAAATCTCCTTATAGCTTATCTCTACTTTATAAAGTTACGCAATAACCTCTCTCATGCGCCCAGTATCAACGTTATAGACAGCCCCTGAAATCGTGACATCATCAGGAATAAGAGGGCATTGTCGTAAAAGTGCTATATCCTCACGCACACTCTCCTCTACATCAGTAAACGGTAAAAAGTCCCTGTCATGCACATCCACTCCTAAATCATGTTCAAGCTGTTGTGCGAATGTTGCGTTATCAAACGTCTGTGCTCCACAATCAGTATGGTGAATAACAATAATTTCACGAGTTCCTAATTGTTGTTGCGAGATAACCAACGAACGAATCATATCTTCTGTCACACGTCCTCCAGCATTACGTAGGATATGTGCATCCCCAAGTGCTAAACCTAAGGCTTGCGCCACGTGTAACCTAGAGTCCATGCAAGTTACAATCGCCACACGAGTCTTTGGATGAATAGGCAAGTGCGCTGTCCCATGCAAGTCAACATAAGCCTGATTTGCTTTCATAAATTGCTTAAAATAAGACATCATTTCTCCTTAATGTGCAAAAATCTTTGTTAAAACATCATTCACTGTCGACACACCAATCACGTCAATATTATCTGGTAAGGACAATCCTAAAAGGGAATTCTTAGGAACATAAATTTTTTTAAAACCAAGCTTTGCAGCTTCATTCATCCGTTGTTCAATACGATTGACACGCCTGATTTCACCAGTCAAACCAATCTCTCCAATGAAGGCGTCTTGTGGATTGGTGGGTTGTTCTTTATAACTTGAGGTAATCGCTACAGCAACTGCAAGGTCAATCGCTGGTTCATCCAATTTGACACCGCCTGCTGACTTGAGATAAGCATCTTGATTTTGGAGCAAAAGTCCACAGCGTTTTTCTAAAACCGCCATGATAAGGCTGACACGATTAAAATCAAGTCCCGTCGTTGTCCGCTTAGCATTACCAAAGATACTAGGTGTTACCAAGGCTTGCACTTCAGCTAAGATGGGACGTGTCCCCTCCATCGTTACGACAATAGCAGATCCTGTCGCTCCATCCAAGCGCTCCTCCAAAAAAACTTCACTGGGATTGCTCACCTCTACTAAACCAGCTGATTGCATCTCAAAGATACCGATTTCATTGGTTGAACCAAAGCGATTTTTAACCGCCCGTAAAATCCTAAAGGTATGGTGACGCTCTCCTTCGAAATAGAGCACCGTATCCACCATATGTTCTAGCATACGAGGTCCAGCAAGTTGCCCTTCTTTGGTCACATGCCCAACGATAAAAGTCGCAATGTTATTGGTCTTTGCCAGCTGCATAAGCTCTGCTGTCACCTCACGCACCTGAGAAACCGAACCTTGAACACTGGATATTTCTGGACTCATAATCGTCTGAATAGAGTCAATAATCAAGAAATCAGGCTTTAGATTCTCTATCTCAGATCGTATGCTCTGCATATTGGTCTCAGCATAGAGATAAAAAGCGTTATCAATATCACCAAGGCGCTCACTACGCAGTTTTACCTGCTCAGCAGACTCCTCGCCAGAAACGTAAAGAACCGTTCCCTTATCAGCTAGTTGAGTGGAGACTTGAAGCAACAATGTTGACTTTCCAATTCCAGGGTCACCACCGATAAGAACAAGACTCCCTGGAACAATACCGCCACCCAAGACACGATTAAATTCCTCCATATCAGTCTGTGTGCGATGAATATGAATAGAATCAACTTCACTCAGTTTGACAGGGCGCATCTTTTCACCTGTCAGACTAACTCTAGCATTTTTAACCTCCGTGACATCTACTTCTTCCACAAAAGACGTCCAAGCTGAACAATTTGGACAACGTCCAAGATACTTTGAGGAATGATAGCCACACTCCTGACAGACAAATGTCTTTTTCGCTTTAACGATAATGAACCTCCTTTTCCTCTCACAAATAGTCTATCTTTATCTGACCATGATGATTAGACTCAGTATACCTATCTAAAGAACACCATCAATGCCCTGTACTTCCAAAACCTCCTTTTCTCACCCCTTTGGCAACATCGCCATCTGCTAACAAATATGGTGCAAAAACACCTTGAACAATACGTTCACCTACTTCAAGAGTGATGGTATAATCTGTAATGTTTTGCATCTGAGCAAAGATATGCCCTTCATTCACAGGATTGCCATAGTAATCACCATCAATAACCCCCACCGAGTTAATCAAAACCAAGCCTTTTTTTCTCGGGTTTGATGAGCGGTCATAGAGATAGAGTACCTCTCCTGCCTGCATATAAGCCTTGACACCTGTCGGCACAAGAACAATCTGGCTAGGCTCAATTACCATACGCTCAGCAACTTTCAAGTCATAGCCCGCTGCTTGGGCAGTCTCACGTTTTGGAAGCAATTCCCTGTCGGTATAGCCTGATACCAGCTCAAATCCGCGGATTTTCATCTCTTTTTTCCTCCAGAATCTTATCACTTTATTATAATCTATTCGTTTCTGAAAAGCAAAAGTATAGGAGAACACCAGCTCAAGTCAGACAAGAAACTTATGACTATGGTATAATAGATGGGAAATTAGACTCATTTGAGGAAAGAAAAGAGGAAAAGATGGCTAAGCAAACTGTCGCAGTCCTAGGACCAGGGTCTTGGGGAACTGCTCTAGCTCAAGTCCTAAACGACAACGGACATACCGTTCGCCTTTGGGGCAATATTCCAGAACAAATTGATGAAATCAATACCAAACATACCAATACCCACTACTTTAAAGACGTTGTTCTCTCTAGTAACATCAAAGCTTATATAGATCTAAAAGCTGCTCTTTCAGGAGCGGACGCTGTTTTATTTGTTGTCCCAACAAAAGTAACACGACTTGTGGCTAAGCAAGTAGCTAATGTGCTGGACGAAAAAGTCGTTATCATGCACGCCTCTAAGGGATTAGAGCCTAACACACATGAACGACTATCCACTATCTTAGAAGAGGAAATTCCTAGAAACTTGCGTAGCGATATTGTCGTAGTTTCAGGACCAAGCCATGCCGAGGAAGCTATCGTACGTGATATTACGCTTATCACAGCAGCCTCTAAAGATACCAAAGCGGCTGAATACGCTCAAAAGCTCTTTAGCAATAATTATTTTCGTCTTTATACCAACACAGATGTTATAGGAGTCGAAACCGCAGGAGCACTCAAAAATATCATCGCTGTTGGTGCAGGAGCACTGCATGGTCTTGGTTACGGAGACAATGCCAAAGCAGCCATTATCACGCGTGGTTTAGCAGAAATCACAAGACTTGGTGTCCAGTTGGGCGCAGATCCTCTAACTTATAGCGGTTTGTCTGGGGTTGGAGACTTGATTGTTACAGGAACTTCGATTCATTCACGCAACTGGCGTGCTGGTGATGCCCTTGGACGTGGAGAAAAATTAGAAGATATCGAAAAAAATATGGGTATGGTTATTGAGGGAATCTCCACAACAAAAGTTGCCTATGAACTCGCTCAAAAACTTGGTGTCTACATGCCAATTACAACAGCTATCTATCGTAGTATTTACGAAGGAGCTAACATTCGTGAGAGTATACTTGACATGATGACAAACGAATTACGCACAGAAAATGAATGGCGATAAACCTAATTGTATCTTCTCTAACAAGATAAAATATAATCCATACACCGAAATATAGGAAGGAAATAGTATGACTAAAGTAAGAAAAGCCGTTATCCCAGCAGCTGGCTTAGGAACACGTTTCTTACCAGCTACCAAAGCTCTAGCTAAAGAAATGTTGCCTATCGTTGACAAACCAACTATTCAATTTATTGTTGAAGAAGCTCTCAAATCTGGCATCGAAGATATTCTTGTCGTTACAGGGAAATCAAAACGGTCCATTGAGGATCATTTTGACTCCAATTTTGAATTGGAATACAACCTCAAAGAAAAAGGCAAACATGATTTATTAAAATTGGTTGATGAAACAACAGGTATTCGCTTGCATTTTATTCGACAGAGTCATCCACGTGGACTTGGTGATGCTGTTTTACAAGCCAAAGCCTTTGTCGGCAACGAACCTTTTGTAATCATGCTTGGAGATGACCTCATGGATATTACCCACCCAAAGGCTATACCACTGACCAAACAACTCATCAGCGACTACGAAAAAACACATGCATCCACTATTGCTGTTATGCAAGTGCCTCACGAAGAGGTCTCTAACTATGGTGTGATTGCACCGCAAGGTGAAAGCGAACACGGACTTTACAGCGTTGAGACCTTTGTTGAAAAACCAGCTCCAGAAAAAGCACCTAGTGATCTTGCTATCATCGGACGATATCTTTTGACACCTGAAATTTTTGCTATTCTTGAGACACAAGAGCCTGGTGCTGGCAATGAGATCCAACTCACAGATGCGATTGATACGCTCAATAAAACACAGCGTGTGTTTGCCCGCCAATTCACAGGTGAGCGCTACGATGTAGGGGATAAGTTTGGCTTCGTAAAAACAACTATTTCCTACGCTCTACAACATCCACAAGTCAAAAATGAGATGAAAGACTATCTCATTGCTTTAAGTAAAGAACTCGAACAAGTTAAACCAAAAACAAAAAGCTAAAAGAAGGGAACAATGTTCCCTTCTTTTCAAATTACTCCTAGAAAAACAAATGTCACAATGGCTAGCACATATAGACTAACTGCTAAGATTCGATACTTCCTGCTAAAGAGATGAGACTCAAATAGAGTTGGTAAACAAACAGCAATCAGAGCACCACCGAACAGACCTCCTAGATGACCTGCTAAACTAATCCCAGGTGTAAAGAGATTAAAAATCAAGTTAATCACAATCAGAGCTTGATAGGAACGGCTCAACTGCTTGAGCTGAGCATTGTGACCATAATAACCAATTAGAATCACTGCTGCAAATAAACCAAAGATAGCAGTTGATGCCCCAGCAGCCACAACGTTAGGCGTAAAAAACAAAGTTACTGCATTTCCCATAACGCCTGATAGCACATAAAGCAATAAAAATCGGCGTGTCCCCCAAATAGTCTCAGCTATCTGCCCTAAAAAGTACACTGTCAGCATGTTGATGATAAAATGCTGCCAACCAAAGTGAACAAAAATTGGGGTAATCAAGCGCCAAAGCTGAATCGGACTAACCTTAACCAAATCACCATACATCGCCCCAAACTGGATACCTGCTATGCTAGTATCTGCATAGCTACCATAAGTCAGCTGCATAGCTAGAAAAATAAAGGTTGTCAAAATCAAAAGAAGCAAAGTAGCAGGATATTTTTTCATCTCACTCATCGCACAAAAACCTCCCTCACTGCAATATCATGCTTTTCCTCCTCAAAATCATAACGCTGAAAATCATAAATCGTACTCACTGTCGTTCCTGAAAAACCCGTCAAATAACGGTCATAATACCCTGCGCCATATCCTATACGAAAACCTTTTTCATTAAAGGCTACCCCTGGGACATGGATAAAGTCAATCTTATCTTTAGAAAAAGCTTTCTCACTTTCAGGCTCAAAAAGACCTCTATTTGTCTGGATCAATTCATCTTCCTTATACTCACCAAAAATCATCCGACCTTTAGGATACGTTTTAGGGATGAGAACAGTTTTGCCGTCTACTAAAGCTTGTTTAATCAAAGGAAGAGTCGCAAACTCATGACTAAAAGAAAGATAAGTCGCAATCACCTGACTATCTTGGTAAGCAGAGCTTCTCAACACATCCCAAAGCAGTTGCTCATCACGCCTAGCCTTTACCACCTTATCATGCGCTATCATTTTAGCGATTAGCATTTTTCGAATCACATTTTTTTCCATAGCTCTATGATACCAAAAAATAGATTTTTATACTTAATCTGTTTTTCTTTAGGAAATACAACTATTCTAAAAACAACTGTCCAATCCTATAAGAGAATACCCTCCTATGAGATTTATCAATCTGCTCTATCCTTTAAAAAGCGACTAATAGCATTCACACCGAAAGGAATAGCTCTTTCATCTGGCGTCATTTGAGGATGATGCAAAGCATAAGGACTATCAACGCCTAGCCAAAACATCACACCAGGCACTTGGTGCAAGAGATATCCAAAATCCTCACCTGTCATCGCTGGCAAGCAATCCACCAAAGTAACACCTTCTTCCTCATCAAAAAAAGTCATCAAGTGTCGTGCTAATGACGGATTATTTTCAACTGGAAGATAGCCACCTTGCTTGAGTTCAACCTCAACACTAAGCCCAAAAGACTTAGCGATTCCATCTGCTAAATCACGCAAACGTTGCTGTATCAAAAGACTCATCTCCTGTGTCAAAGTACGTACCGTACCATGGAGCGTAGCGGTTTCTGCAATAACATTATTCGTCGTTCCTGCATGCATAGAGCCAAAAGTAACCACACCACCTTCTATGGGATTCACATTTCGGCTAACGATGGTCTGAACTTGCGTGACAAAATAAGAGGCTGCAACCAAAGCGTCATTTGCCTCATGTGGAAAAGCAGCATGTCCTCCTTTTCCTGTAAATGTTATAAAGACTTCACAGGTCCCAGCAAACAAAGTCCCTGTATTTGTCGCAATGGTTCCCACAGGAAAGTCTGGGCGGACATGAAGACCATAAAATTCGTCAGGTAACCAATCACCAAAAGCATTATCTTGATACATGAGCATACCACCCGCCTCATTTTCCTCCGCTGGTTGAAACAAAAAGAGGAGGTTATGTTTAGGTTGTGTTTCTGCCATTTTTTCAAGTAAACCAAGTGCTACAGTCATATGAATATCGTGTCCACAAGCATGCATACGCCCATCGTGCCTACTAGAAAAAGGTAAACCAGTATGCTCTTTGACTGGCAGACCATCAATATCCGTACGCCAACCAACCGTTCTCTCTGGTGCAAATCCTTTGATAAAAACAATAATACCCGTCCGCCAAGTACGGAAACTAATAAAAGGTTTCGTCTTGATAATCATCTCTATCTTATCCAGTAAATAAGACTGAGTCTTAAACTCCTCCAAACCAATTTCAGGAATTTGGTGCAAATCTCTACGTATTTGAATCAAATCTAGTGTCATCTTATCCTCCATCTCTCCTACCTAACCAAAAGGTCTAAAACAAATGTTTTAGACCTATCACCATTATACATTATAATTGGCGTAACGCTTCTTCAAGTGCTGTTTTTTGTTGTGTCTTTTCATCAATAGCTTTGATAATACGCGCTGGAACACCCGCTACGACGACATTGTCAGGGACATCCTGAGTGACGATAGCGCCTGCTGCAATAACAGCGTTATTACCTACTTGGACTCCTTCAATAACAACAGCATTAGCTCCAACAAGAACATTATCGCCGATACGAACTGGTTCAGCGGAAGCTGGTTCAATCACACCGGCAAGAACAGCACCTGCACCGATATGGCTATGCTTTCCTACAATAGCACGTCCACCGAGAACAGCACCCATATCAATCATGGTTCCTGCACCAACCTCTGCACCGATATTGATGATAGCTCCCATCATCACAACAGCATTATCCTCAATTGTCACTTGGTCACGAATAATGGCACCTGGCTCAATACGAGCATTAATATGGCGTTTATCAAGCAATGGCACAGCGGAATTACGACCATCTTGTTCAACAATGTAATCTTTATTTTCAGTCAAATTGACCAAAAGTGGCTCAATATCTTTCCAATCACCAAAAAGCACATTGCCAAGCTTAACGACACTTTCTGGAACAGCTACTGCTAATTCACCTTCAAATGTCACTTTAACATTTGTTTTTTTCTCAGCATTTCCAATAAAAGCAATAATTTCTTTAGCAGTCATCTTTTGTGCAGTCATATATTTAAGATACCTAGAGCGTTGAAGAGGCTCATAAAGCCTTTCTCAATTAGCAGATACAGTTATTCAAAACTCTCCTTGCTAAACACTCAAATCCTTCTAATTCAAATTTTACTATTATGATTTACTATTATAGCAAATATTTAGAAAATTGGGAAAGAAATGTCTCTAAAAATCAAAAAATCTAGCCATTGACTAGATTCCTCATCTTATTTATTGATATTTACCAATGCTGTCTGCGTCCCCAAAAAACCCGTCTGAACTTGTAATTGTAGACTAGGATCTAAAACGACGCTTTGCGGAATATCAAAAGCAACAGTACCAGTTAAAGCATTGCCTGGATTAACTTCTTCTAGGAAGAAACCTGTATGGTTGCTAGCGTATAAACTTGCTTTTGAATCAGATGTATATTTTGTTTTGCCTTTATACAAAGTAAAATAATCATTCGATACTGACAAAGCATTATCTCCATTATTCTTAACTGTAATATTAAGTAATAGGTAAGTTCCTTGTGCAGTTTCATTGATAAATTCATCTCCGACAGTCTGTGATGTCGATACCGAATTGACTGTATATTCCACATCTCCAACTGTAAAAGTCTGTCCTACAAAATAGTCAGTCTCTACTTTTTCCGAACTTACTTCACTTGATGAATCTATTGTACCAGCTTTACTCGATGAATATGCTGTACCAGCTTTACGTGTAATCGTTGATGTTGAAGTTGCCTTTTTTGAATCATCACTATCAGCAAACACTCCAATAACAACTAGTATCGCTAACACGATAAACCATACACGTTTGTAAAATGGTTTCTTTTCAACATAAATTTTTCCATCTTCAGCTTTGATTTTTTTGACCATTTTTTGTATTCCATTTTCCTTAAAATCTCTATATTTATGTCTATTATATATATATAATTTTTGTCAATCGGTTCCAGAAAATTTTTTAAGAATTTTGGGGAATTTTTCACGCAAAAAAGCTCCCTTACGGAAGCTCTTATCCATGTTAATGATGAATTAAAGGCGTGCGTTTAACTCTGCTGACAAATCTTCAAATCCTGGTTTACCAAGCAGAGCAAACATATTTTTCTTGTAAGCTTCAACTCCCGGTTGGTCAAATGGATTAACACTATTGAGGTAACCTGAAACTGCAATTGCAAGTTCAAAGAAGTAGATGAGGTAACCTAAAGTAAACTCATCTTGCTCTGGAATAGTGATAAATGTATTTGGCACACCACCATCTGTGTGAGCAAGAAGTACGCCATCTGTCGCTTTTTTATTGACAAAGTCAACGTCTCTTCCTTGTAGATAACCTAATCCATCAAGATCTTCGTCAAGCTCAGGAATAACCACATTCTTACGTGGTTTTGCAACACGAACAACAGTCTCAAATAGATTACGTGTCCCTTCCTGGATGAATTGCCCTAGTGAATGAAGGTCTGTTGAGAAATTAGCTGAGGTTGGATAGATGCCTTTTTGATCCTTGCCCTCTGACTCACCTGCTAATTGTTTCCACCATTCTGCAAAATATTGAAGAGATGGCTCATAGTTAGCAAAGATTTCAGTAGTATAGCCTTTGCGGTACAGAGCGTTACGGACAGCGGCATATTGATAAGCGATGTTTTCGGAAATCTTATCTGAAGACAAGTCTTTACGAGCAGCGTTAGCTCCTGCCATCAATTGACTCAAATCAGCACCAGAAGCTGCAATTGGCAAAAGACCCACGGCAGTAAGCACTGAGAAACGTCCACCAACGTTATCTGGAACAACAAATGTTTCCCAGTTGTTAGCATCGGCTTCCACTTTAACAGCTCCTTTCACACGGTCAGTTGTTGCATAAATACGTTTATTGGCTTCTTCTTGACCATATTTCTTAACCAAAAGTTCTTTGAAAACACGAAAAGCGATAGCTGGTTCTGTCGTTGTTCCTGATTTTGAGATAACATTGACAGAAAACTCTTTATCTTGAACATACTCAACGAGATCTGCTAGGTAAGTAGAAGAGATAGAATTTCCAGCATAAAGAATTTGTGGAGCTTTACGTTTGTCAGTTGTTTGAAGGTTTGCAAAGTGATTATTTAAAAAATCAATCGCAGCCTTAGCACCAAGATAAGATCCACCAATACCAATAACCACCAACACTTCACTATCTGATTTAATCTTTTTAGCAGCTTCTAAAATACGTGAAAATTCTTCTTTATCATAATTTTCTGGAAGATCAAGCCATCCTAAAAAGTCTGCACCAGGTCCCGTACCACTACGAAGCATACTATCTGCAATACTTATTTGTGGTTGGAAATACTCAACCTCATGAGCAGCGACAAACTTATCCAGTACTTTTGAATAATCAAATGAAATATGTGACATCATATTCTCCTTACAAATAAAAAACAATTCTCTTTTTATCTTACTCTTTTTCAGCTTTTTTTTCAATGGTTTTGCTATGCTTTTTCTAGAGAAAATAAACCGTTACCATTCAGAAAATAGCATTGTAAAAATAAAAACAAGATTTCATCAAAATAACTGTAGTTTCTCCAATTTTCCTTAAAATTTTGGGATTGGTACATGCCGTGCAACAATGCCACTTCACTTTTTAACTCGAAATAAATAAGACAATACTTTTGAAGATATAAAAAAGAGCACACGCTCTACACCGCTTAGGGCTGCTGGATTCCTCCCCTGACCCACTTCACGTAAGACCGTTGCTCCACTTTTATTATAGCATAAATGTAACATAATGCAAATATTATTTTTTAGGTGTCTTTTGGAGCGCTCTTTTTTGCTTGAAAAACGTCTGTAAAAGAGTCGCACACTCCTTTTCTAAAATACCACTTTCTACTCGCACACGGTGGTTGAGACGCTCATCCGTCAAAATCTGATAAAGGCTACTAGTCCCACCAAACTTTTTATTTCTAGCACCATAGACAACTTGTGGAATGCGAGCAAGACCAATAGCTCCACTACACATGACACAAGGCTCAATCGTCACAAAAAGAGTCGTATCTAACAGTCGCCAATTGCCCTCAAGGGCATTAGCTTGATTGATTGCCATGATTTCAGCGTGTAAAATAGCTCGTTGCTTTTCCTCGCGAGCATTGTGTCCACGTCCGATAATAGCATCATTTTTGACAATCACGCAACCAATAGGAATTTCGTTTTTTTCAAGTGATTTCTGAGCCTCAAGGAGTGCCTGACTCATATAGTAATTTTTTTGCTCTTCTGAAAATATCGCCATTAGAGTGCACCTAAATCCCACGATTTATGTGGGCTAGCAAGGTCAACTGGAATGCCCTTGCTGTGGTGTTTGGCCTGCTCTCTTAGCACTTCTAGGTAGTTCTCTTCTGGGATGCCTCTAGCTGGAAATTGTGGAACATGGGTGAGTACTAGCTTTTTCACTTTCGCTTTGCTAGCAATCTCACCAGCTTCTTTTGAAGTGAGATGAGCCGGATGATTTTCATTGCCTTCAAAAAGATAAACGTCCGCTAAGAACAAGTCAGCACCCTTAGTAAAAGACGCTAGCTTATCAAAATAGCCTGTATCTCCTGTAAAGACTAAAATCTGCCCTGTCTCACGCTCTACGATACGCATAGCATAACAGACAACTGGATGCACTGTTTTGATAAAGGTAATATCAAAAGGTCCAATTTGCTCAACACCATCTGTATGATAGGCTATCCCCTTTGCTACGCTAGGTAAGGACAGCTTTGAAAACTCGTATCTATCCTCATCATGTCCATAAACAGGAAGCACCTTTGAGTTCCAGAGATGCTTTGGATAGAGCTGACGATAATGAAAAAGCACACCCAAATCTGCTACATGATCTGGATGATAGTGACTGATAATGACAGCATCCAAATCAAGTGGACTGATTTCTTTTTCTAACTCGTTGACCGCACGGCTCCCTACATCCATGAGCAACTGAAAGCCATTCTCAGCAGTGATGAGGTAGCTAGTCGTACCAGCATTCTTGTACGGATAACCTCCCCAACAACCGATTGTTGTTAATTTCATAAGAACACCTTCCTTTATTTGAGATACTTCAATTATAGCAAATTATTGTAAAACTGCCTTGGATAGAAAAATATCCAATTAGAAATTACGTTTTGAATGATTGTAACCATAACGCTCAACAAAATCTTCACGAAACTCTAATAGGTTGTCATCCATGATAGCTTGACGCACATTTTTCATAAGATTAACCAAGAAGTAAAGATTATGATAGCTAGTAAGACGTAAGCCAAAGGTTTCATCTGCCTTGATAAGGTGGCGAATATATGCTCTGCTATAATTTTGGCAGGTATAACAGTCACAATTAGGATCAAGTGGACTAAAATCTTCAGCATATTGAGCATTTTTCACCACGAGACGCCCCATGCTAGTCATACAGGTACCGTTTCGTGCAATACGGGTCGGCAACACGCAGTCAAACATATCTATCCCACGGATAACACCATCAATAAGACTATCCGGCGCTCCAACACCCATTAGATAACGTGGTTTATTTTGTGGCAACATGGGTACTGTAAAGTTAAGCACTGCATTCATCTCCGCATGTGACTCTCCGACAGCAAGACCGCCTATAGAGTATCCTGGAAAGTCCATCGAAACAAGATCTTTTGCTGACTGACGTCTAAGATCCTCAAAGCCAGCTCCTTGAACGATGCCAAAAAGCCCTTGTTCATGTGGACGACGGTGAGCTTTTAATCCACGTTCCGCCCATCGACTAGTACGCTCAATGGACTTCTTGACATAATCATAGGGCTGGTAAAACTGTGGGCATTCATCAAAACTCATCATAATGTCCGGACCGAGATTGTTTTGGATAGCGATAGCTTTTTCAGGAGATAAAAACATCTTGGCACCATTGAGATGGTTTTTAAAAGTCACCCCCTCTTCGCTAATATTACGATTTTCTGCTAAGGAATAGACCTGAAACCCTCCACTGTCTGTTAAAATTGCTTGATCCCAGTTCATAAACTTGTGCAGTCCTCCTGCACGCTCAATCAACTCATCGCCAGGACGTAGCCATAAGTGGTAAGTATTTGCTAAAATGATGCCACTGCCCATCTCCTTAAGCTCTTCGGGAGATTGTGTTTTGACGGTTGCTTGCGTACCGACTGGCATAAACATGGGGGTTTTAAATGTGCCATGCGGTGTGATAATCTCTCCCAAACGAGCTCCTGTATGTTTTTCTTGTTTAATCAAGCGGTATTTGATTGGATATTCTGTCACTACTTTTCTCCATATATTTCAACTCATGTCAAAGTTATAATAACCTTATTGATTGTACCAAAAAAAAAAGAGCTTGTCATGAGAGATTCGCTATACGGTAAAATATGGTATAATAAATCCAATCACATAGTAAGGGGAAACTTATGCGTACTTCTGAGATCAAAACTACTGCAAAACACCTCATTGCAAATACCAAGGGGAGCTATGCTCTATATGCTGTTTCTATTATGCTACTCTATGCTTCGCTCTTGCCTAATTTTGCACCAAGTAAGACGAGTATAACCTTTAATATCATGAGTCTTTTGATTAGTATTCTGACCTTGCTTTTTACTCTATCTGCTAACTTCACCATGCTTTTAGTAACTAGACAACAAAAACAAACCGTTCAATTTTGGGATAATCAATTGGCATTTTCAAAAATTTACATCTGGCGACTGATACGCATCCACATCCTAAAAGGGATTTTTTTAGCACTTTTACTAGGGATATCCTTCTTGGGAGTTAGCATCATCTATCTGGGCAAATATCTACTGACCATCGACACCATCAGCTACTATCCTATTGGCTTTATCCTACTAGGAAGTGTAATTAGCCTGTGGGGTTTTGCTACCGTAATTCGCTACTACTTTGCTTATCGCATGTCAGCCTATATTGCTTTTGATATGATTAACCGTGATTCTGACCATTATCCAAGTACACTAACAATTATCAAAAAAAGTATCACTCTTATGAAAGGATATAAGTGGAAACTCTTTCTTCTTGATTTGAGTTTTATCGTCTGGTATCTAATCGTTTTGATGACTTTTGGTTTAGCCTATATTTACCTTTTTCCCTACATAAACGTTAGCGAAATTATCTTTTATGAAAAGCTAGATAGCCACTAATCCTAGTGGTTTTTATATTTCCCTATCTTTTCCTGTGATAAACATCGTAAAAGTCACTTCTATTAAGAAAGTTTCAGTTTGATGGTGAGTAGTTGTCTCTACAATTGGTTACACATATCAAAAAATAAGCACCCTATACATGACCATAATAATTCAACGACTGATAAATAAGATAAGCAAAAAAGTTGGCACTGCCAACTTTTCATTATTTCACAACAATATTTACAAGTTTGTTAGGTACCACAATCACTTTGACAATGTCCTTCCCAGCGAGTTCTGTTTGGATTTTGTCGTTAGCAAGAGCTAATTTTTCAAGTTCTTCACGGCTTGAATTCGTTGGTACAACGAGTTTTGCACGTACTTTACCTTTGATTTGGATAACAATTTCAACATCGTTTTCAACGAGTTTTGCTTCATCCCATGTCGGCCATGCAACATATGAAATGGATTGTCCTGACTGTGTCAATGTTTGCCATAATTCTTCAGAAAGATGTGGAGCAAACGGTGCTAACAATTGGACAAAGCCTTTAGCGTAGTCAGCAAAGAGTTTATCCTCTTTGTTCGCTGCATTGACAAAAACCATCAATTGCGCAATGGCTATGTTAAATTTCATGGCTTCAAGTTGTTCGGTAACAGCTTTGACAGTTTCATTGTAAACTTTATCCAAATTGCCATTGTTTTCTGTAACAATTTCTTTTGTTGTCAACAAGCGATAGACACGATCGAGGAATTTACGCGATCCTTCAAGACCCTCTTCAGACCATGCGATTGAAGCATCAAGTGGCCCCATGAACATTTCGTATACACGAAGTGTGTCTGCACCATAACGTTCAACCACATCGTCAGGATTAACAACGTTTTTAAGTGATTTAGACATTTTCGCTGGTGCTTGTTCAAGTTCTTCGCCAGTTTCAATGTTGAAAAATGAACCATCACGTTTTTCAACTTTATCAGTTGCTACAAGCGCACCACGGTGATCACGGTAGCTTGTTCCCAAAATCATACCTTGGTTAAAGAGTTTTTGGAATGGTTCTTTGGTTGGAACGACACCTAAATCATAAAGGAATTTATGCCAGAAACGAGCGTAAAGAAGGTGAAGCACAGCGTGTTCTGCACCACCAATGTAAATATCAACTGGTAACCATTGTTTCAACAATTCTTCATCAGCTAACTTTTCATCGTTGTGTGGATCGATATAGCGTAGAAAGTACCAGCTTGAACCAGCCCATTGTGGCATTGTGTTTGTTTCTCGACGACCTTTAACACCATCTTCACGTGTCACTTCAAGCCAATCTGTCAAGTTAGCCAGTGGTGATTCACCCGTACCTGAAGGTTTGATATCTTTAGTTACTGGTAAGACAAGTGGCAATTGATCTTTGGAGACAGCTGTTGTTGTACCGTCTTCCCAATGAATGATTGGGATTGGTTCGCCCCAATAACGTTGACGTGAAAAGAGCCAATCACGAAGACGGTAAGTTATTTTCTTGTTACCAACGCCTTCTGCTTCAAGCCATTCAACCATTTTATCAATAGCTTGCGCTTTATCAAGACCATCTAGGAAACCAGAGTTAATATGAAGTCCATCTTCTGTGTAAGCTTCTTCTTCAACATTTCCACCTTCAAGAACTGGAATGATTTCTAAGTTGAATTGTTTTGCAAATTCCCAGTCACGTGTATCATGGGCAGGAACCGCCATGATAGCTCCAGTACCATAGCTGGCAAGAACATAATCAGCAATCCAGACTGGAATTTTTTTACCATTTACTGGATTAATAGCGTAACTACCAGTCCAAACACCTGTCTTTTCTTTAGCAAGGTCTGTACGAGCAAGGTCAGACTTAAGACTCGCTTGATGTTTGTAGTCAGTAACAGCTTGCACTTGTTCAGGTGTTGTAATAGCTTCAACAAGTGGGTGTTCAGGCGCTAAGACAGCATAAGTCGCACCAAAGAGGGTATCTGGACGTGTTGTAAAGATTGTAAAATCTTTATCAGTACCCGCTACCTTGAAAGTAACATTGGCACCGACTGATTTACCAATCCAGTTACGTTGCATATCTTTGATGGACTCTGGCCAATCAAGATCTTCTAAATCTTCGAGCAAACGTTCAGCATAAGCCGTGATTTTAAGCATCCATTGGCGCATTGGTTTACGAACAACTGGGTAACCACCACGTTCAGAGGTTCCGTCAGGAAGTACTTCTTCGTTGGCGATAGCTGTCCCTAATTCTTCAACCCAGTTAACGGGCACTTCAGCTTCGTATGCCAAGCCTTTTTCGTATAATTTCGTGAAAATCCACTGAGTCCATTTATAATAATTAGGATCAGTTGTGTTCACTTCACGATCCCAGTCATATGAGAAACCAAGTGAGTTGATTTGGCGTTTGAAGTTTGCAATATTTTTGGCTGTAAATTCTGCTGGATCATTACCAGTATCCATTGCGTATTGTTCTGCTGGAAGTCCGAAAGCATCCCATCCCATTGGGTGAAGAACGTTGTAACCTTGAGCACGTTTGAAACGGCTAAGAATATCAGTCGCAGTGTATCCTTCTGGGTGACCTACGTGCAAACCAGCACCAGATGGGTAAGGAAACATATCTAGCGCATAAAAGTTAGGCTTTGTGCTGTCTGTTCCTGTTTTAAAAGTATGATTATCCGCCCAAAAAGCTTGCCATTTTTTTTCAATTTCTTTATGATTATAAGCTACCATGTTATTCTCCATGTTCTTAGTGTTGGTTACTATTATACCACGAAAAGAATTAAAAAAAAGCGAAATCACAAGAAATTTCATGCCTATTCTCAGTTGAGTAAGAAGAAATTTAAGCCAAACAAAAAATCAGCCTGCAGATAATATCGCCCTGCTTCCTGTACAATCTCTAACTGAAACAATGCCACTTTTTAAAAATAAGGAAGCCTCGCTAAGACTTGCACTTTAAAAGACAATTCCTCTTTTGAAATCTGTTTCCAAATAAAGGTTTCCCTTCGAGTCCTCAATTTTCTCTAAAATCTCAAAAGTCGATAAATCATATGTCTTGCCATGATAATCTGACAAATAAAAAGTTTTTATCACTTTTGGCAAATTGCTACACAACAATCGACAATGTAAAATATCTTCATAGGTCTGACTATATTCTCGAAAACTATTCAAACGTGACAAAGAAAGCGACGGCTTGTTGTATTTGCTGATTTCGGTAAAAAGATTCGAAAATCCAAGCTGAGCAATCTGTTCTAAAATCGTCCAATAGAGATACGAAATCGCCTGACCACCACGATTTTCCAAATCAATCAGCAAAAAAACACTAAAACGACTATCTGCATCCAAGCACTCATGTGTAATAAATTTGAAGAAAGCTGACGTTCCAATTCACTTCCCATTTTGACGCAATAGAAAAAATGGGGGGTACTTCCTTTTCCCTCAGCAAGTTAAAATAAGCCACTTCTAAGTTAGGATAAGCTGCGTTAAAGCAATCAATAATAGATTTATCTTTATTATCTGAAATGATTTTCATTATCTCATCAACCGTAACATCTCTAAAGATAATTTCACTTTCAGTTATGACGTCACTCTTTATCACAAATGACGATACATCAAGGGAAGCAACCGAATACCCTTCTTTAACTCGCAATTGCAAATTAGTTGTCGAATGTTCCTTGATAAATCCATCAATATCTCCCAAATAATAAAGTTTACCAGCGATTAAAACATTTAAGACGTCACGCGCTGCCATTCTTCAAATACCAAATCAATATCTTTTTAACGCCTCAAAAGAGCCATATTTTTTCGGATATTTTGTAATCTAATCTCCATTTTCAGACACCAGCATCCTTTCTGAAGCCACTTCTTGCTTATTTTTGTCTTGTAATATTCTGAGTATAGCAGATAAATGAAAAGAGATAGTTCGATAGTGGATATGCTTTAAAATGACATCGTTTTTAAAAACAAAAAGATACCCCTAAACTCAAGTAGTTTAGAGGCGTCCTTAATAAGAATGATTACAATTCAGCGATTTGGTAAAGTTCCACTTCAGCTTGTGTTTCGGTTCCGAACATGTTAATCATCAATTTAACCTTATTTCCATCCATTTCAACAACACGTCCTTCTTGACCAGTAAAAGCACCATCAACAATTTGTACCACATCTCCTGCTTTGATATTGGTATCTAAAATGTCAACAGTTTGTCCCATTGAGATGAGAATAGAGCGAATTTCTTCTTCCAAAAGTGGCGTTGGTTTTGAACGGTTACCGTGTGAACCGACAAATCCTGTAACATTTGGTGTGTTACGCACGACAAACCAAGCTTCATCTGTCATCACCATCTCGACCAAGACATACCCTGGAAAACGATTTTCTTCAACTTCTTTAACCTCACCGTTTTTTTCCACATTGACTGTCTGGGTCGGAATTTCTACACGCAAGATGTTATCCATCATATTATACGTTTGCGCACGTTGGAGGAGATTTTCCTTGACTTTATTTTCATATCCTGAGTAGGTTTGTAACACAAACCATCCTTTATCAAAACTATCTAACATACTGTATCCTTTCCCTACTAAAAAAGCCTAGACGGCTAGCTCTCTTTTTATTATAGTAAAACTCCTCTTTCTTGTCAATGACAAAAAAACTACAGCTTACAAACTGTAGTTTTACTCATTACCTAAAAAATTCGAGTAACTTCATCAATCCTAACTGTAAAATCTTATCAAAAATGTAGATAATAACTGCAAAAAAAGCAGTGTATTCCAAGATAGCGATAAAATCTGTCCAACGTTGCTTACGACCTGGCCAAGTCGTATCACGCAAAACTCTAAAAGTTCCTGTAATAAACTTCACGATTGTCCTCCTAACTAGCGTGTCTCCTTGTGTAAGGTATAGTTTTTACAATGTTTGCAAAACTTATTAACTTCTAGTCGTGTAGGTCTGGGATTGCTACTAATTGCAATTGAATAGTTACGACTGCCACAATCAACACACGCTAGACTCGCTTTTTTCTGTACCATGATACCTCCCGTATGTGTTATTTTATCATGAAATAGCAAAGTTGGCAAGTTATCTAAATAAATCTACAACACTATCCCATATATTTTTAGCTTTTTCACCTAGATTAGCATCTTCAACAGCCTTGGTAATAGACTCTGCTGCATCGCTTGCAGAATCTTTGATACTATCAATGATAGACTGGGACTGACTGTTATTATCAGAACTCGTATCGTTACTACTATAGGTTGATGCGATACCATTTTCAGTGTAAGCATTGGTCACATCAAAGATGGTTCCTTTCGTATAAGGCAAAATATACGAAGCTTGTGTACTAAAGATGGTCGATGCGGTTCCTGAGCTAGAGTCTGATAAATAGTGATTTTCATCAGTTTTGTTAAAACCTAGCCATTGACTAATAACAACATCTGGAGTATAACCAATCACCCATTGGTCATTGGTAAGTTCAGCATTAAAGTCTGTCTCCGTTGTTCCTGTCTTACCTGCCAAAGTATAGCCATAAACATTAGCGTTCACTCCTGTTCCATTTGAGAATGTTCCAAGCATCATACTGGTCATTTTATTAGCAACGGATCGACTGATGATACGCTTAGCATTGTCTGTGAATTTCTTGACTACTTCACCACTTGCCGTCTCAATCCGAGAAATCAAGTGCGCTTTGTGCATAACACCACCATTTGCAAAAGTAGAATAAGCCTGAGCCATTTCAAGAGGATTGGTCGTGACACCACCACCAAGTGCGACACCTAACTCCTTTTTAGTGTTAGTCATATTTAAACCAAACTTAGTACCATAAGTAAAAGCTTTATTGATACCCAGTTTGTTAAGCGTGTAAACCGCTGGAATGTTATAAGAATTAGCAAGTGCTTGATACATTGGCACATCTTCACTTTCATAATTGCCATAATTATGTGGTTGATAGCCATTAAAGTTCATTAACTGATTAGGAAGATCCGTCTCAATCGACCAACCAGAAGCCACAGCTGGAGTATAAACCACCAAAGGCTTGATGGTCGATCCTGGGCTTCTCTCAGATTGTGTCGCATAGTTAAAACTTCTAAAGGTAGCATTCTCCGTACTATTCACACGTCCCACTAAACCACGGACGCCACCTGTCTTTGGATCTAGAGCTACACTAGCAGATTCTGCAGAGGTGTTGTCATAATAAGAAACAGGGAACAAACTCGTGTCTGCATAGGTCGTCTGCATACCTGTCTGATAGTTTTGATCCAACTCAGTATAAATCTTGTAACCGTTATTGACAATGTCCTTTTCAGATAAGCCATAAGTGCTGATAGCTTCATTGATAACCGCATCAAAGTAAGATGGGTATTTGTAATCATCGGATTTGCTAACATATGTATCGTTCAGACGATTGCCCATGCCAACTGCCATCGCCTCTTTTGCTTGACTTTTGCTGATTTTTCCAGCATTTTCCATAGCATAGAGAACCGTATTTCTGCGATTGGTTGCGTTTTTGATGGAGTAGTAAGGATTATACACCTCTGGTCCCTTAAGCATTCCAGCGAGTGTCGCTGCTTCATCCAGAGTCAGATTCGCTGCGCTTGTCCCAAAATACTTTTGACTAGCATCTTCAACACCCCATACACCATTTCCAAAATAAGAGTTGTTCAAGTACATGGTCAATATTTCCTTCTTGCTGTACTTTTTCGTCAACTCTAGAGCTAAAAAAAATTCTCTTGCTTTCCGTTTAATCGTCTGATCCTGCGTTAGGTAAGCATTTTTTGCTAACTGCTGCGTAATGGTAGAGCCCCCTCCAAAATGCCCAAAGGTCACAACTGCCAGAAGAAAACGTGACAGATTTATTCCATTATTCTGATAAAAAGTGCGATCTTCTGTAGCAATGACAGCATTTTCTAAATCATCTGAAATAGCATCCAACTCCACATAAGTACCCTTTTGCCCTGAGAGACTACCTGCGTACGCATTATTTTTATCATAGATTTGTGTCGTTGCTTTAAGTGCATTTTGTAAGTCTGAGACCTTAGCTGTCTTTGATAGATAAAAAAGATAAGAACCTGTCGCTAACACAAGGATAGACAGGATAATCAGCATAATCTTTCCAATGTTGTAGCGTCGCCAAATACGCCTTACCAGACTTTCAGGAGAAGGCACTAACTGTAAAAGCACTTTAAGCCACTTTGGTCTTATTTTTTCACTCTCTTTGTGAGCACGACTACGTTGATACACCGACTGGCGCTCTACTTGATTCTCCTCTACCTTTGGTGCAACATTCTCTCTAACGTTACTTTTTGTGTAAAACGATAATTGCTTGACCTTATCCAAGGCCTTTCTCAAAGATTCAAGTAATTTCATATCGTTATTGTACCAAAAAAAACTTAAACTATAGCAGAAAAACCTCATTTCCAAGCCAGCATGGTATAATAATCCTATGGTATTTCAAGTAACTTTTCAAAATCCTTATCCAAAATTAAGCATAAAAGCATTGCTTGAAGAGAAATTACTCATCCCTAGGAAAATTCGCCACTTTTTACGCATCAAAAAGCATGTCCTCATCAACGGTCATCTTATTCATTGGCAAAATAAGGTTGAACAGGGAGATAGTATCACTCTGATATTTGATGATGAGGATTATCCAAAGAAAACTATCCTATCAGGCAATAAAAAGTTAGTCTATCCTATATACGAAGATGAGCACCTTATCGTTGTCAATAAACCTGAAGGTATGAAAACCCATGCCAATCAGCCCAATGAACTTGCACTTCTCAACCATGTCTCAGCCTATGTTGGACACACTTGTTATATTGTGCATCGCCTTGATAAAGAGACCAGTGGTCTTGTCCTCTTTGCAAAGAACCCTTTTATTCTACCTATTATCAATCGTATGTTAGAAACAAAAGTTATCAAGCGCTACTACTGGGCGCTCGTTGAGGGAGCATCCTTTCCTAAAATTATCACCTATAAAGATAAAATCGGACGACATCGCCATGATCGTAGAAAACGAGTTATTGATAATAAACATGGACAAAAAGCTATTACCCACCTAAAACGCATCAAAAGCTATCCCAAAGCTCAACTTTTACAATGTCAACTAGATACTGGAAGAACACATCAGATACGCGTGCACCTCTCCTATCATAAACACCCCATTATCGGAGATCCTCTCTACCATTCCCATCCTAAAGGACGTCTCATGCTCCACGCTTATCAGCTGACACTGACACATCCTTTGACTGGAAAAAATCTTACTCTTTATGCAACATCTGATAGCTTTAAAAAATGCCTAAACACCCAAGTTTAAAAGTGTTTAGACATTTTTGTGATATTTTCTTAAAGAACTATTTTTTTACTTGACCTCCTTCGACTACAATCTCATCTGGCTTAGCACTGTCACCATAGATAGGTTTGAGAGTTTCATCAAAGTCTTTGTGGAAAAAGTTTTCTTTACCAAGTTTTTTAATTGTTTTATTAATGAAGCTACGTAATTCTTTGTTGCCCTTTTGAACTGCAGGAGCGATAGTTTCAACATCACCAAGAGAAGTAATTCCCACTTCATAACCCTTATTTTCCAAAGACCAAGCCAGCACTTCTGTGTTATCCGTACTAAAGGCATCACCTCGACCATCAAGAAGAGCAGCATAGGCATCGCTATATTGATCAAATTTGACAAGTTCAATATCTGGATAATGCTTGCTAAAATATGTTTCGGCGGTTGTTCCTTTACTAACGATGAGTTTCTTACCCTTGAGCTGATCAACCTTAGTGATTAACTCTTTTTTAGGGGAAACAACACCTAGAGATACTTTCATGTATGGGAGAGCAAAATCAACCTGTTGGGCTCTCTCCTTAGTAACAGTAAAATTGGCGAGAATAATGTCTACCTTTCCTGAAACTAAATATTCCGCCCGACTAGCTGCATCAACGGGAACGTACTTGACCTTGACTCCCAACTCTTTACCAAGCTGATTACCAAAATAAACATCATAGCCTTGGTAATCACCATTTTCATCGACATAGCCAAAGGGTTTCTTATCGCTAAATACACCGATAGTAACTTTACCGCTTTTCTTGATTTCCTCAAGACTACGAGCAGTTCCTGAAGCTTGGCTGGTATTGTCATTAGAGCTCTGCTGACTACAAGCTCCGAGGAGGACAGCAAAGAGAAGGACGCTTAAAAATGTAGTGATTTTGTGCAATGTTTTCATAAATTTCTCCTTTATTGGTAGCTGGGAGCAGTGTAGTGAAAGGTAGATAGGAACTTCCGCACACGCTCACTCTTGGTTTTGGTAAAAAATTGTTCCGTCGTATCTTCTTCAAGAACTTTGCCTTGATCCATAAAGATAATGCGATCTGCGACCTCACGAGCAAAACTCAGTTCATGGGTCACGATAATCATAGTCCGCTCTTCTTGGGCTAAATCGGTCATCAAATCCAGCACTTCCTTGACCATCTCAGGATCTAAAGAAGCCGTCACCTCATCAAAAAGGAGAATTTCAGGATTCATGAGAATAGCACGAATGATGGCGACCCGTTGCTTTTGTCCACCCGAGAGTTGGCGGATAAAATGCTTTTTATAATCAAGCAGACCAACTCGCTCAAGCAGATTTTCTGCCTCTCTGATGACAGCTTCTCTCTTGCGTTTTTGCACCTTGACAGGAGCTAGAATTAGATTTTCTAGAACATTGAGATGGGGAAAAAGCTCGTAATTTTGAAAAACCATGCCAATTTTCTGGCGAAGTGAGGTCAAATCATTCTTTTTCTCATGAACGGCTTGTTCGTGGAAATAAATCTGTCCCTGATTAATATTTTCAAGACCGTTGATGGTGCGAAGTAGAGTCGATTTCCCACAACCCGAAGATCCGAGAATAACTAGGATTTCGCCTTTTTTCACTTCAAAGGAAATTCCTTTCAGAATCGGACGTTCTCCAAAAGATTTTTCGATATTGTCTAAACGTAAAATACTTGCTGACATTTAATCCCTCCAATGTGTTTCAAGATAGCTGGCAAGCTTGGAAATAGGAAAGCAGATAGCGAAATAGAGTAAAAAAATTGTTCCATAAACAGCAAAGGCAGCCTTAGGAATAGCTAAGCGATTGCTCTCGATAATCTGCTGTCCTACCTTGACCATTTCGACTACACCAATCAAGACAACCAAAGAGGTGGTCTTAATCATACGAGTGATGAGGTTAATCATCTGGGGTAGAAGTCTTCGAAAGACTTGAGGCAATATAATGTAGCGGTAGAGCTGGTTTTTGGAAAGACCCAGAGCCAAACCACTTTCAGACTGGTGCGGGGGCAAGGAGTGAATGGCTGCCTGCACCAAATCGCCCATTTCCGCAATGCCCCAGAGGGAAAAGACGATAATCGAGGCAGTCCAGCCCGAGAGGTTGATGTGAAGAGTTTTGGATAGTCCAAAATAAACCAGAAAGAGCAAAACCAACTGAGGCATAATTCGGATAAATTCCAAATAAAGATGACCTATTGTCCGCACCAATATTCCCCCCCTCGTCAGCCAAATACCCCAGATTAATCCGAGAACAAGAGAAATGAGAACCGATAGGAAAGCGATACCTATGGTAACTCCTGCCCCTTGCAAAAGTCTAAAGAAGTTATTTCCTTGCGAGAATACTTGAAGACCCAAATCCGGCATAGCGACTTCTCCTTTCTAACCAGTGAAATAGGAGGGAAATAGGTAAGAGTATGAGCAGGTAAGCAAAGACCAAGAGCAATAGAGCCTCGTCTGTTTCATAGTAAAGACCAATCAAATCCTTTGCCACATACATGAGGTCGGCAAGAGCAATAACCGAAAAAACCGAGGTTTCCTTGAGCAAAAAGATGACATTAGCACTAAAAGAAGGGAGGCTAATGGATAGAGCCTGGGGCAAAATGATGTGAAAAAAGATTTGATAGTCCTTAAAACCCAGAGCAAGAGCTGAATCCAGCTGATTTTTTCCCACGGCCTCAAGACCACTGCGAAAGGTTTCCGCC
The DNA here is from genome assembly GCF_024814375.1 of Streptococcus sciuri. Taxonomy (GTDB): domain Bacteria; phylum Bacillota; class Bacilli; order Lactobacillales; family Streptococcaceae; genus Streptococcus; species Streptococcus sciuri. The sequence goes on from NZ_JANUXX010000006.1 coordinate 119,322, forward strand.
ATGTAGGACCCTCCCAGAAAGATTAGCCCAAAGATGGCACAATGTTCTGAAGATAGGGTCAAACCTAGCTTAGGTAAACCAAAATAGAAAAAGAAAAGCTGAATCAAGAGGGGAGTATTACGGGAAATCTCGATATAGATCTGAGCCAATTGAGATAAAATAGGTAGGCGATAGAATCGTACCAAAGCCATGAGTAGCCCCCAAATACTAGCTCCCAAAATTCCAAAAAAAGCTAGACTCGCTGTCTTAATAAGAGCCTCTTGGTAGAGAGGCCAATACCGAATCATAAAATCCCAATTCATGCTGTACCTCCTATCGACGATAGTAAAAGTGTAGCATAAATTTTTCTTCTTGGATAATAGTATTTTTTTATCAATCTGATAAAAGAATACTATTATCAAAAAAGGAGAAAAAGACTACTCCCTCCTTTTAAATTCTTTTAGATAAGAAACAAGAAAAACTTGCTTACGATAAGTTTTAACCCTAAGAACCTATCGTAAACAAGCCTTTCTTGCTTTATTAACATTATGATGAGTGTTCCCACTAAAGGGGTAATCCTTTAGCGGTAGACCAGAGCTAGACTAAGATACCTTTACTGCGATACCCATCATCATAACACTCAACAAAATTGATGATTTAAACTAATTCAATGATAGCCATCGGTGCTGCATCACCACGACGTGGCTCTGTTTTTAGAATACGAGTGTATCCACCATTACGTTCAGTATAACGAGGTGCAATGTCATCAAATAATTTTTGAAGTGCTGTAGTAGCAGTATACTTATCAGTTGCTTCATCATAGTTTTCACTCGCAATTTCGTTACGAACAAATGCTGCTGCTTGACGACGAGCATGCAAATCGCCACGTTTACCAAGAGTAATCATCTTTTCAACTGTTTTACGGATTTCTTTAGCACGAGCTTCAGTTGTAACAATTGATTCGTTGATAATAAGATCAGTTGTCAAATCACGAAGCATTGCTTTACGTTGTGAGCTAGTACGTCCTAGTTTACGGTAAGCCATGAGTTCCTCCTCTTTTTAATTTTTATTTATCATTTTTAAGTCCAAGACCTAATTCAGCCAATTTTACCTTGACTTCTTCAAGACTCTTACGACCAAGGTTACGAACCTTCATCATCTCAGGTTCACTCTTCTCCGTCAAATCAAGTACTGTGTTGATGCCAGCACGTTTGAGACAATTGTAAGAACGAACTGATAAATCAAGTTCTTCGATTGTACGGTCAAGCACTTTCTCATCATTTACTTGATCTGCTTCTTTCATAACTTCAGTTGTTTTAGCAACTTCTGTTAAGTCAGTAAAGAGATTCAAGTGTTCAATAAGGATACGTGCTGAAAGGCCCAGAGCATCTTCAGGAATGATTGTACCATTTGTCATGATTTCAACGGTTAATTTATCAAAACCATCATTGCTTCCGACACGAGCAGGTTCTACTTGATAATTAACTTTTTTGACTGGAGTATAGATAGAATCAACCGCCAAAGTTCCCACTGGAGCATCGTCTTTTTTATTGCCTTCAGCTGGTACATAACCACGGTTTTTTGCCACAGTCATCGTTGCCTTAAGGGAATGACCCTCCGCAATAGTAAAAAGATAATGATTGGGGTTAACAATTTCAATATCACTATCTGTTAAAATATCTCCTGCAGTTACCTCTGCTGGTCCTTTTACATCAAGTTCAATCATCTTTTCGTCTTCGACGTAAGACTTTACAGCAAGCCCTTTTATATTAAGGATAATTTGCATCACATCTTCTCGGACACCTGGGATAGTATCAAACTCGTGTAAAACTCCATCAATTTTGATAGATGTTACTGCTGCACCAGGAAGTGAGGACAGAAGAACACGACGAAGAGAATTTCCCAAGGTTGTCCCATAACCACGCTCAAGTGGCTCGATAACAAATTTGCCGTAATCTTTATTTTCATCAATTTTTGTTATCAATGGTTTTTCAAACTCAATCATTTGGTTGCTCCCTCTTAAACGAAAAGTTGTGTACGACTATTGTTACGATTATACACGACGACGTTTTGGAGGACGAGCACCATTGTGTGGTACAGGTGTTACATCACGAATTGATGTTACTTCAAGACCAGCCGCTGCAAGAGCTCGAATAGCAGATTCACGACCTGAGCCAGGACCTTTTACAGTAACTTCAACTGTTTTAACACCGTGATCTTGTGCTGACTTAGCAGCAGCCTCAGCAGCCATTTGAGCAGCAAATGGTGTAGATTTACGTGAGCCTTTAAAGCCAAGCGCACCAGCTGATGACCACGCAAGAGCATTACCATGCACATCTGTAATCATAACAATTGTGTTATTGAATGTAGCGTGAATATGTGCAACACCAGATTCGATGTTTTTTTTCACACGACGTTTACGTGTTGGTTTAGCCAATTTGTTTACCTCCTATTTTATTTTTTCTTACCAGCAATCGCAACAGCTTTCCCTTTACGAGTGCGAGCATTGTTTTTAGTGTTTTGTCCACGGACAGGAAGTCCACGACGGTGACGGATTCCACGATATGAACCGATTTCCATCAATCGTTTGATATTTAAGTTTACTTCACGACGAAGGTCACCTTCCACTTTTATAGCATCCACTTCACGACGAATCGCATCTTCTTGATCTGATGTCAAATCTTTTACACGGATATCTTCAGATACACCCGCTGCTGCTAAAATCTTTTTAGATGTCGCAAGTCCGATACCATATACATAAGTAAGCGATACAACTACGCGTTTATCGTTTGGAATATCAACTCCAGCAATACGAGCCATGTTTTCTCCTTTCTACATTATCCTTGACGTTGTTTGTGTTTTGGATTTGATGGACAAATTACCATAACACGACCGTTACGACGAATAACTTTGCAGTATTCGCAAATTGGTTTAACCGATGGTCTTACCTTCATTTTTAATCCCTCCAAGTATTTCGATTATTTAAAGCGGTATGTGATACGACCACGAGTAAGATCATAAGGACTCATTTCAACTGTAACACGGTCTCCCACTAAAATGCGAATATAATTCTTACGGATTTTCCCAGATACGGTTGCTAAAATCTGATGTCCATTTTCCAACTCGACAGTAAACATAGCATTAGGCATGGTTTCAATCACTTTGCCCTCAATTTCAATCACATCTTCTTTTGCCACGCAAAAGTACCCCCCCTAAAATTTCGATTAGATAGCCTCTAAAGATAGAGACAACAATTATAAGTCAGACTATTTCAGTATACCATGACTTTCCTAACTTATCAAGTATTACAAATAAATTTATTTAATCGCTACAATAGCTTTTTCAATATCTGTAAAAACAGCATCAATTTCTTGATTACCTTGAATATCTGAAACAATACCAACTTTACGATAATGATCAAGGATAGGTTTGCCTTGAGCGATATTGACATCCAAGCGACGTTTTACAGTCTCAGGTTTATCATCTTCACGTTGGTAATAATCATCTTCATTGTAATCCCCTACAGGTGGATTAAAGATTTTATGGAAAGTTTCACCTGTTTTTTTATGAATAATACGCCCACTCAATCGTTCAATCAAACTTTCTGGATTAACCTCAATATTGATGACACCGTTAAGTTTTAAGCCTAATGCACTAAGCGTTTCATCAAGCGCATAGGCTTGCTCAATTGTACGCGGATAACCATCAAGCAAAAATCCCCTTTCAGCGATATCTTCCTGAGCTAGACGCTCTTTAACAATCCCATTTGTCACCTCATCTGGAACAAGTTCACCCTTATCCATATATCTCTTGGCAAGCACACCCATCTCAGTTTTATTTGCAATAGCTGCACGGAACATATCACCAGTAGAAATATGTGCAACACCAAATTTTTCAACAATTTTTGCTGCTTGAGTTCCTTTACCAGCTCCTGGCAATCCCATGATTAAAAAATTCATGACCTTCTCCTTATTTTGTTTTTAAATAAATCCAACACTTTAATAGAGTGCTAAATTTATTTAAAAACAAAATAGAAAGGGCTAGTTATCTAACCTCTCTATTTCATTTTGGTAACATCTTACTGAAGCTTTAGCCTACATCGACATTCATAAAACCGACATATTTTCTCTTGAGGAGATATCCTTCCAATTGTTTCATACTTTCGATACCAGTAGAAATCAAGATGAGAAGACTCGTTCCTCCAAGAGCGATACCAGACGATAGCTCAAATATTTGTTGTGCCACAATTGGAGTCAAAGAAATGAATGCGAGGAAAATAGACCCAACTGTTGCTAACTTTTTCAAAAGTGAGGCTAAGTATTGTTCTGTTTCACGTCCTGGACGAACACTTGGGATATAAGAAGCATTTTTTTGTAAGTTTTCTGCTGTCTTTTCAGGATTTACTTGGACAAATGTATAGAAAAATGAGAACAAAACAATCAGTACAGCATAGATGAGCATACCTGTCGGTGACTGAAAATTAAGAATTTCTTGAAGTTTTACCAACCATGGTATATCACGACCATTCTCAAAAAATGGAATAATAGTACTTGGAATTGTTGTAATCGAACTAGCAAAAATAACGGGAATAACACCAGCAGGATTTACTTTTAAAGGAAGGTAAGAACTCGTAGGAGCACCTTGGGCTAACTTTGTATATTGGATTGGTATTTTATATTCTGCCTGTTGAACAAAAGTCGTAAAAAAGACAATAACCAACACTGCAAGAACTAAAAGCCCAACAATAATATACGATTGTGACAATTGGCTACTTCGTACATTAACAAAGAAGTCTTCATAAACAGATGTGAGTGAATCAGGTATTGAGGAGATAATCCCTGCAAAGATAATCATGGAAACACCATTTCCAAATCCCTTATCAGAAATTTGATCTCCTAGCCATGTCACGATGACACTACCTGTCGTCATAATAGCACCAATCAAAAGAAAAGTGCTAGGACTTGGTGACTTAACAATCCCAACCGAAGATAACCTATCAAAACTATAAGTAATTCCTATAGATTGAATAAATGCAAACACAACTGAGATATAGCGTGTTGCTTGGTTTAGCTTTCTTCTACCAACTTCCCCTTGTTTTCCCCATTCGACAAACTTGGGATAAATATCCATTTGCAAGAGTTGGACGATAATTGAAGCGGTAATGTAAGGACTAACTCCCATTGAAAAAACAGAAAAGTTTTTCAATGCATTACCACTAACAAGATTAAGCATATTTAGGAATGGTAAATCTCTTAGTTGGTCTAAGTTTCTGGCGTTGATGCTAGGAACTGTGATTGTCGTTCCAAGTCTAAAAACAAAGATGATAAAGATTGTAAATAAAATCTTCTTACGAACATTTTTAACCTTCAATGCATCTTTAAGTAGTTTAAAGAACATAATGAGCTACCTCTCATTAAATAACTTCGATTGAACCACCCTTAGCAGTAATCGCTACTTCAGCAGATTTTGAGAATTTAGCTACTTTAACCGTTAACTTTTTGGTCAATTCACCTTTTCCAAGAACTTTAACACCTGATTTAAAGTTACGAACAATTCCTGCTTCCTTAAGAAGAGCTGGCGTTACTTCCGTACCATCTTCAAAAACATTAAGTTGTTCAAGATTAACAAGTGCATATTCTTTAGCATTGATATTAGTAAATCCACGTTTTGGAAGACGACGGAACAACGGTGTTTGACCACCTTCAAATCCTAGACGAACACCGCCACCGCTACGAGCTTTTTGACCTTTTTGACCGCGACCAGCTGTTTTACCATTACCAGATGATGTTCCACGACCAACGCGGTTACGAGTCTTACGAGAACCTTCTGTAGGTTTAAGTTCATGAAGTTTCATTATTTTTCTCCTTATTATATATGCTAACGCCTTATGGATAGTTAAAGGATTAAGCCATCCATACGACTCGCTTTTTTACATGCCTTAAATCACACCAACTTCATTAGTGCGATTAGACCGTTGTTTAATTATACTTCTTCAACTGTAACCAAGTGAGATACTGCACCTACCATACCACGGATAGCTGCTGTATCTTCTTTAACAACTGAAGAATTCAATTTACCAAGTCCAAGAGCAACAACTGTTTTACGTTGTTCTGGTTTGCGTCCGATTGGAGACTTAGTCAAAGTAATCTTAATTTGAGGCATACTTATCTCCTTTCTTAAGCTAAGTCAGAAACTGAAATACCACGAAGAGCCGCAACATCTTCAGCACGTTTCAATTGTTTCAAACCTCCAACAGTTGCACGAACAATGTTGATTGGGGTGTTTGAACCTAATGATTTTGAAGTAATATCTGCAACACCTGCTAATTCGATGACTGCACGAACTGCACCTCCGGCTGCTACCCCGGAACCTTCAGCAGCTGGTTTCAACAATACGCGAGCACCACCAAATTCAGAGTGTACTTCGTGAGGGATTGTTGTCCCAACCATTGGCACTTCAATCATATTTTTCTTAGCAGAGTCAACTGCTTTACGAATAGCCTCAGGTACTTCTTGAGCTTTACCTGTACCGAAACCAACACGACCATTGCGATCACCAACAACCACAAGAGCTGCAAAGCGAAGACGACGTCCACCTTTAACAACCTTAGTAACACGGTTAATCGCAACAACGCGCTCTTCAATTTCTACTGCATTGTCTTTAAATGCCATTATCTAGTGTCCTCCCTATTAGAATTTCAATCCGTTTTCACGAGCTGAGTCAGCCAAAGCTTTTACACGTCCGTGATAGAGATATCCACCGCGGTCAAACACCACTTCAGAAATACCTTTAGCTACTGCACGTTCAGCAACAAGTTTACCGACTAAAACGGCTTGTTCTGTTTTAGTTCCTTTTGAAACTTCCTTGTCAAGAGTTGATGCACTTGCGAGCGTTACACCCGCTACGTCATCAATTACTTGAGCGTAGATGCCTGTATTAGAACGGAAAACGTTCAAACGTGGGCGATCAGCAGTTCCAGAGAGTTTACCGCGAACGCGACGGTGGCGTTTTTGGCGGATTTTATTTTTATCTGGTTTCGAAATCACAATTTTCACCTCTTATTTTATTAATACCATCACAAGGACAGCTCATGTGTAAATCTATTATTAGCTAGAAAGATTAGCCAAACATTATTTACCAGTTTTACCTTCTTTACGACGTACATACTCACCAACGTAACGAATACCTTTACCTTTGTAAGGTTCTGGAGCACGAAGGCTACGGATATAAGCTGCAGTTTGACCCACAACTTCTTTGTTAATTCCTAATACATTGATAGTTGTAGGTGTTGGAACTTCAAAAGTAATACCTTCTGGAGCTACAACTTCGTCTTGGTGAGATTTACCAACTGAAAGAACTAATTTGCTACCTTGAAGCTGGGCACGATAACCAACACCGCGCATTTCAAGCTCTTTTTTGAAACCTTCAGAAACACCAAGAACCATATTATTCAGATTAGCACGAGTTGTACCATGAATTGTCTTCATTTCTTTTGAATCATTTGGACGGTGAAGAGTTACTTCCGTACCATCCACACGAATTTCAATATCTTTTGAGAACTCACGAGTAAGTTCACCCTTAGAACCTTTTACAGTAACAACATTGTCATTGTTAGTGATTTCAACACCAGCAGGCAATGTGATTACTTTATTACCAATACGTGACATATTTTTATTTTCTCCTGTTAAATTATCAAGCCGCTTGTGCGACGAGTTTTCACGGGGTTGTTCAAATCATTACTCTACCAGTCGAACAAGTCAAATGGCAGATGGTCTAAACAGCGTCAAAAAAGACTATTCTTTTTTGCCTCTTGTTTTGACCCTTTTTTCATGATTTTACCAAACGTAGGCGATCACTTCTCCACCAACGTTCTTTTGACGTGCTTCTTTATCTGTCAAAAGACCTTCTGAAGTAGATACAATCGCAACACCAAGTCCATTAAGAACTTTTGGCATGTCTTCACGCTTTGTGTAAACACGAAGACCTGGTTTTGAAACACGTTTAAGGTTTGTGATAACACGTTCACCGTCTTGCCCGTATTTAAGGAAGACACGAATGATGCCTTGTTTGTTATCTTCAATCACTTCAACATTTTTTACAAAACCTTCACGCTTAAGGATTTCTGCAATTCCTTTTTTGATGTTTGAGGCAGGCACTTCAAGCACTTCGTGTTTTGCTTGGTTAGCATTACGAATGCGTGTTAAAAAGTCTGCAATAGGGTCAGTCATAACCATTTTTTATCTTCTCCTCTTACTAGTAGTTTGATAAGTCACTTGCTAGTTAATGTGTCAATGCTTCATTAGATACCTCTAAGGAAGTATCGTTTCTTCAAATCGAGTTTGAGCATGGGCTAGACAATTATCAAAAACAATAAATCTATTTTTACTCTATCTGCCACATTCTCACATCGTATTTTACCAAGAAGCTTTGGTAACGCCTGGAATTTGACCTTTATAAGCTAATTCACGGAAGCAAACACGGCAAAGTTTAAATTTGCGGTAAACTGAGTGTGGACGACCACAACGTTCGCAACGAGTGTAAGCTTGCGTAGAGAACTTCGCTGGGCGTTTGTTCTTAGCAATCATTGATTTTTTAGCCAATTTATTTACCTCCTAGATTATTTTTCAAAAGGCATCCCAAGACCTTTAAGCAATTCACGTGATTCTTCGTCCGTATTTGCTGTTGTTACAATAACAATATCAAGACCACGTACTTTATCAACATCATCAAAGTTGATTTCTGGGAAAATCAACTGTTCTTTAACACCAAGTGTGTAGTTACCACGTCCATCAAATGATTTTGTTGGAACACCATGGAAGTCACGAACACGTGGAAGTGAGACAGTCACCAATTTATCCAAGAATTCATACATGCGCTCACCACGAAGTGTAACTTTAGCACCGATCGCAACACCTTCACGAAGACGGAAGCCAGCGATTGATTTCTTAGCTCTAGTAATAAGCGGTTTTTGACCTGAAATAAGTGCCAATTCAGCAGCAGCTTTTTCAAGGTTCTTAGCATTGTTTACAGCATCACCAACACCCATGTTAAGAACAATTTTCTCAACTTTTGGTACAGCCATTACAGATGAGTAGTTAAATTTTTCTGTCAATGCTGGAACAACTTCATTAGTGTATTTTTCTTTTAAGCGATTTGTCATTATGCTTCTCCTTTCCTTCGTGATTAATCAAGCACTTCGCCTGATTTTTTGTTGTAACGAACTTTTTTGCCGTCAACAATTTTGTAACCAACACGGCCTGCTACACCATTTTTGTCAAGCACTTGTACGTTTGATACATGGATAGGTGCCTCTTTTTCTACGATTGCGCCTTGAGGGTTTTCGCTATTTGGTTTTTGATGTTTTTTAACAATAGCAACACCTTCGACAACAACCTTATTTACTTTTGGCAGAGCTTTAAGAACTACAGCTTCAATGCCTTTGTCCTTACCAGCAATTATGCGAACCTTGTCGCCTTTTTTTACAAACATTGGTATTCTCCTCTATATTTCTTACGCCCTATATTGGGCACCCTAGGAGAACCTAGGGGACTACGTTTGTTTTTTATTGATTAAAGAACTTCTGGTGCCAATGAAACAATACGCATGTAGCCACCTTCACGCAACTCACGTGCTACGGGACCAAAAATACGCGTTCCACGAGGTGTTTTATCGTCACGAATGATAACAGCTGCATTATCATCAAATTTGATATATGAACCATCTGGACGGCGTGCACCAGATTTTGTACGAACAACAACAGCTTTGACAACATCACCTTTTTTAACAGTTCCACCTGGGATTGCTTGCTTAACAGAAGCAACGATAACATCACCGATATTAGCAAATTTACGTCCTGAACCACCAAGAACTTTGATAGTCAAGATTTCGCGAGCACCGCTATTATCAGCAACTTTTAAGCGAGTTTCTTGTTGAATCATTCCAATTTTCTCCTTTTAGTTTATTAGATAATAACAGCTTCTTCAACAACTTCTACAAGACGGAAACGTTTTGTAGCTGAAAGTGGACGAGTTTCCATGATACGAACGATATCGCCTTCTTTAGCTACATTGTTTTCATCATGTGCTTTATACTTTTTAGAATAGTTGATACGTTTACCATAGACTGGGTGGTTACGCTTTGTTTCAACTATAACTGTGATAGTTTTGTCCATTTTATCAGACACAACACGTCCAACAAGGGTTTTACGTTGATTACGTTCCATTATTAGAATTCTCCTTTCCCAATCTATTATTTAGTTTCAGATTGCACGGTTTTAACACGAGCAATTTGTTTTTTCACTTCATCAAGGCGAGCAGTTTGTTCTAATTGTCCTGCTGCAGCTTGGAAACGAAGTTCAAACAATTCTTTTTTGAGTTCGTTTTCTTTTTGAGCAAGCTCTTCTTGAGACAAGCCACGAAGCTCTTTGACAAAATCTTTAATTTCTTGAAGTTTCATGTCTTCTCCTTATTCTGCTTCACGTTTCACGAATTTGGTTTTAACTGGCAATTTATGGCTTGCAAGGCGAAGCGCTTCACGTGCAACTTCTTCAGGTACGCCAGCAATCTCGAACAGCACTTTACCACGTTTAACTGGTGCTACCCAACCTTCAGGTGCCCCTTTACCAGAACCCATACGTACACCGATAGCTTTAGCAGTGTATGATTTGTGTGGGAAGATTTTAATCCAAACTTTACCACCACGTTTCATGTAACGCGTCATAGCAATACGGGCAGCTTCAATTTGGCGATTTGTAATCCAGTGGCTAGTTGTTGCTTGAAGACCATATTCCCCAAATGTCACTTCTTTACCACCTTTAGCTTCACCGCGCATTTTTCCACGAAACTCGCGACGGTGTTTAACACGTTTAGGTACTAACATCTGTTATTTGCCTCCTTTAGTGTTTTTACGAGCTGGAAGCACTTCTCCACGGTAAATCCAGACTTTAACACCAAGTTTACCGTAAGTTGTGTCAGCTTCTTCCCAAGCATAGTCAATATCCGCACGAAGGGTGTGAAGCGGAACAGTTCCTTCTGAATAACCTTCGCTACGAGCAATATCAGCACCGTTTAAACGACCAGAAACCTGAGTTTTGATTCCTTTTGCTCCAGCACGCATTGTACGCTGAATAGCTTGCTTTTGTGCACGACGGAAAGCAACACGTTGTTCCAATTGACGAGCAATGTTTTCACCAACAAGATGAGCATCCAAGTCAGGTTGTTTAATTTCAACAATGTTGATGTGAACTTGTTTTCCAGTCAACTTATTTAGTTTTGCGCGAAGCGCATCAACATTAGCCCCACCTTTACCAATAACCATACCTGGTTTAGCAGTGTGAAGCGAAACAATTACTTTGTTTACAGCACGTTCGATTTCAATAGCTGAAACAGAAGCATCTGCTAATTCTTTATTAATGAAGTTGCGGATTGCTAAATCTTCATGAAGGTAATCTGCGTATTCTTTTTCAGCATACCATTTCGCATCCCAATCACGAATGATTCCGACACGCATACCAATTGGATGTACTTTTTGACCCACGATTTTACCTCCTTAATTTTCTGACACAACTACTGTGACGTGAGTTGTGCGTTTGTTGATTGGCGAAGCTGAACCTTTAGCACGTGGACGAAAACGTTTCATAGTTGGTCCTTCGTTTGCGAAAGTTTCAGATACAACCAAGTTAGCTTTTTCCAAACCAAAGTTATTTTCTGCATTAGCGATAGCAGAGTTAAGAACTTTTTCAACTACACGAGCTGCTTTGTTTGGGGTGAATTTCAAGATTGCGATTGCATCAGCAACCTTCTTGCCACGGATAAGATCAAGTACAAGACGTGTTTTACGAGGTGAAACACGGACTGTACGAGCCATTGCTTTAGCTGAAGTAATTTCTGCCATTGTGTCCTCCTCCTATTAACGACGTGTTTTCTTATCGTCAGCTGCGTGACCTTTGTAAGTACGAGTTGGTGCAAATTCACCAAGTTTGTGACCTACCATGTCTTCTTGGATATAAACAGGTACATGTTTACGTCCATCATAAACTGCGATTGTGTATCCGATAAAACTTGGGAAAATCGTTGAACGACGTGACCAAGTTTTAATTACTTTTTTCTTTTCGTCATTAGCTTGAGCTTCAACTTTTTTCATCAAATGCTCATCGACGAAAGGCCCTTTTTTAAGACTACGTCCCATTGTAATGTTTCTCCTTTAAAATTGATACCACAGCGGCTTGTAGTCAAATGCTACTACCGAGCTGGCGGATGGTTTATGCTACTACACTTAAGAAATTATTTCTCGTTACGACGACGAATAATAAGCTTATCTGACTTCGCTTTTTTATTACGTGTTTTAAGACCAAGTGCTGGTTTACCCCATGGTGTAGATGGTGCCTTACGTCCTACTGGTGCTTTACCTTCACCACCACCATGTGGGTGATCGTTAGGGTTCATTACAGAACCACGAACTGTAGGACGAATTCCTTTCCAGCGACTGCGTCCCGCTTTACCAATATTAACCAATGATTGTTGTTCGTTTCCAACTGTACCGACAGTAGCACGACAAGTGCCAAGAATCATACGAACTTCACCTGATTGAAGGCGAACAAGTACATATTTACCTTCTTGACCAAGCACTTGTGCAGAAGCTCCAGCCGCACGAATCAATTCAGCACCTTTACCTGGTTGAAGTTCGATATTGTGAATAACTGTACCAACAGGGATGTTAGCAAGTGGAAGAGCGTTACCAACTTTGATATCTGCATCTGAACCTGAAACGATGCGTTGACCAACTTCAAGACCTTTAGGTGCAAGGATATAAGCTTTCACACCGTCAGTATAATGCACAAGAGCGATGTTGGCTGTACGATTTGGATCATATTCAATTGTTTTAACAACTGCCTCAACACCGTCTTTGTTACGTTTAAAGTCAATCAAACGGTAATGGCGTTTGTGTCCACCACCATGATGACGAACAGTAATGCGACCGTTGTTGTTACGTCCTGCAGTTTTATTTAATGAAACAAGTAATGATTTCTCAGGAGTGTTTGTAGTAATTTCAGCAAAATCCAAAGAAGTCATATTACGACGGCCATTTGTCGTTGGTTTATAAACTTTAATACCCACGTGATTTCCTCCTTTGATTATTCAGCTTCAGCAGCAAAAATTTCAATCGCTGGTGAATCAGCTGTCAATGTAATGATAGCTTTTTTTACTTTACTTGTGTAACCAAAATAACGTCCAACACGTTTTTGTTTAGGTTTCACTGTGATTGTGTTGACATTAGCAACTTTTACTCCTTCAAACGCTGCTTCAACAGCCTGTTTGATTAAAAGTTTATGTGCACGAGTGTCAACCTCAAATACGTATTTACCTGCTTCAAGCTTAGCCATTGAATCTTCAGTGATAACAGGTTTTTTAATTACGTCGTACAAATTCATTATGCAAGAACCTCCTCGATTGTAGAGATTGCTTCTTTCGTTACAAGAAGTTTGTCTGCGTTTACGATATCAAGAACACTTGCTGTTGTTGCGGTTGCAACTTTAACATTTGCAAGGTTACGCGCTGACAATTCAGCAAATTTGTTTCCTTCTTCAAGAATAACAAGCACTTTTGAATCAATGTTCAATGCTGAAAGAACAGTAGCAAATTCAGCTGTTTTTGGCGCTGCAAATGAAAGACCTTCTACAGCAACCAATTTGTTTTCAGCTACTTTTGCTGAGTAAACAGATTTCAATGCTAAGCGACGCACTTTTTGTGGAAGTTTGTAAGCATATGAACGCGGAGTTGGTCCAAAGACAACACCACCACCACGCCATTGAGGAGCACGAATAGAACCTTGACGAGCACGTCCAGTCCCTTTTTGACGCCATGGTTTACGACCACCACCTGATACTGCAGAACGGTTTTTCACCGCATGCGTACCTTGACGAAGACTCGCACGTTGACTAATAACGACATCAAATACCACTGATTCGTTTGGTTCGATGCCGAAGACAGCGTCGTTAAGTTCAACCGTGCTAACTTCTTTTCCAGTTTGGTCAAATAGTTTTACATTTGCCATTTTAACTATTTTCTCCTTCCTTCTTACTTAGCAGATTTAACTGCAGATTTGATAGTGATAAGAGATTTCTTAGCACCAGGCACATTACCTTTGATAAGGATAACGTTCTTTTCTGGAACAACCTGTACTATTTCAAGGTTTTGAATCGTTACACGATTGCCACCCATGCGTCCTGCCAAGTGTTTGTTTTTGAAAACACGGTTTGGCGCAACAGGTCCCATAGAACCAGGACGACGGTGGTAACGAGAACCATGAGCCATAGGTCCGCGTGATTGACCGTGGCGTTTGATAACACCTTGGAAGCCTTTCCCTTTAGTTGTCCCTGTAACATCAACAACATCTCCAGGTTCGAATTGTTCAACAGTAAGTTCGCTACCCACTTCTACGCCTTCGATATTTTTAAATTCACGAATGAAGCGCTTAGGAGCGGTGTTTGCTTTAGCAACATGGCCTTTGGCAGGTTTGCTACTCAATACTTCACGTTTGTCATCAAAACCAACTTGAACAGCTTCGTAACCGTCTGTTTCAACAGTCTTTACTTGAAGAACCACATTCGGTGTTGCTTCGATGACGGTAACAGGGATAAATTCACCAGATTCAGTGAAGATTTGAGTCATTCCCACTTTTTTCCCTAAGATTCCTTTTGTCATGAGAAAATAATTCCTTTACTTTATTTTTTTGTTTGAAAAGTTTTTAAAGAGCGCTTTTTATGCTCTGAAACCAATTATAATTTGATTTCCACGTTGACACCACTTGGCAAATCAAGCTTCATCAATGCGTCAACTGTCTTTTGAGTTGGATTGATGATGTCAATAAGACGCTTGTGTGTACGCATTTCAAATTGTTCGCGAGAATCTTTATATTTGTGAGTCGCACGAATGATTGTGTAAAGACTACGTTCAGTTGGAAGTGGAACTGGTCCAGCAACTGTAGCGCCTGTGCGTGTTGCAGTTTCAACGATTTTTTCAGCCGCTGTATCAAGTGTACGATGCTCATACGCTTTCAAACGGATACGAATTTTTTTATTTGCCATCTTTTCTCCTCTCGTCTATTTACGATAATAGGCTAGCTCCTCAAGAAAACCAACACGTGCTACGTGGCAATGCAGCCGAGCGTGTCGCAACCTCTTGTATCATAGCTAAAGCTGTTCACTCCACAGCACCATAAAATGATACCAAATTTCATCAAGGAATGCAAGGCTTTTTAAACACTTTCTCAAAAAAATGAAGAAAAACTTTTGGAAAAGTTCAACAATGGAGTTAGCCACTTGATGGTACCCATAGCAACAAGAGAAAAACGCCAAGAGGCAAGACTATTTCCCAAAAGGAAGACACTCCATTAACAACGAAGTGAAGTAAGGATAAGTC
>NZ_JANUXX010000007.1 GCF_024814375.1 Streptococcus sciuri
ATATTCTATCAAACTACCTAAGCCTTGTCAACCCTTTTTTGAAACTTTTTCCAAAAAAAGTAACAAAATACAGGACGTCCGACAGCTCCATTAGTCTATCAAATTTTGATATACCTGTCAATGAAAAAAGGCAGTCCTACTACTAGGACTGCCTTTTTATGCTGTCAAACCATTTATTAGGGTTGACGGTACTGCTTTGGTCAGTTTGCCTGTAAAGCTTCTCTACTTTCAATAAAGAGGGGGCAAGCTCTTTCTGACTTAGACTTCCTTTTTGCTTTTACGCATACCTGCAAATCCAAGGGCTGAGACAAGTCCAAGACCTAATAGAGATAGGGCTGAAGCTTTCTCACCTGTTTGTGGTAATTGGTGATGACGTGCGACACGTGAGTAAGTCGCTTTTTCACCTTTTTCACCTTGATGACGTTGTGCTGATTTACCAGTTGGTTTAACTGATGTTGGTACGACAGTTGTTTTACCATCTTTTGTGATAGTAGAACCTGTTACATGAGAACCATGTGTTTCTGTACTGTCTTTTGTACCGTTTGGTTTTACAGGTGAATTACCGTTTGGTACATTAATAACGGTTCCATTTGGTAGAGTTACTTTAGTGCTATTTTGAGTAGTGTTATTTTGAGTACTTGAAGTTGAAGTGCTTGAATCAGATAATTCTTTTTCTAGACGAGCAATTTCATTTTTGATATAAGCTTGAACTACTTGTCTTTCTTTTAGAGTTGGGACTGGGTCATCATAATTAGTATAATCATTATAATAAAGACCTAAAGTAGCTCCAAGGCGAGAGTATTGTTGTCCATTGATGGCCAATTCAGTTTTACCTGTTAGTTTACTGTAATCATCAAGGGCTTGATGTAACTTCTTACTTTGTTCTTCAGTTGGCATACCGAGAAAGTATACTTGTTCATCAGATGTTTGTATCTTATTTAGCATGATATCATTACTAGTCGCTAGGATGGTTTTCAACAAGTCGAGTTCTTTTGCCTTAGTTGCTTTGTCATCAGTTGGAGCAATAGGGGCTTCAGCCTTACCTGTACCATCAACAGCAGCTTGGGCTGATTGAACGGTTGCTTCTTTTGTTGCAACGTCAGCATCTGCTGCATCTTTTTCACTTTGTGCAGTGTCAACAGCTGGAGCTGGTTTAGCAGTTGTGGCAGTTGCTGTTGCTGTTGCGTTTGCTTTTTGTTCTGAAAGATTTGTTGCTTTATCAGCTTGGTGGGCTGCGATGTTTTCAGGAGTGGCATTTGCAACGTTTGTTTCAGCGTCTTTAACAGCTTCTTTTGCAGTGTCTACATTAGCTTGAGCAGTTGTTACGGCTTTATCAGCTTGATTTTCTGTATCTTGTGCAGTAGCAACTTGTGCTTTAGCATCAGATGATTGCGCTGTTTCAGTCTTTGGTGCTTCAGCTGTGACAACTGGTTTATCAGGCGTATCAGCTTTTGCTTGTGTTGCTTCATCAGCAAAAGCTGGTGCACCAACCGCTGCGATCGCGAGTGCAGTAGTTGCTGCAAGAGATTTGAGTGTTTTGTTCATAGTTGTGTTTTTCTCCTTTTGGATATTTCTAACTACATTTTACCCCCCCCCCCCCCCGATTTTGTCAAGTGATTTTAGGGTTTTTTTATCTTTTTATGACAAAAGAATAGGATAAGATAAGTAGTCTGAACGTGGTATTGCTATTTGAAAGATGTGCATGAGACTGTATCTATTTTTGATTGGAATAGATTCTGACAAGCTGAACAACTTCATAAATAATTAAAAGAAATAGATATAACAAAAACCAACGGAAAGACCGTTGGTCAAAGTTAGTCGTTAGCAGAAAAACGATTAGTCATCAAATCGCTAGCATCAAAAAGCACTTGATTTAATAATTTTTGTGTTTCATCTTGAATATAATCACTCATAGCTTGATTTTCTGCTTCAAGGTCAATCTTTTCACCTGATGAAAGAGCAGCGTCTACTTTATATAACATAGCATGTCCTTGTGCCATTGTCTGCTCAATATAATCATCAAGATGTCCTGCATGGTAATGATAGTGTGTATCTGCTAAAGCAGCAATTAAGCGACTAGACCAATAAAAATTATCTGTTGATACTTTTTCAGTCGTATTTGCAAAATAATCAGGAGTCTTAGAAATTTGTGTAAAGAACGGAACCATTGTCGTAAACGGCATAGAACCATAAGAAAGCCATTGAATACCAGTTGTTTCATGTGGTTGATTTGGGCGTAATTGTAAAATGGCTGTTTGGCTAGTTCGATTGATACCAATTGGTCGAAATTTTTTTTGACTGACAGAGGTACCTTCTGAACCATATGGATCAAAGACGGTATCCTGATAGTGATTACTTAAAACATACTTAATGTCTTCAATGCTAACTTTACGATAAGGCTTTTGACACCAAGGAATGAAAAAACTTTTAGGGTCTTGCTCAACATCTGGCGTTAAAAAACGTTGAATTGCCCAGCTCCTTGGAGTATTGTAGCGTCTATCTTTGTCTCTCTGGCTACCAAAAGCGTATCTTGGATTAAAATGCTCATTAGAATACGTCAAATCAAGATGATGTTCAGCAATGAATTTACGTAAATCGCTAGAGTGAAGATAAGCAGTTGGATTATTAAACTCAAAATAATCAATACCAAATTGATTAGGATTGGTCACGTATACATCATCTGGGACACGTCTTGCAATCCAATGATGTCCTCCTATCGTCTCAAGCCACCAAATCTCATCACTGTCCGAAAAGGCAATGCCATTACTTTCGTAAGTCCCATATTTCTCTAAAATAGAACCTAGAAGCTCCACACCTTCACGCGCACTATGAATGTAAGGTAAAACCAAAGTCAACATGTCTTCTTCGCCAATGCCTGATGACACTAGAGGATCAGCTCCCAACACTCGAGCATTGGTCGTTATAGTCTCAGTAGCACTCATAGCAACATTATATGCGTTGATACCCGCCTCACCCCAAATACCATCTCTACTTAGAGCATCTGGAACAGCGGTGTAGCGCATTGGATTATCTGGTAACTTCATCTCAAAAGTTGACAATACTGATTTATAATGGCGGAGTTGTTCCTCTGGATGAACTACAATAAATTTTTTAGGTGTAAATTCACCATCTTGTGAATCTTCCGTTCGAGCAATAAGTGTTGAACCATCATAAGATGCTTTTTTCCCTACTAAAATCGTCGTACAAGCCATAAGTTTATCCTTTCCGTTCTATAATTCGTCTGCAATTTGATTAATTTTTCGCAACCGATGATTAACACCACTTTTTGTAATAGTGATGTCTAAGCTATCTGCAATCTGCTGGATAGAATAATCAGGATGTGCCAAACGCACTTTTGCAACTTGGCGCAAGTCACTAGAAAGACTATCAAAGCCAACTGTGTCCATGATTTTAATGATATTATTAATTGTTTTCATGCTGGCTGTCACCGTTCGGGCAATATTAGCTGTTTCTGCGTTATTTGCTCTATTCAGATCGTTTCTAGTTTCACGTAAAATCTTAATTTCTTCAAACGCTTCCTTTGCTTGAAGAGCACCAACTACCAACAAAAAATCCATAATGTCCTCGGCTTTTTGAAGATAAGTCACTGCTCCACTTTTATGGGCAATAACTTTAGCATCAAGCATAAATTTCTGCATGAGTGAAGCGAGATCTTCTGCATGATCTTGATAAACCGAGAAAACTTCCAGCTGATATTTCCCTGAGTCTGGTTCACGTATCGTTCCTGTAGCTAGAAAAGCTCCTTTCAAGTAACCTCTTCCACTATTATCATCTTCTAGGATATGAGTCTCAATACCTGTTTCTAAACCAAAAAAAGAGTCTGCTAGTTGTAAATCAGCTAAAATAGTTTCCACATCACTATCTACAAAAACTGTATAAACACGATTTTTACGTAGATTTGTTTTGTAGTGATACTTAATCTCAGGCTGACTAGTGTAATAACACTCAATTAATTGATAAATATGACGAGCAATTTTAGCATTTTCACTGGTAATAGAAAGCGTCAAGCCATTACTTGTCAATCCAAGATTTCCAGATAGTTTAATGATAGCAGACAGTTCACTTTTGTCGTGAATAGAAAGCCCAAGTAATTCTTCTTTTACTGTCGTTGTAAAACTCATCGTTTTTTTCCTACCAAATTCATCAATTCTTCAACAACTAGGTCCCCATGATGAAAAGCACCTCCTTTTTCTAAACGTAAAAAGTTAGACGAGATAATGCGCTTTGCTTGTTTTTGCAATCCTTGAAAATCATGCTCTACTTGAACCAAATACTCATCAAAACAGTTTGAGACCATATAAGCATCTGGCACCTTTTCGATATTGACCAAAACAGTATCAATAACATCCTGACCTAAATGGCGGTTTAGCACTTCCACATGATTTGCATCTGTAAAATGTTCTGTCTCTCCCCTCTGTGTCATGATATTGCATACATAAGCAACCTCAGCTGGTGTAGCAAGAAGAGCTTCTTTAATTTCAGGAATAACGAGATTAGGTAAAATTGAAGTGAACAAAGATCCAGGTCCCAAAACAATCATATCGCTTTCCATGATAGTTTTCACAACTTTTCGGCTTGCCTTCGGACGTTCGTCATTATAAGTATTTGTAACGAAAACATGGTCAATCATGCCCTGATAATCAGCTATACTACTCTCTCCAACTACCTCATGCCCATCTTGAAAAATAGCATGAAGTGTCAAAGGTTGCTCACTTGATGGATAGATTTTGCCAGAAATATGAAAAAATTTGGTTAAAATCTGCATAGCGTTATAAGTAGATCCTTGCATTTCTGAAATACCTGCAATAATCAGATTACCAAGTGGGTGTCCTGCAAAATCACCATCTCCTTCTGAAAAACGATATTGAAAAATCTTTTCATAAAAGCGTGGCATATCACTCATAGCCACTAGAACATTTCGCAAATCACCAGGCGGTGTCAGTCGCATACTACCCCGCAATTTCCCAGAGGAACCACCATCATCAGCAACTGTTACCACAGCTGTAATATCAACCTCTTCGAAACGCAGACTATTCAGAATAACAGGGATACCAGTACCACCACCAATCACTGTAATCTTAGGTTTTCTCATGAACGGTTCACCGTCTCCTTTCTACGGTCTTTATCTCGATGGCTCTCATTAACAGACCACTCACCTTTTAAATCTTCAGCCAAGCGATGTGCAAAAGCAGTACTACGATGTTGACCTCCTGTACATCCTATAGCGATTGTTAGAATAGCTTTTCCTTCTCTTTGATAACCAGGCAAAATAGGAACAATCAAGTTAAGAAGCTTTTGGTAAAAGTCTTCCGACTCTTCAAACCCCATGACATAGTCATACACTTCTCTATCTATTCCTGTTTTATTACGTAGCTCTGGTTTATAGTAAGGATTTGGTAAAAAGCGTACATCAAAAACTAAATCCGCATCCAATGGTAAGCCATATTTAAAACCAAAACTCACCACTTCAATCCGAAATGTACTTGTAGTATCACCAGATGAAAATTTCCCTGATAAGACTTGGCGCAATTGACGAGGAGTCAACTCTGTTGTATCCACTACATTCTGACTTAAACTCTTTAGAGGTGCTAGCAACTCACGCTCTAGCGTAATACCGTCTAAAATACGACCATCCGAAGCTAGAGGATGACTACGTCTTGTCTCCTTGTAACGTGACACCAATTCACCATCTGTTGCATCTAAAAAGAGAATATTTACCTTGACATGCTCATTAGTCTCAATCTTGTCTAAAATAGTACTAATTTCATTAAAAAAGAGGCGACTACGCATATCCATGACCAAAGCAACTTTATTGGTTTCACCAGATTGCTCAACCAATTTGATAAATTTTGGTAACAAGGTCGGCGGCATATTATCAATAGTAAAATAACCCAAATCTTCAAACGACTGAATAGCAACCGTTTTACCAGCACCACTCATTCCTGTCACAATCACTAACTCAATGTTTTTTGCCATTTCGTTATCCTTTCTCTCATGAACCTCATTTTCTTGCTCACCGAACGTCTATCTAAAAAACGTTTCTCATTACCTCACAAATCGTCATAACGCTTGCCTATGTTATTATACCACATCCGTATCTTAGCGACACTTGAAAGTTAAAGAAAAAGGGGCAAGCCCTTCTCTTTAGTCAGCCAGATAAGCAGTGACTTCAATCTCTACTTTAACATCCTTAGGCAGGCGAGATACTTCTACACAAGAGCGTGCTGGGAATGTCTCGTTAAAAGCAGTCTCATAAACAGCATTAAAAGCAGCAAAATCATTGATGTCACTTAAAAAACAAGTAGTCTTAACCACTTGGTCAAAATCAGATCCAGCCTCTTTTAAAATGGCTTTTACATTTGATAGAACTTGCTTTGTTTGTTCCTCAATTGTCTCACCTATAACAGCACCTGTTGTCGGTGAGAGAGGCACCTGTCCACTTGCAAATAAGAAATCGCCAACGATTTTTCCTTGAACATAAGGACCGATAGCTTTTGGTGCTTGGTCTGTTTGAATGATTTTTACCATAATGTCTACCTCCAAAAGATACTAATAGTTTAACATATTTTTCAGAAAATTAATATAAGTTTTTTGCTATTCTGAAAAAAACAAGCAGGTAAACACCTGCTTGTCCATTTAACATTTATTCAAATCCATCAGAAAGAGATGAAGCAAAGTTTGCTTCGATAATATCAGCACAATGATCGCAAATTGTAGCGTGATAAGGACGTTCTTTAACTGTTTCATCCACGCGACGGCAACGATCACAAACCTCACCAGAGGCATGAGTGACTCTAAAGGCAACCCCGTCAAAACAGATAGCATCACTAGGGGCAGCTTCGTCTGTAATAGTCAAACCAGATACAATCAGGAGTTGTGCAATATCACTATCAAGAGATGATAGGAGCGTTTTAATATTTTGAGCAACATATACAGTCATGTGTGCTTCTAAAGATTTTCCGATAACTTTAGCATTACGCGCTTCTTCCAAAGCTTTTTGCGCTTGCGCTCGGAAAGTCATAAAGGCTTCCCATTCCTCTAAAATTGTTTCTTGTCCAACAAAATCCTGATGAGTTGGTAACTCTGTTAATTGCACAAACTCTTCTGATTCATAATCGAGGTAAGACCAGATTTCCTCAGTCGTGTGAGGGAGAATTGGTGTTAATAGTTTCGTCAATTTAACGAGAATATCGTAAAAGACTGTTTGCATTTGACGACGCTCAAAGCTATTTGCTGCCTCAATATAAACGACATCTTTTGCAAAATCAAGATAAAATGCAGATAAATCAACCGTGATAAAGTTAATAATAGCTTTATAAATGCCCATAAAATCATAAGCTGCATAGGCTTTTCGAACCGTTTTCACCAGTTGATTAAACTTGATGGTCATATATTTGTCAACAGGACGTAACTCTTCATAGCTAATAGCATCACTCTTAGGATTGAAATCAGATGTATTAGCAATCAAAAAGCGTAACGTATTTCTGATTTTACGGTAAGTCTCAGAAGTTTGTTTGAGAATGTCCATAGAGATACGCACGTCATTGCTCGTATCCACGCTTGTCACCCAAAGGCGAAGAATCTCAGCACCGAATTGTTTTTCCACATCACTTGGCAAGATGGTATTTCCAAGAGATTTCGACATCTTCTCGCCCTTACCATCAAGTGTAAAACCTTGGGATAAGATAGCTTTATAAGGCGCATGACCGTTAACGGCAACAGAGGTAATGAGCGATGAGTTAAACCAACCACGATACTGATCGCTCCCTTCAAGATAGAGATCCGCCGGATAAGAAAGCTCTTTTCGAGCATTCATAACACCATTCCACGAAGAACCTGAATCAAACCAAACATCCATAATATCTGTTTCTTTGGTAAAAAGACCATTTGGTGAACCTGGATGTGTAAAGCCTTTTGGCAACAAATCTTTAGCATCACGTTCCCACCAAATAATTGAACCATGTTCTTCAAAGAGGTCAGCAACATAATCTGTCACTTCTTTGGTCATAATAGCTGTACCATCTTCAGCGTAAAAGATTGGAAGCGGTACCCCCCAAGCTCGTTGACGTGAAATGACCCAGTCGCCACGATCACGAATCATATTATAGAGGCGTTTTTGACCCCAAGATGGATTAAAACTAGTTTTCTCAATCTCATCCAAAATATCTTGGCGGAATTTAGAAACAGAAGCAAACCATTGCGGAACAGCACGCCAAATAATTGGCTTTTTCGTACGCCAGTCAAATGGGTAAGAGTGATTGATGACTTCGCTAGCGAGCAGTAAATCACCTAACTTTTCTTGAACCAGTGGTGTCACCTTATCATAAAACTGACCTTCAAAATCGCTACCTGCATTTTCCATCATAATACCACGCTCATTAACAGTAACAACGACTTCAAGACCGTATTTGATTCCAACATTGTAGTCATCTTCACCAAAACCTGGAGCTGTATGGACGATACCAGTCCCAGAATCTAAAGTAACATGATCTCCAAGTATAACAAGCTCATCAATCTCGCTATCCCAAGGATGCTCTGTGATAATCATCTCAAGATCAGATCCTTTATGATGAGAAATCACTTCTGGGCTTTTCCAACCAAACTTCTCACTTAATGTATCCAGAAGCCCTTCAGCAACGAGATACTTACGCCTGCTTTCTTCTGGTCTAACGACAACATAATCCATATCAGGACCAACAGTCAAACCACGTGAAGCTGTTACAGTAAATGGTGTTGTTGTCCAAACAACAATATAAGTATCTTCATCTAAGATACCTTTGCCATCTTTGACTTTATTGGCATAGTAAAGAGAAGTCGAATCAATATCATGGTATTCAATTTCAGCTTCAGCAAGAGCTGACTCAGACGACCATGACCAGTAGACCGGTTTTGCTCCTCGGTAGATATAACCTTTATCCGCCATAGCTCCAAAAACACGGATTTGTGCTGCCTCATAGGATGGAAGAAGTGTAATATACGGGTTTTCCCAATCTGCTAAGACACCTAAACGTTTAAAGTCTTTGCGTTGTTTATCAACCTGTTCCAAAGCATACTTGCGACATAATTGAAGATAATCAACAATGTCCATCTCTTTACGTTTTACCCCTTGCTTTGCAAGAACTTGCTCAATCGGCAAACCATGTGTATCCCAACCAGGGACATAAGGAGCACGAAAACCAGACATAGACTTAGATCGTACGATGATATCTTTTGAAATCTTATTCATAGCATGACCAACATGAATGTTACCATTAGCATACGGAGGACCATCATGGAGATTAAAAGAAGGCTTTCCTTCATTTAGTTGCTGACGTTTTTTATAAATTTCTGCTTTTTCCCATTCAGCTTGCCATTGAGGCTCTTTATTAGGAAGCCCAGCACGCATCGGAAAAGCTGTTTTTCCAAGATTGAGGGTATCTTTAAGTTTCATTTCTAACTCCTTTATATTATAAAAAGCTTCCATCACAAAAGGACGAAAGCTCGTGGTACCACCTTAATTTAGAATAAAAAACACCGATAGGTCTCCTATTCCCTTGATGACTGGTAAGGTTCGTCAAACCTTTCATCCTACTTATTCAGATGAAATCGAAGAAAAGGATAACATAGAGTTGAGGAACTATAGACCTCTCACCATCGTCTACTCGCTGAAAGTATCATACTCTACGCCTAATTTTTCTTATTCGCCAATATTCAATTTGAAAGTCTGTGTTTCATTCAATGAATCTTCTTCCAATGAATCTTCTTCGCTTGAAGTCTCCAATATATCTGTCGAAGAGGAAACAGAATCTAAATCTGAAGGTGCTTCCATTTTTTGTTTAACAGACTCTAATTCATCAACTATTTTATTGCTCTCCTCAACGCGACGTTGTAATTCATCCATTTCTTCTGGCGTGAATTGCCGTGTCACGTCAAAGGTTGCTGCCTCACTAGTTGCAGGAAGGTGCTCATCCAAGACTTTTTCTACAACTTCTTTAAAAGTTTCATCTGAATCTTGGACATAAACAGCAGTTGGCTGTAACAATTCATCCCAATCAGATGAATTGGCAAGACTTAATTGACTTTCAATAGAGGCTATTAAGCGTTGATGAAACACACGAGCTTGACGTTTTAAATCTTCTGTTTCAACAGCTACACGTTTAGCATCATCTGAAGCATCACGAATGATTTGATTAGCTTTAATTTTAGCTTCATCTAAAAGTTGTTGTGATTCAATATTAGCGCGTGCTAAAAGGTTGCTCGCCTCATCGTTAGCTGATGTTTTAACCTTTTCAGCTGTTTCTTGAGCAAGAATAACAGACTGACTAAGCGACTCTTTCATTTCATCAAAATATGCTACTTTTTCTTCCAAGGCTTTCACCTTTTCTTCCAAAGTACGTTTTTGGCGAGTGAGAGTTTCATAATCATCAACAATAATGTCTAAAAACTCATCAACCTCTTCTTCATTGTATCCTCGAAAACCACTTTTAAATGTTTTATCTTTAATATCTAATGCAGTCAGCGTCATATTAGTCTCCTTAAATAAAATTCAATTTGTTTGTTCTCTATAAATAGTACTATTTATGTTTTAACTTTTCAATAGTAATCTTATGCTTACCAGATTTTGTCAATCCATCTTCACCAATTAATCTTATTCGCCCAAAGTCACGCACACTAATCATATCACCAAGCAATAATTGCTCTGCTCCTTTCTCCACAGTCCTATAATTGACCTTAACCTTTCCAGATTCAATCAGTTTGACAGCTTGAAGTCGTGAAAGTTTAAAACTACTAGCTAAAATCTTATCAAGTCTCAAACTAGACACTTGGAGAAATATTTTTTGAGTTTCTTCTTGGCGTTCCATCAACCGACTAAAAGGAACTTCCTCCATGGTTATACCAGATTGCCCAATCTTTGTTATCTGTTGCAGAGCTTGATTTACCATAGTACTTGTTAGAAAGAGTTGCGCACTATTGTCGTTAAGACGAATATCCCCAATCAATGAGCGCTCAACCCCTAGCTGATGTAGAAAAGCCCCTAAAATCTGTGCATGTGTTAGGCGATTGAACTTATTATTGTAGTGAATTTCCAAAAGAGAAAGTTGAAAGTCCGCTTTATCAAACTGATAATAACTAGGAGCAATAATTGCTTTTCCATACTCCGTATCAAAGTAATCATTAGAGGAATAGCAAATCAATTCACTAGAAGCGACCAAACTCTCAACTATCTCTAATTCTCTAGGATTTAAAAACTCTGTCACAAAGATAGCATAAGTATCTTCAACACGGTTAATAATGTCAGTCGTTTTTTCAACAAAGATAAGCTCATCCTTATGAAAATGTTGTAACATACTCTTAGAAAGCATCAAATAATTAGCCCAATCAATCTTACTAAAAGTCCACTCAATACGTTAAGTGCAATTATCACTGCCCATATAGTAAAATCAAAGCCCGCAAACTGTAATGGAAAACGTCTAAAAGGTTGAATAATAGGCTCTGTAAAAAATGTAATTAAACGACCAAGTCCACTATTATAAGCCCCAGGAAACCACGATAACAAAGCATAAACAAGCAAAAGATAAGAATAAACTTGAATGATTCTCAATAAAATATCAATAATTAACAGTAACATCTTATCGTCTCTTCATATCAAAATCAAAGTTTGCCTCTTGAGAAACCGCATGAACAGCCTCTTCAAAATTAACAGAAACAATCTTAGGGGCTAACAGATAGATAGAACTGCCCACTTTTTTGAGGGTTCCTTCAAGAACTTTACTTGCCCCATCAATAAAATCCAAACAGCGTCTTGCTTGCGCATCTAGCATATATTGAAAATCAATCAAAACACAGACATCTCTGCTTAGCAAGTCGACAATATCTTGCGCATCATCATATAGCTTTGGATATTTTAACAAAATCGTCAATTGAGGGACAGAGACATCTTGAGTTTCACGATGCTGTTGTTGCGCATTATGATAGCTCGGCACATTCGTTGGTTTTCTACGTTGTGTAACTGATGATTTGCTTTGCTGATGAGATTGGCTATATTCTGGTTTTTGTTGAGACATTTGACGAGGTTGTCTCACACTTTCTTGTTCCTTAATCACCTGCGAAGTATCTCTTGATTCTTTTTGTGTTTGAACCGATTTCTGTTCTACTTGATGAGACAAATCCATGTTGCTTTCAGCATCTGTCACATCATCCGTATCAAAATAAGCAATAAGTCTCTCAATGCGATCTTTAAAAGCCATAAGTCCTCCTATTCTTTAAAAAATGCTGAGCCTATCCTTACAAAAGTTGCTCCCTTTTGGATGGCTATATCGTAATCGCCACTCATCCCCATGCTCAGTTCTGTGAAAGGCATGTGCGGTATACGTAAATTTTGCAATCTCTGATTAAGTTCTTGTGCTCGAGCAAAAATATCAGCTATTTCTTCTTTTGTCGCAAGCAACGGTGCCATAGTCATCAATCCGACAAGTTCAATCTTATCAAAAGCTTCAAGCTCAGAAAGAACAGGCTCAACTTCGCTCACTTTAAAGCCATGCTTTGTTTCTTCTTCGGAGATATTAACCTGCAGAAAACACTTTATCGGATGCGCAGCACGCTTTTGAATTTCAGCTGCTAGTTTTACCGAATCTAATGCATGAAAATAGTCGACATAGTTGATAACTTCCTTGACTTTACGACGCTGAAGCGTGCCGATAAGATGCCAGGTAAGTTTTTTCTCCTTAAGAGTCTCGTACTTATCTAAGAATTTATCAACACGATTTTCTGCAATATGTTTAATTCCTGTCTCACAAAGATCTCTTGCTACACTAGCATCAACATATTTCGTAACAGCAATGATCTGAACGCTATCTGCTGGTCTATTAGCTGCTTTTATTGATTGATTGACACGTTCAAATACAGTTTCTTTGTTCTTTTTTAAATTCATCATTATCGGTTTTTAAAGAATGGCGGTGTTTCTAGCTCATCATCAACATCATCCGTATCAGAAAAAGTTGACATAGAAAGTTGACTATCAAGCTCACCTTCTGTCGGACGGGAAATATCATTGCGACGCAAATCCCAATTTCCAAAAGCACTAGATTGTTGATTTGTTGCCGTATTTTGATTCTGCTGTGGTGTAGGTATATCATGTTGCACAGGCATATCAAAGTTTTGCTGGCGATCAAAAGTTGAATTTTGACGTGCTTCTTGTGCGTACTTTGCACCTGCCAATTGTTGAGGGTTTTGGCGACTAGCATTCTGCGGTATTTTTACTTTTTCTTTACGAACACCTGTAGCCACAACTGTCACACGAATTTCATCTTTCATTTCCATATCAATAGAAGTACCGAGCCAGATATTGACGCCCTTGCCTGCTGCTTGACCAACAATTTCAGATGCCTCCTCAGCCTCTGTCAAAGTCATATCCATACCACCAGTGACATTAACAATAACATCCTCCGCACCGTCAATAGTAGTCTCAAGAAGTGGTGAATAGATAGCTTTCCTAGCAGCCTCTGTGATGCGCTCTTCACCCGTTCCAATACCGATTCCCATAAGAGCATTACCTTTATTTGCCATGACAGTCTTAACATCTGCAAAATCAAGATTGATAAGCCCTGGATTTGTAATCAAATCAGTAATCCCCTGAACACCTTGACGAAGAACATTATCCGCTTCACTAAGTGCTTCCAGAAGTGGTGTTTTTTTATCAACAATTTCAAGCAAATTATTGTTTGAAATAATCAATAAAGTATCTACTTGATCGCGTAATTCTTCGATACCTTCCATAGCAAAAGAACTACGTTTATTCCCTTCAAAACCAAATGGTCGTGTTACAACTGCTACTGTCAAAGCTCCTAGACTTTTGGCAATACGAGCAATAACAGGAGCTGCTCCAGTACCTGAGCCACCACCCATGCCTGCTGTTATAAAGACCATATCAGCTCCAGTCAAGGCTTCTGTTAAGGTTTCTTCGCTTTCCTCTGCTGCTTTACGACCAACCTCAGGTTGACCTCCAGCACCCAGACCTCGTGTTAATTTTGGTCCAAGTTGAACAACTGTCTCCGCTTTAGAACTCGAAAGTGCTTGGATATCTGTATTGGCAGCAATGAACTCAACACCTGCCACACCTTCATCAATCATGCGGTTAATGGCGTTCCCACCACCACCTCCGACACCAATTACTTTTATCACTGCACCTTGGACAGATGCTGAATCAAATGAAAATGCCATTTTTCTCCCTCGCTTAATAAATTAGTCAAACATACTTCCAAAAATATTCCGAATACGCTCCGTTAACGTCGGACGAGCCCTATTGGGCGATTGCTTTTCTTGCAATACCTCTTCTGTTGGTAAAGGTTGCAAATCATTCGTCATTGACTCCTCACCACCAAAAGTTGGTAAAGGCGCTGTCGTTGTATAACTTGGACGAGTCTCATCAAGTCGTGACGTAAAGTCATCTGGCTTACGACGCAGCAACTCTTCGCCAAATACAGCAGCTTGAGCAATCACATCAACCTCTGACATCACTCCTACATATTCGACAATGCTGATGACATTAGCAAACATTGGATTACGAATTCCCACTTGGTTAGGTACATGAAGTTTGACAGGTACACCTAAAACGTCCTGAGCTACTTCAACAATTCCAGGTAGGATAGCACCACCACCTATTAGAATAATACCACCAGGCAAGTCAAGCAAACGTCCTCGCTCTAAGTCTTGCTTTACACGGTCAAGGATATGACGGATACGCGCTGAAATAACCTCTGATAAAAAGCGTTCATTAACCTCAATCGGCTCATCGCTCCCTACGACATCCACCTTCACCGTCTCACCCTCGTTAGATTCTGAGATATCCGCCTGACCAAAGTTAAACTTTAAAGACTCAGCCGTCTGCATGGAGGTTCTTAACACTTTAGAGATGTCTTTTGTAACATACTCGCCACCTTCAGGATAAATATTAGTATATTGAAGTTCTTGCGCACGCATAGAAGCAACGGTTGTTTGCCCACCACCCATGTCAATTACGGTCGTACCAAATTCCCGTTCGCCCTCATTTAGGACAGACTTTGTCATAGCTAACGGTGTAATAACAACGTTTTCAGTCTCAATACCTGCTCTCTCTACTGTTTTGCGTAAATTATGTAAAATAGTGGTTGGTCCAGTATAGATAAGTCCTCTCATTTCCAGACGAACTCCCATCATACCTCGTGGATCTCTTATACCTTGAAAACCATCGACGATAAATTCCTCTGGAATTAAAGAAATGACCTCACGCTCAGGTGTAATACTCTTTGTCAACGCTGATTTGACAACACTCTCAACGTCTTCGTCTTTTATTTCTTTTGACTCGCTTGACACAGGAATCATCCCTTGCGTAGGCTCGATCTGCAAAAGATTAGCTGGCAAGCCGACATTTACCTTTTCAATCTTGATGCCCGCTTTTTCTTCTGCTTGCTCTACTGCTGTTTTAATTGCTTCTGCAGCCGCCTCAATATCAACAATGATACCATCTTTCACTCCATTGCTTGTGACATTGCTAACACCGATGACATTCATCTCACCAGAAATTAACTCTGCTACCAAGACTTTTATCGAGCTCGTTCCTATATCCAAACCAGTAAAAAAGCCATTCCTAGCCATTCACTCGACCTCTCTATTCTATACATTCTATACAATTATCAAAAAATCTGCCTCTAAACAGAATTATTCAGGAAATATTATACCATAAAAGAACGTAAAAAAGTTCTTTTTTACGTTCTTTATTTTATCTTTTTACAAAAATATCCTCAATTCCCTGTAAACAGAAAAATTTTCCCCTGTTATCTTCTACTGCTGACCTGTTTCTTCTTGGCTTTCAGCTGTCGCTTCCTCTGTCTGTTGCGTTTCAGAACTATCTGAAGTTTTCTCTGCCTGTTTTGCTTCAATTTCGGATGTAGTCGCATAAATGCCAACTTCCATATCCACAATAGCAGGTGGGGTAAGCTTGTCCTTAATCTTACTATAATAAGGCAATTTCATTATCATTTCAGATAAAGGAACACGTACAGTATTACCATCACGCATAGCTAAGATTAATAAATCACTAGTCGACGTTGAACCTGCTAGGCTGATACTTTGAATACTGTCACGTAGATTCTTATCAAGTGCCAACAAATCCTTAGCCAACTCTTTGAGCATTTTCTGATCTGTCAATGAAATGGTAAGGGAAGCTTCTGGCAACTCCGAAACAGGTGCTGCAACAACCACATTTCCATTTGAAAGAAGGGGTTGATATCCTGTATCGGTCTGTATGTAGCCCACTACTGAATATTCCTTAATCATCAAGGTAAAATAATTAGGAAATTGATAACTTAATTTCGCTGAGGATACCCAAGGATTTGCTACTTTTAAGCGATTCTCATAAGTTTTAGGGTGTAGCAGAAGTGAAAAAATATAGTCCGATGACTCGATGTGTGCTTCTTTGAGAACTGTCTTAGATGGTGTGTGAGAGCTACCCTTAACGATGATCGTTTTTTTCTTACTGTAAGGTGAAATAGCAAAAAGCGAAGCCATAAACAAAAGAAACGAAACGATTATGACTGGTAAAGCTTTAATGACCGCTCTTTGACGCTTGGTCAACCCTTTTTTTACTTTAACCTTTTTAGGCTTCTTAATCTTTTTTTTAACTTTTTCTTTTTTGTCCTCTTTTGTCTCTATGTTTTCTTTTGGCGGAATCTTACCATAGCGTGCTAACTTTTCAAGACGTTCTTCTTTTTTCTGTTTCTCTTTTTCTGCCTCTTTCTGCTTTTTTTTCTTTAAAAACTCTAGATTTAGCTGTTGCCACTCTGTCAAAGGAGCTCTGCCCTCTTTGTGTTCGGAAGTTTTTGGCTCTTTTACTTTTTCTTCATGTTCTTGTTTTTTTTCAGACATTTAGCGTTCCTTCATTGTTTTTGAAATGTCATCGGTCAACAATTGGTAAAAATCATCTGGGGTTTTTAGCTCACGACTTGCTTTCATGTGATTTATGTAGTCATCCTTACGATTAAGTAAATCATCTATGACTTCCTTGAGGTGATCTAAAGTGAAATCATCCTCAAACAATTGCTTTGCATAACCTTTTTTCTCAAAGTAAGACGCATTTTCAAGTTGATCTCCACGACTCGCTTCACGTCCTAGTGGTACAATAATATGTAACTTTTGCATAGCCAACAATTCAAAAATCGTATTGGAACCCCCTCGTGTAATGACAACATCTGTCATATTCATCAAAGGTTGGTAAAGATCTGTCACATAGTCCACACGATAACAGTTATCTTTCAAAACATTGAGACTAGGATCCCCAGTGATGTTGATAACATTGAATTGCTGTGTTAAAGCAGTCTCTTTACTCACAAAATCATTGAAAACCTTAGCCCCAGCTGAACCACCGATAAATAAAATAGTCTTTAGTTCTGGATTAAAGTGGGCTTTAATATCCTCAAGTCTAGGTGACATTAAGCCTTTTTTTTCTGTAATTTTTGTAATGGCTCCTACATGTTTCACCTTGGTTAGTGTGGCATTCTGCTCAAAAGTGCTATACATGGTCGTCGCAAAGCGATAAGCAATTTTATTGGCCAAACCCATAGACAAGTCAGACTCATGTATAAAGACTGGAATACCTAATATTTTAGCAGCGATAACGGGTGGAACTGCTACAAAACCGCCCTTTGAAAAAAGTGCTTGCGGTTTGATTCTCGCCAAAATACTAATAGACTGAATAATTCCAAAGCACACTTTAAAGACATCAGATATATTTTTCCAAGAAAAATACCGACGTAATTTTCCAGTTGCTATAGCATGAAAAGTCACATCCAATCCTGACTGTTTAATCTGCTCATGCTCTATGCCACCTTTAGAACCAATATAATGCACTTCCCAGCCATTTTTGATAAACTTTGGGATAAGAATAAGATTCAAGGTCACATGACCGACAGTTCCTCCACCTGTAAAGACAATCCTTTTAGTCATGTTGCGCTCCCTTTAATGTTTCAAAAGTTGAGATAAACTCATCACCACGCACTTCAAAATTTGGATACATGTCCCAGCTGGCATTAGCTGGGCTAAGAAGAACAACATCTCCTTCATCCGCTAAATCAAAAGCACGGATTGTTGCCTCTTTGACGTCACTAGCAATACAATAAGGCACGCCTGCCTTAAGCGCTGCTTTTTTTACACGTGGAGCAGACTCTCCTATGATAATCATTTGCTTGAGCCCCTTGATATCATCTACCAACTCATCAAATTCATTGCCACGATCAAGACCACCTGCAATCAGGATAACCTTACTGTTATCAAATCCTGACAAAGCTTTTTGAGTAGCTAGTATATTAGTAGATTTACTGTCATTGTAAAAAAGGACTCCATTAATACTACCTAGTTTTTGTAAACGGTGTTTCACACCACCAAAAACACCTAAAGTTGCAGCTATAATAGAATTTGAAATACCAGATAATTTTGCAACCGCTATAGTCGCTAGAGCGTTTTCGATGTTGTGACTGCCAGGAACACCTAAATGACTAGCTTCCATAATCTTTTCACCTCTAAAACAAAGAAAACCATTCTCAAGGTAAGCTCCATCAACTTTTTTTTGCGTTGAAAAGAAGACAACTGTTGCTTGTGTCTTTTGCGATAAAGTCTCTGACAACTCTTGATTCGCATTTAAAATGAGATAATCATTTATTGTCATTTGGTCTTGAATATGCCACTTAGCAGCCACATAGTCTTCAAAACTACCATGATAATCAATATGAGTTGGCATAAGATTCGTTATCACTGCCATACGGGGATGAAACTTTTGAACTCCCATCAACTGGAAACTGGACAATTCCATCACAAGACTATCTTCTTCTGTAGCTGTTTTTGCGACCTCACTGGCTGGAAAACCAATATTCCCAGAAAGAAGTGCATGTTTACCAGCAGCATTGAGAACATTAGCAATCATAGTTGTTGTGGTTGTTTTACCGTTAGACCCTGTAATACCAATGATTGGTGCTTCTGATATTAAGTAAGCTAACTCAACTTCTGTTAAAACAGGAAGTCCTTTTTCCAAAGCCTTTTTAACCATAGGATTATCATAACGAATCCCTGGATTTTTAATCATTAAGGCAAAATTTTCATCAAGCAACTCTAGGGGATGGTGACCACAGATAACCTTGATACCTTCCTCTAGCAAAGATTGTGCCATTGGATTTTCATCAAAAGGTTTACTATCATTAACAGTAACAATAGCACCTAACTGGCTCAAGAGACGCGCTGCTGCTTCTCCAGAGCGTGCCAAACCTAAAACAAGAACTTTTTGATTTTCAAACTGTGTTATTTTTTTCATTATTCGTTCCAATTCATTTTATAATATCTTTTATTGTACCGTTAATTGCTAGGATTTTCAAGGTATTGCCATAGACAAAAAGAGAACCTAGAGGCTCTCTTTTTGTCTATATAAGCGCTTTTATTCTGTCATATCTTTGGATTGTACTTTCTTTTTAGTTGGCATTTTCAGCATGTCTCGCATTCCCAAAAAACCTAACAAGGACATCACAAGAGCTACGTAAAATTCAGACGGCATATCAAGAAAAGCCAGCACACCAAAAACGAAAGCTACCATAAAAAATACAAGAATTCCTACTATCCCAATCGGATTGAGTGTATTTTTAATCGTTCTTGGTGCCATAAAAAAGTAGTATAGCAAAATCAAAAACAGCAATATCAAGTAAAATACCATAGCTATCCCTTCGATAGAAAATTACTCTTCTGCAGACATTTTTTTCTTTTTAGCTGCTTTAGCACGTGCATTTTTATCCAAAATTTGTTTACGTAAGCGGATAGACTCTGGAGTAACTTCCATGTATTCATCATCATTTAAGAATTCAAGTGATTCTTCAAGAGTCAAAATACGCGGTGTTTTAATCACTGCTGTTTGATCTTTAGTAGCAGAACGCACATTGGTCATTTGTTTTGCTTTAGTGATGTTAACTGTCAAGTCATTTTCACGAGAGTTTTCACCAATAATCATTCCTTCGTAAACTTCAGTACCTGGATTAACAAAGATGGTTCCACGTTCTTCAATAGACATGATAGAGTAGGTCGTTGCCTTACCCGTATCAATAGAAACAAGTGCACCACGATGACGTCCACCAATTTCTGCGTTAATAACTGGCATGTATTGATCAAAAGTATGATTCATAATACCATATCCACGTGTCATAGAAAGAAACTCAGTAGGGTATCCAATCAAACCACGCGCTGGCGCCAAGAAAATCAAGCGTGTTTGTCCATTTCCAGTTGATTGCATATCAAGCATTTCACCTTTACGCTCAGAAAGCGATTGAATCACAGCCCCTTGATACTCCTCTGGTGTATCAATTTGAACACGTTCGAATGGTTCGCATTTCACGCCATCAATTTCTTTGACAATAACTTCTGGACGTGATACTTGAAGTTCGTATCCTTCACGACGCATTGTTTCGATAAGGATAGACAAGTGCAATTCACCACGACCTGATACAGTCCATTTATCTGGTGAATCAGTTGCTTCAACACGAAGTGAGACGTCCGTTTGCAATTCAGCAAGCAGGCGTTCTTCAACTTTACGAGATGTGACGTATTTCCCTTCACGACCTGCAAATGGTGAGTTATTTGCTAAGAATGTCATTTGAAGTGTTGGCTCGTCAATGTGAAGGATTGGAAGCGGTTCGACGCAATCTGTTGGAGTGATTGTTTCACCAACGAAGATATCTTCCATACCAGAGATAGCAATCAAATCACCAGCTTTTGCTTCTTGGATTTCACGACGTTCAAGTCCGAAGAAACCAAACAATTTAGTAACACGGAAGTTTTTAGTTGTACCGTCAAGTTTTGAAAGAGTAACTTGGTCACCAACTTTAACAGTACCGCGGAAAATACGTCCGATACCGATACGTCCAACGAAATCATTGTAATCAAGAAGCGATACTTGGAATTGAAGTGGTTCTTCTGAGTTATCAACTGGCGCTGGAATGTGGCCAATGATAGTGTCAAAGACTGGAGCCATTGTATGTTCTTGATCGGCTGGTTCATCTGAAAGTGATGACGTACCGTTGATAGCTGATGCGTAAACAACTGGAAATTCTAATTGGTCATCGTCAGCACCAAGCTCGATGAAAAGTTCAAGAACTTCATCAACAACTTCTGCTGGACGAGCTGATGGTTTATCAATTTTGTTAACAACAACGATTGGTGTTAAGTTTTGTTCAAGAGCTTTTTTCAACACGAAACGTGTTTGAGGCATAGTTCCTTCGTAAGCATCGACAACAAGCACAACACCATCAACCATTTTCATGATACGTTCAACTTCTCCACCGAAGTCTGCGTGTCCTGGTGTATCCATGATATTGATACGGACACCGTTATAAGCAACTGCAGTATTTTTGGCAAGGATTGTAATACCACGTTCTTTTTCAAGATCGTTTGAGTCCATTGCACGTTCTTGCAATTCTTTACGTTCATCAAGTGTGTGTGATTGTTTCAATAATTCATCAACAAGGGTTGTCTTCCCATGGTCAACGTGGGCTATAATCGCCACATTACGAATGTCTTCTCTTAATTTAGTCATGATTTCCTCTGCCATCTTAAAATATTTAACTTATGAATTATACCATAAATCGCAACAAAAAACAGACTAATGACAATTGTAAATGTTTTCAAGATGTAGACTCCTTTGCTTTGTTATTGATAAACACTTTAAATCTTCCTATCAAAAAGCCGGATACTTCTTACCCGACCTCTTTTGCTGTCATCTTTGTTTTATCTTACCATCCCAATAATCTAGTCCATCTTTTAAGACGTAAATATTTTGATAACCTTCCTTTTTCAGTATAAGTATAATACGAGGTAGCGACTGACTACGATTATTATCATAGATGAGTACTGGCTTGTCCTTGCGGATAGCAGAAAGGCTATTTTTCAATTGACTAGCAGGTAAGTTTCGTGCACCTAAAATGTGCTTTTTCTGAAAAGCACTTGATTCCCGAATATCAATCAACTGTCCAGAATGCATTCTCTCTTCAAAGCTACGATTATCCAAAAAAATCGCTGACCGACGTACTCGAAAATAGTTCCATGCTGTATAAAGCATGATACAGACCATAATGGCAACTAAAACCCAGATAAGCATGACTACCTCCTAATCTGCTACAAACTTGCTAGCAAGGCTAGCTGCTCCGATAATTCCAGCGTCATTGCCTAGCTCTGCAATTTTAACCCTAGTTGATTTACGCACTTGTGGAAAAGCATAGCGTATAAAATATTTTTCAACCCGACTACGCAAAAATTCGCCCGCCGCTGAGACGCCACCACCAATAACGATAGAATCAGGATTTAGGATATTTGAGATATTTGCAATCGCTAAACCTAAACATTGAGATACTTTATCCACAACTAACAAAGAAAAAGTATCGCTATTTTTTGCCTCATCAAAAATGTCTTTACTTGTTACCACATCTCCATTATCAATAGCAGTTTTTATAGAAGAATCTCCCTCGTACTCTTCTGCAATTCGACGTGCAACACGGACAACACCTGTTGCTGAAGCAACTGTCTCAAGACAACCGATATTGCCACAAGTACACTCAAAGCCATTTTCAGGTTCAATAACGATATGTCCGATTTCACCTCCAGCACCAGCAACACCGTGTATTAGATTGCCACCTGCAATCACACCGCCACCTACACCTGTACCAAGCGTCACAAAGACAACATCCGAATTATTGGCACCCGCACCAACCCAACGCTCACCAAGTGTTGCAACATTAGCATCATTATCAATGGCAAATGGAATATCTAACTCAGATTCGATGACAGAGCCTACTTCCTGTGTATCTGCCCAATTTAGATTAAAAGCACCTGTTACCGTTTTTTTATCTCGATCAACAGAACCAGGAGAACCCATACCAATCCCAATAAAATCATCTTTTGTCAAACCATACAAACTCATACGGTGTTTCAGGGACGCCACGATATCAGGAACAATATGTTTCCCATTTTCTAAAGTATTGGTATCAATCGCCCATTTTTCCTGGACGGTACCGTCTTGCTTTAGAATACCAAACTTGATTGTCGTTCCACCAAGGTCAATACCCAAAAGTTTTTTTGCCATTTACTTTCTCCTCCTCTATACGATGTTCATGTCTTAAGATCAATTCTGCTTTAAGATAATCATCTTTTGCAATGAGATGATTTTCGTAAAGCTTTTCAAGCTCTATCTTCATCACTTCGATGTCGTAAAGACGCTTACCGACATAAACATAAATACCAAAACTTTTCAATAGTTGTTGCACATCATAAAGTGTTTTCATATTGCTATTTTACCAAAAATATAGAGAGTTTTCAACAGCTCTGTGCAATCGTTTGCACTTTCTTTGACTTCCATTTTAAAAAGGCTAAAGTAAACCTCTAGCCTTAAAACTTATTTACGAAGTCCTGGTGCTTTGCCAAGCTCAGCCTGAAGCATCCAGACGGTCTTTTCAACGTCAGCTTGTGCATCTGAGAAGAGGTCATTACTTGGGTTGTCACCTTCTTCATCAGTAACATCGAGTCCCACTTGATAGAGGTTTGATAGATAAGTGTAGACATCTACCAAACGTGCTAAATAATCTGTTATTGGTTTATCAAAAGAACCCTTTATTTCACTCAAACGAGAGTTTTCATCAAATTCTTTGAGTGTTGAATAAGGAGCACCACCAATCGTAATCAAACGCTCACTCATTTCATCCAGAGTTGCATTAAGACTATCCATCAATTCATCCATTTTGGGGTGCAAGTAGTAAAAACCTGCGCCACGCATATACCAATGCACTTGATGCACAATAGAATAAGCTTTTGAAAGATCGGCAACTGCTTGATTTAAGACAGCCTTTGTCTTAGCATTTTTTGAACCTGGAGCTGTGACATTATGTGTAACAGCAGTGTGAATAGCTTCTTTGTCTAAAATTTGAGTCATATTTCGTCCTCCTAATTATAAAATGACTGCTTTATAATAATCATTATTTTTTTAGAATGATTATTATTTATATTATCATTATACCTTTTTTGAAATGAATTGCAAGTCATAACATTTTTTACGAATAAAAAGATATGAATATTCTATTATACTTTAGCCTAGGGGCATCTATTGCTTCTTTTTTAGGTCTTGTTGTGGATCGTTTTCCTGAACAATCGATTATACTGCCTGCTAGTCACTGCAATCATTGTCAAAAGCGATTAGGCGTTTGCGAGATGATTCCTATACTCTCACAAATGTATTACAATAGCCGTTGTAAACATTGTCAGTACATAATCCCAAAACGCTATATGGTTATTGAAGCAGCTTCTGGGGTAGCATTTGTCCTTTTTGGACTTGGGTATTTGCAATTAGCGACCTTATTAGCATTGTTTATGAGTCTAACACTTGCCCTCTATGATTATGATCAACAAGAGTATCCTGTACTTGTATGGCTAATCTTTACCATGCTTTTGCTACCATTAGCTCATGATTATACTCTTTTTATTATCTTATGTCTGCTTGGTATTTTAGCTTATCTATTTCCTCTGAAAATGGGGAGTGGTGACTTTCTCTATCTTGCCTCTCTCAGTCTTATATCAGATAAGGTGAGTCTCCTATGGATTATCCAAATTGGATCTTGGCTAGGTATTATCTACATTATAAAACAGAAACAAGAGAAAAAGCCCATTGCTTTTGTTCCTTTTTTAGCTATTGGTTTTGCTACTATCCTTCTCATTCAACAACTTAACCAACTATTTTAGGACAAACCTTTTGGAAAATGATAAAGCTGTGGATATTTATCGCATTCTGGATTTTTGGGATGACAAATTGCTCGCCCAAAAGAAATCATCGCTTGGTGAGCTTTTAGCCACTCCTCTTTTGGTAAAACATCCATAACGCGCTTTTCAATCTCAAGAGGTGTCGCATCCGATTTACAAATCTGATGATGCTTGCAAATGCGTGTCACATGTGTATCTACAGCAAAAGCAGGTATACCATAGCCAACACTTAATACCACATTCGCAGTCTTGCGCCCAACACCCGATAAACTCTCGAGTTCTTCTCTTGATTTTGGAACCTGACCATCAAAATTTTCTAATAACTGAATAGCACATTTATGAAGAAAACGAGCTTTATTGCGGTAAAGTCCTAATTTTGAGATGTAAGGTTCAATCTCTGTCGGAGTTGCTTTGGCGAAGCTTTCTGGACTTGGAAAATGCTCAAATAAAGCAGGTGTCACTTTATTAACAGCAGCGTCTGTTGTCTGTGCAGATAGCATAACAGCAACTAAAAGCTCAAAAATAGATGTAAAATCTAAACTTGGCTTAGCGTCTGGAAAGAGCTTGATAATCTCTCGAATAACATATCTTGATTTAGCTTTTGATAACATGGTCAACTCCTTTACTTCTTATTATACCACGTCAAAAGTCAACCAAACATTTAAAAGCTTGTACAAAACTCTAAACTTTTGTACTGTTTCCCAAAAAGTTAGACAATTAATTTATGCTAAAGATTGAATCCTGTCTTGCTCAGGACTCAGTCCTTTTAATTTTATTTTGATTCTTTTATCGTTGTAATAATCAATACAGTCTGAAATAGCTTGCTTCAACTGTTCGATAGTCTTAAATGACGATTCTTTGCCATAGAACATCTCGGTCTTCAAAATGCCAAAGAAGGATTCCATTATCCCATTGTCAGGACTATTCCCCTTACGAAACACAAAAGGTTTCATTCCTTTACTTTTAAGGAAATAATGATACTGAAATGACTTAAATCAAAATTTTATACAAATACTCTATGTCCTCATCTTCAATATTTACACGTTCATATTCCTCTTTATATGCTTGTAAGCTATCCTTATTGCCTGTTCTCTTTCAGAAAGCAACTCATTTATTATTTCATCATATGTATTACGCAATTTCTCAGCATTTCTTTCATCTTTTAAGGATTGAATTTTACTATTCACTAATGTTGTTCCCTTTAAAGTTAAGGTCGCTAAATCAATACCAGCTTCAACCAGTGCCTCAGAAATATATTGTTCCATCATTCAAACTCCATGTTCATTTCAATCCTAAAATACCTATTATTGATAATTTTTTCTATCAAAGGGATAGTTAGGCAGGTATAAATACTCATCAAATTCGTGTTCATCTAGCTACTCTTGATATGCTTCATACTTCAAAACTGCTCTCTGATCTTTTCTGCGTCCCTCAAGTGGTATTCTCTCAACTTTTTGGCGATAGTCGTACGAAACGAATATACCTGTAAGGCTTGTCTAAGAACAAGGAGCTAGCGACTAAGCGATTAACAACAAGATACTGCAAGCACAGCGTTCTTTGCTCTTAGGTACTCATTTTCATATTGCAAGCGTTCTAGTTCAGTCATGTCTTCTACTGTTTTTTTGGTTTACGTCTCATTTTTTGTGGTCTCTTTCTTGTTTTCTAAACAATAGTATACCCATTTTTTGTATTACACTATCCAATTTGGGAGAGTGCAATCGAGTGAAACTTGTCTTAAAAATGGCTCTGAAGGAACACTTTATTCGTTATTTCTTTAACTCAGGAGAGTAGTAAGAATTTTGGTCTTTTTTGATCACCTCAGTACCATATTAATCCATCAAGCGAACCATATACTTCAGTTCACTAACGTTGACATCAAATTGGTTACAAATCTGTGACCAACTAACTCCTTGTTTTCTCAACTTATATATCTCTAATTTATCCTCATAGGTTAGTTTCATAAAAAATGCGCTCCAATCGTTAGATATAAAATCTAACGATTGGAGCGCATTACAATTATTCCAAAGCGTTTTTTTATTATAAATTTCTTGAAACACCATCTCTTAAGACGCCAACATTCGCTTTCTTATTTTGCTTCAATAAGTCCTAGTTGACCATCTTCACGACGATAAAGAACGTTTGTTGTACCATCTTCGCCATCTGTATAGATAAAGAAATCATGCCCCAAAAGTTCCATCTGTAAAATAGCTTCTTCAACATCCATCGGTTTTAAACTAACATGTTTAGTACGAACAACCTTTGTTTCTGGAACCTGCTCGATTACCTCTGCTTCAAATTCAGTCGTGAAAACTTGTCCAGCTGACACTTTTTCACGATGTTTTTTGGCAATCTTAGTCTTGTTTTTGCGAATTTGACGTTCAATCTTATCAACAACCAAGTCAATAGAGCCATACATATCCTGAGAAACGTCCTCAGCACGTAATACAACTCCATCCACCAAGATGGTCACCTCAACTTTTGAAGATTTCTCACGATAAACCTTTAGGTTGACACGTGTATTCAGTGTTTGACTTTCATTAAAATACTTTTCAATCTTAGCTAACTTGTTTTCAACATAGGTACGAAGGGCATCCGTAACTTCGATATTTTCTCCGCGAATACTAAATTTAATCATAAAGTACCTCTTTCTTGCGCTCATCACGCTTTCTTTATTATCATTATAACCGCTTTCATGAAAGTTTGCAAGCGTTTAGCGTACCAATGAAAAAGTCCTTATCTGTTTGACCCCTTTTTCTCTCAATAAAAAGACAATGTCAGCAAGCGTGGCA
The DNA here is from genome assembly GCF_024814375.1 of Streptococcus sciuri. GTDB lineage: Bacteria > Bacillota > Bacilli > Lactobacillales > Streptococcaceae > Streptococcus > Streptococcus sciuri. The sequence goes on from NZ_JANUXX010000007.1 coordinate 27,594, forward strand.
CCTGTTGTATAGATGTCATCAACCACCACAACCTTATCAGGAAGTTGAGCTTTTGATACTACAGAAAAGGGATTGATGTGAGATAAACGTTCTTGTCTTGAAAGACTGGATTGCTTAGTGACGTGTTCTTTTTGAAGAAGTTCTTTATATGTTATTTTAGCTGCATCTAGTAAAGCAGTGACTTGATTAAATTGACGCTCTTGATAGCGCTTAACACTAATAGGAACTGGGACAACAGTATAGCCTTTATAGGTTCGTAAATGCGCTTTCATATCTTTTGCAAATGCATAACGTAATAAGTAGTCTCCCTCAAACTTAAAGGAAGAGAAATAAGCTTTCATACTATCATTATATTGATAGAGTGCTTGGTGAATGACGGTGTGTCCCTTTTGTTCCCATTCTTTACAATCACGACATGTCTCATTTATATCTGGTTTAAAACAATTAGGACAATGGACTTTTGATACTTTCTCAAAACTTTGATGACAGTCCTTACACAATCCATACTCTATTGGTTTTAAGAATAATATATCTGAAAACCGCACCGCCTCTTTGCGATATTGTCCGCATAGTAAACACGTCATTAAAAGCCTCCCTTATGATTCATTTCTTTAATTTCTGCTATGGATTGTTTTATAGCTGTTGTGAGACCTGTGTGGAAAAATAGCAATTCACCTGTCGGACGCTCCTTACTTCTTCCGACACGACCAGCGATTTGCACTAAAGCACTTCTAGTATATATCCTGTGATGTGCTTCTATCACAAAAACATCTACACAAGGAAACGTCACCCCTCTCTCCAAAATAGTTGTTGACACAAGAATAGTGATCTCTTGTGTTCGGAAAGCATCCACCAATTCCAATCGATTAACGGTTTTACTGGAAACAAAACCAACTTTTTCTTCTGGAAAATAGCCTTGCAGACACTCAGCAAACTGCTTTCCTTCCTTGATATTAGGATAAAAAATTAAGAGGGGATATTCCGTTTTTCTCTGCCTCTTAAGATAATGATACAAAGGTCTTGGCAGTTGCTGTTTAGCAAGAGATTTCCAGCTATTTTCCTGCCAAATCGTCTTTGGCACAACGAGGGGATTAGCATGAAAGCGCCGTGCTAAGTGGTGTTTTTTGAGTTTTCCTTTTTTAACTAATTTTTCTAGAGCATCTGTCGAGGTTGCTGTTAAGTAGATATTAATACCATCTGATTTTGTCGCTTGCTCTACAGCATGATAAAGACAAGCATTATCCACAAAAGGAAAGGCATCTACCTCATCAATAATCAATAAATCAAAAGCTCTATAAAAAGTCATCAGCTGATGTGTCGTGGCAACAACTAAAGGTGAACGTCGGTAATTTTCTGACTCACCATGTAACAAGCTAATGGAACAAGAAAAATCACGTCTAAAACGCTTGTCCAATTCTATACAAACATCTACTCTAGGACTTGCTACACAAACGGCGCCACCCTTATCAATAACACGTGCCATAACCTGATATATCATCTCTGTCTTTCCTGCTCCTGTTACAGCATGTACAAGTAAATTTTCTTTTTTTATCAGACCATTAACGAGAGCATCTGAAACTTCTTTTTGAAAAGGCGTTAGTTGACCAGACCATCGAAGACACTTCGTAGCTGGAAAGAGTTTTTGCGGAAAAGAGCAAAGTTGACTCTCACTTGTCAAACGTCCAAAAACCAAACAGAATCTGCAATAATAGTTTCCTGTCGGAAGTAAATTTTCTCTAGGAACAGCCTGCCCACAACGTATACAAACGTCGCAATGACCAAGTTGTCTAAAAGCAGGTATCAGATCTGCTTGATCCCAAAAAGTTTCTGGTACTCTTTCCTTAGGTAAACGTCGTCCGTAAAAATCCTGTTGTTTCTCCATATCTATCTATTCGGAAAACTTGCTAAAAGTAAAGTTTTTGGTACAATTTTGATATGGACTATAAAACAATAAGAGAGGATGGTGTTATTGAGGACATCATCAAAAAATCACGCTTTATCTGCCACTTAAAACGAATCACTAGCGAAGAAGAAGGCAGGGACTATCTCGCTACAATTAAAAAAAAACACTACAAAGCAAATCACTCCTGCTCGGCAATGATTATAGGAGAAAGAGGAGAAATTAAACGTTCTAGCGATGACGGTGAACCAAGTGGAACAGCTGGTGTCCCCATGTTAACAGTACTTGAAAAACAAGAGCTCACTAATGTTATTGCTGTGGTGACACGCTATTTTGGTGGTATCAAGTTAGGAGCTGGAGGATTAATTCGTGCTTATTCTGGTAGTATTGCTCACGCTACTAAAAAAATAGGACTAGTACACGTCAAAGAACAAGCTGGTCTTAAAGTCACACTGACTTACCCACAATATCAAGTCTTGAATAACTTTCTGAATCAAAAAGCACTCACTGAGCGAAATACACGTTTCTTAGAACAAGTCACAACAGAATTTTATGTTGATCCTGACCTTCTTGAAACAACATGCGAACAACTGATTGATTTTTACCAAGGAAAAATTACTACTAAAAAAATAGATTCACAGATTATCGAAGTCCCTATCACTCTTGGTGATAAAAAAGACCTATCACAATGATAAAAAATGTGTATTTTACAATCAAAGAGACGGCGTTTATACTAAAGTTACAAACCTAAAGAGAGAGGTTCCCTTATGTCAACGATTTTTAATTCTATTACTGAATTGATTGGAAATACACCAATTATTAAACTCAACCGTATTGTCCCTAAAGGAGTAGCTGACGTTTACGTCAAAATTGAAGCATTCAATCCAGGTTCTTCTGTCAAAGACCGTATCGCACTTGCTATGATTGAAGATGCTGAAGCACGTGGTATTATTACACCTGGAGATACTATCGTCGAGGCAACTTCTGGAAATACCGGCATCGGACTTTCTTGGGTTGGGAGTGCCAAAGGCTACAAAGTGGTTATTACCATGCCTGATACTATGTCTATTGAACGTCGGAAAATTATCCAAGCTTACGGCGCTGAGCTAGTCTTGACACCAGGAAATGAAGGCACAAAAGGTGCTATCATCAAAGCTCAAGAAATCGCTAAAGAGCGTAATGGGTTCATCCCAAGCCAATTTGAAAATCCAGCCAATCCTGCTATCCACGAAAAAACAACGGGTCAAGAAATTCTAAAAGCATTTGGTAAAGATGGCTTAGATGCTTTTGTAGCAGGTGTGGGTACAGGTGGAACGATAACAGGAGTTTCTCGTGCTCTCAAAAAAGCAAATTCAAATATCAAAATATACGCTGTTGAAGCAGATGAGTCTGCTGTCCTCTCTGGTGAGCAACCTGGACCACACAAAATCCAAGGTATCTCTGCCGGTTTTATTCCAAATACGCTTGATACCAATGCTTACGACCAAATCATTCGTATTAAGTCTGACGATGCTTTAGCAACTGGACGTACCATAGGTGTCAAAGAGGGATTTTTAGCAGGGATTTCTGCTTCGGCAGCCATTACTGCAACAATCAAAGTTGCTAAAGAACTGGGGGAAGGAAAAAAAGTTCTTGCTCTTTTACCTGATAATGGGGAACGCTACCTATCAACCAGTCTATATAATTTTAATAACTAAAAGAAGTCTCAAACGAGACTTCTTTTTAGTTATGTTTTTGTTGCTTCAAAAAGACTTTTGCTTCTCTTATCCAAGCGGGTAATTCCTCGACAAAGGGTTTAAAGCCAATCTTATAGCGACTATTTGAGAAACGGTGGCGATGAGGAAAACGATGCCTCTCCTCCTCCAAAGTACGCATAGAAAGGCTAGCTTTTTGGCTAAACTCATCATAATCAACCACCTGCACCAAGACTTCTTCACCTATAGACAAGACTTTATAGATGTTGTCGATATATCCCGTCTTAATCTCAGAAATATGGATCAGACCAGTCACACCATTCTCTAGTAAAACAAAGGCTCCATATGGCTTAATGCCTGTGATTGTTCCTTCGTATTTTTCACCAATTCTCATCTACTCTTTAACCTCAATTGTCTCAATAACAACATCCTCAACTGGTCTATCTTGTTCTTTTGTCTCTACAGAAGCAATTTTATCTAAAGTTTGATAAGACGTTTCACCGATTAACTGACCAAAGACCGTGTGATGGTAATCTAAGTGAGGAGTTCCACCATTTGTGGCATAGATTTCTGCGATTTCCTCTGGCCAGCCCCCACGTACGAGTTCTTTTTTAGCATAAGGTATCTTACTATTTTGAACAATGAAAAATTGACTCCCATTAGTATTTGGTCCTGCATTTGCCATAGAAAGTGCGCCACGAATATTATAAAGTTCTTCTGAAAACTCGTCTTCAAAGCTCTCTCCATAAATAGACTCTCCCCCCATACCAGTACCAGTAGGATCTCCCCCCTGAATCATAAACTCCTTGATAACACGATGAAAAGTAATACCATCGTAATATCCTTGTTTAGCAAGACCAAGAAAGTTTGCGACTGTTTTGGGTGTATGGTCAGCAAAAAGCTTCACAATCATATCACCAAGGTTTGTCTTGATGGTCGCCACTGGCCCATCAAATGTTTCGATATCAACTTGTGGAAAAGAACGTTTTTTATCTACGAGACCAAGTGCAACCAAAGCTTGATAAATACCATGTTCTTCAAGAGTAGTTGTCACGTAATCTGCTTTTTCCTTTAACTCAGAAACCCCATCTCCCATAGCGACACAAAGACCAGCATAATCAAAAATTTCCATATCATTTGGTCCATCACCAAAGACAAGAATATTTTCAGAACGCAATCCAAGCTTATCAGCAACTTCTTTGACACCTGTTGCTTTTGAAATATGAGATTGAACAACATCAGATGAATTTTCATGCCAACGCACTAAGCGCAAATGTTCTTGTAATTCAGTTGAAAGCTGTAAACTATCACCAACTTCCTCAAAAGTCCACATTTGATAGACATCATTATTCTTATAATAGTCAGAATCAACGTCACAGATTCCATAGACTGGCACCATGGCATCATCAATAAGTTTTGAACGCTCTGATACAATCGGCTTATCAGCACCACAAAAACCATAGGCAATCTTGCTTTCTCTTGCCCAAGAGATATAGTCTTTAATAATGTCTTTTGAAATAGGATGCTTTTGAATTGGCTCTGCTTTCTTATCAAGGATGTAAGCACCATTTATCGTCACAAAATAATCAGGCTCTAAGGAACGAATTTCTGGAACCACACCATAATAAGCACGTCCTGTGGCAATCCCAACAACAATGCCTTTTTTCTTGAGTTCTTCAAAAACCGTCTGAATCGTATCTGGGATAAAACCTGTTGCTTTCCTACGAAGAGTATCGTCGATATCGAAAAAAACAGCTTTTATTTTTTTAGCTTTATATTTTACTTTCGCATCCATAATAGACTCCTTTTAATAATTAAATTATTCATATATTTTTATTATACCATTTAATAATCATCTTGTGGGACAAGATGATGTTGAAAGGCATAAACAACGGCTTGAGTGCGATCTGTCACTTCTAACTTGGCTAAAATATTTGAGACATGTGTTTTGACCGTTTTTAGAGAGATAAAGAGTTCATCTGCAATCGTTTGGTTGTCGTAACCTTTAGCTAAAAGCGCTAAAATATCACGTTCTCTAGCAGTCAACTCTTCATAAAGTTCTGTCTGACTGTCATGAGCTTTTATCTTTTTATCAACTTCTGTTTCAATTGCTAGCTCATTTTTAGCAACCTTTCGAACGGCATTTAAAATTTCTGATGCACTAGAGGTTTTGAGCATATAGCCTTTTGCGCCCGCTTTAATGACAGGATAAATCTTGCTATTGTCTAAATAAGAGGTTAACACCAAAATTTTAACTTCTTTCCATTCTTTTAACAATGCTAACGTTGCCTCAACACCATCCATTTCAGGCATGACAAGATCCATCACTACCACATCAGGACGCTTCTTTAGAGCTAGATGAATACCTTCTTGACCATTGCTTGCTTCACCGATAACCTCAACGTCCTCTTGTAAATCTAAAAAACTCTTTAAGCCAAGTCTAACCATTTCATGATCGTCTACTAAAATCACCTTAATCATCGTTATTCTCACTTTCTTGTATATCTTTGTGTACTTTTTCATCTATTAAAGGCAGGCGTACATCTAAACTCGTACCTTTACCTACTTGGCTAAGCAACTGAACAGTCCCTGCTAAGTCTTCCACTCGGTCTCTGATGTTTTTTAGACCATAACTCAACTCATGATGTTCATCAATATCAAAACCAATGCCATCATCAACCATTTTAAGCTGCAAATTATTTTTTGTCTGATGGAGATAAACCTCAAGACGAGTCGCTTTGGCATGCTTTAGAGTGTTACTGATAAATTCCTGTCCAATACGAAAAACATTATCTTCAACTTTCTTAGGGAGTATGGTCACATTATTTTCGTAAACTACTTGGATATTGCTTTTATCAGTCAGTTCTTTTAAAATGAGGTCAAAGCCTTCAGATAAGGTACGATTTTCAAGCTCAATAGGACGTAAATGCAGTAGCAAAATTCGTAAATCATTCTGTGCTTTCTCAAGCATCTCTTCCACAATTTGAAGCTGTCCAGTCATGACTTTCTTATCCACATGGCTAACTGTTTGGATAAGTCCTGATAAAATCATAGTGGAGGCAAACAGGTCCTGACTCACTGTATCATGCAAATCACGAGCAATACGTCCACGCTCTTTTTTTATGATTTCTTCACCATTTAATAAACCTATATTTTCTGTATTTTGGAGACTCGTTGTCAACTGTTCCATTTTCTTAGACAAGCGTTTTAAATTTGTATTAAGTTCTGTATCTTCTTCAACTTTTAGTGGTGTATTGGCCAAAATACGCCGAAGATTTAGATTAATCTGACGTTTACTCAAATCATCCAGAATAACCCAGAACAAAAATAGCAACAGCGTCAGAGATATAGTGATGAAAAACATAGAAAAGATGAAGCGTTCTACTAACCAAATATTTTTAAAAGAACGTATGAGGTCAATCTTAAGACTATCAAGGGTCACAAAGACAATCGCTAATACCGTTAAAAAGGCATAAAAGAGAAGAAGTAGATAATAATGCTTTTTCATTGCCGTTTGACCTCCACATCTCCTGCTAAAGTATTGATCACTAGCTTGACTTGCTTTACTTTTTTACAATCACTCTCTTTAAAAAGTCTAATCGTTTCATTGCGTAAATCATATTGTTCAAAGTCTAAATAACGAATACTACCATAAATCAAACTCACCTCTGCTTTAATCGCAACGTCAATTGGAACAATAATAGTCGTTGGACCAATCACCTTACGAATAAGAATCACGTTGTCCATCCCTTTTACAATGACCTGCGTTAAATCAATCGTATCACTTCCTACCATACGGATAATATTGATATCATCAAAAGCATAGCTATCACTTTCATAATCATGACTACCAATCCATTGATTACGTCGATGTTTTGCTGAAAGCGAAGCTTTCTGGAATTGAACAAGTGCATAGCGATTTTTCTTTTTGACTTGCGAAAAATGATTAAGCACTACATAAATTACAGCAAACACCACCATGAGGATAATATAGGGATTGAGCATAAAAATGAAAAGCAACAGCAAAAGACTAGCACTCAAAAGGAAATCTCCCCTATTATCCTGATTGTAAAAACGTAACACTATCAAAAGTGCTGCGACAAGGAGAATAAAACGTGATAAATCTTCTCGTAAAATAGTCAGCAAAGCAAGTGTCAATAAAACAAGCTCAACAATCACAAAAAATTGAAACTTTCGCATAACCCACCTTTCTTTTTAAAAGCTAAAAATGAGGTTGAGACAAATGTCCCAGCCTCATTCATTCTATCTATATTCGCTCTCTTTAGTCAGAAAAAGATTGCGATTCTGTACTACTGCTTGCTTCTTGTGAAGCGTCCGTCTCACTAGTGTTGCTATTTGAACTACTTTGTGAGCTACTTTGACTACTTTGCTCAGATTCTTGTGTGGATGAACTTTGTGTATTGGTATCACGGTTATCTGCACTACCAAAGTAGAGGATAATCTCATCTGAAGAGAGGTCAATACGATTGCCAGCATATGGTTCCTGTGCTATGACGATATCTGATCGGCTAACGCTACCAAACATATAGCTAGCTGTGTTGCTATCATACACATAAGTCTTGATACGACTGGTCTTGACTCCTAAACTCTTTAACGTCGCTAACGCATCTGCATAGGTCATTTGATAGAGATTTGGCATTTCAACACTATTATTTTTGGCGACGGTAAAAGTAATCTTGCTCGTACCACCAACAGTGAAACTTTCACCAGAGCTAGGTGTTTGACTAATAATGGTGCCATTTTCATACTCAGTAGTAGGCACGGTTTTCTTTGTGATCTGCGAGTTCTTGACACCATACTTGCTCTTTAGCGTCGAGACAGCTGAACTGTAGCTATCACCTATAAAGTCTTGCATTGTGATAATCTTGGTAGCCGAAGCAACATAGATGTTTATCTTTGAGCCTTGCTTTCTTGTTGTTCCTGCAACTGGGTCTGTTTTAACCACCTGACCGCTGTCTATGTCTGAGCTTTCTATCTCCTTAACCTCGCCTACTCTAAGATCCATATCGGTTAGTTTAGTCTTTGCTTGTGATAAGCTCATCCCTGAAACATTAGGAACTTTTACAGTCGTAGGCGATGTAAATGTGAGATAAGCAATCGTTCCAATAACAATTGCCAATAAAGCTATGAAAACTTTCACTAGCCCCCTTGACAAACGTCTGCGTAAGGACTTTTTCTTTTTTTTCTTACTTGTTGCTTTGGTATCAGCAATATTAGCTGCTACTTGAGAAGAATCTTGTTCCTTATGTTCTCTAGTTGTTTCTTGTTTTTCTAAAAGCTGGTCTGTGGGAGAAATAGTCTGTGTTTGAGAAAATTTTGGCAATGTTTTTGTCGTCTCATTATCCCCAAAGATGATTTTAGACTCATTTTTTCGACTATTGCTAAGAGATGTTGCTAAGTCACGACTCATCTCAACAGTAGATGTATAGCGATCTGTCAACTTTTTAGCTGTAGCTTTAATGACAACATTTTCTAAAGCTTGTGGAACTGCCTTATTTTCTGCAATAATAGATGGTAAAGGCTGCTGAAAATGCTGAAGAGCAATCGTAACTGCACTATCGCCATCGTATGGAATATGCCCTGTTAGCATCTCAAAAAGCATAATTCCCATAGCATAAATATCGCTTTGCACAGTTGCCTTTGAACCACGTGCTTGCTCAGGTGAGAGGTAATGCACAGAGCCTAGCATAGAATTTGTTTGCGTCAGACTAGTTTCAGCAAAAGCAACTGCAATACCAAAATCTGTAACTTTAACAGTGCCATCATGTGTCAAGAGAATGTTTTGTGGCTTCAAGTCACGATGAATAATTCCTTGTTGATGAGCCAAGGCCATCGCAGAGAGGATTTCTTCCATGATGCGCACCACAAATGGATTGGAAAGAGGAGCATTTTCTCGAATATAGCGCTTAAGATCAAAGCCATCAATATACTCCATAACCAAAAACTGTTGTCCATCCTCCTCACCTATATCACGAATCGCTACGATATTGGGATGGCTAAGCTCCGCCATGGCACGCGCTTCACGTTGGAAACGTGCAACTGCAATCTGGTCTGTCTGATAATTGGTACGCAAAACCTTAATAGCAACTTCTTCATTATCCAAGATGAGATCACGTGCTAGATAAACATCTGCCATACCTCCTCGTCCAATGGATTTTAAAATCCGATAACGACCAGCAAACAACTTTCCAATTTGTATCATGTGCTTGCCTCACTTTCAAAATGAACCAAAGCGACAGAAATATTATCCAAGCCTCCACGCTCATTTGCAAGTGCAACCAAAGCTCTACTCTTATCATCTAAGGACATGTCTTTTGCTAAGATAGTAGTGATGTCCTCTTTTGAAATCATGTTGGTCAAGCCATCGCTATTGATAACAAGATAGTCGCCTGCTTCAAGAACATGAGTGGCTAAATCAGGCTCCACTGGGTTTGCCTGTCCGATAGACTGAGTAATGATATTTTTTTGCGGATGCACTTCTGCTTCCTCCTCAGTAATTTCACCTGCTTTTACTAGCGCATTAACCAAAGAATGATCACTGGTCAACAAGTGATAATCACTCCCTCGAACAAGCCCAATCCTAGAGTCACCAACATGGGCAAAAATAATATTATTGTCAACAATAGCTACGGCTTCAACAGTTGTCCCCATACCTCGGTACTCTTCTTGTCGTCCCATGTCATGAATTTTTTGATTTTCCTCTTCAACGACATTAATCAACCAATCACGAATATCCACTAATTCTATCAGATGAGTTTTACTCCAAAGTCTACCAAGATCTAGGACTGTTATCTCGCTGGCGACATTTCCAGCACGATGTCCTCCCATGCCGTCTGCTAACACCACAAGAGTAACACCTTTTTTATTTTCAAAATGGCTTACATAATCTTGATTGCTCGTTCGACGTTGCCCAACGTCCGTTAACAGTGATAATTCCATAGTTTTTCTTCCGACTGTTGTCTATTCTTTCTAAACACTCATGCCATGCGTTTAAGTTGAGCGATGAAAAAGCCATCGCAACCATACTGCTCTGGAGTAATGGTGATACAACCATCTTCTACCAATTCTTGGCAAGGGTGTGTCAGTTTTACTTGTGTAAAATGAGGATGTTCTTTTAGGAACTGTTTAATAACTTGATGGTTTTCAGTTCCAAAAATCGTACAAGTACTATATGTTATTATACCACCTTTTCGTATGGTTTGACAAACACTATTTAAGATTTCTAGCTGGACTTTGGCTAATCGCTCAAAGTCTTGGTTATTTTTATTGTATTTGATGTCAGGTTTTCGTCTTATCAGTCCAATACCTGAGCATGGCGCATCAACTAACGCTTTATCAAAACTATCTTGCGGAAAAACGTGGTGAACTTTTGTAGCATCTAGTTTTTTCGTCGTGATTTTATCAGCAACATGCAGACGATCTGCATTAGCACGCACTAAGGCAAGCTTGTGGTCATAAAGGTCAAGTGCTGTGATGTGTCCTGTCGTAAGATAAGATGCCATGTGACTAGTCTTACCACCAGGTGCACTACAAGCATCAAGAATAGATTCATCTCCTGTGATATCTAAGGTCTGTGCTACCAGTTGACTAGACTCATCTTGAATCGTGATTCGTCCTTCTTGAAAATAGTGTGATGCTGAAAAATGCCCTGTCTCAGACACCAAGGCTGTGTCAGCAATTAGCGACTCTTTAAGCCCAAGAGCGGTTTTGATATTATTTTTTTCCTCCAAATGCGTAACACGTACACTGGCTTTACTGCGAACAAAAAGGCTAGCTAAAATCAATTCTGCGCGCTCTTTACCATACTCATCTATCAATTTTTTGACCAACCAGACTGGTGTAGAGTAAGTAATGGATAAGCGTTTATTTTTACGCTTAATACTAGATAGATCTGGCAAACCTTCTCTAAGGATACGACGTAGCACTGCATTGACTAGCTTGCTACTCTTTAGACTGATTATGTTTTTCGCAAGATTAACGGCCTCATTGACAATGGCATAGTGGGGAATTTTATCCAGATACAACAATTGATATAAACTCAACATCAAAAGTGTGTAAACTTTTTTTTCAAGTTCCTCACGATTAGCGATATAGTGAGATAAGTACCACTCAAGCGTCAATTTTCGTGCAACCGTACCATAGACAATCTCTGTAACAAGTGCTTTATTCTTTGATGATAGCTGATCTTTTCTTAGCTGTTTATCAAGAGCAATGTTCGAATAAGCCCCTTCGCTAAAGATATGTTCCAATATTTCAAGAGCCACCAAACGTGTCTGTTTTGTTTTAGTTTCCAAAGTAATCTCCTACCTGCAAGTTACGACCAACACCATTTAAAAAATCTGCTATCGCCATTTTAGGCTTACCTGCTGGCTGTATAACGTCAAGCGCCAAAGCACCCTTACCAGTCGCCACAATTAACTCTTTCTTGCTTTTTTGAATAATCTCTCCTGGATTTCCTACGCCTGCTACCTCATGCACTTGATAAAGTTTAAAACGTTTGCCACCAAACAGTGTGTGCGCCACAGGCCAAGGATTCATCCCCCGCACATGATTGAAAATAGAACGAGCTGACTGACTCCAGTCAATGCGCTCTTCTTCTGATGTGATATTAGGAGAGAAGGTCACTTGACTAGTGTCCTGTGGAACCGATTTTAATTGACCAGAGAGATAGGCAGGCAGACTATCAAGCAACAAATCACGTCCGATCACTGCTAGTTTGTCAAACATAGTACCGACATTATCCTCATCAGTAATAGCTGTTTTGCGAGTAGCCACCATATCACCAGCATCCATCTCCTTGACCATTTCCATCAAAGTCACACCAGTCTCCTCATCTCCATTGATAATAGCATAATGAATAGGAGCCCCTCCACGGTATTTAGGTAATAGTGAAGCGTGGACATTGAGAGCGAAATCGACACTATCTAAGAGCTTGCTTGGTAAGAATTGCCCAAAAGCTGCTGTGATGATACCATCTGCACCTAGATTTATGATGCGTTTTAGCTCTTGACTACCAGAGAGTTTTTCAGGTTGGTAAATGGGCAACTGATGTTCAAGTGCTGTTTTCTTGACAGGTGTCATGCGAATTTCTTTTTTTCGTCCAACAGCACGATCTGGTTGTGTCACGACAGCTATAACATCATAACGTTTATCAGCTAATAACCCCTTTAGCACGGTAGCTGAAAAGTCTGGCGTTCCCATAAAAATCAGTTTTGTCATATGACCTCTTTTCTATATGTTTTGTGGCTCATTATCAATCTGCACACGTAGTTGTTTATTTTCTTTTTCTTGTGTCCAATCAAGGATACGATTTAAAGATGTCTCAAGCTGATCCTCAAAGCGATATTTGATAATGATGTGATAATGATATAAATTATGCGTTCTGGCAATAGGTTTTGGTGTTGGACCCAGTAGTTTGGCTTTAGCACTCAAACTTTCTCTTAACATAGATAACACTTGATAAGACTTTCTTATCAGCTCACGCTCATCAGGTAAGGATAAAGTGATAGCAACCGTATAATAATAAGGAGGATACTCCATCGCCCTACGCATACTCATCTCGTAACGGTAAAAGGTTTCATAATCTTGATTTTTAGCCAATTGAACGGCATAATGATCAGGATTATAAGTCTGAATTACCACTTCGCCAGCCTTATCTGCACGTCCTGCACGTCCTGCCACTTGCGTTAGCAATTGAAAAGTACGCTCTGAACTGCGAAAATCAGGCAAATTGAGTGACGTATCTGCATTTAAAACACCAACCAAAGTCACATTTGGAAAGTCAAGTCCTTTAGCAATCATCTGTGTGCCCAGCAAAATATCTGCCTTTTCATTCCCAAAAGTCTTCAAAATTTTCTCATGAGCTCCTTTTTGACGTGTCGTATCCACATCCATGCGTAAAATTCTAGCCTCTGGGAAGACTTCTTGTAATTCATTATAAGCTTTCTGTGTACCTGTACCATAATAAGCAATACTTTGGCTATGACAATTTGGACAAGCTCTTGGAATTCTTTTGACAAAGCCACAATAATGACAATTCATTGTTTTGGTATCCATGTGTAGCGTCAAAGAAATATCACAATTAGGACAGTTATCTACATAAGCACACTCACGACACATGATAAAACTCGAGTAGCCTCTACGATTCAACATCAAAACACTCTGCTCACCTTTTTCAAGACGGTTAGCAATCTTCTCTAACAGCGGTGGTGTATAGTTACTAGGATTTTTTTGTCCAAGATAATCTCGAAAATCTACAATCTCAATCTTAGGTAAGGAGGCTTTAGGGTTAGCACGCTTGGTTAAGTGTAAAAAATGGTATACCTTGCGACTAGCTCTCGCTCTACTTTCGATACTCGGTGTCGCAGATCCTAACACAACAACTGCTTTATGATAATTTGCTCTGAGAAAAGCCACATCTCTTGCATGGTATCTAGGATTAGACTCTTGCTTATAACTTACCTCATGTTCCTCATCAATGATAATAGCTCCTATATTCTCTAGTGGTGAAAAGATAGCTGATCGTGCACCTACAACAACGTGCGCTTTTCCTGATTTTATTTTGCACCACTCATCATATTTTTCTCCATCAGACAAACCAGAATGCATAATCGCAACTTGCTTGCCAAAACGTGAGATAAAACGGTGTGTCATTTGAGGGGTCAAAGAAATCTCTGGCACCAAAACGATAGCCGTTTTATTTTGTTTTAGAACCTTATCGATAATATGAAGATAAACCTCAGTCTTACCAGATCCTGTCACCCCCTCCAACAAAAAAGGCGTACTATCCTTTCCAATAGCGGCACTCACCGTCTCAACAATAGCTGCCTGTTCCTCATTCAAAGTCAGAAAATCAGTTTTTTCAACTGTTTCAAAGTAAACACTGGAACGACTAACAACACGATCAACTAGCTCAATCGCCCGCTTTTCCACAAAAAAACGAATGACATCTCGTGAATACCTATTGCGTAAATCACTGAGATGACCTGTAGGATTCGCCGCTAAATAATCTTTTAATTCTTGGCGCTTTTTAGCTCTAGCAGTAATTTTCAAAGGCTCTAAAACACTTGGTTTGACTCGATAATCTTTCTGCGTTTTTACTGTCTTTTTATCTTTTGCTACATAATCAAGCGCAACTTTTTTTTGCCTTGCCAATCCCGTTAGAAGTTGTTTTTGACAATCTGCCAACTGTGAATAACGAACACTCGTCTGCCCAGAAAAAACAGTATCAATAACCTCGTTAGGTGTCTCTTGCGTGGTAGAGAAAAGCTTGTCATATTGCGAGTTCAAAAGATTTGGTAGCATAGATTTGAGAATGGAAATCTTGTAAGAGAAAACCGTCTGTCGCATAGCATCTGCAAGTTGTAATTGTTCTTCATTAAGGACAGGATCTGGATCGAGTAAATCTGCGATTTCCTTGAGAGACTGAAGAAGACAATCCCGCTCTTCTATCCCAATTACAAATCCCTGCAAAAGCCTATTGCCAGCGCCAAAAGGCACATGAACTCGACTACCACGTTCAATAAAACTCTCCAATTCCTCTGGTATCACGTAAGAAAAAGGCTTGTCTGTCTGCATCAACGCAGCATCCACAATCACTTGGGCAACTCTCACATCAACACCTCCACTCTAAGTTATTTACCTATTTTACTCATTATATCAAAGAATATGAAAAATCTAAGATTAAAAACCTTAGATTTTTTCGCCTTCTTCTTTTTCTTTTGCAATACGCTCTTTAATCTTGCGCTCTTCTTCTTCCTTGCGTAAACGTTCTTTTTCAATTTTCACACGAACGGCTACACGCTTAGCCTCTGGATCTGGGTGAAGGGTAACATTACCAGACTCGATTTCCTCAAGAGCACGAAGTGTAGGCTTCACAGAAGTAAACTCTTGAGTTGGTTTTGCACCGGCTTCTAATTCGTGAGCACGTTTAGCTTGGAGAACAACTAAGGAGTATTTGGACGGTACTTTATCAAGCAAAGTATCGATTGATGGTTTTAACATCATAAGCTTTTATCTCTTTCTATCTTTTTTTACAGTTTTGAGGTTGATTTGACCATATCACGATAGCGCCCAATGACACGCTCTATACGGTAATGCTCCGTCTCAATAATATGCTTGACACGCTCAGCAGCTAATGCAACCTCGTCATTTACAACGGCATAATCATACTCACTCATGAGTGCAATTTCTTCTTTAGCACGCTCTATACGTTTTTGTATCACCTCTTGGCTGTCTGTTCCACGACTAACCAAACGATCATGAAGTTCCTCCAAATCAGGTGGCGTCAGGAAAATGAAAACACCATCTGGAACTTTCGATTTAACTTGAAGAGCCCCTTGCACCTCAATTTCTAAAAAGACATCAATTCCTTTGTCAAGGGTTTCATTGACATAAGTCAAAGGTGTGCCATAGTAATTGCCGACATATTCGGCATACTCAAGCATTTCGCCTCTTTTGATGAGTTCTTCAAACTCCTCTCGACTTCTAAAATGATAGTCAACACCGTCCACCTCACCAGGACGCTGTTGGCGTGTCGTCATAGAGACCGAATACTCAAATTTATGGTCAGATGTTGAAAAAATCTTTTGTCTCACAGTTCCCTTACCAACACCAGATGGACCAGAAAAGACGATTAACAAACCACGTTCAGACATGTCAAACCTCCACATTCGTCTCCTCTAGTTTACCAAAAAACTTAAGAGATTTCAAGCTTGCATTGATAAAAAGGAGAAGATAGTACGACTTTCTCCTTTTTCTTCCAATGGGTAAAAATAAGCTAGCACAGCAAAAAAGAAGTACCAAACCATTTTTGCGAGCAATACACTCTTTGATACGTTGTTCTAGACTTTTCTTAGAAATTGTGCCTGGTAAATTTTTAAGAAAATCATATGCACAACAGCTACCAAACAATTTCCCCAATCCATCAGACACTTTGTCATAAGAGAAATGAGACAGATTAAAAGAAGATTAATGTCATCCAAAGCAATAATTTCAATTGACGTTATCGGCGTCAGATTCATTTAGAGCACGTTCATACCAAGGGTTGAAAATTATGGTAAAGTTCAGCGCAAACAGCCCAATATAGCTAATAAAAGCTCAAATCATGGCTGTTTGTTAGTGCTTTGATTTTCAAAACCAATATCGACAATTGCTCTGATACATCCCCAAGTGTATTAAATTTACTCAGTATAGCATGCTTTAGAGACATTTTATAGCCAATCCTTTTGACATGATTTTTGAATAGCCTCCATGCGATTAGAAACGCCCAATTTACTCAAAATCCTAGAGGTATAGTTTCGGACAGTGCCATCAGACAGATAGAGTTTTTTTGCGATTTCCTTACTAGTCAGACCTTGTGCGATGTGTTTTAATATCAAACGCTCTTGCTGGGTAAGCGGATTATCATCATAAGCCATATCCTCAACTAGCTCTGGTGAATATTCTTTGCCTCCAGCAAGGACGGTATTTATGGTGGTCATCAACTCTGAGGTGGAGCGATCTTTTAGGACATAGGCATCCACCCTAGCTGCTAAAGCGCGTTTAAAATAACCTCTTCGTCTAAAGGTTGTCACAATAATAACTTTTATCTCCCTGTGTTGACGTATCCATTCCAGAACTTCTAACCCAGATTTTTTAGGCATCTCAACATCTAAAATTGCTACGTCAACAGATTCTTTTTCAAGCAAAGCTATTGCCTCTAGACCATTACTTGCTTGGTAAATCGTCTCAACACTTTCTTCCATAAGGAGTAATTGACACAGAGCATCACGCAACATAGACTGATCTTCTGCTACTAATAATCTCATACTCTACCTCCCTCTTGTAACTGTATCCTAACAATCGTTGGATTTTTCATCGAAACAACAAGACTTGTGCCATTGACTAACCGCAGGCGCTCATGGATACTTGTTAGCTCATCTCCAGTAAGTGAGGCAAAGCCTATTCCATCATCCTCACAGATAATAACGACTTTCCCATTTTGATGGCGTTCTAGCGTTAAGTAACAATGCTTAGCTTCACTGTGTTTAACCACATTATTGGTCAATTCACGTAAAACCATGGTAATCGTTGACTGGAGCACAGGCGATAAGCTCTCAAGCTCTAGCTTATTTGTCAACTGCAGGCTAATCCCAGACAGGTCAAACAAACGCTCAATCTCCTGCAACTCCTCAGCCACAGAACGGTACTTGAGATTATTGACAATCTCTCGGACTTCATACATAGACTCGTGGCTAATACGATTGAGGTCCTCGATTTGCTGCTTGGCGCTGTCATACTGCTTGTTTTCTAGCTGCTTTAGGGCAAGCTCGGTCTTTAGCGTCATCATAGCAAAAGTGTGCCCAAGCGTATCATGCAAATCACGTCCGATACGATTGCGCTCATTTTCAGCAGACAGGATGTTTATGGTGCGGTTCTTCTCCACCAACTTCTGCTTGATGAGACGTGCCTGATGGTCTTTTTTAGAGGCTACTGTAATCCCCATGATAAAGACAAGCACAAACAAAAGCTGCATAGCATTTGCCACGCTCATACCATCTCTCACAACCACCGTCGCAACAGCGCCAAAAAGGGTCAGATAAAAGAGAATGAATTGCCAAGAAAACCAGCTAGCATTGAACTTGTAGACCAAAAGATTAGTCGCAAAGAAAAAGTACCAGACAAAGTTGACATCGCCAAAAACCACCATGCCATAGATGTAAGCAAGGATAAGAAGCCAAAACAGCCAGTTGCATTTCGCTAAAATATCTCGTACCAAAAAGAAGTAAGCTATGGCAAACAAAACGGTCGCAGGAATCACAAGAATAGCGCTCTTCCAGTCATAGATGGAACTCAGCGCAAAGACAAGAAACAGTAAAGCGGCATCGTAGCGAATAAATGACAAGGGGTGTTTTTTCAACGGTCTCCAAACTCCTTTTTCTGACTCGTCCAAAATAGCAGTAGCAAGGCACCAAGTGCATAAGCAATGAGGACAAAAAATGATGTGTTTATTATTGTACCATTTTTGAGGTAGCTTGTAACTAAGTGATAAAAGTGATAGGTCGGTATGCACTTGCTGATTGCCTGCAACCAGTCAGGAAACATAGTTAAAGGCATCCACATGCCACCAAGCATGGCTAAGCCGATGTAGAGAAGGTTGCCAGCAGTCGATAGGGCTTCGCTGGATTTTACGGTAGATAGCAGCAGACCAAAAGGCAAAAAGCACAGCATGGCAAACATAAGTAAAACCGCTGACATCAGCCACTCTGACGTAGGCAGATCAACCCCACGCACAAAGTGCCCCACTGAAAAACTCACCACAATCGCTACAAGGTAAAAGAGAACAATCCGCAACATCTTAGCCAGATAATAAAGCGGCATAGGAACTGGTGTGTGCTTTAAGAGGCGCAGGCGGTTGGTTTTTCTATCCTCTACTAGAGAAAAAGGCAGAGTGAAGAAAACAAGACTAAGACTAGCAAAGGCTGTCATCGTCATCAGGTAGTCTCGTAAAACGGTTTGCTCAGCTGAGCTCGTCCCAACTCCCTGCGAGAAAAAGAGAAAGAAACAAGAGGGCAAGATAATTGCCGTTACAAAAGAAACAAGGTTACGTTTGGTTAGCAACCATTCATTCCGCATCAAAGCTCTAAACATCGTCATTTCACACTCCCATCATTAAAAATACTATCCATCAAACTGCGATTGGTCATCTCAATATCAGCAATCGGACATTTTGCTTCTTCAAGCAAATGCCAGACTCCTTCAACGTCGTTGCTTGTAAAGCTGATATTGTCCCTTTTTTCCTCAATAGCTGAAGCGTCGTCTATCTTCTCTAACAAATAGCGGTAGCTAATGGGCACTGTAAAGATTTTCTGACGCTTTTCTTTTTTGAGGGCATACGGTGTCGTGTCACGAAGCAACTGCCCTTCCTTTAGCACCAGCACTCTATCTGCTGTCTGCTCCACCTCCTCGATATAGTGAGAAGAGTAGATAATGGTTTTATCTTGCGCTTTTAAGTCGTCAATCAATCGCCAAAAATACTGACGTGTAGCTGTATCCATGCCCGCTGTCGGCTCATCCAAAAAGAGAATGTCAGGCTTCCCAATCAAAATCAAAACAAACTGCAACATGCGCTTTTGCCCGCCAGATAGAGTGCTTGCAAAACTGTCATACTGCTTGTCTGAAAAACGCAGCAAGGCTTTTATCTCCTCATCAGAGAGGGTGTCCTTGTAGATGGCTTTTTGAAAAGCAATAAGCTCACGCACTTTCATCTTTTCTTGGACCAGATTTTCCTGAAAAAGGACAGTCGCTTTTGACTTTAAGTCCTTTGCCTGTGGCGACTGCCCGAGGATACGAATCTTGCCACCTGTCATCTTGACATCGCCTAAAAGACAGGACATGAGAGTGGTCTTACCCGCCCCATTTGGTCCAATGAGCGCTACACACTCACCATCTTCAATCTGAAAACTGATGTCTTTTAAAATGCTCTTATCTGCTACTGATTTGTTTAAACTTTCTACACGAATCATGTCAAACTCCTTTCTAAGATACACTCCCAGTATAGCAAGAAACGACATTTCCTTATAGACCAGTTTGTCATTACGTGAGATGACTTTTATCACTCCATCAAAAAACACTTAGAACAAAAGTTCTAAGTGTTTTATTTAGCATAGGCAATAGCACGCGCCTCACGAATGAGAGTTACTTTGATATTACCTGGATAGTCTAAATTATTTTCAATTTTCTTTCGTACCTTGTGCGATAAAATCACCATTTCATCATCAGAAATCTGATCAGGGCGCACCATAATACGAATCTCACGTCCTGCTTGTAAGGCAAAGCTATTTTGAACACCATCAAAGCTATTAGCAATGTCCTCAAGGTCACGCAAACGTTTGATGTAATTTTCAATAGATTCATTTCTAGCACCAGGACGAGCTGAACTAAGTGAATCAGCAACAGCTACAAGCACTGCAATAACCGTCTCAGGGTCAACATCTCCATGGTGGCTAGCAATAGCATTGACCACTACAGGATGTTCCTTATACTTGCGTGCCAATTCAGTACCAATCTCAACGTGACTGCCTTCGACTTCCTTATCTACAGCTTTTCCCATATCATGTAAAAAACCTGCTCGTCTAGCAAGAGCCACATTTTCACCAAGCTCACCAGCCAATAAGCCTGCTAGTTTGGCAACTTCAACTGAGTGACGAAGGACATTTTGCCCATAGCTAGTGCGAAATTGTAAACGTCCCATTACCTTGATCAAATCAGGATGTAAGTTAGGAGCCCCCACTTCAAAGGCTGCAGATTCTCCATATTCACGAATGCGCTCATCCATCTCCAAACGATTCTTCTCCACCAACTCTTCAATACGAGCTGGGTGAATGCGACCATCCTGAATAAGCATCTCAAGTGTCATGCGAGCGATTTCCCGACGAATAGGATCAAACCCTGACAAGATAACTACCTCAGGAGTGTCATCAATAATAACGTCAATCCCAGTTAAGCTCTCAAGTGTTCTTATGTTACGACCCTCACGTCCGATAATCCGCCCTTTCATACTATCATCAGGAAGATGAACCGTCGTTACAGTTTGCTCAGGAACAAAGTTTCCTGCTAAACGCTCCATAGCTTGAGACAATAGATTTTTAGCAATCTTTGTCGAGCGTTCCTTGATATCACGCTCCGCCTCACGAACACGTGCTGCTATCTCATGAGTAAGACCTTCTTCTGTTTTTTCCAAGATAAGTTGTCGTGCTTGGCTCTGCGTGAGAGCGGCTAAGCGTTCCAGCTCCTGATGCTTTTGTTCCTCTAAAGTTGCGACTTGTTTTTCACGCTCATCAATATGTCTAGTGCGATCTGTTAGACTCTGCTCCTTACTTCCGAGGAGTTTTTCACGATCTGAGAGCTTTTCATCTTTGCGATCAAGAGTCGCTGCACGCTCTGTCAAACGTGTTTCCATATGCTTTAGCTCTTGTCTTTCAGATTTGAACTCTTTATCAACGTCTTCACGATACTTCCTAGCCTCTTCTTTTGCCTCTAAGAGATATTCTTTTTTTTGAGCTCTGCTATCACGCTCTGCTGACTGGCGAATGTGTTCTGCTTCCAGCTCAGCTTTACTGCGAACATTAACAGCTTCTTGTTCAGCATTTAAAAGAGTTTGCTCTGCAGCTGTTTGAGATGCCTTTAAGCGCATCGTCATCACTACATAGCCTATAATCAAACCAATGAGGGCACAAACAACAGCAATAATCACATTAAGCATGTTTATACCTCAATCTAAATATTACTAGCTTTCATTAAACGAAAGCCCATCTAACAGTCTATCATAAAATTCTACAATTCTCAATTTAAAATTAGTAAGCATTTTTCAAGATTTTATGATATGATAGCTTAAAGACAACCTTTCATAAAAACAAAGCTACTAGGCTTTGCTGAGACATTTCACAGGAGGAAAATATGTCAAAAGAAGTTATCGTTGAAAGTTTTGAGCTTGATCACACCGCTGTCAAAGCACCTTATGTCCGCCTTATTTCTGAAGAAAAGGGTCCACTTGGAGATATTATTACAAACTTTGATATTCGCTTGGTTCAACCTAATGAAAACGCCATTCCTACTGCTGGGCTTCACACAATTGAGCATCTACTAGCCAAATTGATTCGTTCTCGTATTGATGGTATGATTGACTGCTCCCCATTTGGTTGTCGTACAGGTTTTCATATGATTATGTGGGGACAACATACTAGCACCGACATTGCCAAAGTCATCACATCGAGTCTAGAAGAAATTGCGAACACCACCACTTGGGAAGACGTTCCAGGAACAACCATTGAATCTTGTGGAAACTACAAAGACCACAGTCTCTTCTCCGCTAAGGAATGGGCAAAACGCATTCTCTCTGAAGGAATTTCAGATGATCCTTTCAACCGCCATGTCGTTTAAAAAATATCAGACGAAATTCGTCTGATATTTTTTGTCAATAATCAAGCGCATCAGAATGACCAGGAGCATTTCCAACAAAGTAACCTGTCTTAGCATTGATAGAAAAGAGATAAGTGCCATCAGGCTTAAACATATTATAATAACCATTACCATTAATAATATTAACACGCTCTAAAATAAAATTGTTACCTGTGATATAGCCACGTTGACGAGAAATCTCTAAAATCTTCTCAAGCACACCAGCATTAAACGTCCAAGCAGGGTTTGTACTATCAGCAATCTTACCAAAATCATACGGTACGCGACTGCGATCACGCTGCAAGATAGCAGGGTCATAGTTCGTAATACCATAGCTGGTAGCTGCTGAAACTTCTTGAGCATTCAATACTTGATTGCTATCTGTTGCAGTTTGTGCTTGAGATGGTGCTGTCGTAGTAACTGATGTCTCCTGACCACTAGCCAATTGCCCACGTCCTTCTGTAACAGCTGCTTGCAAAACTTTATCAAGAGTACTATTTCCTGTATTTAAAGTTTTACTATCTAGGTCATCAAAATTTGCATCCGATTTAACCGCCGCATCCGTTTGACTCCCATCGACAACCTTGGCTGAATCAAACTTATCATTGACTGCTTGAATAGCTTTAATTTGCGCCTCTAACCGATCATACTTGCTTTTAGCTGCTTTATAATAACTAGTATTTTTCAAAGCAGCTAACTTTGTCTGCAAATCAGATAATTGATCAAATTGACTGTTTTTTAGTGCTGTTTGTGTACTGTCTGTAAAGAAAGCGTCATAAGCCTTAGTAAAGACGCTGTTAGCCTCTTTAGCTGCCTTTGCACTTGTTGTAGTACTTGATTTACTGGTCTTTACCGTTAAAGACTTATTAACATTTGTTGGCGATTGCTTCTTATTGTGACTAAACCACGTGAAACAAAAAGCTATAATGGCTAACACAGCAACTGTCAAAACACCCCAGACAATACGACGCATCCGTTTTGGATTGCTTTTCTCAACAAAACTCTCCTCAGATAAAAATCCTACCTCTTGAGCTATCTCACTATTTTTTTCTTCCCTTTTCTCAACAGGTGACAACTCTATCTCGTCAATAACAGGTCTGCTCTCAATCGTTGTTTTGACTTCTTCTGCGTCAAGAGATTGCTGCTCTTCTTTTTGGTTTTGTGTTTCAATCTCTTCTAATTCTTGCAATTCTTGCTTTTTCTTTTCAATAAACGCATCAAGCGATGCCGTGTCTAACTGCTCAAGCTCAGCCACTTTGGTATCAAACTTCTCTGCTACCACTTCATCTCGATGCTGTTTGATGTAGCGATCTAAAATACCGTCTTTCTCAGTGATACCAGCTTTCATATCCGCTTCTGCTCTAGCTGCCTCTCCAACGGTCATATTTTGTGCTTTTTCAAAGTCAATGCCGTCAGGTCGCTTGCTTTCTTGTTGTTTATCGGTGTCTTTTGTCACAATAAGCTCTCCTAGTTCGTTTTGCCTTGTCTTTTAACCCTTTGTCCAAAGAATTGATACAAATCAACCCTTAACGCTCCATTATACAATTTGCGTTTTTTGTCTGCTTGACGTCCAAAGTTTTTTTCAAACTGCTCATCGCTAGTTAAAATAAACTGACTCCAAGTCTTCAAAGGCGCAAAGGTTTTACCCATCTCATTATACAAAATATCCACAGCTTTGTCACCAAGTAAGCGCTCACCATATGGTGGATTAGAGATAATGACACCACCAATCTTATCCGTTCTAAAATCCTGCAAACGCATCTGCTTAAAGGTGATAACATCATCTACACCGGCTGCTTTAGCATTTGCTTTTGCTATCTCAACCATACGAATATTAATATCAAACCCTGAAATATCAAGCTCTACAGCCTCATTAATGGCTCTTTGAGCTTCTGTGCGAACACTAGCAACAACTGCTTGATCCACCCATTCCCAACTTTCAAAAGCAAAGTGGCGCATCAAACCAGGTGCTATATTTTTCCCAATCAATGCTGCTTCAATACAAAAGGTTCCTGAGCCACAAGTTGGGTCAACCAAGGGTTTATCAGGATACCAGTTGGACAGTTCTAAAATAGCCGCTGCCATATTTTCCTTAATTGGAGCACCGCCTTTATCCATGCGATAGCCACGTTTAAAAAGACTAGATCCTGTGGTATCTATCATAATCATCACTTGATCTTTCAAAATAGATACTTCAATTTTAAACTCTGCGCCAATTTCTTGCAAAGGAACATTTTCTGGACGATGATAAATTTTTTGTAGTTTCTTAACCACTGCTTTTTTAGTGATAGCTTGGACACTCGGTTCATTGTGTAATTGTGACTTGACACACTTTGCCTTAGTGATAGGAAAAGTCGCACCAAGTGGCAGATAATTTTCCCAATCTAGCTTAAAGACACCCTGAAATAACGATTCAAAAGTTTTGGCTGGAAAACGCCCAACAATAATCTTGATGCGGTCTGCTGAACGTAGCCAAAGATTGGTCTTAGCAATCGTCTTGACATCTCCTTCAAAATAAACCTTACCATTATCTACCTGACAATTCATTCCAAGCGCTCTTATCTCGCGCCCAACTACCGCTTCTAAACCAGCCGCAGCTGTTGCTACTAAATTAAAATGCTCTTTCATCTTCTTATCCTTACTTTCAAAAATAGAGGAGCTGAACCTATAGCTCAACTCCTAAAAACCTATTATGCAATTTTCTATAAGCCATGTTTTGTTCCAGTGGCAACTAGGCCTTGCCACCTTCGATAATCATCTGTCTACTGCAAAAGCAGTCAGGATAGATTGTTCGTTTCCAACTATCCCATGCCCCTACCAAAGTTTGGGTTGCTAGCTTGAGGGGTTTACCGCGTTCCACTTTTTAGATTTCCCTAAAAACTACGTCACTGTGGCACTTTTCAGATCTACTTGAGCTTATCAAAAGACTTAGCCCGTTTGATCGCCGTAAGGCATCACTACCTCCCTAGGCTTATTTTTTCGCCTAGCACAAACACTACCAGCATCACAGCCAGTGCTAGCATGGACTTTCCTCATAGTGTTTAACCACCACGCGATTATCCAAAAATTGCACAGTTCTCGTCATTCTTTGATTTGTTTACCAAAGACTTCTTTTTCTAAGCGACTAATACGCTTCAAAATATCTAAATTTGTAGCTGTTTGTGAACTTTTAATAACCTTAGGTTGAGCGCCATAAAAAGAATTAGTCTTACGATAAGATGAAACAGTCTCTTTTGCTTGCTCAGACTTTGTTTTTTTAAGACTAGAATTTTCTGCTTTCAAGCGTTCAATCTCCGCCATAAAGGCTTCATAATCCTTAATGACAACATCTAAAAATTCATCTACTTCACGGCGATCATAGCCACGCATCGTAACTTTAAAGTCTTTTTCAAAGATATCCTTAGGGACATATTTCACATTCATACAACTCAAGTCTCCCTTACACATTCAATTCATCCACGCACTAAGTATACTAAGCGCTTCTTAATGATACCTAAACTTGCTCCAAAAATCAAGCTAAATAAAACCGTTAGGCGAAAAATATTTTTCCTAATCTTCTGCTGCTATTTCATTTAAACGCTCAAAAGTGAGATAAGTGATAGGATAATCTACCTCATTTTTCATACTAGCTAAGAGATACTTGAGATTAGTCTCTAACTCTTCGTCATAAAAAAGATAAGCCTCGTCTGTATTGGCAATTACAAAGTGATTGTGCTTGGCAAATTGGTCAGGGTTGTTATAGCTAGGATATGAAAATTTAATAAAATCAACGTTTTTAAAAGCTTGTAACTTTTCCTGATTTCGCTCATTCCAGTTATGCCCATGATTTTCAAAAGGAAATAGTGTCGCCATACTAAATACATATCCTTCTTCTTGTAAACCTTTTGCTACCTCAAGCGCCCAATACTCAAAACCAAGATTTCCCATAAAAATGAACCAATCTACCCCATTATCCAAAAAACGAATAAAATCTCTTTGTATCGCTCTCTTAATAAGAGCAATCCTAGGATCAGTATCTGTAAAGATACCCAATTCAAAACTTTTATAGCCTGAGATTAAAACTGCAGTCATTTGATGTAATCCTCTCTAAAAGTATGGTATAATAGAATGGCTTATAACTTATAAGGAAAATGGTACTAGGAGTTTTCAACAATGGTGAACTATCCTCATGGACTTATTCGTAAAAGCACACCTCTTCGTTCTGATAAATCTGAGCGTCAGACAGTTGATTTTGCTAATCGTGGTATGAGCTTTGAGGCAGCTATCAACGCAACCAATGCTTACTATCTCTCGCGCAAAATAGCTGTCATCCATAAAAAGCCAACCCCTATTCAAATCGTAAAGGTTGACTATCCAAAGCGCAGTCGTGCTAAGATTGTCGAAGCTTATTTTAGACAAGCCTCAACAACCGACTACTCCGGCGTTTATAAAGGACGCTATATTGACTTTGAAGCCAAAGAGACCCAGCAAAAGACAGTTATGCCTATGAAAAATTTTCATCAGCATCAGATTAAGCACATGGTCAATGTTATCGAACAAGATGGGATTTGCTTTGTACTTTTGCATTTTTCAACTTTAAAAGAAACCTATCTACTGCCTGCCAAGCTCTTAATTGATTTTTATCAAATTGATTTAGGAACCAAATCCATGCCTCTTGATTATATCAAAAAAAATGGATTTGAAATTGGTTTGGGCGCCTATCCGCAAGTCCCATATTTGGAAGTTGTGGAAAATCATTTATTTTAGGCGGTGATTATCATTAAAAAAACAGTATTTAAATGGCTGAAATACGGTATTGGTATTGCTATCAGTCTCTTCATTGTTGCAGTTATGGCTGGTACTGCTCTATTTATTTATTACGCAAGTACAGCACCAAAATTGTCCGAAAAATCGCTCAACTCAGCAAACTCTAGCTTGGTCTACGATGCCAATGACAACTTAATTGCTGATCTTGGTTCTGAAAAACGTGAAAGTGCTAAGACAAGTGATATTCCTCTCGATTTAGTAAAAGCAATTACCTCCATCGAGGATAAACGTTTCTTTAAGCACCGAGGTGTTGATATTTATCGCATCTTAGGAGCAGCTTTTCATAACTTGACAAGTTCAAGTACTCAAGGAGGGTCTACACTTGATCAGCAGTTAATTAAGCTAGCTTATTTCTCCACAAAAGAATCCGACCAAACCCTAAAACGTAAAGCGCAAGAAGTCTGGATGGCTATCCAGATGGAACGCAAATACACCAAAGAAGAAATCCTTACTTTTTACGTCAATAAGGTCTACATGGGCAATGGCAATTATGGTATGCTAACCGCTGCTAAATCTTACTATGGTAAGGATTTAAAAGAGCTCTCCATTGCTCAGCTGGCACTACTCGCTGGTATACCACAAGCACCAAGTCAATACAATCCTTATGATCAACCAGAAGCAGCTAAGACTAGACGTGACACTGTTTTACATGAGATGTACAAAGATGGCAGTATCACTAAAACAGTATACGACACAGCCATCGCAACACCTGTAACAGATGGTCTACAAGAACTAAAAGAATCCACAAGCTATCCTAAATACATGGATAACTACCTTAAGCAAGTGATTGAGCAAGTCAAAGATAAAACAGGACAAGACATCTTTACAGCTGGACTCAAAGTTTACACCAATATCATACCAGAGGCGCAACAACAACTCTATGATATTTATAACACCGATCTTTATGTCGACTACCCAGATGATGAATTACAAGTTGCATCAACTGTTGTGGATGTAACAAACGGTAAAGTCATCGCTCAATTAGGTGGACGTAATCAAGATACCAACGTATCCTTTGGTACCAATCAAGCGGTTCTAACAGATCGAGATTGGGGTTCAACGATGAAACCTATCACAGACTACGCACCAGCTATTGAGAGTAAAAAGTACACTTCGACTGCTCAACGTCTCAATGACTCCGTCTACTACTGGCCAGGTACTAGCACACAAATCTATGACTGGGATAGACAATATCTTGGTTGGATGACCATGCAAACAGCTATCCAACAATCTCGAAATGTCCCTGCAGTGCGGGCTCTGGAAGCAACAGGACTTGACTATGCTCTCAAATTCCTAAATGGTTTGGGTATTGATTATCCAGAGCTACTCTACTCCAATGCTATATCAAGTAATACAAGTAGCACAGAGCAAAAATACGGCGCAAGTTCAGAAAAAATGGCTGCTGCTTATGCTAGCTTTGCTAATGGTGGTACTTACTACGAACCACAGTATGTCAATAAAATTGAATTTAGCGATGGTACTACTGAGACTTATGATGCTAAAGGTAGCAAGGCAATGAGTGAAACAACTGCTTATATGATGACAGATATGATGAAAACTGTCCTAACCTATGGAACAGGAGTGCGTGCTAGTATATCAGGTGTTATACAGGCAGGTAAGACTGGAACCTCAAATTATAGTGATGCTGAATTATCTCAAATAGAAGCTTCCACCGGTATCTATAATAGTTTTGTTGGTACTATGGCACCAGATGAAAACTTTGTCGGTTACACCAACAAGTACGCTATGGCTGTTTGGACAGGATATAAGGATCGCCTAACACCAATTTATGGTAACGGACTCTATGTTGCAACAGATGTCTACAAAGCAATGATGACTTACCTCACAAATGGTTACAGTTCAGATTTCACTATGCCAAGCGGTCTCTATCGTAGCGGTGGTTACCTTTACCTAAGTGGAACTACACCAAGTTATCTTAGCACAGCTACCACTTATAGCAGTAGCTCTAATTCATCAACAACCAGCAATTCTTCTACTGTTGAGAGTCAAGATAAGGATGACGATCATACAAACACTGAAAGTTCAGCCAGCATAGACTCTCAACAAATAGATGCTGATGAAAATAGCGAGGGTAATGCTACAGTAAGCAACAATAACAATCATTCGAATAATCCTTAAAACAACAACTCTAGAGTTTTTTAGAAACCTTTTCTCAGTATTCATTCCTATTAGAACAAATGGTTGATAACATAAAAGACTAAAAAGAAATGACTATAAAGTCATTTCTTTTTAGTCTTTTATTTATGTTGATGCTATTTTTATCTAAAAACAACATTAACGACTCGCTAAAGAACCCATCGGATCCCAAGCTGATAGAACTTGTGGTTCTGATTCATATGCCTTTAGTTCTTCTGCAGTTAAGAACTCTTTTCGAACGACAATCTGATATGCATATTCATCCATCCAGCTATCAGAAGCGACAAAATAACCTTTTTGACCCACCTTGTTTCCCCATGAATTTTCAACTTTCCATTTAAGCGATTTGCCAGATACATCTAAGTCTACGCCTGTCAAGACCATGGCATGTGTCATGAGACTTTCGCTATAGTCTAAACGTCCTGCCTTATCCTGTATCAAATGGATGTCCATGCTTGAGGCAAAGTCATAAGTATTTGTTGCCAAGATACCAGCTTGGCGATCGCTTGATTGACCAACGTCAGAACCAAACCAGATTGTTTCACCTGATTGCAATTGAGCGATGGCTAACTCTTTAAAACGATCCATCTCAAGATTGAGATATTTGACAGGGCGACTACCAACAACGTTTCCTAATAATTCAACAGTATATGATTTTCCAAACGGTTTATCAGATGTAGGAGCGTTGATAACAGAAACATAGTCAGATAAGTTCAAACCAACATACTTTTCATAAAAAGCTTGTGGTGTAATATTTTTTTCTACATGATAAGCATTGTCTTTGTCACGATAGGCAAAGTCAAACTGACGCGGTGGTAAACCAAGAGTTATAGCTAAGAAGTTAAAAACTTCTTGGAGAAGTTCTTCCTTTTTAGCCTGAACAATCGCTTTATCAGCGCCACTGTTAAGCAAGTCACGCAAGATTTGCGCATCTTGACGCAGGAGTTTGTTAAGGTACCGATTTAACTCACGGCTACTGCTTGAGGCAATAGACTCTGGATAAACAGATTTTGGAACAACCCCGTATTTTTCAAAAAGAGAAACAACCATGTCCCATTGACCACCGTCTTGTTGAGGAGTATCCAACAAAAACTTGACTTTACGGCTATTTGTTGACTCGGTTGCAGATACGATAATTTGCTCTAAAAACCAATTTGACTTTTCATATTTATCCCAAAAAAAGGTATAAGCTTGTGAGAGTTCAAAATTCTCCAGTTTAAATTCACTGATGAGTTTGTGTCGAAAAGTATTTAAGGCGGCAAACATCCAGCAACGCCCAGATGCTTTTTGATTGGCTACCTCATCTTTGGTCAAATCAATAGAAAAAGCATGATCATTGTCAACAGCACTTTGTCGCGTCTCAAGAGATTTCAAAAGACCATTGTGTGTTACTGCATTTTCAATAGCACGGTATTTTGCATTTTCAGAAAATGCTTGATAGAGTTTGTCCGTAAATTCTTGTGTTAATTCTGACATAATTTCTCCTTTTATCCAGTTATCATCTGATAACATCTATCATTATAGACCTTTCCTAGTTTTTTTCAAGTAGTAATGACTCATGCTTTCCAAAAATCATCAAATAAAGTAATCGGAAGATGACGTTTGTGTTCACCTTTACGCCACCAATTTTCAATAATGTTCTGAGCTGATTTGGAAATGTTTTTGCCTTCTAGATAATCATCAATCTCATTATAAGTCACACCAAGTGCAATTTCATCAGCGATACCTGGTTTTTCTTCCTCAAGATCAGCTGTCGGAACTTTCTCATACAAGGATTTATCCGCTCCTAAACTCTCTAGTAATTGCTTACCTTGTCGTTTATTAAGACGGAAAATAGGCAAAATGTCAGCTCCTCCATCTCCAAATTTGGTGAAAAAGCCTGTTACATTTTCAGCAGCATGGTCTGTTCCAATGACAGCACCAGACGTCTCACCCGCTACTGCATACTGACTAATCATACGTTGACGTGCCTTGATGTTGCCTTTATTAAAGTCTGAAATGTTCAGTCCTGCTTCTTGTAGTGCAACAACCTCTGCATCAACTGCTTCTTTAATATTTATGGTCAGTATTTTATCAGGCTTAATAAAAGACAGTGCTGCTTGAGCATCATCTTCATCCGCCTGCACACCATAAGGTAAACGAATGGCGATAAACTGATAGTCTTTTTGTGTTTCTGCACGCAACTCCTCTACTGCTAACTGAGCAAGGCGACCAGATAAGCTAGAATCTTGCCCTCCTGAAATCCCCAAGACATAAGTTTTTAAGAAAGGATGTTTTAACATATAAGCTTTTAAAAAATCAATAGACTTCCTAACTTCTTCTTCTGGATTGATAGTAGATTTGACGCCTAATTGACTGATAATTTGTTCTTGTAAGGTCATTTTAATTCTCCTTTAGCATAGGTTTCACGACGGATACGGTCAATCAAATTCATCTTGTGTTGCCAAACATCACGTGCTAAGTCAACAGGATAATCTTGTGGATTGAGCACACGCTTGTATTCATCCCAGAGCTTATCAAACTCTTTTTTTGCGTAGACTTGTATCTCTTCTAAACTCGGAAGAGTATAAATCAATTTTCCTTTATCGAAAATATCAACTAGCAATGGTACAGCATCAAAATGGCGTACAGTTTTATTGATGTAAGTGTACGTGGGATGGAACATCTCAATCTCATCAAGTTTTTCTACATCGCTATCTGCAAAAGTAATGTAGTCCCCCTCTGATTTACCTTTTTCTCGACTCGTAATACGCCAAACCTGCTTTTTCCCAGGTGTAGAAACTTTTTCAGCATTATTGGAGAGTTTGATACGATCAACCATTTGTCCATTGTCATCTTCGATAGAAACAATCTTATACACAGCACCAAGTGCTGGCTGGTCATAAGCTGTGATTAGTTTTGTTCCAACACCCCAAACATCTATCTTAGCTTTTTGCATTTTCAAGTTTAAGATAGTATTTTCATCAAGATCATTAGAAGCATAAATCTTAGCATCAGGAAATCCTGCTTCATCTAACTGCTGACGAACTTTTTTAGACAAATAAGCTAAGTCTCCTGAGTCCAAACGAACACCTAAAAAGTTAATGCTATCCCCTAACTCCTTAGCCACACGAATAGCAGTCGGTACACCGCTTCGCAAAGTATCAAATGTGTCAACAAGAAAAACGCAGTCTCTATGCGTTTTAGCATAAGCTTTAAACGCTTCGTAATCATTGCCATAAGCTTGGACAAGCGCATGAGCATGTGTACCAGAAACAGGAATTCCAAAAAGCTTACCTGCACGAACATTAGAAGTTGCGTTAGCACCACCAATGACAGCGGCTCGTGTACCCCAAATAGCAGCGTCCATCTCCTGCGCACGGCGCGTTCCAAACTCTAAGAGTGGCTCATCATCAATCACTGATCGGATACGAGCTGCTTTTGTCGCCACAAGAGTTTGAAAGTTGATAATATTTAAAATAGCAGTCTCGACCAGCTGACACTGGGCTAGTGGACCTTCAATTTGAACAATAGGCTCATTGGCAAACACCAAGTCCCCTTCTTTGGCAGAACGCACAGACAAAGTCATCGTTAAGTGTCGGAGATAATCTAGAAAGGCTTCGCCATAACCTAGCGTCTCTAGATAAGATAAGTCACTCTCAGAAAATTTAAGGGTTTCCAAATACCTAACAATACGCTCCAAACCTGCAAAAATAGCATAACCATTTTTGAATGGCTCTTTGCGGAAATAAACCTCAAAAACTGCATTTTTATCATGAATACCTTGTTCAAAGTAAACCTGCATCATATTAATCTGATAAAGATCTGTGTGCAAGGTTAAACTATCATCTTGAAACATCTCTATTTTTCCTCCAGATGGTTCCTTCCTCTTTCATCATTAGTCTGTATATAGTATCTTTTAAAAATAAGATAAAAACATCGTTATTTTTAGAATATTTCTAAAATGGATAACTGAGATTTAAATACCTCAGATCTTATTTATCTTTTAGTGTTCCGTGATGTATTGGTAAACCCCCTGTCCTGCGATAGCCCCTTCACCAACGGCTGTTGCAATCTGACGAAGATTTTTCTTTCTAACATCTCCAATGGCAAAAACTCCAGGAATGCTGGTTGTCATATCTGTATCTGTGATGACCCATCCACTCTCATCTGTGATACCAAGTTCCTCTACCATATATGAGACAGGATTCATACCGACATAGATGAAAATACCAGCAAATGCATGCTCAGATAGCTCACCTGTTTTGGTATTTTCTACAAGAACTCCGCTCACTTTCGTCTCATCACCTTTGATTTCCTTAACAACAGAATCCCAAATAAAATGAATTTTAGAGTTCGAAAAAGCTCTATCTTGGATAATCTTTTGCGCACGTAATTCATCACGTCGATGAATAATGGTGACAGACTTGGCAAACTGTGTCAGATAAATAGCTTCTTCTACCGCAGAATCTCCACCACCGACAACAAGCAAATTCTGTTCTCTAAAAAAAGCACCATCACAAACTGCACAATAAGAAACGCCACGACTCATGTATTCTTGTTCACCAGAAACACCTAAAAGGCGGTATTTAGCACCGGTCGCAAGGATGATAGTTTTTGCCTCATAGGTACTATCCTCAGTAATAACTCGCTTCATCTCACCACAATCTTCTACTTTTTGGACGATACCGTAAATGTTGTCAATATTAAATTTTTCAAGAGGTTCGTACATCTTCATAGAAAGTTCTGGTCCTGAGATATGATCATACCCTGGATAATTTTCAATCTCAGAGGTGTTGTTCATTTGACCACCAGGAGCCCCCTGTTCGATAATACCGACCTTAAGATTAGATCTCGCAGCATAGAGAGCCGCTGTCATCCCTGCTGGTCCTGAGCCAATAATCAACGTGTCATACATCACATATTCTCCTTAACTGATTAATAACATAAATTATGACTACTGTTGTGACCTACATAGTCATCACCAAAGGTCAAAAAACTCATGCTCTTAGCATAACGATTAGCGTAGTAAACGCAAAGGCAAGTATAGGTACAGTAATCAACGTAATCATCATCAAATCATATAAAAATGCCTGACGTTCTTTGGTAGTCTTATCCTTACGTTTAGATATGCGCCACAAAAGCCAGATCCCACTAACTATCAAAATCAGTACAAAAGCCACTAGCAAGCCAGACCCATAAAATTGAACCATTTGAAAAAACATATCAAATCCTCTTACTTTTAGACTATTATATTAAAAAAGGTTGAAACCAAGTCTCAACCTCGCTATAAACATAACTTCTAAGACTTGTTTAATGTGCTTATCTCACTTTTATCTAAATGAGAACTGCTCTTTTCATTATAACAAAAGTCTCACTTTAAACATAGGTTTTAGTATAATTTGCAAAAAATTCTTTTGTGCGTTCCTTTTTGGGATGCTTAAAGAGTTGTTCTGGTGTACCTTGTTCAAGAATACGTCCGTTTTCTAAAAAGAGAACCTTGTCTGCCACCTGATACACAAAACTCATATCATGACTGACAAGTATCATGGTCTGTCCTTGTTTAGCCGCATCAGCAATAGATTTTTCCACCTCTCCGACAAGTTCAGGATCAAGCGCTGATGTTGGCTCATCCAATAAAAGCACATCTGGTTTCATGGCTAGAGCACGTGCAAGAGCCACGCGCTGTTTTTGCCCTCCTGAGAGATGTCGTGGATAGTGATTTTCACGATCTGATAGTCCAACTTTTGCCAACTCTTTCTTGGCAAGAGATGTAGCTTCTTGATCAGATATTTTTTTGACAACCTTTAGGCCTTCCTTTACGTTATCAAGAGCTGTACGACGCTCAAAGAGATTAAATTGTTGAAAAACCATCGCTAGTTTTTTCCTAAGGGTTAAAATCTGTTCCTTAGTAATGGTTTGTAAATTCACTTTAAAGTTATCAATAGTGATGGTTCCTAAGTCTGGTTCTTCAAGATAATTGAGACTGCGTAGAAAAGTTGATTTTCCTGCACCCGAAGCTCCAATCAAAGCAACAACCTCACCCTGCTCAATCGTCAGACTCAAATCATCTAACACTTCATTGCCCGAAAAAGATTTTGATAAATGTTCAATCGTAATCATCAGCGTTCTCCTCCTGTCGTAATACTATTGATGGTGTCAGGTGTCTTTATTGCCATACGACGCTCAACGAAATTACCGATTTGCTCTATGATGATGCTAATCACCCAATAGACAAGAGCTACTGAAATAAAACGTTCAAAATAGCGGTAGTCTGAACCACCTAAAATCTTTGCTTCAGCAAACATTTCGACAATTCCTGCATTAAAGGCAAGAGACGTTCCCTTGGTTAGACCAATCAAACTGTTAATCAAGGTTGGTGTTGCAATAACCGCAGCATTTGGAATAATGACACGGCGATAAATCTGAACTGTTGTCATTCCAAGACTCTTAGCCGCTTCAATCTCACCATTATCAACCGCCTGAATAGCAGCACGCAAAGTTTCACTAGTATAGGCAGCTTCATTAAAAGCAAATGCTGCAATGGAGAAAATCTCTGCAGGAATAGCATTAACATTCCAGTTAAAACCGTAACGCTTGTTGAGATAATTCAGAAAAAGTGGAATACCGTAGTAAGTCAACATCAATTGCACCAAAATGGGAGTTCCACGCAAAAAGCTAACAAAGACAGCTTGGATAGGATAGATAATCTTGGTTTTATTGATTTTGACAACAGCAAACAAAAGTGCTAAAACTAAGCCAAATAACGCACCAAAAAAAGTTAAACTAAGAGTAATAGGCAAGCGACTCAAAATCTCTGGAATACCGTTAAAAACGGCACGTAGACTAAATGTTTGCCCAGAGGGAATGTAATCCATTAAGCGATTATACCAAGACCATGATGCTAAGACTAAATTCATCTGCTGTTTCCTTTTCTACCATTTTTCTATTTTACCATTGTAACACCACACAAGCGATTTTGTAAATGATTTAAACTTCATTCCGTGATAAGAAAAAGCTATCACAGTGATAGCTTTTTGATAAGAGTTAATCAATATCTGACACATAATCTCCACCAAAGTAAGTTTGACTAAGCTTTGCTAGAGTACCGTCTTTTTTCAACTTCTTGACACGCTTATCAATAAAGGCTTTGAGTGTTTTTCCCTTATCATTTTTAGGAAGTAGTAAATATTCTAGACCTTCCGTTGATTTCTCAACTTTGTCCTTGACAGGCGAAATGGTCAAGTCCATACCTTGATCTTTAACGATGTAATGTGAGGAAATAGAGTCATACAAGACAAAATCAATCTTACCCGTTTCGATATCTTTCAAACGACTAGAGATACCCGTTGTCCCTTCGACATAGTTGATTGCAATCGGTGCTTTATTAGGATGCTTTGCGTTCCAATTTTCTAAAATCTGTGCATAATTAACCCCTGAGATAGTTTCTGTTGTTTTACCTGATAGCTGACTTAGAGAGGTATAAGCTTTCCCTTTAGCAGATATGATAGCATAATTTGAACGTGAGATAGCAGCTGAGAAAAGATACCTTTTCGCACGTTCCTCATTGTAGTTGTAGTCATTTGCACCAATATCATATTTACCTGCATCCACACCCACAGCGATACTATCAAAAGAAACTGTCTTAAAATTAACCTTGTACTTAGATCCTTTGAAGATAGCCTTAACTACCCCAACATCATAGCCTTTAAAAGCATTCCCTTTTTTGTAAGTAAAAGGAGCGGTATCGGAGTCCGTTGCTACGGTAATGCTCTCTTTGCTCTCAGCATGAGCAACACTAGAAATCACTCCAACTAGCAAAACAGCTAAAGCAAGAAAAAAAGTCTTGATAATAGATTTCATAAAATACGAGTCCTTTCTGCTTAAATGTGATGTAAGATTAGTGTAACACCATTTGGCAAGATTGACTAATACTGCTTTTTTATCAAGTCATAAGAAAAAACTATCACAAAAGCACCTCTGTTTGAGGTGCTCCATTCACCTAAAAACTTTGACGCTTGGCTTTACGTTCTGCGCGTCCTTTGGCACGATTTGCAATACGACGTTCTTTGCGACGCTTTTCATCCACTTTCCACTGGATTTTCTTCTTATAGCCTGGTTTGATTTTTTTCTTTTTCTTTTTGACCAGACCAATCATCTCAGTATCCAATTTCTGATACGATTTTTCACGATTAGCTCTACGATCACGGTCATAGGTATCTTGAAATTCTCCGTTTTTGATGATTTTTGGAACAAAGTGAATGCCCATTTTTTCCAACTCACGAATATCAGAGTCATCACTTGGTTGATAAAGTGTGATGGCGATACCAGAAAGACCGTTGCGTCCGGTACGTCCTACACGATGTACGAAAAAAGACAAATCTTGAGGAATGCTATCGTTGATAACGTGGCTAACACCCTCAATATCAATGCCACGCGCAGCAAGATCTGTCGCAACAATATATTCATACTCCAACTGTTTGATGTGTTGCATCATACGCTTACGCTCACGTGGAGAAATCCCACCGTGAATTTTAGCTACCTTAAGCCCATTGCTTGACAGATAGGCATGAAGTTCATCCGCACGTTCCTTTGTATTGACAAAAATCATCGCAAGAAAAGGTTGAAGCATTTTGGAAATAGTTAAAATTTGGACATTATTGTCTTGTCCTTTAGTGGAAATCAACCAGTTATCAATGGTATCTGCAATAACTGTCTCAGTCTTTATAGTTTCCATGATAGGATTAGTCAAGTATTTTTTTAAGAAAGGCTGCAGTTTTTGTGGAATAGTTGCCGAAAAAACTAAAATCTGAACGGTCTTTGGCAGACGAGCTGCAATCTTATCCACGGTTCTTAAAAAGCCCATATCTAGGGTCATATCTGCCTCATCCACAACAAAGGTATGTGCCTTGTGGATAGCAAGGTCACCAGAAGCTACTAAATCATAGATACGCCCAGGTGTACCAATAACAATATGTGGCTGGCTCGTTTTAAGCTTCTCAATCTGACGCTTTTTGTCCGTACCACCCACATAGTGCCCAATGCGAATCGTCTCTTCGGAGTGATTTGCGATTTGTTTTGTTGCTTGGTAAATTTGCACAGAAAGCTCACGACTGGGTGCTGTGATAACTACCTGTGTTTCTGCTTTTGTCTCGTCCAACTTTTCAAAAATCGGAAGCAAAAAAGTATGAGTCTTTCCCGAACCGGTCTTTGATTCACCAACCAAATCGCGCCCTGAACGAATGGCTGGAATTAACTTTTTTTGGACATCCGTTGGATGTGTAAAATGCAACTCATCAAGGGCAGCTTGAATATAAGGTTTAAAATTAAAATCTTTAAAAGTCATATTTTCTCTCTTTGTTTTCGTTTTTCTTATTATAGCATGATTTTCACTCGAAAAGCAAAAGACCGAGAAAATCTCAGTCTAGCGCCTTATAAATAGAGGATAGCAAGGGTGAATACAGACATGATAATACCAACGCCCCACAAGAGAGCATCTACTTTCCACTCACTCCAAGTTGACCCCTGTCCTGTTAAGCCACCTAACTCTAAGTGATGGTGAAAGGGCGTCATTCTAAAGATACGCTTGCCCTCTCCTGTCCTTTTCTTAGTGTATTTGAAGTAGGCTACTTGTAGTATAACAGATAGTGTCTCAAAGACATATACAAAACCAATGAAAAGCAATGTCCACTCTTGGCGCAGGGCTATGGAAATGGCAGCCAACATCGCACCTAACGCTAAGCTACCAACATCTCCCATAAAAACTTTGGCTGGCTTGTGGTTAAAAACAAAGAAACCTAATAAAGCCCCAATCATAGTCACAATGATAATTAAAATATCAAATTGTTTTTGCATAATAGCAATCACAGCATAAGCAGTCAAGCTGATAGCAACGGAAATTGAAGCTAGACCATCAATACCATCTGTTAGATTCACCGCATTGGAAAAACCTACAACCCAAAAAAGAACAAAGAGTAGGTAAAAAATTCCTAAATGCAGATGGTATCCAAAGATGTTGATAGCATCTGTTCCACTTGGACGTACATGAATGAAGTAGAAAAGAAGACCAGCAATAATCTGTAAGCTCATCTTTTGCCATGGTGTAAGCCCTTCGTTAATTTGCTTGAAAATCTTCAAAAAATCATCTAAAAAGCCAATAATACCGTAGATTAAAACGACGAGTAAAATACCAAGCACTGCTCCCAGAGGCATTTTGTCAAATAAGCTAGAGACAAATCCTACCATAATAGCAACAACTAAAAAGACTGTCCCCCCCATCGTTGGTGTTCCTGCTTTTGCTAAGTGTTGCTTAACATCTTCATGCATCTGTTGGCCACCAATTTTTTTTAATTGGTAATAGCGGATAAACCTTGGCATAGCAAAAATAGTTAGGATAAATGCAATTACACCTGCCAATAAACTGATTGTCATGTTAGTCTCCTAATGTTATTGTTAATTTTTTCACTTTTTTGATACTCTTACCCGATTCAACACTCTGCTTGATGACAGTTCCTGACTTCTTACCTTTAACGGTAAGATCAATACCTGTCCACTTAGCAAATATCTTGACATTTTTCTTGGTCCAACCGTACATATCTGGCAACTCTGTTAATTTATCTGTTAAGAGTAAGATTTGCTCATTTTCTGAAAGGTTGCGACCTGTTGCTTTTGAACTTTTACTTATCTTGCTACCATTGCCTAGGATAACAGGTTGAACGATATTTTGACGTAGCACTACAGCAGTATCCCCAGGATTTTTACCAATAATATTTGGTAAGGTATACTTAGTAGATTTATCTTGCTTGACGGTCGAAGTCGTCAGGGTATCTTTCATAGCTAGGGCTTGCTCAAGTACAGGATTTACAAGAGTAGACCATTCTGTTCCAAACCAACTCTTTGGTTGTTGGAGAGTAACATACATCAGAAAATCAGGATTATCAGATGGAACCATCGCAATAACAGAGTTAATCGTATCGTTGGGACCTGTCAAATAGGAGCCATTTTCAGCAATTTGAGCTGTACCAGACTTAACAGCAATAGTTTGATTGCCTGCTTGGATGATTGGTTGACCTTTTGAGACAAGTGTTCCATAAGTAGCGTCTGTTCCGACAGTCACCATGTAATCACGTGTCTGACTGGCTGCATTTTTAGAGACGGGCTTTCCGACAACTTCAGTTGTTGCAGTTCTATTTGTGTCTGTATTAGGATCATGAATGTTGCGGATAAACCGTGGCTCAAGCATAACACCATCATTTGAGATGGCTAAAAAAGCTCTAATCATTTGCACTCGTGTCACCCCTATCGCTTGACCAAAGGAAGTCATGGTACCATTAACACGCGTCAAGCTAGGAAATAAACCGCCGTCTTCGTTTAACATACCAAAGCGAGTTGGATAGCCAAAGCGGAATTTTGAAAGATAACTAAACCAAGTGTTATCTCCCATTTTTCCCTCTAAAATAGACATCCCAACATTACTAGAATGCGCAAAACCTTGGACAAAGTTCATATATAAACCATCTGTCCTTCCCTCATTGACATCCCAGTCACGAACCGTCACATCTCCCACCTCATATTTATTACTGTAATAGTATTCAGTTGTGTTAAAGACACCGCTATCAATAGCAGATGCTAGGGTCATAACCTTCATGGTCGATCCCGGTTCAAAGTAAGTTTGATAGAGGAGGTCGTTTTTGTTTGAAAGGTCATTATAAGTTTGAGGATCTGTTGGATTATAAGTTGGACGTTGTGCAGTGGCTAGGATTTCTCCTGTTTTGGCATTTACCAGTGTCGCAGTGATATTTTTTGCATTGACCTGACTTTGAAAAGCATCTAGTTGCCCCTCAAGTAGAGTCTGTAACGGTTCTGATAGGGTCGTATAGATGTCTTTACCATTGATAGCCGGCTCTGATTTGACCACTGATCCTAGCAGAGTATTACCGTTGCTGTCTTTTTCATAAGTAATGTAACCATCAGTTCCTGAAAGCGTGGTATTAAATGATGCTTCTAAGCCTGTTTTCCCAACAAGCTGACTACCTGATGTATCATCTTCAAGCTGAGCATAACCAACAAATTGTGAGGCAAATATACCGTTTGGGTAAGTTCTCCCAGGGCTTGTCTCAAAACCAATCCCACTAACATTAGCTTTTTTCATTGACTCTTCAATAGCAGTCATAGTTGTATAAGAAATCCCCTTGCCCTTTACTCCAAAAAATACTTGGAAGAGCTTCTTTTGTTTGAGCTGCTTTAGAACCTCTTTTTTCTCTATACCTAGCTGTTCATTCAAAATAGTTGCAACTGTTTTGTACTGAGAAGGCTGAACATAGAGTTTTTTCCCATTACTATCCTTATAGCTTTTTGAGATAATAGCATATATGGTGTAGGTGGTGGCATCTTCAGCAATAGCGTTCCCATCACGATCATAGATAGTTCCACGCTTTGCTTGCACTTTAACGGTTGTTTGATAAACGTTCTTAGCTTCTACAGATAATTTTTGTCCAAATTTTCGATCTGTTCCAACAATGACAATAAAATTTACGACAAAAATGAAAAATAGAGCGATGGCTAAAATCATAAGATTCTGCCCTACGCGCTCTCTATTTTCCCTTGGGCTTTTTCTATCCTTAGTCACATACCTTAAAAAGCGATTACCTTTCATTGTCTAATCCACCTTTTGAATATTTCCAGTTTTATTGGACAAACCTGCTTTCTTAGCAATTTCGGTCACTCGTTCTCTTGTCATAAGTTCATTGACCTCTTGCTTTACATCATCATACTCCGTTTGTTTTTGCGTAATCTGACTATTTAAATGCGATATTTCCTGCCTTTGCTGAAGATTACGGCTTTGTAAGAAAATAATTCCTACCGCCATAATAATAGCTGTCAGGATGATGCTTGCGTAAAATGCTTTTTCAATACGGGAAAATTTACGAATACGGTGCTGCAAACTCAGCATATCTTTTTCTTTAGTATCATCTCTCATCATATCATTTATCAGTCACGAACTTTTTGTGCCACACGCAACTTTGCAGAATGCGCACGGTTATTGGTTCTTATCTCCTCATCACTTGGTAATATTGGCTTACGATTGATAAGCTTTAGTTTTGGTTGCATCTCTTCTGGGACAAAAGGCAAGCCCTTAGGCGCATGCGACTCCGAAGCTTCTTTCAAGAGTTGCTTGGTTAATCGATCTTCTAACGAATGAAAAGTAATCACAGAGATACGACCATCCACCGCTAGTAAATCAATGGCAGACTGTATAGACTCATCTGCTGAGCCAAGCTCGTCATTGACCTCAATACGAATTGCCTGAAAAATCTGTTTGGCAGGGTGTCCTTTTTTCTTGAGTTCACGATTAGGTTTAGCTGATTTAATAATATTCGCCAATTCTGTTGTGGTCTCAATAGGCTTTAGCTGACGATAAGACTCAATTTTTCTAGCAATCTGCTTAGAAAACTTATCCTCACCATATCTAAAAAAGATACGCACCAAATCATGGTAATCATAGCTATTGACTACATCATAAGCCGTCAAAGACTGCTCACGGTTCATTCGCATATCAAGAGGTGCATCCTGCTTGTAGGAAAAACCACGCTCTCTCTCATCTAATTGCGGACTAGACACTCCTAAATCATATAAGATACCATCAATCTTCGTTACACCATGCTTAGCAAGCTCTTCTCTCAAATAACGAAAATTTGCTTTGATAAAAGTAACCTGTCCTTTTTGAATATAGTCTGCTAGGTAGCGGTGAGCATTGCTAATAGCTTTTTGATCCTGATCAAAAGCATAGAGATGCCCCTTATCACTTAATTTGGATAAAAGATAGCGACTATGTCCAGCACCACCAAGAGTAGCATCTACATAGATACCATCTGGTTTGATATCTAACATATCAATCGTCTCATGCAATAAAACAGTAACGTGTTTAAACTCGTTAGTCATAACCTTTATTTTACCATAATTTACTCAAAGGATAAACGCAAAAGCGATTTTACTGTTATCAACTTGTAAAATTGCCTTTTCGCTTATTCTCTTATCTGACCAGAACCATTGATATAGAACTTCGTGCTGGTCAGCGCTTCTAGTCCCATTGGTCCTCTAGCATGCATCTTCTGAGTAGAGATACCTATCTCAGCTCCTAAACCAAAGACATAACCATCTGTAAAGCGTGTAGAAGCATTGACATAGACCGCCGCTGCATCGATTGCCTCTTGAAAACGTTCAGCGTGATTGATATTAGTGGTGACAATTGCTTCTGAATGATGACTACTATAGTGATTAACCCAGTCAATCGCAGCTTCTAAATCATCAACAACCTTTACTGATAGGATATAATCTAAAAACTCTGTAGCATAGTCCTCATCACTTGCTAAAACAGCATTTGTGAGATAACGACTAGCTTCTTTATCCGCCCGAAACTCTACAACATGAATATTCTGGATAGACTCTTCTAAACGAGGAAGAAAAGCCTTTGCGACACTCCGATGCACTACTAAGCTTTCACAAGCATTGCAGACACTTGGACGCTGTGTTTTTGCATTGATGACAATACGTGTAGCCATCTCGAGATCTGCATATTCATCTACATAGATGTGGACGTTACCGACACCTGTTTCAATCACAGGTACTTTGGAGGTTTCCTTGACCGTCTGGATAAGCTTTTGCCCACCTCGAGGGATGAGAACATCAATATAATCCACAGCCTGCATAAGTTCTTTAGCTAAACTATAGCTAGTATCTTCGATAAGTTGCACCGCATTTGGTGTTATACCTTGATGAACCAAACTCTTTTGAACTACATTAACCAGAGCTTTGTTCGAGTAGATAGCGTCACGTCCGCCACGTAAAATAATAGCATTGCCAGTCTTAAAGGCTAGACTAAAGGCATCAATGGAAACGTTTGGTCTACTTTCAAAAATCATAGCAACAACGCCAAGAGGCACACGCTTTTGAACAATCTTAAGTCCATCCCTATTGGTATAACCACGTACCACTTGACCGATAGGATCTGCTAAATC
This sequence comes from Streptococcus sciuri, assembly GCF_024814375.1. GTDB lineage: Bacteria > Bacillota > Bacilli > Lactobacillales > Streptococcaceae > Streptococcus > Streptococcus sciuri. The sequence goes on from NZ_JANUXX010000007.1 coordinate 72,107, forward strand.
CGCTACTTGACAAAGTCCTTTAGCCATCGTTTTTAAACGTTCAGATGTTAATAATAAGCGGTCAATCATAATCTCTGAAACACCGTTACTCTGCGCATTGCTGACATCATAAGCATTTTCAGATAAGATGTAATCTGTGTTTTCAAGCAAGTCCTTTGCCACTTGATAAAGTACCTGATTTTTTGTACTTGTACTCAATTCTGCTAAGTCACGACTGGCTGTTTTGGCTTGCTGCCCTAGCGTATCAATAATCGTCATCTGCTGTCACCTCACTGGCAAAATAGGTTCCAATATTCTCTCCTGAGATTGCTGTCAACATTTTTCTAGGATCTTTACCATTCATCAAAAGCATTTGTCCCCCCACATCAAACATCATCTGCGCACTTTTGAGCTTACTACGCATACCGCCTGTGCCAAATTTACTACCAGCACCGCCTGCCGATCTCAAAATATCATCTGTAATCTCTGATACATGACTACGCAGAACAGCATCTTCATAAATTGTGGGATTTTTATCATAGAGCCCATCAACATCTGACAACATAATCAACAAGTCCGCCTGTGTAAAACTTGCTACAATAGCAGAAAGGCGATCATTATCACCAAACTTCGTTTGGTGATCCATCTCATCTACACTTATAGCATCATTTTCATTGATAATCGGCAGTATCCCCATCTTTAGCAAACTTTCAATAGAATTGGTTACATTTTTCAGACTTTTGGGATATTCGACCACATCACGGGTCAACAATACCTGTGACACTGTTGTGCTATAATGGTTAAACATCTGCGTATACAGGCTCATCATAGCTACCTGTCCAACACTTGAGATAGCTTGCTGTTGATCAATTTCTTTTGGACGTTTCTCTTTATCAAGGACATTTAAACCAAAACCCATAGCACCAGACGAAACCAAAATGACCTCTAAACCTCGGTTCATCAAAGTGGAGATAACGAAGGCTAAACCGTCAATACTCTCTAAGTTGATTTTACCATTTGGCAAAATTAAGGTACTTGTTCCTACCTTTATGACTAATCGTTTTATACTCTCAAAGTTACGTTTCATATTCAAAATTATAACACAAAGCAAGCAAAAAACCTAGATGAGATTATCTAGGCATTTTTGACTAGTTTACTTTTTTCCAAAAGATATGGTTAATGAAAAGCTGCAGAACAAGCATCAAGATAGTTGACATAATAAGAATGACACTACTAGTGACAATTGGGCTAGTATTTACTGATACAGCAAAAGCAAGTATAATCAAGACTATTCCTAGGATAAGCTCACTAAAAAAGAAGAAAGCAGTCAACAGTTGACTATTGCCACGACTAAAGAGCTGATTGACATTTTGCCAGTTGAGACTGAGATGGCGGTAGTCATTGCGGTAAATCAGTTGCCCCTGTAATAAAGAGGAGGACAATATACCCAAAACTAAACTCACAAATAAAATAGGAGACATTCTAAGAATAAAGGCTACTAAAAAGAGAAGAAGAGTCACAGGCAAAACTTGAACACCATACAAGACCCAAAATTTTTGTTTGATAAATCCCTTAAAAGAAAACGGTAAAGTTCTAAGGTATGTGTAGTTACCTTTTTCTAAAGACAAACCAACACCTAAGATAGACGTTATCTGTGTCAATAAGAACCCTAGCATCACACCCACTAGAAAAGCAACCCCAAAGTAATCACTGCTAAAAGATTTGCTAAATCTAAGAATTCCCCCAAAAGAAGAAAATATCATAATAAAAGGTACGCTATAAGTTTGCACAAGTAAAGACCCATGATTTAAAGTAGAGAGATGATGACGTATCATCTGATGATGCGAGCTTGTTTTTCTTACCTTCTCTTTAGGCTGTTTTTTGCTAGGGGAAACTTGAGCATAGAGCGTATCTCTATAGTAATTCGGCATGACAATCGTTACAAGTACAACGATGAGCAGTACCGTCAAACCAATAGCAAACCAATAGTTGAGTAAACTCTCGCTAGACAACGGTGCAAGCACAATATCTACAAAGCCTCTAAAATAAGGTAGAGGAATCATATGAGCAAGACCATTCCCATCTGTTACCTGTGCATTCGTCCCATTGATATAGAGTAGCAAAATAATGCTCCCAAAACTAACAATAGACGTCAGAATTGTTGAGATAAATTTTTTATGACGACTACGAACAATATATCGACCTATGAGACTTGTCGCAAGCAGAGACAGACTAAGGACTGTCACAGATAAAACAAAAAAGTTTAGAATACCTAGCAAGATAAACCAAAAACGAGATGTCATTTGCCAATAAGCAAAGCAAAAAAGGATTAGAATAGGTAACAAGTACACTAAACTTAGACCCAGAGAAGCAAGCACCTTCGCTACAAACAATTCTGTTGGTTTTATAGGCAGGGGAACATAGTTTTTTGTATCATCGCTCTCATAAAAAACACTATACATAGCTGAAAAAGATGTCAGAAAAGCCAGTACTACTAATATCACTATTTGATGCCCTAGTAAATAAGGGTAGTGCTTGTAATCTGCCATCAACAAAAAACAACTAAAGAAAATCGTCATCATCAACATGAAAAAGACTTGATTTCTTATCATCTCTTTAGCGACTGAAAAGCGTGCTTTTTGTTTTTTCTTCTGCCTTTTACGAATATTAGCCAAGTAGGCACTATTAGAGTAGAGGATATTGACCTTGACTAACTCCCAAATCATTGACCATTTCATAATAACCTCCTAACCCTTTAATCTTCTTGTGCTTTTCTACCAGCTAGCTCCAGATAAATCGTCTCCAAATCTTTGTTTGAGTAGCGATTCTTTAGCTCCTCGATGCTACCAACATAGATGAGTTTCCCTTTTTTTAGAATGCCAATACGGTGGCAAAGCTGCTCAGCCACCGCTAAAACGTGTGTTGAAAAGATGACGCTGTTACCTTCTTTTGCGTGCGTTTTCATCATTTCTTTTAAATCATAAGAGGCTTGTGGATCAAGTCCGATTAAGGGTTCATCTAAAACCCAAATATCAGGATTTGAGACTAAAGCTCCAATAACAATAACTTTTTGACGCATTCCATGTGAAAAGCTGTCAATGACGCCATAACGTTGCTCATCGAGCTCAAAAAGAGTGACCAACTGGTCAATGCGTTCTTTTGCTTGGCTGCTAGGAACATCGTAAACTGCCGCTAAAAACTGCCAATACTCCTGCGCTGTCAGATTTAAGAAAATATCGGGAGAATCAGGTACATAGCCTATCTTACGCTTAATGTCATCTCTATGCTCAGATAATAACAAATCATCCACATAAACCTCACCATAGGTTGCATCGATAATGGATGTCAAAATACTAATAGTCGTTGTCTTTCCGGCGCCATTGTGTCCTATCAATCCAAAAATTTCACCATCATTGATAGTGAGGTTGAGATCACTAAGAGCCTCCTTTTCATCGTACAATTTCGAAACATGCTCAAACCTTATCATATCTCCCCTCCTCTAATTTCTACTAAACAAGTATTTGTTTGTTCTATAAAATAAATACAATCTCCTTGTTACGATTGTACTCTTCTTTGAAAGCATTGTCAAGCGCTTCTAAACAATACTACAGTGACACAAAAGCTCTTGCCAAGGCAAGAGCTTCTTCTAGGAATTTGGATCATCTAAACTGCGTCCATGCAGACCTTTTTCACGCTGAATTTGACGTAACTTTTCAGGAGTGATATCATTTCCTTTTTCGTCTACTATCTTGATGCCTTCAATGTGATGGCGAACAGCTCGACGATAGCCTTCAATGTATTCTTTACGAAGATTGGCTTGTTCTATTTTCTCTTCAGATGTTAATCCCTCTTCTTTTTTCTTTTTAGCAAGCTCGTTAATACGAGCGATTTTATTGGCATCCATAATATTCTCCTTTAACGTTTACTTTGTATTGAGTTTATTAAAGGCTGCAATTTGACTAGCTTTTGCCACAAGACTGGAAAGCAGTGCTAAGCGGTTGTTTTTAAGAGATTCCTCTTCTGCCATGACCATTGTATTGTCAAAGAAAGCATCAATGACTGGGCTAAGTGCAAAAAGTTTATCTAAATTTTCTGTCATCTCATTTGATAGATCTAAACTATTGACAGCATCATACAAAGCTTTTTCTTCATCGTTTTCAAACAAGCTAGGATCAACTAAACCACTGTTCTCTGCTTTTTCAGCTAGGTTAAAGACACGTGAGAGACTCTCAACAGCCGCCTTATAGTCAGATGTATTACTCTTTTTAGCAAGTGCTTGACTAGCTGCTAACATCGCTCCCACAATATAAGTAGATGAGGCTAACGTCGCTTCTCTGATGTCTTTTGCGATGTTACTATCCATCATTTTTTCAATGCGAGCTACTACAAAGTCCATCACTTGATCTTTATGAGCATACTCTAGGCTCTCAAAGCTAAGGGTATACAAATCTGTTATCAACTCATCCAGTGGAATATCCCAGCCAAAGGCATCCAAAATGCGAACAATGCCTTGTGTCGCACGACGTAGAGCATAAGGGTCATTCGAACCACTTGGAATAAGACCAACAGAAAAGAATGACAACACTGTATCAAGCTTATCAGCAATAGATAAAATTGCACCAACCTTAGTCTCAGGAAGTGCACCGTCTGCTGAATTTGGTAGGTAATGCTCACGAATAGCAGTCGCAACCATTTCAGACTCACCAGCAAGAACAGCATATTTCTCACCCATAATTCCTTGCAACTCATCAAATTCGCCCACCATACCAGTTAATAAATCAAACTTGTAGATAGATGCTGCACGCAAGACAGCCTCTTTTTCATCAGCTGTCAAGCCTGCTTTTTCAGCCAGATAGTCAGCTATTACCTTGGTGCGCTCCATGTGAGCAAACAAAGAACCGATTTTTTCATGAAAAGTAACGTGCTTGAGTTTTTCAACCAAGTCTGAAATGAGCAATTTTTGGTCTTCATGCCAGAAGAAAGCGCCATCTTCTAACCTTGCAACCAACACTTTTTCATTTCCTTTGATGACATTATCAAGAAAGTTACTATCACCATTACGCACAGAGATAAAGTTTGGGAGGAGTTTGCCTGACTTGTCACGCACAACAAAGTAACGTTGATGATTCTTCATAGAAGTCACTAAAACTTCCTCTGGAACAGCTAAGTATTTTTCATCAAAAGAACCCATAAATGCCGTTGGATACTCCACTAGATTGAGAACCTCATCAAGTAAGTCATCATCAATCTCAACAGTTACATCATGTTCTTTTTCTATCGCCTCAATTTGTGAGATAATCATGGCTTTACGTTCCTTGCTATCTGCGATAACAAAAGCATGACGTAGATCCTCTTCATAAGAATCCGCCGAAGAAATCTCTACTTCTGTTCCTAAAAAACGATGTCCTCGACTCGTACGTCCTGATTTAATATCCAGAAAATCAAGGGAGAGAGCCTCATTATCAAGAAGAACAATCAAGGTATGAACAGGACGGATATACTCAAAGGTATTGTTTGCCCAGTGCATATTAACAGGAAAGCTCAGATTCTTTAGGACACTAGTGACATTATCAAGAACAGAACGAGCTGATTTTCCTTCTTCGTGCTTTGTCACATAAACATACTCTTCGCCTTTTACTTTACGAAATGTAATGTCTGCAACAGTTAATCCCTTACCACGTACAAATCCTTCAGCTGCCTTAGTAAAATTGCCATCGCTATCAAGAGCGATTTTCTTAGCAGGACCTTTGAAATCTTCCTCTAAGTCAGACTGTTTATCAGACAAGCCTTTGACTCTCACGGCTAAGCGACGTGGTGTTGAAAATACCTCAATATGATCAAAAGTAAGACGATTCTCAGTTAGATATGCCCTCATCCTTTCTCCAAGTTGTTCCATTGCAGATGTTACTACGTAAGCTGGCATCTCTTCTAGTCCTAGTTCGACAAGTAAATTATGGGTCATGATATCTCCTTTCTTAGTCCTCTTTTCCTAATAACTGGCGACGTGTCTCTTCGTCAAGAAGTGGATAACCTAGACGCTTACGCTCAGCAACAAAAGTCTTCGCTACAACACGGGCTAAATTACGAATACGAGCAATATAGCCTGCACGTTCAGTTACAGAAACAGCACCACGTGCATCAAGAAGATTAAAGGTATGTGAACACTTCAGCACATAGTCATAAGCAGGATGAACTAAATGTTCTTCTAACGCACGCTTGGCTTCAGCTTCAAACTTGTCAAAATTTTCAAGCAACATGGCTTGATTAGACACTTCAAAACTATATTTGGAGTGTTCATATTCCGGTTGTTTAAAGATTTCGCCATACTTAACACCAGAAGCCCACTCGATATCATAAACAGAATCCACCTCTTGGATATAAGATGCCAAACGTTCCAAACCGTAGGTTACTTCTGCAGTGACTGGCTGGGTGGGAAGCCCGCCAACTTGTTGGAAGTAAGTAAACTGTGTGATTTCCATACCGTCTAACCATACCTCCCAACCTAGACCTGCCGATCCTGTAGATGGGTTTTCCCAGTTATCCTCAACAAAGCGAATATCGTGTTCAAGGGGATTAATTCCCAAAAGCTCTAAGGACTTGAGATAGAGTTCTTGAATATTACTTGGACTTGGTTTCATAACCACTTGGAACTGGTGATGTTGGTAGAGACGGTTTGGATTTTCCCCATAACGTCCATCTGCAGGTCGACGACTAGGCTCTACATAAGCAGCATTCCATGGTTCAGGACCTATAGCACGCAAGAAAGTATAGGGACTCATCGTTCCCGCCCCTTTTTCATTATCATAAGCCTGCATTAGCATGCACCCCTGATCATTCCAATATTGTTGGAGCGTCAGAATAATTTCTTGGAAAGTTAATTTTTGAGACATCTTAGTCTGTATCCTCCTATCAACCTAATATGAGCGATAAACAAAAAGAACCGCCACACTCCTATGTAAACATAGGGGCGTTGGTACGCGGTTCCACCCTAATTTATAGCTTCATTGGTTTATAAAACATAGCAAAAGAGCGCCAATCACGCAAAATTCTACTTGGCTCACACCAACTCCAAGCTCGCTAAAGAAAATATCAAGCGTCATTTTCTCTTTTCACGAATTTATTGTAGCAAAAATAATGAATTTTGTCCATACTTACAAATATTTAAAAATCAACTTTATCTGGATCAGCTGCCCCTGAAACACCAGAAAGCGTATCAAGCGCTTGCATATCCTCAAAACTTAGCGCAACTTGTGGCACTTCTAAATTAGACACGATACGCTCAGGTGTTACAGACTTCGGCAATGGTAAAAAACCATGTGCTAAACTCCAAGCAAGTGCTAGCTGAGCGACAGTAACCTGATAGTTTTCAGCCAATCTTTTAGCCGTTGGATGACTAAAGAGTTCACCCTGACCAAAAGGTCCCCATGCTTCTAATAAAATCTTTTTATCTTTACAAAAAGATACTACTTCTTCTTGTAAAACACCAGGTGCTAGACGGATTTGATTAACTGCAGGAACAATAGTAGCTGTTTCAAATAATGCTTCTAAGTGATGCACCATAAAGTTACTAACACCAATTGAGCGCACACGCCCAAGCGCCACTTCTTCTTCAAGAGCTTTCCAAATATCAGCATTACGCCGTTTCCATGATCCATCACGCAGAGATTTAGGATTTGGCCAATGAACTAAATACAAATCAACATAGTCAAGACCTAATTTAGACAAAGACGCATTCAACGCTTGATGTGCCTCTTGCTTAGTATGAGCTGTATTCCATAGTTTTGTGGTGATAAAAAGTTCGTCACGTTCCAGACCTGAGTCCTTGATGGCACGTCCAACGCTTTCCTCATTACCATAGATAGCTGCCGTATCAATATGGCGATAACCTGCTTGAAGAGCAGATAAAGTCGATTTATAAGCTTCTTCTCCATCCCTTGCTTTAAAGGTTCCAAAACCAATAGCAGGTATCGTTTTTCCATTATTTAGAGTATACATTTTCATCATAGTGACCTCCCTTTATTACCAAGTTTAGCTTTTTTTAGACATTGCGTCAATACATTTTCCTCTCAACACAGACCGTTCATTCCTATTTAGATTTATTTGTTCTTCATTTTATCTTTTCTTTTAATCCATTTAAGAGTATAATAAAGAGGAATACTTTTTAAGGAGTTCCCATGAAACAGTCAAAGAGTGAATTTCTCTTCTTTATTTTGAGTCTTCTGTTAGTCCTCTTTTTAGGAGCAGCCTTTTTCATCTTTAGAGATACAGGTAATAAGTCTGAGAAGATTAGCCATCAAGCAACTAGTCAATCTAGCACTACTACTTCTAACTCTTCTAGCGAAGACACTACTAGCATTGAACAGAGTTTGATAAATCTCAAAGCTCAACCAACACAAGATGGTATCACATCTCTTCAAGCTGAGATTGATAAGGTGAGTGATAACACTAAAAAAGCACAATTGCAAGAAGAACTTAATGTTATCTCGGCAAATCTTGCTATCACAACTGCAGATAGTCTACGTACCAAAGATAGTGTCGCAAATGCTCAAGTAGCCATTGACAAGGTCAGTGATGCGACTGCTAAAGCAAATTTACAAGCAGAGCTAGACCCTATCAAACAAGCAGTATCAACAGCTACCACAACGCAAACTTACACGAATACGAATACTTATAATACCTATAATCAAGAAGAAAGTGACTCAACCGATTTGACCACAGATGACGATACCGAATGACAGCCTTTCATATAAAAAGAAAACGATTATAAAAATCTGAGTTATACTCAGATTTTTATTGTTGCATAACCAATCATCACTCCACCCCGCTCAGCGTAAAAACTGCATAAAACAGACGTCGGATAAATTAAAATGGTTGCTTCTGGAAAGTCACTTTCAATAAGTTTTGTCAATTACTGACAAAACTTATCATTATCTTGATAAGCGATGACAAAGCGACCACCTATATAGCCTCTATTTTTCAATTCCTGATAAATTTTTTGAAGAGTCTTTTTAAATCCACGTTGTTTTTCTAGTACTTCTAGCGTTCTCTCCTTGCTCGCCTCACCAACCAAGCGAATGTTCAAAAGCCCCACAACTGTACCTACTACTTTTGATAAGCAATCATTTTTCACAAGATCATCCACCTTAGATAGAGCAAACAAAAGTTTTGTTTGCTTTTGATAGTGAGTGAGTTCCCCAGCCACCTCATCTAATGGTAATGTCATAATATCACAAGCCGAATCGGCTACAATTTTCCAAGTCGCTATCTTCCCCCTTACTCTCATTTGGTTTGATAAAACAAAGTATTATTACTTAGAAATAAGAACAAACTGTAACACCCCATCTAAAAGTGTCACTTCATCACAGTATCTCACTTTCTTTACCTTTTAAGTATTTGAAAATATTCTAATACGACGAACATCATCCGTTAGAAAACGACTACTTGAAAATAAAACCTCAATCTTTTCATTTTATTTATCGACCCAGCAAAGCATAATCATAAATTGCCTTAGCAACCCCACAATCATCGTTTGAATTTGTCGTGTAGCGACATCTTCTTTTAATGTCATCTGAAGCATTGCCCATAGCAACACTGACACCTACAAATGCTAACATTTCAACATCATTGGCCGCATCTCCCAGTGCCATAATCTCAGAAGGTGCAATGTGTAGTTTTCTAGCCAACTGTTTGAGCCCACTTGCTTTTGATATACCTTGTGGTAAGATTTCGTAAATATATTCCTGGCTTCTCACCGTACTGAAATCCTGCGATAATTCCTTGTCAACATCGGCTTGAAAAACATCAAGAGAGGCTTTTTTAGCCATATACATCGCTTGAAAAATTATCTCACCCTCTTTTTTGAGCTCAAACTCATCAATAGCTCTAGCAGTATCAAAAACCAAACTAGCATCATACTGTACTAGATCTGGCACTTCATCAGCTAAAACATAATAACTCTTATCCCCCGTTAAAGTCAAATACACGTCATCATAGGAAGCACAAGTTCTATTCAAACGCTTGATTTCAGCATAACTAAGCTCTTCTGAAACAATTAAATCCCAGTTTTTAGTATTATAAACACTACAACCATTATTCATGATGATATACTCTTCATCCGTAAGTCCCAGTTGCTCAAAATAAGGTACAATTCCAGATTTTGGACGTCCTGTACACAAGACAATCTTAATTCCTTTCTTGCTAGCTTGTTGAAGAGCAACAATATTTTCTGTAGGAATTTGCTTTTGACTATTGAGAAGAGTTCCATCCATATCTATTGCTATTAGCTTAATCATACAATTTAACCTTTATCTTTCTTTGAGCTTTTAAGTATTTTTTCTACTGCGTTATGTTGCAATACTTCTTACAACGTTTTTTCCAATGTAGTGATATTGAGAGACAAAGAAATATTATTTTGTTTAAACCTTTTTAATTCCTTATTCGCTGCTTTCTTATAATTCATGAAAGCAAGTCTCAACTTAGATATTTCTTGTCCTAAATGGCGTTCAAACTGGGCATTAAGGTCACCCCAAACCTTTTTGACAGAACTCTCTAAATCCTTTGTTTTATCAATTTCTTTAGATAGTTCAACAAATTTAGCAACTTCCTCCTTTGTAAAGACAAAGTAAGTTTGTACACTACGCCGACTCACTCTATGTGTTTCTTTTGGAAACTCATAGCCAGATAACTCCTCAATCTTTAAGTGCCACTTTTTAATAGTGCTGATTGATTTATCTGTTAATTTTTCTATATCTTTGCATCCAATTATTAGTACCTCCTTTAATGACATAGTCTAATATGTTAAAATTAAGCCTGATACATTTGTATTATTTGCCAACAATAAACTATATTTTATATTATTTTTTAAAATTGAAAGGATAAAAATGACAGAGACAAAGACCCTATTTTCTAAGTGTTTAAACAATAGCATTTAAAACACAGCTATACACAATCTAAAATTGCACAAAAACTTAGTACTATACAAGGTGCATACCCAAAACAGGAAAGTGGCCAAAGAGAACCTAGCTTTTATCATTTATTTCAACTTACATCTTTATTCCATACTACAACAAGTTGCTTGTTAGGCAAAATAGATGATGATATTCAAAATTTTTCTTCTAAAAAGATGAAATATCCAAATAAGAAATCTCATTTTGGATGTTATCATAATAGCAGATATAAATAGCACCTCGGTAGAGCAAATTATAAAAGAAAACTCCAAAGATGAATTTGAATACGAAGCATTTAAACAAATATATCAAGATACTATAGATAAATTGAAAAATTCCTATAATAATTCAGGAACAACTAATACAAAATAATTTTACTTTATTGTTACTGCATAATCAAGAGCTTTATTTACCTAACATGCAAACTTTGCCTAATTTTTAACTAATCATAAATAAAAGCGAACAAATTAGCATCCTATTTACTTTACCCAAAATGGCGTTAAATGGACAAGCTTATTTTCTAAAAATCTCAGATAACATGTAAGCATTTATTCAACAATAATGATACCATTTATCAAAAGTTTTGACATTTTCTTAATCATTGAATTTTCTTCTAGTTTTTATTTATTATATTAATGAATAAAACGACTGGAAATTGTTGTTAGGAAAGTGAAAATCATTTTATTAAGTAACTGTGTGCGTACCATTAGCTATAACTCATATTTTCTGTTAACCAGGGAAATGCTCAACCATTACATCTATTCTTCATTGAATAAAACCAATAAGCAACTTGCCTCTCAGCTCGCTATAAATTGTTTTATTCTTAGATTTTTGAATGATTATTTAATTAATGAGATAAAAACATTATGAGGTGATAGATTAAACTTTTATGAACAGACCATTTTTCTCTATGTAGCTGACTACTTTGAATTTAAGCAACGATTAGATAGTGGAATTGGAAAAATGAAATGATTTCCTACCATTTAACGTTATACAAATCAAAGGCGTTTCAATAAAAATACATCAGTCCTAACAATCTCACTCTTAATGCTATTACTGCAAACCATCTTGTCAAACAATGCAACTTTTAGTAAAATGAAATCACATTAACTACACACAAGGAGATATCATGCCTGATATTGTTGCTAAACGTGTCTCAAACTATGAGTTGTTCTATGATTTGGTCTTTGTTTTTGCAACTAGTCGCTTAACAACCTTACTACATCAAGAACATCTAACCTTTGGAATATTTCTCAATTTTATCATCACAAGTATCCTAGTCTTTTTTATTTGGTTAGGACAGACTTTCTACCTCAATAAGTACGGGGAGAGAGACCGACTTGACATCTATACAAATATCGTCGCTATGTTTAGTATTGGAAATTTTGCCCTGAATATCGGTAAACTCGATTACAGCTCCACAGATGTGCTAGTCTATAATGGTCTGTTAATACTATCTTATGCTCTCATCGTCTATCAATACTACATGCGAGGAAAGCAAAACGGTTTCACACAAGATATTAGAGTTAACATTCTAACTTTTCTTGGTTCTATGATTGGCTTTGCACTTCTAACTGGTGTATGGTTTATCCTCAAAAATATAGCTGATGCTAGACTTATATACTTTATTGGTCAGTATTTCTATGCTGTTTGGCTTTTGCCTATTGTCTTTCCATTTTTCTTTTACAAGTATTTTGACGAAACCTTAATCAATTTTCCACATTTGGTAGAGCGATGCCAATTAATTACTATTATCAGTTTTGGAGAAACCGTGCTGGGCATCATTCAGACCTATCCACTAACGGATTACCCTATTGTTGGCTTTGCTTTCTTTATCGGTATGTCTATGATGTTTATCACCTACATCTTACAAACTCATCTCAATATTAACCACCATCAAGTAACTCGCGCACGTGGGCTTGTAGCATCACACATACTACTTATCATTGGAGTTAATCTTATGACAGTCAGCATAGAGTTTTTTGCCAATCCACATCATGTAGAGACTGGAATTATCCTTTTCTTAACAGCTCTTAGCATCTACTATATTGGTCTTATCTCAACGTCTATTTATAATCACAAAACCTACCTAATACGTCAACATAGCCTTTTTGAATATATAGTCTGGCTATTGATTTTTGGGATTATTTTCTATATTGTACATCATAATCTCATCTATCTCAGCCTTACTTATGCCATTTTTGGCTATAGTATGGTACGTGTCGGATCATCACAGCGCAGACGATCTAGAGAAATTGCAAATCATTAGGCTGAAAAAAAAGCGACGAATGTCGCTTTTTTTATTTCTCATCACCCAACTTATACTTGGTATCTCTAAGAGCACGCTTTAAAGAAAACTTAAAAGGTTTTCCTGTTACAGTGACTAGTTCTTTTTTTAAGTCAACATCAACGTTTTCAACGCCACGAACAGCGCTTAATTTTGCTGCTACAGTATTTGCGCATCCTGCACATTTCATGCCGAACACTTGATATGTTTTTTTCATAAAAACCTTCTTTCTGTCAATCTAGCATTATCTAAAATTTATGGATGCAATGGTGGTGGTGTTCAAAAGAACTACGATCACACTCGATTGCCGACTCGATAATATTGTGTGCTTGGAAAATATGATGAATCTGGTCACGTACCAAGTCCCTATCAGCGCTTTTTTCGCATTCAATATGCACCATAGCAATATGACGTCTACCATCGATGGACCAGACATTGAGTTGATTGATACTCTTTAAGCCATCAATGGTCAGCATTTCTCTTTTTAATGGCTCAATAGCTAGACTAGCTGGGCGCTTTTCCAAAAAAATTTGAAGATTAGAGATAAACTTAGGTAAGGCTTTGTATAAGATAAACACTGCAATGATAAGTGATAATAAAGGATCAAGGAAATACCAATCTGTAAAGCGTAAGATAACAGATACGCCAATTATAGCCAACCAACCTAACGTATCCTCTAGGAAATGCAAGCTTAGGATAGACTCTTGCTCAGAGTGCGTGCCATCTAAAACACGACTGGCCAGCACATTAACGACAACTGCTACAATACCTAAAAAGAACATGCCATTATAATTGATCGGTTGAGGATCAAGCAATTTGCTAACATTTTCAATCAAGACAAAAAGAGAACCTACAATAAGAATGACAGACGTTAGCATAGCTCCTAAAAGGCTAAATCGTAGGTAACCGAGGGTATAATTTCCGTCACTTTCTCGCTTTGAAAAACGTTCAAAATAATAGGATAAGCCAATCGCCAAAGCATCACCCAAATCGTGCACAGAATCTGCTACAATGGCACTGGAATTAAAGAGTGTTCCAAAAAGCAGTTCGACAACAGCAAAACCTAAATTGGCAATAAAAGCGACGAATATAGAACGACTAGAGTTTTTCTCCATAATAGCTCCTTTATAATCTCATTACTTTTAGACGTAGCGCATTTAAGATAACAGACACAGAGCTACATCCCATAGCTACTCCTGCTAACATTGGATTGAGTAATGGCCCGCCAAACAAATAAAGTACACCCATAGCTACTGGAATCGAAAGAACGTTATAGATAAATGCCCAAAAAAGATTTTCTTTAATTATTTTAATCGTCAAGCGACTAATTGTCAAACTTTTGACCACATCAGCTAGCTCAGGTTTCATCAAAATAATATCTGCTGTCTCAATAGCAATATCAGTCCCAGAGCCTATAGCAATACCAACATCACTACTTGCCAAAGCAGGTGCATCGTTGATGCCATCTCCGACCATAGCTACTCTATGTCCTTTTGCTTGCAACTCAAGTATAGCTTTTGCCTTTTGGTCAGGAAGAACATCGCTAATGACTTGCTCAATGCCCACTTGTTTAGCAATAGCTTTCGCAGTCTGGCTGTTATCACCTGTTAGCATAACAACATTAACTCCTAGATTGTGAAGTGTCTTGATAGTCTCCTCACTATCTGCTTTTATTTGGTCAGCTAGGGTAATAATACCAATAAGTCTGCTATTTTGTCCAACATAGATAGGTGTTTGACCAAGTTCAGCCACTGAACGGACAACATCGTAAGCTAGTGATACATCAATCTTTTTCGCTACCATGAGCTTGGCATTCCCAACATAGAGCGTGTGTCCAGAAACCTCTGCTTGCAGACCAAGACCTGTTAAGGACTTGAAGCTGTCGACAGAGTAAAGAGACAAACCTTTTTCAAAAGTTTTTTCTACAATTGCTTGACCTAAGGGATGTTCTGAAAGTTTCTCAATAGAAGCCACCTGACTGAGCAACTCATCCTCTGATACACCAAAGGTAGTAATGCTAACAACTATCGGTTTCCCTTGAGTTATTGTTCCTGTCTTATCAAAAACAACAGTATCAACGTGGTGAGCATTTTCAAGTATATCGCCACGTTTAAAGAGAATACCATTTTCAGCAGCGCACCCAGTACCAACCATGATTGCCGTTGGCGTCGCAAGTCCTAGCGCACAGGGGCAAGCAATGACTAATATAGCAATGGCAACCTGAAAAGAAAAGACAAAACTTTCATTCATAACAAAGTACCAAAAGACACCTGTCACAAGTGCAATTACGATTACAATCGGCACAAAAACACCTGATACACGATCGGCAATCTTAGCAATAGGTGCTTTAGTTTGTTGAGCATCTTCAATCAATTTGATGATATGAGAAAGAAGCGTTTCATCACCAACTTTTTCAGCACAGACTTTAAGTACTCCTTGTCCATTGATAGAAGCACTGTAAACGTGACTGTTCACAGCTTTTTCAACAGGGATAGCCTCGCCAGTCAGCATAGACTCATCAACTGCAGAGTCACCTGAAATCACAACACCATCAACAGGTATCTTTTCACCTGGTCTGATAAGGACAGTGTCCCCCACCACTACTTGATCAATTGAAACAGATTGTTCCCTACCATGACGTATAACCATCGCTTTCTTAGCCGATAAAGTCAATAGTTTGTTGATAGTATCCGACGTACGTCCTTTTGATAACAATTCAAAATATTTTCCAAGAGTTATTAGTGTCAAAATAACTGCTACAGACTCAAAGTAGAGATTATGTACGTACTGTGTATAACCAAATCCAATATGATATAAGCTATAAAGACTGTAAAGAAAAGCTGCGAGCGTTGCTATCGCTACCAAAGAGTCCATATTAGGATGCCCTTTAAAAAGTGACCGAAGCCCATTGTTATAAAAACGACGTTCAAAATACATGACAGGCAAGGTCAAAAGCAATTGCGCTATCGCAAAATGCATCGGTGCATGGTGGGGAGATAGAAGACTTGGCAACCAAAATCCCAGCATACTTCCCATAGCAATATAACAAAGAGGAAGCGCAAAGATAACGGATAAGATAAATTGACGCCACACATTACTAATAGCCTCGCTTTGACGCTTAACCTGTGTGTTATTTATCATTGGTTCAAAGAGAGTTGCTGCATATCCTGCATCTGAAACTACCTTTTTAATAGCCTCTGCTGTTTCTTCACCTTCATAATCAACAGTCATTTTTTCTGTAGCGAGATTAACAACAGCATTCTCAACCTTACTTAGTTTCTTAACTGTCTTTTCTATCGTCAGCGCACAAGAAGCACAAGTCATTCCCTCAATCAAAAATACATCTTTTTTTTCAGCCATGCGATGCCTCTTATTTTAAATATTCTTGACAAGTGCATTGACCAGGAAGACAGGTACAAGCCACCTCATCAACTGCAGTTTTTTTCTTATCTTTTAGAAACATCTGCAACTGCTCTATATCTTCAAATGTCATATCAGTTCTTGTGAGAATATATCGGATAATATCCAAATGTTTTGTCGGACAAAGCTTATCAAAAAGATCATCTATCTGATAAAAAATAGCTTCTCGCTCAGAAATCTTAGCAGAATAGACAAAACCTTTACCAACTTTTTCTGTCGTAAGATAGCCCTTATTCACTAATCGCTTTAGAAGTGTCTTAATCGTAGAGGAAGTCCACTGTAATTTTTGACTTAAAATAGTAAAAACAGTTGTACTTGTGACACGTTCTTGTGTCCAAACAACTCGCATAACATCCCATTCAGCATTTGATATAACCATTCAAGACTCCTTTTGTTTACATTTGTAAATGTATTATAAACTATTTGTTTACATTTGTCGACGATTATAGCTTAAAATGAAAGAGATTCTATTTACTTCTAACTTTAATTTTATCTGTTTGATTATTTTTTAGCTTGCAAAGAATTTAATCTTAATAATATACAGCTTAATGAGACTCTCCTTTTCTTTAGCACAAATTAAAAAGTAATGAATAGATGCTATCAAAAATCTATTCATTACTAGTGTTAATGTATATTATTATCCAAGACGTTGTTTTGCATCAGCTACACGTTGAAAAGCTTGTCCAACATAGTTGATGCTTAGTATCATCACAAGGATAAAAATAGTCGCTGGAAGCCAAATCCAAGCTTTGTTTTGTAAAACATCTTGATTACGAGCGTAAGCAATCAAGGTTCCTAGACTCGGTGATGTCGTTGGTAAACCAAAACCAAGATAAGTCAAAGAGGTTTCAATACCAATATTACCAGCAAAATTCAAGGTCAAATTGACAATGACAAGCGAGCTGATATTCGGTAAAATCTCACGTAACATGATGACAATATCTCTGGTACCTAATGTTTTAGAAGCGCTAACATAGTCAAGACTAGCCTCTGATAGAACACGAGTCCTAAAAAGCCTTGCCTTTCCTGTCCAATAAAAAGCGCTCATGATAAATATAAAATGATAAATGGTATAAGACTTGATAACGGTCACAAATACAATGATTAGCAATAAGACCGGCAAAATCATAATAAAATCAACAATACGCATCAGAATACCATCGATACGACCACCGTAATATCCTGAAATAAGACCGATAAATATCCCAATGATACTTGTGATAATCGTAATAGAAAAGCCAATCAAAATAGAATTTCTAGCACCAATAATTAATTGTCCAAGGACGTCACGTCCATAAGAGTCTGTTCCCAAAAGGTGTCCCTCATAACCCGGTGGTAGATTTTTAGAAATGATATTAACACTCATCACTTGATCTTGATTCATAAAAAGTGAACCAATAAAAACAAATGCCAAAATCAAAATGAGAAAAATCAGAGATGCTAAGGCTATCTTATCTTTCAAAAATTCGCGACTAATAACGCTAAATCCAGTTGGATTGAGAGTTACGGCTTGTGTATTTTTCTTACTCAAAAGAGAACCCCCTTTCTATTTAATCCTAATACGAGGATCGACAATACTCATAATGATGTCTGATAAGAGTGTCCCTAGCAGTGTCGCTAGACCAAACATCAATAATAGGGCTAAAATAACAGCATAATCACGTTGAGAGATGGAGGTCAAAAAGAGTTGACCAATCCCAGGATAGGTGAAAATACTTTCAATAAATACTGAACCACCAATCAAACCTGTCAATTCATAACCAAAAAATGCAGCAATAGGAAGTAATGAGTTTCTAAAAATATGGCGATTGTAAACGATGCGCTCTGGTACACCTTTTGCCCTAGCTGTACGGACATAATCCTGTGATTTAGCATCAATAATACCTGTCCTTAAGTATTGAATAATTCCTGTCGTTGATAAAATTGCTAGAGTCAAGGCTGGTAAAATCATATGATAGAGTCGACTAAAAAGAACACTGATACCAGCTACCCCTGCTTCTACAGAACCTCTTGTTGGAAACCAGCCTAAAACATATCCGAATAACCACAAAAGCAAAATAGCAAAGACAAAAGTTGGCGTAGAAAAGGTCAAAAAGTTATAGATAGTGATTAACTTATCAGCCAGTGAGTTTTGATAGCGTCCTGCTATCATCCCAAGTGGCAAAGCGATTAGATAGGTTATAATCAAAGTCAACAAAGATAACCAAACTGTGTTATTTAACCTCTGACCGATAACTGTTAAAACCGGTTGTTTGAATGTGATACTCTGTCCAAAATCACCCTGCAAGATATTTCCAACCCACTTAAAATACTGGATATATACAGGATCATAATACCCTGCTTTTATTCGCAGTTGTTGAACGATTTCTGGACTAATTTTTGGGTCATTCTCTAGTGCTGTATAAGCATCACCTGGCATCATTTTTGAGATAAAGAAAGCGATAATACTAAGGATAATCAATTGAGGAATCATTAGCAGGAAACGCCTTAAAATTGTTTTCCACATATTAACGACCTCCTTTGCTATTTAGAGCAACCTTATGACTTGAAGTGATATTCTGAAGATCAAACACTCTTCCAGAAGCATCAAAATACTGCGCTTGATGTTCTCTGAATTCTTTTTCTGTTGCTCTTCTTTTAGCTTTGTTTGCATCACGATTAGCAGGATTAAGCGTGGGAACAGCAGACAAGAGTCGCTTGGTGTAAATATGGCGAGGATTATTATATATTTCAGACTTTTTGCCCGTTTCAACAAAACGTCCTCGATACATAATATAAAGTTCATCGCACATATGGCGAACAACACCTAAATCGTGTGAAATAAAGAGATAGCTCACATTGTATTTTTCTTGGATGTGTTTCATATAGTTGAGGATCTGCGCTTGTACCGATAAGTCCAAAGCTGAAACTGGTTCATCTGCTATGATGAGGCGAGGATTACTAGCTAGAGCTCGTGCAACACCGATACGCTGACGTTGCCCTCCTGAAAATTCATGAGGGTATTTATAAAGTGTTTCTTCTCCAAGACCAATTGTATCTAATAGTGTAAGGACTTTTTGACGTTCTTCACCTGCTGACAAGCGTTCAAAATTACGAATTGGTTCGGCAATAATATCCAAAATGCGCTTTTTAGGATTAAAACTAGAAAGCGAATCTTGAAAAATCATTTGCACATTTTTCCCAAAATGCTCCTTGTTTCGACGTTGTTTATTGGTGATATCTTTCCCCTCATAAAAGATTTTGCCAGAAGTTGCTTTTTCAAGACCGATGATTGTTTTTCCAATAGTGGATTTACCTGAACCTGACTCTCCTACTAAGCCATACGTTTTACCAGTCTCTATGTGCAAATCAACACCATCAACAGCGTAAACGTAATCTGTCACTCGATTAAAAAAGCCACTGCGAATCGGATAATGAACCTTTAAGTCTTTTACTTCAATAAATCCCATAGCTATCTCTCACTTTCAAATTCAAAATAGTTATAGCACGAACAACGAACAAAATGTCCTTTTGACACTTCGTGTAAAATTGGATTTGTTTCATGCTTATCTTCTGCTATCCATTTGATACGTGGTGCAAAGCGACAGCCAGAGTGCTGTATATTTGCAATTGATGGAACAGAGCCATCAATCACATACAGTTTCTCCCCATCATGATCAATCTGTGGATTGGAGCGTAAAAGTGATCGCGTGTAAGGGTGCTTTGGATGTGAAAAAATCTCTTCGACTGAAGCTATCTCCACAAACTCTCCTGCATACATCACTGCTACACGATCCGCTGTCTCAGCCACAACTCCTAAATCGTGAGTAATCAAGATGATTCCTGATTTTGTCTCTTTTTGAATATCCTTTAACAAGTCTAGAATTTGCGCTTGGATAGTCACATCAAGAGCCGTTGTAGGCTCATCAGCAATGATAACAGCTGGCTTACAAGCAAGTGCCATTGCAATTCCAATGCGTTGGCGCATACCTCCAGAAAGTTCATGGGGATACTGGAGATATGTTCGATTTGGATTTGGAATACCAACTTGTTCCAAAAGCTCCAGAACACGAGCTGTACGTTCCTTGTCCGTCATTTTCTTGTGAAAATACAGCGCCTCATCTATCTGATCTCCAACGGTCATCAAAGGATTGAGTGAAGCTAGTGGATCTTGGAAAATCATACCGATATCATTACCACGGATTGCACTAAAAGACTCTTCTGATAAGCCAACGAGATTTTGTCCTTTATAATTGATCTCCCCCGTTATTTTGGTGTTGTGAGGGTTGTGTAACCCCATGATGGCAGTCGCTAGAGTGGACTTTCCACAGCCTGATTCACCAACAATAGCAACGATTTCATTTTCCTTAATCTCTAGTGAAACATCATCAACAGCATCATAGAAATCATCACGTATTCTAAAACCAATATGCAAGTTCTTGATATTTAATAGCACATCACTTGTCATTATTTTTCCTTTCTTACGTGTATAGAAAAAGAGGAGAAGGCTTATATCAAACCATTTTGTTTAATAATCCCTACCTCCTCAATATCATTAAAACTATTTATCAGCAACGCCCTTATCTGATACAAGTTCGATGTTGTTCACTTCACCAGCTTTTGCTGCTATTTCAGTATCGTAAGCTTTGACACGCTTATTAACAGCAACAACAGCGTTTGCTTCAAAGAGTGGCACAGCGTAGAGTTGTTTGTTAGAGTATTCTTGCCATTCTTTATATGCCTTGATACGATAGGCTTTATCCATAGCTTTTTCAGAGACGAGTTGTTTTAAGAGTTTGTTTTGTTTTTCTGAGACAAAGCCTGTGTAGTTTAGATTTGTAGTTGATGGTCCCCATAGTGAGTTTGGCGCTGGGTCAAAGCCTGTTGTAAAGGCACCTAGATACATGTCAAGCGCATCATCTTTTTTGACCACGTCATAGAAAGCATTAAATTCCATTGTACGACCACCATAGAGCTCTACTTTGACACCAATCGCTTTCCACCATGCGATATATTGTTGAATCAGAGATTCGTAGGTATCACCATTTTGTGATGCTCCAAGAGTCAGTTTAAATGGTTTTCCTTTAGGATCTTCAACGTAACCATCCTTGTCAACATCTTTATATCCTGCCTCTTTGAGTAATTTTTTCGCCTTATCTGGATTATAGCTATAACCCTTGACATCTTTAGCGTGCAAATCACCGAAGAAACTAATTTCAAGCGTTGTTGCTGGAAACTGAAGTCCATTATAGAGAGACTCTCCAATTTTTTTATTGTCCAGTGCGTAGGCTAGAGCTTGACGAAGCTTGACATCTTTTGCTTTAGCGTTTGGATTTAAGACACGTTTGCCGTTTTCGATTTTACCAAGCTTAAAGCCAAGATAAGCTAGACTATTTTGTTTTGAACCTAGCAAGGTGATGTTTTTTAACTTCTTAAATTGTTCGTATTGATCTTTTGGTACAGAGGTAATATCGTAATGTCCTGCCTTAACTTCCTGTGCTATAGTATCTGGTGATACTACATCCACTTTGAGGTTTTTAGTCTTTGGCTCACCCTTGAAGTAATATGGATTGGCTTCGTAGACAACTGACTCACCTGAGACAACACTTTTAATCTTATAAGGACCCATACCGACAAACTTATCTGTCCTAGCGTAGTCACTCTTTTCCCAATCTTGGACAGGGATATCCTTAAAGATATGTTGCGGAGCAATAAAGGCAGGAAGATAGCTGGCGTAAGTCATCGATGGGTTCATCTCACTGTAGTGAAGAACAGCGGTATAATCGTCAATCTTTTCTACACCTGATATGGTATCTGTCTTACCTTCGTGATAATCCTCCATACCAACGATACTCTCATAACCATCAGAGTAGTAAACACCTGTATAGTTTTTATTTCCTATCGCATAGATTGTAAAGATATAGTCATCAATAGTGAATGGCTGACCGTCTGACCATTTATAGTCTTTGCCCGTCAATTTGACAGTAACGGTCTTCTTGGTATTATCGAAATCAGCTGAAGCCAGACCAGAATCATCCACCTGCAGATTCTTGTTATAGCCAAAGATACTCTCATCAACATATCCTGAGAAGTTACCATCTGTTGCTGTACTAGTGAGCTCATCCATAAAGATACCTGTACCTTCTGATGAAGCGACGATGGCGCCATTAAGACAAGCGTCTTTTTTAGCCGTCCCCTTATTTGTCACTGACGTAGGTAGCGAGCTGTGTTTAACGCCATTACTAGACTGCTTCTTATTACCACATGCTGCTAGAGCACTTACAGCAAGCAAGGTCACACCCGCTGTTACAAACCATTTGGACTTCTTCATATGAACCACCTATCTTTCTCCTTAACATCTCTTACCAGTCTCTGATAAAAGTGCCTTTATTATATCTTAAATTTTCCTAAAAAGAAAGGGGTTGCCATTATTTTTCTGAATATTTTTGAAATACCTTACTTTAAATCCTTTATTTTCAAGAGTTTCCTTTCGTTTATTAAGAAATTTTTTTCTTTACGCTTGTTTCTATGTTATAATATGTGTATGAAAAATACTCCATTCTCGTTTATCCTGAAAGCTTTTTTTTCTGTGTTTCTTTGTCTTGGGATGATGTCTAGTCAGGCTTTAGCACTAGATTTTGATGCAGCTGCTAAGCATGCTATCGCCGTAGAAGAAAGTACAGGCAAGATTTTATACGAAAAAGATGCCGATACACCAGACGGCATCGCCTCTATCACAAAACTGCTTACTATTTATCTCGTTTACCAGAATATCAAAGAAGGTAAACTTTCATGGAATAGCAAAGTCGATATTTCAGATTATGCCTATAGTTTAACGACCGATACACTAGCTAGTAATGTACCTATGAACAAAAGGCACTACACCGTTAAACAGTTGGTCGATGCTTCCTTAATTGCTAGCGCTAATAGCGCAGCTATTGCACTCGCTGAAAAAATCGGAGGAAGCGAACCAAAATTTGTTGATATGATGAGTGCTAAGCTTAAGGAATGGGGTATCATAGATGCCAGTCTTGTCAACAGCTCTGGGCTCAACAACAGCATGTTGGGAGATAATATCTATCCAGGATCTAGTAATGATGCGGAAAACATGATGAGTGCTAAAGATGTCGCCATCATCGCAAGACATCTGATTATGGATTTTCCAGAAGTTCTTAACATCACTAGTCAACCAACTGGTGACTTTGATGGGGTGAGCATAACCAACTCCAACCTTATGCTCAAATATATGCCAAACTATCGTGATGGTGTTGATGGACTGAAGACAGGCACGACTGAGCTTGCTGGGGCTTGCTTTGTCGGTACGACCGAAGAAAATGGCATGAGAATTATCACTGTTATCCTAAACGCTGATAATGCGGATACAGACAGCACCTCTCGCTTCACTGCCACCAACAACCTCATGGACTATATCTACACGACCTATACCTTGCAAACCGTTCTTGAAAAAGGGCAAGCTTATAAAAACAGTACCGTAAAAGTGCTCGATGGGAAAAAAACTGAGGTGACTGCCGTTTCTAAGGACACCTTCAAGGTTATCACACCACGAACAAGCGCTTCTAACGCTCTCACTTTTGACCTCCAAAAAGAAACGCTAACTGCTCCAATAGCAAAAGAGCAAACCATCGCCACCTTGACCTACAAAGACCAAAATCTCGTGGGAACTGGCTACCTAGATAGTGAACCTAGTGTGCAACTAGTCGCACAAAATAAGGTTAGGCGTAGCTTTTTTCTCAAAACTTGGTGGAGTCATTTCATCCGTTATATCAATGAAAAGTTAAAAAAGATTGGAATCTCTTCCAATCTTTTTTCTAACCAACAGAACCTTCCATCTCGTAAGAAATCAGGCGGTTGAGTTCAACAGCGTATTCCATTGGTAGCTCTTTTGTAAATGGCTCGACAAACCCCATAACAATCATCTCTGTCGCTTCGCTCTCAGACAGTCCGCGACTCATAAGATAATAGAGCTGTTCTTCTGAAATTTTAGAGACTTTGGCTTCGTGCTCGAGAGCGACTTGAGAGTTATGAATTTCATTGAATGGAATCGTATCCGACGCAGACAAGTCATCCATGATAATGGTGTCACACTCAATATGACTGACCGATTTTTTTGAGTTCTTAGCAAAAGTCACCTGTCCACGATAGTCAACCTTCCCACCACCTTTTGCAATGGACTTAGAAACAATAGAAGAGCTTGTGTGAGGTGCATTGTGAATCATCTTAGCACCTGTGTCTTGATGTTGCCCTTTATTGGCAAAAGCGATGGAAAGCATCGTTCCTCTAGCTCCCTCACCATCCAGATAAACAGATGGGTATTTCATCGTAGTCTTAGCACCTAAGTTTCCATCAATCCATTCAACCGTAGCATCTTTCTTTGCCGTTGCACGCTTAGTGACAAGGTTGTAAACATTATCTGACCAGTTTTGGATAGTAGTGTAGCGCATATAGCTACCTTCAAGAGCAAAAATCTCAACAATAGCCGCATGCAAGCTATTACTTGAGTAAGTCGGTGCTGTACAACCCTCAACATAGTGAACGCTAGCTCCCTCATCAACGATGATAAGAGTTCGCTCAAATTGCCCTGTATTCTCATTATTGATACGGAAATAGGTCTGTAAAGGAATATCTACTTTGACACCTTTTGGCACATAGATAAAGCTACCCCCTGACCAAACAGCAGAATTAAGTGCTGCTAGTTTATTATCCGTTGGTGGAACAAGTTTAGCAAAATACTGCTTAAAAAGATCAGGGTATTCCTGTAAAGCAGAGTCTGTATCAGTGAAAATAATACCTAATTTTTCAAACTCATCTTTCATATTATGGTAAACAACTTCTGACTCATATTGAGCAGAAGCACCTGCTAAATAAGCACGTTCTGCCTCTGGGATACCAATACGTTCAAAAGTTTCTTTGATTTTATCAGGTACCTCATCCCAAGAACGAGCAGGCTTATCTGATGGTTTTTGGTAATAAATGAGGTCGTCAAAGTCAATTTCTGAGAGGTCTGGACCCCATTTTTGCATAGGCATTTTATTAAAGGTTTCTAAGGACTTTAGACGAAAATCAAGCATCCACTCAGGTTCTCCTTTAGTCCTTGAGAGTTCCCTCACAACGGACTCACTAAGCCCTTTACCTGTAGAGTAGACGGGCTTGACATCATCATGAAATCCAAATTTATATTCCCCTAAGTCAATTGGTTTAGGTTCTACTTTTTCATTTGCTTCTGACATAACGTTTCTCTCCTTTGCTACTGTCTGCTCTCTCGATTGCTTTTTTGAGGGCATTCCAAGAGAGAGTTGCACATTTTATCCTTTGAGGAAATTTTGAAACACCTTTTAAATATTGAGCCTCCCCGAGTGCTGTTTGATTATCCTCTTTCTTTCCTTGTACCATTTTAGAAAAACTATCCGCTAAAAAGAGCGCTTCTTCCTTTGTCTTACCAATAATAACATCTGTCATCATACTAGAAGAAGCTGTCGAAATCGTGCAACCTTCTCCATCAAAAGCAACATCAGAAATAAGCTCACCATCAAACTGAACCGATAAGCTAATGACATCACCACAGGTGGGATTATTGAGCACGACTTGCTCAACATTTTCTAGCCTTCCATGATGATGAGGGTTTTTAGAATGGTCAGAAACCACAGCCATATAAAGACTATCTAATTTAGAAAGTGCCATTGAAAAACTCCTTTGTCTTTATAATCGCTTCAATCAACTTATCACAGTCTTCTTTAGTATTGTATAAATAAAAACTTGCTCGTACGGTTGAATTTAGCCCAAGGTAAGTCATCAAGGGTTGCGCACAATGATGCCCTGCTCGCACAGCAATTCCTTCATAATCTAGCGCCGTTGCAACATCATGTGGATGCAAACCTTCAAGATTAAAGGCAATAACACCAACGTGATTATTTGCATCTTTGGAACCGTAGAGCGTAAGACCAGAAATAGTTTGTAGTTTCGGCAAAATATAAGACATTAAAGAACACTCATGCTCATAAAGACAATCCATACCTATGGCAGTTAAATAATCAACAGCAGCACCTAATGCAATAGCACCAGCTATATTAGGCGTTCCCGCTTCAAACTTCCATGGCAATTCTTTCCAAGTAGCTGAGTTTTCATAAACAAAGTCAATCATCTCACCACCAAACTCAACAGGTGACATACATTGTAAGACTTCTTCCTTGCCATAGAGGACACCAATTCCTGTAGAACCTAACATTTTGTGTCCTGAAAAAGCCAAAAAATCACAATCCAAATCCATTACATCTATCGACAAATGAGGAACAGACTGCGCCCCATCAACGACCATATAAGCTCCAACAGCGTGCACACGCTCTGTAATGGCTTTTATAGGAATGACACCTCCCAAGACATTTGAAACATGAGCAATACTGACAAATTTCGTTTTAGATGAGAGCTTACTATAAAGATCATTGATATCCAATTCACCCTCTTTGAGGTAAACATAGACAAGCTTTGCTCCTGTTTTTTGGCAAGCCTGCTGCCAAGGGATAAGGTTGGAGTGATGCTCCATAATTGAGATAAGAACCTCATCTCCAGGTTTTAAAATAGACTCAGCAAACCGTCCTACCCAGTTAAGTCCTGTCGTTGTTCCACGTGTAAAGAGAATTTCCTTGCTTGATCTTGCTCCAATAAAGGCACGAAGCTTCTCACGCGCTCTCTCATACTCTGCTGTTGCTCTCTCTGCTAGCGTGTGAACTCCTCGGTGAACATTAGCATTATCCTGATAATAATAGTGTTCTAAGACATCCAAAACCTGCCTAGGCTTTTGTGTGGTTGCAGCATTATCCAGATAAACCAAGGGTTCATCATTGATAAGTTGATTGAAAATTGGAAAATCTGCTGTTCTTTTTATAAGTTCTTCTGTCATATTTATCTCTTTTCCAACTTACCATCAATAACATCAATCATCTCATCACGAACAGCTTTTATCGGAATCTCAGTGATAACCTCTCCCAAGAAACCACGAATAACGAGCTGTTCAGCTGTCTTTTGATCTAAACCACGGCTCATGAGATAATATAAATCCTCTGGATCTACCTGACCTATGGAGGCAGCGTGACCAGCAGTGACGTCATTTTCATCGATTAAAAGAATGGGGTTAGCATCGCTTCTGGCTTTATCTGACAACATCAAAACACGGCTTTCTTGCTGAGCATCAGCTCCTTTAGCACCTTTGATGATATGTCCAATACCGTTAAAGGTCAACGTTCCACGCTCTAATATAACACCATGCTGTAGGATATGACCTACAGAATTGCAACCATAGTTGGTGACACGTGTATCAATCCCTTGTACTTGCCGTCCTGATGAGACAGCCACAGCCTTAAGATTAGCGTGGCTGCCGTCACCTACCAAGTCAGAGTCAAAATCGGCAATAACATCACCTTCATTCATGATACCAAGTGCCCAATCAATCGTCGCATATCGTCCGTGGCGTCCTCTACGGCTAATATAAGTTGTCACGTGATCACCTAAACGGTCGATAGCTGAAAACTTGACCTGTGCTCCATCTGCAGCAAGCACTTCTACACTGATATTAGCAGTTGCCTTTACTTTGCCTTGTCCCAAACTCTCAAAGCGCTCTAAATAACTGATGCTACTGTTTTTACCCACGATGAGAAGAATATGCTTGTTAAAAGGCGTCTCGCTATCACTATCTTGATAAAAAATTCCCTCAATAACCTCTTCTACCTCGACATTATCCGGTATATATAACACAACTGCGCTGTTAAAGTAAGCTGTATGATAAGCTGCAAGTTTATCCTCTGTATAACCAGCTGCACTACCAAAAGCTTTCTCAATAACATCAGGAATCGTATCAAGTGCCGTAACTAAATCTGTAAAGAGGATTCCTTTATCAATAAGCTCACTTGGCATCTGCTCAAGAATAGTTCTTGTCCCAAGTTGAACTAACTTAGGATTGTCTCCAAGAGCTGTAAAGTCAGGTACATGAGAAGAGACGGGGCTTTCTGAGATACGACCATCTCCTAAATTCCAGCGATGAAATTTCACACGTTCAATCTTTGGCATGGCTAATGTCTCTATCGCATCATATGCTTTCAAACGACGATCTCTTAACCAATCAGGCTCTGCATGCAACCTTGAGAAGTCTAAAATAGCTTCTTTTGTCATTATTTTCTCCTTCTAGTATGGTCAAAAGCTAGACCACATCTCATGCTTACACTTCTTCTTTGTATTCAATTCCCAATTCTTCTGCGACTTTAGCATAACCTTCTTTTTCAAGGCGAGCAGCCAACTCAGCTCCTCCAGAAAGCACGATACGACCGTCCATCATCACATGCACGACATCTGGTGTGATGTAGTTGAGAAGACGTTGATAGTGCGTGATAATCATCGCACCAAAGCCTTCACCACGCATAGCATTGACCCCTTTTGAGACGACCTTTAGGGCATCAATATCAAGCCCAGAGTCAATCTCATCAAGCAGAGCAAATTTAGGTTCTAGCATCAAAAGTTGTAAAATCTCATTGCGTTTTTTCTCACCACCTGAGAAACCTTCATTAAGGTAACGCTCTGCCATCTCTTCTCTCATACCAAGAAGCGCCATTTTCTCATCGAGCTTTGTGATGAAGTCAATGACCGAAATCTTATCCTCATCGGCTTTTCCAGCGTTCATAGCGGCACGAATGAACTCTGCGTTGGTGATACCTGGGATTTCAGAGGGATATTGCATCGCAAGAAATAATCCCAATCTCGCACGTTCATCAACCTCAAAATCAAGAATGTTTTCTCCATCAAATAAAATCTCACCCTCTGTCACTTCATAATTTGGATTTCCCATGATAGCAGCAGATAAGGTGGATTTTCCCGTCCCATTTGGCCCCATGATTGCTGCAATTTCACCTGTTTTTAAAGTCAGGTTCAAGCCTTTTAGGATTTCCTTATCTTCAATTGATACATGAAGATTTTTGATTTCAAGTACAGACATCTATATGACTCCTTTTCAACTTTACTAAGGGCAAACTGCTCTAGGTTAATTATTTATAATGATTATTATAACAGAAAATGAATTAGCTTTCTATTATAGTGTTTCAATTTCAAAAAATGGCTGAAAATCAATTTCAGTCATTTTTATTTATTATTTACGATGGGATTCATTTTGTTTGTGCTTGCGGTAAGTTTTATTGCCGATATATTTAAATGCTTTAAACAACGGTGTACGATTCTCACCCCAAATGCCAAGACTTTCAATAAAAATCTCAATAGCAAACAAGAACCCCAATATCAACAGCACTCCACCAATACGACTAGAGACATTTAGCAAAAGAGCAATCAAGGAAAAGATGAAAGCAATCGCATAGACCATCCATACCGCTCCTCTATGACTAAAACCCATCGCAAGAAGCCTATGGTGAAGATGTCGTTTATCAGGTTCGTAAAATTTCTGACCAGATAGTGTTCGTCGAATGATAGCGACTACCGTATCAAGGATGGGTACTCCAAGAATAATCACAGGTGTGACAACCGCAACGGCTGTTGAATTTTTAAGTCCTTGTAAAGATAAAACTCCAATCATAAAACCGATAAAAAGCGCTCCTGTATCACCTAGATAAATGCTAGCTGGATAATAATTATAAGGGAAAAATCCCGCAATCGCAGCCATCATAACTAAAATAGTCAAAGTCAGAAACAAGTCTGCCTTTGGCAAGAAAAAATACGATACAATAGCCATGGTCACAAGACTGATAATAGACACACCGCTAACCAGACCATCTAAACCATCAATCAGATTGATAGCGTTAGTAATAGAGACAATCCACAAAATCGTTAAAAAACAAGTCAAAAAGGGATTAAAGTGGATAAGAGGACCACCAAAAGGAAGCTTAAAACTATCAAAATGAAAAGCTGTAAACGCCCAAACAATAGTTGCTGCAACGATAATCCCAAATAACTTAGACAGAGGTTTAAGTTCAAAAATATCGTCTAAATATCCTGTTACAACAACGACAAAAGCCCCTATGACAACAGGTAAGATATAAACTTGATAAGGATCTCGCCATAACGGATAAGTATAATCCTTTGAAATTACCGGTAGGATGACTAAGGTAGCAATGACAAAAGTCAAAAAGATAGCCAGACCACCGCCACTAGGCATATCAACTTTGTTGATACGACGTGCATTAGGATGATCCACTGCTCCTACTCTCAATGAAAAGCGTCGCACCATTGGGGTTAATAGTGACGATAAAATACCAGTCCCAAGTAACACTAAAAAAAGATTTATTGTCATTGGTTTATCCTATCTTCATCAACTGCAGACGTCTAATCGCATCATCTGCAATCAACTGCACACCATGCTCTTGCAAATAAGCTCGTGTGCGTTTTGACTGACTAGCATGTTCTAATAATCTTGCATACATAAGATTAGCATAGTTGCTTGGTTGATTTTTAATATCCAATAAAATCGTCATGTAATAGCCAGATTGCTCCTTGTACAGTTCAGACGCCTCTATCTCAAAATCAATCACTTTTGAAAAAGCAATCGTATCTTCAAGCGTTGAGAAGAAAAAGACATAATGCACATAGTCTGTCTCTATCTCGTCATGCATCTCTTGGTCACTAGAAGTGCTATTTTCTAAAGCATTCTCCATCATCTGCTCTAGCTGTTCTAACTTTTTATGAGCTTGTGTATCGCCTTTTGATTGCATAGACGTCTCAAGAGTCTTGAAAAACTCCTCTGGTGACATTTTTGACACGTCCCCAAACTCCGCTAAATCATCAAAGTTTAGATTTTTATCAATTTCTGATTTGGTCACAAAGACATCTATGCGATCTTTTCTCGGAGTCACACGAAAGCTCAACATTCCGCTATTTTTAAAGTTATCTGGCAAATCTAGCTCATCCATAACACTGTAGAAAAATTCCTCTGTTTTTTCCTGTGGTAAAAGAAAATCTTTCAGTTCCATACCACGGTCTGCTAAATCTTCCATACTGATTATAATTTTTAGTGTTGTTTCACTAATTTGTTTCATTTCCATACTCATCTACCTCATACGAGTCTTCTTTTGAGAAAATTAACGACTGCTTTCTTCTCACTTTACTGTATTATACAGAAAAAGTTAGCTTTATGCAATTCACAACAAAAAGAGACAAGGAAATAAGAAACCTCGACTCTTTAGGACAGTCTAAGCTACCACTAATTTGATGAGCAAATAGAGGATAATAAATACTCCTAGAGCGATACGATATTTTCCAAAAATAGTGAAATCGTGCTTTTTAACATAGCTCGTCAAAAATCGAATGGCATACAAACTGACAATAAAAGCTGTGATACTGGCAGCTAGTAAAATCAAAAATTGGTTAAAGGCTAGGCGATTTCCATCAAAGAAAAACTTAACCATCTTTAAACCACTATAGCCAAACATGGTCGGAATAGCAAGGAAAAAGGTAAAATCTGTAGCTACAGAACGACTCGTCCCAACGATAATTGCTCCTAAAATTGTAGCACCTGACCGACTTGTCCCAGGTACAATACTCAACACCTGAAAACATCCTATCCAAAAAGCTGTTTTATAAGGCATATGAGCCAGAGAGACCACCTTTGGATCTAAATCATGCTGACGATTCTCAATCCAGATAAAAGCAACACCATATACAATCAAAGCAAGAGCGATGGTGAATAAAGATGAGAAATGCGCTTCAAACCAATTATCCAAAGGAACAGCAATTAAAATAGATGGGATACAAGCAAGCACCACCTTGAGCCAAAGTTGCCAAGTCAGGCGAATATCTTGCGCTGACTTTCCCGACTGAAAAGGATTTAAACGTTCAAAATAAATCACTATAACCGCTAAAATAGCACCTAATTGGATGACAATATTAAACATTTCCATAAAGCTAGCTGATTGTTTGAGGTTAACAAACTCTTGTAAGAGTAACAAGTGTCCTGTACTTGATATCGGCAACCACTCCGTAATCCCCTCAACAATTCCAAAAAGGATAGCTTTCAATAATTCAAGCAGTAACATAATATCTCCTTCAATTTAGTGCTTTCATTATATCATATTGTCAAAGAGACGCCAATATGATTGATATGTCTGATAAAGACAAAAAAGATAGGAGCCACAACGCCTGCCACAAGGACAATCATTGGAAGCCATTTTTCAAAACGTGTGAGCTTCTCTTGCTTTAGGATAATCGCTTTAGGCTTACTTTCGATCAGATGGGCTACACTTGTCAAGTAACTCCTATCCCAATACCCATGCAACTCTAGCTTGTCATTGACATTTTTTCGTGTAATAGTGTAGGTCTTATCGGTCAAGCTTGCCTGTAAACTTGGTGTAAATGCGCCTAAGTACCCCCAGAGCTTGCTGTTTTTAACAGCTTTGTCCGTTGAGACGTTGAAACGAACTTGCTCTAAAGGTACACTCCAGTCTGTAATTGGCAGCCACCTAAGCTCCGCAACATCCTGATAAGCATAGAGCATGTTCTTTAAATGCCAGCTCACTGTGACGATGACCTTATCATCCTCATAGCCTTTATTGTAGATTTTGAGCTTGTAGCCAGCCTCCTCCTTTGTCAAGTCCCAGCGGACTTTGGCACGTTTTCTTGCCATTTCTGACAATAACAGCAGACACTTTTGGCTCTTTATCAACACTAAAACCTTCTGGCATTCTGCCTGTTCCTAGGGTGACAATCTGACCGTTATAGTCGGTATCAAACTGATAGCTGATTTGCTTGCGCTATTGTCCTGATGAAGGCGCAACTCTCCCTTATAATCTAGAATACTATACTCCACATCATCTGCCAAAACACTTGGCATGAGAAAGAGCAAAATAGCGCTCACTAAATAAACAAGCCCTTTTTTCATGGCGCTCCTCCTTTGTCTTCATTATACCGTAAAATTAAGACAAAAAAACAAGCTAAAAACAGCTTGTTGATTAGTGGGAACGGTTGAAGCGAAAAGCAAGTCCTAAAAGGTAAAAAAGAAGGGATATCCAAATCAGTAAGGCTATAAAGGATATGTCTGTTAGCTGGTATCCAGTACTAGTATAGAGGTAGTTGCTGCTGGCGCCAAAAAAGCTAAAGGAAACCACTGTTTTGACGATATTATTTGTAAATATCAGCATGGGCAAAAAACTACCTAGAGCCATAACCAGCATGCTACACATGGCTGCCTGCACCTGCGTTTGACACACCAGCGCAATGACAAAGTTAATGGCGATATAAGCTAACGCCGTCAAAATGGTGACAAGGCTGTAAACCAGCCAATTAGAAACAGGTCTTTGAAAAAGAAAGGGCAGGAGAATAAGCGACAAAACCGAGAGGATGAGAGGATAGGCGATGACAGAGATGGCATAATCCAGCTGATGTACCCCTGTCAAAATCAAAGTTCTGATATTCTTTTTCTCCTTTTCCTCAGCAACTATCAGCGTCACAAAAGAACCTGCCGTCACGCTATAGACAAGCCCTGTCCCAAAAGACAGCAGCATGGCGTCAGCGCTAGAACCTAAAAGCGACATCAAATAAACATCTATAATTGGGCTCAGCACCACCACTAAAAGCACTTTATTGGTCACAATATACTGCCACTTTAACCACAATAAACTACGCATACTATTTGTCATCGAATTTCTCTCCTGTCACCTGAATGAAAACACTCTCAAGGGTTGGCTCTAAGCTGTGAATGCTTGCGGCTTTCCCAAGATAAAGCCCGACATCTTCTTGAGGAACGAGCTTAACCTCACCAGAGAGCATGCGCACCTCCACTCTATCATCATCACGATAGCGCTCTAAAATGTCCTGAGGACTGCCATACTCACAGATACGCCCACGGTGCAGCAGCGCCAGCTTATCACAAAGCCTTGTCGCTTCTTGCATGTCATGAGTGGTTAAAAAAATTGTCATGCCACTTTCTTTAAGCTCAAGGAGAAGCTCATGCACCTTTTGAGACATGACAGGGTCTAAGCCTGACGTTGGCTCATCTAAAAAGACAATCTTTGGCTCATGTAAAATCGCTCGAACGAGAAACATGCGCTGCCGCATTCCTGTGGATAACTTCTCCGCTCTGGTCTTTCGACTCTCCCACAAATCCAGACGTCTAAGCAAAGCCTCCAAGTGCTCTATTGGCACCTTATGAAAGCGAGCAAAAAAAGCGAGGTTTTGATACAAGCTCATCTTTTCATAAAAACCAACCGTATCACTCATAATACCTAAGTTGACCATATCATCTGCGACGAGCTGACTGGACTCTTTTCCAAGCACAAGAGCTGTGCCGCTCTTAGGCGTCAGCTGACCTGTCAAAATATTGATAGTCGTCGTCTTTCCCGCACCAGACGGACCAAGAAAGCCAAAAATCTCGCCCTCATCCACCTCAAAACTGATATCTTCCAAGGCAGTCTTTTCATGAAAGCTGCACACCAGATGATTTACCTCTATAACAGTCATATTTCCCCTTTCTAAAAATATCTATATAGGATAGACTACACTAATATATCATTTTTGACCATGACATACATGTCATGGTCAAAAATTTGTTCTCGTTTTATAATAACGCTATCAAAATAAAGGAGGTAACCACCATGGGTGCTGCTATGGCTATTTACGCTGGTGCTAAGTTTGTTGTCGCTGGCGGACTTATTATTTACGATTTAACACACCGTTAAATTAATTTCACTCTAGCCTTGATTTAGAAATCTAAATCAAGGCTTTTTCAATGCAAATCTCTTTCCATTTCTTCAGAAATCCTTTGATAAAGAATATCATCTTCTAAAAACCTTGCCTCTTCTAGCGCTCTATCATAGTGCAATAGTGCCTCTCTTCTTTTTCCTTCAACTAACATAGCATATTTTCCATTCATCATATGATATATAGGAATAGACTTGCTATCCGAATGTTTTAGTATTAACCGTTTAAAAGTTGGTCTCAGTTTTGAAAATTTCTCCAAAGTATTAGACCAAATCATAACGCCACATAATGTGACACACAGTTTTATCTCTAACTCTAAAAAAAGCTCATCATCATTATCTATAGATATTATGATAGCTAGTATATCATTAATTTTCTCTTTAGAATATAAGTCTTCTCTACCTGAAATATACACTAGATAAAAATTCATCCAAAGGATTTCATTGACTGTAATCTCCTGTATATTAAAAATTTTACTTTGAACTTCTTTAAAAAGTTCCTCACCATAGGTCGTATCTTTACTGTGCAACATATCCATTTCTGTTGATAAAATCGTTAAAGTGAGTTGTTCGTCAGATGGCAAATTATCATAATATTTTTCAAATATAGTATCTATAATTTCTTCTTTTTTCGCTTTTCTGCTACTATCGTCATATGTTGATAAACGAATAAATTCCACCTTTAGTTTGAGATAATCCTTGGATTCAGACATAAGCAGTTCAAATAAATCTATCTCTAAACGCTCAGCCAAGTAAAAAGCTGTAGGAATTTTCATCATAGTCTCCCCAGCTTCTATACGTGCTAATTGTCTAGCTGTTAGACGACTCTCATCACTACAGACTCGTTCACGAGATAAACCTAATTGTTCACGCTTTCGTCTAATTTTCTCTCCTAATATTATTTGTAGTTGTTTAACCTCCATAGAATCCCTCCTTCTTCATATTATAACATTTTCAATTTGTCCATGACATGTATGTCATAGACAGATTGAATTTTTCTTTATATAGTTTATTAGACTAACAAAAAGAAAGGAGATTTCTATGACATTTGCATCATTTTTATGGATATTATTCCACTAAAAAATAGGTCTTGAAAAACAAGACCTATTTTTTTTAGAAATCTGCAACGTTGTGGTAAACTTTTTGCACGTCGTCATCGGCTTCAAGAGCATCAATGAGTTTTTCAAAGACTTCGAGATCTTCTCCTTCAAGAGTGACCTCAGATTGAGGAATCATCTCAAGTTCAGTCACTTGGAACTCTTCGATACCATTAGCACGAAGGGCTTCAATTCCCTTGTGCAAGTCAGTTGGTGCTGTATAGACAGTGATAACACCATCTTCTGCTTCAACGTCATCCACATCAACGTCTGCTTCAAGCAATTGCTCAAAGATACTGTCTGCGTCATCTCCAGCAAAGACGATAACGCCTTTTTTGTCAAAGAGGTAAGAGACAGAACCAGTCGCTCCCATGTTCCCACCATTCTTGCCGTAAGCGGAACGCACGTTGGCAGCAGTACGGTTGACGTTTGAGGTGAGGGTATCTACAATAATCATCGAACCATTTGGTCCAAAACCTTCATAGCGTCCTTCAACGAAAGTTTCGTCTGTATTTCCTTTTGCCTTATCAATGGCTTTATCAATGACATGTTTTGGGACTTGTGCTTGCTTGGCACGTTCCAAAACAAATTTTAAAGCTGAGTTTGACTCTGGGTCTGGCTCACCTTTTTTTGCAGCAACATAGATTTCTACACCAAATTTAGCATAAATTTTTGAGTTTGCACCATCTTTAGCTGTTTTTTTAGCAACAATATTTGCCCATTTGCGTCCCATTCTGATCTCCTTTTCATTTGTAATAGTGATTCAAAAAACAGTCAAATCTCTTTCATTATAGCACGTTTCATCTAAAATGTTAATGCTCTTTTACAAACTTGCCTGCATGCTCGCTAATAAATCATCAGCTGTCATACTCGGTAGTACTCGCACTCTATCAAGTGATAGCAGACCATCGCTATACTCTGCCAAGCCTTCATTAGTCGTCATAGCCAATTTATAAGTTTGACTGGCTACTTGTAGGGTCGTATCATTATAGCGTCCAGAAGGATACGCCAGCGCAATAGTGTCTTGGGATAAAGCTTTGTCTAAAAAGCTCTTGCTGTCTGTCAGCTCACTACTTTGGCGATCTAGCGGTTGAGTAGAAAGATCCGTGTGCGTGACGGTATGCGCTTGAAAGGACATACCGTTTTTCTTCATTTCCTGCATCTGATCAAGGGTGAGGTTGCCTGCGTTGCCATTTTCTACAAAACCGGTGATAACATTATTGGTGGCTTTTGCACCGTATTTTTTGAGGATAGGGTAGGCTTGTGTATAAAAATCCTCATCTCCATCGTCAAAGGTCAACCAAACTACCTTTTGACTTGGTAAGCTATTTTCTGTCAATGCCTTGTAAGCTTCTTCTGGTGAGAGGAAATAATAGCCCTCATCTTTTAAACGCTTGATATGGCTTTCAAAAACGCTAGGAGACACGATGAGATTGGTACTTTCTGCTTCTGATGGATCCATATCATGAATCGCATGGTACATCAAGATAGGAATACTCACAGGCTTCTCTTCTTTTTGCCAAGTAGACTCTGTCTTTGTTGTTTCCCCTATTTGTGCAACTGATGAGCTAGCATCTATACGCTTTTTCTTGTGAGCTATAACAGTTGTTTTCTCAGTCGTCTTACCCTTTGATAAAAACGTTTGCGACAAAACAAAAATACCCAATAAACAAAAGCCCACAAGCACAAAACAAAAGACTAATAATAGCTTGTTGGCTGATTTTCTCTTTCGGCGATGACGCATAAAATGCCTCCTTAAAAACTTTCCCCTTTATTGTACCACCAATCAAGAGACTTGGCTAGAGTTTAAAAATAAAAAAAACCATTCCTGTAAGGTAGCAGGAATGGTTAACAGACTAAAACATATCAATCAAAAGTTGTTTAAGTTCTGCAATATAAGGTTGGCGTGGATTAGCTGGTGTGCATTGATCATCATAGGCCAAACTTGCCAAACGATCAACTGCTGCATCAAAGGCTTCTTTTGTAACACCATTAGCAGAAAGTTTTGGTTCAACGTCAACAGCATGCATCAATTTATCAATGCGGTCGCAAAGTGCTTCGACTAATTCTGCATCATCTTTACCTTTAAGACCAATATAACGCGCAATATCTGCGTAATCTTTTTGAGCACGGTATTCTTCATAACGTGGGTAAACTGAGCGTTTAACATTACCAGATACACCGTTATAGCGGATAACATGTTGCATTGCGATTGAAATAGCTAAACCGTGTGGAAGTCCAAATTCACCACCTGTTTTGTGAGCAAGTGAATGGTTGATACCTAAGAAAGCATTACCAAATGCCATACCAGCAATAGCTGCTGCATAATGCATGTTTTCTTTAGCTTTTTCACCACGAAGTGTTGGGTTCTTAGGATCGTAGTTATAAGCATCTTCAAGATTTTCAATAATCAACTTGATAGCTTCAAGAGACCATGGACGTGTAAAGTCAGATGCCATAACTGATACGTAAGATTCAAGAGCATGTGACAAAGCATCTAATCCTGACCAAGCTGCTGTACGTTTTGGCACAGTCATAACAAATTCTGGATCAACAATAGCAACTTGTGGTACCAATTCATAATCAGCAAGTGGGTATTTCACGTGTGTATAATCATCAGTAATAACCGCAAATGGTGTCACCTCAGCACCTGTACCAGATGTGGTTGGGATACAGAAGAGACGTGTTGCTGTTTGATGTTTGAATTTCACAATACGTTTACGAATATCAATGAATTTTTGTTGCAATTCAAGGAAGAATTCGCTAACAGCATCATAACTATCAAGGAATTCATCACCACGGTCAAGATAAACTTCATAAATTAAACGTGCAATCTTAGATGCATCAATGGCAGAGCCACCACCAATTGCAATGACTGTATCTGGTTTGAAATCACGCATTTGTTTTGCAATTTCGATTGTTTGTCCAAGAGTTGGGTCTGGTTTGATTGTTCCGTAAATTGATGTTGCGACTTTTTCATCACGCAATGCCAATTGAGCAAGGACAGTATCAACAAATCCAAATTGAACCATACCTGGATCTGCTACAATCAAAGCACGTTGCATTGGTTCATATTCATCTTGCAAATATGAGATAGCATTCTTTTCGTAGTAAGTTTTTTCTGGTAATCGAATCCACTGTGGACGGTTACGACGTTTCGCAACAGTCTTGATATTTAAGAGATCGCCAGTTGAAAGATTGTGTGACAATGAATTTTTCCCCCATGATCCTGTTCCAAGTGTTAAGCTGGCTTTAAGTGCGTCTGTATAGACATCACCGATACCTCCGACTGAATCTGGTTGGTTAACCAAGACACGTGATGCTTTCACGGCATCGCCATACGTTGCTACAAATGGGTCTGCTTGTGAACCAATTTGGATACCGGCATTGTGTCCTGCACCTTGATAATCAAGAAGCGCTTCAACAATTTCGATACCTTCTTCACGATCTTTAGCTTTGTACACTGAAAGGAGTGGAGACAATTTTTCTGATGATAGTTTTTCACCGATGTTTTTCTTGTCAAGCTCAAACAAGAGAACATCTTTACCTTCTGGCAATTTCACACCAGCTTGTTCACAAATCCAAGTTGCTGGCATTCCGGCAACAGGACCGTTTACACCATGGTTGTCATTGAAAACAAAGTCTTCAATTTTCTTGTAGTCCTTCTTAGGTACTAAGTAAGCACCTTTATCTTGCATTTTTTGCAACCATTCTTTGTAAACTGGCGCTTCAACGACTGCTGAATTTTCAGTCGCACAAATCATACCATTATCAAAGCGTTTTGATAACAACAAGTCTTCCACAGCGCGGTCAATATGGGCAGTTGCATCAACATAGATAGCACCATTACCTGCACCAACACCCATTGATGGGTTCCCTGATTTAAGGGCTGCATTTACCATACCAGGTCCACCAGTTGCCAAAATAGAAGCAATTTTCTTGTTTTGGATAAGGGCTGTTGTGTTAGCGATTGATGGTGTTTCAATCCATTGGACAATATTTTCAGGAGCACCAGCTTTCACCGCAGCGTCGTAAAGAATTTTTGCTGCATGAGCTGAACAGTTTTGTGCTTGTGGGTGGAATGCAAATACAATAGCATTGCGTGTCTTTAATGCTACCAAAATCTTAAACATCGTAGTTGAAGTAGGGTTTGTTGTTGGGACAATACCTGCTAAAACACCAAGAGGTGCTGCAATTTGAATACTTCCAGAAACCTTATCTTCACCAATGATACCAACTGTTTTTTCATTTTTGATACGTTCGTAAACGTATTCTGTTGCGAAGTGGTTTTTAGTATCTTTATCCTCAACGACACCACGTTTGGTTTCAGCAACTGCCTCTTGAGCAAGCTGAAGGGAATTTTCAGACCCCGCTAAAGCCATAGCAGAGACAATCTTATCCACCTGTTCTTGTGAATAGGTAGCATACAGCGCCTCAGCAACCAAGGCTTTTTCAACCAAGCTATCTGTATAGGCAATCGCCTGCTCTTCTACAGATAATTCTGCCGTTTGTGCTTGTTTAACCATTTCTCTTCCTCCGTAATATACGATAATAAATGAAAAAATATCTTTGTGATTTTCTTCACCTAATATTGTACATTATTTCACAAATAATTGCAAGCGGTTTCTGTATCTTTTTCGAAAATTTCAAAAAACAGCCCTCTAAGAGGACCGTTTTACATGCTCTATAAAATCGTACTATCAATGAATACCTGCCATTAATTTTTTAATATGGGGAACTAGTGTAAATAAGATAAGCCCTAGTACAATAGCGACCCCACCGACAGCTCCAAAGTAAGCAATTTCAGTGTCTTTGGTGTAAAATTTAACAATCTGTGCATTGACAGCTTGAGCAGCAGCGCTGGTTAAGAACCACATGCTCATCATCTGTGATTGGAAAGCTTTTGGTGCTAATTTTGTCGTGACAGATAGACCGATTGGCGAGATAAGCATTTCACCGACGATGATGATAGCCCAGCTTCCAACGAGATACCAAGGGCTAACTTTGGCAGATGTTCCGTGAAGAGCAATAGGAACAATCATCCAGATAAAAGATAGACCTGCAGCGATTAGACCATAGGAGAATTTAACAGGTGAAGATGGCTGTTTATCCCCCAATTTTGCCCAGAGCCAAGCAAAGATTGGCACATAAAGCATGACAAAGAGAGGATTAACACTTTGGAAGAAACTTGACGGAAAAGAAATGACATTGCCAAAGAAATGAAAAGATAACCTCGTTTGCTCGTCCGCAAACAATGCAAGAACAACAGATCCTTGCTCCTCGATTCCCCAGAATAAGACTCCAGCAACAAAGAGAGGAATATAAGAAAAGACACGTGAGCGCTCTTCTTGCGTTATCTTCGAACTGCTTAAAATCTTGATGAAATAGTAGATTGGGATAAAGATAGCCACAACCGTGAAGATATTGATAACTGTGCCTACAGAAAGATGTCCGCTAACTGCTAATCCAGAAAAAATCAAAAAAACAAGGACTAAAGCGATAGCTACATTTCTAAAGAGCTTGGTTTTTTCTTCTGGTTTTAGGGGATCAGCTGGATATAGAGTCGAGTCAGGAAGGTATTTTTTACCATCGATGACATATTGGAGTAGTCCAAAGAACATCCCAATAGCAGCAAGTGAAAATCCTAAATGAAAGTTGATTCGTTGTCCAAGATAACCAACAGCATAAGGAGCGATAAAAGCACCTAGGTTAATCCCAAAGACAAAGATAGAAAAACCAGCGTCACGACGGTTATCTGTCTTGTCATAGAGACTGCCCACCATTTCAGAAACGTTCGGTTTTAAGAGCCCTGTTCCTAGTATGATAAATGCCATGGATACAAAGAGCGCAGGAGCACCAAATGGTAAGGCTAAGACGATATGCCCAAACATGATGAGAACCCCACCGTAAAAAACAGTTTTGCGTGTTCCTAAGATACGGTCACTGACAAATCCACCGATTGTCCCAGATAGATAGACTAGAGAACTGTAGATGGACATGATGGATGCGGCTGTTGTCTGGTTAAATCCTAATCCTCCCTTTGAGACGCCATAATACATGTAAAAAAGTAGGATAGCACGCATTCCGTAGTAACTAAAGCGCTCCCACATTTCCGTAGAAAAGAGAGTCGCTAGACCACGAGGATGCCCTAAGAATTGTTTTTCAGCATCTTTCATAAAACAAAATCTCCTTTTTATAAGAATATCAAACATTCTACCCATTTTTACAGTCTTTGTCAATGCTTTCAGG
The DNA here is from genome assembly GCF_024814375.1 of Streptococcus sciuri. Taxonomy (GTDB): domain Bacteria; phylum Bacillota; class Bacilli; order Lactobacillales; family Streptococcaceae; genus Streptococcus; species Streptococcus sciuri. The sequence goes on from NZ_JANUXX010000007.1 coordinate 114,759, forward strand.
GATAAGATATTTTTATGGAGATTATAGCTTTTTCCTATCTTCTCGTAAGGAGATATTGAAAACCTAGCGTGTCATGATGGGGATACGTCCCCAATTTTGCTCGCTTAGTCTACTATTACCTAACTGATAAACAGCATCTGCTTTCTGGGTCATGGCATCCCACGGTGTTTTTCCGATACGTGTCACCAAGCTCACTTGCTCTTTTAAGCTTGAGAGATGTTGACGCCCCTTTTTGGAGAAACCCAGCACATGTACGGATTTTGGTAATTGAGTTTCTCTTGCGTTGACTAAGATGTAGGTCAGTAGACGCCTTACTCTTGCCTTAGTATAACGTTTAGTACTGACTTTTTCGGTCAAATCTTCGACACTAGTTGCTGATCGGATAGCAGACTTGATGCGGTGTGCCAGTTCATGATTGACCTGATAGGCCTCAGCCAAATCGGGATGAATGATGATTTGATAGCGTAACAAATCAAAATAATCCGCCCAGCTTACTTGTGGTTGCGCATGAAATAAATCCGCATTTGGCATGACGCTCTCAACAAAGGCGCTATCTTTTCGATGCTTGCGGATGCTAGTTGCTGAAGCAAAATACTTCTTTTTTTTCTGCGAATGATAGCCCTCCCCCAAACGCCTGATGGGGTTGAGTGAAATACCTCGAGACCTTGCTGCTTTAGCGTAGCTAAGGGCTAGAATATGATTGGGTGTTGCACCAGAAAAAGGGCTACCCGTGAACTTCTCCCACATGGCTTGAGTCTTTTGCGGATAAGAGAGCACATCAGGCAAGCTTTCAAGATAGGTGCTTATCTCCTCTCTTTGATGCATATAGCTATCACCAATAGCATTGTAATCTAGCACTTGCTCTGTACCAAAGGTCAGGGTATCCACACCTAACCGTTTAAGAATAGCAATAGCACCTTCAGCAAAATAATCCGCTGCTTGTACCGCCACTAAAAAAGGCAACTCCACAACCACATCAGCACCACACTCAAGCGCCATCTGCGTACGTGTCCACTTATCCACGAGAGCTGGCTCTCCACGCTGAACAAAATTGCCACTCATAGCAACAATTTTAAGCCCTTGCACTTGCTCTAACAAGTACTTGTGTCCGTTATGCAGAGGATTGAACTCTGCAATAATCCCAGTTACTGCCACTTCATCTCTTCCTTCTAACAAAAGAGACCGCAACATTTGCCACAGTCTATCTTGATTAATCTTCTAAAAATGTCCCCACATCAAGGATCTTAGCCTCATGCCAAAGCTTTTCGAGGTTGTAGTGTTCACGCTCATCTTGAGAAAAAATGTGGACAACGACACTGCCAAGATCAAGCAACACCCACCCTGTCTTACTATCACCTTCCTGATGACTATTATAACCAAAAACTTCCTTGACTTTCTCACGGATAATATCTGCAATCGCCTCTAGCTGACGGCTATTCATAGCTGATAAAATGACAAAATAATCCGTGATACTGGTCAATTGCTTCACATCTAAAATTAGCATATCTTCAGCACGTTTTTCATCAGCAGCTCTCACAACCACTGTTAACAATTCTTGTTCTTTCATATATTCTTTTCCTTGATGATATTCTCTTATTTTTGGTTGGTTAAATCTCACTAACCATCAATACGCCACAATAAGCGCTTTTCCTCCTTTAATGTATGAATAAAAGCATTGTAAGTCTCCAATGTTTGCGGGTAGACTTGCTGTTTCTTTTGAGCGAGAAAGGCAATCGTATGAGCTGTCTCATAAGCTACAGCCATATCTAGCGACTGCCTAGCGAGCACCCTTGCTTCATCTACACCTGGAAAATCCCTATTAGCTTCTATATAGTCTGCCACATAGACGATTTTATCTAACCCACTCATCTGGCTAGAACCCACCGTGTGAATCTCTATACTATGTAAAATCTCAGTATCACTAAGTTCCAAGTCCTCTTTTATCTTATAGATGCCGACCATACCATGCCAGATATTATTTCCCCAGTTTTTAAGGTCAGAGTCTAGCTTGTACTTATCAATAAGAGTAAGAAATACCTCATCTGGTACTTCCTTAGCATAATCATGTAAAAGCCCTGCTAAACCTGCTTTTGTCTCATCTGCTCCATAGCGCTTAGCCAGCTCTATAGCTGCCGACTCAACACCTAAAGAATGCTTAAGGCGCTTTGAAGACATCTGTTCTGCCATTTTATCCAACAAAGAGAGACGACTCATAGGAAGATAAGCTTCATAGTTCATCGGTATAGCCCTTCTTTCTCAATATAATCTAGTACAGCTGGAGGTAGGAGAAAGTTGGGCTTTTTACCTTCTTCAATCTGCCTTCTGATAAGGCTTGACGAAATATCAAGCAAAGGCACATCTACCCAGATGACAGGGTAAGATGTACCTGCCTTGTACTTGGGGCGTTGCACACCGACAAACTGCACCATTTTGATCAAGTCTGAAATGCGATGCCACTTAGGGAGGTAAGCTACCATATCCGCTCCAATGATAAAGTAATAATCTACATCTGGATTTTTCTTTGTCAAGAGTTTCATGGTCTCGTAAGTATAACTAATACCCTTACGCTCAAGCTCTATCGTCTCAATCCCAAGTCCGTCGACATCACGCACAGCCAAATCAAGCATCTTTAGACGATGTTTTTCGCTAATAGTTGACTTTTTGTCAGCATGCGGAGGCTCGTATTCAGGCATCAGAAGAACTTCATCAAGTCCCAACTGTTGACGCACTTGGTCAGCAATAGTCAAATGAGCATTATGAACAGGATTAAAATTCCCACCCAAAAGTCCAATTTGTTTACGATTACTTGTGACTTTTTCTTCCGCTAACTCCACCTTAGTAAAAGGCGTCAATAACTCTAATGCCATAAATTCCTCCCAAAAGAACGCTTATAACGCCTTGACTTTGATAGATAGTTTACGATTTTCCTTGCGTGCCGACTGCTTGTAGAGAATGAGAATACGCCCAATTTTAAGCACAGTATCACAGCCAATTTCTTCTTCCAAGATGTCTGCCACCTCGTGAATATCTTCATCTGTATTTTGCAAGAGTTGCACTTTTATCAACTCACGCGCATCAAGCGCCTGTCTAACACTTGTCTTAATTTGGTCATTGAGACCATTTTTCCCAATCTGAACGATTGGTTTCATACGGTGTGCTTCTGATTTTAAAAAAGCACGTTGTTTTGATGTTAATGCCATATCTTTTCCTTTATGTTAAATAATAGCTTTTCTCAGCACAACAGCAACACCCTTCGGTGCCCAAGCAGCTACCAACACTGGCTTGTTTTGACTAGCGTCGACACGTATCCAGCCTAATCCTGAGTACACCACATCCATCTTGTCCTTAATGGTAAACTCATGGCGGACAAGATCTGGAAAGTTTTCAAGCGTCTTTGCACTTGGTGGTTGCAAAAGTCTCCCTACATGCTTGTCATAAAAAATATCTGCACCTGCAAGTTTTGTTCTATGAATGTTTATATTATTGTCCATATAAACTGTAAAACCACGCCTAGCTCCCACAATAAAATCAAAACGTGCCAAGCCAGCTAAAAACAAAGTTTGCTCAGAATTGAGTTGATAAGTCTTAGGCTTGATCTCTTTTTTAGGACTCACATATTTCAAATCTTTAGCTGAGAGATAATGCGCCATTTGATGATGGTGGATAATTCCCGGTGTGTCAAAGAGATAAGCGCCATCGTCTAACGGAATCTCAATTTTATCAAGTGTTGTTCCAGGAAACTGCGATGTTGTAATTGTGTCCTTATCACCTGTAATCTCGCGAATAATCGCATTGATAAGTGTTGATTTTCCAACGTTGGTCACACCGACAATATAAACATCTCGTCCCTTTCTCAGGCGCTCAATCGTAGCTATCAAATCTTGAATGGCTTGTTGATTTTGTGCGGATATAAGCACCACATCCAACGGTCGTAAGCCCTCCTCATACACACGTTCCAACAACCAACTTTTAATTTTACTGTCCTTGACAGATTTCGGTAAAATATCCTTTTTATTACCGACAAGGAGAATATCATTACCTGAAACAAAACGATGAAGCCCTGGAATGAGGGAACCATTGACATCAAAAATGTCAATCACATTCACTACAAGAGCGTTACTGTCACCAACTTCATGCAGAAGCTTTAAAAAATCATCATCACTCATCTGCACATCTGTAATATCGTTGTAATGGCGTAATCTAAAGCAACGCTGGCAATACAGCTGTCCTGTCTTTAAGCCTTTTTCTAAGGCAACGTTTGGCACATAACCAATAGCCTTAGCATCTTCTGTTTGAATAGGGGCACCGCAACCGATGCAAGACAATATTTCGTTCATTAAATTCCTTTTTGATAGTTCATTTTCCCGTATTTTTTCTCAAGTTTACGCCAAACATGACGCTCGCAAAAACGATTAAATTTGGTATTCCAAGCATCTGATGTCACCAAAGGTTTGACTAAAACTGAGCGAATACCAGCTCTATGGCTGGCACGAATATCAGTCATGAGCTGATCTCCTACCATGATGACCTCATCAGGTGAAAAATTATAACGCTTCATCGCAATTTTAATCCCTCGTGTGAAAGGCTTCATCGCACGACTGACAAAGTCAACACCAAATAAAGACACTGCACGTTCCACTCGTGAATGCTTATTATTTGACACAACAACAATAGCAATATCAGCTATCGTCATCTCATCAATCCATGTGCGCACCTCAGCTGTTCCATCTGGATTATCCCAAGCAATCAAAGTATTGTCCAAATCCACTAAAACAGCATGAATACCGTGCTTTAATAAATCTTCTGCTTTTAAATCATATACTGCCTCAACCATAAAGGTCGGCCTATAATCGTCTATACTCACATGCTACTCCAAAAGATTAGTTTAGCTTTTATTTTACCATATTTTGAAGTATAAGGCGAATTGAAAATGCTTTACCCTAAATAAAATCACTTCTCACAAGGAGGTCTTTGGCTTATTTGCAACGACTTTATACAAAACAAGCCATTCTACAATAGCTAAGACTAACAAGAAAGCAAATGCCGTTTGACTACCTTTAGCGGTTGCTAGACCTTGACTGATACTAGATTGTGACTGACTGATAGCAACGATAAGAGAGGCGAGAGTTGTTCCGACAGCTCCTGCAAATTGCTGGAGAGTATTAAATATAGCGTTGGCATCTGAGCGCATAGTATCAGGAATTTCCTTTTGTCCACTAGTCATGATGTTGCCAAAAGCAATTCCCATCCCACACATAAAGACAATGTAAAGAATGGTCAAACAGACATTTGATAAGTGATTCCCAAAAAGAGAAAAGAATACTAAAGCTATCACAATCAAGCTCGTCCCAAATAAAATTGGCTTTTTAGCACCTAACCTATCTAGCCAATAGCCACTAAACGGTGAGCAAGAAGCCCCCAGAAAAGCAGCTGGAAAAACCAGAAGTCCTGCAATTGTTGCTGATGAGTGATTGACTAACTGGATATAGTTTGGAATCAAAAAGGACATGCCAAGATTGACGGTTTGAAAGAGAAAAAAGGCGAATACATGACCTGCAAAGATGGGCTTTTTTAAAACATCTAAAGCGATGATAGGTTGGGTAAGTTGCTGACTTCTCTTGATAAGCGCAAAAAGCCCTAACCCACCTAATAAGAACCACAACCAGACCTCAGGCTGATAAAAAGCATATTGCGCTAGATTACTAAGAGCCAAGATTAAGCCAATAAAAAGAGCTAAAATAGCTAAAAAACTCAGCATATCTGGTAGCTCAAAGCTAATCTCCGTCTTTTGCTCAATTGCTGTGATACCTAAAATGAAAGAGAGCATAACCACCGGTAATAGCAGCACGAAAATGTAACGCCAACCAAGGCTAGAAGCCACAAAACCACCGAAAGTCGGACCTACTGCAGGTGCTACGGCAGTGATAAGCGTGCCTATTCCCATCATGATACCAATCTTGTGGAGTGGTACTTGATCTAAAATGATGTTAAACATCAACGGCAAAGCAATGCCAACGCCTACCCCTTGAATAACACGACCAAACAAAAGCAGGCCAAAATTAGGTGCAATAATGTCGACTAGTAGCCCTATGCTAAAAAGACCATTTGCCACACAAAAAAGTGTTTTCGTTCTAAAAGAACGCTTGAGATAGGCAGATAGTGGCACAACCAATGCTACAACCAAAAGGTAAACGGTCGTCATCCACTGCACGGTTGAGGTAGTGATGGTAAAGGTTTTCATTAGAATGGGGAAAGTGATATTCATAGCAGTCTCAACGACAACACCACAAAAAGAAAGTAGTCCAACAGCAATGACTGCTCTAATAACTTTTGTTGATAAAACTCCCTCTGACATTTACTTTGTAACTCCCTTTTCTTTGATTTTTTCCATTAGTAAATCTTGAATTGAGATTAACATGACCGCTAAAATAATGAGAAGCATGCCAAAAAGGGCACTGATATAGAAGTGCTCACCAAAAAGGAGTACTGTCAAAAGCACCGATGAGATAGGCTCAACCGAAGCCAAAAGACTACCTTTGACAGCACCAATAATGGTTGTTCCCTTTAAAAAAGCCGTGTAGGCAAAGAGCGTTCCAACACCGATGATACCAATATAAGCAAGAAGCGAACCTTCATCTAGAGGATAGTGATAAGTCCAAGCTTGTGTCAAAATGCTAAAGAGGACACCTCCAAAAAGCATACTCACTCCAAGCACCAATAAACTTCCCCATTTACGAATGGCATTGATAGGTAGCAGAATATAAGCCACATAGGTAAAAGCAGAGAAAATCCCCCAGAAAAGCCCTGTTGGACTCAATGAAAGACGACTTAGATGACCGTGAGTTGCCATGATAAAGGTGCCAAACACAGCCAAAAAAATAGAGAAAACTTCCACCCATTTCGGCAACTGGCGTTTTTTAAGACTAGCCAAAACGATAATGATAATAGGTGCCATATATTGTAAGACCGTCGCAGTTCCAGCATTAGTGTAAAAAATAGCCTTGAGATAAGCGTATTGATTAGCTACCAAGCCAAAGCAGGAAAAGATGAGTACTGTCACAAGAAACCCTCTATCTCTAAGCGCTGATTTCACTTTGGCAGCATCACTCACTACCTCAATCCCCAACAGAAAAAAACCTGAGAGTAACAGCCGAACAGACGACAAGGCATTGATTGCAAGACCATGTGAGATGAGATATTGCCCACTAGTCCCTGACAATCCCCAAGCAATCCCTGCAACTAACGTCAAGAGCACACCTATTCCTTGTTTAGACATAATCTCTCCCCCAATCTTCTTCCTTCATTATAGCAAAAAGCCCTACCCAAAACAATGATAGCAACTAAAAAAGCTCCTGTGATAAGAGCTTTTTAGATGACACCTCCTATACCCTTGAACTTTTCAACAAAGCGACTAATTTTATCAAAAACCGTTTGCTTTTTGGCATGATAAAGAGGATTGAGAGGACTCATCTTTGGTAAAGTATCATTGAGGTCGGTACCGTTTTCACTAGCGTACCCATGCTTTAACGAGGTCATAATATAACGTTTAGCGTTAGTCTCATTAAGGCTCTCCTCTGCGATAATTTTCTCAGCTTCCACTTTTTGTACCTCTTGCGCATAGCGATAAAAACGTTCTAGAATATCTGCCTTATCCTTAATCGTATCAAGATTTACATGCTCTATAAAGTCCACAATCAAGCCCTCTTTGGCACGATTGCCAAGGCTTGAACGAATAGTGCGTGTAATCTCGTCTATCAAAACATCTTTGTCATCAATTTTCTTATTGGTTTCAAAAATCAACTCCAAAATATAATCCAAATCGATTTCCTGTGATTTCAAAAGTTCTACCTCAAAAACAACTGAATCCCAGTCAACCTTAGATTCTTGCCTTTGCTGACTTTCACGTTCTCTAGTAAACCAATCTCTGATGTCATTATAGGTTGAGCGATAATCTTGAACAAGACGTTGGCTAGGTATTTGGACTTGGGTCATCCTCTCAAAATTTTGCTCATCTAACTGGTGCTGTATTTTGAAATTGTCAACAGCCTTTTCATCTGAAAGATCGAGAGTTTGTAATTCTTTCAAACTCTTGAAATCATCATAGTTTTGCAAGATATTTTCTAAACGCAAAAACTGACCAAATAGAGTAACAAACTCTTTCTTATCGTTTTCTTTGACGATATTTGTCGGATCTGGAAAACGCTCTTTCAGTTCTTGAACCACTGCTAGGTAACCTTTTTTATTTTCACCTGCTTCTACGTAACCATCCATATATTCTTTATAAGAACGCTCTAATAGCATTTCTGCTGTTTGTGTTTTACCAAAAAGGCGAATGGCATCCGTCGTCGCTTTTTCCAAATCACGAAAGGTCACAATATTACCAAATGTCTTTGTCGCATCGTAAATACGATTCGTCCGTGAAAAAGCTTGGATAAGACCATGGTAACGCAAATTTTTATCAACAAATAAAGTATTCAAGGTCGGTGCATCAAAACCTGTTAGAAACATCCCCACCACAATCAAAAGGTCTACATCACCAGATTTGACCCGATTTCCCAAGTCTTTGTAATAATTTTGAAAACCATCGCTATTGATGGTGAAGCTCGTGCCAAACTGGCTGTTATAGTTTGCAATGCAGTGGCTCAAAAATTCCTTGCTAGATTGATCAGCCATTGATTCTGGTGAGAAAGTCTCATCCTCAATATCCCCTTTTGCCGACTGTTCTTCATTTGCCGCATAGGAAAAGATAGTCGCAATTTTGAGTGGCTTGTCTCGTCCTTTTTGCTGGTCATTGAGTTCGGTGTAGTAGAGCTTTGCTGCCTCGACACTGGAGACAGCAAACATAGCATTAAAGCCCTTGCCCTTACCTGCTGTACGGTGGGTCTTATAGTCAAAATTGTCTAGGATATAGCGGGAAATCTCACGAATGCGATCCTCATGCAACAGCGCTTTTTTCGTCTCGTAGGCACTCAGCTTATCCACATCTTGCTCACGCTCAAGCCGAGAAAAGTTAGGACGCACATCATTATAGTCCACCATAAACTTAAGCACTTTCTCATCTCGGATAGCATCAGTGATGACATAGGCATGTAGCTCTTTGCCAAAGACACCAGCCGTCGTCTCAGAACCCTGAGCATTCTCCACCTTGATAGGTGTCCCTGTAAATCCAAACTGGCTATAGCGCTTGAACTTCTGGCGTAGGTTTTTCTGAGCCTCCCCAAACTGTGAGCGGTGACACTCGTCAAAGATAAAAACCACTTGTTGATTGTAGACAGGGTGCGCCTTTTCACTTTTCATAAAGTTATTGAGTTTTTGGATAGTCGTGACAATAATTTTTTGGTCATCTGTTTCGATATTATGCTTGAGCCCAGCAGTATTACTCGACCCATTGACCGAATCAGGTGAAAAGCGCTTATACTCTTTCATGGTCTGTGCGTCGAGGTCTTTTCTGTCCACCACAAAGAAAACCTTGTCCACCTCATCCATCTCAGTCGCTAATCTCGCCGCCTTAAAACTAGTTAAAGTCTTACCAGACCCTGTGGTATGCCAGATGTAGCCGCCTGTTTCTGGGCCACTTTTTTGCTTGCTGGCAATAGCAGAGCGTATCTTCCAGATAATCCGCTCAGTCGCCGCAATCTGATAAGGGCGCATGATGAGTAGCGTATTATTCGTATCAAAGATTGAGTATTTGATGAGAACATTGAGCAGAGTCATCTTGCTCAAAAAAGTTGCTGTAAAGTCTTTTAAGTCCTTGATAGGGTCGTTATTTTTCAGCGCCCAGTTCATGGTAAAGTCAAAGGAATTCTTTTCACGCTTTGTCGTATTGGCAAAGTAGCGACTATCTGTGCCATTTGATATGACAAAGACTTGTAGATATTTAAAGAGAGAAAAATCCTCGTTGAAACTTTCCTTGCTGTAGCGGTGAATTTGGTTAAAGGCTTCGCGTATGGCTACGCCACGCCTTTTCAGCTCAATCTGCACCAGAGGCAGACCATTGACTAAGATGGTTACGTCATAGCGGTTAGGACTGTTGCCGATTTGCTGCATTTGATTGATGACCTGCAAGCTGTTGCGGTTGATATTTTTCTTATCCCAAAGATAAATATTCTGGATATGCCCATCATCAAAGATGAAGTCATAGATGTAGTCGTCATGGAGTCTACGGGTACAGTCGATAAGTGTATCGCTAGGCTTATTGATATACTCGTTCAAAAGACGATGCCACTCACTATCAGAAAAAGTAACAGCATTGAGGCTTTCTAGCTGAGCCTTGAGGTTGATAAGCAAGGCTTCTGGGGTCGTGATGTCCTTACGGTAGTCATAGCCCTGATTGATGAGGTCACAAATCAACTCCCGCTCCAAATCCGCTTCGGACTGATAGCTACCCGCCTGTTCCTTTTTGGTGTAAGTGTCTAAAATGATAAAGTTGTCGGATTCAGCGATTGGCACTGTCTGGAGCATTTCATTCATAGTACTGGATCTCCTTTTCTTGTTAGCTTTATTATATCAAAAAATCGGTGCTTTTATCTCTCCTTTTCGTCTTATCTTACCATCTCCCCCTCTTTAAAAAAAACCCACCAAGCGAAAGTCGCTGGTGGGCACTAAAAGGTCAAGAGTTTTTCTCTAAAATACTCATACTGCTTCTGTCTTTGTTCAATTTCTTTTGGTAAGCCCTGTGATAAATTGGAAGTCAG
>NZ_JANUXX010000008.1 GCF_024814375.1 Streptococcus sciuri
TTGTGCTATAATGGCAGTGGATAGTTTTGGTGTGCCACTGATTTTTCAGTGGCTTTTTTTGCTTTACTGGAGCAAAAAGGGTTGATTATAAAACTCAGTATAACTATTCACATCACACAAACGCCCATGAGGATTGTCTGCTCTTAGCGCATCTCTTTTCTTCATGATCCTGTGCCAATAAAGCCACTCACTCAAAAAACCTTGGCTTCTTTAGCCAAGGCTTTATAGGACAATCCCCTCTCCTTTCACTCTGATAGAACATAGGCACAAACCAATAAAATGACTAGGTTAACACAATGGACTGTTGCCATCTTTAAACATCAAAATAATGTCTAAAAGAATACCCAGCAAAACCAATCAGTAATAATTTTTATTCATTGCTTTTTTCTTAAAATTTGATCTGATAACCAACAATAAGACTTGGAGCTTTCACCTTCTTATTAGCTTAATAGCTCTTTTTTAATGAAAAACTAGTATTACTTTCACAAAATCTAACTTAATAGCAAATCATGCTAGTTTTTTATTAGAGGGCTTTTTACCTCGCCTTAGTTTCATATCTGATTTCCTTCTTTGGATCTCCTTTATCTTATATCAAGTAGGATAGAATAAACAGTATCATTAGGCACTATTTTTGTTTGTAGAAAGACCCAAAATGAAAGTTTTTATACACTGAACCAACAATCAAGTGTCTAAAATCTAGGAATCTTATCGTTGACGATGATGAGGATTTACTAACCAATAACTACTAAAACGTAAAAAGACTAGAGCAACTTATTCCTCTAGTCTTTAGTGCTTAACGTGTAGAACCTCGCTTAATCAAACCATGATTAAGGACAATTTCCCTTTCAGCCAAATCTTCTTTGTGCATAATTTTTGTCAACATACGCATGCTAACAGCTCCAAGATCATAGACGGGTTGACTAATTGAGCTAAGATTAGGACGTGTAAACTGTGTTACAGAAGAATCATTGCTTGTAATGATTTCAAAATCCTCTGGCACAGACTTACCAGCTGCAAAGAGTCCATTTTGCAGCCCAGCTGCTAATTCATCATCTGCTACGTAGGCAGCCGTCGCTCCAGAATTAAGGACACGTTGAGCTAGATTATAGCCATCTTGATAGTGGTATTTAGCTTCAAAAATAAGACTTTCTTTAAACGATAAACAGTTGCGATTTAAGCCTTCTTTGTAACCATCCAAGCGCACCTTACCATTGATGTCATCAATAAGTGGACCTGATACAAAAGCAATATCATCATGCGTTTTGGCAAATAAATCCACGACCTCGCTGACTGCTTTTTGGTAGTCAATATTGACACTAGGCAGTTGATGTTCCAAATCAACTGTTCCAGCTAAAACAATTGGCGTGCGTGAACGTGAAAACTCAACACGAAGTTTTTCGGTCAAATGATATCCCATAAAGATAATACCGTCAACCTGCTTAGCAAACAGAGAATTGATAACACCGATTTCCTTTTCATCGTCTTCATCGCTGGAAGCTAAGACAATATTGTACTTATACATAGTAGCAATATCATCAATACCACGCGCCAAATTAGAAAAATAAGCATTGGCAATATTTGGAATCACAACTCCAACAGTTGTTGTTTTCTTACTCGCTAACCCTCGTGCCACAGCATTTGGACGATAATCCAGACGCTCAATCACCTCGAGAACCTTTTGGCGTGTGTTTTCTTTTACATTTTTATTACCGTTAACAACACGGCTGACCGTTGCCATAGAAACACCCGCTTCACGAGCAACATCATAAATCGTAATCGTGTCATCAGTATTCATATCCGTCTTCCCCTCATTTTCTTTTAAGCAGTAGTATAGCTTTTTCTAATAATTGAAAATTCGCTTTCAGTACAATTCTATCATGTTTTGTAAACACTTTCAAGATTTAACCTTAATTTTCTTACAAAAATTTTAGATCTGCTTTTTTATAAAAGTTCTTAAAAGTTCTAAAATGAAGTTAGCCAGTTTAAGAGTATGAAAAAACATCTCAGAGAGATATAATTGTAATCAATCACAACAACAATTAGAAGGCTTCTGAGATGCAAAACTATTATACACCAAAAGGGAAACACTTGACAATAGCTGACCGTCAATGTATTGAGCGTTGGCTTAAGGAAGGGCTCTCCAATCGTGAAATTGCTAGAAGATTGGCTAAGGCTCCTCAAACAATTAATAACGATGTCAAACGAGGGCTTGTTAGGCAACAGGTGCGAAAGGGAAAGTATGAGCTAGTCTATTCAGCTGACTTCGCTCAAAGCAATTACCAAAGGAAACGTCAAAAATCAGTTAAACCAACCTACCTCACTAAGGAGCTGAAAAAAGCGATTAGCCATTATCTAAATCAAAAATACTCGCCTGAGATGATGGGCAAAGCAGGAAGGGGAAGTGCACCTATCTCCACGATTTATGACTGGTGCCACAATGGGCAATTAGGATTGACAAAGGAGAACATGTTCTCCCCTCGCAATAATAAAGTTCAAACGAAGAAGGCTAGCCCTGTTTTCAAACCTGCTGGGAAATCCATCGACGAACGTCCAGAGAGTATTAACAAGCGCAAAAGGATTGGTGATTTCGAGATTGATACTGTCATTCAAACACGAGCTAAGAATGAGTGCTTACTGACTCTGACTGACTGTAAAAGTCGGCAGCAGTTGATTAGACTAATTCCTAATAGGTCTGCTTCTGCTGTCAATCTGGCATTGTTGGACATTTTAGAAGAATATGACATCAAGTCTATTACCACAGACAATGGGAGAGAATTTGTGCGATTGGCTAATGCATTTGACGAGAAGAATAGTTACTATGCCCATCCCTACTCTTCTTGGGAGCGTGGAACAAGCGAAAATTACAACCGCCTCATTCGGATGTGGCTACCTAAGGGAAGCAAAAATGCAGCTCAAAAACTGGTCGCTTTCATTAAACGTTGGATAAATCAGTATTCAAAGAAACTATTGGATGACAAATCTCCTCTGGAAGTTGAGTATAATGGCTAACTTGAACTTGAAATTTGCCGTTTGTATTCTCTCATATATTTTCTTGAAAATCCTAAAAAAAGAGTATAATCAAGATCGAGGAGGCGTTTTCAAAGAAAGTGAGGTACGGAATATGGAAAATAAAGGGTTTAATAAGTTGCTTATGATAGTAAGCTTTTTAGTTTTTCTTATTACTTATTATTTAACTAGCAGTCAATATTCTAGTATCATTGGATTGATTTACACCTTACTAATAACTATTCAGGTTTTGGTATTTTTTAATAACAATACTAAGAATAATTTACGTTGGTTACTAACGCTAGTTTTTGTGGTAATTATGGTTTTAAGTATTGTCAATTCCAACATGATTATAGATACAAAGTTATCGTTATTTCTTTTGTGCAGTTTCATTATTTTTATTGGGAATCTATGCTCTCTCATTCCTTATAATCCATTTATTGGGATAAGAATTTTTTCAACAAGGAATGATGAAGGAAACTGGAAAGCCACTCATAATATGTTAGCTGATTTAAATATACCAGTTAGCTGTTTGATTTTGTTACTTTCTAACTTTCTAAATATGAATATTGTAGTAACGGTTTCATTCACTATATGGCTTATTTTGCCAATCATTTATTCTATATGGATTTATCCTAAAAAAGGAGGAAACTAATATGAAGGTGGTAAGAAAAAATCCAAATGCCAGAATTTTTAATAAGTCTAATATAACAGACTTTCAATTACCTCTTGGCGGATAATTCTGCCGTAAATGCTTGCTTTTTGACATGATTTTTGGGAAAATAACACGTAGAAAGAAGGAAAGTCTATGTCTATGTCAAAACTTACTCAAATCCAAAATTACCTCCAGAACGAAAAAGCGAGCTTAGCTGTCATCTCTGATCCTGTCACTGTCAACTACTTAACCGGTTTTGTCTGTGATCCACATGAACGCCAAATGTTTTTATTTGTCTATGCCGACAGTGATCCTATTCTTTTTGTACCAGCGCTTGAGCTTGCTAAAGCGACTAGCCTAATTCAGTTCCCAGTCTTTGGCTATGTAGACTCTGAAAATCCTTGGGAAAAAATCAAGTCCGTCTTGCCATCAACAACTGGCAAAAAACTATTTGCCGAATTCGACCACTTAAATGTCACTAAATTTCAAGGCTTACAAAGTATCTTTGACGGACATTTTAACAATCTTACTCCCTTTATCCAACGTATGCGTCTTATCAAATCACAAGATGAAATTGATAAAATGCTAATCGCTGGACAGTACGCTGACAAGGCTGTTCAGATTGGGATTGATAGCATTTCTCTCAGTCAAACTGAGACAGATATTTTGGCCAAAATTGAATTTGGTATGAAAGAGCAAGGTATCAATAAAATGAGCTTTGAAACCATGGTTTTAACTGGTGACAATGCTGCCAACCCACACGGTGAACCTGGAGTCAATCAGATTGAAAATAATGCCCTCCTTCTTTTTGACCTTGGTGTCATGTACGATGGTTATGCATCCGATATGACACGCACTGTCGCTGTTGGACAACCTGACCAATTTAAACAAGATATTTACAAACTCTGCTTAGAAGCTCAACTAACCGCACAAGAATTTGTCAAACCTGGCGTTACTGCTAATGAAGTTGACAACGCTGCCCGCCACGTCATCGAAAAAGCAGGCTACGGTGAATACTTCAATCACAGACTCGGTCACGGTATCGGTATGAGTGTCCATGAATACCCCTCTATTATGGCTGGAAATAACCTTGAAATCAAGGAAGGCATGTGTTTTTCTATTGAGCCTGGTATCTACATTCCAGGTAAGGTTGGTGTTCGTATTGAGGACTGCGGTTATGTGACCAAAGACGGATTTAATGCCTTTACCCAGACACCAAAAGAACTTCAGTTTTTTGAAGGATAATCACTACAAAGGGAGTTTAATACTCTCTTTTTTGATATTTAGCATCATTAACCAAAATCAAGACTAGACCTTTTTCTCTGAACATGCTATTATAGGAGAAAAGCGGAGGTAAGATATGACTAAAGAAACCATCAAAGCACAGGTCAGAAAAGCCTTTGATCATCGTGTCTCTATTCGAGTCTACAATGACAAGGATATTCCAAAAGAAGATATGGACTACATTCTTGATATGGCTTGGCTTAGTCCATCTTCGATTGGGTTAGAGCCTTGGCGCTTCATCGTTTTGGATCGTAAAGCGATTTCTAAAATCGCCACTGACTTAAAGCCTGTTTCTTGGGGAGCAAAGTCTCAGCTTGATACAGCCAGTCACTTTGTTTTATTACTGGCTGAAAAGAAAGTCCGCTATGACAGTCAAGCCGTCAAAGACAGTCTCTATCGTAAGGAACTTGACAAAGAGATAATTGCTAGTCGTCTCCTGAGATATGAAGACTTTCAAAAAAATCATAAAACAATGGCAAATAGTGATCGTCTATTGTGGGAATGGGCAGCTAAACAAACCTACATTGCTCTGGCTAACATGATGACAGCAGCTAGTTTTATTGGTATTGATTCTTGTCCGATAGAAGGATTCCAAGATGAGCCAGTAAACGCTATTTTAGTCAAACATGGTCTTATTGATCCCAATAAGGAAAAACTAGCTAGCATGTTAGCTTTGGGATATCGTGCAAATACCCCCAAACATAAACGTGTCAGAAAAGATCGTCATACGGTGGTGACATGGGTAGATTAAAGTAAAAAGGAGATTATAATGCCATTTTTACACACTTGCATCCGTGTGAAAGACTTAGATGCTTCGCTCACCTTTTATCAAAAAGCACTTGGTTTTAAGGAAGTTCGACGCAATGACTTTCCAGATGCCAAATTTACCTTGGTTTATCTTGCACTAGAAGATGATCCCAACTATGAATTGGAGCTGACTTATAATTATAATCACGATGATTATAACCTCGGAGACGGATACGGACATATCGCTATCGGTGTTGATAATCTTAAGGAAAGCTACCAAAAACATAAGACAGTTGGATTTTCTGTCACAGATTTGTCTGGTTTACCTGAACACCCCAAGACATACTATTTCATCCAAGATCCAGATGGTTATAAGATTGAAATCATCGACTTAAAATATTCTAACCCTCTCTAGAACGCTACTCCATTTGGAGGATTAACTGTTCTGTTTAAGCTTTTCATGTTACAATAATCAAAAAGAGTTGAGAGGTATGAGCATGACTGTATTATCTATCGTTATCCCCTGTTATAACGAAGAAGAGACCATTTATCCTTTTTTGAAGTCAATGCAAAAGGTGGAAAAAAGTATGGAACACCAGCTCTCTTTTGAGTATATCTTTATCAATGATGGCTCAAAAGACAGGACATTAGAGCTGTTACGAAAAGTAGCAACTATCTATTCGAACGTACACTACATCTCCTTTTCGCGAAATTTTGGCAAGGAAGCAGGGATTTTAGCAGGACTTGAAGCGAGTACAGGTGATTTAATTACTGTTATGGATGCTGACTTACAGGATCCACCTGAATTACTCCCAAAAATGTACCAGAAAATCCAAGAAGGCTTTGATGTCGTTGGAACGTACCGTTCAAATCGCAAGGGAGAGCCTACTATTCGCTCTTTTTTTGCTAATCTTTTCTATAAACTCATCAATACCCTATCTGATACAGAGATGGTTGATGGAGTGCGTGACTTTCGTCTTATGACACGCCAAGTGGTGGATAGTATTCTCTTACTTGAAGAGGTCAATCGCTTTTCAAAAGGAATCTTTTCATGGGTTGGATTTGATGTGACCTATATCAAATTTGAAAACCGTGAACGTATAGCTGGTCAATCGAGTTGGAACTTTTTGAGTCTACTACGCTACTCTATTGATGGATTTATCAATTTTTCAAATATGCCTCTTAGTATTGCCACATGGATTGGGACATTAAGTTTTGTCTTTTCTTTTCTTGCCATTTTGTTTATCGTCATTCGTAAACTCATCTGGAACGATCCTGTCTCCGGTTGGGCAAGTACCGTATCCATCATCTTATTTATCGGTGGCATCCAGTTGCTCTGTCTTGGTATCATCGGTAAATACATTTCTAAAATTTTTACCGAAACTAAAAAACGTCCGATTTATATTGTTAAGGAGAAACGTTAATTGTATTATTATATTTATTCCAAAAACAAACCGATAGTTCGCCAAATAGACTATCGGTTTGTTTTTTTAACTTTCTATAAAGAAGTTCCTCATTACAACAAACTTCTACTTATTGTCCTTTGGCAATTTTCTGATAGGAACTCCCCACTCTCTCCCTGGAAAATCATGCAACAATTTAGCATAAAATTCAGAAGTAACAGGGGAGAGTTTACCTTTAATCCCAAGAAATCCTAGTCTCAATTTTAGATTAAATATAATCTTATAGAAAAATTCATTATTTTCTATATTATTTTTTGCTTCTATTATAATATTACGTTCTTCCATCGAAATATCTGAAAGGATGATATCTACAAGTTCTTCAGTAAACTCTTTTTCAGTCATACCTAACCTCCCATAAGGTGCGCATAGGCAGGATTATAGTATATGAAAGGTGATAAGGACTGCTTTGTTATAGATTGTATATAACCATTCACCATAACATTTGTGACATGATTAATAGTAGAGGTTGTTTGCAAAGCTCGCCATTCCCCTGTAGCAGAATTTTGATAGAAACTATAAGGATCTGCAGCATACTTCTAAATCCAACGTCCCCCATTTTCAAATGGAAGGTTAATATATACCAAATAGCGGGCTATAGTGGGCAAAATCCCCTCCCATGTCTGTAACAATAGCTTCTTTGATATTAAATGCATATAATTCCGACAATGTCACATGAGGAAGAGCGTCAGTTTGTTCATCCGCATAAACTGACGGAGCTACAAAAGGTAGAACTATCCACACTAATAGAAGTAATTTAACAATACTTTTTTCATATTATGCACTCTTTCTAAAGTAAATTAGTGAAAACAATATATAGAAAGTTGGGAAATACAAATATAGTTTCCGTTGATTTTCCCTCCCAGCGCAGTTCCCATTTTCTAAAAGAAGTATAATATATGTCTATCAAAATATAAACGATTACTTATCAGTGATTTCAATCGAAAAAGAGACGCTATCGTCTCTCTTTGAAGGTTTTATCGTCCATTAAAAGCTTTCATCTGTCTAGCGATGTTGCGGTCTTGCTCACGGCGTTTGATAGTTTCACGTTTGTCGTAGTCGTGTTTTCCTTTAGCAAGTCCGATAAGAACCTTAGCGAAGCCATTTTTGATATAGACTTTGAGGGGGACAAGGGTCATGCCAGTCCCTTTTAGCTCATCTTCTAATTTTGCGATTTCACGTTTTTTTAAGAGCAATTTTCGTGTTCTATCAGGGTCTTGATTCCAGATATTACCCTGATCATAGGGTGTGATGTAGACATTAATCAGCCAAGCTTCACCGTTTTTAATCTGAGCGTAGCCATCTTTTAGGGTGATTCTTGCGGAACGGATACTTTTAATCTCTGTCCCCGTCAAAACCAATCCCGCCTCAACGGTATCCACAATGATATAATCATGCCTTGCTTTTTTATTTTGTGCAAGTGCCTTATCTTTTGTTGTCGCCATCTCTACCTCCACTATCAGCTTTAGCGCTTACCTTTTTGCTTTTTATATGCGACATCTTTGTAAAAGAGCTTCTTCTTATTTTTACCTTTTTTATCGCCCTGTTCTTTTTTACGATTAGAAGCGTACGTTTCTTTCGAATAACGTGGTTTTCTGCGTTTATCATCCTTTTTATCGTTCTTGTCCTTAGGTACTTTTTCCACCACATCAAACTCACTTGGTAAATACTCAAAGTCAATGTCGCCTGTTTCCTTGTCTGATCGAACGAGTTTAACTCGGATTTGCTGTCCAACCTTAAAGACCTTACCAGACTTCTCACCATGAAGAGACATTGTACGCTCATTGTAGTAGTAAAATTCTGACAGAGTTGTGATATGGATGAGTCCTTCTATAGTATTTGGTAGCTCGACAAACAAACCAAATTTGACAACACTTGCTACCACTGCATCAAATTCTTCACCAACATGTTCTTCCATGTACTCAGCTTTCTTCATCGCCTCAACAACTCGTTCCGCATCAATCGCACGTCTCTCTAGGCTTGAGGTCTGACTAGCAATCTCAGGAATTTTAGATGCAAAATGCTCTGCATTGTCTTTTCTCTCCAGACTATACTCACGAATCATACGATGCACTAAAAGATCTGGATAACGGCGAATAGGACTGGTAAAATGTGTGTAATAATCTGCTGCTAAACCATAATGCCCATAATTATGCTCAGAATAGCGCGCCTGTTGCATGGATCGTAACAACATCGTAGACAACACATCACTCCCTGGTTTTCCCTCCACCTTTTTCATAAAATCTTGTAAAGCTGGCTGGCTAATCTTATTTGCCGTACCTCTGATAGGTACACCAAAGAGACTAGCGTAATCCATGAATTTCTGCAATTTTTCAGATTTTGGTTCCTCATGAATACGGTAAATGAAAGGCAAGTGTTGTCTTGTAAAATGTTCAGCTACCGTTTCATTAGCAACCAACATAAAAGATTCAATCATGCGCTCTGCAAGTCCACGCTCCCGCAAGATAATATCAACTGGGAAACCATTCTTATCGACGAGAATCTTAGCTTCCTGTGTGTCAAAATTCAGCGCTCCACGAGAAATTCTCATATCCTCTAAAATATTATGTAAAGCTACCATATAGTGGATGCTCTCAACAATAGGTTGATAACTGTCTATCAGCTCCTTGTGGCCTGCAATAATCTGATTGACATCGCTATAGGTCATTCGGAACGTTGTCTTGATAACAGATTGACAAATCTGATGTGAGACCACTTTCCCTTTAGGAGTAATCTCCATGAGACAAGACTGCGTTAAACGCTCAACGTTAGGGTTAAGAGAGCAGATACCATTTGACAAGCGCTCTGGTAACATAGGTACCACGCGATCCGTTACATAAACAGATGTTCCTCGACTGAGAGCTTCACGATCAAGCGCAGAGCCTTCTTTAACATAATAAGATACATCAGCGATATGGACACCTAGCTCAAAGTTACCATTGCCTAGTTTCTTGATATGAACCGCATCATCAAGATCCTTGGCATCCGCTCCATCAATGGTAAAAGTTATCTCATCTCTCAAATCAACACGTCCTACCAAGTCCTTATCTGTCGGACAATCAGGAACAGCTTTGGCTTCTTTTAAGACGTCCTCTGGAAATGCAGATACGATGTCCATAGATTCCAATACCTCTAGCACATCGATTCCTACATCATCCTTGTGTCCAATAATATCACGTACACTGGCTACAAAATAATCATGATGCTTAGTGGGATATTTCTCAATTGCCACCTTGATAATCTCCGTACCATCTAGGACAATCGGTTCTTTTTTGATATAGATTTTTTGTGTAATTTTCTGGTTTTTAGAGGTGATATAACCAGCGTATTTGGGATGTTCATCATCAAGGACAAACTTACCAACAACTGTTTTTAGACTACGCTCTATAATCGTAACCACACGTGCTTCTGCCGCCGTACCTTTTAGACGGTTAGCAGGCTTTTTAATAATCGCTTCAACGACATCACCGTCCACAGCGTAGCCTACATCGCCTCGCCCAATAAACAAATCTTCCTCGTCATCATCTACTACCAAAAATCCAAAACCTGCCTTATTAGCTCGAAAAGTCCCTGTCACAGTCACTTCTTTTTTGGTTTCTTTTTTAGCACGAAAAGAGAGATAACCAGCATCATCAAAATGGATAAGACCTTTACTCTCTAAGTAAGAGATGTCCTTTATCAACTTTGGAAAAGCTTTACTACCTGTCATCTCAAAAGCAACTGCCAAATCGTTAACACGGATTTTACCTTCTTTTTTTAGATAATCTAATATACGTTCTTTCATATGTTCTCAATTCTATTTCGATTTTGGAGGAAAAAGATAAAAAAGGAGCCAGACGTCGGTCAAGCTCACCTATTACTTACTTGATAAAACTACAAGTGCTAGAGCAATTGCTAACCAGAAAAAAACTAGAATTGCTGTCAAACGTTGCATAAACGCTTCAAATCCACGTGCCTTGGTACGTTCAAAAAGAGCTTCTGAACCACTACTATCAAACACATTGCTACTTGGATTTTTCTGAGGTTGCATAAAGACTGCAATGATAATCACTGCCGACAAAATAAGTAACAAGGTCAAGAGTAATTTATACATGTTATCTCCTCCACACTAGTCACTCTCCATTGTATCATAAAGCACCCTAACTTTCAATATGTAAAGTGACTTTTCTCTCTTTAGGACAATACTTGGGAACTTGAATTTTTTCAGGATGGGTTTGCTTATTTTTGCTGGTTAGATAATTGCGCCTACCACATGAAGTACAGACCAGATTGATTTTAACTCTCACACGATTTCCTTCACTCTAAGATATTTTCTAAAATTGATTAAACTCCACAAAAAGTTGACAAAAACAATGCCACATGTCACAAAAAAGACTGAACGATAACCTAGACTCGCTGCTACATTTGAACCAACCATTGGTCCTAGAACTTGACCTAGATAGCTAAACATCTGATTGTAGCTAAAAATCCTTGAAATTCCAGCTTTTGGTGTGATTTTAGTAAGAAGTGAATTGATACTTGGCATGAGAGACCCTGTTCCAAATCCGTAGAGAAAACGCAAAAGCCCCAATTGTAATGGTGTTGTAGCTAGCGCACAGAGAAAGTACATGCAAAAACTGTAAAAAAGAGCGATAAGTAGCAAACGATGGTTACCAATACGATCTCCCAAACGACCTAGATACGGACTGCTAAGCATACTCGAAAAGCCCATGGCAGAGACAATAAATCCAGAGACAAACATGAGATTTTCCTTTTGCCCCAAGTGGCGTATATAAAGCGTCAGAATCGGTGAAACGGACTGTGCAGAGACTTGGATAATCATACTCGTAATAAAAAGTCCAATCAAGATCTGTAAACTTTTTGCCTTCTTAAAAACCTCCCTAGTCGGCATAGTCTTTTCATGAGAGATAGGCTCAAAGTCCTCTCTGATGAAAAAGATCGTCATCAAACTGCAAATTAAGAGGAGGAAACCAACCAGTAAAAAAACACGACGAATCCCTAGCCATTCAGCTAAAATACCACCCAACAAAGGTCCGATAAGAGCACCACCGGTCACACCAGTTGCCAGTGTCCCAAGAGCATACCCAGAATGTTGCTTGGGTGCTTGCGAGGCAATCAATGCCGTAGAATTTGGTACATAGCCTGCAAACATCCCGTTTAATACTCTAAGAAATAGCAACCAGTGGACATTAGGTACAAAGGCAAGTCCACCCATCGTTAACGTCATAACTAGCCCCGCTCGCACCATCATAGGTTTACGTCCGTAACGATCGGCAAGCCACCCCCAAAGCGGTGCTACCAAAGCAGAAGCTAACGCAGACAAAGACACAGCAAGTCCTGCATACAACTCAACCAGTCCTTGTGGCGCACCTAGGTTCTCTACATATAGAACCATAAAGGGCATCACCAAAGAAAAACTGGCACCTGTGAAGAAATTCCCTAACCAAGCAATTTTCAAATTTTGTCGCCAATTCACCGTCTCGATTGGCATATCATCATCTTCTTTCTACATTAATTTTTTTATTGCGACTTATCAAGTGCTAATTGTGCTAAAAGAGCGTTTACCTTCTTTTTCAGCTCTTTTTTTGTGCCGTTATTGTCAATGACAATGTCGGCAAAGGTCTTCTTTTTATCAAGAGATAACTGGCTACTGAGACGCTTTTGTGCCTGTTCATCAGTATAGTGATTCCGCTCTTTAAGACGCTCAAGCTGTGTTTTTTTATCCACATAAACCAACCAAATAGCATCAAACCAGTCCGTATATCCTCCCTCTATCAAAAGCGGAATATCCATAAAAAAGAGGGGCTCACGTCCTGATAGTCTATCCCGTGCTTGTGCCAATTCTTCTCGGATAATATTATCTTGTAGCTGAGATAAAAGCAACAAATTGCTAGGATTACCAAACATCATCTCCGCTAATCTTGAACGATGAAGCTCTCCTGTATCATCTAGGATAGACTCACCAAAATGTTCAACCAACACTTGATAGAGCTTACCACCTTTTCTTTGTAAACTGTGAACTATCTTATCAGCATCAATAACCTGATAGCCTAACTCACGCAGTAACTCCACTACTGTGGATTTCCCTGACGCGATACCTCCTGTTATTCCAATAATGTTACTCATCTTTTCTGACAGAACGGACAAAAATGCGTTCCTCTTCCTCCAACCTTGATTTTCTCAATAGGTGTAGCACAACGAGGACAGGGCACACCTGTTTTGCCATAAACTTTCAGGTGGTCTTGCATAGTACCGTCCTCACCAAAGGCATTGCGATAGGTACGAATAGTAGAACCACCTTTTGCGATAGCTAACTGTAAGATACGAATAATATCATCGTGCAATTGCTCTACCTCTGTAGCTTTTAGACTACTTGCTTGACGTTCTGGATTAATACGACTTGCCCAAAGAACCTCATCCACATAGATATTTCCAAGTCCACTCACCAAAGTTTGATCAAGAAGCAGTGGCTTTATAGACTTATGATAACGAGCAAGATTACTCCTAAAAGGTTCTAGCAAAAAATCTTCCTTAGTCGGCTCTGGTCCGATTTTTTTGCGTTCAAAATATGCTAACAATTGTGACTTTGCCAAAAGTTCAAAAGTGCCGAACTTTCTGACATCTTGATAAACCAAAGTTGACCCATCATCGAGACTAAAAAAGAGATGAAAGTGTTTATTTTCTGGCACTTGTTCAGAAAAAAGCAAGTACTTGCCTTCCATACGTAAATGGGAGATGATAACCTTCTTATCAAGCTCAAAAATTAAGTATTTACCACGACGCTTCACTGCTTGAAAGGTTTGACCCAACAATTCATGTTGAAAATCCTGACTACCAAGTTTGACCAGTCGAGGAACCTTTATCATCACATCTTTGATTGTTCTTCCGACAATCAAATTCTCCAACCCTCGTCTGACGGTCTCAACTTCTGGAAGTTCTGGCATGGACATCCTCACTTTCTATAGTTAGTCATCAAAAGTCAAAACAAGAGAGTGCACAACAGCACACTCACACTCCATTTTTAACCTATTCATTCTATCATAAATTTAGCTAAAGTGCATGAAAGAAAACTACTATTCCTACCTTTACAACCATAAAATAGTTTGACAAAATCTGTCGTCAAACTGTCTTAATATTCTTTCTTATTGTAACCAAAGTCTGCAAGATCAAGCTTTTTGTCTCGCCAGTTTTTCTTGACTTTAACCCAAGTTTCAAGATACACTTTATCACCCAACATAAGCTCAATATCACGTCTAGCAAGACTACCAATTTTCTTGAGCATAGCACCTTTTTTACCAATAACAATGCCTTTTTGGCTGTCACGTTCGACCATAATCGTCGCTCTAATATGTACTTTATCTGTCTCCTCATCTCGCTTCATGCTCTCTACCACCACTGCTACAGAGTGGGGGACTTCTTCGCGAGTCAGCAACAACACTTTTTCACGAATCATCTCAGATACCAAAAAGCGTTCAGGATGGTCAGTAATCTGATCAGTTGGAAAATACTGAATTCCCTCCTCGAGATTGCTTTTGAGAATGTCTATTAGCCTTGGGATGTTATTGCCCTGCAGAGCTGAAATAGGTACAATTTCCTTAAAACTCATCTGACTGTTAAAATCCTCAATCTTCTCCAGAAGAGCATTTGGATGTACCTTGTCGATTTTATTGATGATAAGTATCACAGGTAACTTAGCCGCCTTTAGGCGCTCTATAATCATATCATCACCTTTTCCACGAGCTTCATCTGCTGGTACCATGAAAAGAACCGTATCTACCTCACGCAACGTACTATAGGCAGACTCTACCATAAAATCACCTAGCGCCGTCTTTGGCTTATGGATACCCGGAGTATCAATAAAGACAATCTGCTCATTTTCTGTCGTGTAAATCCCCATAATCTTATTACGAGTAGTCTGAGCTTTATCACTCATGATGGCAATCTTCTGCCCTATGACATGATTTAAAAAAGTAGATTTGCCTACATTTGGACGACCCAAAATCGCTACAAAACCTGATTTAAACATATATATATTAACTCTTCCTTTATTCTTTCTATCTAAAGATAAGCTTAAGTACCTTTGGCACAAAGATAATCAATCCTGTCAACACAGCATAGCAAGAAACAACTAGTACTGCTCCTGCTGCCATATCCTTTGCATTTTTAGCTAAAAGTGAAAAGTGATAACCACTAGCTAAGTCCACTACATTTTCAAGAGCAGAGTTAATCATCTCAAAAGCTACAACTAAAAAAATACTCAATAGTAAAAATAACCAATCAATAGCCGATACTTGAAAAATAAAGCCAGCAATAATCACAAGGATAGCTGTCACCATGTGCTTACGCATGTTGCGTTCTTCCTTAAACGCTGTCTCTATTCCTGTCATGGCGAACTCTATGCTAGTTAGTAAATCACGGTTTTTCCATTTTTTTTGATTATTGTCTTGTAAGTCCATAGGCGCTCAAAATCTCTTCTTGTAGCGTAAACATTTCTTCTTCTTCTTTTGGTGTGTAGTGATCATAACCATTGATGTGTAAAAATCCATGCACTGCTAAAAAACCCATTTCTCGCTCAAAAGAGTGACCATAGGCATGCGCTTGCTCGTATGCCTTGTCCACAGAGATAAAAAGCTCCCCAATATAGCTGTCAAACTCTGCCATCATTTCAGCCAATTCTGGATTAGAGTCCAGCATTTCCTCATCTATGGAAACCTCCTCATCTGGCTTATACTCCAAGCTGATGACATCCGTCGGACGATCAGTATTACGATAAGCGAGATTAAGCTCATGACTACGTTCATTCGTCACAAAGGTAACCCTCATTTCCTTATTCTCTTTTCCTATTTTTTCGGCTGCAAATTGCAACAATTCTATGGTTTGTTGTTTGATAGCTTCCGATACTTGATTGGTCTCATCAATCATTTCTACGTACATCTTTTTTACTCACATTCAACTATTTTATTAAATTTATTATACCATACTGGAATTTCAAAAGTCTCTTTAGAGGAAAACTGGTATAAATCTATCATAAAATCAACTCTCATCTGTAGTCGGCAAGTTGCCAATTATTTCGTAATTGGTCAAACCTGATGAATACTGTTCTGTTTTGATTGTTTTAGTCTCTTCTGCTATCTCCTTATCCTCATAAGCCGTGATGATTTCAGCAACAACAGGGTGACGTACCACGTCTTTTGCAGATAAATAAATAAAGTCAATCTGTTCGATATTTTTGAGCTTTTCGGTCGCATCAATCAAACCTGACTTAACATTACGGGGCAAGTCAATTTGACTAGTATCACCATTGACAATCATCTTAGAATTGAAACCAAGGCGTGTGAGAAACATTTTCATCTGCATAATAGTCGTATTTTGCG
The DNA here is from genome assembly GCF_024814375.1 of Streptococcus sciuri. Lineage (GTDB taxonomy): Bacteria > Bacillota > Bacilli > Lactobacillales > Streptococcaceae > Streptococcus > Streptococcus sciuri. The sequence continues at coordinate 16,527 of NZ_JANUXX010000008.1, forward strand.
CTTCGTCAAGAATAACAAAAGCATCATCAAGTGTACGACCACGCATATAAGCAAGTGGAGCAATCTCAATAATCTCGCGTTCCATGAGACGTATCGTCTGATCTTTTCCAAGTATCCGATAAAGAGCATCATAAACTGGACGCAGATACGGATCCACTTTTTCTTTGAGATCACCTGGTAAAAAACCAAGACTCTCACCAGCCTCAACAGCAGGACGTGTGAGAATAATGCGCTTAACTTGACCGCGCTTGAGCGCCATCACAGCTATGGTCACTGCTAGAAAAGTCTTCCCCGTACCAGCTGGCCCTATACCAAAAACGATATCGTGCTTTTTGACGCTATCGATATAAACCTTTTGTCCAAGTGTTTTGACACGAATAGGATTGCCATAATTATCTTTTATAATTTCTTCTTCATAGAGTGCCACAAACTTATCAATATTGTCTGTTTGCACCATATTAAGAGCGGTAACGACGTCAGATGTATTGATTAACATACCACGTCCAACTAGCACTAACAGAGCATTAATGACGAGTCTTGCCTTCTCGACAGTCATTTTCTCACCGACAATCTGCACACGCTCAATTCGTGCGTGAATCGTCACACTTAATGCCTTTTCGATAACTTTCAAATGCCGTTCATTTGTTCCAAAGAGAATCATCATATCATCTGGATGAGCTAATTGAATATCAATTGAGTAATCTTGCAAATTCTCTGTCTCCCTCACTCTATACCCTTTCATTATATCATTTTATCAACTATGTGGTACGTAAAAATAATGGCTTACTATTTCAAAAACTTGATTTGATAGCAATCAGTTATCCTCTTCAATGTGCCAAGTACTCCTCCCAAATCTTATCAAAATCGCTCAAATTAAAAGAAAAACTCGCTTCATCTTCCAGATAACGACTAATTGTCTCAAAGTCTGTACTATGCTTTGGAAAAGTTGTTTCTTCAAAGACAAAACCTGCTAGCTGAGATGTAGCACTTGTTGTTTTTGCATTTCTTTGGGTCATTAACCAAGTGTAAAATGATTTTCGCATACTCGTCTCCTTTTTTAAAGATGATTCTTATTGTAACAAAAAAGCTGTTTAGAGGAAACTCTCAACAGCTCTCTTTCAACATTAATACTATTTGCCTGTCTCAATCAAATCTACACCAAATTGATCTTGTTTGATTTTCCCAGATTTCATGAGAACACCGAGGGATTTTTTAAATTGTCCTTTTGAGATACCAAAAGTTGCTTTAATATCAGCTGGCAAAGACTTATCATTTAGAGTCATATAGCCACCGTTTGCCTTTAGATAAGCCAAAATCATCTGTGCATCATTTTCCAACATTTCATAGGAACGAGGTTTAATTGAGAGGTTAAGTGTCCTATCCATCTTCCGAAATCCGATAACCCGAGCGTCTAAAACCTGACCCAAACGTGGCTCTACATAGCGTTCTGATGGGTGAATAAAGCCTAACATATTATTATCTGGTAAATAGACAAAAGTGCCACTCAATTTCAAACGATAGACAATCGCCCGTACATTTTGATTTTGCATATTATCATAGGCAGGAACTGCCAATCGCTGAAAAGTCATCTGATCCGCTAAAATTCCCCAAATCCGCTCCTTGCTATCCACCTCATAGCGGATATAAAGCTTGTCCCCCTTCTTTGGCCAGAGCTCCTTAAGTTCAGGCAAAATATCGATTGACACTACCACTTGCTTGTCAGGTAAGCCTGTATCGACAAAGACACCTAAATCCTTCCGAACATCTGTTACCTGCCCCCAACCAAACCTTGTTTTCGTTGCAGTTACCTCTAAGGTAGTTAAGCGCAACTTTTGTCTTATATCAGTATAAGCAAAGCCCTTGACAAGCTCCCCCAATTGGTGCTGCCCTTCTTCCTTTGCTAAGGCAAAAGTCACTCCGTCTTTTTGAATATAATAAAATTGGTCATTTTCGTCCGTCACAAGACCTGTGATGAACGTTGCTAATAATTGATTCATATCGTTCTTTCTATAGTGAAGAATTGGATTTACTCAAACCAGTCATTTGCTAGAAGAGCAAGCCCTATGATAGTAAAGAGAATATTATTTTCAAAGATTCTCCATATCAAGAGGAAAAAGTAGGAAATAAAACTAAGAATTTTCAGATGTTTTCTCTTCATTTTCTCACCTATTTTTCTAAAGGCAAAAAGGCTAAGGAAATAAGCCCTAGCCTAGCTCATCTATCTTAGACTTCTAGCAATTCTTTTTCTTTGTCTGCTGTCATCTGGTCAATTTTCTTAATGGCAACATCTGTCGCTACTTGGATGTCTTTTTCAAGCACTTTGAGTTCATCTTCTGTGATTTCTTTTGCTTTTTCTTGTTTTTTAACTACATCCATAGCATCACGACGAATGTTTCGGATAGCAACCTTAGCATTTTCACCGACTTTTTTCACGTCTTTTGCTAACGCTCTACGTGTTTCCTCTGTCAAAGCTGGAATGACCAAACGAATGACAGAACCATCATTTGCTGGGTTGATACCAAGATCAGACTCATTGATGGCACGCTCAATATCCTTAATAGAGCTCTTGTCAAATGGAGAAATCAATAGAACACGTGCTTCTGGTACAGTGATAGAAGCCAATTGATTAAGCGGTGTAGGTGCTCCGTAATACTCCACTTCGATACGATCCAGTAAGGAGGCATTTGCCCGTCCTGCACGGATACTTGCGAACTCACGAGCAAGAGAGTGATGCGACTGCTCAAAGCGCTTATTTGCTTTATCAATAATAGGATTGACCATAACTTTTTACTCCTCAGATATTTTATTTGATACTGTTGTTCCGATTTGCTCACCAAAGACAACACGTTTGATATTACCCGTTTCATTCATGTTAAAGACGACAAGGTCAATATCATTATCCATAGATAGGGTTGACGCAGTAGCGTCCATAATCTTAAGACCACGCTTAATTACTTCAACGTGTGTCAACTCATCAAACTTGATAGCATTAGCATCCTTTTTAGGATCAGCATTATAAACACCATCAACACCATTTTTAGCCATAAGAATAGCTTCTGCTTCAATCTCAGCTGCACGAAGCGCTGCCGTTGTATCTGTCGAAAAATAAGGGGAACCTATACCGGCACCAAAGATGACAATTCGTCCTTTTTCTAAATGGCGCAGAGCGCGCCCACGAATATAAGACTCAGCTACATTTTGCATTGGTATAGCAGTCTGGACACGTGTGTCTACACCATACTGCTGTAAACTATCTGCCATAACAAGAGCATTCATCACTGTTCCAAGCATACCAGTATAGTCTGCTTGGACGCGATCCATCCCTGCAGCAGCTGCAGGTTCTCCACGCCAAAGATTGCCACCACCAATCACAAGTGCAGTCTGCACACCGGATTGATGAACTTCTGCAATCTCCTTAGCGATATCCTGAACAGTAGATAAATCAATACCAACACCCTTGTCACCAGCCAATGCTTCCCCCGACAATTTAATTAAAATACGATGATATTTCGGTTCAACCATTTTAATTCTCCTTGTTTTATCCCATCTATTCTATCATATTTTACATGATTCTCCTAGTACTTAGATAGGATTTTTTAACAATCATAGCTGATAATAACTAGTACTATTTTATTTTTTCTTTAACCACTCGTGATATTTTCCGACCAGATTAATCGCCATTTGGCTAGCCAATGCCACTGAAAATGCCTCTGTCCCCTCTAAGTAATCATCTGTCACTTCCATCTTACTTTCATTGTAAATATCCATTAGACTCTCTTGCGACAAAGTCTTTTTAAATGCTTCAAATTCGTTCATATGCTTTTTCCTTCCTCTTTACTCTATTAATTAGTGTATCATCAAGTCTTCTAAAATACCATTATAAGCCTGCTAAATACGTGATTTATTTCACCACACAAAAAGACCCTAAACGGGTCTTTTTCACAACTAAAGTGAACTTGGATCAACCTTGATACCAATACCTTGAGTAGTTGTGATAGAAAGGTTTGTGATGTATGTTCCTTTAGTTGTAGCTGGTTTTGCTTTAACGATTGTGTCGTTGAAAGCCTTGAAATTTTCAACCAATTTGTCAGTATCAAATGACACTTTACCGATAAGAGCTTGAACGTTTCCTGCTTTGTCAGCACGGTAAGTAATCTTACCACCTTTAGATTCTTCAACAGCTTTTGCAACATCCATAGTTACAGTACCTGTTTTAGGGTTTGGCATGAGATTACGAGGACCAAGCACACGACCAAGACGACCAACGATAGCCATCATATCTGGTGTTGCGATGACAACATCAAAATCAAGCCATCCACCGTTGATTTTTTGGACAAGGTCGTCCTCACCAACAAAGTCTGCACCAGCAGCTTTTGCCTCTTCAGCCTTTGCACCACGAGCAAATACCAAGACACGTGAAGTTTTACCAGTACCATTAGGCAAGACCATCGCACCACGAATTTGTTGATCAGCCTTTTTCACGTCAATATTAAGGTTGTAAGCAACTTCTACAGTTGCATCAAATTTCGCAAAGTTAGTTTCCTTTGCAAGAGCTACAGCTTCTTCTACGCTGTATGCTTTAGTGCTATCAACTTTTTCAAGAGCAGCACGCAAGTTTTTACTTTTTTTAGCCATTATATTTTCTCCTTGTAATGTGGTCTAACGATTTTAGTGAAATCTCCCACGTCACTCATCAGATGTTGATGAAGTCGTGCGGGTTTAGTGGGGACTGTTAGTCAGTAACAGTGAACCCCATTGAACGAGCAGTACCTTCGATCATACGCATAGCAGACTCAATGTTTGCAGCGTTAAGGTCAGGCATTTTAGTTTTAGCGATTTCTTGCACTTGTGCACGCGTAACGCTAGCAACTTTCGTTTTGTTTGGCTCACCTGAACCTTTTTCAACACCTGCAGCTTTTTTCAATAGAACAGCAGCCGGCGGAGTTTTTGTGATGAAGTCAAATGATTTATCTTCATATACAGAGATAACTACTGGGATAATCATACCAGCTTGATCAGCTGTACGAGCATTAAACTCTTTAGTGAATCCCATAATATTGATTCCTGCTTGACCAAGAGCTGGTCCAACTGGTGGAGCTGGTGTCGCTTTACCAGCAGGAATCTGAAGCTTAACAACTTTTTCGACTTTTTTAGCCATTTAAATATCCTCCTGTTGTGGTTCTTTCGGTAATTATAAATTTTTACCTCCCACAGATATACTTTTCAGTATACCTAACTATTATAACTTATTTCTAAAATAAATCAAGTTTTTCTTTTAAAAAGTTTACAAGTTACTTTGCAAAAGGTAAAATAGAGACATGATATATAAGTTTATTGCCCTTCTGTTACTTGTCTTAACACCTATTTTTTCTTCTATCATTGTCAATCTACTTGGTTTGAAGCGCTTCAAGTGGCTTTTTTCAGATATTGCTTTTCCCTTGTATATCTTGGAAATTTTTCTTCTCTCCAGCAAATTTTTAGCGCATGGGCTTTTTCCCTATCTCATTTCACTATTTAGTTTCTCAGCGTTAATGATTGCTATCTTTCTTATCTTAAAAAAACATCATTTTAGTTATAGACGATTTGTTAAACTCTTTTGGAGAGTAGGTTTTCTGATTGCTTCATTAGCTTACTTTGGTCTTGTCATCTATATTTTTCTTATCTAAAATTTTACTGCCGTCTCTACCGAACGGCTTTTTATTTTACAAAAAATTAAAAAAAACGAGCCTCATGAGCTCGTTACAATTAAAGTTGTCTGACTATAATTGTTAATTTGGGAACTTAATACTAATTAAGCTTCGATTTCAGATACGATACCTGAACCAACAGTACGTCCACCTTCACGAATAGAGAACGTAGTACCTTGTTCAACAGCGATTGGGTGAATCAATTCAACATCAATAGTCACGTTATCACCAGGCATAACCATTTCAGTACCTGCTGGTAATTCGATTGAACCAGTTACGTCAGTTGTACGGAAGTAGAATTGTGGACGGTAGTTATTGAAGAATGGGGTGTGACGTCCACCTTCTTCTTTAGTAAGGATGTAAACTTCACCTTTAAATTTAGTGTGAGGTTTGATTGATCCTGGCGCAGCCAACACTTGACCACGTTCGATTTCGTCACGTTGGATACCACGAAGAAGTACACCAACGTTATCTCCTGCAAGACCTTCATCAAGTTGTTTACGGAACATTTCAACACCAGTAACAACTGCTTTTTGGATTTCGTCACGGATACCAACGATTTCAACTTCATCGTTGACTTTAACTGTACCACGATCAATACGTCCTGAAGCAACTGTACCACGTCCAGTGATTGAGAATACATCTTCAACAGGAAGAAGAAGTGGTTTATCAGTGTCACGTTTAGGTTCTGGAATGTACTCATCAACAGTATTCATCAATTCCATGATGATGTCTTCGTACTTTTCGTCACCTTCAAGCGCTTTAAGAGCTGAACCTTGAATAACTGGAATATCATCACCTGGGAAATCGTATTCGCTAAGAAGGTCACGGATTTCCATTTCAACCAACTCAAGCAATTCTTCATCGTCAACCAAGTCAACTTTGTTCATGAAGACGATAAGGTGTTTAACACCTACTTGACGTGAAAGAAGGATGTGTTCACGAGTTTGTGGCATTGGACCATCAGTTGAAGCTACTACAAGGATAGCTCCATCCATCTGAGCGGCACCAGTAATCATGTTTTTAACGTAGTCTGCGTGCCCTGGCGCATCGATGTGTGCATAGTGACGTTTTTCAGTTTCGTATTCAACGTGCGCAGTGTTGATAGTGATACCACGTTCACGTTCTTCTGGAGCAGCATCGATAGAAGAATAATCTTGTGGTTGGTTAACTGCAGATGGAAGACGGCGAGCAAGAACTGTAGTAATTGCAGCTGTCAAAGTAGTTTTACCGTGGTCAACGTGCCCAATTGTACCAATGTTAACGTGTGGTTTACTACGATCGTATTTTTCTTTTGCCATTTTAGGAAAAGCCTCCAATAAAATATATTTTATAGATAGACGGTAGGCAATACAGTCTAACTTTACCTTATTATTTTAACAAATTACGGTAAAATTGCAAGCCTTAACCACGTCTTTTTCAATTTTTGAATGTTTTGTCTATTTCTAAACTCTTAAAGCGCAATAATTTTATCTGTTCTTTGCCACACATTCTTATTGTGAGTAGCGATGATAATGATGCGCTTATCATTTTTCATATCAATCAAAAGATTCATCAATTCTGTTGCATTCGTTTCATCAAGTGCTGCCGTAGGCTCATCTGCCAAGATTAGTGGAGGATCTTTTAAGATTATCTTTGCCAAAGCCACGCGCTGTGCTTCTCCACCTGATAGCGTATAAATTTTCTGTTCTAATCGTAAATACTCAAGTCCTACTTTGGACAATGCAGCTAGTTGTAAACTTTTACGTTCACTCTTTGATAAACGCTTACCGATAAGTCCTAAATCCAGATTTTCTCTAATACTATCATTTTCTAATAATCCAAAGTTTTGAAACAAATAGCCCAACGTATCTTTAAAATAGCGGTTTGTTTTAATCTGCTTAAGCTCTTGATTATCGTAAATTATGCTGCCTTTATCGTAAGTTTCGAGCTTAGCAATCATATTTAAAAGTGTTGTTTTTCCTTTGCCACTATTACCTATTAATGCATAGATTTTTCCGGTCTCAAAGGTGATAGAAAAGTCAGTAAATACCTGACGTTCTCCAAAGTGTTTGGCTATATTCTTTACTGTGATCATACTATTTTCCTTTCAAGATAGACACTGATTTAGCATTTTCACGAGACGCTTGATACCCCAGTGTCGCTAAAAGATTTCCTAAAAAAATAAGTCCTACGAAGCTTACTATGCCTACCAACCTAGTTAAATAGAAAACGGGACCAATAGCTATCACTAAGCTAGCAAACTGTATGAGTATGTAGGTCTTATGCAGTTCTAAAAAACGCATACCCGCTAATCTTTTGATGAAAATATCTCTTCTAAACTGTTCAAAATAGACTAAATTCATTACATCAAATAACAAAATAGAAGTCCCAACGCTTAAGAACACACCTACAATCATAGTCAATAAACGTACATCCTCATCATGTACTTGCTGAAGAAACTGTAGTCTATCATTCGTAATGTAGGATACACTACTATATAAATCCTTATTTTTCAACAATTTAACCAATTTATCATAACTATTAAAGTGCATTGAGTTTACAGCAACACCTGCCCAATACTGATACGAATTTGGCGTAGTGCCCGTTGACTTTGGTGTCACTACTACAAATACAGGCGAGATAACCAATTGTTTTTGCGTTGCCCTAAGGAAAGCATTGTATAAGAAACAATCTCTATCTTTGATATAATCTACCCTTGGTTCTTTTAAATCAAACACCTTTGGACTGGTGATGTCTTCTGTCTCATGTGACAAGTCATCCAACAACTGGCTAGCTTTCTTTTGATAGGCAGCTTCTTGTCCCTTTAGACTTTTTGGAAATACGAGAGCATATTCTCCTGTTGAGAAATGTGTGATATAATCCTTGGTTTCTTTAGATAAGTGTACATTTCCTTTTTTAAAATAATCAGGTGTCACATACAAAATAGGATGGTTATCCAAAAGAAGAGACTGAAAGTTTCTGCTTTCAACACTATTAGCGCTGGTAAAATCAACTGCTATTGCTTGGTGAGAAGCAACTGCCTCTTCACTCATCTGATACCACTTTTTATCACTTTCTTGCATTTTTTCTTGTGTCTCAAGACCAGCTCCGAAGTTAAGTCGAGGCTGTACCTCAGATTTGTGCCTTGTCCAATCATTCTCTCCTTTTTTCAAAACTAAGTGGTTATCATAAGCTGCTTTCCCCTCTTGTATAGCCCACCCAACCGTAACAATAGTTGCTATCTGACAGACAATTAAGAGAAAAAATACATTTTTTAGCGGAAGTTTTCCCTTTAACAAATCGCATAAGTGAACTTCTTTTACTGCTAAAATATAAACACCCGCAAGTAAAATAGACATAGACATTAAGATAAGAATATAAAAAAGAGTACCAACTAAAACAAGGAGAGCTTGCGTGGAATATAGTTCACCAAAGCCCAGCAGTATAGAGCAACCGATGCCAATCGATAATAGAGCTGAAGTTAGTAATGTCAAACCATCTTGATAACAGAGACGTTTAAAAATACGGTAGGAACTTTCACCGGAGATGAGACGTACACTGACCGAACGCATATCTTTGATTTTAGTTGTCACAGCGATAGAAAAGAAAGTGATTACAAAAATTAGAACTGTTATTAGACTCACTTGATTAAGAGCTACCGAAGCAAGTATCATGAGTAAAGGTGTTTTGGTATCAGCAACTGCGCTATAGCCTAAACTCATGAATTTTTGCGCTAACTCTTTTGAACTCAATCGTCCTCCTATGATGAGATAACTATTGACAAGGTCGCTTTCACTTGCGCTTTTGGCATTAGCAACTGTTAGTTTACGAGGCCTCTTTCCTTTACCATAAAACTGATAAGTAAAGTCTGTTTTTCCTTTCTGATTTGGCTCTACAATCCGTCTTGCAATAACACTCTCTTTATTGTCGGCTAGCTTTGTCAGAGCACTAGTCAACTCTTTTCTATTGGCTACTTTTTTGCCTGCTATATTTGAGCCGACAACAGTTGCTGACGGATAACTGATGAAATGTACAATACTACTATTAACTAAAATCATCTCTGTCAAGAACAACGATACTATCAGCGTTGATAATACAATAAAAACTCTCTTCATATTTCACCTCCTAAAAACAGTAGGCTATTGTAGCCTACTGTTTTTAATCTATCTAAAATTATAGTAAAAAGCTACTTGCTCTCCAAAAGAGGTTTTAATTCTTGCATAAGAAGTCTTTCCAGCAGATGCTTCTCCTTTGTCTGAATGAGAATCCCTGCGACTAACAACCGTGGAGGTATGGTAGCGACTTCCGTGATAATAGTTTGAAAAAGCTCCTCCATTGTCAGATCCGTAAGTCCAAACACCACCACTAGGATAGGCTACAGCAGCAGAAACAGTGGTTACCAGTGTTGTAGAAGCAACTGTAGCTAAAACAGCCTGTGATAAAATCTTTCTTACTTTCATCTTAAGACTCCTTTTCCGTAAAAACGCTTGAGCATCAACATGGATGCTATAAGGTGCAATAACGACAATATTGCTAGCAAAACTCAATAACTTATAAGTTAAGTCATATTATAGCTCAATAATACAACGCTTTCAATGTCTTTGACGTCCTCTTTTTTAAAATAGCGATCCTTATGACCTTATCAAAAAGGACTTATAAGTCCTCTTTGATAAGAGAGTTTAAGTCAGCTGTCATTTCAGTTTGAATATGATCTCTATAATCATTTAACTCAAAAAGACTAGCTAACTCTAAGGCTTTATTATAATCAGCAACCGCCTCTATGACATCCTTTTTTATAAAGAGTTCATATTTTGCCTCATAAAGAATAATAAGAGGCATTTTAGTGAAATTTTGCAGGGCTCGCATGACATCTTTACTCGTTTGTGTCACACTATCCAATAGATGGTAATAATGCGACCGTGAAAGGGAGACTAACAGCATAAATAGCACCCTTTGCATACAGATAAGCTCTTGCTTAGTAGCATGTACTACTCTATTTTTAACGTAATTTAAAATATTTTTACTGAGTTTTTTTAACGCTTTATCGCCAACTAAATTGAGCACATGCACATTAAGCACACTGTAGTCTGCTAAGGTCAATTCTTGCGAAAAATCAATAATTTCAAAGTGCTTATTCAAGTCTTTATTAATCGGTAGATTCCCTTTTTTAAACGATAATCTTTCAAAAAACAACACATCTATAAACCATTTTTCCTCATCTGTTAACTCATCGTAATAATCATTATACAAGGATTCAAACAGGGGGTGATGCACTCGAAAGTCTTCAACTGCCAATAATTTATTTTTTAACTCTATGTAGGCTTGCGATTTTTCGAGTTGAACCTCTCCTAATAAAACAGCAAGCGTTACTCCAAGTTGTCTCGCAATATACTCAATCGTAGACAACTTAGGCGATGCAATCCCCTTTTCAATTCTAGAGAGTTGTCTTACAGTTAAGTATTTTTCATCTCCACACAATGTTTTTCGTGTTATTTTTTTCATACAGCGTATATTTTGAATGCGCTCTCCTAATAGCATAGACTTCACCTCCATCTTATCATTATTATAACAAAAAAGCTTGAGCTTTCACTCAAACTTTTCATCGTGACGGTTGAAAGGAATGATTCTATCATCTGTTGGAGCAATCCTATCAGCTTGCTTACTTTTTACTTTTTGCTTTGCCTCTTCTTCGTAGATAGCCTCACGTTTTTCACTCGCATCAATATTTAGGACAAGCCCTACCGCTACAGAGAGAACTAAAAGACTATTTCCTCCTTGGGATAAAAAAGGAAACGTTACTCCTGTAGATGGGATAAGCCCTGAGATACCACCGATATTGACAAAAACTTGCATCAAGAGCATACCACCAATACCCAGTGCCACCATAGAATTAAAAGGATTTTTCGCCTTGATACCGACATGAAGGATACGTAAAATCAAGAAGAAAACTAGACCTAAAATGAGACAGGAACCGATAACTCCCAGCTCTTCTATCACGATAGAAAAGACAAAATCCGTTGTTGACTCCGGTAAGTATCCTCTCTTTTCAATGGAGTTTCCCAATCCTAGACCAAACCAGCCACCATTACTCATAGCATAATAGGAATTTGCTAACTGATGTCCAGAATCTGTCAAGTCCTTAAAAGGATTATAGAAAGCGCTAAAACGTTTGGCAACATATCCAAAAATCGGCACCTTTGCCATCGTATTAACACCGACAATAGCAATCATCCCAAGAAAAACGGCTGATATTGTCACAATAGCGCTCAAAAGTCCCGAAAACCAACGGTAACCAACTCCGCTGACAGAATACATAATAATAGCTGTCAAGACGATAATAGCTGCATTTCCAAGGTCTGGTTGAATGACCACCATTCCCACTAATACAATCGCGTAAACTCTCCAATCTCTAAGATCTGACCACTGTTTAGGAATCCAACGTCGCTTCGTTAAGGCTTGATAGTCATAAGTCTCAATTAACTTTTGCTTTCTAGCAAATATGAAAGCTAAAAGCCAAACAATAAGCACTTTGAGATATTCTGCAGGCTGAAAGCTAATAGGGCCCAATACAATCCAACCGTGTGCTCCATTAACCGTTTTTGTGAAGAATCGTGCGATAAAGAGCAAAACCACTTCAATCATCAGAATAAAACGCAAAACATTTCCATTTTTTAAGAAGTTTAATTTGAGCTTATAGATAAAAGCGATTGCCATTAGACTCACTATCCAAAATCCTAATTGATTGAAGACGGACTTAAACGGATTGAGACCACTACTAATCAAGCTAACACTAGTTGTTGAATAAATGATAATCAGACCTAGCACCGATAATATCAAATAGGGAATGAAGATAGAGTAATTTAGCAAATGTCGTTTCTCAATTTTCATAAAGACCTCGTTCATTCAAAACTTGCATTTCCCATTATAACATCTTTAAAGATAAAGTAAAAGCGCAATAGCAAGATAAAAACCTATAGTCCAAAACTATAGGTTTCTCTATTAGCCTGAATTACGCAATCCTGTTGCAATACCATTAATAGTAATATGGATAAGTTTTTCGTAGTCTTCATCTAGCTGATCATTGCGTAAACGTTTGATGAGTTCGATTTGGATGTAATTGAGAACATTGAAGTATGGTAGGCGATAATCAAGACTGGCACGTAAGCTTGGACTTTCTGCCAATAAATCATCATGACCTTCGATAGCTAAAATCACATTTTTTGTTAATTGCCATTCGTCCAAGATGATATTAAAGACATCCCTAACCTCTTCTTCCTTAGCTAACTGAGCATATTGGAAAGCGATATTCATGTTTGATTTTGAAAGAACCATATCCACATTTGATAGCAATGAATTAAAGAATGGCCAAGTCTTATACATATGTTGCAATTTAGCGAGATTTGCCTCATCTTGATCAATAAAATGCTTAAAAGCAGAACCAACACCATACCAACCTGGGAACATGATACGGTTTTGTGACCATGAGAATACCCACGGAATCGCACGTAACCCTGAAATCTCAGTGATTGTCTTACGAGCAGCTGGACGCGATCCTATATTGAGACTTGATACCTCCTTGATAGGACTAGCTTCAAAGAAATAATCATAAAAATGAGGATTGCCAAACACCAAATCACGATAAATAGCATTACTATCCTTCACAATAGTATCCATAATTTCTCTAAAACCATCTATCTCACTTGGATCAGCAATCATTTGAGTCACCATACGGTTGATAGAAGCTGAAATCAACATTTCTAAATTGTAGTAAGCAGCATCTTTGTTTCCGTATTTATTTTCGATGATTTCTCCTTGCTCTGTCAGGCGGATACGGTCTTTTATAGATCCAAATGGTTGAGAGGTAATAGCCTCATATGATGGACCTCCCCCTCGTCCAACCGTTCCACCGCGTCCGTGGAAGAAAGTGACCTTGATATCATGGTCATCACCAATCTTGGTCAAATCGTTCTGAGCTTTGTAGAGCGTCCACCCTGAAGCAAGGTAGCCTCCATCTTTATTAGAGTCAGAGTAGCCCAACATGATTTCTTGATAACCTTTTTTGGAAGCAATCCATTTTTTAACAATATCATATTCAAGATACTGTGTCATGATAGCACGTGAATTATCCAAATCTTCAATTGTTTCAAAGAGTGGCACGATTTGAACACGAGCTGATTTACTGTCTATTAGCCCAACTTCTTTTAGCATAATGGCTAACTCAAACATATCAGAGACACTTTCGGTGTGTGATATAATGTGCTGTTTGATGACATCATCGCCCAGTTGATCTTTCAATTCACGCGCAACCCTAAAGATAGCCAACTCTTTTTCTAAAAGTTCTGACTTAGGCGCATTAGTCACAGAGAGAGGGCGTGGATCTTCTAAAAGTTCTTTTAATAAAACTTGACATTTCTCATCCTCTGAGAGTTCGCTATAATTATCAACGATATGCGCAGATTTGAGCAATTCTGCGACACAAGTTTCATGGACACTAGAGTCTTGACGCATATCAATGCTAGCAAGATAAAAACCAAAAACATCAACAGCTTGAAGCAATTCTTCAAAATCACCCGTGATAAGCACATGATTTCCATTAGCTTCTAAAGACTCTTTAATAACGAGCAGGTCTTTTTTTAAATCAGTAGCACTTTCATAATAAGGAAAAGCTTCTTGCTTAAATTCTGACGCCATTTCAGTGAGCTTATCTTGAACATAGCGAGCAACGACACTAGCATTGTTTGTACTAGTGTAAACATCCCCTAAGCTTGTAATGCGTTTTGGAATACCATCTGTCTTGAGCTCAATAAGTGTTTGGATTACCTTTGATTGAATAAAATTAAAAGCTTTTCGATAAGGTTCGTTTTCACGATAAACAGAGGTATCCTTTGATTTTTCCGCCATTTCCTTTACCGCTTCAGACGCTTGACAAAGCGTTGTTGATAATGAAAATGTGCGGTAGAGACTCGTTAATTTTTCAATGTAGTAATTGAGGATAACTTCACTTTGCACAGTTGCTGACATATGCAAGGTCTCAGCTGTGACATATGGGTTCCCATCACGGTCTCCACCAATCCACATTCCCATCGTTATAGGTCGTGGATTATCCAGCGTCAAACCACGTTCACTCGCTAGTTTTTTATACTCGGTAGTTAGTTTTGTAATGGCTTTAATCAAGGAAACATTATAGTACTCCATAACATTTGTAATTTCATTTTTGACCTTGAGTTTGCGTTCACGGATAATATCTGTTTGCATGATAATCTCAACATAGCGCCGCAACTCATCAAGCCACTTTTCTCTGTTAACGATACCCGCCTGCACATCACGATACTTGCGCAACAAGTCATGAATCTTAGTAGTCAACTCAAGAACCGTTTTACGCTGCACTTGCGTTGGATGAGCTGTCAAGACCGGAACAACATTGACTCGCTCTAGAATTTCCTTGGCATTATCCTTATTACTTACAGTATCAATAGTTGCAGACAGTTTACCAAGATAATCACTATCAGTATTATTAG
The DNA here is from genome assembly GCF_024814375.1 of Streptococcus sciuri. Classification (GTDB taxonomy): domain Bacteria; phylum Bacillota; class Bacilli; order Lactobacillales; family Streptococcaceae; genus Streptococcus; species Streptococcus sciuri. The sequence goes on from NZ_JANUXX010000008.1 coordinate 31,714, forward strand.
CATAATTGACCTTATAGGCAAGATCAACATCCTCAGAGATGTTGATGAGAAGTGGTAAGATAGCGAAATATCGTGCTACCACAATCATCTCGTCATTGCTAAGGGTCGCAACGAGCTTTTCTAACTCCACATATTGATCGGTAGCAGAGAGAGCAACTAACTCTTGGATAGTCTCAAAAGTTTTCTCTCCTACCAATTGCTGAGCCGTTTCATCAAGCAAGCTCTTAAGAATTGCAACTTCTTCGGTGATATGCCCATTGCTACTGCTACTTTCTAATTTTTTAGTCGTCACAGATTTCACTCCTCTCATCTGGCTTTAATAACAACTAAAGACTTATCTAGCTATTATCATACCCTTTTTACCCTTAAAAGTAAACTATTTCTAAAAGATTACCTGTTATTTACGAATATTCCGACAAAAAAGGGAGTAAAAAATAGTTGTTATCGTTTTCACTTATGATATACTGATTAGTAAAATACACCTAAAGGAGATACCTATGAAACTCAAAAAACGTTCAGAATTTCCAGAAAATGAACTTTGGGATTTGACTGCTCTTTATAAAGACCGTGAAGATTTTTTATTAGCTATCGAAAAAGCCTTAGCTGATGTTACTATTTTTCGTCAAAACTATGAAAATAAACTCTTTACTGTTGACGACTTTACACAGGCTTTAATGGAAATTGAACATATTTATATCCAGATGAGTCACATTGATACCTATGCATTTATGCCACAGACAACAGATTTCAGCGATGAAGTATTTGCCCAGATTGCCAAAGCTGGTAGTGATTTTATGACTAAGGCTCAAGTTGGACTTCGTTTTTTTGAGACAGCTCTCGCACAGACCGATGAGGCTATATTGGATGAATTAGAGAAAAATCCACACTTTAGTGCCATCATCCGTCAAGCAAAAATCCAAAAAGACCATCTCTTAGCACCAGAAGTCGAAAAAGCACTGACCAATCTCAATGAGGTGATGAATGCTCCTTACGATATATACACTAAAATGCGCGCTGGTGATTTCGACATGCCGAACTTTGAAATAGACGGTAAGACCTACACGAACTCATTTGTCTTATATGAAAATTTCTATCAAAATCACGAAAATGCTGACGTTCGTAAAAAAGCTTTTCGATCCTTTTCATCGGGGTTGAGACGACATCAAAATGCTGCAGCCGCAGCCTACCTTGCCAAAGTTAAATCTGAAAAATTAGTTGCTGATATGCGTGGTTACGACTCCGTTTTTGACTATCTCCTTGCTGAACAAGAAGTGGAACGTGCCATGTTCGACCGCCAAATCGATCTGATCATGACCGAATTTGCTCCAGTTGCTAGAAAATTCCTCAAACACGTTGCCAAAGTCAATGGACTTGAGAAAATGAGTTTTGCCGATTGGAAACTTGATATTGACAATGCTCTCAATCCCGATGTGACCATTGACCAAGCTTATGACTTTGTCATGAAATCTGTCTCTAGTCTCGGAAGCGAATATACAAGAGAGGTTGAGCGTTATCAACAAGAGAGGTGGGTCGATTTTGCAGCTAATGCCAACAAAGATTCTGGTGGTTATGCAGCCGACCCTTATAAAGTTCATCCCTATATCCTCATGAGTTGGACAGGTCGTATGAGTGATGTTTACACCCTCATCCATGAGATAGGACATTCTGGACAGTTTATCTTTTCTGATAACAACCAGAGCTACTTCAACACTCACATGTCTACCTACTATGTCGAAGCACCATCGACTTTCAATGAACTTTTGTTAAGCGATTATTTGGAACACGCTTTTGACACGCCTCGCCAAAAACGTTTTGCTCTAGCTCACAGATTGACAGATACCTACTTTCACAATTTCATTACACACCTTTTGGAAGCTGCTTTCCAACGAAAAGTCTACACGATTATAGAGGAGGGGGGAACTTTTGGAGCAGAGCAATTAAATGCCATAATGAAAGCTGTTTTGAATGAATTTTGGGGTGATGCTATTGAGATTGATGACGATGCAGCTCTCACTTGGATGCGCCAAAGTCACTACTACATGGGACTATATAGCTATACTTATTCTGCAGGATTAGTGATTGCAACTAGTGGTTATCTGCACCTTAAATCAAGCCCTAATGGAGCTTCTGATTGGCTTGATTTTCTAAAGTCTGGTGGCAGTAAAACACCACTTGAAACAGCAAAAATCATTGGTGCTGATATTAGTACTGACAAACCACTGCGTGATACCATTCAATTCTTGAGTGACACAGTTGATAATATTATCGCCTATAGCTCAATGATTTAACAAAAATACGCTAAAAATCTGCTTGTAGAGACTCTTTGAGTAATGATAGTGATTATTAACATTACTAACTGAGAAGAAAAGGGCGAAAAATTTTGCTATTTTTTTCATTTTACGATACAATGAAACCAAATGAGAAGAAGAATCAAGCCTATTGTGGTCTATCTCTTTCTTGGTTTTTTTGTATTTTGTTTGCTCTGTAGTTACCAAAAAATGCAAAAAGCTTACGAGCAACAACTGATAAACGCTAAAAATAGCATCCCTTCCGTCAGTGCAACAGATACAACCAAAACAAAGACAAGCACCACAGATAAAGACGAATTTGTTCTAAAACCAATAATTGATATATCAGGTTGGCAACGTCCTAGCGAGATTGACTATGACACTTTATCCAACAATATCTCCGGTGCCATTGTCCGTGTCTATGGCGGTTCACATATTAACAGTCGCAACAACGCTGCCCATACCACAGGTGTGGATAAAGCTTTTAAAAAACATATCACCGCCTTTCAAAACCACCATATCCCAGTTGCAGTTTATAGTTATGCTCTTGGTAAAAATATCAAGGAAATGCGCTCAGAAGCTAGAAGTTTTTACAAATATGCTTCCCCTTATAACCCTACTTTTTATTGGATTGATGTCGAAGAAAAAACCATGTCCAATATGAATAAAGGAGTCAAAGCCTTTAGAGATGAACTCAAAAAGTTAGGTGCTAAGAAAGTTGGACTTTATATTGGTACTTACTTTATGGAAGAACAGGGTATCTCTACTAGAGGATTTGATGCCATTTGGATACCAACTTATGGTACCGACTCTGGCTACTATGAAGCTGCACCAAATACGACACTTGCCTATGATTTGCATCAATACACCTCGCAAGGTGTTTTACCTGGTTTTGATAACACTCTTGATCTCAACCAAATCGCAGTGACCAAAAACACCAAAAAAACCTACGAAAAATTATTCGGAAAAATAACTTCTAAGAACTAGTGTGCCCATTTAGATTACATGCGTTTTACGACAACTTAGAAAGGATAAATATGGTAAAAACAAAAAAACTCAAAAAAACGCTAGTCGATCAGATACTAGATAAGGCAAAAATAGAACATGATAGTCTCGCCCTAAATGCCCTATCAGATGACCTACCAGATGATATTGACAAGTCTGATATTTACAAGACCTTGGCGCTTATCGGTGATAGGACGGGACCTATCATTGGTATTGTCCCTATCACAGAGCATCTCTCTGAAAAGAAACTCGCCAAAGTATCTGGTAACAAAAAAGTCAACATGATTCCACAGAAAGACTTGCAAAAAACAACAGGTTATATTCACGGAGCAAACAATCCTGTTGGGATTCGGCAAAAACATGCTTTTCCCATTTATATTGACAACACTGCACTCAACAAAGGCTTTCTTATCGTCTCTGCTGGAGAGATTGGACGTTCGATTCGCATTGAGAGTAAAAAATTGGCAGATTTCGTCTCTGCTGACTTTGCTGATTTACTAGAAAAACATTGAATAATACGATGAAGATTTATTTTGTAAGACACGGTAAAACCGAGTGGAATTTAGAAGGACGTTTTCAAGGAGCACAAGGAGATTCACCACTCCTTATCGAAGCTAAAGAGGAGCTAACCAGACTTGGTATCTTTTTATGCGATATCCAATTTGATGCAGCTTTTTCCAGTGATTTAAAGCGAGCAATAGACAGTGCCATGGTGATTATGGCACAAAACAAACAGCCTGTGTCGATAATCACCACTCCCACTCTTCGTGAGTGGCATTTAGGTAGGCTAGAGGGTCAAAAAATCTCTATCATCTCCGCTATTTATCCACAGGAAATGATAGCCTTTAAACGCAATCTAGCTGCTTTTCATTCAGGTTATTTTGGCGCAGAAACACCTCATGATACCACTAGACGCATCCAATGCTTTTTGCAATCATTAGCTAACAAGGATTATCAAAACATCCTCATCGTTGGGCATGGCGCCAATCTGACGGCTTCTATTCGCACCCTTTTAGGCTATGATATTGGGGAAATTCGCCAAAATGGGGGTCTTGACAATGCTAGTCTGACTATCCTTGAAACAACAGATTTCAAACACTACGATTGTCTCACCTGGAACGATAAAACATACCTTGAAGCAACGGAAATCATTACTTAAAAAGGATTTTGAAAACTCCAAAATCCTTTTTTGTTTAACTTGCGTACTTCATTCGCAAAACTTTTTCTTGTTGTGGAGTTAAACGCAATAAAATCACAACTTTATCAATACTGATATTACTCTCGAGCAAACGCTCGGCTGCCATCATCAAACCATTATTAATCCCTAGTTCAAGAACAGGATTCTTTTTATCATTGACATCAAAGATAAACTTATTATCCGGTAAATCAAAAAGAACTTTAACCGCCCCATAGAGTTGTTCAAAATTATCAATTTCAAGGTCATAAACCGGTCTTGTACCTGGCTTTAGCTTACGTCCACGGTGATTAAACCACATAGAATGCCAACCACCATTAAAAGCACCCATAATATCGTTGTCATAAGAATCACCTACATAAAGAGTTGTCGCAGGGTTCATATCAAATTGCTGAGCAGCAAGATTAAAAATTTCTTTTTCAGGCTTTTGAAAGCCAGTCGCTTGGCTGACGATGACACGCTTAGGATTGATATAATCGTAAAGTCCCAGTTTTTTCACTTTTTTGAGCTGATGTTCTGTCGGACCATTCGTAATCACTCCCATTGGCACGTTTTTAGACTTCAAAAAATCAAGTGTCATACGCATTTCATCTAGCATGGTGATATTTTCTAGTTCTTTTTCATACACTTGTTGAAAGTGGATACCCTTGGCTTGATCGATCTCACAATAACCAAATTCAAGGAGTGTCTCTTTACAACGCCAGAACCTAAAATACTCTGTCGTCCATTCACCAGTCATTACACGTGGAAAACCAATATCAGAATAATGACGAAAGCGAATGTAAGCCTGATTGATACAATTCATATCAAAATCTGGAAAACACTTCTCAACAGCTAACCTATAAGGTGCTTGTTGATCATAGATGGTGTCATCAATATCAAATACAATAGAAGTAATCATACTAAGTCCTTTCTAATCCATATTAGTATACCTTTTTTAGAGCATTATTGCAATGTGATATCTATCACAAGATTAAGAAGTCTAGCCAGACTAAAAATATAGTGAAGTCTCTTATGATTTGTGATATAATAGCGGAGAAAAACTACTTGGAGGAAATAATGTCAAACGAACATAATAAAACATTAAACGACCAACAAATTGTTCGTCGTGAAAAGATGTCCGCTTTAATCGCTCAAGGAATAGACCCTTTTGGCAAACGATTTGAGCGCACAGCAACATCTGGTCAACTAAAAGCAAGATACGCTGACAAAACCAAAGAAGAACTACACGAAATCAACGAGACAGCTACCATCGCAGGACGTCTGATGACCAAGCGTGGAAAAGGTAAAGTTGGCTTTGCACATCTCCAAGACCGAGATGGTCAAATTCAAATCTACGTCCGAAAAGACACTGTTGGGGAAGAAAACTACAACCTCTTTAAAAAAGCTGACCTTGGAGACTTTTTAGGTGTCAAAGGCGAGGTTATGCGTACCGATATGGGGGAACTCTCCATCAAAGCAACACATATCACTCACCTCTCAAAGGCGCTACGCCCATTACCTGAAAAGTTTCACGGACTTACAGATGTTGAGACTATCTACCGTAAACGTCACCTCGACTTGATTTCAAACCGTGACAGCTTTGAGCGATTTGTCACACGTTCACAAATCATCTCTGAAATTCGCCGTTACCTTGACAATCTTGGTTTCCTTGAAGTGGAAACTCCAGTTCTTCACAACGAAGCCGGTGGTGCTGCTGCTCGCCCATTTATCACACACCACAATGCTCAAGATATGGATATGGTCTTACGAATCGCAACAGAATTGCACCTAAAACGTTTAATTGTTGGTGGTATGGAGCGTGTTTATGAGATTGGACGCATCTTCCGAAATGAAGGTATGGATGCTACACACAACCCTGAATTTACCTCCATTGAGGTCTATCAAGCTTACGCTGATTTCCATGACATCATGGATTTGACAGAAGGCATTATCCAACACGCTTCAAAAGCTGTTAAAGGTGACGGTCCTATTTCATACCAAGGAACTGAAATTGCCATTGACAAACCATTTAAACGTGTTCACATGGTTGATGCCATTAAAGAAGTCACTGGTGTTGATTTCTGGAAAGAAATGACTCTCGAAGAAGCGCAAGCTATTGCCAAAGAGAAAAATGTACCAGTTGAAAAACACTTCACTTCAGTTGGGCACATCATCAACGCCTTCTTTGAAGAATTTGTCGAAGAAACATTGATTCAACCAACATTCGTTTATGGTCACCCTGTAGAAGTATCACCACTTGCTAAGAAAAATGTAGACGATCCACGCTTTACAGACCGTTTTGAACTCTTTATTATGACAAAAGAATATGGTAATGCCTTTACTGAACTCAATGACCCCATTGATCAACTTGAGCGTTTCAAAGCACAAGCTGCTGCCAAAGAGCTCGGTGATGACGAAGCAACTGGCATTGACTACGACTACGTTGAAGCTCTTGAGTACGGTATGCCACCAACTGGCGGACTCGGTATCGGTATTGATCGCCTTGTCATGCTACTCACTGATACGACGACTATTCGTGATGTCTTGCTATTTCCGACGATGAAATAGAGTTTCTTAATACAAAAACCCGAACATCTCATTTAAAGATGTTCGGGTTTTTGTATTAAGAAACTCTATTGATGAAACAAGTCTATCTTCTAATTTCTGCAAGGTTATCGTTGAGAAAGTCAGCAATAGGTTGAATTACCGCTCTTGCTAGTAATACAGGAACAGCATTCCCAATTTGCTTATAAATTTTATCAATCTGAGCATTCTTTGATATTTCTCTTCCTGACTTTCCGATAGCTGATCCCTTACTAAATTCAAACCAATCTGGAAATGTTTGAATTCTAGCAATTTCTTTTGTTGATAATCGTCTATTATCTCCATTAAACTTCCAACGCTTATGCTCTTCTTCATCATAATAACTCGTCATCGGTAAACCACCTGGATGTTGTGGAGCTTGTCTTCCACTTGCCTGTATTGTAAAACTTTGGTCATTCCATGATTTTTTCCTATTTCGAGACATATAGATTGTACTATATGTCCCCTCGAAAACTTCTCCCGGATTACTTTCTAAATCTCCAATAGCTTCTCTCAAAGTAACCCATGGCACCTTCTCAGACAATAAATCTATTTCAGTTGGACTTCCATGAGTAGGTAATGGTAACTTATAGTGATAATCAAAATTTTTTTCAATTTTGTCTTTATGAACACCAACTAAAAATACACGTTCTCGAGATTGTGGTACACCATAGTCTCTTGCATTTACAAGGTGAGCCGTTACAGTATAGCCAGCACTTGAAAAATCTTCTATCATTTGTTTCAATACCTCACCTTTTCCTAACGTCATCATTCCTTTTACATTTTCTGCAACAAAAAATAACGGTTGGGTTTGAACTAACTCACGAATAAAATGTATGTACAAAAAATTTCTTTCGTCATCTATCAAACGAGGACCCGCCTCACTAAATCCAGGACACGGGAATCCACCAATTGTTAAATCATTATTTGGAAAATGTGCCACTTTTCTTATATCCTTTTGATGTTGGATAATATATGAACTAAAATTCTTTTTGTAAGTTTCATTAGCTTCTACAAACATGTCATTTGTATAAATAGTATGAAATAAACTTTTACTTCTAACGTCGTCAAATAACGCTTTATTATTAAACGCTTTAATTGCTTCGGCATACCCAATTCTTGATACCAAACCTGCAAGTTCTGTCCCTAAATCTAACCCACCAGCTCCAGAAAATAGTGAAACAACATTAATGCGATCATTTCTAGTTTGTACTTTTTGAACTAATTCTAAATCGGATGAATCTTCAATAATCTTATTCGTTTCTTCTTTTATTTTTTTTAGTAAAACATCTTTTACCTCTTCAGTAGTTAAATTGGATGCTGATTTAAATTTTCCTCTAGATTTTTCTTTTTCATCTTTTATATTTTTTCTCATTTCTATCTATATTGTCTTTCTAAATATTCGTCTTATCTATCTTAGCAAAAATTTAATATAAAGGCCAGAAAAATTATTCATTCATTAAATCTGGTCGGCAGCAGTTTTCTGAACTAATATCATCTGTATTCTTAATATTTAATTCTCTTAAAGTCTCAAATAGTTTACTTGCCATTTCATTTCCCTTCCTAATCAATGGAGAATCGTAACGAAATACAGGAAGTAATTTTTCTTCCTGTACTTCCCAATCTATTTGAACAGCTAATGGTCTATCACCATCAAACTTACCCTCAAATGTTCTATAATTTAATGCTTTACAAGCAAAATATACATCTGGGTGCTCATCAACATATTCATCAATCGCCTGTAAATTATTGATAAGTACTTGGGAATCATCTAGTTCATCGGTTCTTAGCATATAATTCGCAACGCCTGAATTAGGAATTTTAACTCCATCAACCATTGCATCCTTTTTATCTACTGGCAAATTTTCTCCAGAATAAATATCTAAAATTTGCTTTTTAGTTAGTTTAAGTTTAGTTGATAATTTTCCACTTTTAACATCAAGAAGTTCATACTTCCACCCCAAAGTTATAGAACCATTGAAGCGCCCTTTTTTAATTATAATAGGTCTGCATTCAAATTCCTTTTTTATTTGAGTAGTACCAGACTCTATTATCTTCATCCAATCACTTCCCAAAAGCGCTTCTGCTCTCTCAGCTTTCATTTTATTTTCTATAAATTGGGCATTCTCTTGCTTATATGAAATTTTAAATTCATATTTTTTAGAATGATTATCTTCTGCCTCGATATAAATATCAGTCTTACACTCTCCTGAAGCAACTGTTGGTTTAGCAACCCTTAAAACTTTTAATTTTTCTCCTTTAAAATCAAAAACAGTGCCCACTGATAATGTCTCAGCAATCTTATGTTCATTTCTTGAAAAAGTTTTTCCCATATCCTATCACTCCTTATTCTTTTCATCACCGATACCGATAAATAACTGAGAAATTGAAATATTAAATCCACTTGCAATTTTTTCAATATTTTTTAATGAAACATTTCGTTTCCCAGATTCTATCGAAGCATAGTAAGTTCTATCCATTCCAATTTTAAATGCAAATTTTTCCTGACTTAATCCTGTTTGTTTTCTTAATTCTTTGATTCTTTTCCCAAATACAACTTGTATCATTAATTCAGTCTCACTTTAGCAGATTCTTTAATTTTTATTTTAAAGATTTATGCCTATTTAGCAACGGACTATGAGCAACAAAAAATTACCTCTTTTATTAAACATTTTATAATCATTAAACCCATTAAAACACATTTTATATTTTTCAAAAATTTCTTGTTGAAAAGCTCTAAAATTTTTCAGCTCTTTTTATACATATAAATTAAAACTTATACTATTTTTATTTCAGATTTATCTTTCATTTTTAAGCTCCTTTGCTACAGCATAGTCAAATAAATAAGCATTGTACTATGCTTATTTCCTTAATCTCCTAGCATTTATTTTTAAGCACGATTAATTTTTTAAAAAAGCATACATATTTTTCTTTTAATCTGAACTTTTTTACGCTATAATGAAAATATCACTATTGGAAGTGAAAAGTCCTACGTATGATGTTCAGCTATCTGCTCTACTTTTTCATTAGCACTATCCTTATGGGATAAATTTTACTAGCAGAGTAATCGCTGAATTAGTGATACATCTAAAAACAGGCTTAGGCTTTTCTTAGAAAGAAGTTTTATGAAAACTCATCACACAACATCAAATATTTCTCTAAGCGAGGTCAATCAGAGTATTGATGTTCCTAAAAATGCCTCCTTTTGGCGAACCTTACATGCTTTTTTAGGTCCTGGCGCACTTGTCGCTGTCGGCTACATGGATCCAGGTAATTGGATTACCAGCGTCGTAGGAGGAGCTAGCTACAAATACCTCTTACTATCGGTTGTATTACTCTCTTCTCTCATGGCAATGCAACTCCAACAAATGGCAGGAAAACTAGGTATCGTCACTCGTCAAGATTTAGCACAAGCTACTGCCAACCACGTGCCACGAAGTATTCGCTATATTCTCTTTGTTATCCTAGAATTGGCACTTATGGCGACAGACCTAGCCGAAGTTATCGGTTCAGGAGTAGCCCTTCATTTGCTGTTTGGCTGGCCACTACTCTTTTCTATTCTTATTACGGTCTTTGATGTCTTCTTGCTCTTGTCCATCATGAAATTGGGATTTCGCAAAATTGAGGCTATCGTCGTAACCCTGATTTTGACGATTCTAGTGATTTTTATCTATTTGACAGTCATCTCAAAACCAAGCATTTCTGGGATTTTGATGGGATATATTCCACAATTATCTGTCCTTGATAGTAGTGAGGTTGTTGCTGATAATACGAGATTAACTCTAGCTTTAGGAATCATCGGAGCGACCGTTATGCCACATAACCTCTACCTGCATTCCTCTATCTCACAGACACGTAAAGTCAACTATGACAAGCCTGAATCTATCAGACAGGCGGTTAAATTTATGACATGGGACTCTAATATTCAACTATCTGTAGCTTTTATCGTCAACTCTCTTTTGTTGATTTTAGGGGCTTCTCTCTTTTACGGTCATGCTAACGAAATTAGCGCCTTCGCACAAATGTATCATGCTCTCTCAGATAATACTATTGCTGGCAGTATAGCAAGTAGCCTACTCTCAACACTTTTTGCCATAGCCTTACTGGCTAGTGGTCAAAACTCAACCATCACAGGAACACTGACTGGACAGATTGTTATGGAAGGGTTCTTACGCCTTCGTATGCCTCAGTGGCTTATCCGCTTAGCCACTCGTTTTCTCGCACTACTGCCTGTCATCATCGCAGCAATACTCTTTGGAGATAAGGAAACAGTACTCGATGAGTTGATTGTCTACTCACAAGTTTTCTTATCAGTAGCTCTACCGTTCTCACTTTTCCCATTGATTTACTTTACATCTCATAAAAAACTCATGGGAGAATTTACAAACGCTAGATGGAATACTATTATCGCTTATGTAGGCGCTACTGTTTTGACTTTCTTAAATATCAAACTAATCTTTGATCTCTTTTAATACAAGGAACTTATCTATGTCTGCTATTTATCGACTACTAATCATTAGTCTATCGACAGCGATTCTAGCTGTCCTCTCACAACTCACCATTCCTATCGGTATCACACCTATCACCTTACAAACCTTTGCCGTTGGGCTTATTGCTAGTCTTTTAAAATGGAAAGAGGCGTTGCTTGCAGTGATACTTTATATCCTTCTCGGAGCTCTTGGACTACCTGTTTTTTCAGGGGGAACTTCTGGAATTGCCACTCTAGTCAGTCCCAACTCTGGCTTTATCTGGGGCTTTCTCCTCTTTGCGCTTGTCACTAGCCTCCTACCCAAAACAAATATCTTAAGTTTATTTCTTGCTAATGTTTTTGGTGATTTGTGCATTTTTGTCTGCGGTCTCTTATCCTTACATTACCTTGGACAGTTGTCTTGGGAAGCTAGCTTTTTGGCAGGTTTTCTTCCTTTTATTCCTGTCGAGCTTATCAAAATCCTCCTTATCAGCATCATTGTTCCAAGATTACGCCAGAGTCTAAAAACAATTACCTATTTTCAATCCTAATAAAAAGCCCAGTTGCTTGTTTAACTGGGCTTTTCAGAACTGCTAATAACGACCTAGCAGTTTTTTAATTCCTTGAATTATCTTATATTTTACAGGTCTTGGGTAATAACGAAAAGTTCCCATTTTCCGAACAATGTACCCATTAAAATTTTGCTTAAAGCGAAGTACGCCGTCAGTGCCGTCAAAGACCCCCATAATACCTAGAAAGTTATACAAGGGAATGTTGGCATCAATAGCTTGAAGCATAGTAGTATATTGGAGGAGAAAAGGTGCTGATAATTTTTTAAATTGGTTATCAGAACCTCCGAATAAGTAGGTTACCTCTGATGGTAGATAAATCATTAAAGCTCCTGCTAGTGGCACTACTTCATCTTTATAGTCTTGTGCAAAAGGTTCTAGCAGGGTAATTGCTTTTTCGATGCTTGCTTTTTCTTGTTTACTGTTAGCAGTAGTTAGAGCTGTTTGTAGCTTGTTGAGGGCTTGAGTAAATTGTATCTCAGCAACTACAAAAGCCGTTTTCGTCTGAAAGCTATCAAAAAATTGTTGGTAATAGTGAATGTCTTTACTTGAAAATCCCTGACGTTCTCCCGTTTTTTGCACTAGCCAAGAAAATGTCTCTAATTCATGACGTTCAAGAGCTCGAATAGTGATACCTAGTTGTTTCGCTTTCTTGATATTGCGTTGACTATTCTTATTAAAAGACTTTAATAGTTGGTTGTTGTCAAGATTTGACAGGTCTTTAATATAGTGCCAATGAGGCTCACCATCTGGATACCCTGTCTGCAAACCATCAAACTGATAACCTAAGTCTACCAAGTCTGTAATCAGCTCTTTTTTCTCCTTACTTGTTGCTTGACCATTGCTATCAAAAGTTTGATAAGTATCGTAGGGTTTGATGAGTAACTCTAAAGCACCATTTTCTTTAGCATAATCACGAAGTGCACTATAAAAAAGCTTTAAATCTTCTTGTTTTGATGATACTGGACCAGAGTTGATTTCCATACGGAGACCACCCCTCTCTGGCATGCTATAGAGAAGACCTGCCACAGTTAACTCTCCATCAGATTCCCAACCAAGATAAGTGACATCAAATCCTCGGCATCTTAGCAAATCTGCCATTTCCACCGTTTGCATAAAAGAACGCTCACTACAGCAATTGCTAAATTTTTCATAGGCTTCCCTAGATAGTTTTTTTAACACTTTTTTCTCCCTGTTCTATTTTCAAGAAAATCACTTAGACGACTGTTTAAGATTTGACTAGTAGTCTCTCGGTCTTAAAAAGCTTGAGTGAAGCTCAAGCTTTTTATTAACCGATAATACTGCCATTTGGGACAGACTCATCCACAGTGAGGAGGGTTAAGTTACCCTCATGTTCAGCAGATAAAATCATACCTTGACTGATATATTTCTTCATCATCTTACGTGGTTTGAGATTAGCAACAATCTGAACCTTGAGTCCAATCAGTTCTTCAGGATTGGGATAAAAGTGGGCAATACCTGAGAGAATCTGACGATGCTCGCTATCTCCAGCGTCCAAGCGGAACTGAAGGAGTTTATCAGAACCTTTGACTTTTTGACAGTCGATAACCTCTGCTACACGAATTTCTGCCTTATCAAAGTCCTCAAACTTGATTTGTGCCTTGTTTTCGAGAAGTTCGACATCTTCTGGTATCCATTCTTTTTCTTGAGCAGGTTTACCAGCTTCCATTTGCTCTTTGATGTAGCCAATTTCCTCATCCATATCAAGACGTGGGAAGATTGGTGTACCTTTGGCAACAACTGTCGTACCTTCTGGTAAATCACTAAGTGCTAGATTTTCAAGGCTTTCTACTTCTGGTAAACCGAGTTGGGTCATGATGGCGTTTGATGTTGTCATCATAAATGGTTGAATAAGGTGCGCTACCACACGCAAACTTGCTACTAAATGACTCATGACTGCAACCAATTGTGTCCCTCTATCTTGTTCTTTCGCCAAGACCCAAGGTGCTGTTTCATCAATATATTTATTGGTACGAGAGATGATAGACCAGACTGCTTCTAGCGCTCGTGGATAATCCACTGCCTCCATTTGTTCATGGTAAATAGCTAATTGACTAGCAATCTCCATCTCAAGACTACTATCAAAAGCGGTCACACCTCTCACAAAAGCAGGTACTTTCCCATCAAAGTATTTATTGACCATAGCGACTGTACGATTAAGGAGATTGCCAAGATCATTTGCCAGTTCATAGTTAATTCTTCCCACGTAATCCTCAGGTGTAAAGGTACCATCAGAACCAACAGGCAAACTTCTCATGAGATAGTAGCGTAATGCATCAAGCCCATAGCGTTCTACCAGCATTTCAGGATAAATGACATTTCCCTTAGACTTAGACATCTTGCCATCTTGCATGATATACCAGCCGTGTGCCACCAAACGCTTTGGAATCGGTTGACCCAGCGCATGTAAGAAGATTGGCCAGTAGATGGAATGGAAACGCAGAATATCCTTTCCTACCATGTGAATATCTGCAGGCCAAAATTTTTCCACACGATTTTCAAGATCGTTTTCAAAACCAAGTGCTGTATAGTAATTAAAGAGAGCATCTAACCAAACATACATAATATGCTTAGGATTGCTTGGTACAGGTACTCCCCAAGTAAAGCTCGTTCGAGAGACTGCTAAATCTTCCAACCCTGGCTCAATAAAGTTTTTAATCATTTCATTCATGCGACCATTTGGTGTGATGAAGTCTGGATGTTCTTTGTAAAATTCTAGAAGCCAATCAGCATATTTGCCCATGCGAAAGAAGTAAGACTCTTCAGAAACCCACTCAACAGTATGGCCGCTAGGTGCTATGCCACCTATCACCTTACCGTTTTCATCACGAAAAACCTCAGCCAACTGATTTTCAGTGAAAAACTCCTCATCAGAGACCGAATACCAACCTGAATATTCGCCAAGATAAATATCATCTTGTGCTAGTAATTTCTCAAAAATACGCTGAACTGCCTTTTCATGCTCAGGATTAGTCGTACGATAAAAAACGTCGTAAGAAATATCCAATAACTTCCAAAGTTCTTGGATACTTTTTGCCATGCCATCCACGTAAGTCTGTGGGGCAACTCCCGCCTCTTTTGCTTTTTCTTGTATCTTTTGTCCATGCTCATCAACTCCGGTCAGATAGTAAACATCATAACCCAAAAGACGCTTATAGCGTGCTTGAACATCGCAAGCAATCGTTGTATAAGCAGAACCAATATGAAGCTTACCTGAAGGGTAGTAGATCGGAGTCGTAATGTAAAATGATTTTTTTTCTGTCATGATAATCCTTTCCAAGCAAATGGGCTTGCCTTTCTGCTCTATTATAACATAAAAAGAGAGATTTTGCGAGATAGAAAAAGAGAAGAAAGATACTCCAAATAGGAAATGAAGCTATTCATAAGCAACAACATCCAATTGACCATTGCTATACTCAGCAATAAAGATCTGAGAAACATCAGTATAGCCCTCTTCTGCTAACTTATCTAAAAGCCAGCTCTCGCTTTTATCCATACTATCTAAAATATCTTGTTGAATGACACCATCTGTTACCAGCGGATACTTAGGATTTTCCTCCCCTGCTTGCACTACGATAAGCTGACCATTTTGCTCTAGCACTGCCCGCTTAACATCCTTAATTTTAAAAATTCCCTGTCCGCGAAGTTTAAGTGCCACATCTGATGCAGATAAACCTGCACTACGACTAGCCTCAACATCCAAAATACCTCGTTTGATGAGAACAATAGGCTTTCCGTCCACTACTCGTTTGACAAAGGCAGAGTTCGTTTTTAGCCACTTTAGAGACAAGACCAAGACTGTCCAGATAAGTAGGATAATACAATATTGCAAAATGGAGATGGCTGGACTGTAAATGACACCACCAATAATGCCTCCCAACACATAGTTTTGTATCTGATCGCTAGCTGAAGTTGGTGCTAGATTACTCTTTCCAGAAATATTGATAACCAAAATTAGCGATAGTAAACCTATAAACAATTTAATAGCGACATCCATATAATTCAAGGTCATTTATCAACCTCCACAAGTTCTACATCTGCATTGACTAGCTTTATTTTTTCTAACAAATAAGTATCTACTTCGCTACCCGAAATCGCACGATAAAACTGTTTTCCCACTTTGAGAATGGCGCCATCTGTCTCTGCTGAGGTATTGACATAAACTTTGGACTTGTCTACCCCCAGTTCTTTTGAGACAACTTCAATAAAATGAAGCGAGGTTCGGTATTGATTGTCCGAAGCACTATGTGTCTGAAAATTGCTGATACTAATACAGAGCACAAGTCCCATGATAAGCACAAGGATAATGACCAACTCGCGATACTTGCTATCTTTTTTGTGCCTATAAGCCTGAACAGAAGAGACCATCGTCGCTAGTAAAAGTAAAAGAAAAAAGCCCATCATCAGCCAGTTACTGGAACTAATTTGACTTAAGACATAATCGTAAGAATAAAATTTCATAGCCTTATTATAAAAAATATTCGCTTCGTTTTCAAGGCCCCTACAGCTTTGATAGACTTATCATTTTTTTAATACTTGGGTTTACTTGCTCGTAATTTTTCGTGTTTTAACCATGTGGCAATCTTGCTAGCAAGTTCTTTAGTCATTTCAAAAGCGCCAGCAATTTGTTCTTTACTAATACCGTCAACATGAACACCTGAGGTAATCACACAATTTTGTGGCAACAGCTCTGCTATTTCTTCCAAAAGAACATCAGCCAAGACGTCATCTTTATGAAAACGTCCTGAATGACTTGGAAAACGCACCACTTGCTTGTCCGCATTTTCTTGACAATAGGTGGTCACCGTACCAATATGAGGATGGCTTCCACCTGTCAATTGAATAAACAAGTCAGCGCCAATATAGTCAACTTGCGCTTGAATAGAATACCCATAGTCTGTCACTTCAAATATTGCCATCTAATCACCATCCCAACGTCCATCATAATCATTATGGATATGTAAAGCATCTAACAACTTAGCAGTATTGTGATCAATAATATCTTGTAAAGTTTTAGGATGATTGTAAAAAGCTGGCACAGGCGGAATGACCTGCACACCCATCCGTGATAATTTTGTCAAATTTTCCAAATGAATCGTATTTAACGGTGTCTCACGTGGGACAATGATGAGTTTACGTTGTTCTTTTAAAGCCACATCAGCTGCACGACCGATTAGATTGTCTGAAAAACCGCAAGCAATACCTGCAACAGTTTTCATGGAAGCTGGAACAATCACCATGCCATCTGTCAAGAATGACCCAGAAGCAATTCTAGCACCCAAATCTTTGTTAGAATAAAGCACATCACACAAACTAGCGAATGCATCACGTGGCATATTTAACTCCAATTGTAAATTCTCGTGTGCCCAATCAGACACAATGACATGTGTCTCAATTTCGGGATATTCCTTAAATTTTCTTAATAAATTGATAGCATAGATTGTGCCTGAAGCACCAGAAATAGCTACCACAATACGCTTTTTGTTCATAAATACCTCTTGTTTATAAATGTTCATCTACTACGATGACAATCAAAATAAAAGGATGGAAAAATTCCTCTCCAACCTCTTAGAAACATTTTCTTGTTCCTACTCAATTTTTCAAGCAAAGATAAACATTATGTTAGTAAAATAGCCATCAATCTAAATATTTTTTCCAATCAGAAACTTCTTTAAATTTAGCACGTTCAAACTCACCTTTCATGTCAAATGGAACAGTACCATCAAGGACAAGTTTAGATGACATTCCACGGACACGAATGTGTTCAGGGGAATATTCCGGACGCTCAGATGGATCAAGTGGATGGTTACGCATACCTTCCAATGTCATAATATCTTTGTGGGCTTGGAAACGTGTATTAATAGTCCACATGACATCATTCATATCAAAAATATCCACGTCCTCATCAACCAAAATAACGGTTTTTAATTCTTTAAATGAAGAAAAGGCTAGTAACGCTGCTTGCCGTTGAATCCCTTCGTCGGCAGGATTTTCTTTGCGGATTTGCATGATGGTCATGAACTTTCCACCTCCAGCTGGTGGATTGTAAACATTAAGTACTTTACCAGGAATAGCTTTCTCAACCAGGTTAAGGATAGAAGCTTCTGTTGGGATACCTGCCATTGACACGTGTTCTTCAGAAGGTCCAATTGTAGTTTGCATAATTGGATTGTCTTTACGGTGAGTAACGGCTTTAACTTTAATGATATTCAAGGCTGGGTTAGCAGGACCATTGTAGCCTGGAAATTCAGGCATAGCGTGCCCTGTATGTGTATTGATATCTTCTTGAATTGTTTCATTTGGAAGGATTTCACCTTCAATGATAAATTCAGAACGTGCAATACCCACTTCATCAACAGCGATAGAATCAACCAACTGTACTGGTTCGTTACGAAGGCTACCTGCAACCCAGAGTTCGTTATAACCAAGTGGAGTTGTTGGAGGTTCAAATGTTGCCCCAATTAAGATAGCAGGGTCAAGACCAATATTAATTGTAATTGGCATTGGTTTGTTCAGTTTTTGATATTCTGACAAGAAAGCACCAATGTGACGACCACCAGGCATGATATAAATACCAATAGTATCTTTATCTTCCAAAACCATACGGTGAATTGTAACGTCACTCATTGATTTATCTGGCGTTGAACCATAAACCAAACCAGCTGTGATGTAAGGTCCTGCATCATATTCTGTATTTGTTGGCGCAGCAATGAGCTTACGAATATCAAAATCATCATCAGTTGCTAAGTGAACAACTTCTTGAGCAGGTGCTTGGTTCTTAGAAACCTTAATCGGTTTCACGGGGTTTTCAACAGCCTGATTTAAAAGATGTCCAAGCTCTTTGTAATCATGATGAAGAATATGACCAACACGTTTACGGCTTGCCATTGTACCAATATTGACACGAACATTAGGGAATCCCTTAATGTTATTGAAGGTCATTGCTGGACCTTCTTGAGTTGGACGTTCTACAGTACCTCCAGCTCCGATATAACGATAAACACCAGAAATTTCAGCGTTTGGATCGATTTCAACATTCGTTTCATGGTATTGTCCTGGAATTTCTTTCAGTTCTTCCAAGACTTTACGCAAATCATAAGGTTGTTCTGACATAAGATTTACTTCCTTCTTAAAGATTTCATATTAAAAGTGTAAACCTCCAATCACCGATAAACAATTCAAGTTAGGCATTTTCCTATTCCTGTTTGGAATATTTTTCTTGCATTCCTTTCCAGAATACATCCAAAGCTGGTGTTGTTTTCTTCTTACGACGGATTAGATTCATTTCTGACACCATATCAACCTCCAACGGACGACATATAATTGCTTTCGTTTTAAACGGTGCAACCAATTTTTCCATCATCACCGAAACACCCATTTCTTTTTCAATAAAGTCAATGATGAGATTGATACGATTTCCTTGATAGCCCATTTTCGGTTCAAAACCATAGGTGTGACAAAGTTCTCGTACTTTTTGGAGCAACTGCGTTTTATTGCCAAGTTGGAAGAATGTCTCATCTTTCAATTCAGCCAAATCAAGTTTTTCCTTGTTAGCTAGTGGATGATTTTCAGGCAAAACCAAAACAAAACGATCATAATCCAAGGTCAGACTATCATAAATATTAGAATTAGCTTTGGTAAAAGAGCGCATAAAGACCACATCGCAGATGCCATCATCTAAATTATGCATCAGCTGATTAGTCTCTTCTTCCTCAACAACAACCGTGTAATCAGGATACTGCTTTTGAAAAGCTGCAATATCTGAAATAATGTGATAAGAAGACATACTCGGAATACCATGAATGGTTAGTTTATGTTTTTCTTGTTCAGATAAATCCTCTAATTTTTCTTGCATTTCTTGAAAAGTGCCCATAATCTTTTGAACATAAGCTCGCACAATCTCCCCTTCTTCTGTCAGAGAAATGTGACGATGTTTACGATTAAACAAAATCACACCCAACTCTTTTTCAAGCGCAATGATTTGCTTTGAAATGCTTCCTTGCGTTGTATAAAGTTGTTCTGCTGTCTCGGTGTAATTCAACGTTTCACACAAGCTAAGAAAGACTTGAAATTTTTGAAAATTCATCTCCTACTCCTATTCTTAATACTATTCCATTTTAGAATAATATAGCACAAAAAACTGAATTGTTTTTTTAAATTGGGGTTAAAATGTATCAGAAAAGAAAGAATTCACAATAATAGAACACGGTCTAGCAGTCAACACTAATGTTTTCAAACTGTTAATGACTTTGTTCTTATGAAGGAAGAAAACTGTATATCTACTGGCGTCATCATTAATGCCCTATCAGTTGTTTTTGGAGGGCTACTAGGTAATCTTGTGGGAAACAAATTATCAGAAGACTTCAAGACACAAATCAATATAAAGGATCTGCTCAATGGGAATGGATATTTCATCTATCGGATTGATGAAATATCTGTCCGCTGTTATCTTTGCCATCGTTATCGGAACAGGGGGTGGACTTGCTCTCCATCTTGGTGATTGGATTAACAAAGGTGGTGCCCTCATGCAACGTAGCATGGCAAAAATCGTGCCAAACGACCATTCATCACTATCTCATGAAGATTAGCTTGCTACCTTGTTAACTGTTATCGTACTTTTCTGCGCAAGCAGTACTGGTATTTATGGTAGTCTAGATGCAGGGATGACTAGAGACACAACAATCTTGATTTCAAAATCAATTTTAAACTTCTTCACAGCAGCTATTTTTGCTTGTAATCTAGGTTATGTGGTATCACTTGTTGCCATTCCACAATTTATCATTTTCTGCTGCCTCTTCTTATCAGCCTTCATCGTGCCACTTACAACATCTGATATGATTGCTGATTTCAAAGCCTGCGGTGGTTTTCTAATGCTTGCCACAGGTTTCCGTATGGTCAAACTGAAAATGTTCCCAATTGCCGACATGATACCAACCATGATTCTCGTCATACCACTTTCTTGGTTTTGGGTTAACATCATTTTACCATTGCTATAAAAATGAGCATTAAAAAATATCTAAAAGACAAGCACAGACAAGGCAAAATCTGTACTTTTTTGCTATAATGAGGGTAAAAAATACTAAAGGATGCTTATGAAACTCATATCTTGGAATATTGATTCGCTAAACGCTGCACTAACAGGTGAGTCTGATCGTGCATTACTTTCTCGTAAAGTGCTTGACAAAATGGTTAAAGAAAACGCAGATATCATTGCCATTCAAGAAACAAAACTCTCTAGCAAAGGACCAACTAAAAAACATATGGCTAGTTTAGAAAACTACTTTCCAGACCATATCATTGCTTGGCGCTCATCTGTTGAACCTGCAAGAAAAGGCTATGCCGGTACTCTATTTTTATACCGCAAATCGCTAAGCCCTCTCATTACTTATCCTGAGATAGATGCACCATCTCCTATGGACTGTGAAGGGCGTATCATTACCCTTGAGTTTGATAATTTTTTTGTCACACAAGTATACACACCAAATGCCGGTGATGGACTCAGACGTCTAGCAGAACGCCAAGTATGGGATAAAAAATATGCTAATTATCTGGCAACATTAGATGCGAAAAAACCTGTCCTAGCTACTGGAGATTACAACGTTGCTCACAAGGAAATTGACCTTGCACACCCCAGTGCCAATCGTCGTTCCCCTGGTTTTACAGATGAAGAACGTCACGGTTTTACACAATTATTAAACAAAGGATTCACCGATACTTTTCGCTACATCCACGGAGATATTTCAGGTGTTTATAGCTGGTGGGCTCAACGCAGTAAGACTAGTAAAATCAATAACTCAGGCTGGCGTATTGATTACTGGTTGACCAGCAATCGTATCGCAGATAAAATTATAAAATCTGATATGATAGACTCTGGTAGCCGACAAGATCATACACCTATTGTATTGGAAATTGATTTATAAAAAATACTGGCTTAACCAGTATTTTTTATTTGTTTCATAACTCTTTATAACTTGTTCGATGACCAATCTGAAGAAGTTCACCATCCTTAACAAGCAGAGGACGTTTGATGAGCATGCCATTGCTAGCCAGTAATTCCAGAGCTTCTTTCTCACTCATTGTCGCTAGCTTATCCTTTAATCCTAAGTCACGATAAACTTGACCACTAGTATTAAAAAACTGTTTAAGCTCAAAGTGACTCTGTTCTAGCCACTTTTTAAGTACATCTACTTGCGGTGGATTTTCTTTGATATTAATATCGTCAAAATCAAGTCCTAACTGTTCAAGCTCACTTTTAGCTCGCTTACAGGTTGAACAAGGTGGATACTGATAAAATTGTAACATTTCTTCTCCTTTTTACAATGAAAGGTTTTGAGTCACATCTACACCTTCATGCTCGAGCAACCATAGCTTTTTCTCTAGGTCAGCAGCATAAACCGTCAATTTCCCTTTAGAGCTCAGCACTCTGTAGTAGAGCACAAAGATAGCTAAGGGATTGCGACTAATGGCGCTACCGACTGCTTGAGCAGAATGGCATAATAAACGATTTACAATGTTGCCGTAAGTCACAACATCTCCTTTTGGAACGTCTCTAGCACTTGCCAGACTTTTTGCTAAAAAGGGGTTCCTATAGGTAAGAAAAGGGGGGTATTAAATGTACTAACTCCAGCAAAGTAAGAATCTAACCAAAACATAGTTTTTCTCAAGACAGATGAATTTGTTTGTTGGATTTCAACTTCATCTAACCTAGCCTCGTAATACTTTTGCCCTAAAAACCAAGACCCTATCAATGCTTCATCAATTGCAACTAAAGATAGCTATCCTATTGGTGAAATATAAACCGTTTTGCATACCATGATAGATGTTATGCTTAAAATAGCCTTTCTCACATTAAATATCGCCTTATCTTTCAATCAAGCGTACACGTACGATATTATCACTTGCTTCAAATTTTGCAACTAATTGATTGATTTTTGCTCTGTCATCTTCGTCAAGATCCAAAAGTGTATAAGCATAATCACCCTTAGAGCGATTAATAATATTATCGATGTTAATGCCCAAATCTGATACAGCAGTAGAGATACGAGCGACGATATTTGGAACGTTCTTATTGATTAAGGTAATCCGATAAGGTGCAACTAACACTTGCTCCACACGCGGAAAGTTAACTGAATTGATAATTTCACCCGTTTCCATAAAACGACGAATTGTTTTACCGGCCATAATCGCACAATTGAGCTCTGCTTCTGCTGTTGACCCTCCTACATGTGGAAAGACCGTAATACGCTCTTTTCCTAACAATTCTTTATCTCCAAAGTCTGTCACATAATGCTTGACAACACCTGTTTCAATCGCATCAAAAAGGGCTTGATTATCAACCAATTCTGCACGCGCAAAATTGATAATAGTTGTACCTTTTGTCATGTTAGCAAAAGCAGCTTTATCAAAGGTATGGCGAGTATCATCTGTCAAAGGAACATGAACTGTGATATAGTCAGAATGGGCAAAGATTTCTTTCAAATCATTGACACGCTTTACATGACTTGAAATATTCCAAGCTGCCTCTATAGAAACATAGGGATCATAACCAAGGACATTCATACCAAGACGCCTAGCATCATTTGCAATACGCGCACCAATAGCTCCAAGACCTATGACACCAAGTGTCTTTCCAGCAATCTCACTTCCTGCAAACTGCTTTTTCCCCGCCTCAACTTGCTTAGAAATATCGTCACCTTCTAGCTGATTTACCCAAGTATTAGCTGCGATATAATCACGAGCAGACAACAGCAAAGACGCTATAACAGCTTCTTTAACCGCATTTGCATTGGCTCCTGGTGTGTTAAAGACAACAATTCCTTGCTCTGTTGCCTCATCAATTGGGATATTATTTGTTCCTGCTCCTGCTCTTGCAATTGCTTTTAAATTGTCTGGAAAAGTTTTTCCATGAAGGTTTTGACTGCGAATAATAAAAGCATCTGGGTTGTCCGCTTTATCACCATCTACTTGGAACTGATTTCCTAACTCTTTAAGACCAATCTGATTAATATTATTATACGTTCTAACGCTAAAAACCATATTCATCACACTCGTTATGACTAACGCCCTTCTCTTTGTATTAACAACTCTTAGTTATTTTCTTTTTCAAATGTTTTCATAAACGCAATCAAGTCAACAACCCCCTGACGTGGGAAAGCATTATAAAGGCTAGCACGCATACCACCTACAGAGCGGTGACCTTTTATGTTTTTAAAACCAAGTGGTGTTGCCTCAGCCACAAACTTGCTATCAAGCTCTTTACTTGGTGTCACAAAAGGAATGTTAGCAACTGAACGATCTTTTCTGTGAATGACAGGGCTAGTATAAAAATCAGATTGCTCAATGTAATCGTAAAGCAACTGTGATTTCTCACGATTAATCGCCTCCATTCGATCAACACCACCCATTTCTTTAACCCAATCAAAAACAAGTTTTGAAATATAGATACTGTAAGCTGGTGGGGTGTTGTAGAGAGATCTAGCCTCGGCTTGAATGCGATAATCAAGCATACTAGATAAGGTCGGTGTGTCATTTAAAAAATCCTCACGTACAATGACCACCGTCACCCCAGCAGGTCCAATATTTTTTTGAGCACCTGCATAAATCATTGCAAAATCCTCTACATTGTAACGTACAGCTAAGATATTAGAAGACATATCAGCAATGATAGGTACACCGTTGGTATCCGGTAAATCATAAATAGCTGTTCCCTCAATAGTGTTATTCGTTGTGATATGCACATAAGATGCACTAGAATCAATCTCTTGAGCTTCAAAAGTTGGAATATGGTTAAAGCTGTCTTTTTCAGATGATGCTAATAAAATAGGCTCAAATGGAATGGTTTTTGAAAGCTTAACAGCCTCAGAGTAAGCCTTTCTTCCCCAAGAACCACCTACAAGGTAGTAAGCTTTACCTTTTTTTGCAAAATTGAGTGGAATCATTGAAAACTGAGTGGAGGCACCTCCTTGTAGAAAAATAACTTTATAATTATCTGGAATTTCCATTAACTCTCGCAAGGTTAATTCAGCAGTCTTGATGATTGTATCAAATTCACTGGAACGGTGAGACATCTCCAGAACACTCATCCCACTACCTTGATAATCAAGAAACTCACTCTGTGCCTTCTCCAGCACTGGTTTTGGCAACACTGCAGGTCCTGCAGAAAAATTATAAATTGTCATAAGAATACCTCCGTTATATCTTATGATTATAACATAATTTTCAGAATTTTGTAAAGATTTATAAAGC
The DNA here is from genome assembly GCF_024814375.1 of Streptococcus sciuri. Lineage (GTDB taxonomy): Bacteria > Bacillota > Bacilli > Lactobacillales > Streptococcaceae > Streptococcus > Streptococcus sciuri. Next base: position 57,070 of record NZ_JANUXX010000008.1, read on the forward strand.
TTTTTACCCTTTTTTCTCAAAAAGAAAAGGAAGACTAACCTTCCTCTTCTACTTTATCTTACAGAGCATCTGCTCCATGCTCACCCGTTCTAATCCTAATCACATCATCAATAGGGAGGATAAAAATTTTACCATCACCAACATCGCCAGTTTGTACAGCTTCTCTCACTAAATCCACTATTTTTTCGACATCATTGTCTTTAGTGACCACTTCTACTTTAACTTTAGCAAGAAGTGTTGGGATAACTTTTTGACCACGAACATACTCTGCAAAACCTTTTTGATTACCATAACCTAAGACTTGGGATACTGTCATCCCCCTAGCAATTCCTTTTTTTGTCATTGCTTCTTTTAAATCTTCTAGTTTATCCGAACGGATAATCGCTTCTATTTTTTTCATTGTAAAATCCTTTCTATACTATGAGTCTAGTCCCATAAAGGTTGGGTAGGCTGTCTCACCGTGCTCACTATCATCAAGACCAATCGCTTCGGCGTGATCTGTAACACGAATCGGCATGATTTTTTTAATAACTGCAACAATGACAAAAGTGGCTACCGCAGACCAAATTACTGTCACAAGGATGGCAATAATCGTGACCCATAACAGATGACCATTACCATAGATAATACCGATATTCTGTTTATCTAAGGCTAAGCTAGGTAAAGTAAAAATACCTGTCACTATACCACCAAAAATTCCACCAACACCGTGACAACCAAAAGCATCTAGAGCATCATCATAACCCAGACGATGTTTCAAAACAGAAATAGCAAAATAACAGATGGGACTGACTAAAAGACCTATCAAAACAGAACTCCATGCAGATACATAACCAGCTGCAGGTGTTATGGCAACAAGCCCCGCAATCAGTCCAGTAGATGCTCCAACAAGGGAAACTTTTTTGGCAAGACAAAATTCAATGATTAACCATGAAAACATAGCTGCTGCTGCAGACAAATGAGTTGTTACTAAAGCATGAACTGCTAGACTATTAGCTGAGAGAGCAGAACCAGCATTAAAACCAAACCAACCTAGCCAAAGAATACCTGCTCCCAGTAGGACAAAGGGAACATTATGCGGACGATATCCCAAGCGTTGATAATCTCGCCTCTTTCCTAACATCAGCGCTAAGACCAAGCCAGAAACACCAGAACTGATATGAACTACATCTCCCCCTGCAAAGTCAATAGTGCCTAATTGAGCTAAAAAACCTTCGTCCCACACCATATGAGCAAATGGATAGTAGACTAATAAAAGCCAGAAAGTCACGAAAATAACCAGTGGCATAAAGCGCATACGACCTGCAGCAGACCCTGTTAAAATCGCCACCGCTATAATAGAAAACATCATCTGAAATACAGCAAACAAGGCGTCCGGAATATCTAAACCTCTACTACTTTTCGCCTCACTAACTCCTGCAAAAAAGAGATGTTCAAAATTACCGATAAAACTTCCATTTCCACTAAACGATAATGAATAACCTACTGCAAACCATAGCAACGTTCCTATAGCAATCGGTACAACACACATCATCATATTATTGATAACATTTTTACGTCTACCAAGCCCTCCGTAAAAGAAAGCCAAACCAAATATCATAAAAAATACCAAGCCGGTACAAATAAACATGAAAGCTAAACTACCATTATTCATAAATGTTCCTCCAAATTATTATGTTAGATAATATAACACAATAATTTAAGTAAGTCAATAGCTTTTTCTGATTTTTCTGAATTTTCTTTTTAATAAACATGTCTTGTTAACTAAAAAATAAGTAAGCGAACAATACTGCTCGCTTACTTATTCAGTTGATGATAGGCGTTATAAACGTATTGGCGTGTTTTCCCAAACTCTTTTGCCACTCTTTTAATAGCTTGCGTAGGCTTTGTACCATTAGAAATGAGAATTTTGACAGCTTGTATCAAGTCAATATCAGATGTTAGGTTTTTTAACTCTTTATTTTGCGTTTTCCCAGAAACAATAATCAAACACTCTCCCTTTAATGGTATCTGGGTAATCCTATCTAAAATTTCTTGAATGCGACCACGCTGATATTCCTCAAAAACCTTGGTTAATTCTCTCACTAAAACTACTTGACGATTACCATAAATACCCTCCATATTAGCTAGTGTACTCGCAACACGGTGAGGAGATTCATAGAAAATCTGTGTTTCAGGGTAATCTTTTTTCTCCTCAAAGAAAGCTTGCTGTTGCCCTTTTTTACGAGGAATAAAACCATAAAATAGATGAGGCTGTGGCACTAGTCCACTAGCTATAAGCGCTGTAATACCAGCACTAGCACCAGGAAGTGCCACAACAGGGATATTCTTTTCAATAGCTGCTACAACTAAATCATGCCCAGGATCAGAAATTGATGGCAACCCTGCATCAGAAACCTGTGCTAACGATTTTCCAGAAATCAGTAAATCAAGGAGATAGGGGATTTTCTCAAAAGCATTATGCTCATGAAAACTGATTTGCTTTGTCGTAATCTCAAAATGCTTTAAAAGAAGCCCTGTATTTCTCGTGTCCTCTGCACAGATAAAATCGACCTCTTCTAGTGTTTCAACCGCTCGATAGGTCATGTCTTTTAAGTTACCAATAGGAGTAGGCACCAAATAGAGTCTGCCTGTCTCTTGGTTATCTGTGAAACTTTTTTGTATTTGCATAGCTAACCTCTATCTAATAACTCTTGACAGAACATACACTCTTCTCCATTTTCACGACGTTGTCCATAAAAAGAATTGCAAATATGAAAGCCGTCTTCATAGATACTACCTAGATGCTCTTTCCCTTGTATTGAGTTTTTAGCCTGCTTTTCATGTTCTAATTGTCCCAAACGCTCTCTTAACTTAGTATTTTCAATACGTAATTGAGCATTTTCTTCAATGAGCTGTTGAAATTGTTTTTTTAATGTATCCGCTTCTGCTAGAGTTACCATCAAATTTTGAGTCAAATCATCAAAAGCATCAAACAATTCTTTTTTATCCATGTGATAAAAACTCCTCCAAGGTATAAATAACAGGAACCACCGCTCCTTTCAGGGAGACTTTGATGGTTTTAGCAAAAACATCAATAGCAAGAACTTCTCCCTGACCATCTTGAGTCTCAATAAACTCACCAACATCGGGAAAATCGGTCATCGCTTCTTCGTAAAAATCATCTTCATAGCTGAGGCAACATTTTAATCGTCCACATAATCCATTATTTTTACCCGATGCCATTGAAAGCCTTTGATTTTTCACCATCTTGATAGAGACAGGCGGAAACTCTCCTAAAAAAGTGGAACAGCAAAGTAGTCTACCACAAGGTCCAAGACCGCCGTATACTTTTGCTTCTTCTCTAGTATTGATTTGACGCAGTTCAATCCGCATGCGAAAATAGCTCGCTAAATCACGTAGCAATCCCCTAAAGTCAACACGCCCATCGGCAGTAAAAGTGATTAGGACATGGTCACGATCAAGAGGAAAACTAATTGTCACTAAACGCATTTTTAATCCGCTTTGTTTGATGAGAACATTAACATCATTAAAAACATCATTTGCCAACTGACGATTTGTTTCTGCTATCTGAAAATCACGCTGATTTGCTTGTCTTACAAAAGATGGAAGTTTGCTAGGTAAATGATTTACCTCTATCTCTCTGGGAGCTGTAATAACTTGTGCCAAGTGTATTCCTTTTTTCTGCTTAACCACAACAAAACTCTCAAGCAAAAAGGTTTTTTTACTTTCTAGATAGCTCACTTGTCCTGTTTCTATATCTTTAATTTTTACTACTTGTGTCATGATAATACCATATATTCTAATGCATTTTGAAAACTGACATTTCTTCGCCACATATCATAAGAATGATGTAACTCTTCTAAAAGCTTTCGAACCTTTTTTTCAGAAAGATTTTTAGCGAGTAGCAAGGTCAAAAATTGATAAGCAATATCCTGTTCTGGCTTGTCACCTACTAGTGCTACTAAGCGTGAGACCTCCAGATAAGCTTGATAGCGATTTTTGAGCAATAAGTCTACAAACTCTTGACACTCGTTGATTAGTGTCAAACTTTGCTTATTAGCCATCAACCGCTCCAAGTCTGACTTATCCTTTGCTACACTAGCTAAAAGATAAGCTTGACTCTTTAGAAAGCCTTTCTGTTCAGCCTCGTTCTCAAGATATAATTGATTTTTTGGAAAACGAAAAATTTGAGTGCGACTTTTTATAGTCGCTAATACTTGATTTTCATCGTTAGTTAATAAAATAATCAAAACCGAACTTTGAGGATCTTCGATAACTTTTAGAAGACTATTGGCAGCATTGACATGCATTTTTTCGCAGTCCTTGATAATGAATACCTGACTTTTTCCCTCAAAACCAGATTGTGAAAATTCTTTAATCAAAGTTCTAATGGTGTCCGTTTTAATGACATTACCATTAGGTACTATCAACTTGACATCAGAAAATTCACCTTGGGAAATTAAACGACAAGAACGACAAACACCGCAGGGAAGCTTATTTTGGAGATTGTCACAGAAACGACTCTGTGCTAAAAATAAAGCCATCTCAAAACTCGCAAAACCACCCGAAAAGAGATAAGCATGACTGAGACTATCCATCTGTAAAATGGTTTTAAATTGCTGAAAAAGTGTTGGTTGAAGTTGTTTTATCTCTGTCATCATATCGAATGTTTCTCCAAAAATCCAATGATATGGCTATAAGCTATTTTAACCACTTCATTTAATGGTTTTGTCGCATCAATAGTCACTATACGATCATGATTGCTATTAACTAGTGCCAAATAGCCACTTCTAACCTTCTGGTGAAGTTCTAGCGCTTCTAAATCCAAACGATTAATCTCACGATTTTCATTTTGGCTAATCCTCTTTAGTCCTACTTCAGATGGTACATCAAAGTACAGCGTCATATCAGGCTGTCTTTTATCTGTAGCGTAATCATTTAACCAACTAATTGCCTCCTTATCAAGCCCTCGTCCCGCCCCTTGATAGGCAACTGAACTATCAATAAAACGATCTATCAAAACAAGATGACCTTCTTCCAAAGCGGGTGCTACCTTTTCTACCCAATGCTGGCGTCTAGCAGCGATATAAAGTAAAAGCTCAGTCTTACTGTCCATCTGTGTATGATTAATATCTAAAATCACATCACGAATACGCTCCGAAATCTGAACGCCACCAGGTTCACGAGTGATTAAAATAGGCTGAGAAACTTTTTCCTTTAAGAGAGGAAAAAGCATCTCTAAAACCGTTGTTTTGCCTGCTCCATCTGGTCCTTCAAATGATAGCAAGTAACCATTTGTCATAACCTATAGCGCTCCTTTACCATTTTCTTCTATTGTATCAAAAAATCAACAAAAAAACACCGCTCAACAGAGCAGGTATTTTCACTTATAAAGCCTTAGCCTGCGTTTGCTCGACAGCCTCAATAATGACAGGAACCTCTGAAAAAATGGATTTGACCTTATCGTCAGAATGATGTCCTTCTAGCTGTATCTCGATAGTTGACTGACCAGACTTATGTTCTGCTATCACAGTCCGTCTGATATTAATTTCTGCTTTAGCAATAGCATCAACTGCTTTGGCTAGTGTGCCAACACTATCCTCACCTAAAAGCACAAGACGGGTTCCAACTTCCCCATATCCTGAGACCTCTAGAAAAGCTTTGAAAATATCTTTATCTGTGATAATACCATAGACTTGATTATTATCGACAACAGGCAAAACTCCCACATTATGTTTCATCATGATGTAGATAGCATCTTCAAGACTGGCATAACGTGACACTGTGTAGACTTTCCTAACCATAAGATCACGAATTTTAGTCTTATTAAGCAAGTAATTCATTTCATAGATAGATAGACTTGTTGCTTTTGATGGTGTTGCTTCTGCCATAACCCCTTCTGTAACAATACCTACAAGCTTGTCATTTTCAATCACTGGTAAACGACGTAAACCTTGCTCACGAAGAAGATCTGTTGCTTGTGCCACCGTAGTATCTGGTGAGATGAAAACAACCTTTTTTGTCATATAATCTTTAACTGCCATAATTCCCTCCTCTTTCTAAAAATGAAAACTATTTCTAGTCTATATTATATCACTTTTTTCATCGTTTTCTTGTCATCTTTTCAAAAATAAGAGATTTTGCTATAATAGCACCGAAAAGAAAAAACGAGACAGAGAGTAAGCATGTTTGAAAAAATATTAGGTCTGACAAAAAGATACTGGGTAGGAGTGGTTTTACTTAATGGTGTCATGCTAGTTTTAGGGATATCTGTCATTGAGAACGTTTTTGATGATATGCCATTTCTAAAATACATCGCTTCTTACTTATCCGCCTTTTTCGCTTTTGGAGATATTTTGATTCTTATCGCTTTGTGTCAAAGCGTGAGACAACATAGTCGCTTTTTACAAAATACTTATCTAAAGCTTTTGATTAGCACACATATTAGTTTGATTTATAACATCTGCTATGTTTTCTTTGCGATTAGCGTTGGATTTTTTACCAAATCATCTTGGTATTTTATCTATGCGTTATATCACTTCATCTTTGCACTCAGTAAATCGTCTATAGTCCGATTTTTACACAAAGAGAATAGTCCTATCTTTTTTTGGCAACTCTATAGGCGATTAGGTTATTTTCTCATCCTATCTGCCATTATTTTTCACCTTGTGGTCATTTTTGTATCATCTGGAAGGGATAACGTACATATCCAATATCCTTTTATGGTTTATTTCATAGCTTTGATGACTTTTATCAATCTTATTAGTAGCCTTGTTCATTTATTGTCATCAAAAAGCAACCGAAGCCCTCAACTCAGATCTGTTCGCCCAATCAATTTTGCAACATCGCTCTTTTCTCTCTTTTTCCTACAAACCATGTTATTAAGACTTTATGGTAAAGGAGAACCTAACTTTCAACGCTTGATGACTATTCTTTTAGGAACGAGTATTTTTTTTATCTTGATTATTTTAGGAATTTCCATGATTGTCATAGCTCATCACAATTTCAAAATTATTAAAAAAGCAGAAGCTTAGGCTCCTGCTTTTTTAACCACCAAGATAAGCTTTACGTACCTCATCAGAAGCCAGTAACTCTTGCCCAGTTCCTGAGAGAACAATTTTTCCTGTTTCTAACACATAACCACGATTGGCGATAGCTAACGCTTTATTTGCATTTTGTTCAACTAAAAGGACAGTTGTGCCTTGTTTTTGTATATCTTGGATAATATCAAAAATTTCTTGAATGAAAATCGGTGCAAGTCCCATCGAAGGTTCATCAAGAAGAAGCAATTTAGGGCGACTCATCAATGCACGCCCCATGGCAAGCATTTGTTGCTCACCACCTGACAAAGTTGCAGCATCTTGATTTTTGCGTTCTTCTAACCGTGGGAAACGGTCGAAAATCATTTTAAGATTTTTTTGATTTTGCTCACGGTCATTGTGCAAGAAAGCGCCCATTTCTAGATTTTCCATAACGGTTAAGCCCGAAAAAACATGACGCCCTTCTGGAACTTGCGATAAACCATTTGCAACAATTTTTCGAGCAGGAGCTTTATCAATAGACTCCCCTAAAAATGTGACAAAGCCTTCACTTGGGCGAATAAGCCCCGAGATGGTACGTAAAATAGATGTTTTACCAGCACCATTAGCTCCGATAAGGGTGACAACCTCACCTTCATTCACTTCAAAAGAGACATTTTTCACAGCCTGAATAACACCATAATGAATGGATAGATTGTTAACTGTCAACATGGCACTCACTACGCTTCACCTCCCAGATAAGCTTCAATCACTCGCTTATCACTTTTAATCTCATCTGGCGTGCCATGAGCAATCACACGTCCATACTCAAGAACATAGATACGCTCAGTTACTTCCATGACAAGACTCATATCATGCTCAATCAACATAATCGTGATATTAAATTTTTCCTTAATTTGACGTATTAATTGGGTTAATTCTGCTGTTTCCTGAGGGTTCATCCCAGCAGCAGGTTCATCTAAAAATAAAATTTTGGGCTCAGTAGCCAGAGCTCTAACAATTTCTAGACGACGTTGTTGTCCATAAGGTAAATTTTTAGCTAATGTATCTGCTTTTTCATTCAAATCAAAAATAGCTAACAAGTCTAAAGCTTTTTTTCTCAGCTCCTTTTCACCACTATAGTGACTCGGTAAGCGTAAAAAATCTGCGATAAGATTCGTCTTGTGGCTATTGGATAATCCGACAAGCACATTATCCAAAACTGTCATTTCCTTAAAGAGACGAATATTTTGAAAGGTACGTGAAAGTCCGAGAGCTGCAATTCGATAAGGATTTTTGCCGTTCAACAAATTGCCATCAAGTGTAATCGTCCCTTCACTTGGTTCGTACACTCCTGTCAAAAGGTTAAAAAGCGTTGTTTTACCAGCACCATTGGGACCGATAAGACCTACCAATTCTCCTTCGTTCAGCTCCAAAGTCACATCACCAACAGCTGTTAATCCACCAAAATTTTTCGTTAAATGTTTGACATCAAGAAGTGCCATTAGTTTTTGACCTCCTTATCTTTCTTAAAAAGAGTTGACAGTTTCAATTCACGAGTGCCAAGAAGCCCTCCTGGACGAAAAACCATAACTAAAATGAGTGCTAAAGAGTAGATGACCATACGCAAATCAGAAAAATTCTGCAAATACATATTCAAAACACCTAGCACAATCGCAGCAACAATCGTACCAGTCATTGAACCTAAACCACCCAACACAGCAATAATCAGATAATCAATTGATTTCATAATCGTAAAATCTTTTGGTACGACTGTTCCGATATAGCCAACGTATAGAGATCCTGCTATACTTGCTGTCATCGCTGCAAAAGCAAAAGTCATCACTTTGATTTTTGTAGTGTTAACACCCATTGATTCAGCTGCAATTTCATCTTCTCTCACTGAGATAACTTCGCGACCAATAGAACTACGCAAAAAATTTAACATCAAAATAGCAATCACAACAACAAAGGCATAAACAACAGGCCAAGATGTATATTGAAGAATATCAGTGAGTCCAGCTGCGCCATTAGTTACTTCACCACCATTGACAATAGCGATACGAATGATTTCTGCAACCCCAAGTGTTGCAATAGCAAGATAATCTCCCTTTAAACGGAGTGTTGGAAAACCAACAATAATGGCTATAAAACCAGCAATCAAGACACCTATCAGCATTGAAAGATAAAATCCTGCATAAGTGTCATTGTAACCTGTGATAATAGCTGTTGCGTAAGCCCCAATCGCCATAAAGCCCGCTTGTCCCAAAGGAAACTGTCCTGTAAAACCAAGCACTAAGTTTGTTCCCATCGCCATAATGATTGAGATACCTACTCCCATCATAATCTGAATGTAGTAAGCACCCAAAACACCTGTACCTGTTAAAAAAGCAAGAAGTAGATAAATCACGACAATAACAGCTGCCCAAGAAAGTATCGGTTTTAAATTTTGTTTCATGTTTTACACCTTCTCCTTTACATTCTTCCCAAGAATACCTGCTGGACGAATGAGTAAAATAATAATCAAAACAGCATAAACAACAATATCTCTGAAACTTGACCAACCAACTGAGATAGAGAAAGTTTCTAACAATCCAATAAGCACACCGCCCAATGCAGCTCCAGGAATAATACCAATTCCTCCAAGAACTGCCGCAATGAAAGCTTTGATACCTGGTGTCATTCCCATTAGAGGATCAATAGAATTGTAATAAAGACCAATTAATACTCCTGCAGCTCCTGCTAAAGCTGATCCAAGAGCAAAGGTAAAACTAATAGTATGGTTGACATCGATTCCCATCAACTGTGCAGCGTCACTATCGACTGATACAGCGCGCATCGCTTTACCCATCTTTGTCTGCTTAACAATGAACTGCAAAGCAAGCATCAAAATAATAGAAACACAAAGAATAATCAATTGCACATTTGTAATGCTAATAGAGCCTAAATTATATTTGACCGTCTCAATGGCTTGCGGAAAAGCACGCTTATCAGCTCCAACAAAATAGACCATGATATACTCCAAGAAAAAGGATACTCCAATCGCTGTAATCAAAGCGGCAATCCGAGTTGAGTGACGCAATGGACGATAAGCTAAAAATTCAATAACTACTCCTAAAAGAGCCGTTACTAGCATTGTCAAGATAAGCGCCACAAAGAAGTTCATATGATAGGCATTGATGAAATAATAACCAATAAAAGCTCCCATCATATAAATATCACCGTGAGCAAAGTTAATCAATTTGATGATACCATAAACCATTGTATATCCTAGCGCCAGTAGTGCATAAACACTTCCTAGGATAAGGCCATTAACGAGCTGTTGTAACATGTTGTTCACCCAACTTTCTAACATATAATAAGGGAAGCAGAAGAACCCTGACACGACTTCAATCACTCTACTTCCCATCTTACTTACTCTATATAAATTTGTTATTCATCGGGGTTGACGGTTATAGATGATGTTTCTTCACCGTTTGTCAAACCAATCACAGGTACTGATTTGACAGGATTGTGCTTACTATTCATCGTCATCTTACCTGTCACACCTTCAAAATTTTTCAATTTAGCAAGTGATTTTGCAATATCTTTTGAGTTGTCAGCTTTTTCACTCGCCTTTGCAATCATATAAACAGAGTCATAGGCCAAGGCAGCAAACATTGAAGGTTTTTCTCCATATTTTTCCTCATAATTTTTAGCAAAAGTTGCTGCCTTTTCAGAACTAGCTGCTGAAAATCCTGAAATATAATAAATATCATTCACATTTTTCTTACCAGCTAACTCTATGAGTTTAGCATCCGCAAAGCCATCTGGTCCAGCAATTGGCTGACTAATGCCCATCTCACGAGCTTGCTTGATAATAGTACCTGTTTCATTGTAATAACCCGGCATGATGATAGCATCAAAGTCAAGTTTTTTGATATTAGTTAGAGCAGATTGGAAGTCTGTATCTCCAGATTGAAAAGCAAGCTCACTAACGATAGTCCCTTTGTAGTGCTTTTTAAATTCCTTTGCAATTCCTTTTCCATAATCACTAGAGTTATCATAATAAAGGATAACCTTTTTAGCTTTTAACTTATCAGAAGCAAAGGTAGAAAGGATTTGACCTTGATAGCTGTCAATAAAGGTTGTTCTAAAGACGTACTCTTTTGTTTCACCTTTTTTAGTAACGGTTAAATCATCCGTTGTACCAGAAGGTGTCACTAACGCAACACCTGCCAACTGAGAACTTGGTGCTGCTGAAGCAGTCGCTCCAGAAGTCGCCGGACCAACGATAGCATTAACTTTTTCTTGAGTCGCAAGACTCGTCGCTACTGTTGCTGCTTCACTATTATCAGATTTATTATCTTTAGAGGTGACTTCAATTTTCTTTCCATCAATGCCACCGACTTTGTTCAACTCTTCGACTGCCATCATAGCACCTTTTTTCTCAGCTGAACCATAAGCAGAGACACTTCCTGTCAACTCAAAGTTCAAACCAAGCTTAAATGTCTCACCAATTTCTGTGCCGGCTGCTGATGAGCTGACGCTAGGCGGAGAACTACAAGAAGCTAAAAAAACTGTAGTGACAAAGGCAACTGCTACAAGAGCAAATTTTTTTTTCATCTGTTTTTCTCCTTAATTCTATCTTAAAATGAAATACATGTATAAGGATACAGAATTATCAGAAAACTGTCAAGGTTTTTTTACCCATTTATTGCAAATCATTCAAAAAGTTTTCTAAAAACTCTCTTCTCTCTATTTAATCAGTGTTATATCCTGTTGAGGTATCAGTTCCATCTGTTCTTCTGCAATTTTAGAAAGATTTCCAACAAAATCTCTATCAATATCATCTTGTTGCGAAGGTCTTACTTTTTTAATAAATTTTAATTTTTCTAATTCTGTTATCACATCTCTATACAAAATCGCATCTATATACAAAATCACGTAATGCATACGCCTAGAGTGATATAAAATATCACCATATTTCTGTAACTTTTTTGCATCACGGTTATAATAAAGATAGATTGCTAAACTCTTTCGTTTCATACTACTGTTCATCTTCATCACTTTCTCTAATAGTGCGTCCCTTTTTTCTATGAGGAGCTTTATGAGGAGCAAGGGGCAGCCCTGTATCTACAAAAATTTTTGAGGAGACTGCCTGAGCTAAGGCTTTTGCCACGGTTGCTAAAAGCTCTTGAAGAGCCACCTCAGATTGTCTAAAAGCTATAACAGTTGGATATAAATCAAGTTTTCGTTTAAGCTTGTAAAGTTCTTTTTTCTTATCCATAACCTCTGGAAGAACTGTTCCGTAAGCAGCCAAATTCTCATAATCTTCTTTTTTAGCACTAAAATCTGCTAGCATATCTTGTAACACATCATCTGTATCAAAAGCTGCTTTGGTGTTCTGATAAGCTTTTGCTTCATCTGTTTGTACTATAGCTAGGACAAGCTCCTCTATTGCATCATCTAACTCCAACAATTGATTATCAACGATTAACATACTTTCATTATACACTATTTTGACATGCAAAAAAAGCATCAATCACCAGCGATCAATGCTTGATTAGTCATTATTGTAAAGAGTTGTTGACCATGATTTCATCAATAAAACCATATTCCAGTGTTTCTTGCGCACTCATCCAGTTATCACGCTCAGCATCAGCATGAATTTTTTCCAATGTTTGGCCAGAGTTGTCAGCCAAAATTTGCTCCAAGTTTTGACGTGTTTTCAAAAGGTGTTCAGCAGCTATTGCCATATCTGTTTGTTGTGTACCACCACCAGTACCACCCATTGGTTGGTGAATCATATATTCAGCATTTGGTAACATGAAACGTTTACCTTTTGTACCTGATGATGCAATAATTGTCCCCATTGAAGCTGCCATCCCCATAACAATCGTTTGAACATCTGATTTGATGAAGTTCATTGTATCAACGATAGCGAGTCCTGCTGAGACAGAACCACCAGGAGTATTAACATAAAGGTAAATATCTTTAGTGTTGTCTTGCGCATCAAGGAATAACAATTGGGCAATGATAGAGTTAGCCATATTATCTTCAACCGGTCCAGTCAACATGATAATACGATCCTTCAAAAGGCGTGAATAAATATCGTATGAGCGTTCGCCGCGACTCGTTTGTTCAATAACTACAGGAATCATATCTTTTCTCCTTTATTAAGATATTCGGACAAATTGAAACGGTGACTATCACCCTTTAGTCCATGTCTAATTTTAATAATCAATCTGAACCTATTATAGTCAATTGGTCAAAAAAGGTCAAATAAAAAACACTAAGAATTTATTTTCCTTGAAATCATATGAATTGCCGAGCTTTTTTAGGCTGATAAGTTGCTAAAAATACACCAAGAAAAATCAAAATACTTCCCAAATAAGATAGACCTCTCAGACACTCTCCTAAGCATAAAAAAGCAAAAAAAGCTGTAAAAATAGGTTCTAGCGAAAACATAAAACTAGTAAACTCTGCACTGACATAAGCTTGAACATTGGTTTGCATCACCCAGCCATAAGCCGAGCAAATCAATGCTAAACCAAGGACAGCTGCCCAAACCGTCCCACTATGAGGCAAAACAGGTCTTTCAAGCGCAAACGTCCCCACTAAAGCATAGAGACTAGCAAAGCCCAACTGCCAAATGCCCAAACTCATCGCATCTACTCGCTCAACAAAATATTTAGAGAGAATGATATAGATAGCATACAAAGCTGCAGCCATTAGACACATCATCGCGCCGAAATTAAATTGCGATAAATCGGCACCAGTCAATAAAAAAAGCCCTGATAAAACAATCAGAATTGCTACTATTGTCTTTAAATCTGGTATTTTTCGTGTCATAATAGCTTGAATGATAGGAACAATAACTACCGTAGTAGAAGCCAGAAATCCTGCTGTTGAAGCTGATGTGTCAACAACACCAACGACTAAGCCATAAAAGACAGCAAATAGTAATAATCCTGCAAATGCACTGTAAATCATCATTTTCCACGAGAACGTCTTTTGCAAATGGCGCAAAAAAAGCAAACCGAGTGCCACAAAAGCTAGACCACAGCGTAAAGAGACTAACTCTATGGCTGGAATTTCAGAAGCTCCAAGTGCCATAAAAAGATAAGACATTCCCCACACAAGAGGAACAGTTGCTGAAAACAATTTAGCGTGTTTCTGAATCATAACGTCACCTCTTCATTTTTCGTTTCTTGTTTTATTATAAGTTGATATTAGCCATAAGTAAAATTAAAGTTTATAATATAACTATAAGTGTTACTTATTAGGAGATACAGTTATGGTTTCAAAATATGCTATTTTTTGCTCAGTTATCGAATTGGGCTCATTTACCAAAACGGCAAAGCAACTAAATTATTCGCAGAGTGCTGTCAGCCAGACGATTAAAAATCTCGAAGAAGAGATTGGAACACGTTTACTAATGCGTGGCAATGAGGGAATAAAGCTCACAAAAGACGGACAAACACTTTATCCTTATTTCCGACAAATCGTCCAAGGTGAAAAACAGCTAACCAAAAAAATCAAGGAATTGCAAGGGTTGGATAAAGCCGAGATACGTATTGGTCTCTTTACGTCGGCTAGTCGGAATTTCATTTTACCTTTTATCAAAGAATTCAAGGCGAATTATCCAAGTGTCAATTTTGTGCTCAAACAGGGAGAATATACTAGTATTTACCAATGGCTAGAAACTGGGCAAGTTGATTTAGGGTTTACCCATATGGACTACGTTGGGCAACTGCAATCGCAAATTCTCTATCAAGATTCTCTTTACGCCGTCTTGCCTAGCAAACACCTCTTAGCTCAGCAATCCGAAATCTCACTAGCTGATTTAGCTCAGACAGAGTTAATTCTACTTGATGAAGGTGACTACAGTTTGACACGTACCGCCTTTGCTAGGGAAAATATCGTGCCGACCTTTACCTATGAAATTTATGACGACTATACGATCTTGGAGATGATTCGACAAGGATTGGGAGTCAGTTTGCTTTATGAAAATTTCCTTGATGGCTTATCTCTTGAGGATTTAGCTGTTCGTCAGATTAGCGAAAATCCATTTAGAACCGTTGTTCTTGCATGGAAAAATTGGCAGACACTTCCCTTAGCAGCGCAACAATTTGCCAAAAATATTTCTAGCACTATCTGCGACTAACAAAAAGTTTGCGTTCATTATAGAACACAAACTTTTTTATTATTAGTTAAGCAATCACCTTCATCTTATTTGGTACCAAATAGACGATCACCAGCGTCACCGAGACCTGGAACAATGTAACCGTGTTCGTTAAGTCTTTCGTCAAGAGTAGCTGTGTAAATATCGATATCTGGATGTGCTTCTTGGAGAGCTTTAACACCTTCTGGTGCAGATACGAGACAAACAAACTTAATGTTAGCTGCACCACGTTTTTTAAGAGAATCAACGGCTAAAATAGCTGAACCACCTGTTGCAAGCATTGGGTCAACCACAAAAATTTGACGTTGGTCAATATCTTCTGGTAGTTTCACAAGGTATTCAACAGGTTGCAATGTTTCCTCATCACGATACATCCCAATATGTCCAACTTTAGCAGCTGGAACAAGGCTAAGGAAACCGTCAACCATACCGATACCAGCACGCAAAATAGGAACAATTGCTAATTTCTTTCCTGATAGTTGCTTTTGAGTTGTTTTGGTAATCGGTGTTTCGATTTCAACATCTTCAAGCGGAAGATCACGCAGTACTTCATAACCCATAAGCATCGCAATCTCATTGACCAATTCACGAAAATCCTTGGTTGATGTAGAGGTTTGACGTAAAATTGATAGCTTGTGTTGAATCAATGGATGTGAAATAACTTGGAATTTTCCCATTTTCATAACCACTTTCTAATTTTTAAAGTTTATAGCTTTTTATATTATATCATAAAACGTCATCTTTTACGAGCTTTCCCCAACTATCAGACAATTAAAAAGGGGGAGTATCCCTCTTTTTAATAATTCTTATCGGTACTTACGTTTATAGCCACCATAAGATACATAAGCTGTCATAGAAGCAAGGTAAACAAAGCCAACAGTTGCTACCAAGCTATTATCACTATCACTTGTACTTGGTAATAAAGATGCCTTGGCAACCGCTGGAATATTTGGTGTTTCTCCCTCGCCCTTACTTGTAATGACTGAATTTTTTGGTGTTGTTGTAGACGAATCATCTGTCGGTGTATTTGGACTATCTGGTGTTTGATGAGGAGGAATTGAATCATCTGGCGTATATGGTGTATGTGGCTTCAAATTATAGCCACCGATAACATTCCAATCAATGTAGCCATCGTTTTCCCCCAGTAGATAAGATGTCTCAAGTGTTCCAACAGTATTTTGTGTTTCGCTACTTTCATCCCAAATCCAATCACCTTGTTCAGTCATTTTAGCTAAGACTCGAGTAGTTCCATCAGGAAAGATTTTAATCAAAAAGCTAGGTGCCCAAGTAGAATTTTTTCCCTTACCAGCTACTTCATTACGATTAGTCATATATGCTGTTACAAGAAGAGTGTCATTTGAGCCTTCAACTGGCACAGCATAATATGAATAAGTCGCAGTGCGCCAATCTGCTGGAACAGATGCCGTTAAGACAACACCTGATTTGTTCAACGGTTTATAACCCGATGTTAACTTATCAGACACATAACCGAGCATAACAACATTATCGCCAACTTCATCATTTGCCTTATTCCAAGCAATATCATTGCTACCATGGTTCAAGCGAGAAGCTGCAAATAGATAATATTTATCTCCCAATCGAACAACATTAGGACGTTCAATTTCGTCACTCACCATCGTTGATGTGAGAAGTGGTGTATAATACTGTGCGATACTTGGCGTTTTTTCATTACCACTCAAGCGAACAATACCAATGGCCGCATTAGCAAAAGAAGCACGGATGTACATGTCTTCATTTGCTAAAATATCAAAGAGACTAGAAACATTAAAGGCTGCGTCTCCTCCGTAATTTTTCCAATTGTAAATCTGGTTTTCACCTTGGTAATTTTGAGTACCAGTACTTGCTTCAAAGACTAAATAACGTTGCCCATCTCGATCTTCAATGACATGTGGATCACGCATGGCAATATTGTCAGCTCCTGTAAAGGTTGAGCGCCATTGTTTGTAGCTTTGATAATAGTAACCATCTCCACCTTTAGGCGTTAAAATACGGTTGTTATCCACAGACTTAATCACAACTTGACCATTCTCAACAGCTAAAGCCAGCGTAGCTGTTGCTAGCATTTGGTTGTTAGAATTGTTATCTGATGTATCAACATTTGTATAGTAAAGTTGAATGGTTCCATCTGAGTTGACGATTGCTGAACCTGACCACTGTTGTGTCAGAGCATCAAGACCATATCCAAAGATAGAACCTGCATTTCTCCAATGATCAAAGTCATTATCTCTGTAGTCATTGTATAAAAGGTAGAGGTGGTTATCGTTGGTATTAGGAATACCCATCATAGCAACGACAAGTTGGTAACCATTCCAGTTGACCACTTCACCTGTTTTCACATCTTGAACTGGCCAAGAATCCCACACATCAAGATCTGCAATCTGCTTAGTTTGAGCATCGATAGTAGTGGCCGCTTTCATATTTTTAATAGCTGCAGCGTTAAAATATGGAATCGCATAACGGTCATCTTGAGCAACCAAAGTATCTGCAATTTCTTGAAATTGCTTATAGGTCATTTGAGTACCAGTTTCAGCAGTGCTATCCATATAAATTTTATTGAGTGCCGCTTTTTGAGTATCTGTTAATACTGTAACGTCAAGTCCTGCTTCTTGTGCAATCTTTTTAGCTTGGTCAGTCAAACCATTTTCATCAACAGCTAATGTTGATAACTCCGATGTCGCCTTTTCTTTATCTGTTTCAACAACTTGAGAAGCAGATGTCTGATTAGAATCAGTTACGGGATCAATAGCATTTTCTTGAATATTATGTGTTGTTTCAACAGTTTCTGGAGATGTACTGTCTTCCTTAGTGCCACTAGTGTTTACTTCATTTGTAGTTGCCTCTTGTGTTTTCGCTACTACACTATGTGTTTCAGAGACAGATAAACTGTTTTCTTCTTGAGATATCATCTCATCATTGGTACTTGCATTATTATCCACATGGGTAGGTGTTTCCTCCGTAGTTGTTATCACTACGTCCGCTTTAGCTTGTGTAGATATGAAAGCGATGCTTCCAATCAAAGCCGAAGCTACACCAACCGCTGAAACTTTCCGAATGCTGTATTTCCGTTTTTCCTGTTTCATCGATTGTTCAGCTTGCAAGCGTGCTAAACGCGAATAAGTCATATCGTCCTCCTAGTAAAATAAAATTTCACTTCTATTTTACCCCCCCCCCCGATGCCTTTTGTCAAGCGGTTTTTCAAAGTTCCTTAGACTTTTTTCGATGATTGCTTGCTTATACCAGATACACATTATTACTGAAGTAAATCACTCAAACATCACACTGCAAATACTCTAACAAGTCGTTCAAGAGCTTCTCGAATAACTGACTTGGGCGCTGCAACATTCAGTCGAAAGTGCTGTTTTCCTTCTACCCCAAAAGTTCGTCCATCGTTTAAGACTAATTTTGCTTCATGACGAATTTTGTCATGAAGTTCTTCATGTGGCAGATTGTAAGCTGAAAAATCTAGCCAAACTAAATAAGTTCCCTCGGGTTTCATCACCTTAATAGCTGTTTTCTGACGCAATGTATCAACAACCTCATTGATATTGTCCTCAAGGACAGGTTTTAATGCTTGTAGCCACGCTTTCCCCTTAGTGTAAGCTACTTCGGTAGCTAAAAGTCCCAAAGTTGATACATCGTGTTGATTATTGATAAGTTGCTGATGGCTAAAATTCTCTCGTAGTTTAGCGTTTTCAATAATGGCAAAGCTATTTTTTGTTCCTGCAATGTTAAACGTTTTTGTCGCACTGGTTAAAACAATGCTAAAATCCTTGAAGTTAGTATCAACTGTATTGATACTGTGGTGTTTATTCCCATAAAGTGTCAGATCCTGATGAATCTCGTCTGATACTAAAATGACATCATACCGATGGCAAAGCTGCCCAATTTTTCTGAGTTCCTCTTTTGACCACACACGACCACCAGGGTTGTGCGGATTACACAAGACATAAATTTTAACATCATTCTCAACAATATCTTTTTCTAATCGTTCAAAATCAATTTCAAAATGTCCGTGGCGCTCAACAAGCGAATTGCTAATCAAACGACGTTTATTGAATTCGACAGTTCTAGCAAAAGGCGGATAAACAGGCGTATTGATAAGTACCGCCTCTCCTTCTTTTGAGAAGGCTTGAATAGCCACACTGATAGCAGGAACGACCCCTTGAATAAAAAGCAAGGCTTCTTTGGCGAAAATATAATCATGTTGTGTGGATTCCCAATCTACAATCGCTTGATACAGACTATCTTTAGGAGCATCATATCCAAAAACTTGTGTTTTAGCAAATACTTCGAGTGCCTCTGTCATTTCTGGAAAAACGACAAAATCCATATCAGCTATCCAGAGTGGTAAAACTTCCTTATCTTTTTGTGTTTCCTGCCATTTATAAGCATTCGTTGTAAAACGCTCAGGTAGCGTTGTAAAATCATATTCCATATTTTCCTCCTCATGCTTCAAAAGCTAAACGCAAATCCTCTATCAAATCATTAACATCCTCGATACCGATAGATAAACGCAACAAATCATCGGACAGCCCATATGATAAGCGCACCTCACGTGGAATGTCAGCATGTGTCTGGGTAGCTGGGTAAGTGATGAGACTTTCCACACCTCCTAGACTCTCTGCAAAAGTAAAAACCTCAAGATGATTTAAAATAGTTGGTATCTTATCCTGATTTTTTACTCTAAAGGAAATCATCCCTCCTTTGCCCGTATATAGCACTTGGCTGACAGCAGGGTGATGCTCCAAAAAAGAAACGATGGCTTGTGCATTTTGTGTAGAGCGCTCCATGCGTAGTTTTAACGTTTTGAGTCCTCGCATAAGAAGATAGGAATCAAACGGAGACAATGTTGGTCCTGTTGTATTGGCATTGTAAAATAATTGGTTATAAAGACTCTCGTCATCTGTCACGACAACACCAGCTAAAACATCATTGTGTCCAGAGAGGTATTTGGTCGCTGAATGAATGACAATATCTGCACCCAGCGCAATCGGATTTTGATAGATAGGACTATAAAAGGTATTATCTACAATGACCTTAGCACCGACATTGTGAGCTTTTTGAACAATTTTAGCAATATCAAATTCAATCATTAGAGGGTTAGTCGGTGTTTCGATAAAAATAATATCTGTCTCATCTGTGATAGCCTTAATCATTTCCTCTTGCGTATTGGTATAGGTAAATACAAAGCGTCCTTCTTCCTCTTTATGATTGAACCAACGAAAAGAGCCACCATACAAATCACGCGCTGCCACAACTTTTGCACCGACAGGAAAAATTTCCATAGCTAACACTAAAGCACTCATCCCTGAACTGGTAGCCAGTGCAAAGGAAGCTTTTTCAATAGTTGCCAACGTTTTCTCCAATGTATAACGCGTTGGATTTTTTGTACGAGTGTAGTCATAACCAGTTGACCGCCCAAACTCTGGATGTTGATAAGTCGTTGAAAAGTGAATCGGTGCTATCAACGCTCCTGTCGCTTCGTCTGAATGTATGCCAGCATGTGCTAAAACCGTATCAATTCCTTGTTCTCTAACCATTATAGTCTCCTTCTATATCTACTTGCTATCTATTGTACCATGATTTTTATGACTCATATAAACAATTAGCATTGTCATTTTTCATATTTAGTTATAGTTTAAAACTATAAAAAAGAGGACCTCTGCCTCTTTTAATTAATGTGAAATTTTTGGCGTAACACATCTGCTCGACTGCCAATAATCTTGTCTAATAGACGAGTCAATAAAGCTAGACTACCGTAGACAGCTAAGCCAATCAACCCAATAACAAGGAGATAAATAAAGCTAGTCATACGCCCACTTGCTGGTAGTACTAAACTCAGTAAGGCATAAACAAACCAAACCACAACTCCCATAATAGCAGTTAATAGACAAATCAACAACGTTGATTTCTTGACCGTTTCACGATTAAAGTTCGTAATCATATGAATCTCACAATACATCAAGATAATCGGAACAATAAGTCCAATTGATGTTGATAAAAGTGGACCATAAGCGTGAAACACGTAGATAAATGGAATCTGAATAATAAGCTTGATAAGCATTCCATAAACAAAAAATTTGATTGCTTTCTTATTTTCAAACAAGGCTTGAAGCATGGGAGCCAAAACGGTGTAGACAGCTAAAATAATCACCTGAAGCAAAGAAACAACAAACAATCCCAAAGCTTGTCCCTGAGGTACACCATAAAAAACAGTATAAAGTGGTTTAGCTAAAATAGTCGCTCCAATAACCGCTGGAATGATAAAGGTAAGGAGCATACGAATGTTATTGATAACTAATCTAGCTGTAGCAACACGATCTTTCTTGACAAAATTTTCTGTTAATAGAGCAATTCCGACGCCACCGATAGAACTCGCTACAGCAATCAAAATCATCGTGACCTTACTTGGATTACTGGAAAAGTAAGAAAAGAGAACTTGCAATTCTGTGTTAGAATAGTGAGTGAACCACGCCATAGTGTTGCCAAAAGTAAACTGGTCAATAATCTTAAAAACTTGAACAGCTGATCCTGTTATAATAAAAGGAATCGCTTCTCTCACCGTCTCAATAACAAGTGCATTGGTATCAATGACAATCTGGGTCGTATGACTCTTTTCAAAGAGAATACTAAGGGAGTCATCTTTCCACAAAAAGTAAAGCAAGACAGTAATACTAGCAAACATGCCAACAAAAGCAGCAAAAGTGGATTGAGTGACAGCACTCACATAATCTCCTGATCCAAACTTCATAATATAAAAAGCAGTGACAAGCATCCAAATAACACGCACAATCTGCTCAGCAATCTGACTCATAGCTCCAGGTTTTAAATCACTATGCCCCTGAAAATAACCTCTTAGAACACTCATCGAAGGAAAAACAAGAACAGCTAGAGTTAGACTTCTAAGCACCCTCACTAAGTCATCTCCTCCATGACTCAGTGAAGCAAAGAATGGTGCTCCAATATACATAATAGTCGCAAAAATAGCACCAAGAAGTGCCATGATACGAAGCACTTTTTTGACCATATAAATACTGGTCTCTGGCTGACCCAAGGTATTGTACTTAGAGACGAGCTTAGCAACTGCAACAGGTATCCCTACTGTTGATACGGAGAGAAAAAGGGCATAAATTTCATATCCCATTCCAAAGAGAGCGTTGGCTTCAGCACCATGCTTTCCCATCCAAGCATACCAAGGGATAATATAGAGAGCTCCAATGAGACGACTAATAAAATTTCCAGCTGTAGACCAAGCAGTTCCACGCACCATTGTCTCTTGTTGAGATAGTTTTCTAGTTTCTGACATAGCTTTCTTTCTATAAGGGTATTTAACTTGTTAAAGTTATTATAAACTTTTACACAAGACTTGTAAAACGAGAACATTAAGTCTAAAATAGACGTATGATTACTTTAGCAGATATTTTAGATATTTTAAAAAAAGACCAAAATTTTAGAGAGATTATCACTGACGGCACGTATCATTACAACTGGTCTAAGCAGAAAACATTTCACAAGCTTTCTTATGACAGTAGAGACGTTGATAGCGAAACCCTGTTTTTTATCAAGGGAGCGCAGTTCAAACCAGAATTTTTAGAAAAAGCTGTTGCTGATGGATTATGTTACTACATATCAGAAAAAGACTACCAGATGGGGATTCCAGCAATCCTTGTCAATGACGTCAGACAGGCTATGAGCCTCATCGCTAAATCCTTTTACGACAATCCACAAGAGGAGTTAACTATTCTCGCTTTTACAGGGACAAAAGGAAAGACAACAGCAGCTTACTTTGCCTATCATATATTGTCTGAAAGCCACAAACCAGCGCTCATTTCAACCATGAACACAACGATTGATGGCAAAACTTTCTTTAAATCACAACTGACAACGCCCGAGAGTCTAGATCTTTTTCGATTGATGGCACAAGCACGAGATCATGGCAGAACACACCTTGTCATGGAGGTATCTAGCCAAGCTTATCTTATGAAGCGAGTGTATGGTTTAACCTTTGACGTAGGTATTTTTCTCAATATCAGCCCTGATCATATCGGACCAATTGAGCATCCTAGCTTTGAGGATTATTTTTATCACAAGCGTCTATTGATGGATAATAGCAAATCTGTTGTTGTCAATAGTGATATGAATCATTTTGCTATCATAGCTGGGCAGGTGGCGACAAAAGTTCATGATTTTTTTGGTAGTAAAAGTGATAACCGTATCACGAACTCCAAAGCTTTCAGCTTTAGTTTGACAGGTAAATGCGCAGGAGATTATAGTATCCAACTCATTGGACATTTTAATCAAGAAAACGCTACAGCTGCCGCTCTAGCCTGCTATAGACTTGGAGTAAATCTTAGTGATATTCAAGCAGGTATTGCGAGGACAAGTGTGCCTGGTCGTATGGAAGTTTTGACACAAAAAAATGGTGCCAAGGTCTTTATAGACTACGCTCATAACGGTGATAGCCTTGAAAAACTCCTCTCTGTCGTCGAGCCACATCAAACTGGTACTATCACATTGATTATTGGAGCAACTGGCAATAAAGGAGAAAGCAGGCGAAAAGACTTTGGCAGAGTCATCAGCCAACATCATCGTATCAAGGTCATTCTCACTGCTGATGATCCTAATTTTGAAAACCCAGAGGCTATTTGTTCTGAAATAGCCAGCTACATCAACCGCCCTGTGCAAATCATTGTCGATCGCGAATTGGCTATCAAAACAGCTCTTACGACTACTAAAACAAGCGATGATGCTGTCATTATTGCTGGAAAAGGTGCAGATGCTTTTCAATTGATAAATGGTAAACGAACCGTCTACAAAGGTGACCGTACCATTGCTAGCCAATATCTATAACTTGCCTCTTTTTAACTGTTCTAGTCTATCAAAACACTTAAAAGAGACTTGAGTAAGTCTCTTTTCCTCATTACAATAAACTTCTACTATACTAAATCAATCAGAAAGAAGGCAGCAGTTTACATATCTCGGTTACTTATGAAAGCAAGGGCATTACAGAGGGTTTATTTCTTAAACTTCTTCATAGCACTATAACTACCATCATTGAGGACAATATCATGTCTGGTTTGCTATGCTATGACATTAACCCAAGGTACAGACATCATCCTCCTAAACGAACCCATAACTTATTTGGATAGGAAACACCAACTGAAAGTCCTAGAGTTCCTCTATAAACTCAATAATAAAAATAGCTAGGTATTAAATCCTAGCTATTTTTATCAATAAGTCATCACTGCTAAACTTTCTTTATCTACCGTAACACAAGATTGATACGTCACATCATCCACCTTTTTGATATAACCAAGTACAGCTAAAGCCTGTACAAAAATATCAGGGCGCTTTTGTTTAACCAATTCTTTACGAGTGAACTTCAATAAAAAACTCGTCATGTATTTAAGGGCATATTCTGGATTGACATCACCTAACAAAGCATATAATCGCTTTTGTGATGGTGATAATTCATAGCCATGCGCTAATTTGTAAAAATAATTAGATAAGGTCAAACACTCACGATAAAAGTCTGTTTGCTCAAAAATAACAAGTTCATTGGTTTGATTGGGTAGCTTTGTTTGATAGACGGTTTGCTGTAAATCAATTGCTAGCTGAGAAGCTGTCTCAATAAAAATCATCTCATCTAACTGAGGCAAACTATCCCTTTCTAACAGTGGCAAAGCAAGGTTGTAACGCTTATTAGTACGTATAACATAACCAGCCTGAACATAAGACTCCACCGCTCTATCGATACGCTTCACTTCTGAAAACATCTTTTTTATCTGGCGAAGAGTCACATCATCATGTTCATAAAGGTAGTTAATAAAGTCTTTAAAGAAAGCTTGACCGGTTATTCTATCAGGGTTAATCACAGTAATCATACTTTTTATTATAACACTGCTAAGTCGAGTTGACCATTAAAATAACGAAAAAAGACTTTGAAAAACTCTCAAAGTCCATCTGTATGATCTAAGCATTAAAACTTTCAGTTAGTTGAGGAATGACTTGTTTCTTACGTGATACAGCTCCTGCTAGGAAAGCATGGTTGTTTTCTAGGACAAAGTTAAAAGCCGCTTCAACCTTGTCTGTGTTATCTCCAAGCGCCAAAATTTCAGAATTAGAATTGATGATGTCTGTAATCATCAAGACAAAGTCTGAGTAGCCATGTTCAACTTGCGCTTTTTTGATGGCTGTTTCAATCTCTGCTTGACGTTCCAACACTTCAGCAATATCAACAGTGTTGACTTGTGCAACACGCACCTGATTATCATTGAGCTCAAAAGTTTTGGCATCAATATCAATTAATTCTTCAGCAGATTTACTAGAGAGATTTGTACCCGCTTTGAGCATAGCCAGACCGTACTCTTCTAAATCAACACCTGCGATTGCTGCCAATTCTTTTGCAACTTGATAATCCGTTTCATGTGTTGTTGGTGATTTCAAGAGAAGCGTATCTGAAATCAAACCTGATAGCATAAGACCTGCTAAGTCTTTAGGGACTTCAACCTGACTTTCTTTAAACATTCGATAAACAATAGAAGATGCTGATCCAACAGGCTCTAGACGCATGTAAAGTGGACTTGCTGTCTCAAAGTTAGCCACACGATGGTGATCAACTACACCGTAAACCGTAACATCAGCAATATCGGAAATAGATTGTTGAAATTCATTATGGTCTGTCAAAATAACAGTATCCACTCCTTCTTCTTTAGCAGATGTGACAACACGTGGTGCTTTGACATCAAAATAATCAAGTACAAACGCAGTTTCTTCATTTGGAATGCCGAGCGCAACAGCTTCTGTGTCTAAGCCATAAGCTTTCTTTGCCAAGTAAGCAAAAGCAAGCGAGGAACCAATCGCATCAGAATCGGGATTTTGATGACCAAAAACAAAAATTTTAGACATAATATTACCTCTTTATACCATTTCCTTTATTGTAACAAAAATAAGAACTCTAAACAAGTCAGAGTCCCCTTTTCTATTAGTCAATAACTGTAGCAGATTCACGTAAATCCTTGTGATAAACAGCTAAGGTCATATTGTAATACGGTACGAGCCAGATGAGACCAATCCCAAAGCTAAAGAGGGAAAGAAGAAGCCATCCGATAAAACTCAATTGCAAAACAAAGTAGTTTAGTTTGTTGCCGTCCATGAGCTTACGACTCTCTGTGATGATTTCCCCTGATGTCAGCACATCTCCTTTTTGTCTGTAGATGTAAGCTGTTTGTGAGTAAGCAATTGTCTTAACAAAACTGATGATAGGACCTATAACTGGAATGAGTCTCCACAACCAAATATAGAGTACCTGCTTAAGAGATAGAACAAAAACTTTCCAAAAATCCTTGGTGCTAAAATAGCGAAAAGCTCTCACAAAACTAGCATCGCTCGCATTTCCTGCCTTAATCCAGTCAAGGTCACTTGCTGCAATACCAATCGTCACGATATTTGTCGCAAACGAGATGAGGATAGAAAGAACAAACATAATAATGCCTAAACTAATCCCTCCAAGAATGAGACCAATATCACTGACCCCTGTCGTGTATGTGTAGTTACCTTGAAGTAGCCCTAGACCAACCAAAGGCAACAAAACTGGGAAAATAGCCATCCACGACACACCACCAACCAATATATTGATGATAAGATAGGGAATGGTATTGAGACTAATTCCTGACCACCAATTACCTCGCAGCAAATCCTTAGCTTCTGCTTTTAAACTCGCTCTTGTTCTCACGATAAACTCCTTTTTCTATTTCTTTAAGAGTATTATATCATTATTGTACTAGATTTACAATACATATAAGCTTTTTTCGCAAAAAAACCAGCAAAATCTTGCTGGTTGTCTTAGCCATGGATACGTTTGAGATAATCAGTATAGCGTTCTGTCTTCATAATCTCTTTGGCGTGTTTGACACGAGCTGGCGTTGGTGGCTTGACTCCCTCAAGCGGATAAGGAATGCCCAACTCACGCCATTTGAACTCACCCATGGTGTGGTAAGGCAGGATTTCAAATTTTTGCACATTTTTTAAGGTTGCGACAAACTCTCCTAGTTTTTCCAAATCCTCATCAATGTCTGTAAGACCTGGCACAAGCACATGACGAATCCAAACAGGAACTCTCTTGTCTGAGAGATATCTAGCACACTCTAGAATGTTTTTATTGGTGTGCTTAGTGACAAACTTGTGCTGTTCATCTCGGATTTCCTTGATATCAAGCAATACCAAGTCCGTAACTTCCAGAAGTCTATCAAAAACATCTAGGTACTCAGGCGTCTTTTTAAAAGGCATCGCACAAGTATCTAGTGTACAATGAATACCTAACTTTTTAGCTTCTGTAAAAAGAGCTATGACAAAATCTATCTGAAGCAAAGCTTCTCCACCTGAAATCGTTATCCCACCTGTGTCGCCCCAAAAATGCTTATAACGAAGTGCTTCATCTAAAACATCTTCAACCGTTCGCACACAGGACTTGTTCGTCTCCATCTCCCATGTATCAGGGTTGTGACAATATTGGCAACGCATCTTGCACCCCTGCATAAAGACAATAAAGCGAATACCTGGACCATCAACAGAACCAAAACTTTCTGTTGAATGCACCATTCCTGTTACTTGTTTATAATTTATTTCTGTCATGATGGTAGTCTCCTCCTATGTAACCGTTTCATCTTACTATTATTATAACACTTCCCATGAAAAAAAGACCAGATTTTGCCTAGCCTTTTTCATCTTGAGGAGCTCTATCTGTCATAAACAATTTTAATTTTGTTACACGACCATCACGGACTTTATCATTGGTCAATTCGAGATGTTTCTCTTTACTATCAAAACTATACGTTTGCTTATCCTCTTGATTTGGGATACTGCCAACGCCCGTTAGGTAAAATCCAGCGATTGTATCGACATCATCACTCTCTAAGTCTGTATCAAAATAATCATTAAATTCATTGAGTGTCATAGTACCCACGACAATGTAAGTAGCGTCTGCGATTTCGTGTACAAACTGCTCTGACTGATCTGTCTCATCATCAATTTCACCGACAATCTCTTCGAGAAGATCCTCAAGTGTCACAAGCCCCGCCATACCACCATATTCATCTAATAAAATAGCCATTTGATTTTGCGTTTTACGTAGTTCACGTAGTAAATCATCTACAAAAATTGTCTCAGGGACAAACAAAGGCTCTTGTAAAATCTTGCGCAACTGAAGTCTATCAAATCCTTCTTCAAACCCTGCCTTTAACAAACGTTTGGTGTGTAAAATACCGATTACTTTGTCCTTATCATCATCGTAGACAGGGATACGTGAAAAGCTCTGACGTAGAATCTCTTTTATATTGGTCTGTGTATCGTCATTGATATCAACCATAAAAGCGTCTGTTCGAGGAACCATGAGCTCACGCGCCATTAACTCATCAAGAGAAAAGATTCCCTGAAGCATCTCAATCTCCTCGGCATCTAGTGTCTCCTCACTATTAGTGAGCATATATTCAATTTCATCACGCGTCAATTTTTCATCAGCATCATCCAAAGTCATCGGAGTTATGCGACTAAGAAGATTAGTTGAGGCTGAAAGTAACCAAACGAAAGGGCGCATAACTAACCCAAGTCCACTGATAACAGGAGCCGTGATGACAGCTAGATTATCCTTTAGATTAAGAGCGATACGTTTGGGGTACAATTCGCCAAAAACGATTGAAACATAAGTCAAAAAGATAAGAGATAAAACACTTCCTGCTGTCTTTGCCCAAGCATAATTGCCAAACCAACTCGCAATCACCTCTCCTAAGCTAGCTGACAAGCTAGCCCCAGACAGTAAGCTGATAAAAGTAATACCTACTTGAATAGTGGATAAGAAATTATTGGGATTATCAAGAACTTTGAGGAGCCGCTGATATTTTTTACTACCTTCTTCGGCTTTTTGCTTGACACGAGAACGGTTTAAGGATACCAAAGACATCTCCGTCGCCGAAAAAAAGCCATTTAAAATGGTCAAAATAACTAATAAAATAAATTGAAACAGTAGATTCTGACTACTAGAATCTTCCATGAAATCTTTTCTCCTAAAAATATAATAATTTCATTATACCATACCTTACCTCTCTTATGCTATAATAAAAGGTGCAATCTATACAAATAGCGCTCTCATAGAAGCGATAGGAGAAAAAACAATGGTAGTGATTTCATTAGAGAATGTCAGTTTAAAGCGACAAGGTAAGCTTTTGTTAAACAATCTGAATTGGCAGGTAGAGAAGGGAGAGATGTGGGCTATTCTAGGATTGAATGGTTCTGGTAAATCCACACTGTTGAAAATGATTATGGCAGAATATTTTCCCTCAAGCGGAAATATGAAAGTTTTAGACTATCATTTTGGACAAGGAGATATTACAAAAGTACGCACTAAAATCGGAGTGGTTGGATCATTTATCTCTGAGCGTATCGCAGGCAGTATGCGTGCTGAAAAAGTCGTCCTGACAGGAAAATATAAGAGCAGTATCCTTTATAAAGCCTATACAGAAAGTGATTTGGAAGAAGCACGCCAGATGCTTATATCTCTTGGTGCAAAGCAACTTATTGGGCGCATCTACGCTAGTTTATCTCAGGGAGAAAAGCAACTGCTCCTCATTGCAAGAAGCCTTATGGAAGATCCTGATATCATTATCCTAGATGAGGCAACCACTGGACTTGACCTCTTTGCTAGAGAAAAATTACTTTCCCAAATAGAACATATTGCTGATTTGCCTCATGCGCCGACAGTACTTTATGTAACCCACCATGCCGAAGAAATCACCTCTAAAATAACACACATCCTTTTATTACGTGAGGGGACAATTGTCGCAAAAGGTAAAAAAGAAAATATTTTCACCCCACAAATCCTCGAAAACTTTTATCAAAATCCGATTGAACTCTTCCCATTAAATGACACACGTTTTTTTATTAAACCTCTAATATAAAAAGTGCCTTTGGCACTTTTTAGTTATTCAAACGATTTCTAGTATAGTTAAAGAGATCATAAGAAAGGGTATTGACCGTTTCTTTTAGAGAGTAGTTTTCAAGAGCATTAACTTCTTTACGCAGTGCCTTAGCGTATCTGTGACTAATCAAGTTGTCTGATTCATACTCAGCAATGACCTTACGCTCTAGATAATAACCACGCAACATCTCATCAACATTATCAGGAACGTTTCGAGTAATAACTCGCTCAACAAAAGCCCCTGACTGGATGATTTGTGCTTCCTGTTTTCTAGAGTGAATCAGATATCCGACAAGATCAGCACTGTAGATATCATCAAGGTTTTGTAAGGCTTCTAAAACCAGATTAGTATTAGCTTGATACAGAGCAATTAAATGTCGTCTGTTTTCCTTTGTGAGAGCTTGCCGATTACTTTGAGTTCGCAAAAACTGTCGAATAGTTGAGCCAAATGTAAACACTTCATGTAATACTTTCGGAAGTGAGCGTAAAAGAATCGTCAAGACATAAGTCAGATTAGAAATAAAGCCACGGTTAATCCGTCTTTCCAAAAATTTGAGATAACCTTGATAGATACGATATTCTTTCATATCAATCTCGCCGTTTAAAAAAGCATTTTCAAGACCATCACTCTCAATTCCTAGAATCATGATATTGATAAGAGCAAGGTCAGACTTCACTTCGTTGGACTCTTGATCTAAAATCAGAGTTTCTAAACGTTTATTGTAATTATCAATTACAGCATAGAGTGCGGTTTTACTTTTATCTTCTCTGATATCTTGTTGTAATTGCCAAATCACATCGTTTAAAATCGCAATTTGCATATAGTGATCCATATCGCTACTCGTTTCGCTGGCTAATTTGGGCAAGACGACTATGCCAATCAAAAAACTCAAAAGAGTAACACCTGCTACTACAAAGAGCAACATACTATATTCAACCGTAGAAAGACTTGGTAAAAGGAGAATGGTCGCAACAGACACAGTTCCTTTAACACCAGAAAAAGTCAAAACTAAAATATCCTTGAGATACCTTTTAAGTTCCTTTTTGAGTTGGTGACTACGATAAGCATAAAAAAGCCAAATCATCACAAAACGAATACCAAATAGCAACAAAGTAACTAGTACAATCACTCCTAAAATTAAAAATGTGTTAATCTCTTGACTCAAAAGAACAGGTCTTGCAAACTTGGTCAACTCAGCTCCTAACATCAAAAAGACAACACCATTGAGTAGAAAAGATAGCATGCTCCATATAACGCTACCGACATTATCGATTTGCGCATCCAAAAGGGTAATTTTCTTAAAGCGACTAGCTTGTGAGATACCAGCAATCACAACTGCAATGATGCCAGAACCGTGGATTTCTTCTGCTAAAAAATAAGCGATAAAAGGCAAGGTCATCTCCAATAACATAACCCCTGATACATCAGCAGCATCCATACTGTCTAAAATAGCTAAAAAAAGACGATTCACAAAAGCCACAATTAAACCAATCAAAACCCCACCTGAGACAGATAACACGAGCTTGAAACTAGCGTTTTGTAGAGAAAAGACACCTGTCACCAGAGCTGTAATAGCGACTTGAAAGGAGACTAGACCACTAGCATCATTTAATAGTCCTTCTCCTTTTAGGATATTTTGGACATGTTTTGGGAATTGGAAACGTTTAGATAGCGAATGAAATGCTACTAAGTCTGTAGGACCTAGTGCAGCACCTACTGCTAGACAAGCGGCTAGGGAAACCTCAGCAGGTAAAAGTTTATAGGTTGCTAATCCCAAAGCCAGTGTACTGATGAATACAACGGGAAAAATCAAATATAAAATAATCTTCCAATGCCTTAGAACGTTTGTAATATCACTCTCTTCGCCCTCACGAAAAAGAAGTGGAGAAATAACAAATGCCAGAAACAGTTCACTATCTAACGCAATAAATCGTTCTCCAAAAATCAAACATAAAAGTCCACCAAAAACAATCTGAATTAAAGGTAGAGGCACCCTTGGAAAAAGTCTGTTAATTAAATTAGAAAGGATAAGTGCAAATAGAAAAACAATAATCAAAACAGCAACGTGCATCTTCACAAAATCCTCAAATAGCTCTAACGCTTGTTTTCACAAATCTTAGCATAAGCTGTCTTATGGTCAGCAATTTTTTTGTCCACCGCTGTCACGTCACAATGCGTCATCTTCTTTTGGCAGCGCTCAATTTCAAGCGTCATCAATTTTTTCTTAATTTTTGCCATTTTTTTCGCTTCACGTATTTTTTCAAACTCTGTTGGATTTAACCATTCTTTTAACATTTTGTTACCTCAATTTTTCAATCATAATCAAAAAAGGTGGTGTGTTCACCTGATTAAGTGGTTGATAGAGCATGGTAGCAAAGTCTCCCTGTGGTAATAAAGCCACAAAAGAAAGCACCTCATCTCTTTCAATATCACCGCCAATATGCCCACTATAGACCATCACAGATACTCTGCCACCAACCACTAAATGCTTTAAAATCTTACCTAAAGCTTCTAGGGTTGTTTTGGGTTTTGTGATGATCTTTTTATCTGCACTCGGCAAATAACCGAGATTGAAAATAGCAGCTGTAATAGGTTCTTTGACATAACTATCCAAAGTCTCATGGCCATCTAGGATCAGCTCGGTATTGGTCAACCCTTTATCTGCAAGCAATTGGTAAGTCTTCTTAATTGCTTGCTTTTGGACATCAAAAGCATAAACTTTTTTTGCTATTTGGGCTAAAAAAGCTGTATCATGACCATTTCCCATTGTAGCATCAACAGCAACGCTCTCTTTATCAATGACCTCAGATAAAAAGTCATGAGAAAGTGCAATCGGACGTTTTATCATTATTTTTCTCCCAATATTTCTGACACAGTCGGCAACCTTGGTAGGCATCTCGTCTCTGCATTTCCTTATCAATAGCGTTTAGGACTTCCCACTTATTGAGACTCCACATAGGACCTATTAGCATATCTCTTGGAGCATCTCCTGTAATACGGTGAATGATAATCGTTTCAGGGATAATCTCTAGCTGATCGCAGACAATAGAGACGTATTCTTCTTGACTAAGCAGTTGCAAACGCCCTTCATGATAATCACGTTGCATACGTGTGTTGGTCATTAGATGCAACAGATGCAACTTGATACCATTGATATCGTTATCATTCACACAACGCCGAACATTTTCTACCATCATTTCATGCGTTTCACCTGGTAAACCATTGATAAGGTGTGAGACAATTTCTACTTTCGGTGCTTGACGACGTAAACGCTCAACAGTTTCTTTGTATAGTTCATAAGAATGGGCTCGGTTGATAAGCTTTGACGTCTTTTCATAAGTCGTCTGAAGTCCTAATTCCACCGTAACATGCATACGCTCTGATAATTCTGCTAGGTAAGCGATGGTCTCATCAGGCAAACAGTCTGGACGTGTCCCTATGTTGATTCCCACCACACCTGGTTCATTGATAGCTTGTTCATAACGCTCACGAATAACTTCCACACGATCATGCGTATTGGTAAAATTTTGAAAATAAACTAAGTATTTCTTGACATCAGGCCATTTGCGATGCATGAAGTCAATTTCTTTATAAAACTGTTCACGAATGGAAGCCTCTGGTGCAACGATAGCATCACCAGAACCTGATACCGTACAGAAAGTACAACCACCATAAGCTACCGTCCCATCACGATTGGGACAATCAAAGCCTGCATCAATCGGTACTTTGAATATCTTCTCACCAAACATTAAACGATAATAGTCATTTAGGGTGTTGTAACGTTTTTTCATGACTCTATTGTAACATAAATCATGGAAAATTCACTAAAATTGCTTACCAAAAAGAGACTAAGATAACACAACCTTGGTCTCTTCTTTTAAAAACAATCAATGCTATTTTTGTTTGCTTTGGAAGCGCCACTCAAAGCGCTTTTGAGCATAATAAGGAAAACATAAGTTATGAATGCCATAGGCTAATACAAAACCAGCTATAACATCTGTTGGGTAATGTACTCCCAGATAAATCCGTGACAAACCAATACAAACAATCAACAAGCCCAAAAAGATAGCCACTGTCCACTTTACCACTTTTGAGTTCAATCGTTGAAAACATATGACTAGGAAACTACCAATAATCAAGAATGTTCCCATAGAGTGTCCACTTGGAAAAGAATAACCACTAGCATGAACCAAATGAGAAATGCTAGGTCTCGGACGCTGATATATATACTTTAATGATAGGATACAAATGGCAACAAAAATGCTATTTGCCATAACATAAAGTGCTTCAGCGTACCATTTTTTTAGAAATAAACTGAGAACAGCTGTAATAGCTATTACAATCTGTGTTCCAGTATTTCCAATAACGGTTATAGCTTTAAAAAAAGTCGTTAAGGGAAGTGGTAAATTTCCTCTTATAGCACTTTGAATCTTAGTATCAAATGGTTGAAGAACTTCAGGGTAAAATTTCACCAAATAACCTAACATCACAAAGGCTACCAAAGCAAAAGAGGCTCTCACCCAACACTGCTGTCTTTTGTTCATTTCAACTGATATCTTTCTATAAACGGTTTACAAGATGTATAG
The DNA here is from genome assembly GCF_024814375.1 of Streptococcus sciuri. Classification (GTDB taxonomy): domain Bacteria; phylum Bacillota; class Bacilli; order Lactobacillales; family Streptococcaceae; genus Streptococcus; species Streptococcus sciuri. The sequence continues at coordinate 91,838 of NZ_JANUXX010000008.1, forward strand.
ACGATATAAAAAATCAAAGCTAAAATAACCCCTTCAGCGATATTGAAAGGCACTACCATAGCCACAATGTAACGACTGGTACCAAGTATTTTAGCAATATCAAAATTAGCAAACTCAGCATAAAGAGGCATAGCATAAAAAAGATTTAATACCACCATTGCAACCGTCAAAACAAACGTTCCTAATACCGTTGCTTTGAGGTAGTCTTCTATTCTCATACGTTTTTTCCAAATAAAGGCGAAAGCCCACAAAAAGAGAAATAGAGCAATGATATTCATCGGAAGCCCAATGTACGTCTCTACTCCATGATTATTTAAGATAAGTTTTAAGAGTGAACGTAGAAAAAGAACAGCTACGCTACTCTTAAAATCGAATAATGCCAATGCTAAAAGCATAGGAATCACACTAAAGTCAAGCTTTAAAAAGCTTGCCCCAGGAATAAGGGGAAAACTCACATACATCAGCACAAACGATAATGCAGAGAGTATCGCTAAAAATGTCAAACGTCTTGTGTGTGTTATTGTCATAAAAAAATTCCTCCAATTTTTACAAATTGAAAGAAGTCCAAAAGGTATGCGTACATGCAAAACCTCTGCCTTCTCCCATCCAGACTATACTGTCGGTCGTGGAATTGCACCACGTCAGCTTGCGCTCGCGGACTTCACTCATCAAAACGATACATAAGTGTCACCGCCGATCGGGAATTACACCCTGCCCTGAAGACATTCTCATCATAACAAAAAAGCCTTGCATTTGCAAGGCTTCATGGCTAAATATCTGTAATTTTGATAAAGGGAGAAGGTACACCAATGCGATCTTCTGAATGATAACTTTGTTCAGACCATAGTTGAGGGACAGAATACCAACCTGACAACATTGGTGTGTAAGGATCTGATACATATGTTTTACTATTATTATAGCCTTTTAAGACAAGCTCATGACTACCTCTTCTAACAAAAATATCATTTTGTACAGTCGCTAGTACATGATAACCTTCTTGCAAAGCTGTTGTAACAGCATTGAGATTAGAAAGTGGTGTTGCCTTATAGCCCCAATGGTCAACAGCACTTAATATACCCTGAGCACCTGTACCTTCCCAACGCTTGTTAAATTGATCAGTGTTATTATAAAGATAATCTGCCACTGTCGTTGGGAGTACTTCTTTACCAGATAGAGAACTAAAGACCATAGCTAGTGCAGTCGGCGTACAGCCTGAACGATCCATGTTAGATAAACCATAGACATTAGCTGCCCATCTAGGATCTCGTTGGCGATAATAAGGAGTTTTGTAGTTAGATTGATTAACGATAAACGTATAACCTATCAAAAAATTGGGTTTATCATTTTCAAATTGATACACATGAACGTTGTAAGTCCCTGTATCTGCATGATCTGCAACATTTATCTTAACGATTGCTTGACCATTTTGACGAGTAGCTGCATACCATCTGAGGTCATCCTGTCCCTTTTCATCTGACCAAACAGCAAACGAAATAGATCCTGAACTTGGCACTCCTGTCACTTTTAGTTCATAATTTCCAGTTCCTTTATAGGTTGCCACCCCCACTTTTGGAATATCAATATGGTAAGAACCTAGATTCACTGCACTGGTCGTGCCATCGGTGTAGTCTGTGTAGACATGAACAATGTAGTCATCAGTATTACCAGCGTGGTCTAAAATATTTATCGTCTGATGAACTTGGTTGTTCTTAACTACTGGAGCGTACCATTTGAGATCGTCTTGACCTTTGTCTGATGACCATACAGCGATATGCGCATCTTTAATCTGTTTCGTTTTTTCACTACCTCTTACGACAACATCAAAGGTAGGTTTATCTTTGCTATAGTTCTCAACTTTAATTTCTGGTTTTTCTGGTTCTGGAATATCAATATGGTAAGAACCTAGATTCACTGCACTGGTCGTGCCATCGGTGTAGTCTGTGTAGACATGAACAATGTAGTCATCAGTATTACCAGCGTGGTCTAAAATATTTATCGTCTGATGA
>NZ_JANUXX010000009.1 GCF_024814375.1 Streptococcus sciuri
CTGACTTCCAATTTATCACAGGGCTTACCAAAAGAAATTGAACAAAGACAGAAGCAGTATGAGTATTTTAGAGAAAAACTCTTGACCTTTTAGTGCCCACCAGCGACTTTCGCTTGGTGGGTTTTTTAAAAAAGGGGGTTGACATTTATTCTGAATTTCAGAAAGATAGAATGACGGATGATTTGAGTCAAGGTTTATACCGAAAAAGGCAGATTGGAGCAGAAGAAAATTCTGAAAGTACAAATCGTGAGATTGTGGCATTTTGGAATTGGGAGAGAAAGAATTATTTTATCAAGTAAAAGATTGGATTTTTGATGAATTAGATGTTTAGATTTGATGTGACAAAATGATTTTTAGCATACTTTAATGTTTGCGTTTTTATAAATGTGATTTTTCTTGTATAATAGATCAAAATTAATGATTTAAGGGAGGAGAATTTTATGAAAAAAATAATGAAGTGTATGACTTTATTATTGCTGGCTGTTGTTTTGTCTGGGAGTGTTTTGCCATCTGTTAAAGTTTTAGCTGATAGTAGTTCTGATGTTATTTATCAAGCTCCTAAAGAATCTGATTATCAATATTTGAGAGAAGAAAGGAGTATTTGGACAAAAGTTGGTAAGGCTGCTATTAGGACAGCAATAAAAAATAGAGTTGCTGTTGTAAATGCGGTAAAATCTGTTTTTGGTAAGACAATTGCAAACCAAGTTGATCGATATTTTACAACTATTGCTAGTTCACTCTCTCCTTTGTTAAGTTGGAGTGAAATTCCTGCACAAGCAGTACATGATGTTGTGTATAGAGGGTTAGTCAATTCAGGTGTTTCAAGTAGTACTGCAACTCAGATAGCTCATGCAATTAAGGAGGTGCTAAGTTGGGTACTTTAGATGAACGACACTATAAAGATTTTTCAGGTGAATATTTTTTTGAGAGATTATGGTTGTTGGAAAGTGCAGTTAGAGAGTTAGCAGAGCTATTAGGAGACTCATCGAAAAAACCTATTTCTGCAAGTTTGTTTTGTTTGGAACATGGATTGACGATTGATGATAGAGGAAAGATAATAATGTTGTTGAATAGGTTATTATCGGAAAATGATGAGCTCGAATATACTCTATTAAAAAAATATTTAATTGAGTCGGTTCCAAAGTTAGAATGTTTCGCTGATGAAGTTCTTTTAGGAATGATATCGATTTTTAAAAAAACTTATGTTGCCGAGGAAGATTAGTCCGACAATAGTGAAATGGTGATTAGTACCCTTTTAGGAGGGTGCTTTTTTGTCTGATTTAGTTTTTAGTTATGGTGATGACTGCTTGTATTTTTTATTTCAAAAATGCAAAGCTTTTTGTTAGAAATAGTTATAGCATGACAGATATTAAAATCAAGTTTTTAAAGACTACTCAAAACAAGGAAAAGATAGAAAATGGCGAGAACGCAAGCTGAAAAATATAGAGCTTGTAGGGTGTTTGGTACGATACGTGTTGAGTTGGGGTTTGTTTAAAGAGGGGAAAGATAAGTTTTTTATGTGAGAGGAGAAATAAAACCCATCACACGATGATGTGTGATGGGTTATTTTTTAGTAAGTCAAGACGAAGTATTTTTTCTTACCACGGCGGATAACGGTCAGCTCACCTTCGAGTTTGTCAGTGTCAGTGAGTGTGTAGTCGAGGTCTTTTATTCGATCTCCATTGAGGTAGATAGCGCCGTTTTGGACGTCCTCACGTGCTTGACGTTTGGAGTTGACCACGCGAGCTGTGACAAGGAGGTCAACGATATTGAGACTGTCCTCAGCTTTGACAGCGTAGTTTGGCACGCCACGTAGCCCTTGCTTGAGTTCTGCGACAGATAGCCCCTTGATATTGCCGGCAAAGAGCTGTTCTGTGATGTTGAGGGCTTCTTGATAAGCTTTCTCACCGTGTACAAGGGTCACAACCTCACGAGCCAGTGTCTTTTGCGCAAGACGCTTGTGCGGTTCTTGCTCAAACTGAACACGAATCGCCTCAATTTCCTTAAGCGAGAGGAAAGTAAAGATTTTCAAGAAACGAATCGCGTCCTCATCCATGACATTGAGCCAGAACTGGTACATCTCATAAGGGCTGGTCTTACTAGCGTCGAGCCAGATAGCATTGCCCTCGGATTTGCCGAATTTCTTGCCAGTAGCATCGGTGATAAGAGGTACTGTCATGACATGACCTATCTTGTCCGCCTTACGACGAAGCAACTCTGTTCCAGCGGTCATGTTACCCCATTGGTCACTCCCTCCGATTTGGAGAGTGACATTGTACTTGTCATTTAGCTCGTAAAAGTCGTAGCCTTGCATGATTTGATAAGCAAACTCCGTGTAGGAAATCCCTGTCTCGATTCGTTTTTTGACAGACTCTTTACTCATCATGTAGTTGACGGTGAAGTATTTACCCACATCACGCAAGAAATCAATAAAGCTCACCCCACTAAACCAGTCGTAGTTGTTGACCATGACAGCCTTATTATCGCCATTTTCAAAGTCAAGAAAACGAGAGAGCTGCCCTTGGATTTTGCTCACCCACCCTTCAACCGTTTCCTTTGTCTGAAGACTGCGCTCAGCATCCTTAAAGGAAGGATCGCCGATAAGCCCTGTCGCTCCCCCCACAAGAGCGTAAGGCTTGTGTCCTGCCAACTGCAAGCGGCGTGACGTCAAAATGGCAACCAAGTGTCCAAGGTGCAGACTGTCTGCTGTTGGGTCATAACCTGTGTAGTAGGATACTTGTCCATCCTCAAGCGCCTCCTCAAGCGCCTTTTCGTCCGTTGTCTGAAAGACAAGCCCACGTTCTTTGAGTTCTTCTAAAATGGTCATAATCTTCTCCTATATCAGCTAGTATATCATGCCAACTATATCAAAATTCTTGAGGATATGCAAGCCCTACTAAATTTGATATAATGGGAATCGAGGTATTGTCATGTTAAAAAAAACAAAAAACCAAAAGAAAGGTTCGCAAAGAGAACATCAGCCGATGAGCGTCAGTGAGATAGGGGCTGTTTTTCTCAGAACTTTAAAGTTATTATCTGACTTTGCTTATATTATTCTCCTACTGTTGGGGATGTTAGGCGGAGGTATGGCGCTTGGTTATCTCGCCAGCCAGATTGATAGTGTCAAAGTCCCTGATAAAGCAACTCTCATCAAGGAAGTGACCTCCGTGTCGCAAGTGTCGCAGATGACTTACTCCAACCAAGTGTCTATCGCTGCGATTGACTCTGATCTCTTGCGGACACCTGTTGAGAGTAGTGAGATTTCAGAGAATATCAAAAAAGCCATCATTGCCACTGAGGATGATAACTTCAAGATTCACCACGGTGTCGTGCCAAAGGCAGTTTTTCGTGCGGTTGTAGGTTCTCTCTTAGGCTTGGGAGAGTCTAGCGGTGGTTCGACCCTCACACAACAGTTGCTCAAACAGCAAGTACTGGGTGCGGATCCTTCCTTTAAGCGCAAGTCTCGTGAGATTATCTATGCACTGGCTTTGGAGCGTTATATGACCAAGGATGCTATCTTAACCGCCTATCTCAATGTTTCACCATTTGGGCGCAATAACAGGGGACAAAATATTGCAGGTGTCGAAGAAGCTGCGCAAGGTATCTTTGGTGTGAGTGCCAAAGACCTAACCATTCCACAAGCAGCTTATATCGCAGGGCTTCCTCAAAGCCCTATCGTCTACTCTCCTTATACCGCAGATGCTCAGATCAAGTCTGATAAAAATCTTCAGTACGGTATCAACCGCCAACAAGATGTCCTCTACAATATGTATCGCACAGGTAGTCTGACAAAGAGCGAGTATGAGACCTATAAAGCTTATGACATTAAGCAGGACTTTATCGCCCCTGAAACGCAGCATACCAGTACGCATGATTATTTGTATTATACTGTTATGAGCGAGGCGCAGCAACTGATGTATGACTACCTCATCAAGCGTGATAATGTATCAGAGCAGGACCTTAAAAATGATGCCACCAAGCAAGCCTATCAAAAACGTGCTCTTGAGGAATTGCAACAGGGTGGCTACACGATCAAAACTACGATTAATCAAAGTATTTACACAGCTATGCAAAATGCTGCAGCACAGTATGGCAGTCTCCTTGATGATGGGACGGGTACGGTGCAGATGGGCAATGTCCTCATGGACAACAAAACAGGTGCTATTTTAGGCTTTGTCGGCGGACGGGATTACAGTGTCAACCAAAACAACCATGCCTTTGACACGAAGCGCTCGACAGGTTCCAGCATCAAGCCGATTATCCCCTATGGTATTGCCATTGACCAAGGGCTCATGGGCAGTGCTAGTATCTTATCCAATTACCCAACGACCTTCTCAAATGGTCAGAAAATCATGCACGACACTGAGGAAGGAACTGGCATGATGGACTTACAAGAAGCACTTAACAAGTCTTGGAACATACCAGCCTATTGGACTTATCAGATGTTGCTCAATAAAGGCGTTGATGTCAAGGGTTATATGGACAAGATGCACTACACGATTGCTAACTACAATATCGAAAGTTTGCCACTTGGTGGTGGGATTGAGGTATCAGTTGCGGATCAGACTAATCTCTATCAGATGCTAGCAAATAACGGTGCTTATCAGGAAAGGTATATGATTGATACCATCACAGATAATACTGGCAAGGTCATCTACAAGCATGAGTCTAAAGCAATACAGGTCTTTTCAAAAGCAACAGCTACTATTATGCAGAGCTTATTGCATGGACCGATTGAGTCAGGTTTGACAACGACTTTCAAAAAAGACTTGCAATCGATCAATGCAGGGCTTGCCAGTGCTGATTGGATTGGAAAAACAGGAACAACAAACAATTACTCAGATGCTTGGCTTATGCTAGCAACGCCAAATGTGACTCTAGGTGGCTGGATTGGTCACGATGACAATAGTTCGCTTGGCAATCTGACAGGTTACTCTAAAAACTCACGGTATATGGCAAATCTGATCAATGCGATTAACCAAGCAGATAGTACTGTTTTTGGATCTTCTAAGTTTGCTCTTGACTCCAGTGTTATCAAGGCAAATGTCCTCAAGTCGACTGGGCTTTTGCCTGCTACTGTTTCTGTTGATGGTAAAGATGTGAATCTTACTGGAGATATGACGACTAGCTATTGGGCAAAAACAGGACCAGGTAAGACAACTTACAAATTTGCCATTGGCGGAACAGACAGTGATTACCAAAAAGCATGGGCAAGTATTTTGAAAAAATAACTTGCTATTTATCAAGAAATAAGATATAATAAGGTAAATTATTTGTCGTCTGCTTTCTTGAAATATTGTCCAAGAGGGCTTACAGCAGTTAAATCAAACGTTTCAGTCGGGTTTAGCTGCTCTTTTTGTGCCTATTTTTAGATAAAAAGACAAATGTAATCTATATTTAAAGGTTCTAATAATTCACATTTTTCCTTTCCTAAAATGGGCTAGACGGCTGGGTTATTGCGCTACTCTGGCAAGCCTTTAAAAGCAAGCTTTGAGATAGTTTTCCTAAAGGCTACATTGTGCCTCACATCTTAATAAAAGGAGTAAAATCTTGGCAGGACATGAAGTTCAATACGGTAAACACCGTACACGTCGTAGTTTTTCAAGAATTAAAGAGGTTCTTGATTTACCTAATTTGATTGAAATTCAGACAGATTCGTTCAAAGACTTTTTAGAAAATGGACTAAAAGAAGTCTTTGAAGATGTGCTCCCCATCTCAAACTTTACAGATACTATGGAGCTTGAATTTGTAGGGTATGAGTTCAAAGAGCCAAAATATACCCTAGAAGAAGCGCGTATTCATGATGCTTCTTACTCTGCACCTATCTTTGTCACTTTTCGTCTCATCAACAAAGAAACAGGCGAGATTAAGACACAAGAAGTTTTCTTTGGTGATTTCCCTCTCATGACAGAGATGGGTACTTTTATCATCAATGGCGGTGAGCGTATTATCGTCTCTCAGTTGGTTCGTTCTCCTGGTGTTTATTTTAATGATAAAGTGGATAAAAATGGTAAGGTCGGCTATGGCTCTACCGTTATTCCTAACCGTGGGGCTTGGCTGGAGCTTGAAATGGACTCAAAAGACATCGGTTATACTCGCATTGACCGCACTCGTAAGATTACATTTACAACGCTTGTACGTGCCCTTGGTTTTTCTGGTGATGATGAAATTTTGGATATCTTTGGTGATAGCGATCTCGTTCGCAATACTATCGAAAAAGATATTCACAAAAATCCAGCAGATTCACGTACAGATGAAGCTCTCAAGGAAATCTATGAACGTTTGCGTCCCGGTGAGCCTAAAACAGCTGATAGCTCTCGTAGTCTTTTGACAGCTCGTTTCTTTGATCCGCGTCGTTACGATCTAGCTGCGGTTGGTCGCTACAAAATCAACAAAAAACTTAACGTCAAGACTCGTCTCTTGAATCAAACTATTGCTGAAAATTTGGTTGATGCTGAAACTGGTGAAATCCTTGTTGAAGCTGGTACAGTCATGACACGTGATGTGATTGATTCAATTGCTGAACAATTAGATGGTGACCTCAACAAATTTGTTTACACACCAAATGATTATGCTGTTGTCACTGAACCTGTTATTCTTCAAAAATTCAAAGTTGTGTCACCAGTTGATCCAGACCGTGTTGTGACGATTGTTGGTAATGCCAATCCAGACGATAAAACACGTACGCTTACACCAGCAGATATCTTGGCTGAAATATCATACTTCCTTAACCTTGTTGAAGATCTTGGTAAAGTTGACGATATCGACCACCTTGGGAACCGTCGTATTCGTGCCGTTGGTGAATTGCTTGCTAACCAATTCCGTATTGGTCTTGCTCGTATGGAGCGTAACGTGCGTGAACGTATGTCCGTTCAAGACAATGAAGTATTGACGCCACAACAAATTATCAACATTCGTCCTGTAACTGCAGCTGTCAAAGAGTTCTTTGGCTCTTCTCAATTGTCACAGTTTATGGATCAACACAACCCACTTTCTGAATTGTCTCACAAACGTCGTTTGTCAGCCTTAGGACCTGGAGGTTTGACTCGTGACCGTGCTGGTTATGAAGTGCGTGACGTGCATTATACTCACTATGGACGTATGTGCCCAATTGAAACTCCTGAAGGCCCTAACATCGGATTGATTAATAACTTGTCCACATACGGGCACCTTAATAAATATGGTTTCATCCAAACACCATATCGTAAAGTTGACCGTAAGACTGGTGTTGTCACAAACGAAGTGGAATGGTTGACAGCAGATGAAGAAGATGAATATACTGTTGCTCAAGCAAACTCTAAACTTAATCCTGACGGAACTTTTGCTAATGAAATCGTCATGGGACGTCATCAAGGTAATAACCAAGAATTTCCAGCAAGTATCGTTGACTATGTTGATGTCTCACCCAAGCAGGTGGTTGCGGTAGCGACCGCATGTATTCCTTTCCTTGAAAATGATGACTCAAACCGTGCCCTCATGGGTGCCAACATGCAACGTCAAGCAGTGCCATTGATTAATCCACATGCACCGTATGTTGGTACTGGTATGGAATATCAAGCCGCTCACGACTCTGGTGCTGCCGTTATCGCTAAACACGATGGACGTGTAGTCTTCTCAGACGCCGAAAAAGTTGAAGTTCGTCGTGAAGATGGCTCGCTTGATGTTTACCATATCACGAAATTCCGCCGTTCCAACTCAGGTACAGCATACAATCAACGGACGCTTGTTAAAGTTGGTGATTTGGTTGAAAAAGGTGACTTTATCGCTGATGGACCTTCTATGGAAAAAGGTGAAATGGCACTTGGTCAAAATCCTATCGTTGCTTATATGACTTGGGAAGGGTATAACTTTGAGGATGCGGTTATCATGAGTGAGCGTCTGGTCAAAGAAGATGTGTATACTTCTGTCCACCTCGAAGAATTTGAGTCTGAAACACGCGATACAAAGCTAGGTCCTGAAGAAATTACACGTGAAATTCCTAACGTTGGTGAGGAAGCTCTAAAAGAGCTTGATGAGATGGGAATTATCCGTATCGGTGCAGAGGTCAAAGAGGGTGATATTTTGGTCGGCAAAGTAACACCTAAGGGAGAAAAAGACCTTTCTGCTGAAGAACGACTGCTCCATGCTATCTTCGGTGATAAATCGCGTGAAGTCCGTGATACATCACTTCGTGTGCCACACGGTGGAGATGGTGTTGTTCGTGATGTTAAAATCTTTACTCGTGCAAATGGTGATGAGCTTCAATCAGGTGTTAACATGATGGTTCGTGTCTACATCGCACAAAAACGTAAGATTAAAGTCGGAGATAAGATGGCTGGTCGTCACGGAAACAAAGGGGTTGTTTCTCGTATCGTACCAGTTGAGGATATGCCATATCTTCCAGATGGAACTCCAGTTGATATCATGTTGAACCCTCTTGGTGTGCCATCTCGTATGAATATCGGACAAGTTATGGAGCTTCACCTCGGTATGGCAGCTCGCAACCTCGGTATTCACATTGCAACTCCAGTCTTTGACGGAGCAACTTCCGAAGATCTTTGGGATACTGTCCGTGAAGCTGGTATGGATAGCGACGCTAAGACAGTTCTTTATGACGGTCGTACAGGTGAACCATTTGATAATCGTGTCTCTGTCGGTATCATGTACATGATCAAACTTCACCACATGGTTGATGATAAACTTCACGCTCGTTCAGTTGGTCCTTACTCACTTGTTACACAACAACCTCTTGGTGGTAAAGCACAGTTTGGTGGACAACGTTTTGGTGAGATGGAAGTTTGGGCTTTGGAAGCCTATGGTGCATCAAATGTTCTTCAAGAAATCTTGACTTACAAGTCAGATGATGTTGCAGGACGTCTGAAAGCCTATGAAGCGATTACCAAAGGCAAACAAATTCCAAAACCAGGTGTGCCCGAGTCTTTCCGAGTGCTTGTTAAAGAATTGCAGTCACTTGGTCTTGATATGCGTGTCCTTGACGAGGATGACAATGAAGTGGAATTACGTGACCTTGATGAGGGTGAAGATGACGATGTGCTACATGTTGATGAGCTTGAAAAGGCAAGAAAAGAACAAGAAGCCAAAGCAGAAGTGGAAGCACAGAAAGAGACAGAGACTGCCTCAAATGACTAATGACTAAAACTAGCTTAGACTGCTCTAGCTAGATTGAGATAAATTGACAGAAAGGTAAAACTAGTGGTTGACGTAAATCGTTTTAAAAGTATGCAAATCACATTAGCCTCACCAAGTAAGGTTCGTTCATGGTCTTATGGTGAAGTTAAAAAACCTGAAACAATCAACTACCGTACGCTAAAACCAGAGCGTGAAGGGCTTTTTGATGAAGTTATCTTTGGCCCTACAAAAGACTGGGAATGTGCGTGTGGTAAGTACAAGCGTATCCGCTACAAAGGGATTATCTGTGACCGTTGTGGTGTCGAAGTAACGCGTGCCAAGGTTCGTCGCGAACGCATGGGACATATAGAGCTTAAAGCTCCAGTGTCACACATTTGGTATTTCAAAGGGATTCCGAGTCGTATGGGACTTACTCTTGATATGAGTCCACGTGCGCTTGAGGAGGTCATCTATTTTGCAGCTTATGTAGTGATTGATCCCAAAGAGACACCGCTTGAGCCTAAGTCGCTACTTACTGAGCGTGAGTATCGTGAAAAATTACAAGAATATGGCTATGGATCTTTTGTTGCCAAAATGGGTGCGGAAGCTATCCAAGATCTCTTAAAGCGTGTCGATTTAGATGCTGAAATTGCTGAACTTAAAGAAGAACTCAAAACAGCGACAGGTCAAAAGCGTGTTAAAGCAGTTCGTCGCTTAGATGTTTTAGATGCTTTCAAGAAATCTGGTAATAAACCAGAATGGATGGTACTGAACATTCTACCTGTTATCCCACCAGACCTTCGCCCAATGGTACAACTTGATGGCGGACGTTTTGCAGCCAGTGACTTGAATGATCTCTATCGTCGTGTTATCAATCGTAACAATCGTCTTGCTCGTCTTTTGGAGTTGCATGCGCCTGGTATCATTGTGCAAAATGAAAAACGGATGCTCCAAGAAGCTGTGGATGCCTTGATTGACAATGGTCGCCGTGGTCGTCCTATTACAGGACCAGGTAGTCGCCCCCTCAAGTCTCTTAGCCACATGCTAAAAGGGAAACAAGGTCGCTTTCGTCAAAATTTGCTCGGTAAACGTGTTGACTTCTCAGGACGTTCCGTTATCGCTGTTGGTCCGACTCTTAAAATGTATCAATGTGGTGTGCCACGGGAGATGGCAATTGAGCTTTTCAAGCCGTTTGTTATGCGTGAAATTGTCGCTAATGGCTTAGCAGGAAATGTCAAAGCAGCCAAACGTATGGTTGAGCGTGGTGATGAACGCATTTGGGATATTTTAGAGGAGGTCATCAAAGAACATCCAGTCCTTCTTAACCGTGCACCTACTCTTCACCGCCTTGGGATTCAAGCTTTTGAGCCAGTTCTTATTGATGGTAAGGCACTTCGTCTCCATCCACTTGTCTGTGAAGCCTACAACGCTGACTTTGACGGGGACCAAATGGCGATTCACGTGCCCCTATCTGAAGAAGCACAAGCTGAAGCTCGTCTTCTTATGCTTGCTGCTGAACATATCCTTAATCCAAAAGATGGTAAGCCAGTTGTTACTCCATCTCAAGACATGGTACTTGGTAACTACTACCTCACTATGGAAGATACGGGTCGTGAGGGAGAAGGCATGGTCTTTAAAGACCGTGACGAAGCCGTTATGGCTTACCGTAATGGTTATGTTCACTTGCATACACGTGTAGGGATAGCGGTTGATTCTATGCCAAATAAACCTTGGACACCTGAGCAACAACATAAAATCATGGTGACAACTGTCGGAAAAATTCTCTTTAACGACATTATGCCTGATGATTTGCCTTACCTTATCGAGCCAACTAATGCTAATTTGACGGAAAAGACACCTGATAAGTATTTCTTAGAGCCAGGTCAAGATATACAAGCGGTGATTGATAGTTTAGAACTTAATACACCGTTTAAGAAGAAAAATCTTGGAAATATCATTGCTGAAACCTTCAAACGTTTTCGTACAACAGAAACATCAGCCTTTCTTGACCGTTTGAAAGACCTTGGTTACTATCATTCAACGCTCGCTGGTTTGACTGTTGGGATTGCAGACATCCCAGTTATTGATAATAAGCAAGAAATTATCGATAATGCTCACAGCAAAGTCGAACAAATCAATAAAGCTTTCCGTCGTGGTTTGATGACTGATGATGATCGTTATGTTGCCGTTACAACAACATGGCGTGAAGCTAAAGAAGAGCTTGAACAACGTCTGATTGAAACACAAGATCCTAAGAACCCTATCGTTATGATGATGGACTCAGGAGCTCGTGGTAACATTTCCAACTTCTCCCAACTTGCTGGTATGCGTGGTTTGATGGCGGCGCCAAACGGTCGTATCATGGAATTGCCTATTCTATCTAACTTCCGTGAAGGTTTGTCAGTCCTTGAAATGTTCTTCTCAACTCACGGTGCCCGTAAAGGTATGACAGATACAGCCCTCAAGACTGCCGACTCAGGTTATCTGACACGTCGTTTGGTAGATGTTGCTCAAGACGTTATCATTCGTGAGGACGACTGTGGTACTGATCGTGGTCTTACAATTACTGCTATTACAGATGGCAAGGAAGTCACTGAAACACTGGAAGAGCGTCTTAATGGTCGCTATACCAAGAAAACAGTTAAGCACCCTGAAACCGGTGAGGTGATTGTTGGTTCCGATACCTTGATTACCGAGGATTTGGCAGCGAAGATTGTGGCTGCTGGTGTTGAGAAAGTGACTATCCGCTCCGTCTTTACATGTAATACTCGTCATGGTGTTTGTCGTCATTGCTATGGTATCAACCTAGCAACAGGAGATGCGGTTGAAGTTGGTGAAGCAGTTGGTACTGTCGCAGCCCAATCTATCGGTGAACCTGGTACACAGCTTACCATGCGTACTTTCCACACGGGTGGTGTGGCATCGAATACAGACATCACGCAAGGTCTTCCTCGTATCCAAGAAATTTTTGAAGCACGTAACCCTAAAGGGGAAGCAGTTATCACAGAGGTCAAAGGTGAAGTGACTGCTATTGAAGAAGATGCAGCAACTCGTACAAAGAAAGTATTTGTTAAAGGCAAAACAGGCGAGGGAGAGTACGTTGTGCCGTTTACCGCTCGTATGAAAGTTGAAGTTGGTGATAAAGTGCATCGAGGGACACCACTTACAGAAGGTTCTATACAACCTAAACGCCTTCTCGAAGTGCGTGATACTTTGTCTGTTGAAACTTATCTCCTTGCCGAAGTGCAAAAAGTTTACCGTAGCCAAGGGGTGGAAATTGGTGATAAGCACATTGAGGTCATGGTACGTCAGATGCTTCGAAAAGTTCGTGTTATGGATCCAGGCGATACAGAACTTCTCCCAGGAACATTGATGGACATTTCAGACTTCACAGATGCCAATAAGGATATACTCATCTCCGGAGGTATCCCTGCGACAGCTCGCCCAGTTCTTATGGGAATTACCAAAGCCTCACTTGAAACAAACTCATTCTTATCTGCTGCTTCTTTCCAAGAAACAACACGTGTGCTTACAGACGCAGCTATCCGAGGTAAGAAAGATCACCTCCTTGGTCTTAAAGAAAATGTCATCATTGGTAAAACCATCCCAGCAGGTACTGGTATGGCACGCTACCGCAATATTGAACCTTTGGCAATCAATGAAGAAGAATCAGCTGAGGAAGCTCTAGCAGAAGAAATAGTCGCCCAAGAGACACGCTAACATAAAAAGCAAGTTTAGAATAAGTCAAGAGCAATAAATCTATAGTAAAATCTTTGCTATTGAAATGATTGTGGAAATGAGGTAAAAGTGATGAAATATCAGGATAAAGCAACATTCGATCAGTTCAATTACTTTGGACAAGGAGAGAGTAACGATGCTTATTCTAGTTATTTTATTGGACAATCTTATTTAAAGGCACTGGGTGCGACAAGTAATCAGGAGATTGCACTTACTAATGTGACCTTTGAACCTGGTTGTCGCAACAACTGGCATATTCACAAGGCGAGTCGTGGTGGTGGGCAAATCTTGATATGTACCGCTGGTGAGGGTTGGTATCAGGAAGAAGGAAAACCTGCTATGTCGCTTAAAGAAGGAACGGTCGTTATCATACCAGCTAACGTCAAGCATTGGCATGGAGCCAAGAGTGACTCGTGGTTTAGTCATATTGCCCTTGGTGTTCCTGGTGAAGATACTGAAAATATCTGGCTAGAAGAAGTCTCCGATGAAGCTTATCTGACTTTGAAGGACTAAACTATCAATTAAGGAGGAAAAATGGACTACGTTACTTTATCAAACGGTCTCAAAATGCCTATTTTAGGATTTGGCGTCTATCAAATACCAGATTTAAAAGAGTGTGAACGTGTGGTTAGAGATGCTATTGATACTGGTTATCGCTTGATTGATACTGCTCAAGCTTATGGAAATGAAGAAGCAGTTGGTAAGGCTATCCAACATTCACAGGTCAAACGAGAAGAATTTTTCCTTACCAGTAAAATATGGATTAGCAATTTCGGCTATGAAAAAGCTAAAGCATCTATTGAAAAAAGCCTTGATAATCTGAAAACGGATTATATTGATCTCATGCTCTTACATCAGCCTTTTAACGACTATTACGGTGCTTACCGAGCTCTGGAGGAATACTATAAGGCTGGGAAAATAAAAGCTATTGGTGTGAGTAATTTCAGCCCAGACCGTTTGGCAGATTTGGCTATTTTCGAGGAGATTACTCCGATGGTTAATCAAGTAGAGACTCATGTTTTTCATCAGCAGATAGAGGCACAAAAGACGATGGCTGAGTATGGTGTTCAGATAGAATCGTGGGGACCCTTTGCAGAAGGGAAAAATAATCTCTTTACCAATGACGTCTTGCTTGCCATAGGTAAAAAATATAATAAATCAGCCGCACAGGTGGCTCTGCGTTACTTGATTCAACAGGGAATCGTAGCGATTCCTAAGACAGTTCATAAAGAGCGCATGGTACAAAATATGGCTATTTTTGACTTCACACTGAGTGAGGAAGATATGGTGGCGATTCTCCAGTTAGATCAACGAGAAAGCCAATTTTTATCACATGTTGATCCAGAGACGGTAAAAAGATTAGCTTCACTACACTGAGTTGGAGGAAAGAAATATTATGGTAAAACAGACAGCAGGGCGTGATCAGCTAGGAGATTTTGCGCCCATATTTGCAGAACTCAATGACGATGTTCTCTTTGGTCAGGTCTGGTCACGTGAGCAAGAGTTGTCTCCCAAATTACGCTCTATTGTAACGGTTACAGCTCTTATGACACAAGGCAGTTTTGAGCAGCTGGAGTATCATTTGACAACAGCGAAGCAAAATGGTGTCACCAAAGAAGAGATAGCAGAGATTATTACCCATGTAGCTTTTTATATCGGTTGGCCAAAAGCTTGGTCAGCTTTCAATCGAGCTAAAACTATTTGGGAGGATGAGATGTAAGAGACGGCTTGCTTTTTGCAAGCCGTTTTTGGTTGTTACATCAAAGCTCTAAAGTGACAAAATAGTCTAAAAACGTTATACTAAAAGCATGGTAGACAAGAAAAAATTATTGTTGATTGACGGTTCATCTGTGGCTTATCGTGCATTTTTTGCACTATCCAAACAGATTGAGCATTTTAAAACCCAAAATGGTCTGCATACGAATGCTATTTATGGTTTTCACTTGATGTTAAACCACTTGCTAGATCGTATAGAGCCGACGCATGTTTTGGTGGCTTTTGATGCGGGCAAGACTACTTTTAGAACGGATATGTACAGTGCTTACAAGGCAGGGCGGGCTAAGACACCAGAAGAGTTTCGGGAGCAATTGCCTTACATTCGTGAGTTATTGACACATTTAGGTATTTGTTACTATGATTTAGCACAGTATGAGGCAGATGACATCATTGGAACGGTTGATAAACTGGCTGAAGATGCAAAAAATTATGATGTGACGATTGTTTCAGGGGATAAAGACCTTATTCAGCTGACGGATAAGAATACGGTCGTTGAGATCTCTAAAAAAGGTGTAGCTGAGTTTGAGAGATATACACCAGACTATCTCGAGGAAAAAATGGGCATTACACCGAGCCAATTTATTGATCTCAAAGCACTTATGGGTGATAAGTCAGATAATATTCCAGGCGTTAGTAAGATTGGTCAAAAAACGGCACTTAAGCTTTTGCTAGATTATGGCAGTTTAGAGGGAGTTTATGAGCATATTGATGAGATGAAAGCATCCAAGATGAAAGAAAATCTCATCAACGAAAAGGAAAAAGCCTTTCTCTCAAAGACCTTAGCGACTATTAATACCAAAGCACCGATTACTGTTGGGCTTGAGGATATTGTCTATAAGGGTTCTAACGTAAAAACTTTGTCTGCTTTTTACGATGAGATGAACTTTAAACAGTTCAAAGCAAATCTTGTTACAGATGAACCACGAGAGGATTTTGAGGTTGCTTATCAAGTAATTGATGATGCGAGTGACTTGTCTGAGGCTATGTTCTCAGAGGAGACATTTTATTACTTTGAAATATTGGGCGATAACTACCACGTAGAAAATATTGTCGGCTTTTCTTGGGGTGATGCTAAGCAGATTTACGCTTCTAACAATCTTGATGTACTTACCAGTCCACTCTTTAGACAAGCCTTGAGCAGTCCGATAAAGACTTACGATTTTAAGCGTACCAAAGTGTTGCTTAATCGTTTAACGATTGCCTTGGAGGATGTTTCTTTTGATAGTCGTCTGGCTAAATATCTCCTCTCAACTGTCGAGGATAATACGGTAGCCACCATTGCTAGGCTTTATACAAACTATACTTTAGCATCAGATGAGGTGGTCTATGGCAAGGGGGTTAAGCGTGCTGTGCCTGCTAAGGAGACTTTATTGGCTCATCTAGCTAAGAAAGTCAAGGTTTTGCAAGCTTCGGAACAGACCATGCTAGATAAGCTTGATTGTCATCAACAAAAAGCACTTCTATTTGAGATGGAGCAACCTTTAGCTAAGGTTCTCGCCAAGATGGAAATCGCAGGGATAACTGTTCGAAGAGATACTTTGCGAGAAATGGAACGTGAGAATCAAGGGGTTATTGATCAATTAACCAAGGAAATCTACGAATTGGCTGGTGAGGAGTTTAACATCAACTCACCTAAACAGTTAGGCATCCTACTTTTTGAAAAGCTAGGCTTGCCTGTGGAGATGACTAAGAAAACAAAGACAGGATATTCAACAGCCGTGGATGTGCTTGAACGTTTGGCACCTATCTCGCCACTTGTCACCAAGATTTTGGAGTACCGTCAGATTACCAAACTTCAGTCCACCTATATTGTGGGGCTTCAGGATGCTATTTTAGAGGATGGCAAGATTCATACACGTTATATCCAAGATTTGACACAGACCGGACGTCTCTCAAGTGCTGATCCAAATCTGCAAAACATCCCAATTCGTCTGGAGGCTGGACGTCTCATCCGCAAGGCTTTTGTCCCATCTGGGGAGAATGAAGTTCTGCTAAGCTCAGATTATTCGCAAATTGAATTGCGTGTTTTAGCCCATATCTCTGGGGATGAACATTTGATACAAGCTTTTAATGAGGGAGCTGATATTCATACCTCAACAGCTATGCGTGTTTTTGGGATTACAAAAGCAGAGGATGTGACGGCAAATGACCGCAGAAATGCTAAAGCAGTGAACTTTGGAATTGTCTATGGCATTTCAGATTTTGGTTTAGCTAATAACCTCGGTATTCCACGAAAGACAGCCAAGCGCTATATTGAGACTTATTTCGATCGTTATCCAGGTATTAAGGATTACATGAAGCGTGTAGTACGTGAGGCTAGAGATAAGGGATACGTTGAGACATTGTTTAATCGGCGTCGTGAGTTACCAGATATCAACTCTCGCAACTTTAATGTGCGTCATTTTGCAGAGCGTACAGCTATCAACTCTCCTATTCAGGGTTCAGCTGCTGATATTTTAAAGATTGCAATGATCAACTTGGACAAGGCATTAGAGAAAGGGAACTACAAAGCTAAGATGTTGCTACAAGTACATGATGAAATTGTCCTTGAGGTACCAAAAGATGAGTTAAGCGACATTAAACGTTTAGTAACTGAGACGATGGAGTCCGCCTTGTGCTTGTCTGTTCCTTTGATTGCTGATGAGAGTGATGGCAAGACTTGGTATGATGCAAAATAAACTAGAGGAGATTTTATGACCTATCATTTTCAAAATCCAGATCAAAAAACAATCACTGACTATATCACATCTAGTAAAACAATCGCAGTTGTTGGATTGTCCAATCGTACAGAAAGTGCAGCTTACAATGTAGCAAAAGTCATGCAAGATGCAGGTTATACCATTATCCCTATCAATCCAAATCTTGTTGGAGAGACACTTTTAGGAGAGACCGTTTATGCTCGTTTGCAAGATGTAGAGCAACCGATTGATATTGTCGATGTCTTTCGACGTAGTGCCTTTTTACCGGATGTAGCAAAAGATTTTGTTGAGGCTAAGGCTGGTATTTTTTGGGCGCAGCTTGGACTTGAAAGTCAAGAAGCAGAAGCTATCTTACGTGAGAATGGAGTCCAATCCATTGTTATGAATAAATGTTTAAAACTTGAATATCAAGCATTAAAAAGAGAAGCATAAGAGTACTTCTCTTTTTTTGAACGCATTGATATAAGGTTGAGAATAAAACTCTAATGTGGGCAGATAATTGCTTTTTTGTTATAATAGAGGCGACAAGAGAAAGGAGGAGGTTATGGAGAGTCAGGTATCACCACGTTCAACGAGAGCTTATGCACATGTCCTAGATCATCTGCGTGCAAAGCGTATCCGAATGACAGAAACACGCAGGGCGATTATTGCTTATATGGTTGATAGCAAAGAGCATCCTAGTGCTGAGAAGATTTATAGAGATCTCCTTCCACTTTACCCAAGTATGAGCCTTGCGACAGTTTACAATAACCTAAAGGTTCTGGTAGATGAGGGCTTTGTGGAGGAGATAAAGATTAGCAATGACAGTACCACTTACTATGATTTTATGGGGCATGACCATATTAACATTGTTTGTGAGTTGTGTGGAAGGATTGTTGATTTTATGGACGTTGAGCTACTGGATATTTCTCAGGAAGCTTATGAACAAACTCAATTTAAAATTACGAAGTTACAGCTTTTAGCGTATGGGCTTTGTCCAGAATGCCAAAAAAAGAAAGCTAACAATAGATAAAAAACCTTTTATGCTTAGCATAAAGGGTTTTTAATATTGAGAACGCAAACTAGCAAAGAGCTTGTGCACTTCATCGACGGTTTGCGCACGAGAGACAGCACCACGGATT
The DNA here is from genome assembly GCF_024814375.1 of Streptococcus sciuri. Taxonomy (GTDB): domain Bacteria; phylum Bacillota; class Bacilli; order Lactobacillales; family Streptococcaceae; genus Streptococcus; species Streptococcus sciuri. The sequence goes on from NZ_JANUXX010000009.1 coordinate 18,443, forward strand.
TTAGCGGCGCCTGAAGTACCTCGTAAATAGTGTGGAGCTAAGCCTCGAAATTCTCTGACAGCGATGGCTTCACCTTTTAGTTGGCTAAGGCGCATCAGGTGTTCTTCTGCAATGTCTAGCATTTTATCAAATGGTAGATCATCTAGTTCCTCACCTGTTTCAAAGTAGTGATTGATTTGGGTAAAGATATAAGGGTTACTGCGTGCACCACGTCCAATCATAACCGCATCAGCGCCAATAGTTTCAATCATAAATTTGGCATCTTGCACAGTGCGGATATCTCCATTTGCAATAAAAGGGATTGCTGTAATAGCTTTTGCGACCTTAGCTAGAGTTTTGTGGTCACAAGTACCTGTATACATCTGTTCGCGCGTGCGTCCGTGCATAGCAAGAGCGTCCACACCAGCCGACTCAGCGGCTAGGGCATTTTCAACAGCCAGAGAGCTATCAGACCAGCCTGTACGCATTTTGACTGTAAGGGGAATGTCAAGAACTGATTTGACGGTATTCACCACTTGATAAATCTTTTCAGGGTTTTTAAGCCACATAGCACCTGCTTCGTTTTTGACGATTTTATTGACAGGACAACCCATGTTGATATCGACAAGGTCAGCCTTGGTATTTTTTTGGATGAACTCAGCAGCGCGAGCCAGACTGTCGGCGTCATTTCCAAAGAGCTGGATAGAGACAGGATGCTCCCCCTCGTCAATATGCAACATGTGTAGTGTTTTTTCGTTATTGTACTGAATTCCCTTATCAGATACCATCTCCATAACGACAAGTCCTGCACCAAATTCTTTAGCAATGGTACGAAAAGCGGAGTTGGTAACACCAGCCATGGGTGCTAAGACTGTGCGGTGAGGGATTTCAACTGTTCCAATATAAAATGAACTACTCAGATTCAGTTTTGTCATTGATTATCTCCTCAAGGTCTTCTTCTGAAAAGTGATAGTGTTCATTGCAAAACTGGCAAGTGATTTCTGCGCCATGGTCTTCGCTCTTCATAGAAGTGAGTTCGTTTTTTGCAAGTGATAAAAGTGCAAGTTTAAAGCGTTCTCTTGAGCAGTCGCAATAAAATCGAAGACTGTCCTCAGATAGGCGTTTGTAGTCATCGTCACCATATATAGCGTCAAGTAATGCTTCAATGTGGTTGCTAGAAGTCAAAAGACGAGAGACAGCAGGCATGTTTTGGATGCGATTCTCATAGCGTTTGATATCCTCATCAGAAGCACTCGGCAAAGCTTGGAGCATAAAACCACCAGCGACTATGACCTCATCTTTATCATCAAGGAGGACGTTGAGTCCGACAGCTGAAGGGGTTTGTTCACTTTCAGTCAAATAGTAGGCAAAGTCTTCACCGATTTCTCCTGAGATGATAGGGGTTGTTGAGGTGTAGGGTTTTCCCATACCGTAATCTGTGATGACGACAAACTGTCCTTGCCCCATAAAAGGACCAACTAGCACTTCACCGGTAGCTGTTTTTTTGATGTCCACACCAGTGTTTTGAATATAGCCTTTAACATTACCCTGTGTGTCGGCTACTGAGATGATATGACCAAAAGAGCTATCGCCAATAATCTTGAGCGTCACCTTGCTAGTGCCTTTTTGATTGGCGGCAAGGATATGATTGGCAATGAGTCCACGACCAAGCGCTACAGTGGAGCTTGAGAGTGTCTGATGCTTTTCTTTGGCCACTTTAACAGTCTCGGTGCAATCTAGTACATAAGCCCTGAAAGCGCCATTTGTTGCAATTGATTTAATGATTTTATCCATAACTGTTATTATACCACAAAGTCTTGATTTTGCATGGGATGGGGATTAGAGAATGGTCGTAAGAAAGCTAGGTAAAGGATGGATAAAAGCGCTTTCTTTTGCTATACTAAAAGTAGAAAAGTGAGAGAAAGTAGGTGAGTCCATGCTTAACATCCAGCACTTGACGATACGGACGAGACATCCGATTTTGACGGATTTTTCCTATGATTTCAAGGAGGGAAATCTCTACGGCATTGTAGCGACAAATGGTTCTGACAAGACGACCTTTTTCCGCTCTATTATGGGTCTACTCCCTATCCTATAGGGAAAGGTTGAGCTAGAGAGTGGCTCAGCTTTTTATTATGAGACTAGCAACTGGCTAGATAGTGACCTCTCTGGGCTTGACTATCTCCGCTTTGTCCAAAAAGAATGGCGCTCGCAGGTCGCACTTACAGATGTCATTGCGACTTGGAAGATGGAGGACTACATCCGTCTGCCTATTCGTAAGTACTCCCTTGGGATGAAGTAGCGGCTCTTGATTGCCATGTATATGGTCAGTGATAGTCAGTGTCTCCTCATGGATGAGATGACCAATGGTTTAGACGAGGAGAGTCGTCAGATATTCTTTTCGATTTTAAAAGGTTTCAAAGAAGTGGGAAAGCTCGTCATCCTATCTTCTCACTACAAGGAGGACATCGAGGCTTACTGTGATTATCTTTTGACTTTGAGGGATGAAAAGATGGAGGTGAGTGCTCTATGACCTACCTATGCTTTCAACTCAAGCATCTCTTAAAAAGTCGCTTGACCTATGTGCCCTTGCTCCTCATTGTCGCAGCTAGCCTTGTCACGCTTTTTCTAAATGCCAAGGCTAGTAAAAACAACAATCTTGGTGTGCAGATTAGCGAGAGCCTCCAGCAAACGCAAAAAGCAGTAGCGGACGAAAAAGAACGCTTAAAGACTTTGTCAAAAGACAGCGTCGAGTACCCCTATGTGCAAAAAAATATCAGCGAGGAAGAGGCGACCATTAAAAGCGATAGTGCTTTTTTAGCCGCCTATCAAAAGGGCGACTGGGAGAACGTTTATCAAAAACAGATCGCTTATCTAGAGAAGGTCAGACAAACCGCTGAGGACAATACGATTGATGCCACGATGAAAAGTGTGCTTAATCGTGACCTGCTCATGTATCAGGCACTCGCTAAAGAAAACTTTGCCTACGAAGGTCCCTATTTTCCCACCCAAGCGCTTCCTTTTGTCCTGTCTTTGACCAACTATCTCTTTCCAACGCTTTTGCCTATTGCTCTTATCTTTATCCTGTCCAATCTCTACACCAGTACTTTTGCTTCAAAGACCATTGATAAGACACGACTCTTGCCAGAGAGTGCTTGGTGCTTAGTACTAAAGGACATAGCAGTTGGTTTTGTGGTCAGTCTTGACCTCCTCATCCTGTCTGTCCTGCCAGTTTTTCTGGTGGTTGCTCTCTTTTTTGGTGTGGGGGAGTGGGATTATCCCATATTGCATTATCATCTGTCTGATAAGACACTCTACTTTTTAGCCATAAAGGACAGCGTGCTGCTAGTCTTTTATTGCAAGTGCTGTCGCTACTTGTGATGAGCGTTGCCATTTACCTCATCGCCCAGCTGGTCAAAAATAAAGTCGCCACTCTTTTTGTCGCTCTCGTTGTCCTTTTAGGAGCGGTAGTTTTGCCCTTGGTTGTCGTGCCACTAGTACCCTATGTGCAATGGCTACCAACAGGCTACATCAAGAGCTTTGAGGTGGCAACAGGGCTTTTACAACATCAGCTGAACAACTGGCAGATGAGTGCCACACAGGGCTACCTTGTCCTCATCGCTTGGCTGCTTGGGTTTACTTTACTCAGTATGCTATGGAAGGCATTTTCAGCCAGGAAAGTACAGCTTAGCCTAGCTTAAAAGGAAACTGCAAAGCAAGTTTCCTTTTTTCTATCTTTACTCATCCTTTGATTCGACTTGTTCTTGGATATCTTTGCTGTCGTTGAGGAGGGCTTGGACGATTTTTTCGTCTCGGAGTTTGACGGAGTCGTTGATGGTTTCGGCGGACCTGATGATAGCAGTCTCCAGCTCAGCCCGTTTTTTTCGCCCATCGTCAATGGCTTTGATGATACCTTGGTTTTGTGCGACAAGGCTTTCAGCCAGCGCTGTGACAGACTTGGTTGAGAGCGTAGGGCTTTGCGCTGTTTTTTCTAGCATAGGAATGGCTTCTTTGCTGGTTTCAGCCAGCATTTCAAGCGCAGCGTTATTGGCATGGACAATAGCGTCCGCTGTCACGCCAGACTTGACCGACTGCTGCATCATACCCAGCTGTGCGATAGAGAGCTTCATGGTTGGGATGGTGTTGCGTCTGAGCATGCCTAGCTTTTGGCGCATGTCCGAGGAGACCTTGACCAGATTGCGCATTTGAGGCGTTGTCGCCCAAGCCACGTAGAGGCGGTTCATGTACTCGGTGTGTTGCTGCTCCATGGTGTTGATGACCTCGGTGAGGTGGGCGAGCTCATTGCTTATGATTTGATAATCTGGCGTAGCACTATCAAGACTCTCTAGACTTTCTTGCAAATCTTTGGCACGGTTTGCAGCTTCTTTTTGAGTCGCTTCTAAAAAGGCGATGACCCCAACCAAGTTTTCAATCGACTTGGTATTGTCCTCGATCAAGAGCTCCGCTGAGACGATGTTGCGAGCGAGCGAATCCTCCTGCTTAACCACACTGGCTGCCATGGAGTCCATTTTTTGCTCAATGCTCTGGGCGTCAAAGTAAAACTCTTGCAGGCTATTTTTACTCTGTCTAAAGAGCTTTTGGAGAAAATTGGGTTTCTTGTCCAGCTCAGCAGGGGTAGCTTCCTTGTATTTGGCGATAAAGCCGTTGAGCTCACGGTTGGCGTTTAAAAGCAATTCATCAACCTGCGGGATTTGCAGTTTCTTTTGCTCAGAAAGGATATGATTGACCGTGTTATTGACCGCCTCAACCGCTGACTGACCAAAGTCAAGGAGGGCGTTTTGGTCTGCTAGAAAGCTATCGACAAGGGCTGGCGCTTTTTTGGTGATAGCCGTTTGTTGTTCAGGTGTGAGCTTATCAAAAAAGCTGATTTGCCCAGTCTCACTGGTGTCAGTGCTTGTGATGATGTCAGTGGTTTTATCCGTTGTTGTGATAGCATTTTCAGCGATTTTATCAATATCAAAATTAAAGGTGTCTGCCATAATCTCTCTCCTTTAGTCGTTCTCCAGTTTGTCCTTCATCAAGCGCAGGCTGATGTCAAAGTCTTTCATGTCGCTCTCATTGAGCTGACGTAGGGTCTCGTCCAGATCCTCATCAAACTGCACGAGCACAAGCCTTGCTGTCTCTAGGCGCTCGTCTGCTTTGTAGTAGTCTTTTGGCGATTGCTTGATTTTGAGGTAACCAGTAAGCACATCCTCAAAGCGATTCATGCTGGCTTGGTGCAGGGCGAGCAGTTCTTCTTTATTGTCTGCTTTTTTGATTTTCTCTAAAATGGTCTCGTAGTCACGCATGATGTTGTCATAAGTCGTCTTAAGCTCTGGAGCGTAAGTGGCGACTCTCTCCTCGATAGTCAGTTCACGCTTATCCTCTTCCTTAGTGACAAGGCTAGACAGGCGATCTTTGACCTCATCGTAGGAAGCTTTGGCATGCGCTTTGACTCGCTGGTAGGTTGTCGCATTGATGTGCTCTTTTAGCTGGTTAAGCTCAGACTCGATATGCTGGATACTAGGCAATAGCTTATCAGCCAGCTGCCTGTAAGCGTCAAAGTCCTCGTCCTCCCAGAGTGTGTCCAGTTTTTTTAACTGGTAGTCTGCTTGGCGAATGTCCCCTTGCAGCCTTTCGATATCTGCTGTAGGGTTGGTCAACTGCTCTTGTCTTTTCTTTTGACGCATATACATATAGCGAATGAGACGATAAAACCCGTAGCCAATGCCTACAACCACAGCTAAGGGCAAAAGCACATGCACCAGCACGTAAACTGCAATGAGAACAACAATAATGGTCATGAGTGCCTCGCTAGAGCTTTTTGATTTGGAACGTCTCGCCATAAAACTACCTACTTCTTTGTCAATATACCTTTATTGTAGCTTAAAATAAGCGAATAGACAATTGTTTATTGTTGTCTTATTTCTGGAAAGAGCCCTTCTAAGATTTTTAGCGTGATGATTTGCCCAGGTCCTTCTTGGCAGTAGGTGTGCATGTACATAGACGGGTTAAAGTTAAGCTCAATGCAGGTGCAGTGTGGCTTTTCCTTACTTGCCTTTTTCGTCATATCAGGGATAATCAAGTCCACACCACATACCCAAGCGCCTAGTGTGCTTGCCATTTGGCTGGCTAACTGTTTATAACTGTCCTCCATGCTCTCGGTCACATCAATCGAGTCGCCACCTGTTGAGATATTGGAGTTGCGACGCAGCTCCACCCTGACACCTGCCTCTAGGACGCTGTCGGGGCTGTAGCCTTGTTGCGTCAGCATGAGTCGCTCAATCTCTCCAAGTTCAATGATTTCAAGAGGTGACCTGTGGTCATGCCCTCGCAAGGGATTTTGATTTTTAGCTCAATGAGTTCTCTAATAGTGTGCTTGCCATCACCCACGACATTGGCAGTGACCCGAAGGAGCACAGCGAGACACTCTCCATCTAGGATGAAAAAGCGGTACTCGGTGCCTGCCACACAGTCCTCCACCAGCACACTGCTATCCTCCGCAAATGCAATGTCAAGCGCTTTTTGGTAAGCCTCAAGACTAGCCCCCTCTTTAAAAATAGAAATCCCCAGTCCAAAGTTAGTGGACTTTGACTTGACGACGATAGCTTTTTTCTTGATGTGGTGATAGTAGGCTTTGGCGCTTGCTTTATCGGGAAATTCCCTGCCGGCAGGCGTTGGAAAGCCGTGTTCTTGCAGGAGTTTTTTGGTGACGACTTTATTTGCCATGGCTAGTGGTACCACGTAGTTATCCTTTGATGTCATGTTGCCATTTTTGACCAGCTCGACATGCCCCTTGTAGCTCAGGCGCAAAAACTGGTTCTCCTCATCTAAAATCTCAATTCGAACCCCCTTTTGAATGGCGTCAAACATGAGCATTTGTGTGGAGAGCTCCATGTTTTCAAAGTCTTTCAAGGCGTAAAAGGCACTCCAAGCGTAGTCGTGATGAGTTTCTCCTTCTTTTTGCCCAAAGGCTTCTAGCGACTGGCTTGTTATATGCGCTAGCGACTGTCCAGATAAGGTCAAGCTTGGGTCTGCGACTTGCTCTTTTATTGCCTCAAGCAAGTCCCTGTAGTGGTCAGGTAGATGGAAGTGCTTGATGACACTTTCCATAGCGTCTAGGATGTCGGATGTAGGCGCTGCACTTGGCAGCTTTTCTAGTGGATGGCTAAGAGCAATGGTATTGTTGAGTGCATTTGCTTGTGCGATAGCAATATCGACATTTTCCACATCATCCAGCCAGAGGAGCGCTAGGAAAAAGAGGTGCACACTGTCCACAGTCTCCTGCGTGATACCAAGAGGAGTGAAAGGATTGAGGTCAAAACAGCGCAGCTCGAGATAGCTGATGGGCTGATCGAGATAGCCACGACAAGCCTTTTGCCCACGCAAGCGCACCGCAGAGTAATGTTCTTTTTCAGCGATGAGCTGCTTATTAGCCACTGCCGTCTCTAGACTAGTGATGTAGTCGTCAAGCGACGCATAGGAGATGACAATGTCCTCGTGGTTGACATAGCCAAGCTGACTGGAGCGAATGGAGCGCACAGGATGAGTCAGGTCTTCTTTCAAAAAGCCTTTTTCAGCAATGGGACAGATCCGTAGAGATAGGTTAGTAGCCAACGGAAGCGCAGGAAATTTTGTGCGATTTTGAGATAAAGATCACTTTGAAACTTGGCTTTATCCTCGTAGCTACTTACCTCAAAGAGCGCTTGAATAATAGAGCTGCTAAGCGCCATATTGGCATGAATGCCGGACATGGTCTGTAAGGTCTTGCCGTAGGTGCTAGCTAAATAGTCTCGATAGTCACGCTCAAAGCTATCCTCCAGCTGAGCAATAGCAATCTCCTCCTCGGCTATTTTAGGCGACATGGATAGAGGTCACAGGTATTCATCGGTCAGTGTTTGCTCAGCGACATCTGTGATAGCGCCTAGCCATCTAAGCGCTTCTTTTGTTGAGCGTGTGACAGGTGTGATGAGCTCCAGCTGTGACTTGCTAAAGTCTGTCTGGATATAAGGGTGATAGCTGCGTGCGCCAAGTGCCTTTGGATGAGGACTTGTAGCGAGTTTACTTGAGTCTTTTTGGATACGCAAGGATTCACGCTCAATGCCAAAGGTTCCCTCTAAAAGCGGGAAATTCGGATCTAGTTTTTGCAGTAGCTGGTTGATGGTCCTTTTAAGGTCTCCTTCATTGTCATTATTTTCAAAAAATACTGTCTTTAGCTATAGTTTACCCTATCGTTCGGAAAAAAGGCAGAGTTTTGCTACGATTTCTTGAAAAAAAGTAGGAATTTTCTTATAATAGAGTGTAAGATAAACTTGCAGGTGAGATTCCTGCCGTGGTTTTCTAAGAAAGGATTGAGCAAGAGGCTCAGTGTTTACGATATGACTTCAGTAGTAGTGGTAGGTACCCAGTGGGGTGACGAAGGAAAAGGTAAGATTACAGATTTTCTTTCTGCAGATGCCGAGGTGATTGCACGTTATCAAGGTGGTGACAATGCAGGACATACCATTGTCATCGATGGTAAAAAATTCAAACTACACTTGATTCCATCAGGAATTTTCTTTCCTGAAAAGATTTCTGTTATCGGAAATGGGATGGTAGTAAATCCCAAGTCCTTAGTCAAAGAACTTCATTATCTTCATGATGAAGGTGTAACAACAGAGAACTTGCGTATTTCAGATCGTGCGCATGTCATTCTTCCTTATCATATCCACTTAGATCGTCTCCAAGAAGAGGCTAAGGGCGACAATAAAATTGGAACAACTATCAAAGGGATTGGACCAGCTTATATGGATAAGGCGGCGCGTGTCGGTATTCGTATTGCTGACTTATTGGATCGTGAGATTTTTGAAAAACGTCTCAAACGTAACCTAGCAGATAAAAACCGACTTTTTGAGAAAATGTATGAAGCGACTCCTATTCTCTTTGACGATATTTTCGAAGAATACTATGCCTATGGGCAAGAAATCAAGAAATATGTCACAGATACTTCTGTTATTTTAAATGATGCTCTAGATAGTGGTAAACGTGTACTCTTTGAGGGTGCACAGGGTGTCATGCTTGATATTGATCAAGGTACCTACCCATTTGTCACATCATCAAACCCAGTTGCTGGTGGTGTGACGATTGGTAGTGGTGTTGGGCCAAGCAAAATCAACAAGGTTGTTGGGGTTTGTAAGGCTTACACTAGTCGTGTCGGAGATGGACCATTTCCGACTGAGCTTTTTGACGAGGTGGGAGATCGTATCCGTGAGATTGGTCATGAATACGGTACAACAACTGGACGTCCACGCCGTGTTGGTTGGTTTGACTCTGTCGTGATGCGCCATAGTCGTCGTGTTTCTGGTGTGACCAACCTTTGTCTCAACTCGATTGACGTTCTTTCTGGACTCGATACGGTTAAAATTTGTGTCGCTTATGATCTTGATGGTGAGCGAATCGATTATTATCCAGCTAGTCTTGAGGCACTTAAACGTTGTCAACCAATTTATGAGGAACTGCCAGGTTGGTCTGAGGACATCACAGGTTGTCGTAGTCTTGATGAGCTTCCTGAAAACGCTCGTAATTATGTGCGACGTGTCAGTGAGCTTGTTGGCGTACGTATCTCAACGTTTTCTGTTGGTCCAGATCGTGATCAAACTAATATTTTAGAGAGCGTCTGGAGTCATATCTAATAACATAAAAGAGCCAAAAGTCTAGCAGAAATGCAGGAGTTTTGGATCTTTTTTGAATTGAGAAACAAAATAATGTAAAAATAGAATGCTTTGGGTTATAATAAACCAAAGGAATGAATATTATGTATCAAGTAATTAAGATGTATGGTGATTGGGAACCGTGGTGGTTTTTAGACGGTTGGACAAATGATATTGTTTCACAAAAAATGTTTTGCACCTTTGAGTCAGCAGCAAACTATTATGAAAAAGAGTGGCAAAAAGGCTGTAAGAATTATAATTACTATGATAGCCATCAAGATTTTCTGACAGTTTTTTGGAATCAAGATGACGAGAGATGGTGCGAAGAATGTAATGAGTATTTACAACAATACCACTCCCTTCTCCTCCTGAAAGATGGCAAACCTCTCCCTAGTCAATGGCATAGGAAAAGTCTCATCAAAGGAAATAAGAGAGTACTTCCCCAAAGCTGTCAGAGGAAAGACTAAAACAAAAAGAGTTTATCTGATGACGTCTTGTTTGTTGTCGTTCATTTGATAGCGAAACGTTGATTCAGTATGTGACTTTCTGTTTTATTTTTGGTAGAATGGAACTGTTTACAACTATGCCTAGAAAAAGGAGTATTTATGGTAACTTACAAAGATAATTTTTACGAAGCTGTCAATGGTGATTGGGCAAAGACAGCTGTTATCCCTGATGATAAGACGACAACAGGTGGTTTTACAGACTTATCCGATGAGATTGAAGAGTTGATGCTGGCCACTACTGATAAATGGTTGGCTGGAGAAGATGTGCCTGATGATGCGGTTTTACAAAATTTTGTTGCTTTTCATCGTATGGTAGCTGATTATGACAAGCGTGAAGAAGTCGGGGTCGCCCCAGCGCTTCCTTTGATTGCTGAAGTTAAAGCGCTCACATCTTTCAAAGAACTGACCGACCATATGGCAGATTTTGAGCTATCTGGGAAGCCGAATGCTCTATCCTTTAGTGTTGCACCTGACTTTATGGATGCACAGCTGAATGTTCTTTGGGCGGAAGCTCCAGAACTTATCTTACCAGATACCACCTACTACCAAGAAGGGAATGAACAAGCTCCAGCACTTCTTGCTAAATGGAGAGATATGTATGAAGAGTTACTTCCCAAGTTTGGCTTTTCAGCTGAGGAAGTGGCAAGTCTTTTAGATCGTGTCTTGGAATTGGATAGAAAGCTTGCTCGCTATGTGCTTTCACGTGAGGAGAGTTCGGATTATGTTAGTCTTTACAAGCCTTATGATTGGACAGATTTTAAACAGCTTGTACCAGAGTTACCGCTTGATGAGATTTTTTCAGTCATCTTAGGCGGAGAGGTACCTGATAAGGTCATTGTTCCTGAAGAGCGCTTTTGGACGGAGTTTGCAGCAGAATATTACTCTGAATCTAATTGGGATTTGCTAAAAGCAGATTTATTACTTTCTGCTACAGGCAATTTTAATAGCTATTTAACAGATGAGATACGTGTGCTTTCGGGTTCTTATAGCCGTGCTCTCTCAGGTGTACCGCAAGCTATGGACAAGAAAAAAGCTGCTTATTATGTAGCACAATCCCCTTATACACAGGCACTTGGTTTGTGGTATGCAGGTGAAAAATTCTCCAAAGAGGCTAAAGCAGATGTCGAGGCTAAGGTTGCAACCATGATTGATGTTTACAAATCTCGCCTAGAAAGTGCGGACTGGTTGGAAGAGTCAACACGTCAAAAAGCGATTACAAAACTCAATGTCATCACTCCTCACATTGGATATCCCGAGAAATTACCAGAAACCTATGCTCAGAAAGTCATCGATTCTTCCCTGAGTCTGGTAGAAAATGCTGAAAAACTTGCAAAAATTTCCATTGCTCATCATTGGAGTCAGTGGAACAAACCAGTTGATCGTAGTGAGTGGCATATGCCAGCCCACATGGTCAATGCTTATTATTCACCACAGCAAAACCAAATTGTTTTTCCAGCGGCTATTTTGCAAGCACCATTTTACTCCCTTGAGCAAAGTTCATCTGCGAACTATGGCGGTATTGGCGCTGTAATTGCTCACGAGATTTCGCATGCTTTTGATACTAATGGAGCTTCTTTTGATGAAAACGGTAGTCTCAACAACTGGTGGACAGATCAGGATTATGCTGCTTTTAAAGAGCGTACAGACAAGGTTGTTAAGCAATTTGATGGTCTAGATTCTTACGGTGCTAAGGTCAATGGTAAGCTGACTGTATCTGAAAATGTAGCTGATCTTGGTGGTGTCGCTTGCGCCCTTGAAGCTGCTAAAAAAGATGACGACTTCTCTGTGACCGATTTCTTTATCAATTTTGCTACTATTTGGCGCATGAAAGCACGTCCAGAATTCATGCAGATGATGGCAAGTGTTGATGTCCATGCCCCAGCTAAGTGGCGTACAAATGTAACTGTGACAAACTTTGAAGATTTTCATGAAGCCTTTGCTATCCGTCCAGGAGATGGTATGTGGCGTTCACCAGAAGATCGTGTCATCATTTGGTAACAAAAAGCGGAGTAGCTTTAGCTACTCCGTTTTTTAATCTTCTCTTATAGTGAATGTCATGTCTTTGGTTGAGATGGCAATCTGAGCACCAATAGTCACGGTAAGTAAAGGTTGCGTATGTGCAAAGTCCATATCGTAAATAACAGGGATCGTTTTTAGAATAGGGTACTTATCTAGAATAAATCTTAAGATTGATTCTGTCATTTTAGTTTCTTTTGGAAAGCGTCCAACAAGGAGCGCTTTGGGATGAGGGTAACTTTGTAGAAGTGCCGCTAAATTGCGAGTAAAATCATAAAAGAGATCATCTTCAGATTGTTCGATAACCAAAACATAGTCTGATACCTGTGGAGCGTAGTCTGTTCCACGAAGGAGGTTAAAAGTGACGAGATTACCCCCAATGAGAGTTCCTTGGGCTTTTCCATGGTTATAGATTTTCCACTTTGTTGGGTAAAAGTGTCGTGACTGACTAGGATCATACCAAGCATCGCTTGACCATTCCTTACTAGGTACTAAATCATAACTCGTTTGTGTCATGGCTTGTAGCCACATCTCACTCTGATAAGGTTGTCCTTCTTTCATTTTGAAGCTTGAGTAGCTAGGTCCCATGTAAGTCATGAGATGAGATTTAGCAAAGATAGCATTTAAGAAAGCGGTTGAGTCTGAGTAACCACAAATAATTTTAGGGTGTTCTGCGATGAGATCGTAATTCAGGTAAGACAATAGTTCATTGGAGTTGAAGCCACCAATAGTGGCTAAAATCGCATCAACATTAGGATCGTAAAAAGCAGCATGCAAATCAGCAACACGACTCTCAATAGAAGCTGAATAAAGAGAGTCATTTTCCAGATAATGCTCTGAAAAGGAAACCTGAAAACCAAGTTCTTCTAGTTTGGCTTTTGCTGATAGATTGGCCTCAAACCCACCTAACCTCTCAATAGATGAGGATGGACTAAGGATGCGGATGTGACTTCCTTCTTTTAGTTTTTTCATCATGCCATTGTCCTCTTGCAGTTTGCTCCTGTGCTGCTTGTTACTTTCTTCGTGTTGTAGTTAATAGCTATGCTAGGAACTAGGCATAGCACCGCAATACATCCTGTAATCATTCTCTTTTTCGCTTTCATACTGTTTTTGGTCAATAATATTTTGGATAGCGTTGGTATCATCTTCGGTCAGTGGTTTATTACTCCTTGAATTTTATCATAATCCTTAAGGGTATAGCAAGATGAATGATGGATAAAAACATGTCTTTATGAAAAGTTCAAGTCTAAAATTTATCCAAGTAAAAAATAGAAAAAGCCCAGTACAATGGGCTTTTTGGCAACATAAATCATGATAAAATCCTATAAATAAGGCGGTAGACGGATTTGAACCGACGATCAAGCTTTTGCAGAGCCGTGCCTTACCACTTGGCTATACCGCCACAACAGGTAATATTTTATCTTAATTGTGTAGATTCGTCAAGTGGTAATTGTGAAAAGTCGAATCCTTTTTAGGCTAATTAAAAAGGATTATAAATATAAATGTTTAAATCAATCACAAAAAATTTTTTGTTAGAGGGTTTATAGATGTTTTATGATATGTTGCAATCTTGTCGATTAATGCAGGAAAGGAGAAAAGTTATGTCTTTGATAACCATTAAAATGAGTTTTTGGGATTCTAGAGACTAACTCTGTTTTCTTTTTCAGCAAGTCGTTTGGGATAATAGGCTGAAGAACTACCAAGGCTATACGATGTATGTCTTTTTTTATTTCTTTAAAAAATGTGTTCTATTTTCTTTTCTTTTGTGATTTCTTACGAATAGAATAAGTGAGCAAGGCATAGCACCACAGCTAACTTTCTTAACTATTTATTCCTTAATTCTTTGAAATTTTACTTTAACACTATTTAGCTGTGGTGCTATGCCTTGCTCACTAGGAAATGACTCTTTTAGAAAGAGGTAAACATGGTACAAGAGTTAGCCAAAGAACTCATCAAGACAGCTGTTGCTATTAATGCTCAGGATATTTATATTATCCCAAAAGCAAAGCAATATGAAGTATTCATGAGAGTTGGTGATGAAAGACGACATATAGATGTTTTTGGAAATGATCGGATGGCTAGTCTTATTGGTCACTTTAAATTTGTTGCAGGAATGAATGTTGGCGAAAAAAGACGAAGTCAACTCGGTTCATGTGATTATACCTTTGAGGAAGATGAGATAGTATCTCTTCGTTTATCAAGTGTGGGTGATTACCGTGGACTTGAGAGTTTGGTTATTCGCCTGCTTTACTCTGGGCGTCATGAGTTACATTACTGGTTTGATGGGATTGAACGTCTCAAACCAGTAGTAGGGGGTCGAGGTCTTTATCTTTTTTCGGGTCCTGTTGGTAGTGGTAAAACCACACTTATGCACCAATTGGTTGCGGATCAATTTAGAGATAAACAGATTATCACTATTGAAGATCCTGTGGAAATCAAACAGGAAAATATGCTTCAACTTCAACTCAATGAGGAAATTGGCATGACTTATGATAATCTTATCAAGCTATCGTTAAGGCATCGCCCTGATATCCTTATTATCGGTGAGATTAGAGATAGTCAAACAGCACGTGCGGTTATTCGTGCTAGTCTCACAGGAGCTATGGTCTTTTCTACAATTCATGCTAAGAGTATTTCTGGTGTTTATGATCGTTTACTAGAGCTTGGTGTTAGCATAGAAGAGTTGAATAATAGTCTCCGTATGATTGTTTATCAACGTTTGGTTGGGGGAGGAGGTGTGATTGATTTTGCTACAGAAAACTTCCAAGAACACAGTTGCGCACAGTGGAATTCCCAAATGGATCAGTTGGCTCAAGGCGGACATATCACTTTGCAAGAAGCTAAAATCGAAAAGATTATCGGCTAAGCAGCAAGCAAAACTCATCCAACTCTTTAATAACCTGTTTATCAGCGGTTTTACACTGAGTGAAATGGTTATTTTTTTGAAACGCAGTCAATTGCTTACCGATAAGTACACTGACCAAATGCAATCTTCATTACTGGAAGGTAAAAGTATGGCAGCGATGATGGCAGCTGTCGGTTTTTCAGATACCATTGTTACACAGATGTCTCTTGCTGATATTCATGGCAATACTCAAAAAAGTCTCACCAAAATAGAGAGCTATCTGAACAGTATGGCAATCCTCAAGAAAAAGCTAGTTGAGGTGGCAACTTATCCCATTATTCTTTTGAGTTTTTTAGTCTTGATTATGATAGGACTTAAAAACTATCTTATTCCTCAGCTCGATGGTGGTAATCTAGCTACACGTCTTGTCGCTTCATTTCCTCTTCTCTTTTTCTCTATTCTCATTTGTTGTGTATTTCTTTTAGGGATAGGTTATGCTTTTATGCGCCAGATGTCTCGGATGCGAGCTGTTACTATATTAAGTAAGTTTCCTTTTGTTGGTCATTATGTCAAGCTCTATCTTACTGCTTATTATGCTCGTGAATGGGGAAATCTTATTGGTCAAGGGATTGACTTATCTCAGATTGTCACCTTGATGCAGAAGCAAAAATCAAAACTTTTTAATGAGATTGGTAGAGACTTAGAAGAAAAACTTTTATCAGGTCAGACTTTCTGTGAGACTGTGCTATTGTATCCTTTCTTTTTAAAAGAGCTGGGACTTATGATCGAGTATGGTGAAGTTAAAGCTAAACTTGGAGCGGAATTGGATATCTATGCCGATGAGGCTTGGGAGACTTTCTTTCTTCGATTACAAAAAGCAACTCAACTCATCCAACCCTTGATTTTTATCTTTGTAGCACTTGTTATTGTTATGATTTATGCGGCAATGCTACTACCAATGTACCAAAATATGGAGTTTAATGTATGAAAAAATATGTCAATCTTATTACAAAAACAAAAGCTAAAGCGTTTACGTTAATAGAGATGTTAATCGTTTTGGTCATCATCAGTGTCTTGCTTTTACTTTTTGTACCTAATCTAGCAAAACAAAAAGAAAAGGTTACACAAACTGGAAATTCAGCTGTTGTCAAGGTAGTTGAGAGTCAAGCAGAACTGTATAATCTCAACCATGAGGACACAGCGACTCTTGCAAAGCTGGTTAAATCAGGAGACATTTCTAGCAAGCAATCAAAGGCTTATAGTGATTATTATGCACAACATCCTAAAGAAACTGCTACTGTGGCCAATTAAGGGATTTACGCTTATTGATAGTCTCCTTACTCTTTTTGTTGTCTCCTCTCTGACTCTTCTTTTATCTGGAGCGGTGGAGCGGAGTTTTACTAGCGTCAAAGAGACGCTCTTTTGGTTACAATTTGAGCAAGTTTATCGAGATACACAAAAGCTAAGTGCTACTAAACAAAGTCCAATGGCTTTAGATATCGCAGCGACAGTTTCTAATGGCTATACCAGTGTTTCATTGCCAGAGACCATTACTCCCTTAGAACATAAGCACATTGTCTTTGATAGCGCTGGTGGCAACTCGTCACTAACTAAAATTCAATTTCAAACAGCGGACAAAATTGTCACCTATCAACTCTATCTAGGAAGTGGTAATTATAAAAAATCAGAAACTAGCCGCTTACATTCTCCTTGAAAGTCTTGTGGCACTTGCTATTTTGGCTTGTATTACGACTCTTATATTAGGCGAATTTAATAGGCAAAGAAAAACGTTACAGGACAGCCAAAACAGACAGGAGGCTTTGCTTCTTGCAACGATGGCGATTAGGGCAAATAAAAAAGAACTTCACCTTAATGGCGTGTCTGTTTCGGTAGAAATGCATTCAAATGAGGTTTTTATATATCAAGGAAAAGAGGAACTCTTACATGCGCTTAAAGAGTAAATTACATGCTTTTACCTTACTTGAGTGTCTGATTGCTCTCCTTATCATATCAGGTTCTGCTCTTGTTTATCAAGGGCTAACGCAGACACTCTCAAGTAATATTTACTATCTTTCTAGTAATCACCAAAGCAATTGGTTGCTCTTTGCTAAGCAACTACAAAGTGAGTGGGAGGTGTGCCAGCTAGATCGTGTCACCTCAGATAAAGTATACCTCAAAAAAGGGAATCAAGAGTTGGCTTATGGTCTATCAAAAAGAGGCGATTTTCGTAAAACAAATGCTAATAATCAAGGTTATCAGCCCATGCTCTTTGGCTTGGCAGATTGTCAGGTGCGTGAAAAAGGAGGCCTTATTACAGTAGCTTTAACTTTTAAAGATGGATTAGAGAGGACATTTATCTATGATTTTAAAGCGCAAAGTTAAGGCAGGTGTCCTCCTATATGCTCTTTTAATGGCAGCTATCTTTACTCTCCTTTTACAATTTTATTTGGGACGTGTTAGAGCAAACAAAATTCAGCAATTAGCGCAAGAAGAGGCTAGCAAAGCTTATCTCATTGCGACTTTAGCTAAAAATCAAAAAGACTCAAAGTTGACCTTTGAAGGGGCACAGGTTCACGTAGATAAAGAGGACAACAACTTAACGGTTACAGTCACTTTATCTCATAAAGGAACGTATCATTACACTTTTCCAACGACACAAGAATTAGAAGAAAATGTCTCATCACAATCTTCAAGTGATATTCCATCTTCCTTGACTCAAGAAGAAATACTTTCCCCCTCGGTGACTGAAATGAAAACGGAACAAGAGGCGTCTGTTCCATAGAAAGCTGGGCTATTTGCCTAGCTTTTCTTTCTATTTATTTTTTGATATGATAAAAGGTGGAGGAAGACATGAATTTTGAAACCATTGAAAAAGCTTATGCTTTATTACTTGAGAATGTCCAGTTCATTCAAAATCAGCTAAAGACGACTTTTTACGATGCTCTTATTGAGCAAAATGTGCTCTATGTTACCAAAGAAGCTACAGATGTTGCTATTGTAGATAATAATAAATCCCTTGAAAACTTAGCTCTCTCTGCTGAAGAGTGGCGTCGTGCTTTTCAGTTTTTATTGATAAAAGCTTCGCAAACGGAGTTACTTCAACTCAATCATCAATTGACACCAGATAGTATCGGCTTTATTATCTTATATTTGCTGGAAGAGTTAACCTCATCTGCTCCCCTTGATGTACTTGAGATTGGCAGCGGAACAGGTAATCTTGCTTACACGCTTTTAAATAACAGTCCCAAAGACTTGCACTATATGGGGATTGAAGTGGATGATTTATTAATTGATCTGTCTGCGAGTATAGCGGATGTGATGCAAGTTGATGCGCAGTTTATTCAAGAAGATGCTGTACGTCCGCAACTGATGAAACCAAGTGATGTGATTATTAGTGATTTGCCTATTGGCTATTACCCTAACGATGAGGTAGCAAAACGCTACCAAGTAGCGAGTCATCTCGAACATACTTATGCTCATCATTTGCTGATGGAGCAGTCAATCAAGTATCTTAAAACAGATGGTCTAGCTATTTTTTTAGCTCCCAATAATCTTCTCACTAGTCCACAAAGTGATTTGCTAAAAGGGTGGATTACTCAAGCAGTGAGTATTTTAGCAGTCATTGCTCTTCCAGAAAATCTCTTTGGTCATAAAAAAAATGCTAAGTCTATCTTTGTTTTCAAAAAACGTGATGATGTACCGAAAGAAACCTTTGTTTATCAGCTTGGCGATTTGCAGCGTCAAGAAAGTATGCTTGATTTGATTGACAATTTTCAAAAATGGAGAACAGATAATGGCTAAACCTAAATTTTTATGATAAAATAAAAATATATTGAAAACGCTTAAATGAAATTAGATGGGGTGTGACTTATGACAAAGACGATTGCCATTAATGCTGGAAGCTCAAGTCTCAAGTGGCAGTTATATGAAATGCCAGATGAAAGAGTTGTGGCTAAAGGGTTGATTGAACGTATTAAGCTTAAGAATTCGCGCTCGACGGTCACCTTTAATGGAGTTTCAGATTCACAAACACTGGATATTGCTGATCATACGCAGGCTGTTAAGATTTTGCTAGAAGATTTGAAGCGTCATGGTATTATTGAAAATTATAATGAAATCACAGGTGTTGGTCATCGTGTGGTTGCTGGTGGTGAATATTTTAAGAAGTCAGCTTTAGTGACAGAAGAAGTAATCGAGAAGATTGAGGAATTGTCGGTACTAGCCCCACTTCATAATCCTGGGGCAATAGCTGGTATTCGTGCTTTTTGTGAAATTTTACCAGATATTGTGAGTGTTGTTGTCTTTGATACCTCTTTTCATACAACGATGCCTAGGCATGCTTATCTTTACCCAATTCCACAGAAATATTACCAAAAATATAAGGTGCGTAAGTATGGGGCACATGGCACGAGTCATCAGTATGTCGCTAAAGAGGCAGCTAAAATGTTAGGGCGTCCGCTTGAGGAGTTAAAACTTATCACAGCTCATGTTGGGAATGGTGTCTCTATCACTGCTAACTATCACGGTGAGTCTATGGATACTTCGATGGGCTTCACCCCTCTTGCAGGACCAATGATGGGGACGCGTGCAGGTGATATTGATCCAGCCATTATCCCTTATCTCATTGCTCACGATCCAGAGTTAAAAGATGCTGCTGATGTGGTGAATATGCTCAACAAGCAATCAGGACTTTTAGGTGTGTCAGGGATTTCTAGTGATATGCGTGATATTGAGGCTGGACTTCAACGCCATGATCCAAATGCCGTTCTAGCTTATAATATCTTTATTGACCGTCTGAAGAAGTTTATCGGACAGTATTTTGCCGTTTTAAATGGTGCAGATGCGATTGTCTTTACAGCTGGTATGGGAGAAAATGCTCCGATGATGCGTCAAGATATTATTCAAGGTCTCTCTTGGTTTGGTATGGAAATTGACCCAGAGAAAAATGTTTTTGGGCATGTTGGTGAGATTACGACTGCAGATTCTCGTGTGAAGGCTCTAGTTATACCAACCGATGAAGAGCTCATGATTGCTCGTGATGTGGAGTTTTTTAAAAATAATTAACTTTGTTATCAAATATTATGATAAGACCAGAAAAACTGTCATTATGACAGTTTTTTTGTTACGAAAAATGTAAAGGAAGCTTGACATAAAATATAAAGTTTACTATACTTATATATGTAAAGTAAACTTTACTAAATGAATGTGAGGTGAAACATGGAAACACGCATTCAAGAATTGCGAAAAACACAAAAGCTCAGTCAAGCTGAGCTGGCGGCTGCACTAGGTGTCACCAGACAGACTATTATTTCGCTAGAAAAAGGGCGCTACACCGCATCATTGGAGTTAGCCTTTAAGATTGCTCGTTTTTTTGGCAGATTTATTGAGGATATTTTCATCTATGAAGAGGCGGACTGATGTTTTGGTGCATGAGGATGAAGGAGGAAAAGATATTGATGATCTTTATGACGATGAAAAGTGGCAAGCTATCAATGGAAGACTATCGTAAAACGATACAGCAAGTGATGGTCTTGCTGAGCGTTTTAGTGATGGTCTTTGTCGTTCTACTTTATAAGCTGTCCTTAGATAGCTTCAACAGTGGTTTTGTTCTAGGATTGATTATAGGGCTTGTCTCGTGTATTATACGAAGTTTCTACATGCTAAGAAGCGCCAAGAGTTTGAAGGCTAGTTATATCAAAGTAATGGATGAGCGCAACAAATACTTGACACAGCTGACCGTCAAGATTATCTATAGTTTGCTTGTGCTAGTTGTCATTGTCTTGCTTCTGTGTCATCATTTGCTGGCGTTTGATATTAGTTATGAGACATTGCTCTATAGTTTTTTGGGCTTGATATTTTACGGCTTTATCGGGGTTCGCTTTATTGTGGAGAGAGTTTACTAGGAGATCATTATGGCATTGATTGAGGTGAAGCATTTAGCAAAACGATTTGCAGATAAGTTAGCGTTAGGAGATGTTTCCTTTGCTGTTCAAAAGGGAGAAATTTTTGGGTTTCTAGGTCCGTCTGGTGCTGGTAAGACAACGACTATAAAAATTTTGACAGGTCAGTTGTCCTTTGATAAGGGTGAGGCTTTTGTCTTTGGTAAAGCACCTTCTGAGTTAAAACGAGATGACTATGAAAAGATTGGAATTGTCAGTGATACTAGTGGTTTTTACGAAAAGATGACCCTCTATAAAAATATGTTAGCCTATGCCAAGTTATATGGGACTTCAAAAGAGAGAGTCGATGAACTTTTAAGACGTGTTAATCTTTATAATGATCGCAATAAAGTCGCTGAAAAATTATCAAATGGAATGAAGCAACGCATGCTTTTGGCACGTGCGCTTCTTAATAATCCGGATTTGCTTTTCTTAGATGAGCCAACCAGTGGGCTTGACCCGATGACGACTCGTCTTATCCACAGTTTGCTTTTAGAGTTGAAAGAAAACGGCACAGCAATTTTTCTGACGACGCATGATATGCACGAAGCGACACTTTTATGTGATCATTTGGCACTCCTTGATAAAGGAAATCTTGTTGAGACAGGTCACCCTAAAGACTTGATTAAAAAGTATCATACGGATAAAAAGTTGTAGTGACGTATGATGATGACCGATGCGTCGAGCTGTCCTATGCTGAATTGAATCAGCTGGATATGACAACAGTGGAGTCCATTCACTCGACAGAGCCAACTTTAGAGAATGTTTTCATTGCATTGACAGGAGGAAGCTTAGATGTTTAAACGATTTAAATCTTTATTGTGGTTGCGTTGGGAGATTATCCTGTCTAATAAGACGCTTGTGGTACAACTTGCTCTTCCTATTATTTTAACGTTACTTTATCAGTTTATGTATAGCAAGCTGCCAGAGAAAAAAGCAGTTGAATTCATTATGACGACGTTGCCTGCTATGATATTATCTTTTGTAGGAATGACTAGTACCTACTTGATAGCAGATGAAAATGAAAAGCATAATCTAGTCAGCCTTCAGCTAGCGGGGATGGGAAATGTAGAGTACTTACTGGCTAATTTCGCACTACCTCTGCTAATAGTGATTGTCTATCTCACTGTTCTACCACTCTATCTCGGTATCTCTCTGTCTAGTTTGGGTCTCCTCTATGCTTTGGTCAATCTATTGACTGCTCTTGTCGTTTTAGGTTTTTTTATCTTTATTGGCATTGTTTGTAAAACGCAGACGCAAGCAACGATTTTGAGTCTTCCGTTTATGATGGGTGTTGCCTTTTTACCATTATTTGCTATGATGGATAAAAGTATCCAAAAGGTTATAGACTTCACTTTTATGGGAACACTGACCAATTATCTTTTGGATAGAGGGCATTATCAGCTTATAGATAAATCTCTGTTGTTTTTAGTTCTTTGGCTTATTTTAATGGGAGCTTTGCTTTTTTGGGGATTGCGTCACCATCAATTACACTTTGAGAAAGTAGCATGAAAACAGTTATTGAAAAATTAAAAGTTATCGGTCTCATTATTGCTTTTGCAGTCATTGACCAAGGATTGCTTGCTGTCATGATGGCAACAAGTATTTATCAGACTTCACTTGCATTTGCCCTAAGGCTTCTGTTTGCCCTTGTGATTTTAGCAGGTTTTGCGACTTATGCGCGGAAAAAAGGGCTGTTAGACTTTAAGACCATCAATCCAAAGTCACTCATTTTGTGGGAGCTTCTTGGTTATGTCTTGATTATCGTTTGCAATCAAGTAGGTATGGCTCTGATACAGGGGTCTGGTGCGACAACGACCAGCAATCAAGCTCTTCTTGAGCAGTTGTTGACGCTGTTATCGCCTGCATTTATGGGACTTTTTGTGGTTTTTATAGCGCCAACTATTGAGGAGTTGCTCTTTCGTTATCTGATTCCCAAGGTTCTCTTTAAAAACCACGAAATTATCGGCTTTATCGTGGGTGTGCTTTGTTTTGCTTTAGTTCATAGCCCAGATAGTCTAGGTGCTTGGGTTATCTATGGTGGTATGGGAAGTGTTATGGCTTTTCTTTACTACAAGACAGAGCGCTTTGAATACAATCTTTTGCTACACATCTTAAATAATGCTCTTGCCTTTTCAGTCATGATGTTGCAATAAAAGCTAGAACATATTGTTCTAGCTTTTTTAAAGTTCCTTTGCTTTTTGAATAGTAGCGTCAATACTTGAGACTACGCTAGCGGTTAGACCTGTTTTTTCAAGATCTAGCAATCCAGCAATGGTAGTTCCTCCAGGGCTACAAATTTTATCAATCATAGTGTGTGGTTGTTCTTCCTCTTCTAGGAGGTGTTGGCTACTGGCTAAAACGGTTTGTGTTACGATAAGTAAAGCTTGTTCTTTTGTGAGACCATGTTTGACACCGGCTTTAGTAAGTGCTTCAATGAAAAGATAGATATAAGCTGGACTTGATCCTGCTAAAGCAGTAAAAGTATCAAAATCCTTTTCGGCAATGACAAAGGTCTGTCCAAAGCTATTGCAAAGTGCTAAGCAAGTTGTCAATAATGCCTCCGAGACGAAATGATTAGTGCAGATAGCTGTTGTACTTTTTAGGATAGTGGCGTTGATGTTTGGCATAATGCGAATGAGAGGTAGCGTGTCTGAAGTCAATTGGGATAGGCGTGAGATAGTAATACCTGCTGCCATGGAGAGGATGGGCTTAGTAACTGTTAGAGAATGCAGCACGGTTTCCATGAGTTGCGGTTTTATTCCCAAAATGACAAGATCTACTTGATCGATGAGTTCTTGATGAGAATGCGCATAGGCAAGGTGTAACTCTTTTGCGATTTGTTGGCTACGCTGTAGTGATGAACCTGAGATGATTAACTCATGTTCTGTTTTTTCTAGCCCTTTGATGATAGCACGAGCCATTTTTCCGACGCCGATAAATCCGATTTTCATACGTTCTCCTAGTAAGCTTTTAGTAAATCAACGGTGCTACGGTTGAGCTTTTTGATGAGGACTTGTAGGAAAGTCTGTGCTTCTAAGAAGTCATCCATAGCATAAAGTGTTTGGTGGGAGTGAATGTAGCGTGCACAGACACCGATTGTTGTAGATGGGATACCGTTGTTTTGTAAATGTGCAGCGCCAGCGTCTGTCCCTCCTTTGCCTGTGTAATATTGGTACTTGATACCTGCCTCTTCAGCGGTTGTTAACAGAAAATCACGCATATCTTTGAGTAGGATATGCCCTGGATCGTAAAAACGAATCAAAGTACCATCGCCGATATGTCCTTGGTCACCATAGACATCGCCAGCAGGGGAGCAGTCCACAGCAAAGAAGATATCAGGGTCAAACCGACTTGTTGAGACATGTGCTCCACGTAACCCAACTTCTTCTTGGACATTTGCACCAGCGATGAGGGTGTTATCAAGCGGTGTGTCTCTGAGGTGTTCTAATAGCTCTAGCACCATCAAGACTCCATAGCGGTTATCCCAAGCTTTTGAGATAATGTTTTTTTGGTTTGCTGTGAGGATAGCATCGGATTTTGGGACAATGATGTCGCCAGCTGCAATACCAAATTGCTCTGCTTCTATTTTGTCCTTAAATCCTCCATCAAAGATAATGTCAGAGACGGCAGGAAGTGTCACATTGCCATTTTTCCCACGTAAAAAGTGAGGAGGAACTGATCCTGATATGACAGGAATCGCTTGATTGGTGCGTGTATAGAGAGTAAAGCGTTGAGAGCTGATGACAAGAGGATTCCATCCACCGATACTAACGACACGGAATGTCCCATCTTTTTGGATATTAGAAACCATAAACCCAACTTCATCCATGTGAGCTGCAACCATGATGCGTGGAGCAGATGTATCGCTGTGTTTTTTGATACCGAAAATACCTCCTAAGCCATCCGTTTCAACACTATCTACTAACGGTGTGATATGTTTTCGGATATAGTTGCGGACATTATGCTCATGTCCAGCGATACCATCTAATGCTGTGACGGCTTTGATTTTGTCAAAAAGTTCAGTCATAATTACCTCGATTCTATAATTCTATTTTACTCGTTTATGCGACAAAAACAATCCTTTTATGGTAAAATAAAAAACATAATAGCGAAAGGATCGTGTGATGATTAGTCCAACATCTTATGAAGAAATTGCAGATATTATCAAAAATAAGGAGTATTTAGTGCTCTTTTTCACGGCGGACTGGTGTCCAGATTGCCAGTTTATCTATCCTGAATTGCCAGAGATTGAGAAGATGTTTTCAGACTTTGAATTTATTCGCATTGATAGAGATGATTTTCTTGACTTGGCAAGGACTTGGGATGTTTATGGAATTCCAAGTCTCGTTGTCCTAAATAAAGGCAGGGAACTTGGGCGTTTTGTTAGCAAAGTACGTAAAACAAAAACTGAGATTATAGCATTTTTAGCTGACTTAGAAGGGAAGATACAGGAATGATTTTTAGCTACAATAAGGAACACGTAGGAGATGTGTTGATGGTGATTGTCACCGCTAGCAAAGGACAAAAGCTCTCTTTTGAGCGTCGAGGAAAGGTGACGCGTATCTTCTTAGAGGATAGCAATGAAACTGTAGCGTGGAATATTTTTGAGCTTTCTAGTCTTATCACGATTGATGGGTCAGGACAAGTCTTTCTGACAGATGATGATGTTTTTCGTCTGAATCAAGAGATTGAAGCTGAAGGTTTCGGAGAACGTTTGGTTAATAGTAGTGATTCTAAGTTCGTTGTGGGTGAAATTGTTGAGATGGTTGCTCATCCAGATAGCAATCACCTAAACATTTGTCAAGTTAAAGTGGCTGGGGATAAGACTGTTCAAATCGTGGCAGGAGCTCCAAATGCTAGGGTCGGTCTCAAAACTATCGTAGCTCTGCCAGGTGCTATGATGCCAAATGGTAGTTTGATTTTTCCAAGTGAACTCCGTGGTGAAAAGAGTTTTGGTATGATGTGTAGCCCTCGTGAATTGCAATTGCCAAATGCTCCTCAAAAACGTGGGATTATTGAGTTGAGCGCTAGCGAAGTAGTTGGCACAGCCTTTGATCCAGCTAAACATTGGACAAAAATTTAAAAATAGATCGTACAAAATGTACGGTCTATTTTTTAGAAATCATAGGTAAGCCAATAAAGTTTTTGCAAATTCACTGGTTGAAAGAGGAGGTACTCCTTCGATAAGATTAGCGAAGTCTGCTGTCATTTGCTGATTTTTTAGAGCTTTTTCAATAGAAGTAATAATGCGATTTGAAACTTCAGACCAGCCAATATAGTCAAAAAGCATACAACCTGATAGGAGGACTGAGCAAGGATTAACCTGGTTTTTTCCTGCGATATCTGGTGCGGTTCCATGAGTTGCTTCAAAAATTGCATGACCTGTTGTGTAATTGATATTGGCTCCTGGAGAAATACCAATCCCTCCGACTTGAGCTGCTAGAGCATCGCTAGCATAGTCTCCATTTAGATTGGTCAAGGCGACTACATCAAATTTCTCAGGCTTGATTAAGATTTGTTGTAAGAAATTATCAGCTATCACATCCGTTAGGATAAGCTGTCCTGTTGCTAATTCTTCTGCAAACTCTCTTTCTGCCAATTCGTAGCCCCATTTTCTGAAACCGCCCTCTGTAAATTTCTGGATATTTCCTTTGTGAACCAAAGTTACATTTTTTAAACCCTGTTTCAATGCATATTGAATAGCTGATCGAATTAAACGTTCACTTCCTTGACGAGAAATGGGTTTGATACCTAATGCACTCGTTTCTGGGAATCGGATTTTGTTTACATGCATTTCCTGTTGTAAAAATGCAATGACTTTCTTGACAGCATCCGATTCACTTTCCCACTCAATCCCTGCATAAATATCTTCTGTATTTTCTCTAAAAATTGTCATATCTGTCTGTTCAGGTTGTTTAAGTGGACTAGGAACCCCTGCGAAATAACGAATGGGTCGAACGCAAGCGTATAAATCTAGCTCTTGGCGTAAAGCCACATTTAAGGAACGAATTCCGCCACCTACTGGCGTTTCCAAAGGTCCCTTGATAGCTACCAAGTGGCTACTAAGCACTTCTAAGGTTTTATCTGGTAACCACTCTCCAACCTGTTCAAAGGCTCTCTTACCGGCCAATAAAGGTTTCCAAGTGACTTTTTTGTGTCCTTCATAAGCTTTGAAAATAGCTTGATCAAAGATTTTTTGAGCGTATTTCCAAATTTCCTCACCAACTCCATCTCCTTCAATATAAGGAATAACTGGGGTGTTAGATACTATCAAGCTCCCTTTTTCACAGTAAATTTTTTCTGCCATCTTATCTCCTTCCGATGGGAATATATTCCAAATTTCGAGGACCAATATAATTTGAACGTGGGCGAATGAGACGATTATTTTTTTGTTGCTCTTGGATATGAGCAATCCAACCTGAGATACGGCTCATTGCGAAAATTAAGGTATAAATACTACTGTCAATTCCCAATACATGATAGAGTGTTGCAGAATAGAAGTCAACATTAGGAATCAAATGTTTGGTGTGTTTCATATAATCTTCAATCTCCTCAGAAAGAGTATACCAAATTTCATTTTCTGTCCCTTGGGTTAATTCCTTAGCCATCTCGCGCAGGTATTTTTCTCTTGGGTCTTTTTCCTTGTAAACTCTATGCCCAAATCCCATAATTTTCTGATGAGAAGCTAGCTTATCATCTAAATACTCCTTGACACTTCCTTTTTCTTTGATTTCTTTTAGCATTTCAAAAACACGTTCATTGGCACCACCATGAAGAGGACCTTTTAAAGCACCAATTGCCGCAGTGACACAAGAATAAATATCTGTAAGAGTTGACGCACAGACACGAGCCGCAAAGGTTGATGCATTTAATTCATGATCTGCATGCAGAACCAGCGCTCGATTAAAAGCCTTCACTTCTTCCGCGCAAGCTTCTGTTCCATTTAGCATGTATAAAAAATTAGCAGCAAAACCGAGGGTTTGTTTCGGAGCAATTGGAGTATATCCTGATCTTAGTCTCACAAATGTTGCAATAATCGTGGGAATTTTCGCCATCAATTGAATACTTTGCTGATAGGTAGCCTCAAGAGAAGTTTCCTCTGCATGAATATTATAAACTCCTAAAAGACTAATCGTTGAACGTAGGACACTCATCGGATGGAGGTGCTTTCGTGATTGTATCAAAATACATTGCTCTACTGCATCACTGATAGCATAATTAGCACGCAATTCTTCTTCGAAGTGCTTTAATTCAATTTGAGTGGGGAGATGTAAATTCCAAAGTAGGTAAATAACTTCTTCAAAACTCGCATTGTGTTCCATTAATTCCGAGATATTATAGCCTACGTACGATAGGGTGTCCTCTACGATTTCACTAATTCGTGTATCGCAGGCAATCATATCTTTCAGACCTGCGTTTCCCTTCATTATCTTACCTCCTCTAATTTCTTACGAACAACCATTGGTAAAATACCGCCATGCTTGTAATAACGAATATCTGCATCTGCATCAAAACGAAGTCTTACCTTAAAACGGATTTCTTTTTGCTCAGTTCGAGCAATCACCGTAATCAACTGGCCCACAACTGGCTCTTCTGGTAGTTGAACATCAAATATCTCCTTCCCTGTTAAGCCATAGCTGGTTGCATTTTCGCCTTCCAGATATTGCAAAGGAAGCACACCCATCATCACCAAGTTGGAACGATGAATCCGCTCAAAACTTTCGGCTAAAACAACCTTAACTCCCAACAGACTAGCACCTTTAGCAGCCCAGTCACGACTTGACCCCATGCCATAATCACGTCCAGCCAAAACAATTGTCCCAATTCCATCTTCTTTGTAAGCCATAGCTGCCTCGTAAATCGATACAACTTTACCCTTGTAGATAGTGTATCCTCCAATCTTACCATCAGCCAATTCGTTTTTTATACGGATATTGGCAAAGGTTCCCCTCATCATCACTTCATGGTTTCCACGACGACTACCATAAGAATTAAACTCTTGGTAATGAACACCATTTTCCTCTAAATAATGCCCTGCTGGACTATTCTTTGCAATATTTCCTGCTGGAGAAATATGATCTGTTGTAATGGTATCACCAAATTTTGCTAAAACAGCCAAATTATTCAAGGGACGAACAACCACATCATCAAGATGATCAAAATAGGGTGGATTTTGAATATAGGTAGACGATTGATTCCATTGATAGGTCTTGGAATGTGTCGTTGCGATTTGATTCCACTTTTCGTTGCTAGTAAATACTTGTTCGTATTCTTGCTTGAATAAATCTCGTGTGACATAGCGAGTTACGTAATCTGCTACTTCTTCATGAGATGGCATGATATCTGTCAAATATACTGGCTGACCTTCTGTATCATAGCCCAAAGGCTCTCTGGTCAAGTCGATATTGATATTTCCTGCAAGGGCATAAGCTACGACAAGCGGTGGTCCAGCCAAAAAATTGGCCTTAACAAGCGGGTTAATCCGTCCTTCAAAATTACGATTTCCAGAGAGAACGGCACTTACCAATAAATCACGGTCTATAATTGCCTTAGAAACTTCTGGCGAAAGGCTTCCTGAATTTCCAATACATGTCGTACAACCATAGCCAACCACTTGGAAACCAAGCTGATCTAAATAAGGTTGCAGACCACTTTGTTTCAAATAACCTGTCACTACTTTACTACCTGGAGCTAGGGAAGTTTTAATCGTTTTCGATACGGTTAAGCCTTTTTTTACCGCCTTTTTAGCTAGCAGTCCTGCCGCCATTAAGACATAGGGGTTGGAAGTATTGGTACAACTAGTTATAGCAGCAATCGCCACATGACCTGTTTTAATTGTTTCTTTATAGTCGCCAAAGTTCACCTCAGTCGTTTTTTCTAATTCTTCCTGTGGTAAACCAAAGCCACGCACACCAAGTTCTCTCACCAAACTAGCTTGAAATTCCGTCTTAGCCTGAGTCAATTCAATCAAATCCTGCGGTCTTTTAGGACCAGAAATACTGGGAACAATTGTTGACAAATCAAGTTCAATAATCTTTGTATAGGTTGGCTCAACTATCTCATCGTAGAAAAGATGATTTTGTTTGGCATACTCCCTTACCAGTTCAATATGCTTTTCTGAACGATTGGTCAATTGCATATAACGAAGCGTTTCATTATCAATAGGAAAGTAGCCACAAGTAGCACCGTATTCTGGCGCCATATTCGCAATTGTTGCTCGATCTGCCAAGCTGAGATACTTGAGACCCTCACCGAAATACTCGACAAACTTCCCTACGACATTTTCTTGTCGCAAAACTTGTGTTATCTTTAGGGCGAGATCTGTGGATGTAGCGATATTGGATAATTTTCCAACCAAACGTACACCTATGACTTCTGGAACTGGGAAATAAGAAGCCTCACCAAGCATAGCTGCTTCTGCTTCAATACCACCAACACCCCAGCCAAGCACTCCAATTCCATTAATCATCGTGGTGTGACTGTCTGTACCAAACATACTGTCTGGATACAACTCACCTTCTTTTTCAATAATAACATCACTCAGAAATTCGATATTGATTTGATGGATAATCCCTGTTGCTGGTGGGACAGCTCGATAATTAGTAAAAGAACCTTCTGCCCATTTTAAAAATTTATAGCGCTCATTATTTCTGGTAAATTCTATTGTCATATTATCTTCCAAAGCAGTATCGCAACCATAAAAATCCACCTGAACACTATGGTCAATCACCAAATCAACTGGAATCTCTGGATTAATCAAGTCTGGACTACCTCCATTAGCAATAACTGCATCACGCATACTAGCTAAATCAACCACAACCGGAACTCCTGTAAAATCTTGTAAAATCACGCGACTAGGCTTAAAAGGAATTTCCCCTTTTGGATTGGCAGCATTATAATGAACCAGATTTAATATGTGATTTTTAGTGACATCTACTCCGTCCTCTTTCCGAAGAAGACTTTCTAAGAGTATACGAATAGAATACGGAAGCCTAGATATTTCTCCTCCTATCTCTGACACAGATTTCTCTATATCTACAAAGGAATAGCGCTTGTTTTTGCTCGTTAGAATAGTTGTGTATTTTTTCATAAGGCACTCCGTTTCAGTCTATTTTTGTATTTATTATATATTATTCTAAAAAATCATTCAATACTTTCCTCATATTTTATGTTATAAAATATAACATAAAATATGGAAATTAAAACTCTGATGAGGTTTAGATTAGTGCTAGGTAAAAAAATGATACTTTTTGAAATCGGAATTTAATAGCATTAATCAGTTTTTGATTCAAATAGAAACTTTAAGATTTTCTATCGCCTAATAGCAAATATGTATTAGTCAAGTGTGGTAAAAGATGATAAGATAGGCAATAAAAAATGGAGGTGATTTATGATTCTTACAATCTTATCGGGCGGTCTGGTCGGCTTGGCTTTTGGTTTCGTTTTGCAACGGACGAGGTTCTGTATGACGGGTGGTTTTCGTGATATGTATATTGCCAAAAATTATACCCTCTTTTATGCCTTTCTCATTGCCATTACAGTTCAGAGTATTGGAGTTTTGAGCTTGGTTCAGCTGGGTGTTGTGTCCAATCCCTACGAGGATTATTCGGTGCTGGGGGCGATTGTTGGTTCTTATATTTTCGGAATTGGCATTGTCCTTGCTGGAGGCTGTGCAACAGGGACTTGGTACCGAGCAGGAGAGGGGCTGATTGGCAGCTGGATTGCTCTCTTCTTCTACATGCTGGGCAGTGCTGTCATGAAGTTTGGATCTTTGAATCCTCTTAATAAAACCTTGACTCAATATTGGGTCATCAGTGATGATTTAGCGGGACAGATTGGCATTTCGGTCTGGTACTTTGTGCTTGTGCTAACTGCTGTAACCCTCTTTCTAGTGGTGCGGTATCTCAAAAAGCCTAGGCGGGCTGCGGCGACTCTTCCTTCCAAATACACGGGACTTCGCCACTATCTTTTTGAAAAGACTTACCACAAGTTTACGGCAGGTTTGATTATCGGTCTGATTGCCCTGATTGCTTGGCCAGCTAGTGAAATAACCGGTCGTGTCGGAGGTCTGGGTATCACGACGCCATCCGCTCACATTATCAATTATCTGGTAACAGGGAATAGTAAAATGCTCAACTGGGGTGTCTTTCTGGTCTTGGGAATCCTTCTTGGTTCGTACTTGGCAGCTAAGGGGGCGGGGGAATTTCGCTGGCGGTTGCCCGATGTTAAGACAGTCCAAAGAAGTGCTATTGGTGGTATTCTGATGGGAATTGGAGCCTCTTGGGCAGGCGGTTGTACTATCGGAAATGGTCTAACGGCAACGGCAGTTATTTCCAGCAAGGGTTGGATTGCTCTTTTGCTCACCATTTTAGGTGTTTGGACAGCTTCTCACTTTATCTTTGTCAAACCAAGTAGAAAATAGGAGGAGATTATGGCTTTAGTAAGATTAGAAACAGGTGGTTTGGTTTGCCCTTTTCCGCTTATTGATGCGAAAAATAAAATGGCAGAGTTGGAAATCGGTGATGAACTCTTAATTCGATTTGATTGTACTCAGGCGACGGAAAGTATCCCCAACTGGGCGGCTGAAAATGGTTATCCTGTTACTCGCTTTGAGCAGGTTGGCGACGCCTCTTGGGAAATTGTAGTTCAAAAGCAATAAAAGTCTGATAAGAATATTTTTCCCGAATAGATAGGTAGGAGGAAAAAATATGTATAATAAAGTCATTTTAATCGGACGTTTAACAGCAACACCAGAAATGATCAAAACATCTAATGATAAATCGGTCACACGTGTGACTCTGGCGGTTAACCGTCGTTTCAAACGCCAAGATGGCGAACGTGAGGCGGATTTTATCAATGTTGTTGTCTGGGGACGTTTAGCTGAAACTTTGGCGAGTTATGGAAGTAAGGGCAGTCTCATAACGGTGGAGGGCGAGCTGAGAACACGAAAATACGAAAAAGATGGTAAAAAACACTACATTACAGAAGTACTCGCTTCATCTTTCCAGCTTTTAGAGAGTCGTGCCCAGCGTGCTATGCGTGAAAATAATGCAGGTGCTGATTTGGTCGACTTGGTTTTGGAAGAGGAGGAATTACCATTTTAAAAAAGACTAAAGGCTGAGAATTTATCCTCGGTCTTTTGGTTTACAATAGATTTAGACGAACAAATGTGTTATAATAAACTCGTAAAATTCGTTATTTGAAAGGATAATCCTAAAAAGAGGATAATACCCATTTATGAGTTCTTTTTAGGTAAGTGTTTTGGTGAGACTGTGAAACTTTTAGTTGTTGGTTCAGGAGGACGTGAGCACGCTATTGCGAAAAAACTGTTGGATTCAAAAGGAGTGAGTCAGGTTTTTGTTGCGCCGGGAAACGATGGGATGACTTTGGATGGATTGGATGTAGTGGATATCGGTATTTCCGAACATTCAGCGCTGATTGATTTTGCCAAGGAGCAAGATATTGCTTGGACATTTATTGGTCCAGATGATGCTTTAGCATCAGGGATTGTAGATGATTTTGAGGCGGCTGGTTTAAAAGCTTTTGGCCCGAAAAAAGTTGCTGCAGAGCTGGAGTGGTCTAAAGACTTTGCCAAGTCTATTATGACCAAATACAGTGTGCCCACCGCACGTTATGAAACTTTCTCAGACTTTGAGGCAGCTAAAGCTTATATCATAAAAGAAGGTGCACCAATTGTTGTTAAAGCAGATGGATTGGCGCTTGGCAAGGGTGTTGTAGTTGCTATGACGGTAGACGAAGCAATTACTGCTGCTCACGATATGCTTTTGGACAATAAATTTGGTGATAGTGGTGCGCGTGTCGTTATTGAGGAGTTCTTGGACGGCGAAGAGTTTTCGCTATTTGCTTTTGTCAACGGTGAACAATTTTATATTATGCCTACTGCACAGGATCACAAGCGTGCTTTTGATGGTGATAAAGGACCAAATACGGGTGGTATGGGGGCATATGCACCTGTTACTCACTTGTCGCCATCTGTCGTTGAAACTGCGATTGACACGATTATCAAACCTGTGCTTGAAGGGATGATTTCAGAAGGACGTCCCTACTTAGGTGTTCTTTATGCAGGTCTAATTCTGACAGCGGATGGTCCTAAGGTTATTGAGTTTAACTCTCGATTTGGGGATCCTGAGACTCAGGTTATTTTACCACGCTTGACCAGCGATTTTGCGCAGAATATTACAGATATTTTAGATGGAGTAACTCCAGACATCAAGTGGGCAGAAAAAGGAGTGACTCTCGGTGTAGTCGTAGCTAGCGAGGGTTATCCGTTGCAGTATGAAAAAGGTGTGCAATTACCTCAAAAGACAACAGGAGACATTACAACTTATTACGCAGGCGCTAAATTTGCAGAAGATAGCAAGAGATTGCTATCAGATGGTGGGCGTGTCTATATGCTAGTCACGACAGCAGATGATGTTGCGACTGCACAAGAGATTATATATAAAAAGTTAAAAGAGCAAGAAACAACAGGACTATTTTATAGATTAGATATTGGGAGTAAAGCACTATGACAGCAATCATTTCTATCATTATGGGGAGCAAGTCAGACTGGGCAACCATGCAGAAAACAGCTCAAGTGTTGGAGAAATTCGGTGTTGCTTATGAAAAAAAGGTGGTCTCTGCTCATCGTACTCCAGATCTTATGTTTCGTTATGCTGAGGAGGCACGCCATCGAGGCATAAAAGTGATTATTGCAGGTGCAGGTGGGGCAGCACATCTGCCAGGTATGGTTGCAGCTAAGACGACTTTGCCTGTCATTGGTGTACCGGTCAAGTCTCGTGCTCTAAATGGGCTTGATTCGCTTTACTCCATTGTGCAGATGCCTGGTGGTGTCCCTGTCGCAACGATGGCAATTGGAGAAGCAGGTGCAACCAATGCGGCGCTGACTGCTTTGCGGATTTTAGCTATCGAAGATGTAGCTCTTGCTCAGAAACTAGCAAATTTTGCAGAAGAACAAAGAAAAATTGCGGAGGTGTCAACTGATGAACTCATCTAAGACTATTGGCATTATCGGAGGTGGTCAACTAGGACAGATGATGGCGATTGCTGCTATTTACATGGGACATAAGGTTGTGACTCTTGATCCTACAATAGATTGTCCTGCATCTCGTGTTAGTGAAATGATTGTTGCACCTTATAACGACGTAAAAGCTTTACGTGAGCTAGCGGAGCGTTGCGATGTGCTGACTTATGAGTTTGAAAATGTTGATGCTGATGGCTTGGATCAGGTTATAAAACCAGATCAGTTGCCACAAGGCACAGAACTTTTGCGTATTTCTCAGAATCGTATTTTTGAGAAGGACTTCCTCTCTAATCGAGTAGGAGTACGAGTTGCTCCTTACAAGGTCATTAAGTCTCCAGAAGACCTAGATGAACTTGATTTTTCTAAAAACTATGTTCTCAAAACAGCAACTGGTGGCTATGATGGACATGGTCAAGTCGTTATTCGTGGTAAGAAAGATTTGGCTTCTGCTAGAGACTTGGCTTCTCAATCTGAGTGTGTTTTGGAAGAGTTTATTCATTTTGAGCTTGAAATTTCAGTCATCATCTCTGGAAATGGGCGTGATGTGACTGTATTTCCTGTGCAAGAAAATATCCATCGGAATAATATTCTCTCTAAAACTATCGTGCCTGCCCGCATTTCACAAAAATTAGCAGAAAAAGCTAAGCGAATGGCTATTAAAATTGCTGAGCGGTTGCAACTTTCGGGTAGCCTTTGTGTTGAGATGTTTGCGACAGCAGATGATATTCTTGTCAATGAAATTGCTCCGCGACCACATAATTCTGGACATTATAGCATTGAAGCCTGCGACTTTTCTCAGTTTGATACTCATATTTTAGGTATTTTGGGACAGGAACTTCCCACTGTTCATCTGCATGCATCGGCTGTTATGCTTAATGTCCTTGGACAGCACATACAGAAAGCTCAGGAATTTGTTCGTTCACACCCATCTGCTCATCTTCATCTTTATGGAAAGACAGAAACTAAGCATAACCGCAAAATGGGACATGTGACCTTGTTTAGTGACGCCCCTGATGAAGTGGTAGAGTTTGGTAAAGGCATTGATTTCTGAGAAATTGATTTTTTTCAGATGATACAGATATGAATTGTGGATTAATAATTGAGTGGCATACAATAATTAAATGAAGGAGCATAAATAATATGATTAATCGTTATTCACGTCCTGAAATGGCAAACATTTGGAGTGAAGAAAACAAGTACCGTGCTTGGTTGGAGGTAGAAATTTTAGCGGATGAAGCATGGGCTGAATTGGGAGAAATTCCAAAGGAAGATGTCGTTCGGATTCGTGAGAAAGCTACTTTTGATATAAAACGCATCTTAGAAATAGAACAAGAAACTCGCCATGATGTGGTGGCTTTTACTCGTGCAGTCTCTGAGAGTCTAGGTCAAGAGCGTAAGTGGGTGCATTATGGCTTGACCTCGACTGATGTGGTAGATACGGCCTATGGTTATCTCTATAAGCAAGCTAACAATATTATCCGCAAAGATTTGATACGTTTTACAGAGATTGTCGCAGATAAGGCGCGTGAGCATAAGTACACTATTATGATGGGGCGCACTCATGGTGTACATGCAGAGCCAACAACTTTTGGGCTCAAGCTTGCAACTTGGTACAGTGAAATGAAACGCAATATAGAGCGTTTTGAGCGTGCAGCAGAAGGTATCGAAGCTGGTAAAATCTCAGGCGCTGTGGGTAATTTCGCCAATATTCCGCCTTTTGTTGAGCAGTATGTCTGTGATAAACTTGGTATCCGTGCCCAAGAAATCTCAACACAAGTCTTGCCACGTGACCTTCATGCTGAGTATTTTTCAACACTCGCCTTGATTGCAACTTCTATTGAACGTATGGCGACAGAAATTAGGGGTCTGCAAAAGTCTGAACAACGCGAAGTAGAGGAATTTTTTGCTAAAGGACAAAAAGGGAGTTCAGCTATGCCTCACAAGCGCAATCCTATCGGCTCTGAAAATATGACTGGTCTGGCGCGTGTTATTCGTGGGCATGCGGTAACTGCCTATGAAAATGTTGCTCTTTGGCATGAACGCGACATCTCTCATTCATCTGCTGAGCGCATCATTGCACCGGATACTACGATTCTCATTGATTACATGCTTAATCGCTTTGGCAATATTGTAAAAAATCTTACGGTTTTCCCTGAAAATATGCTACGCAATATGCAGTCTACCTTTGGTTTGATTTACAGTCAGCGTGTTATGTTGACTTTGATTGAAAAAGGAATGACTCGTGAAGAAGCTTATGATTTGGTACAGCCGAAAACCGCTTATTCTTGGGATAATCAAGTACCTTTCAAACCTCTTTTGGAAGCAGATGAAAAGGTTACTAGTCGTCTCACTCAAGATGAAATTGATGAACTCTTCAATCCAAATTATTACGCAAGACGTGTTGATGAAGTTTTTAAGCGTGTCGGCTTAGATTAAAACACAAGCGCTACGGCGCTTTTTTGCCATCGAAATATTCTGATAATAAAGAGAAGTATGGTATAATACTTAGAAAAGAAAAAGTGAAAGGTTGCCAAGATGCGTTCTAAGGAATTGTTATACAATCGCTACATTAAGCCGATTAAGACTGCTCCTAAAGCTTATATAGGAGTTGAGTTCGAGTTTCCTATTGTCAACACGTTGGGAAATGCCACAGACATTACCGTCTCAAAAGAACTGCTCGCTTATTTGGTAGAGCAACATGGCTTTCAGTCTGTGAAGAAAGATGAAGACGGTGCGCATGTGCAGATTATGGAGCCCATTTCTGGAGATTCTATCCTCTTTGAGGTGTCCTATAATATCTTAGAGTTTGCCTTTAAAAAATCTTTGACGATCCAAGAAGTTGATAAACGCTTTAAAAATTACCTTACAATCATCCAGCCTTACCTTCATCATCATTCTCATGAATTGCAAGGTTGGGGCGTTCATCCGCATTGGGCTATCAATGATAATCGTCCAGTTGCCCTACCTCGCTACCAAATGTTGCTTTCCTATCTCGCTTTATCAGATAAGGAACAAACAGGTGTGTTTCATTCTTATCCAAACTACGGTGCTTTTATCTGTGGCAATCAAGTGCAACTTGATATTTCAAAGCAAACGCTTATCCCAACGCTCAACCGTTTTAATCAACTAGAACCTATCAAAGCTTATCTATTTGCTAATTCTACATTTTGGGGTAGTGGTTGGAATACTCGTCTCTCGCGTGATATTTTTTGGGAAGAGTCCATGCATGGCAAACATATGGAAAATACAGGGCTTTATACTCGCCGTTTCACAGGAATTGATGATTTCATTAATTATCTGGATCGGACTAGTCTTTTCACGACCATGCGGGATGGTAAAATGGTCTATTTTTCTCCTATTAGAGCTAAAGATTATTTCTCAAAAAGTATTATCGAAGCTTACGATTTACAAGGTGATAAAATCAACATAACACCTAGAGAGGAGGATTTTTATTACCATCGTAGCTATAACTACGAAGACCTGACAACAAGGGGGACGGTTGAATTTAGAAGCACTTGTACTCAATCTCTAGATAAAAACTTTGTTCCCGTTGCATTTCATGTCGGTTTATTTAATAATCTCGAAAAATTAGGAGATTACCTTGATAACTTTTCTTTATATCAAAAATATAATCATGACTATAGAAAGATGCGCCGTCTTTTTGCGGGAACGACCATTTCTAAGGAGGATAAAAAAGAACTAGAAGTGGCAAGCGCTCACTTGATTCAAATGGCTGAAGAAGGCTTGAAAAATCGCGGTTTTAGCGAAGAGGTTTACTTAAAAAATCTAAAGTAACAATTATAAATCTCAGCTTGCGAAAATACAAAAAAAGGAGGTGGAATTATCCCCTTCCTTTTTAAGTTTGATAATAGAATAAAAAGTTGTTGGCAGACCGTTTACGAAAGTCGGCTTGCAGGTGTTTTTCTGACTTCAATTCAAGATAATATGGTTGGGTGGTTAATATAGAGTTGCGTCCTAGTCTTCTTGAGGTATAATCTCAACTAACATTTTCAAATAGCAATACCACGTTCAGACTACTTATCTTATCCTATTCTTTTGCCATAAAAAGATAAAAAAAGCTTAAAATCACTTGACAAAATCGGGGGGGGTAAAATACTATTGATAAATCTTTTATATCACACTATTTGGGAGAAAATAAATGACAAAAAAACGACTATTAAAAAGCTTGACAGTATCAAGCGCCCTTTTGGCGTCGGTGGCTTTGTCGGCTAATGCTTTTGCGGATGAAGTAGCAGAACCAAAAGCAGTAGATAATACAGCGACAAGTGCAAGCACACCAGTAGCGGTTAGTGCTGACCAAGTAGCTTCTGCGCAAGAAGAGTTGACACAGGCAACTGCTCAGCGTGAGACTGCTTCACAAGCTCAAGCAAATGCTCAAGCTAATTATGAGAACACTCAAAAAGCCTTATCTGAGGCAGAGAAGGCTTTGGCAGATGCTAAAAGTGTGGACACGTCAAGTCAAGCACAAGAAGCTGCGAATCAGGCTTTAGATGCTGCACAAGCAAAAGTTGGCGCAGCTCAATCATCGATGGTAGAAGCACAAACAAAAGTGGATACACAAGCACAAGCTGTATCAGCCCAAGAAGCCGTCGTAAGTGAAGCGCAGTCTCATTTAACAAGAGCCCAAGCAACAGCGGATGCTGATGCCCAAAAAGTTTCAGATTTGGAAAAACAAACGGTATCTGTTGACGACGCAAAACAATCTGTAACAGAAGCAACACAAGAAGTAGCAACAGCAAAAACGCATGTATCTCAAGCGGAAACAGCAGTAGTTGAAGCAGAAAAAGTCGATGCAACCCATGCGCAAGCTGTAACAGCAGCAGAACACAAAGTAACAGATGCAGAAGCAAAAGCTACTGAAGCAGGTACTAAAGTAGCTGCAGCTGAAGCAGCCGTAACAAAAAACCAAGCAAGTGTTGATACCGCAAAATCAGCAGTAACGGAAGCGTCAAAAGGTGTAGTGACATGGGATATCAAATTTAATAAAGATATCCTAACAGACGAAATGAAACAAGCTTTATATGACGCAGCAGTCAATGACGATTATGATGCGATGGTTAAAGTTGATAATTTAATGGATAAAAAAGGCAAATATCTATCGGAAACTGCAACATTAAACATCCAAACCGATGACACAACACGCTATGATATTGAACATTTACCCAAAGAAATTCATGATTTGATGAATATTTTTGTAACCGATTATACAAATAAATTAAGAGAATTCCTTGGTATTCATAAAAAAGCTGTCTACAGTCAAGTGGTTGATGATTACAACAGGGAAAAAACAGCACTGTATAAGGCCAAATACGGTCCGGATACACCAATTCCAACACATGATCCGGATATCATTAATACGATGAACGCAAAATCAGAATTCCCAGGTGGAGAATTGTTATCATGGTTGTGGATCACACCTGGATATATTGAAGCAGAAAAGCAACATCAAGTATTAACTGCAGAGACAATTCAACAGGTTCATACAAATCCAAAATCTATGACTGTTAAAGAGATTTTAACACAAATGTACTACCATGTCAATCATTTTCTTTATGAAGGTACGCATCAAAGTAGTGGGCATTCTCGTAGTGTATTACTAGATGACGCACTTGCCTATGATGTCTATACCACATCAGATGGTCAGGGTATACCCGGTGCTCGTACATTTAATGTGGTTGTCACACCAATGAACCAAGATACACAACTGCTTGAATACTATAAACAGTACAATCATAAAGCATATGAAGAAACACTAGCTAAAAATGCGAAATTAATGACGCCAATTAAA
This sequence comes from Streptococcus sciuri, assembly GCF_024814375.1. Taxonomy (GTDB): domain Bacteria; phylum Bacillota; class Bacilli; order Lactobacillales; family Streptococcaceae; genus Streptococcus; species Streptococcus sciuri. The sequence continues at coordinate 59,273 of NZ_JANUXX010000009.1, forward strand.
TTGGACGACAAACAAGACGTATTGAACCAAGCTAAGAGCAATTTAGCCGTAGCTGAAACCGCCTTGAAATCAGCCCAAGAAGCATTGACAACAGCTAAAGTTCAAGAGACCGTTGCAAAAGAAACTGTCACAAAAGCGAAATCAGAGTTAACAGCCTTGAGAAGCACACCAAGTCAATTGACCGAGGCAAAAGCCAATCTTGTAAAAGCTCAAGACGCATTATCAAGTGCTAAAATTAAAGAGTCATCAGCTATTGATACCTTGAAAGCGTTGACAGCAAGTGCAGAAACCAAATCAAAAACCTTGTTAGAAGCCAAAGCGAAAGCAAGTGGAAGTGCGGAAGCCTTACGAGAAGCGCAAAAAGTATTTGATTTAGAAGATTCTAAATTATTAACAGCCGAACTTGCTTTATCAGAAGCCAATAAGGTGTTAGAAGAGGCCAAAGCGAACTTAAGTGCATCAAAGACTGACGTTATCAAGGCACAAGCAGGTGTTGATGCGATTGTAAATGCAAAAGCGAATGTAACAAAAGCAGAAGCCTTGTTAGCGGAAGCCCAAGCAAAAGAGACAACAGCGAAAGCCGCTCTTGCGAAAGCACAAGCATCGTATGAAGAAGCGAAAGCATTTGAAAAAGCAGCAAGGTCTAAATATGAAAGCCTTAAAGTACGATATACGCTTGAACATGCATTGACAAGTGAATCAGAACAAGATAAAGGTGTAAAAGATGAGAAGTCAGAAGCTATCACAACACCTAAATCTGATGAAGTTAAATCAGAACCAGTTAAAGGTCTTGATGTTGTCGACACAACACAGGCAACTAAAGCACCAAAACAAGACGTTAAAACTGACGTTAAATCAGAACTAGTTAAAGGTCTTGATGTTGTTAAATCAAAACCAGCAATTAAAGCACCAAAACAAGATGCTAAAACTGAAGTTAAATCAGAACCAGTTAAAGGTCTTGAGGTTGTTAACCAAGCACCTAAAGCACCGAAACAAGTAGAATTAGCTAAAGGTCTTGACTTATCAAACCGAAAAGCTGAATTACCAAAAACTGGTGAAAAAGGTGAAAAAGGTGAAAAAGCGACTTACTCACGTGTCGCACGTCATCACCAATTACCACAAACAGGTGAGAAAGCTTCAGCCCTATCTCTATTAGGTCTTGGACTTGTCTCAGCCCTTGGATTTGC